>JAZNGW010000001.1:0-55097 GCA_045576655.1 Bacteroidaceae bacterium
AGATTTAATTATTAACTTTTAATTTTTAACTTAAAGGCTGCGTTCCGTTCTTTACTTAGTAGAACACCCATATATTGGGCGGGCAAACCCCGCCCCTACGGGTAAACATACATATTTGAGCTTTTAGCTCTTGTTCTCTTATCATCGAATACCGCCAATTTTCGTACATCGAGAGCAAGTCGACTGAAAGTTCACGTCCGTTGGGGCGTGGACTATTCTATACTTGCAGATGTACAGGTCACTTGGCGGTAACCGGATGATAAGGCAAGTAAACGAATGGTTTCACGCCTTTTTTCATTTACATAAATTTAATGAAGACTTCAAGAACTTTATTGGGGATTGCGTGTTGCATGATGTTAGCATCGTGCAGCACAATAAAAGACAAAACCTATTGCGTCACCTATCAATCGGTGAGAATGAAGTATGCACAGCCAACACCGGAGAATCCTATTCCCGAAGAGGCAAAGATTGCTGTTGGCTACACAATTTCAACCGACGGCAAACTTACAGCATTGGTCTATAACAGGACCGACGAGATTATGACTATTGACCAGACGTTATCTTTCTTCGTCAACAGCGACGGGAAATCCACATCATACTACGACCCTACGGTGCGCACAACTTCAACGACTGACCTTTCGTCGTCCACCAAAGGCGCGTCAGTGAATCTCGGCGCCATAGCAGGGGCTTTCGGCATTGGCGGTGCATTAGGCCAGATAGCAAATGGGATAAATGTAGGAGGTTCGGGCACATCGGGCCAATCTGTCACTGAAGCCACTTACGTTTCCGACCAGCCTCGTGTCTCGCTTGCTCCAAGAAGCAATGCAGCAATGTCAAAAGTCTTTGATGTTGCAGGTCTTGCATCTCCTGCAGAAGACAACAGAGAAATAGCCTTACTACAACTGACACAACAAGAATCGCCTTGCCGTTTCAGCGTTTGCATTACATATTCATTTGACGGCGGTGAAACATTCGACAAACTCATAACAGACTTCTATGTTGAGTCATACATCAACGTGCCGTTGAAGTCGGAAGGTATGGTAAATGATGCACTAAAGACCGTCACTCATAGCAAACCAAACTTATACAATACACCGTGGTGGAATATATGGTTACGAAATAAGAAGAGTAAAGGGCCTAATAGTACTTGCGCATTTGCTAATGGAATTATTTACGATTACCAATAAAACCAAACGTCATGAAGAATATAACATATACCCTGCTTGTGTGTTTGATAACTCTAAGTATGTTTTCTTGTGTTACAGGAAGACAAAAACTGACAATACACGGCGCTCCAGGGACCGAAATCTACAAGGTTGGCAGAAACGAAGAATTAGAAAAAATTGGTACAATAGACGAATCCGGAAAAACAAAAATATCCACATCCAGAAGGAGATACCTCTCTTACCTAATAGCTAAAGATTTTAATACCAATAAACTACGTCCGTTCGGAATTGATTATGAATACAGTAGTTTGCAAGGGCAAATCATATTAACGAGTGTTCCTACATTAGGACTTGGCGCTCTTTTTTATGCCGAATATTTGTCATCGGATCAAAACCTAAATTGTTATCAATACCTTAAGCATCAACATATAGACCCTTACATTCCTAATGCGGAATATGCCAACACTGGCGAAAGGAGACCTTTGTTAGGCACAAGAACTAAACAAACAAGCACTGCGGAATCTTCTTCCACGTCAAGACTGCTCCGTAGCGATTATGCCAAACAGGCGGAAGGCGACTACACAGGAAAAGGCAAACTCTTCTTAGACGGCGAAACTATTGAGAACTACAGCAATATGACAATAGCCATAGAGCGTATAAACAAAAACACCGTGGCTGTTAATGTGCTTGTTGATGGTTCTGAGGCAATATTTGACTCTCCTATGAACTACAATGTGGAGAAGACAAACAGCGGAAAATTCATCATGACTTCTGATGACGATGCTTCGTCAACGATAACTATTGACAGTAACAAGCAAGCAAACTATGTCAATCCTAACGTCGAGATTGACGGAGAAACTTACAAACTGCAAATAACCGCAAAATAACGGAGTCGACAAAAAGAGTTTTATACAAAAGTTCTTTATGTTCTTTTACATTGGTGTCCAATAAAACGTTTTTGACTGCATAAAAAAAGGCTGATTCCTTTTCCAGGATTCAGCCCTTTTGGGGTATCGAGTTATATCGTTTCACTTATCACCTTTGATTCATGGCTGTGGACTAACATATCCGCCTTCATTCTTGGCGTAATCAATCAGTCGGCTGAACACGGGGCTTTCGGAGAGGAGCGCAGCGTTGCCGACAAGGTAGAGATGCTCCATAGCACGGGTCATCGCCACGTTGAGTTTGCGGTCAATCAGGGCGCCGTCCTCCACAAAGGTATTGCTACAGAGAAAATTGAGTTGGTAGCGCTGACGGATGGTGAAGCCATAGATTATCACCTTGCGTTGGGAGCCCTGGTAACGCTCCACTGTGTCGATGCTGATACGTGTCAAATCAGGTATGCCGTATTTTGCCAAAGCGCTACGCACTGCCGCTATCTGGTTGCGATAAGGGACAATAACGCCTATGGTTTCATTGGCATCAAAGGATGAGAAATATTTGCGGTAGGCACTGAAGGATATTTGTGCAATAACATCCGCCTCCGGCATATTGACTCGGTCGGAAAGGGAGGAGCCGGATGAAGGAACATTGACAAATGCCACCCTGACTGAATCGACCAAATTGTCAATAGTCAAGTCGTCAGATGTGCCATTTAAAGAAGTCACCTGATGTGGCAGAGGTACTACGCTGAGGCGCTTCTGATAGAACATCTCATTAGGGAAACTGGCTATCTCCTCGTGCATACGTCCATGACTTGTAAGCATGTGGCACAAGAGAGGATTGGTTTTATGGCGGTTGTAGAGGCGTTCGAATAGCGACAAACGGCAATCATCCAAACCTATCTCGTGGAGCAGAGGTTCTGCCACAACCGATTCTTCGGCATCTTGCTGCACCACGGCAGGGAGTTGCTTGTGGTCGCCTATAAAGACAAACTTACGTATGCTTGGTGCGCCGTCTGTAAGGACGGACAACAGCCCTATTATGTGAGGTTCGAGTATCTGCGACGCCTCATCGACAATGGCCAAAGAGAAGGTCTTGAGTTTGAAGAGTTCGGAATGGGCATTTATGGAGCTCGTTGTGCCGGCATAGACGCGTGTAGATGAGAGCAGCCGGCGAAGTTCGTCCTTATTGGTAATGCCACGCACTTTGGATTCGAGCAGATGGCCACGACACTCTTCGCTACAAGTGAGCGCACCACCCACTCGGATGAAATCAATGCCTTCATGAATGAGCTTGCTGCAAATCTCATCGACGGCACGGTTGGTATAGGACAGGAGAAGCACGGATGAGTCGGGATCTGTCAGTTCCTCCTTCAGCGTATTCAACATTCCGTAAGAAGTCTTGCCCGTTCCTGGCGGGCCTACAATTAGGAAGAAGTCCTGTGCCTGCTTCACCCTTAGCATCAAATCATTGAACCGTTCGCCATAGTCGCCTCTTAAACACTTATCCTTGTCAATACGAGGTTCGCGTTGCAAGAGCAAAAGGTCGCGCCGGTCCTGCGCCGTTGTCAGGAATGAATACAAACCCCGCATGAGGGATGTCACCGACGACTCGAAATAGTCATGCTCAATGCACCACACATCGCCTTGCTGCATGAAGAAAACTTTTGCATTTGACTGCGGAGAACGCAAACGCAGGACAACAGTTTCGGTTGTAATATCTTCTATGCTGCATCGGAACACCATCGTGCGGCGCAAGTCGGGCACCTCGCCACTTTTATATGCGTAAAGCACTACAATATCACCCTTACGGAAGTTTGTGGCATCAGCCGAAACGGCCTGATCGGCACGCAGTTCCAGCACCTCCACCGATTCAGAACAGTCCTCATCGATCGAAGCGATGTGCAGATTGCAGTAGATGCTGCCCGACATCACTTTCTCCTCAAGCGTTTCATGCCACTTGGAAGCAAAGCCGGAACCGTCGCGCGAAGGCGAGCCTATCTTGCCAAGAAGGTGCTCCGTCATTACGAACCTTAACATACGAAAGAAATAGGCCTGTTCAAGTTGCGACGCACATTTAATGGGATTCAGGAGTCCCTCTATCTGAGGCTTTGTGTATCTTTCCCACAGCACTCCCCTAACCTTGTCGACATTAAGCGACTCGGCTGTTATCCCCCTCAGTATACGCTCTGCCAAATCAGTCTGCGCCATCTCTGTCTCCATCCACACTATGCGGTTGCGCATCTGAATGGAACGGAAAAGCAATAACGGGGCAGGTCCCAATCCGAGAAGTCCTTTGGAGTACTTTGAATAGAGCAAATAGGCATTAGCATTCTTCTTACCGAAATTATAGTGAAGAATCGCCATATACATTATCATCTGTGCGTAGTGCTTGGTCTGAGGGTTCGGCACTTCAGGGTCGGGGTTTGGCGGAAACGCACCTTTGCCGGACTTCTGCTCCATCAGTACGGAATAATCCAGTTGGAGAAAGTCCATACGTCCCTGCAGACCTAATGGTTCGCAGAAAAAAGAAGGCTCGGTGATGGCAAGGCTCCGATTGAGAGCACCCACCTCGGCGAGCCCTTCACCACTCAGCAAGGAATTGATATTATCGAACTGCCTCTTTGCTTCTGCATGGAAACCGTCGCTCAACTCCGAGGTTGAAATCTGCAATGCATTGCGCTGAAAAAACTCAACAGCACAATCCTTGTAACCGCATCTCTTATCCTCTGGCAGTAAAGCGTTGTCGAGCAACAGACTTGCGAAATTACCCAAAATCATTGGCTCTGACGATTCGTTAGGTTTCAGGCGGTTAAGCAGATATGTATAGGGAGAATCGCCATAATGCTCCAGGCATGCGGCAATGGACGACACATCCACAAGAACATCAGGTTCAAGTATTATAAGTTCAGGCATCCACACATCGTCAACTATGCGCACTGCCACAAGATTCAGTTGCATGCGCTCCTTCAGGAGAGGAACGATATAGGTCCAATCGCCACCTTGAAGATACTGATTTTTGCCGGTGTAGCACACCTTTCTCTCTACTGGTTCGGAAGAATCGTCTACGACATAGATATACTCTTCATCCCATTTATTCACCATCACACGCACACAATCAGACTTGCGAGTTACGGCAACAGATTTGCGCGCCCTCCTCGGATATCGCTCCTCCAGCGACAAAGGCACAGGTTCAGCATAAACAGCTTCAATGAAGCTGCATATCGCTTTCATATCGTGCAGCAGATACTTATGCAGTTCCTTTTCCTGTTCACGAGTGCAGCCTTGCTTGTTATCGTTGTCAAAGAGACGGTGCAACCTTATGCGCGCGTCATTCACAGATCGCTGCAGGGCGTCAGGCAAGGCGTACTCCTGTGCAAGATGGTTGATTTTAGCAAACAAGCCAGGCAGTTTCAGACGCTCAAACTCAACCTTTTGGGCAACCGCCTGACTGAGCACCTTATGGAAGACACGGTAGGACGCCATCACGTCAGAAGAATCAGCAACAGCGTCGCTGACACAACGATAGAAGTCGGATGCCGTGGCATAATACCTGCACGCCGAATTACACATCTCTTGTCCTGTCTCGTGTTTCATGGCTTCAACTACCTCCTTTGGGATGCAAAAAGTGCCGACTCGGTCAGAATCACTTCTAGTAGGTCGGCACACAAATATATGTAAGAATTATAAATTTTTATTCACCAATCGTCCATGCCTTGGTTTAAGCGTCAATGTTTGCATAAGTAGCATTACGCTCAATAAACTCGCGACGCGGCGGAACATCGTCGCCCATAAGAATGGAGAACGTGCGGTCTGCCTCAGCAGCATCATCAATAGTCACCTGCTTGAGCAGACGAGTCTCTGGATTCATTGTTGTCTCCCAAAGCTGCTCAGGATTCATTTCACCAAGACCTTTGTAGCGCTGAGTACGGATGCTGCCCTCGTTGCCATCGCCATAAGTAGCGATAAATCTCTGACGGTCCACTTCCTCATAGCAGTACTCTGAAATCTTACCCTTAGAGCAGAGGTAGAGAGGAGGGTTGGCAATATAAAGACGTCCGTCCTGAATGAGTTCCGGCATATAGCGATAGAAGAGTGTCATCAAGAGTGTGTCGATGTGAGCGCCATCGACATCGGCATCGGTCATGATGATAATCTTGTGATAACGAAGTTTATCATAGTTTGCGGCCTTGCTGTCAGTTTCGTCAAGTCCGAAACGAACGCCGAGAGCCTGGATGATATTGTTCACTTCTTCGTGTTCAAATGCCTTGTGCCACATTGTGCGCTCCACGTTGAATATCTTACCGCGGATAGGAAGGATTGCCTGGAAGTGGCGGTCGCGCCCCTGCTTTGCAGAACCTCCCGCAGAGTCTCCCTCGACAATGAACATTTCGCAGTTTGCAGCATCCTTGTCTGAGCAGTCGGCAAGCTTGCCAGGGAGTCCGCCTCCTGTCATAGGGCTCTTGCGCTGCACACTCTCGCGAGCCTTTCGCGCTGCAACACGAGCTGTAGCAGCAAGCACCACCTTGTCGACAATCATCTTGGCTTCCTTTGGATGCTCCTCAAGATAGTTGGTGAGAGCCTCACCCACGGCAGAGTTCACCGCACCCGAAACTTCGCTGTTTCCGAGTTTCGTCTTTGTCTGCCCCTCGAACTGCGGTTCTGCCACCTTTACAGAAATCACGGCTGTCAATCCTTCGCGGAAGTCCTCGCCGCTAATCTCGATCTTCTGCTTCTCAAGTTTCTCAAGCACCTTTGTGTCCTCGGCATACTTCTTCAGCACACGAGTAAGTGCCGAACGGAATCCTGCAAGGTGAGTACCGCCTTCGATTGTATTGATATTATTGACGTACGAATGGAGATTCTCGCTGTACGAAGTGTTGTACATAATAGCGATTTCGATTGGCACGTTCTGCTTTTCCGTGTTCAAGTAAACAACATCATTAAAGAGCGGAGTGCGAGTCGCATCTATGTAGCGAACGAAGTCCTTGAGTCCGCCTTCAGAATAGAACACATCCTTGCGTATGCCTTCAAAGCCCATAGCTTCGTTGACATCAAGACGCATGTCGGTGAGCGTGATTGTTATGCCGGCATTAAGATAAGCCAACTCACGCATACGGTTAGCGAGGATGTCGTACTTGTATGTAGTTGTGATGAAGATGCTCTTGTCCGGCCAGAACTGCTGACGCGTACCTCGAAGCTCTGTCTCGCCTACAGTCTTAACATCATAAAGAGGTTTTCCGCAAGCATATTCCTGCTGATAAACTTTACCATCGCGATACACCTGAGAAAGCATGCGTGTAGACAGACCGTTCACACAGCTCACACCCACTCCGTGAAGTCCTCCGGACACCTTGTAAGAGCCTTTATCGAACTTACCACCGGCATGGAGCACTGTCATAACGACTTCCAACGCCGAACGATGCTCTTTTTCGTGCATATCGACAGGGATACCACGTCCGTTATCCTGAACCGTGATCGAGTTATCCTCGTTAATAGTCACTTCTATATGTGTACAAAAGCCTGCAAGAGCTTCGTCGATGGAGTTGTCGACCACCTCATAAACGAGGTGATGCAGACCTTTTTCGCCTATATCACCTATATACATGGCAGGGCGCTTACGCACTGCCTCCAATCCTTCCAGGACTTGGATATTACTCGCCGAATAATTTTCTTCGTTATTAAGTATTTCGTCCATTTTAGAAATGTTCTTTAATAGCAACAAATTTAGTCATTTTTCGCGAATTTACGAAAACAAAACTCCACTATTTTGGCATAAAAACAAATTTGTTCACAACTCGCAAATTCGCACATCAGAAAGCACAAAAACAAAGCCGGACTTCTTGCGAAATCCGGCCGTTATGCTATGACAAATAAATGTTTTAATTAGGCAAGCTTAGCAACAAACTTCATTGCACCAGACTTGAGGTTTGCAGCCTTCTTCCAGTGAATCATGTTCTTCTTTGCCAATTTATCTAACATCTTCTGTACCTTTGGAAGCATTTCTTCTGCTACTGCCTTCTCCTTAGCAGCACGGAGCTTGCGAAGAGCGCTACGCATAGTCTTTGCATAGTAGCGATTGTGCAATCTCTTCTTCTCTGTCTGACGAATACGCTTAAGAGCTGATTTGTGGTTTGCCATTTTCTTATATTATCTTTTTTAAATTTCTATATTTAAACAAATTGCCCTTTCGGGCAGTGGTAGTCCCTAGGAGAGTCGAACTCCTCTTTAGAGAATGAAAATCTCTCGTCCTAACCGATAGACGAAGGGACCAGCCTGTGGCATTTAGCCGAGCAACAGAGCGTTTGTTTCTCAATTGCGGTTGCAAAGGTAGCGACTTTATTTTAACCACCAAAACTTTTCGCTTCTTTTTTTTCAAAAAAATCACGTTTTTGATTCAGCAGAGCCTTTTTCTACGTCTAAACAGGGTCTACATCGTAATAAATGGTCAATCCATTAGCATACGCAAGGCTTTGGATTCGCTTCTGAATACAGACAAGAGCTTCACGCACTTTCTGCACCGAAGTGCCATATTCCATTTTTACTATAATCTTGCGAATAAACATCGACTGCACACGCCCCACCGGAGGTTGGGCTGGTCCGAGTATACGTTCCGTACCGAACACGGAAATCAGAGCATTTGCCATGTCTAACGACAGATGCTCAAGCACGTCGTTGTCGCGATGGCGCATATACACATATATAAGACGGCAATAAGGAGGATAAGAAAACATTTTGCGCTCCTCCATCTGAGCAGAAAACATCGCCGTATAGTCATTCGCCACAACCTGCGAGATAATGTCCGAGTCTGCGCTACGGGTCTGAAGCACCACCCTGCCCTTGTAGTTCTTTCTTCCGGCACGCCCCGCCACCTGCGACAAAGTATGGAAAGCGCGCTCATAACTGCGGAAATCGGGCAGGTTAAGCATCGTATCGGCATCAAGAACACCAACAATGCTCACATTGTCAAAGTCGAGACCCTTGGTGACCATCTGCGTACCTATAAGCACATCTGCGCGATGCTCCGCAAAGTCGTCGATTATACGCTCGTATGCCGCACGCGTACGCGCCGTGTCAAGGTCCATACGCAAGGTGCGCACATCAGGGAAGACCTCCTTAATTTGGTCTTCCACCCGTTCCGTCCCCACGCCTACGTGCATGAGCTTCTCCTCCTCGCAATTAGGACAGCGCTCCGGAAGCGGATACGTACTGCCACAATAATGGCAGTTCAGCCGCGACGCCCCCTTATGATAAGTAAGACTGACATCGCAATGCTCGCACCGAGGCACCCATCCGCAAGTGCGGCACTCCACAAAACTGGAGAACCCCCTGCGATTCTGAAACAGTATGACCTGTTCCTTCCTTGCAAGCGCATCACGCATGGCATCGACCAGCACCGGCGACAAAGCGCCCACCATACGTTTCTGCTTGCGCAAACGCTTTATGTCAACAACTTCTATCTCTGGAAGTTGCATGTCGTTATATCTCTGAGTCAGCGACACGTAACCGTAGCGTCCGTTCTGCGCATTGTGATAGGACTCGAAACTTGGAGTCGCCGTTCCAAGCAATGTTTTAGCGCCATACATGCGGGCAAGCACCATCGCCGCGCTACGAGCATTATAGCGGGGAGCAGGATCTTGCTGCTTATACGACGCCTCGTGCTCCTCATCTATTATTATAAGCCCCAGATTGCTGAAGGGCAGGAACACTGACGACCGCACACCCAAAACGAGAGAATAAGGCGAAGCTGAAACTTGCTTCTGATAAACCTCCACACGTTCGGCATCGCTGAATTTAGAATGATACACGCCCATCCTACCTCCAAACACTCGGCGCAGCCTGTCTGTAATCTGAGTCGTCAGGGCTATCTCAGGCAGCAGGTAAAGCACCTGTTTGCCCTCCGACAAATATTTCTCAATAAGATGTATATAAACTTCAGTTTTCCCGCTCGATGTCACTCCGTGCAACAGCGTGACATCCTTATCCGCCCACAAGCCAACAACCTCATCGTATGCCTTTTGCTGTGCGGCGCTCAACGGTCGGAGCGTATTTTCCTGCTCGCCATTGCCAAACAGTCCGTCCAAACGTCCCTTCTCCTTCACATACTGCACGGCAAGGCGCTTGTCACAAAGAGCCTTAACGATAGGCGACGCAACCTCCGCTTCTTCCATAAGTTCAGACCTGAGCATTTCGCCCTTACCTGCCAACACAGCAAATGCTTTCTGCTGCGACTTCGACCGCGTCAACGATGCAAGCACGATACCGGTCTTGTCCGCATCTATGCCATCTGCAACCCTCACCCACACCTCAGTCTTCGGCTTGTAGTCACGGCGCAAAGCCTCATTCACGACAATAAGTCCTTTTGCCAACAAAGCATTAACCACTGGCAGGATATTCTTAACCCCGCACATCTTGCCCAAAGCGGTAATTTTCTCCTCCCCCTTTTCAGACAAAGCATCCAGCACCCTACGTTCTCTGTCAGTCAGGGCACCACATTCGCCATCAGGCACATCTTCGGCAAGCATCACAACCGATTCGCTTTCAAGTTTCAGCCCCGAAGGCAAAGCCGCCTTGTACACCTCGCCAAGCGAACAGATGTAATACTCCGCCACCCATTGCCAGAACTTCAGTTGGCTGTCGCTGACTATCGGTTGTAAGTCGAGCAATTCCAATATTGGTTTCACTGCCTCGACATCGGGTTTCCGGTCATGCACCTCAAGCACCACCCCCGTATACATCTTCTTCACGCCCAGTTGCACAACTACACGGCATCCCCTCTTCACAGCGTTTTCCCACTGCGGAGGCACCGAATAAGTGTAGCTGTCGGCAAGCGGCAACGGCAATATGACATCGACGTAAAGCATAATGCAAAAGTAAACAAAAAGACCCACCCGAACAAATCATCGGGCAGGTCCTTAAACTTATTTCTAATTATTATAATTTAGAACATGTAAGCAACAGAAATCTGGTGAGTGTTGTTCTTCATTTTAATTTTACCAATATTCTCTATTGCGTCAGCACCCTTAACCTCTGCAGTATTACCGAGAGCGATGTTATAGTTATAGCCCACCTGAAGATGTCCGAGCAACTTCACACCTGCACCAATGTTCCAACTAAAATCTGAGTCGTTCAAATCAACACCATGCCATTTCTTATTTCCAATGTTGTAAGAGAACTGAGGACCTGTAGCGCCATACACACTTGCAAGACTGCCAAGACCGATAGTATACTTCACATTGATCGGAATATCAATATAGTGGAGATTTTTTGACTCAGACTCAACTTTCACGCTCTTGTTGTCATAAAGAAGAGCCGCATCGATGCCAAGACCTACAATAGGAAGAGTAAACTCTGCCATAGGACCAACAAAGAAGCCTGTACGGTTCTTTGAATCCAAGTCCGCTCCACTAATGCTCACCTTAGAAACATTAAGACCAGCCTTAACACCAAACTTCAACTGAGCCTGAGCAGGAACTGCAAATACAAAAGCCATCGCCAAAGCGATAACGCCAAAAATCTTTTTCATATTCATTACTTCATTAAAGTGATTAAAAAATTCCCTTTCACAACGACAAAAATACAGAAAAACTCGGAATATAAGCAAAAAAAAGACAAAAAAGTGCACCGTCAATGATATTCCCGCCAATTCCACGCCATCATCCCCTCTTCCGCACCGGCGAGGTTCGCTCGCCTAATGTTGCACTTCGCATTGCAAATGCTTATATCCCTTATATTATAGAAATTTCACCTACAGAATAATCATTCTACTGTTACTGATTTTGCTAAATTACGAGGCTGATCAACATCTTTTCCCTTGCACACTGCTACGTGATATGCCAGCAGCTGCAGAGGTATCGTCGTAATCAGCGGCTCCAGGTATTCTGCAATCTTAGGTAGGGCTATCACATCGTCGGCCAGACGGCTGATAACTTCGTCGCCCTCTGTGACGATGGCAATGACTCTTCCCCTGCGCGCCTTGATTTCCTGTATGTTGCTCAATATCTTGTCGTACATGGCGTTTTGTGTGGCTATCACAACGACGGGCATCTCCTCGTCTATCAGAGCTATCGGTCCGTGCTTCATCTCGGCGGCAGGGTATCCCTCTGCATGGATGTAGGAGATTTCCTTAAGTTTCAAGGCGCCCTCCAGCGCTACAGGATAGTTGTAGCCTCGGCCCAGATAGAGGAAGTTGTGTGCATAGGTAAAGATACGTGCCAATTGGGCTATGCGGTCGTTTATTGAGAGTACTTCCTGCATCTTCTCAGGAATCTGTGTCAGTTCGGTCACCAGCATACTGTATATGCTCTCGTCGATGACGTTCTTCTCACGGCCCAGCGACAGGGCCAGCATGGCCAGTACGGTCACCTGTCCGGTGAATGCCTTTGTGGAGGCAACACCAATCTCAGGGCCCACGTGTATGTAGGAGCCTGTGTCTGTGGCACGCGGGATGGAAGAGCCTATGGCATTGCAGATGCCATAGATGAACGCGCCCTTCTGTCTGGCCAGTTCTACCGCAGCCAGCGTGTCGGCGGTTTCGCCCGATTGGGAGATGGCTATCACCACATCGTGCTCGTCGATAACAGGGTTGCGGTATCGGAACTCGGAGGCATATTCCACCTCTACCGGTATACGGCAGAAGTTCTCGATCAGTTGCTTGCCTATCAGTCCTGCGTGCCACGATGTGCCACAGGCCAGTATGACGAACCTGTGTGCCGACAGAAGACGCTCCTTGTGGTCGATGATGGCGGAAAGTTTGATGCTGTTGCTCTCGCCGCTCACCCTACCGCGCATACAATCGCTCAGGCAGCTTGGCTGTTCGTAAATCTCTTTCAGCATGAAGTGCGGATACCCGCCTTTCTCCAACCGGCTGAGCTCCATGTTGATGGTCTTGATTTCAGGAGTGACCTTTGCATGGTGCAGATTGACCACTTCGAGTCCGTTGTCCAGGTCGATAACGGCAATCTCCTCATCGTTGAGATAGACCACCTTGTCCGTGTATTCAACGATGGGTGTTGCATCCGAACCCAGAAAGAACTCATTGTCGCCGATGCCCACCACCAACGGGCTGCTTTTGCGTGCTGCTATTATCTGGCGCGGATTTGTCTTGTCGATAATGGCAATGGCGTATGCCCCTATGACGGAGCGCAGGGCCGTCTCTACGGCCAAGAGCAGAGGCAGACGATTGTCGTTGTGCAGATAGTCAATCAGTTGCACAAGCACTTCCGTATCCGTTTCGCTCCTGAAGGTGTATCCTTTCTGTCTTAACTTCTCCTTCAGGCCGGCATAGTTCTCGATGATTCCGTTGTGTATCAAGGCCAGATTGCCCGATGTCGAGTAATGGGGATGGGCGTTGGCCTGACAAGGTTCTCCGTGAGTGGCCCATCGGGTATGGGCAATGCCTATATGCCCGCTGGTATCTTTATCTGTGACAAACTCCTCCAAGTTATGCACTTTTCCTTTGGTCTTGTACACGTTTAGTTCACCATCAGCGTTAATCATGGCCACTCCTGCACTGTCGTACCCCCTGTATTCAAGCCTTTTCAATCCCTTGACGAGAATAGGATAAGCTTCGCGCTTCCCTATGTATCCTACTATTCCACACATTGTCAATGATATTTTTGTTAAACATATATTATAAGGACATAAAACGTTTTTTTGCCCGTTTTATTGCCTGAAAGCACCCCTACAGAAGTGTTAAAATCGACAAAAGGCAATCTCGCCACTACTCAAGCACAAGCGAGTTAAGTAGTTAAGTAGGTACGCAATGTATTGCGCCCTTTTCGAACGCCGATTTAACGGATTGGGCTGATTAACGCTGATTTTGTATTTTATCCGCGACAATCCGTTCAATCAGTGTCATCCGCGTTCAAGAACACAAAACCGTGTCGCACCGTGTCCTCAGTGTGTTCCGTGCCAATATTTAACGCTCTAAAAACCACAGATCACACCGATACACTCAGATTAGGCAATGTGCCAAAAGAGGAAATCCGTGCAAATCCGTCCAATCTGCGTAATCCGCGTTCAAAAAGAACTGAAGATAATTATTGAATAATTAGCGGTAATTAGTGTTCCCACATCTGCGGCAATCTGCGGGAGACAAAATCCGTGTTCAACAGAAAGAGACGCCACACTGTGACGTCTCTACATCATGCGTTTTCGGGCACCCGCAAGGGGTGCACCCTACAGCACTATACATCAAATTCTCACCTTCACGCTTCTGCTGCCAATCTTAACGATTACAACAGAACCGTTTGAAAGACCTACAGAGAGGGATGTTGTCGCTCCTGAGGCTATTGTCTTGGCAATCTCCGTGCCGCTTGTGGAATAGACTGTTATCTCTGTTCCTGCAGGGACACCTTCAAGAGTGAGTGTTCCACCATTCGACTGGAAAAGCACAGGAGCAGAAGGCACGTTGATAATGCCGTTCTCCTCGTCAGCACCATCCTGGTCTATCCAGCAGAGAGTGACGTTTACCGTGTCGGAGTTCTCACAGCCGCTCTTCAGGGCAAAGACCTCAATGCTATACGAAGCGCTGAACTCTATCTCCGCATCATAGAAAGTCTTAGCGTCATCCGCAACAACCTTTGTGATGAACTCAGCCCCTTCCGTCGCACTTGTCAAAGTCAGCTTTCCATCCTTGTATACAACCGAAGGAGTCTCGCATCTCTCAATCTCCGGTTCAACAGGCATATCCCCCGAAAGGCCAACTATTGTTCCAAACCCGCTCCACGGTGCCGTTGCCTTATAATCTTCTATTGATGCATCAGGCACATGGAGAGTGGCGTACTCCACATAAGAACCGTAAAATGCATAACTCTCTGTTAAAGGAACTTGTTCTGCATAGCAATAAACGTCTGTAAGTTCGGA
Organism: Bacteroidaceae bacterium; assembly: GCA_045576655.1. GTDB lineage: Bacteria > Bacteroidota > Bacteroidia > Bacteroidales > Bacteroidaceae > RGIG8745. The sequence continues at coordinate 14,915 of JAZNGW010000001.1, forward strand.
GCAATCAAGGAAAGCATACTCACCTATGCTCGTAACGCTGTTACCGATGGTCACAGATGTCAAGCCGGAGCAACCATCGAAAGTACCGAACTCTATGCTCGTAACGCTGTTAGGGATGGCCACCGAAGTCAAGCCGGAGCAATCACGGAAAGCAGAAGAACCTATGCTCGTAACGCTGTTAGGGATGGCCACCGAAGTCAAGCCGGAGCAATCACGGAAAGCAGAAGAACCTATGCTCGTAACGCTGTTAGGGATGGTCACAGATGTCAAGCCAGAGCAACCTTCGAAAGCAGACCCTTCTATGCTTGTCACGCTGTTAGGGATGGTCACCGAAGTCAAGCCAGAGCAATAAGAGAAAGCAGAATTCCCTATGCTCGTAACGCTGTTTGGGATGGTCACGGAAGTCAAGCCAGAGCAATACCTGAAAGCGGCACCCCTTATGCTCGTAACGCTGTTAGGGATGGTCACAGAAGTCAAGCCAGAGCAACCAGAGAAAGCAGAAGAACCTATGCTCGTAACATTGTTAGGGATAACCAAATCCTTGATTTCTTCCCCTTCTAAAAACAAATGTCCAGCATTATATAAAGGATTAGAATCTGAATCTCCAAAATCTATTTTACACCATGCCGCAATATCTGAAATATGTACCGAAGTCAAGCCGTCGCAAAAACTGAAAGCATCCACCCCTATGCTCATAACGCTGTTTGGGATGGTCACAGATGTCAAACCAGAGCAACCAGAGAAAGCATACTCCCCTATGCTCGTAACGCTGTTACCGATGGTCACAGAAGTCAGTCCGATGCACCAATTGAAAGCTACATTCCCTATGCTCGTAACGCTGTTAGGGATAATCACCGAAGTCAAGTAGTCGCAATCTTCGAAAGCATAATCCCCTATGCTCGTAACAGCATAAGACACTCCTTCATACTCTACCGACTCAGGAATAACAACTTTCCCTGTGTACTTACCACTGCTTTTCGCTATTACTGTTGCCTCCTTTATTTTTGTTACAACTTCATAGTTGATTCCGTCAATCTCAACTTCCACAGCGGAGAGGGAAATAGCAAAGAGGAATGATACAGCAAGCGTGAACGCTCGCAACGGATTAGTAATAATTTGTTTCATTGTGTTTTATCATTGGTGCGACAGCCCCTCAGCACCCTTAAAAATAAACAAAGAAGCGTGGAACTGAAATGCCACGTCCTTGTGTACAGGTGCTAGGAAAACCTTAGAAAACAGATGTGGAAATAACAGCCCCACGCATATACGCGGAGACCATTACACCTTCTCTTGTTTTCTGTGCAACTTAAGTTTCCTAGGCTTTGTACACGCAAGATGAAGACATAACGCCTCTATATAATAATAAATATGTAATCGGTTGCAGCGCATACCGTACCCGCTGATACTTGCGGACGCTACACGTAGCGTCCCTACTCTGGCATGACTACCCTTTACTGGACGGAGACTACACCCCATCCGATGCAAATGTAGGAAAATTTTTGAATTAAAAGATAAAAAGTAAGAGTTAAAAGTTAAAAAGAAAAGAAGAATCAACCATAGAAGACCCACCCCTAACCCCTCCGCAAGGGAGGGGAATTAAAGCAGGGATGCTCCGCGATTTCCGTGTGCCTATATTAAACCACAGATCACACAGATGCACACAGATTTTCTTTATCCTCCCTCACTTGTAGGGGCGCCCCTTGCGGGTGCCCTTTTGGGAGTTCAGGAGTTAAGCAGTAGGGACGCAATGATTGCGTCCGAGGGATTCAGCCGTGTCATTTGTTAGGCACGGAATACGCGGACAGACGCTGGTTCCGCTGTTCTATATATTAAAAAACAAAACCGTGTCGCACCGTGTCCTCAGCGTGTTCCGTGCCTATATTTAACGCATTAAAAACCACAGATCACACCGATACACACAGATTAAGCAATGTGCCCTGTTCAGGAGTTAAGTAGTCAGGAGTTAAGGAGTTAAGGAGGGACGCAATGTATTGCGTCCGAAGATTCCCATAGTAGGGACGAGGTCCGCTCGCCCGATGCAAAGCATGTAGAGACGTCACAGTGTGGCGTGTCTTTTTTTGAACGCCGATTTGACGGATTGGGCTGATTAACGCTGATTTTGTATTTTATCCGCGACAATCTGTTCGATCAGTTTCATCCGCGTTCAAGAACACAAACCGTGTCGCACCGTGTTCTCAGCGTGTTCCGTGCCAATATTTAACGCACTAAAAAACAGGGCTCCGCAGTGGAAACTTTGCTAAACCCCAGTGGAGACTTGTTAACCCCTCGGAGAAAAGTATAAATAAAACTTATATTTGTAAGAATAAAACTAATATTTATATAAATAAAACCATTATTTGTACAAATATTACTTTTATTTATAGTTTTCAGCGAAGTGCCGGAAAATAAGGAGCGGGGGGGATGAGCGTTTTGCGCCGAGGTGAAGCTGATTTACCAGTGCGATGGCACTGGCTTTCAACGTTCGTCACCATGTCAGACGTGCCACATTTTGCATCACTAACATTACAGAGCGAGGGATGCAACACCAGAAAAAAAGAGCATAATTGGGACAAAACGACACACATTATTATATTTTATGTCAAAAAATCCTTGAGAAAACCATGTAAATTCCTATATTTGCATGTTTATTACACATAATTAGAACTAATATTGAATTGCATGAATACATTAAAAACGATATGCTGCCTGCTCCTGATGATGCTTGCATCAACAGCCGTTGCACAGTTGCCATCGATACAACTTAAAGACATCAACGGAAAGACTATCGATACTAAAACGCTCAGCAACGACGGCAAACCTTTTGTAATCAGCTTCTTCGCGACATGGTGCAAGCCTTGCAACAGAGAACTGAAGGCCATACACGAGGTTTATCCTGACTGGCAGGACGAGACTGGCATGAAACTCTATGCCGTATCTATCGACAGAGCGCAAGACGTGAACAAGGTTAAGCCTATGGTCGACAGCGAAGGATGGGAATACGAGGTGCTTCTCGACACTAACAAGGACCTCTACCGCGCCTTCGGCATCCAGATGATTCCTCACGTGCTCATCTTCGACGGCAGCGGCAAGATTGTCGACTCCAGAAGCGGATACATTGAAGGAAGCGAGGAGCACATCATCGAAAAGGTAAGAGAGGTGATAAGCAACAGCAAGAAAGAGAAAAAGTAAACACGCAAACCACAATATCATTCAAAACGACTGATTTGCATGAATCTTAAATTAGCAACGGCATTAGTAGCAACGGCATTCGCCGGCACTGTCATGGGACAGAGCGAATCGAACCAGGTGACTCTGCACGGCAGCATACAAAGCGACATCATTATGCCGGAGAACGACAGCAAAATAGGCACAGAGCCGACAAGCGACGATGTGCTCACAAACACATATCTTGACTTAAACCTGTCAAGCAAATACATTGATGCAGGGGCAAGGCTTGAATACCTGGAACATCCTCTGCAGGGATTCGAACCCGACTTTAAGGGATGGGGCGTGCCTCACGTGTATGTCAAAGCAAAAGCACCAGGGGTAGAAATCACTATGGGTGACTACTACGAACAGTTCGGCAGCGGATTCATTCTCCGCACTTACGAAGAGCGCAGCCTTGGCATAGACAATTCGCTGAGAGGAATGAGGGTAAGACTTGACGCCATAAAAGGCGTAAACCTCAAAGCACTTGCTGGCATACAGCGCAGATACTGGGACTGGGACACCAAGTCGGTAATCTACGGAGCTGATGCGGAAATCAACATCGACGAATACAGCAAATCCATGCGCGACAACAACACTACATGGATGATAGGAGGTTCGTGGGTGCTGAAAAACGAAAGCAAGGAAGACATCAACGTGCCTGGCACAAACTTTGCGCTCAACATGCCTAAGTATGTCAACGCTTTCGACTTCAGGACTCGTTTCCAGAAGCAGAACTTCAGCATCCTCGCAGAATATGCGATGAAAAGCGAAGACCCGTCATTCGACAACGGATACACCTTCCACAAGGGCAATGCTGTATTCCTTTCGGCCTCATATTCAAAAACAGGCATGAGCGCACTCATACAGGCTAAGCGAAGCGAAGACATGGCCTTCAGAAGCCAAAGAAGCATGCACGGAGTTTCAGCCTTCGTGAACAACATGCCAGCCTTCGCCTACCAGCACACTTACTCACTTGCAGCGCTCTACCCATACGCCACTCAGTACGGAAAGAACGACGGCACGACGCTCGTGCCTGGCGAATGGGCGTTCCAAGGCGAGTTTGCCTACACCTTTAAAAGAAAAACAGCGCTTGGAGGAAAGTACGGCACGAAAGTCAAGCTCAACATGAGCCATATCCGCGGACTTGACTACACAGCTAAAGACAAGTTTCACGAAAGCACTATAGGCACCGACGGATATAAAAGCGACTTCTTCGGAATGAGCGATGACATTTATTACCAGGACATCAACGTGCAGGTAGAAAAGAAGTTCACAAAGGATTTCAAGCTCAACCTCATGTACATGAACCAAAGATACAACCAGGAAGTTGTGGAAGGACACGGAGGTACGATAAAGTCAAACATCTTCGTTGCTGAAGGCAAATACCAGTTTAGCAAGAAGATGACTCTTCGTGCAGAAGCGCAATACCTCAACACAAAGCATGAAAGCGGCGATTGGTGGTACGGACTGTTAGAACTGTCTGTTTTGCCAAACTTCATGTTTACAGTCAGCGACATGTATGGAAAACCTTACGTAAACGGTACTTACCAGGACAAGGAGCACTACTACATGGGAAGCGTGACTTACAACAAGGGGGCGCACCGCCTCATGGCCGGCTACGGACGCACTCGCGCCGGATATAACTGTTCGGGAGGTGTGTGCCGATGGGTACCAGCAAACAAAGGTGTACAAGTATCGTACAACTACACATTCTGATGCTCCAGATTAAACCACTGACCGACTAAAACATCAAAAAATGAACATAAAAGGAATAACAATACTGACAATAGTTGCCACCTCGCTATTCGCTTGTGACACAATAGATGAAAACGAGCGATATGTGCAGTTGGAAACCATCGAAGCGAAGCGCAACGTGTTGCTTGAGGAGTTTACAGGCCAGAACTGCCCTAACTGCCCTACTGCACACGAAACAGCCGCAAGACTCAAGGAGCAGTATGGCGAAGCGCTCATCACAGTGAGCATACATGCGGGACCGTTCGCTTTTGCAGAGGGTAGCAAAAGTTTCCCTACGTTCAAGACGCCAGAGGGCGACACCTACGCCGACGCATGGGGAATAACAAGCTACCCTGCAGGAGTAATAAACCGCACAAGCGGAAACACATCTTACTCTGACTGGGCTACGATAGTACGCGATGAAATTCAGAAAGATGCAGAACTTGACATCGAACTCACAGCCTCGCTCAACGCCGACAAGACTGAAATAAGCATCATCACGGTACTAAAGCCGCTTAGCGACATAGAAGGCAAACTGCAAATATGGATTACGGAGAGCGGAATCATCTCACGGCAAAAGAACGGCTCGGCGACCATTCGCGAGTATGAGCACAACCATGTGTACCGCGCAAGCGTGAACGAAGTCGGCGGCGAAAGCATATCGCTCAGTTCAAACGTATTTGACACCCTCAACCACAGCATCGCCGTAAAAGAAAATTGGAATGCAGAGAATCTGGCGGTCGTAGCGTTCGTCTATAACAACAACGGCGCACTCCAGGTGGTGGAAAGCGAAATAGAATAACACACATATATTATATAAGGAATAAAAGAAAGGATCATATATGAAGAAACTCTACTCATTATTAGCTGCAATGGTATGCGCAGCATCACTCACAGCCCAGAACCTCACGGTCACTCTCGACGGCCAGAATATAGCCAACGGAGCAACTGTTGAGAAGTATTATGCCGAGGAGGAATTAGACGACATGGACGTTTACGGCCTCTACCCTAAATTCATACTCACATCCAAGGTCAACGGTAATTGCGACGCTACACTTATGTCTGTCGACAAGGCCAACGACGTGGCATTTTGCTTCAACGGATGCGTTTTTACAGGAGCAGGCAACAACTACACTGTAAACCACACGGGAGTTGCTACAAGAAAGAACACAGAATACGACCTTGGCATCCATGTTCAGCACGACAACAAGTGGACCGAGAACTACACACGTGAGCTCGACCTCACTGTCACCCAGAAGGGTGAAACATTCACATGCAAAATCATCCTCGGCGTAGACCCTGAGAAGGCAGCTGGAATCAGCGGTACCGGTTCAAAGAAACCAGTAAGTTTTGCCAGCAACACCCTCACTTTCAACCTCGGTTCAGCAGCAACAGTGTCGCTCTACTCCGTCACAGGCTCCGAGGTGCTGAAAAAGGACATCAACTCTACCGGAAGCGTATCGCTTAGCACATTGCCAAAGGGAGTTTACATCTACAAAGTCAACGGTACAAGCAAAACTCACACAGGCAAAGTCGTAGTGAAATAATCAATAATCTTCACTTACATATTTTCCAAGAATCTCCAACGAGGTTCTTGGATTTTTTGTTAAAAGTCATAAAACAATTAAACAAACTCAAACAATCACCATCCTACCCTTTAGCCAGACAAGACGCCCAATCTGTTAATAAATCATATAATATAGTCCCGATTAAAAAGGGTATTTGGAAAAAGCGTAACTTTGTATGAAAATAAACATCAATTTACTTCAACATGGACAATGACATGCTTCACAGAGGGCTCACCTCCAAAGAAGTAGAAGAAAGCAGACTAAAGCACGGGGGTAATATCCTCACCCCGCCAGAAAAGACTTCGCTATGGAAACTTTTCCTGGAAAAGTTTAACGACCCCATCATCAAAATATTGCTAATAGCATGGCTCCTGTCAATGGTCATAGCGGGAGTGCACTGCTGGGGACCGGAACAAGCCGGATGGAGTGCATTCATGGAGCCTCTCGGAATATTCTTCGCCATTATCTTGGCAAGCACTATCGGCTTCTTCTTTGAGGTAAAAGCCAACAAGGCGTTCGATGTGCTCAACACCGTAAACGACGACGTGCAGGTAACTGTAGTGCGCGACGGCACAGTGAAGCAGATAGCGCGCAAGGATGTTGTTGTCGGTGACATCGTAATATTAAATACCGGCGATGAAATTCCTGCCGACGGAACGCTTCTTGAATCGGTGTCCATGCAGGTAAACGAATCATCACTCACAGGCGAACCAATCATCGGCAAGACCACCGTAGAAGCTGATTTCGACCATGACGCCACATACGCCTCCAACCGTGTCATGCGCGGCACAACCGTTGTTGACGGACATGGAATAATGCGCGTGGAAAAGGTGGGCGACGCAACTGAGTACGGCAAGGTCAACCAGGGTGCGCAGATGGACAATAACCTTGACACACCCCTGCAGATACAGCTCAAGCGATTGGCATCTTTGATAAGCAAATTAGGATATGCCGTAGCAGGAGTTACATTCATCGCGCTGAGCGCGAAAGTCTTTATGCACACCGACAGCATGGGCACGATGGACATCGTTTCACACCTGCTGCACAACTTTATGGTTGCCGTGACACTTATAGTCGTATCCGTACCCGAAGGATTGCCTATGAGCGTTACGCTCAGTCTCGCACTAAGCATGAACCGCATGCTCAAGGCAAACAACTTGGTGCGCAAGATGCACGCCTGTGAAACCATGGGTGCCACAACCGTTATCTGCACAGACAAGACAGGCACTCTGACACAGAACCAAATGCAGGTGCACCAAACCAATTTCTACGGACTGAAGGAGCAGGTACTTGACGACTCACAAATGAGCCTGCTCATAAAGGAAGGACTGGCTGTCAACTCTACCGCCGAACTGAATATCGAAGACGGAATCGCCAAACCAATCGGCAACCCTACTGAAGGCGCACTGCTGCTCTGGCTCCATTCACAGAACGCCGACTACCGCAAATTGCGAGAGGGCGCCAAGGTGATTGACCAACTCACCTTCTCCACCGAACGGAAATACATGGCAACAGTGGTACATTCGCCACTGCTCGGCAAGGACGTGCTCTATGTCAAAGGCGCTTCGGAAATCATATTCAAAAACTGCGACCTCGTGGCAGGCGTTGACGGCAATGCACCTCTTGACACTTGCCGCACGACCATCGAGAGTCAGTTGCTCACCTACCAGAACAAAGCCATGCGCACTCTCGGTTTCGCATGCCGCATACTTGAAGATGGCGACAAGGACCAACTCTTTGCAAATGGCAGATTAGCAGAGGAAGTAAAACTCACTTTCCTCGGCATTGTCGCTATCTCCGACCCAGTGCGTACCGATGTACCTGATGCCGTCAAGGCATGTGTCGAAGCCGGCATTGCGATAAAGATTGTCACAGGCGACACCCCTGGAACAGCGCGGGAGATTGCCCGACAAATTGGAATATGGACCGATGCTGACACAGCCGAGAGCATCATTACAGGTCCTGACTTTGAAGCGCTCAGCGATGAAGAAGCCGCCAAGCGCGCAAACAGTCTGAAGATTATGTGCAGGGCGCGCCCTACTGACAAGCAACGACTTGTGCAACTGCTGCAACAGAACGATGCCGTGGTGGCAGTAACGGGCGACGGAACAAACGACGCTCCGGCTCTCAAGGCCGCCCAGGTCGGTCTGTCGATGGGCGACGGAACATCGGTAGCGAAAGAGGCAAGCGACATCACGATCATAGACAACTCATTCGGCAGTATCGCCAAGGCTGTAATGTGGGGACGCTCTCTCTACCGCAACATACAGCGTTTCCTCCTGTTCCAGCTCACCATCAACGTAGCGGCCTGCCTCATTGTTTTGGTCGGTTCGCTCATAGGCACAGACTCACCGCTCACCATCACTCAGATGCTGTGGGTCAACCTCATCATGGACACATTCGCCGCAGGCGCCCTCGCCTCACTCCCTCCAAGTTGGTCGGTCATGAAGGACAGTCCGCGCAAGAGTGGAGAGAACGGCGATTTCATTATCAGCAAGAGCATGTCGCAAGGCATATTCATCACTGCCGCCTTGTTTGTGGGCATACTTATCGGATTGCTCATCTATATGAACTGCGACGGTGTGCTTAAAGCCTACGAACTGTCATGGTTCTTCACTTTCTTCGTCATGCTACAGTTCTGGAACATGTTTAACGCCAAGGCCTACATGACAGGGAAGTCCGCATTTGCCAACCTTGCGGAAAGCAAGAGTTTCCTTTGGGTAGCATTGCTCATCCTTGCGGGGCAGTACCTCATAGTCTCTTTCGGAGGCGACATGTTCAACGTCACACCGCTCCACTGGACCGACTGGGCCATCATCATCGGAAGCACGTCCGCTGTCTTGTGGATTGGCGAACTTATCAGATACATCAAAAAATAATCCAAGAGCAAGATGAACGAGATATTTATCATCCTTCTGCTAATATTGCTGAACGGACTTCTTGCAATGACAGAAATAGCCATGATTTCTGCACGCAAGTCGAGTCTTTCCGCCGAAGCCAAGAACGGCAAGAAATCGGCAAAACTGGCTCTTGAAATGGCTGAAAGCCCTGACCGCATGCTTTCCACTGTACAGATCGGCATAACATTGATAGGCATCCTCACCGGTATATATTCCGGCAGCAAACTTGCCTCCATGTTTGGCGACTGGCTCGAAGGCTACGGAGTTACTGCAACTTACTCAGAGGCAATCGCACAAATTGTCATCGTGGTACTTGTCACATACCTCACCCTCGTGTTTGGCGAACTACTGCCAAAGCGCATCGGAATGGCCATTTCTGAAAAGATAGCCAAGTTGATGGTGCGCCCGATGAACATTCTTGCCACGTTCTCCGCCCCTTTCGTGTGGCTCTTATCCAAGAGTACATCCTTCATGTTCACCTTCATTGGATTGAATGATGAAGGAAGCAAAGTAACAGAAGAAGAAATAAAGTCTATAATACAGGAAGGAGCTGAGAACGGCGAGGTTCAACCCGTAGAGCAGGACATCGTGGAACGAGTATTTATCATGGGTGATTTGACAGTTGGCGCCATCATGACCTCAAAACACGATCTTATATGGCTTGACCTTGAAATGACTGCAGACGAGGTGCGCTCTGTCATGGAGGAGCACATGTATGAAGTTTACCCTGTTGCCGATGGCGACCTTGACCATGTGAAGGGATTTGCTTCGCTTAAGGATCTGTTCATACATATCGGTAAAGACGATTTCTGCCTCTCCGAATTAGTGCGCCCTGCTACATATTTTCACGAAAGCATGAGCATATACAAGATGCTTGAGCAGATGAAGAAAGAGCAGGTCTACCGCGGACTTGTGTGCGATGAATTCGGCGGGTGCATAGGAATCGTCACACTGAAAGACATGCTTGAGGGTTTTGTAGGCACCTTACCCGAAAACACTGACGAGGAATCTCCGATAACAAAATGCACCGACCGCGAAGCATGGTTCGTTGACGGTCAGTGCTCTATGTATGATTTCCTCTCTTTCTTTGATTCGGAAGATCTGATGGAGGACAGCGACTTCACCACAGTTGCAGGCTTGTGCATCAGTCTGTTCGAACGTATACCGGCCACCGGTGAGAGCGTTGAATGGAACAATTTCCGCTTTGAGATTGCCGACAAGGATGAAGCCCGTATCGACAAACTGCTCGTAACACGAATTTCCGCCCCTACCCTATAACCGTGGCAACCACTCGGCGTGAACCTCCGTAATTACGGAACTCACAAAGATAGATGCCCTGCCAGGTGCCGAGATTCAAACGCCCGTCAGTAACTGGGATTGTGAGCGACATGCCTGTTATGACTGATTTCGCATGGGCTGGCATATCGTCGTCACCCTCAAGGGTGTGACAATAGTAAGGTTCACGCTCCTTGACAAGACGATTGAAAATCGCATTCATGTCAACACGCACGTCAGGGTCGGCATTTTCGTTTATAGTCAGTGCCGCACTTGTATGTTTGATAAAAAGATTAAGAAGACCTGCTTTCGGAAGGGTGATGCCTGCTGAACGCAGGTTTTCCTTTATCTCATCGGTGATAAGATGAAAGCCGCGCGAACGCTGGCGCAGGGAGAATGTCGCTTGCTGTACCATACTAATGAACTTTAACGGTAACGGGGACGGGAACAAGAACTTTAACTTTAACGGGAACGGGAACGAACAGTTTCGTAATCGTCAACGTTACCGTTACCGTTAAAATTACCCAAGGCTTTTATTTATCTCATCAATGTAGTTGAGCACCTCATCGCGTCCGAGACGTGAAGATGAGCTGGTCACGAAGTAAGGCGGGAGTTCTTCCCACTGCTCCTTGAGTTTGTCCATGTAGGCATTGACGTTAAATGTCTGCTTCGCCTTGCTGATTTTATCTGCCTTGGTGAAAATTATGGCAAACGGCACTCCGTTCTCGCCTATGAACTCCAGAAAGTCAAGGTCCTTCTTCTGGGGCTCGTGACGTATGTCAATAAGCACGAAAAGACAAGTGAGCTGCTCACGGTCAAGGACATAGTGGCTTATCATATTCTGCAGCTTTTCCATTTCCTTCTTGCCACGCATGGCAAAACCATAACCAGGCAGGTCGACAAGATACCACGAGTCATTTATGAGGAAGTGGTTGATGAGCATCGTTTTTCCTGGCGTAGACGAAGTCATAGCGAGCTTGTTACGCTCAGTGAGCATATTGATAAGGCTTGACTTGCCCACGTTGGAACGTCCGATAAAGGCATACTCTGGGATGTCCGACTTTGGGCACATGTCCGCTCTCGGACTACTAATCTTAAATTCGGCTGATGTTATTTTCATATCTGTATACTTTTCAAGAAGTTAAACATTATCAGGAACCTATCTCGCTGAGTTCGAGCCAGCGCATAGTCTTCTCATCTATCTCGTCGTTGAGCAGGGGCAAACGTTTTGACATCGAGGTTATGTCGTCAACAGAGAGTGTGCCACAGCTGAGCGCAGTCTCTATCTCCGTTTTTTCTTGCTCCAAACGCTCAAGATCCGCCTCAAGTTGCTCCATTTCCTTTCGTTCCTTAAACGAGAGGCGGCGTTCGTTCTTACTGCCACGGTGCGAATTGTTCGGCGCAACATTTTCTGCGCCCTGCTGTTTGCGCTCCTGCTTCTCACGTTCAATGCGCTCACGCTCCGCCTTCTCCTTATCGGCATTGCTTTTCCACTCGCGGTATTGAGTGTAGTTACCTGGGAAGTCCCGAATGTCGCCCTCGCCTTGGAATACCAACAAGTGGTCTACCACCTTATCCATAAAGTAGCGGTCGTGACTGATGACGATGAGACACCCTTTGAAAGTCTTCAGGTACTCTTCGAGGATTTGGAGTGTCACGATGTCGAGGTCGTTAGTAGGTTCGTCAAGAACGAGGAAGTTAGGGCTCTGCATCAGCACCGTGCAGAGATACAGACGGCGCTTCTCCCCGCCGCTGAGTTTACCGATGTAGTTATATTGCACTTCGGGTTCGAAAAGGAAATGCTGCAGGAATTGGCTTGCGGAGAGGCGTTGTCCGTTGCCCATGTCGACATATTCGGCTATATCACGCACAGCCTCGATAACTTTCTGGTCGTCGCGGAAACTTATTCCCTCCTGCGAGTAGTAGCCAAAACGCACGGTTTCGCCCACATCGATGCTTCCGCTGTCGTATGGCACTTCACCCAGAAGCATCTTGATGAATGTAGACTTGCCCGTTCCGTTGTTGCCCACGATGCCCATTTTCTCATAGCGCGAAAACACATAGTTGAAATCCTTAAGGATGACCTTGTCACCGTAGGCCTTGCACACGTCGGTAGCCTCAAAAATCTTACTGCCTATGTACGTGGAGCCCATCTCCAGACGCACCTTGCTCGTGTCGATGCGCTGTTTCGCCACCTTTTCCAGTTCGTAGAAAGCATCTTCACGGTATTTTGCCTTATGACCGCGCGCCTGAGGCATCCGGCGCATCCACTCCAACTCAGTACGATACAAGTTGTTAGCGCGGTCGATGGCAGTGTTTCTGGCATCGATGCGCTCTTGACGCTTGTCGAGATAGTAACTATAGTTGCCTGAATAGAAATAGAGTTGTTCATCGTCCATCTCGATGATCGACGAGCAGATACGGTCGAGAAAATATCGGTCGTGAGTCACCATTAGGATGCTCATTGTTGAACGGCTCAAGTAGTTCTCCAGCCACTCAATCATCTCAAGGTCCAGATGGTTGGTAGGTTCGTCGAGGATTATGAGGTCGGGCTCGTTGATTAGCACGTTGGCAAGCGCCACACGCTTCACCTGACCGCCTGAAAGTTCGGAAATCCGCTGATCGAAATCCTTTATCTTAAGTTTGGAAAGAATCTGCTTGATTTTTCGCTCATAGTCCCACGCCTTAAGGTGGTCCATACGTGCAAGCAAATCCTCCATACGCGCATTGTCCTCCTGAATGGTCCCGTTCTGCACACCTTCTATATAGGCCTCATACTCACGCACAGTATTGGCGGCATCGCCTCCGTGCCAGAAACAAGCCTCCAGCACAGTAAGTTCTTCGGGATAGACCGGCAATTGCTCCAGATAGCCCACTTTTATGTCGCGGCGAAAGACCATCTCGCCGCCCTCATAACCTTCCTTTCCCGAAAGGATAGAGAGAAGCGTGCTCTTGCCCGTTCCGTTCTTGGCAATAAGCCCGATATGCTCACGCTCGTTTATCGTAAACGTGATATTGTCAAACAAGACCCTGTCGCCAATTCGCTTTGTCAGTCCGAGGACTTCAAGATAAGGATTGTTGGTTGCCATTCAGATCAGATAATTTTATTGCAAAGTTAAGGAAAAACGGATGCTTTGCAAAACCTCACGAGAGGTAGGGACATAAAAAAAGGGGTAACGCCTTACCCCAACCTTTGTTAACCTTAAATCTAATACTATGAAAAACACGATGCAAAGGTAAGACTTTTGCAACATCCAGAGTGCTGTGTGCGCAAACATTTTGCAAAATACCTTGTTTTCTTGACAAAAATCAAGACAAAACTTCACTAAAAATTATTCATCGCTACATTTATGCCACTCCTCCACCCCAGAGAAATTTTATCAACGAGCCCTCGTTTGCAAATGAATGAGCCCTCGTTCGTAAATAAATGAGCCCTCGTTAACTAGTTGACACCGCACCGTTCGTAAAAAAATGCTTAAGCGTTTGTTTGCAAACACTGCACCGTTTGCAAATGAAAACATGGTTACGAACAAACCGTCATGCGGTGACAAGGTATCAAAGTAACGCCAAGAACAGTTTACGCACATACTCGCGAACTCGCGTTTGCGAATCTCCCACAAAATCACTAACTTTGCAGATTGGAAAATTATGCGCCTCAATCTGTTGAGGATTTCACAATTTTACGACTTACACAGACCAAATGAAAAAGTTTTTATCATTTATCGCCGTTCTGGCCATCACCATTGTGACACAGGCTTCTCCCCGCACAGCGGAAGAAGCCTTAAGAATCGCGCAAAGTTTCATCACAGAGGTTCCAAGTTTAGCAAACGGCAAATCCGTCCGCCTGTCTTTGGCGACAACTATCCATGCAGAAACAAAATTGCGCAATGCTGCCACAGGCGAGTCGTCGCCTGCATACTACATATGCAGCATAGGCGATAACAACGGATTCGTTGTCGTTTCGGGCGACGACCGCTTCAAGGAGGTGCTCGGATATACTACATCAGGAAATGCCGACTCGGCTGAAATGCCCGACGGACTGAAATACTGGTTAGATGTCCTCGCCAGAGAGATGCATGCGGCACTGGAGAACTCCAGCCCTGAAGCATCTGTTAGCACAGCCACAATTGACGAAAACTCGTACAATACGCTCACAAGCGTGACTCCGCTCGTAAAGACCAAGTGGAACCAGAGTGCGCCGTTCAATGACCTCTGCCCTATGACAGCCGACGGACGTGCGGTAACAGGATGCGTGGCTACAGGCATGGCGCAAATCATGAAATACCACGAAGCACCGACCAAAGGTATAGGTTCGCACACAAACGCTTATTTCTCAAGTTGCACAGCCGACTTTGGCAATACGGTCTATGACTGGGCAAATATGTGCAATGAATACGGAGCGGAAGCAACAGACGCACAAAAGGAGGCAGTGGCAACACTCATGTACCACTGCGGAGTGGCAACCGATATGCGCTACACAGCCTATGACAGCGCAACTCCAAGCATTTACGCTGGTATGGCACTTGTTAATTACTTCGGTTACAACCCTAACATGCACTACGAAGGACGCGACTACATGAGCGCCGAAGCATGGAAGGCCCTACTGGTGTCAGAACTTCAGGACGGGCGTCCGCTCATGTACTGGGGTATGACAGGCGAAACGAGCGGTGTCGGACACTTTTTCGTTTGTGACGGATACGATGCTGCTACAGGACTCTTCCACTTCAACTGGGGATGGGGAGGCACATACGACGGCTACTACGAACTGTCTGCCCTCGAACCTGGCACTGGCGGAATCGGAGCCGGGACAGGAGAGTTCAACTACTTCCAATCAATTCTCGTAGGTTTGCAGCCTGAGGCAATGGGCGAATACGAAAGCCACTTCGAAATGAAGTCGTTCGCACCGGCAAAAACAACAATGAACCAAGGTGCGGTAATGGAATTCAAAATCACTGAGTTCTCTAACAACGCCATCAACTTCACCGGCAAGATAGGATTCGCAGTGTTCAAGGACGGCGAATTGTTCAAGATCCTGTCGATGGGAAATGTGCCTAGCACCCTCCCTCTCGGAGCATACTACCCCGAACACAGCATGTCGTGCAAGTTCGACTCGTCATTCTCTGCTGGCACATACCAGATATGCCTCATCGCACAGAATGAAGGTCAGGAGGGCTTCGACATCATCCGCGCTTACTACACCAACACGACTATATGGAACGCCGAGGTGACCAGCGACTACAAAGTGAAGTTCACTCCGGCTACAGAACTGACACCAAGCGGTATAGGCGAAGTGGAAACGGTTAAAGATGTAAAGTCGACTGACTACTACAACCTGTCAGGGGTACGCATGCCGCATCCGCAGCGCGGTGTTATGGTGCGCCGTACAGTCTTCACCGACGGTACTGTCAGAGTGGACAAGGTGATGCAATAGCGTGCAGAAATCAAACAAACAGAAATAACAAATATATTTACAGATATGAAAAAGATTAGAACTTTGTTTGCAATGTTGGCACTCCTCTTCATGGGTGTGGCAAACGCTCAGATGAGCCCTGTTGAAGTGGCAACTTCATTCAATAAGATTTCGGACACGGAGGCGGAAATCGTGTTTACAGCGTCAATCCAACCAGGATGGCACATGTACTCGACTAATGTTGTTGAGGACGGACCTACACCCACAACATTCAATCTCGACGAGATAAGCGGTGCAGAGGTTGCAGGGGCGCTCCAAGCCAAAGGAAACGTGATTAAGCACTACGAGGAGATGTTCGGCACAGACGTGTACTTCTTCGAGAACAAAGGTCTGTTTGTGCAGAAGATCAAGCTGCTCGGTGGCGACTACAGCATTAAGGGCTACCTCGAATATGGCGCATGCAACGACATGAACTGCACACCGCCTACAGCCGTAGACTTCACTTACTCAGGCAATGTACCAACCGCTGCGCCTGCAAAGGTTGAGAAGAAAGAAGAGCCTGCCGCACCAGTCAAGAAAGAAGAAGCAGAAGAAACAGCAAAAGTAGAACCGCTCCCAGTAGAAGAACCTGCAGCGGAAGAACCAACCTCTGCTGACGAAACTGCAACTGCCGACACTGCCCAGGTGGCAGTTCAACCCATAGCGGAAGAAGAGACAACTGCCGGAAACGGGATGTCCAAACTCTGGACTCCGGTTCTTGACCAGCTCAAAGCATTCGAGGAAGGAGGCAACGCATCTGCAACTGACGCTTCACTCCTCACCATCTTCATCCTCGGCCTCCTCGGCGGACTTGTGGCACTCGTCACCCCATGCGTGTGGCCAATCATCCCTATGACAGTGAGCTATTTCCTCAAGAGCAGCGGCGACAAGAAGAAAGGAATGCGCGACGCCACAATCTATGGAATCTCAATAGTTGTGATTTACGTAACTCTCGGACTTGCCGTAACAGGCATCTGGGGTGCAAACGCACTCAACAGCCTTGCCACTAACGCTTGGTTCAACATATTCTTCTTCCTCATGCTCGTCGTGTTCGCAGCCTCATTCTTTGGAGCATTCGAACTTACGCTCCCTTCATCATGGAGCAATGCCATCGACTCCAAGGCTGAAAAGACAGGCGGACTCCTCGGCATCTTCCTCATGGCATTCACACTTACGCTCGTAAGTTTCTCATGCACAGGTCCTATCATCGGATTCCTCCTTGTGGAAGTGTCCACATCGGGCAACATCCTTGCACCGACAGTCGGCATGCTCGGATTTGCAATAGCATTGGCATTGCCGTTCACACTATTCGCAATGTTCCCAAGCTGGCTCAAATCAATGCCTAAGAGCGGCGGATGGATGAACACAGTGAAAGTGGTTCTTGGATTCGTAGAACTCGCCTTTGCGCTTAAGTTCCTCTCCGTTGCCGACCTCGCTTACGGATGGCGCATCCTCGACCGCGAGACATTCCTCGCACTTTGGATTGCCCTCTTTGCACTCCTCGGGCTCTACCTGTTAGGAAAAATCAAATTCCCTCACGACGACGAAGACGAATGCAAGATCGGAGTGCCACGTTTCTTCCTCGCACTCTGCTCAATAGCATTTGCAATCTACATGGTTCCTGGACTTTGGGGCGCACCGCTTAAGGCCGTAAGCGCATTCGCTCCGCCAATGAAGACTCAGGACTTCAACCTCTACACCAACGAGGTGCATCCGCAGTTCAGCGACTACGAAGAGGGCATGGCATACGCTAAGCAGCACAACAAGCCTGTCCTTATCGACTTCACTGGTCATGGATGCGTAAACTGCCGCGAAATGGAAGCAGCAGTTTGGGTAGACGAAAAGGTTGCATCAATCATGAACGATGATTACGTTCTCATCCAGCTTTACGTTGACGAGCGCACACCGCTTGCAGAGCCTATACAGGTCAATATCAACGGCAAAGATCGCAAACTTCGTACCGTCGGTGACAAGTGGAGCTATCTGCAGGAATACAAGTTTGGAGCCAACACACAACCTTTCTACGTTCTCCTCGACAACGAAGGCAATTTGCTTTCAGGCAGTTACTCATATGAAAAGGATGTAAACAAGTACATCGAATTCCTTGAGAACGGTATCAAGGAATATAAGAAAAGATAGGAACTCCACTGAATAAATCAATATGGAACGCAGTGAAAGAGAACAAATCATAGCTTTAGTAAAACGTGAAGTAGTGCCAGCAGTAGGTTGTACCGAACCTATTGCCGTGGCGCTCTGCGTTGCAAAAGCGGCAGAAACGCTCGGAAGTCTTCCTGAAAAAATCAACGTCAACCTCAGCGCCAACATACTGAAGAACGCCATGGGCGTAGGCATCCCCGGCACAGGCATGATAGGCTTGCCCATAGCCATTGCGCTCGGAGCGATATGCGGCAAATCAGAATATCAACTCGAGGTGCTTAAGGATGTATGCCCAGACTTCGTTGCAAAGGGCAAAAAGTTCATCGCCGAAGAGCGTATCAACATACAGCTCAAATCAGGCATCACCGAGAAGCTCTACATTGAAGTGTTAGCCACCGCTGACGGACACAGTTCGAAGGCAGTCATAAGTGGTGGCCATTCAAACTTCGTGCTTGTAGAGAAGGACGGGCAGGAATTGTTCTCACAGCAAGCGGAATCTGCAACAGACAGCACAGAAGAATCCAATTGGTTGACTCTGCGCAAGGTATACGACTTCGCCACCACAGCACCTATCGAAGAGATAGAGTTCATAAGCGAGGCACGCCGTCTGAACGAAGCCGCAGCAAACCAGTCCCTGCAAGGATGCTACGGACATGAACTTGGCAAAACCCTTTCACGTCCGCTCGGACGAGGCATTATGGGCGACAGCATGTTCTCGCACATCATAAGCGCTACGGCAAGCGCCTGCGACGCCCGAATGGCAGGAGCCAAAATCCCCGTAATGAGTAATTCCGGAAGCGGCAACCAGGGGATATGCGCCACACTGCCAGTTGTTGTGTTTGCAGAAGAAAACCATAACACTGAGGAGGAACTGCTCCGCGGACTTATGCTCAGCCACCTCACAGCAATCTACATCAAGCAGAGCTTAGGCAAATTATCAGCTCTGTGCGGATGCGTTGTAGCATCGACGGGCAGCAGTTGCGGCATAACCTACCTCATGGGAGGCACATTCGAACAAGTGTCGGCAGCAGTGAAAAACATGATTGCCAACCTCACTGGTATGATCTGTGACGGAGCCAAACCAAGTTGTGCGCTAAAGCTTGCCAGCGGTGTGTCGACAGCAGTTCTATCGGCAATGCTTGCCATGCAACAGAAGTGCGTAACAAGCGTTGAGGGTATCATCGACAACGATGTAGACAAGAGTATCCACAACCTTACCACCATCGGAAAGGACGCAATGAACGATATCGACAAGTGCGTGCTTAACATCATGACCACGAAATAATCCATTTTCACCAAACTGTACATGTCAAAAATTCTCTCCGCATGGGAGTCCATCCTCAACGACTTCCGCAAACCGCACAGCATAACCAACGCTCTCAAGGACTATGGCGTCATAACCTTCGGTCTGACATTGTATGCACTCGGATGGACGGCATTCCTCCTACCCTATGAAATAGCTGCAGGCGGTCTTACGGGCGTCTCTGCCATTGTATATTATGTCACAGGACTGGAAATCCAGGTAACATACTTCTGCATAAACACTTTACTCATAATTGCGGCAATCAAGATACTGGGACTTAAGTTTTGCATCAAAACAATCTACGGAGTTTCTGTTTTGTCCTTCTTCCTTTGGTTTCTACAGGACGCCTTCAAGGATGCTAACGGTAATTTGCCACAGATTCTTGGAGAAGGGGAAGACTTCATGGCCTGCATCATTGGATCTGCACTATGCGGATTCGGACTCGGACAAATATTCATTCATCAAGGAAGCACAGGCGGTACAGACATAATAGCCGCAATTGTCAACAAGTATAAAAACGTCACAATGGGGCGCACAATATTATATTGCGACATCGTGATAATTTCTTCCTGCTACTTCATTTTTGAAGACTGGAAACGCGTCGTGTTCGGTTTCGTGACAATGCTCATCGTTTCGGTCGTCATCGACTACGTGATGAACTACGTGCAGCAGTCCGTACAATTCTTCATTGTAACAAAAAAATCAGACGAGGTTTCAAAGGCTATACTTAATGATGCCAACTGCGGAGCTACACTCATTCCTTCAAAAGGTTGCTACTCAGGCGAACCAATTTCGATTATTATGGTTATTGCTCATAAACAGCAATCATTAACAATTTTCCGCATCGTGCATGAAATCGACCCTGGGGCTTTCATTTCGCAGACTAAGGCTGCGGGAGTTTATGGCGAAGGGTTCGACAAAATAAAGGTTTAGTTGCGGAGAGTTCTGTACATCCATCATGAAAAGCAAACTACTCATACTTTGCGGGAGTCTGTCGCTGGGTCTCGGAGTTTTGGGCATATTCCTGCCTGTACTCCCCACCACTCCATTTCTTCTGCTCTCAGCCACTTGCTATTTTCATGGTTCAAAGCGGTTGTATTCGTGGCTAATGAACCACCCGCGATTCGGTCCGTACATCCGTAGTTTTCGCGAGGACAAGTCCATACCGCTACGTATAAAAATCGTTTCAGTCACTATGGTTTGGATTACCCTGCTCTACTGCGCAGTGTTTGTCTCTGAAAATATTTGGATTAAGGTTCTTTTCATCACCCTCGCCGTCAGCATCACATGGCACATCCTGTCATACAAGACAAGAAAGGAATAATTGATTTAACTTTAACGATAAAATACAATAATATGTCAAACGAAAAAGCAAACAATCAACTACAGATTGAAATCAAGCCTGAGGTTGCCCAGGGTACATATGCAAATCTTGCTATCATAACTCACTCTTCCTGCGAGGTCATACTTGACTATGTCAGCATGCTTCCTGGAATGCCAAAAGCAGAGGTGAAATCGCGCATCATTATGGCTCCGGAACACGCCAAGCGACTGCTCTTCGCTCTTCAGGACAACATCAAGAAGTACGAACATCAATACGGAGAAATTGACCTCCACCAGATGCCACAGGAGGAAGGTCCTCGCACTATTGCTCCGTTCAACATCAAAAAGGGAGAAGTTTAACTGTTTTCCGCACGGACAATAGCACAAAACACGATTGAGTGCATGATTTCTGCACATATTTTTGTGCAATGTGCAAAAATATCGTAAATTTGCACCCGAAAACATTAAAACTTTTATCGTTTTAGGTCAATCGCCAGTGGTTGAGTACTTGAACCACTACCCTTGACCATAAACACTAAACCATAAACATTAAACTTTAACATCTATGGCTTACAATTTGCTCAAAGGTAAGAGAGGTATTATTTTCGGAGCATTGAACGACGCTTCAATCGCCTGGAAAGTTGCTGAACGCTGCCACGAAGAAGGCGCAGAACTCGTATTGACTAACACTCCTGTGGCTTGCCGCATGGGAACAATAGCAGAACTTGCAGAAAAGACTAACGCAACTGTCATCGCTGCCGACGCAACAAGTGTAGACGATCTCGAAATGCTTTTCGCAGAGGCACAGAAGGCTCTCGGAGGCAAAATCGACTTCATCCTTCACAGCTGTGCTATGAGTGCTAACATGCGCAAGAAGCGTACCTATGACGATCTCGACTATAACTTGTACGACAAGACTCTGGACATCAGCGCTATCAGTTTCCACAAGATGATTCAGGTGGCAAAGAAGCAGGATGCCTTGAACGAGTGCGCATCTATCCTCGCTCTTACATACGTGGCTGCACAGCGTACTTTCTTCGGTTACAACGATATGGCCGACGCCAAATCACTCCTCGAAAGCATCGCACGCAGCTTCGGATATATCTACGGACGCGAAAAGAAAGTACGTATCAACACTATTTCACAATCGCCTACATTCACTACTGCCGGAGGCGGTATCAAGGGATTCGACGGTCTTTACGACTTCAGCGACCGCATGTCGCCACTCGGTAACGCCAGCGCTGACGAATGTGCTGACTACTGCGTTGTAATGTTCAGCGACCTTACAAAGAAGGTGACAATGCAGACTCTCTACCACGACGGCGGATTCTCTAACATGGGTATGTCGCTCCGCGGTATGACTCAATACAACAAGAGTTTCATCGACGAGAACCGCGACGAGAACGGAAACATCATCTACGGATAAATACACAACTGCCGGACAGGCAGAAACCAAGCGGGGAGCATCTCAATGGCGCTCCCCGTTTTTTTCATGTTGCTAACTTACTGCAATGGCATCCGGCAATTGCGTCGGTCTCGTCTCACTCTATTCTTTATCCTCGAACTCGTCCGACTTTTCAGGAGAATCCGTATTCTTTGGTTCGTTGTCTTTCTTGCTGCTAGCTGAGCCTACCACGTTTCTCACTGTTTCGCCTATAGGCAGTTTGTCTAAGATGCCCAAGCTTGGAGCAACGGTCTTTACCAGACTGTTTAGGAAGTTTCCTGTTGTACCTGCTCCTCCGTCGAATACTGTGACATTGCCCAACTGTAGTCTTTCAAACGCCTTGACCTGCTCGCCTGCAATTTCCTTCCACTGGTCTACCATCTTATACTGGATGGCTATTGACGGATTCAACTCTGCCGCCTTGACCATAGCCTCGAAACCTTCGGCTTCGGCCAAGAGCGACATTTTCTTACCTTCGGCTTCGGCCTCCAGTTTCATCCTGATTGCTTTGGCTTCGGCCTCCGCCTGTGTAAGCGCCGCTTTTGCTCTTGCTTCAGCTTCGCGGATAGTCTTCTCCGCTATTGCGTCGGCTTGGAGTATTGCTTCCTGCTTGGCTATCTCTGCAGGGACAATCTTATCGGCCTTGAGTGATGATTCCATTTTCTCAGCCTTTGCCTCCTCAACTTCCTTCTGCGCCTTTTCCCTTGCAGCCTCGATAGACGCTTGCGAACGAGCTGCAGCCTCGCCGGCTTCTTTGTCGGCATTGGCTTGAATGACAGCCAACTTGGCATTCGAGCGGGCTATCTCTTCCTGCGCCTCGTTGCGGCCGACGGCAGCCTTCTTAGCAGCATCAGCCTGCTTGATCGCCATGTCGGAGTTAAGTTCGGCTATTCTGCTCTCTTTCTCCGTGTTGGCTTGCTCAACGTTTATATTTTTTTCGGCCTCAGCTCTTGCCACCTGTGACTCCTTTTCGGCGTTGGCTTGTGCTACTTGCGAAATTCGGTCTTTGTCGGCACGGGCCACTGATATTTCCTGCTCTTTCAGAGTTTCAGCAATGGCTATTTCCTGCTCCTTCTTTGTTGCAGCTATAGCCACCTCCTGGTCCTTACGAGTCTCTGCCACCTTAGTCTCGCGTTCACGAATCTGGTTTGCAATCTTGATGGCACCCAGCTTTTCCTGCTCTTCGATGTTGGCCTGAGCCTCGTTTTGCGCTTTGCTCTCTGCTTCCTTTCCAAGGTTGACGATATAGTTTGCGGCATCGCGGATGTCACTGATGTTGATGTTCATCAGATAGAGACCGAACTTCCTCAACTCAGTGTCGATGTTGTCTCTCACCTTTGCAAGGAACTTGTCGCGGTCGGAGTTAAGTTCCTCAATCGTCATGTCGGCTATCACCAGACGCATCTGTCCATACACGACATCTGTGATGAGGTTCTGCTTGTCTTCTATACTCAGCCCCAGCATTCTCTCTGCTGCGTTCTGCATCACTTCTGGGTCGGTGCTAATTGCCACGGTGATGGTTGTAGGCACGTCCACACGAATGTTCTGGGCGGAGATGGCGCCTGTCAGTTTGCAGTCTATCTGCAAAGGTTTCATCGACAGGAACTCATAGCCTTGTATTATCGGCCACACGAAAGCTGCACCTCCATGATACAGTTTAGCCGAACGGCTCCCTGTTGTTTTTCCATAGACTACCAACACTTCGTCGCTCTTACACTTGCGGTAACGGGAAAGTATACCTACAATTGTGAGCAACACCACGACAATCAATATCGCAGCCATAATAAATACGTTGTCCATACTCTTTTTGATTATTTAGTTAATATACAATATGTTATTCTTATATGCAGTGATTGTCACCACATCGCCTGTAACGTAGTCGGCATGCCCCGTTTCAGAAGCTACATCAACTTCTCTTAACGCTCCGTCCCTTTTGATCTGGACTCGATATTTCCCACCACGCATGTTCAAATAGATAGTAGCAGAACGCCCCACCAACGATTCCGCAGGTTCGTTGACCGTATCCTTCTGAAGCTTGTAGACTGCCTTATACAGAAGCCAGAGGACATAGATAAACGCCAATCCGGCAAGTGTAGCGAACAGATAACTCTTCCAATCGGTTGAGTCGGCAAGATACATTGCCCATCCAAATCCCATTCCGAAATGTATCAATCCTTTATATGAGACGATGCTACTCATGTCCATATCTGACTGTGCATCGGAATCGACATCGACATCTACGTTGCCAAAGAACACAGACATAACGAACTGTACAAGAAAAAGTCCTGTAGCAACTAATGCCACCAGCAGAAATATTTGGTTTGTTTCCATAAATTCCTATTTTGGGTTATACTATTTATTTGCCTGCAACCAATCATTAAAATTCTTCATAAGGTTCATGCTTACATTCATTATATCCTTAACCAAAGCCTTGTTACCTGTTATGAAGTTCTTGCCTGCAGGGGTGGAGTAAAGATTTATATAAAAGTCAAAGTCCGCTTCCGAGATTTTCCCGTAACTCATGTTCAGATAGATAGTTGGGATGCTTTCCGCCATAAACGTCTTCAGCCGGCTTAATACCGTTTTCACCTTCTCTGCATCCCCGCCTGACATTTGCTGCGCTACCATTCCGCCGATTGCTGAAAGCAGACTTTCAATCATATCGCTGCCCATGCCTGTAGCTTCAAGATACTTATTGCACTTGATTTTATAACTTTCAGGACAATCCACGGCTTTCACCTTGTCGTAGGATTTTCCCATGAGCACATCCATCATTACAGGGGTCAGTACCTTCGTCATCTCCGCATTAATAGCGTCCGAGCCTGTGAGAATAGCGCAATTTTTGGCTGCAGTCTTTCCCTCTGGAGTGTTGCATTTTTCCCAAAGATAGGTGGCATCAGCAGCCGACATGGTCTGCGCATAATAAGGCAGCATCATCGACATCATGTCGTCTGCCATCTGCTTGTCCATATACTCCTGAGTTTTAGCCTCAGCATTTTGCTGCCCTACAACCTTTGCCGCCATAGCTACGAAGGCTGGCTTCGCTTGCTTGGGATTAAAAGAATTGCCTAAAACGCCACTCATGAGCAACTGCTTCATTGCCTTTTCAAAGTCTTCACCTTGATTAACCTGTGCATTGCATACTGACGCTACCATCAACATGACCAATAGCGAAATAAATTTGATTCCTTTCATGTAATAAGATATTTATTATGTTTTATCTGCCCCCAATAAATCTGTCATATGAAGTTTCATAAGTCTATTCATATGGTAAGAATCGCCCGTAAAGCAATAATCAAGGAGTTTCCTCATGCGCAAATTTAGCATAAATCCGTCAAGAAGTTCACGCTTTATCACAAAAATCATCTGAACAAATAAAAAAAATCCATCAATTTGTCATTTGATGGATTTTGTGTTATATCGCAAGTGGAACTCAAAAATTTGCGTCATGCACATTTGGCACAGACTGTCTGCGTGCCGGGGAGGCGTTGTCGTAGTTCTCCTTCTGCGGCATATTGCCAAACATGGCCTCGTCAACTTTTTGCATGAAGCGGCTGATTACAGGGTGCGACCTGAAGTCGTCGGGGGCAGATATGTAGATTTCTTCAATCATCGGAGTGGTCGAAGGATATCCGCTGCGCATCGTTGCATCGTTGCAAAGTTCCATAAACCAAGTAACCCCAAGCACGTTGTCGAAGTTGTCTATCACGAATTTCTTCTCAAGCGTCTGCATCGCACGTATCAGTTCATGCTCGCTTCTTCTGATTTCCTCGCTTACCTCCAGTATATCATATCCATCAAGAATCATCATATTGCGGACTGAAGGCAATTCTGCCAACTGTAGCATTAGGGAGTCGCGCGACGAAAGAAACGAATAGAGTTTGTCGTTAAGAGGAGTGCCCTCTACCTTTATAGACGAATCTATGAAACTGATGTTTATATCGCCATATTCGAGAACAATCGGAATGCAGTTGTGCTCGCCCATAAATAGCGACACACACATTACTGAGTCAACCAGTCCGGTCATCTCAAATTTTCCATGCAGCACCTTACACGAGTCGAGAAGTTCAAACTCGCCATTATTGGCGTGCTTGATATAAGCAACCTTCCCGTCAAGTATCGTCTGCGACGATGTTCCCTTAATGACATACTTGTCCGAACAGGAAAACAAGATGACGGACAGTAGAACAACTAAGTAGTAGAAATGCTTCATCATAATTATTTGCCACAAAAATAGCACTATAAGCGTATGTGGCAAAACGTTTTTACTTTTGTTAAGTTTTTATTAATCTTTATTACCACATATTCACTCTTTTAGTGTATTCTGCCACGCCCTGAAGGAATGACATGACACGTTTTCCTATTCACCAACGCTTAAGCGTTAATTTTCGAACGGTGCAGCGTTTGATGGCAAAAACTTAGGGGCATAGAAATAAATGAGGGCTCGTTTGAAAATAAATGAGCGCCCGTTTAAAAATAAATGAGGGCTCGTTTGAAAATAAATGAGCGCCCGTTTGAAAACAAATGAGCGCCCGTTGATATCACTTTAGCGTAAAGTGTCCCCTCACGCATGTCTTTTTCACTTTGTATAGAGGTTGATGGTGTTCTGTATTTCCTTGACGCACACCGGACAGTAGACATCAATGCGGTGGAACCAGTTCATCATGCAGTTTGGCCACGGACGATACACACCTTTCTGCAAGTATCCGCCACCTTCGTACACGCCGAGTTTCCACGGTTTCTTAGGATCAAAGTCGGCAGCCTCAGGATTCTGGGGATTGAGTTCCCAGTTGCTCTCCTTTACAGGTGTTGGCACTGGCGCATCGCCGAGCAACTTTTTCCAGTCTTTCGAATCAAGGTCGGCAAGAGTCGTGATATTTGGTTCCCAAGGTTCCACTCCAGGCTGATAGAGACCGTCCATCTCTGCACCTCCTACATACTCATCGCCCAGACCAACGAATAGGTGGCCAAACTCATGGCTGTAGGTTTTGCGCGTTGACGCACCAGGAATGTCGGCAGCACTGATACCATAGAAGTTGTAGATGCCACCGCCGCCATATTTCTGCGAGTTGGTCAGTATGTATATTATCTCGTAAGGCACGTTGGCAGCGACATCGAGTATCGACTGATAGTCCTCAATCATCTGATAGCGCTCTGAATCAAACGTGTAGTAATGAGCATTGAGCGCTGTGTTCTTCCATATATGCTCACCAGGGATAGAGACTCCTGACTCCTTGCTTGGCGACCACACGGCACGGATATTGAAATTCTGCTTATTGGCAGTGTAAGGTTCATAACTAAAGAAGTCGTCAACAAACCCCTTGCAGGCTTTGAGATACTTCTCCTTCTCAGCTTCCGTATATCCTTCTGCGATAAGCACGATGTCCACTTTCTTGGCTGGATTACCTGTGTAGTGGATGTCTACAGTGGTGAGCGACGGACGAGATTTGCGCACAAAGTAACTGTCCACATCTATATCGTAAGAGAATTTCTTTGAGAACTTGCCGGTAGAGTTACTGCGAGAGTAGAACTCAATCGTAACGTCGTTCTTTGGATAAGGGAACACTACACCCTCAGGCATAGCCTTACTCGTAATCTTAGCCTCTGGCGTAGCCTGCCACTCACTGAAGAGAGTGCTGTAGCCGCGCGAGTAGATGACCTTTCCGCTGGCTTTGTCAATAATCTTAAACATCTGGTTACCCATCTCACGGTCGTCAACAAGGTAATTCTTGTTGCCAGCCCAGTAAGGTTCCTCAATGATTTCGTCGAAGTAGAAATTCTCAGTATCGAAATCACCTGCGTGGTAAAAATCAAAACGCATAGTCTTCTCTACGAAGTAGTCCTCAAACTTCACCTGCGAGTTTGCCGTAATCGTTGTTGCCAAAACCAACACGGCTGCTGCTATTAACTTGTTTCTCATATTCATTACTTTTATAAGGTTTTTCACATTTACATCTGCAAATGTAAGGAAAGTTTGCCACAAAATGGTTAAATTGCGCCAGCGATTCAAAACAACCCATGTTAGATTTTCTCTTCCCAAGACTCTGTGCAGGATGCGGCCGACGCTTGGCCTCGTCCGAGAAGCACCTTTGCTGCTCCTGCCTTCGCGAACTGCCACGCACCAACTATCACCTGATGCAGACCAGTCCGCTCGAACAGATGTTTTGGGGGCATATCCCCATAGAGCGCGCCACTGCACTCTTCTTTTTCACAGGCGCCAGTCCACGCAACGCCATACACCGGCTGAAATACCGCAATGCACCGCACATCGGCGATTTCCTCGGCCAAGTTCTTGCCGAAGAAGTCAGCGAAAGCCGTTTCTTCGAAAGCATCGACTGCATCGTCCCCGTCCCTTTAGCCACACAAAGACTTTTAAGTCGCAAATACAACCAATGCGACTGGATAGCCAAAGGCATAAGCCGGCAGACGGGCATCCCTGTAATTCGTGACGCAGTGAAAAGAGTGCGCAACAACAGAACCCAAACCCACCTATCTGCCGAGGATAGATGGGAAAACGTCGACAACATATTCCAGCTAACAAGTCCTGAAAAGGTAGCAGGCAAGCACATCCTCCTCATTGACGACGTAGTGACAACCGGAGCAACCACCATATCCTGCGCTCAGACATTAATGAAAGCTGGAGGCGACATACGATTCTCCGTCGCCGCCCTTGCTATGGCAGGCGAAAAAACGCTAAGCGAACCACGCCCGATACCCGATCTCCATATCTCAGCTGACGAATCAGAGAGCGTTATTATCGAATTTCCAAATCGTTCCGAATAACACCTGTTTTATTTCCTGCTTTCATCCTTTATCCGTAAATTTGCAGGAAATTTGACACTATATGATTACAGCAGACCAACTTAAGGACGTAAAAGACCGTACGGAAGCGCTTTACCGCTACCTCGCCATTGAAGAGAAACTCGTTGAGGTTGAAGAAGAGCAACTACGCACACAGGCACCCGGATTCTGGGACGACGCGAAGGCTGCCGAGGCACAGATGAAGAAGGTAAAGGACTTGCAAAAATGGATTGACGGCTATAAGGAAGTGAAGTCGGCAACCGACGAACTCGACCTCGCATTCGAATTCTACAAGGACGAGATGGTGACGGAAGAGGAGGTAGACCAGAACTACGCTGCTGCAATCGAGCTTATAGAGAACCTCGAACTCAAGAACATGCTCCGCGAGGAGGCCGACGGCATGGACGCCGTGCTGAAAATCAACTCAGGAGCAGGCGGCACGGAAAGCCAGGACTGGGCATCAATGCTCATGCGCATGTACCAGCGCTGGGCCGAAGCACACAACTACAAGGTAAACATCAGCAACTACCAGGATGGAGACGAAGCCGGCATAAAGACCGTAACTATGGAGATTGAGGGCGACCAGGCATACGGATACCTCAAAGGCGAGAACGGCGTGCACCGTTTGGTACGCGTGTCGCCTTACAATGCACAGGGCAAGCGCATGACTTCCTTCGCCAGTGTGTTTGTCACTCCACTTGTCGACGACTCCATTGAAGTAGTCATCGACAAGAGCAAAATCTCTTGGGACCTCTTCCGTTCGGGCGGTGCCGGAGGTCAGAACGTCAACAAAGTCGAGACCGGCGTGCGTCTGCGCTACCAGTACGTCGACCCTGACACTGGCGAGGAAGAAGAAATCCTCATCGAGAACACCGAAACACGAAAGCAGCTTGAGAACCGCGAGAACGCACTCCGTTTGCTCCGCTCACAACTTTACGACCGCGCCATGAAAAAGCGCATGGCAGAACAGGAGAAGATCGAGGCTGGCAAGAAGAAAATTGAATGGGGAAGTCAAATCCGCTCATACGTGTTTGACGACCGCCGCGTCAAAGACCATCGCACAAACTACCAGACTTCCGACGTGAACGGCGTGATGGACGGCAAGATCGACGAGTTCATCAAGTCCTACCTCATGGAGTTCTCGGCTAAGCAATAATAGAATGAATTGGGGCAGGCGCACCAGTCAGCCCTACTCTCCCCCTCTAACTTCTTAACTACTCTAACTCCTTAACTACTCTAAAAAATGTCCCTTGAAATAGAACGCAAGTTCCTCGTCACAGGCGAATACAAGAGCGAGTCGTTTGCCCACTACACCATCGAGCAAGGCTATTTCGACACAGCTCCTGGACGGACCGTGCGCATCCGCATACGTGACGAAAAGGCGTTCTTGACTATCAAAGGCTCTTCAGCCAACAACGGACTGTCAAGATATGAGTTTGAGACAGAGATACCGCTTGAAGACGGCAAGCAGATGATGGAATTTTGCCGCCCTGGGCGCATAAAGAAAACACGATGGTTGGTCAGAAGCGGCAAGCACACCGTTGAAGTAGACGAATTTTTTGGCGACAACGAGGGGCTCGTAGTGGCAGAAATCGAACTGGCAGATGAAAATGAAGAGTTTGAAAAGCCCGACTTCCTCGGCGAAGAAGTTACGGGAGATCCCCGCTACTACAACAAATGCCTGATGCGACGACCGTATGTATTGTGGGGAGACAAAGAGACAAGAAGTTAAGGAGTTAAGGAGGTAAGAAGTCAAGGAGGTTAGGAGTTAAGCAACCTTTTAATTACTAACTACTAATTACTAATTACAGTCCCCCCTCCAGATCCACCACACGCATGGCGTCCTGAACACTGAAACCTCTTGAAACGGCAAAACGCACCAGTTTGGCATTTATCTCATATTCAGACTTCCCTTTCACGCTACGCCGTTTACTCTCAATCAGTTGGCGAAGAGTAGAGAGTGACTCCTCCTCGTCTATCTCAGTAAGCGCATCGTCGATATTGTTCGCATCGATGCCCCTTTTCATTAGTTCAAATCTTATCTTTGTCACACCCCACTTGTTGTAGCGTGACTTGTCGCGCACAAAAGCATGTGCATAACGATTTTCGTCAATAAATCTCTCGTCGAGCAATCGCTTCACCACCCGTTGCTGCACCTCATCGGCGATTTCCCAACGCTGCATCTTCTTGCGCACATCGTGGATGCACAACTCACCCATAGCGCACTGAGCCGACAGACGGCTGTATGCATCGTTCTCCGTCATCATGGTTTCACTCCTTTCACCATTCGGTCGTTTTCCATAAAGTCCTGACGAAGTGCCACTGCGCCATAGCCCATTCCGCTCATCATATCCTGCGTTTCCCTGCCGTACTCACGGTTTATCTCAAAGTAGAGGGAACCGCCTTTGTGGAGCATTTTCAAAGAGATTTCTGATATGGCGCGATAGAACAGCAACGGTTCGCTATCGGGAACAAACAACGCTGTCGAAGGTTCATGCCTCAACACATTGTTGTCCATATCCGCACGCTCTTTTTCGCAGATATATGGAGGATTGCTCACAATGACATCATAAGTCGCGAAGTCCGCTTCGGACACGTCTGTACAAAGTGCGTCTCGACGTTCAAAAACGACATCCAGTCCGAGACTGCCTGCATTGGCCGATGCTATACGCAACGCTTCGTCAGAAATGTCCCAAGCCCTGACCTCTGCATCAGGGAATCTACGTTTCAAGGACAAGGCTATGCAGCCGCTACCAGTGCCCACATCAAGGATGCGAAGATGTTTCGCACCCTTAAAATCTTCGGCTATCCACCCCACCAGCTCCTCCGTCTCCGGACGGGGTATGAGCACACCAGGCCCCACACCAATCGTCATCCCGTCGAAATCGGCCTCACCAAGCACATACTGCACCGGCTCACCCTGCTCCAGACGGCAGACTATGTTTTCAAGCAAATCACTATCCTCAGAAGTGAGACTATCAAGACGTCCCACAAGAACATCAGTCCTCGACAAACCGAAACGTTTTTCGAGGACTAAAAACAATATCGCCGAAGCCTCACCCTCGGTATATACAGACTGAAGACGCTTGCGTAAATTTCTCATCAAAGGTACAGTTCTACTCCACCCCTAAACTATAAACCATAGACCCTAAACATTACACCTTAGCCACGGTCTTGAACGCAACGGCATAAAGTTTCATCTGCTTGAGCATGGCGAGGAGACCGTTGCTGCGCGTTGGCGACAGGTGTTCCTTCAATCCTATGTCCTCGATGAAGTGAAGGTCTGCATCAAGAATCTCATCGGGAGTATGGCCCGACAGAACTCTGATGAGCAGACTCACGATGCCCTTCACAATGAGCGCGTCGCTCTCCGCCTGGAACACAACCTTACCGTCAGCGTCGAGGTCGGCCTGAAGCCACACACGGCTTTGGCATCCGTCTATAAGATTGCTCTCAGTCTTGTACTTCTCAGGCAGCGGCTGCTGGTCGCTACCAAGGTCGATGAGCAACTGATATTTGTCCATCCAATCATCGTAATCGTTGAACTCCTCGATGATTTCTTCCTGTATCTCTGCTATTGTCATAATTCTTTTCACTTAATCACTGCTCACAGTAGATGACTTCGAGAACAGTCTGTCCCGCAGCCTTGAGCACATTCTTGTTTATGTTCTTGATATTGTCGTTCACGGTGTGCCATGTAGCACAAAATCCGTGACTTATGCGGTCGCTCCCGATGAGGTCAATGCACGGAATACGCGCAATCTCATTCACAGGGCCGTGGTCGTCTGTGATATATCCGCCCGCGTCATTAACAAAATAGTCGTTCATCCCGATACGATATGCCGCAGCCCAAACCTTGTCCACTATAGTAGGGGCATAATGCATTGAGAAGCCCTCCTTATAGAACACAGTATTGTTGCCGCCAACCATATCCAGCAGAATGCCGTAGCGTGCTTTGTAGCCGTTTGCCTTTGCCTGCCTTGCCCAATAGCGTGAACCGAGACACCAAGTAGTGTCGCTCTCCGCCATTTCGCCCTCCCATTCAGGGACACCGCTGTCCTCAGCGTCAAAACACACAAAGTCAACACCCACATTAGGCAGATTCTGTTGCATCAGGCGCGCCATTTCGAGCATCACTCCCACCCCGCTCGCCCCATCATTAGCTCCGTCAATCGGTTTGCGATGATTCTCCGAATTACGGTCATGGTCAGCCCACGGACGCGAGTCCCAATGAGCGCAGATAAGCACGCGCTTCTGCTTGTCCATATTGTACGACGCCATGATGTTGCGCGCCTTTACAGAAGTGCCGTCATAGAGATGCAAGGTGGCATACAGATTTTTAACCGTTGCACCGAAACTCTCAAACTTCGCCGCGATATAGTCGCCACACTCATCGTGAGCCACCGAATTCATCGTCCTCGGACCAAAAGCACACTGCTCTGCCACATAGCGAAACGCACTGTCGGCACAAAACTCAGGAGCAGGCGATTCGTAAGGAGCGGGCACCACGGTCGGTTGGTTGCCGCCGCCACACGAAGAGAAGAGCGCAGTCGCCATCGCAGCCATAAATGCTGATATAGTCTTAATCTTCATCAGGTCTGTTCATTATTATAATTACGGATGCGAAGTTACGAAAATATTGAAAAACACACAACACCGACACCACCTCCAAAAATTATGCCAACATTCCACCAAAACAATGAACACCCCAGTAGAAAAACCTTCCGACCCAACAAAATTCTTCATAACGCAGTGCGTTTTATACATAATGCAGTGCGTTATGTACATATCACAGTGCGTTATGCACATAACACACTGCGTTATAAACTTTTTTCCGACCACTCCACATATTTCCTCCACGGAAAAAACAACTAAAGACCAACCCTCATACAAATTCACACCGAAGTGCAGGCTTCGCAAAACAAAAAATATAGTGGTAAAATTGCATAAACAAGTTTTTTCTGTAACTTTGCAATATATAGGCATAGTGTGGCACATGCCACACCGCTTTTTTACGCAATAACCAAAAACAACTAAACAAAAAAACACAACTAACACATAAATTTAATCTTATGAGTTTAAAAATCATTGTACTCGCCAAGCAGGTGCCAGATACACGAAATGTCGGCCCTGACGCGATGACTCCGGAGGGAACAGTGAACCGTGCGGCCCTGCCAGCGGTGTTCAACCCCGAAGACTTGAATGCCTTGGAACAGGCATTGAGACTTAAGGACGCAAATCCAGGTTCTACAATCACCATGCTCACAATGGGTCTGCCAAAGGCTACAGAAGTGTTGCGCGAAGGACTCTTCCGTGGCGCTGATGAGGGCGTGCTCCTCACAGACCGCGCACTCGGAGGTGCGGACACTCTTGCTACAAGCTACACCCTTGCACAGGGTATCAAGAAGGTGGGCGACTACGACATCATCCTCTGCGGACGTCAGGCTATCGACGGCGACACTGCACAGGTAGGTCCACAGGTGGCAGAAAAGCTTGGACTCACTCAGATTACTTACACAGAGGAAATCCTTGAGTGCACAAAGGACAAGATCGTAGCAAAGCGTCACATCGACGGCGGTGTGGAGACAGTAGAAGGTCCTATGCCAATCGTTGTGACAGTGAACGGAAGTGCAGCGCCATGCCGCAGCCGCAACGCCAAGCTCGTGATGAAATACAAGAAGGCTAAGACTCCGCAGGAGATTGCGACACTCACAGAAGAAGAGCAGGCATTCTATGCCGAGCGCCCTTACCTCAACATCAAGGTGTGGGGTGCTGCCGACATCGAAGCCGACCCTAACCAGATTGGTAAGGCAGGTTCTCCAACTAACGTGAAGTCTGTAAAGAACATCGTGTTCAAGGCTAAAGAGAATAAGACACTGACCGACAGCGACGCTGACGTTGAAAGTCTCATTGTTGAACTTTTGGAAAGCAATACCATAGGATAAGTTTTTAAGTTCGCAAGTTTTTAAGTTCTAAAACCAACGGTTGTCCAACTCAAAAACTCAAAACTCAAAAACTCAAAAACTCAAAACGATATGAATAGCGTATTTGTATATTGTGAACTTGAAGGCAACAAGGTTGCCGACGTAAGTTTGGAACTCCTCACCAAAGGTCGCAAGCTTGCCAACCAGCTTGGTGTGGAACTCGAATGTCTCTGCATCGGTCACGGACTCGACGGAGTGGAGAAGCAGGTTATGCCTTATGGTGTTGACAAGGTGCATGTTTTTGATGCAGAAGGACTCTTCCCTTACACATCACTCCCTCATACATCGGCAGTGGTCAACCTCTTCAAGGAGGAGCAACCTCAGATCTGTCTCCTCGGAGCAACTGTCATCGGCCGCGACCTCGGTCCGCGCGTTTCTTCAGCGCTCCACTCAGGTCTCACAGCCGACTGTACTCAGCTTGAGATAGGTTCGTTCGACATGAAAGTGAAGGATGCTGAAGGCAACTTCGTTGACAAGCACTACGAAGACCAGCTCTATCAGATTCGTCCCGCATTCGGAGGTTCTATCATCGCAACAATCGTCAACCCTGAACACCGTCCACAGATGGCGACAGTGCGCGACGGAGTGATGAAGAAGGAGATTGTCGACGAGAACTACAAGGGCGAAGTCATCAAGCACGACGTTGCGAAGTATGTGCCAACAACAGACTATGTTGTGAAGGTTCTCGACCGTCATGTAGAAAAGGCAAAGCACAACCTCAAGGGAGCAAACATCGTCATTGCCGGTGGTTATGGTGTAGGTTCAAAGGAAGGTTTCGACCAGCTCTTCGACCTCGCAAAGGAAATCCACGCCGAAGTGGGTGCCAGCCGTGCAGCAGTCGATGCAGGTTGGATTGACCACGATCGTCAGATCGGCCAGACAGGTGTGACTGTACGCCCTAAGGTCTACATCGCTTGCGGTATCTCTGGAGCCATCCAGCACATCGCCGGTATGAAGGACAGCGGCATCATTATCTCCATCAACAGCGATCCGAACGCCCCTATCAACCAGATTGCCGACTACATCATCAACGGCACAGTTGAAGAGGTCGTTCCAAAACTCATCAAGTATTATAAGAAGAATAGTAAGTAATAATCAGTAGTTAAGAAGTTAAGTAGTTAAGAAGTTAAGTAATTAGGTAATTAAGCCGTCATGAATAAGACTGTTGCATCAAATAGTTTTGAGAATGTTATTGCATGGCAGAAGGCACACCTTTTTGTATTGTTAGTATACAAGACTACTAAAGACTTTCCGAACTACGAACGTTTTGGCCTTTCATCCCAATTCCAGAGAGCTGCAGTTTCTATAGCTGCTAATATAGCAGAAGGTTACAAAAAGAAAGGGGTGCAAGACAAGTTGAGGTTCTTCAATATAGCACAAGGAAGCATAGAAGAATGTAGATACTACATAATCTTAGCAAACGACTTGGAATATGTTGACACGGAAACATCAACACAAATGCGTGAATTGTTGGAAGAGACTAGTAAACTGCTTAATGCTTATTGCAAAAGCATCTTGAATATTACATTATAAAGACTTAACTCCCTTTAACTCCTAAAAATATCTACCATGCCAAACGCATATACAGATTATCCGGAAATAAAGTTCCACATGCAGCACGAGCTCATGAACAGAATCGTGGAACTCAAAGAACGTGGCTACGAAGACAAGGACAAGTACGACTATGCTCCGCAGGACTTCGAGGACGCTATGGACTCTTACGACAAGACACTCGAAATCGTTGGCGACGTAACTGCTAATGTTATCGCACCTAACGCTGAAGCTGTAGACGCAGAAGGTCCTCATTGTGAGAACGGACGCGTACGCTACGCTTCAAAGACTTACGAGAACCTCGACGCAACCATCAAGGCTGGCATGAACGGCATGACAATGCCGCGCCGCTATCAGGGCCTCAACCTCCCTATCACTGTCTACACTGCTGCCAACGAGATTATCTCTGCCGGTGATGCCGGATTTGAGAACATCTGGTCGCTCCAGGACTGTATCGAAACTCTCTATGAGTTCGGCGACGAAGACCAGCGCCAGCGTTTCATCCCTCGCGTTTGCAAGGGCGAAACAATGTCAATGGACCTCACAGAGCCAGATGCAGGTTCCGACCTCCAATCAGTGATGCTCAAGGCTACATACTCTGAGAAGGACGGATGCTGGTTGCTCAATGGTGTGAAGCGATTCATCACTAACGGAGACTCTGACATCCACCTCGTGCTTGCACGTTCAGAGGAAGGCACTCGCGACGGTCGCGGACTCTCAATGTTCATCTACGATAAGAACCAGGGAGGTGTCAACGTGCGTCGTATCGAGAACAAGATGGGTATCCACGGAAGCCCAACTTGCGAGCTCGTCTACAAGAACGCCAAGGCAGAGCTTTGCGGCGACCGTAAACTTGGTCTCATCAAGTATGTGATGGCACTCATGAACGGAGCACGTCTCGGCATCGCAGCACAGTCTGTAGGTATCGAACAGGCTGCATACGACGAGGCACTTGCCTATGCTCGCGACCGCAAGCAGTTCGGCAAGGAGATTATCAACTTCCCAGCTGTTTATGACATGCTCGCAACAATGAAGGCTAAACTCGACGCTGGTCGTTCACTCCTCTATATGACAGCACGCTATGTGGACATCTACAAGGCTCTTGAGGACATCGCTCGCGAACGCAAACTCACTCCAGAGGAGCGTCAGGAGTGCAAGAAGTACTCAAAGCTTGCCGATGCCTTCACACCGCTTGCAAAGGGTATGAACTCAGAGTTCGCCAACCAGAACGCTTACGACAGCATCCAGGTGCATGGCGGTTCAGGTTTCATGATGGAATACAAGTGTCAGCAACTCTACCGCGACGCACGTATCACAAGCATCTACGAAGGAACAACCCAGTTGCAGACAGTTGCAGCTATCCGATACGTCACTAACGGAACATACATGAGCGTGATCCGCGACTACGAGGCAATCCCTGTAGCAGAGGAATACGAAGGCTACATGAGACGCATCAAGGAAATGGCTTCTAAGCTCGAAGCTGTAACAAATGCAGTGAAAGATGCCGCCGACCAGGAACTCCTCGACTTCTGCGCTCGCAAACTCTACGAAATGACAGCCTACACAATCATGTG
This sequence comes from Bacteroidaceae bacterium, assembly GCA_045576655.1. Classification (GTDB taxonomy): domain Bacteria; phylum Bacteroidota; class Bacteroidia; order Bacteroidales; family Bacteroidaceae; genus RGIG8745. The sequence continues at coordinate 53,188 of JAZNGW010000001.1, forward strand.
CCACCTCCTCCTTCAGGACACACAGAAGGCACCTGAAATGTTTGCTGCAAGCCTCAACGTGTTCGTGAATCACGCAGAAAGCGAAGTTGAAAAGCACTTCAACTACATCCGCAAGATGGATGCAGCCCAGCTCGCAAACTACCGCAAGGCATAAAAAAGAAAGGGACATCCCTCTACATAAGACAAAGGCTGAAACCGCTCGGTTTCAGCCTTTCTTATATCTTGTAAGTCGTAATGCAATTAATCACTTTACCCCATTGATCCACTCCACGATGTCGGTCAAAACTTCGGGGGAGATGGTTTCTTCGATGTTGCCGTACTCGGTTGGGAGACCGGTTTGGCAATGTTGGAAGAGGTGGTTGAGTGAAGGGTATTCCTTGACGATATTATGTCTATTACTTTGCAGCAACTGCCTGATTGACGGAAGGTTGAGCGAGGAGATGACCTGGCAGTCCTTGTCGCCATTGATTGCCATGACTGGGCATTTCACTGCGGCAATGTCTGCTGTTGGATCATAGTCTACGAACCAGCTCATCCACGGACTCTGCAGCGCCTGCACGTTCTGACGGTACTGCTCTACACTCAGACGTGCTGGCTGCCCCTGAAGTTCCAAAATCTTATTTGCCTGGGCTGTCAGAGCTGTGTCGGCCTTTACTCCCACTCCTGCCATGCTCACGACGAAATCAACCTTCTTGTCCGCACCGAGCATGAAGGCGATGTTGCCGCCCTCGCTGTGACCAATGACACCGACCTTGCCGAACTTCTTTAAGCTGCGGAGATACTGGATTCCAGCCTCTGCATCACGCTTGTAGTCGAGCGTAGTGGCATCTTTCTGCACACGGTCACCTCCCTTTGAAGCCCCGAAACCGCGGTCGTCATATCGCAACGATGCTATGCCGTGGCGTGCCAGATGGTCGGCAAGGACAAGAAATGGTTTGTGGTCGAACAGTTCCTCATCGCGGTTTTGCAGTCCGCTTCCCGACACCATGATAACCACTGGCACATCCTTTTTCTTCATTGTTTCATTTCCCACAGGATAGGTCAGCGTTCCGCTCAATGTGGCGTTGTCCGCTTGGTTCACGAAAGTGACATCCTCCGTCTTGTACGGATATGGTGCAGCCGGCATTTGCGGACGACGGCGTTCCAACTCTCCTTTCTTCAGCACAAGCGGCAGACGGAGTCCGTTCTGCATGAATGTACCGTTAAGTTGCCCATCCTTCAATTTCGCCCGATAAGTCACACCGAGAGCCTGCACGCTGAGCGCTACGGAATCTTCCGACAAGTAGTCCTTATACACCCCGATACCCTTTGCGCCCTGGTCGGGACTGTCCATCGTGCAAGCCACAAATCCATCTTTCTGCTCGAAGTGCAACACCAACGTCAGTTTAGCCGTTCCGAGGTCAAGTTTGCCGGTCCATGCCCCAAGGAGGGCTGTAGTAGTATTAGCCACCTGAGCCTGCGCCACGGCAAAGGTCAGAAGTGCAAATAGCATCACAAAAATATTTCTTCTCTTCATAATCAAGACTTTTTATTCTTTACAAAGAAATAGCATTTCTATTAGACAGAGAAATATTTCAGGCACAAAACTCAGCATTTCCTCGCTCGAAAATTAAAATCACCTCGGTAAAGACTTCACAACACCTCGCTAAAAACTATAAATAAAAGTAATATTTGTACAAATAATAGTTTTATTTATATAAATATTAGTTTTATTCTTACAAATATAAGTTTTATTTATACTTTTCTCCGCAGTGCCAGTAATTATCGAGCGAGGTGAAGGTAAGTTTTTACAGCGGTGGCAGCCATTTTGCATGCAGGGACGCAACGTGTTGCAATGTATTGCATACGAGGAGCAAGGAGGTAAGTGGCTATCCCTTGGGTACCAGCAAGCGCATCACGTAGAGACGTCA
>JAZNGW010000002.1:0-22303 GCA_045576655.1 Bacteroidaceae bacterium
TGAGGGGCTTAGCGGCTCCGAACTCCCGAGCACCCCTCCCGAAACTTCTCTCCTCATGGGCGCAAACTTCCCGACACTGCGGAGAAAAGTATAAATAAAACTTATATTTGTAAGAATAAAACTAATATTTATATAAATAAAACCATTATTTGTACAAATATAAGTTTTATTTATACTTTTCTCCGAGGAGGTGGAAACTCTTTACCGAGGTGGAGTAAAATATCTACCGAGGAGTCAAGTTGTAGAGGGCAGGGAGTGGCGATTACGGCATTTAGGGATTTTTGTTCAAAATGTAAGAAAAAAGTGTCGGGAATGAACTGAAGTATATTTTTTTTCTTATTTTTGTGGACAGTACGCCCTGCTTTTGATGATATGCTGAATTGGCAATACTTTTAAATAGATGTACTAACTGATACATAATTATATTACTAACCAAATTAATATTATTAACTATTAAAAATTCTGATTATGAAGAAAAATCTACTCAGATTGGGGACTTTGTCAAGTCTCTTGGTAGCAAGTCTTACTGCTACAGCGATTGACCCTCCGCAGGTTCCTGCACAGGAACTTCAGGAAGGTGAGAAATATGCTCTCCTGAACAAGGTAGTGACTCCTCCTGCCATGTACCGCACGAATTGGGACGGAGCATTCTTCTTTGGACCTATTGACGGATCAGGCAATGCTGTCGAAGGTACTACTTACCTCGACAACCAGTTGGAGGCTGTTAAGAATACTGACGGCACATGGTCGTTCACAATGACTACTCCTGCTACAGAGGAAGGTGCTGAGGATGTTGTGACTTATTTCACTATTCCTTTCGGAAGCGGCAACGTGTTCATGCGTGAAAATCCCGCATCATGGATCGTTGAACCAAGCGCAAAGTATGCAGGATACTACATGCTCACTCCTGGCGACGGTAACAATGAGAACGCTTTCGGCTATTATCTCCATCTTAACAAGGGCAAGGAATATGCGATTATTTCTTATCCAGGCGGTCCTTACCATCCTGATTATGAGGTTCTGACAGACGTTGACTCAGAAGGTGGCATATACCCAGTTTATGACGAACGCGGTGCTGAGGTTCATGCCGACAGTACCCACTTGAACTGGGCGTTCGTGAAGGTTGCAGACATTCCAGCTTATGCAGAGAAGTTGGTAGGATATAATGCCATTGCTCCTTACGAAAAGGATTATATGGGCTTGGAAGGCTATGAGACAGGATTCAAGCTTGGCTATGATGCTGCTATGGCTATTTACGAGGCTCCAGAATACACATCTGAAGATGTTGCAGAGATTAAGGCAATTCTTGATGCTAAGGTGGCTCTCTATAAGGAAATCGTTAAGGCTATCGAACTCAATACTACAGAAGACGCTACATTGGCGGGTGCTATAGATGCTGCAAAAGCGGTGTTTGACTCTTCTGTTGATCCTGCTGAACTGGACGCTGCATTTAAGACTCTTCTCGATGCGGAATCATTGTACAGCCAGGGCGGCGGTGACTACACAAGTCTCGGTAAGAACATGAGCTTTGAGGACCTCTCTGCTCAGGGCGGCAACACTACTACTGGCGTTGCTAACCCTCCTGCAGGATGGAACCTCTATCTTGGCGGCAACCTCGTTACAACTGCTGCTGAGATTCAGGCTAACGGCGTTGCTAACTGGTGTGGCGTAAATGCTGATTGCACAGGTGAGACTAAGGATGGAAACTACGGATTCGGTATCTGGACAAGCGGATTCCCTACAGTGGAATTGTCACAGACAATAGAAGGTCTTGAGAACGGTACATACACTATCAGCGCTGCTCTCATGGTAGGCGCTAACGGTAACGGTTCACGTCGTACAACTCAGCGTATCTTCGGTAACTTGAACTCTGCTTACTTCGGAAGCGAGGTTGAGTACGATGCAAGCAAACTTGACAATTCTGAAGTATACGAATTTGCAAACCTTGTAGAGCCTATTACAGACACAGAGATGCAGCCAATCACTGTCCGTGCATACGTTTACGACGGAACGCTCACATTCGGTCTCCGCACTGACGGTAACATTGCTGCAGCTAACCGCACAGCATCAAACGGTGCAGGTGGCGACGGATGGTTCAAGGTCGACAACTTCCGCATCATGAAGGTTGGCTATTCTGCTGAAGACGCACTTGCTATTCTTGCTCATTATGTTGACATCCTTGACGAATGGTTTTCAATGAGAATACCGATGGCGCTGGAAACAGAGGAACTCCTTAAATCAAAGATTGAAGAACTCGGATCTATCAGCGCTGACAATACTCCTGAGGAAATTGATGCGGCAATCCTTGCAGCCAAGGATCTTCTTGTAGAGGTAGACGCATCTGTAAAGGCTTATGAAAAGTTGTATACAGCAATTGACGCTCATTATAACAACTTGGATTTATACCAGGAATTCCCAGGTGCAGAGGCATATAGCGAAGTTATCTACGAGGTGGAAAACAACTATTATGACGGTGCATACTCTACTGATGAGGTAGAAGGCGCTATTGCAATGCTTGATGCTGCGCTCGAGGCATGCAAACTTACAGAGATTACCGTAGGCAAGGACGTCACTTACATCATCAAGAACCCAAGCTTCGAAGACTGGGCTTCAACTCAGACAACCGACGCAGCAAGTGGTAAGGAGAATGCTCCTAAGGGATGGACTGTCGTCCTCAACGGTGACACTTGTAGAACTGCTGCCGACTTCTCAAGAAACGGCGTTGCTAACTGGGCTGCTATCAATAGAGGAGACGCTATCAGCGTTGACCTTGGGGACGGAACTGTTGTGACTCAGCAGCCTACAGATGGCGAGCATCTCTGGGGTATCTGGACTGAGAACATTCCAGAAGTTGAACTCTCTCAGACACTTTCTGGTATCCCTGCCGGTACTTACACAATGACTGCCGACGTGATGGTTCAGAACTCTTGGGCAGGCAACAACATGACTACTCAGCGCATCTTCGCTAACAACTCAATTCAGATGTTCGGTTCTGAAGAAGACCATGCAATCAATCTCCCAGAAGATGCAAAGGCTGCTGCTGCTCTTGACGTTGCAAACCCTGACGCAGAGAACAAGTTCCTCACTTACGCAGGTTACACATGTCTTGACGGCGACCGCACTACTGACCTTCTCCACACTATGACAGTGACATTCGGTGTTGACGAAACAGGTATCGCTAAGATCGGTTTCCGCACTAACAATATCGGTTTGGGCGGTGAGCCTGAGGCTAGCGGACACGGATGGTTCAAGGTTGACAACTTCACTCTTTTCTACAACTCAGAGGACATCCCTACAGGTATTGACAACGTCAAGACTAACGGCGCGGTTACAACAATTGCTTCACGCCAGTTCTTCACAGTTGGCGGTGCACAGGTTGCTGCTCCTCAGAAGGGTGTGAACATCGTTAAGAATATCATGAGCGACGGTACTGTGAAGGTAAGCAAGGTTATCGTCAAGTAACGTCATAAGGAAACATTTCCTTGAAAAACATAACGCCGGAGTGTCACAAACAGCACACTCCGGCGTTATTATTTATGAGCACCACCAAAACAGACAGGTGCGGAACGGATGAACCAAAACGAGTACAGGACAGAATTCAATCGGCTGAGAGAAAGACTCATCGGGCAGGCAAGGGGTATTCTTGGCGATGAGGACGAGGCGGAAGATGTGGTGCAGGATGCCATGCTGAGGGTGTGGCAGTTGCGCGACCAGCTTTCTCCGCCTGTCGACTCGCTCGCATTCATCATCGTCCGAAACCTCTGCATCAGCATCATCCGCCGTAGGCAAGACACCACTGGGATTGAAGACCTTAACATACCGCCTCCTGCCGACGAGGAGGAGCGACAACGCATAGAGAAGATGATGCAGATGGTGGAACGGCTGCCCGACAAGCAGCAGACCATACTCCGTCTGCGCCACATGGAAGGGATGGAGATGGCAGACATAGCCGCCCTGCTCTGCACTACGGAAGTGGCAGTGAGGAAGTCGCTCAGCAGAGCCCGACAAGCGGTCCGAGAGATGATGAACAGCCATTAGGGCAATTAGTCTTATTAGACCAATCAAAACAAATTATGCAAGATAACATAAAACGATTGATAGACCTCTTCATGGAGGGAGAGACGAGCCTGGAGCAGGAACGCACGCTCTATGCCTACTTTGCCCGCGGGCGGGAAATCGCACCCGAACTGGAGGAGTACAGACAGATGTTCCAGGGGTTCGCCTCCATAGCCCAGTCGGCAGCGGATGACTCCGCCGTCGCTGTCTCTCGCCCGAAACGCAAGTCCATGAAACTGTCGCTCATAACAGCCATATCTGTAGCGGCGTCCATAGCACTGATATTCGGCATCTTCTTCATAGCCGACAAGCAGGAAGAGCGACGTTTGGCAGCACTCTACGAAGGCAGTTACATGATTGTCAACGGTGAGCGCATAGACGACCTGCAGAAGATGAAGCCACGGATTGACCATATTCTCGCCTATGCCGAGCAGATGGAACGCTCCACATCCATAAGCGACAACTTGCAAATGATAGAAGAAGGCATTATCATAGAAGAAAAATAGTAATATGAGAATAGCAACACTAATCCTGACACTTCTGTTTTGCGTCACGGCGCAGGCTCAGAGCAGAATAGATGAGTTGGTCGAGAATCTGTCGACCAGCGGGCGCACCACCTTTACCTCCATCGTCACACGCAACAAAGTGACAAGGAAGGTAGAAAAGGTTGTCAAGCATGCCGATGTGATGGGCAACGCCTCCAAATTCATTAGTGCTTTCGAAGAGGAATGCAAGAAACACGACAGCCTTGAGAAGATAGAGGGCGACACAAAGACCGTCAACATCACCATCGACGGCAAAAAAGAGAAACGCATGTACATCCTTCAATATAAAAGGAACAGCAAGCATAATGCCGTAATCACGATAATCATTAACTATAAGTGAGTTTGTAAGTTTGTGAGTTTTGTAGAGACGTCATATTATGGCGTCTCAGGAGTGAAGGAGTTCTGAAGTTCAGTAGTTCAGACGACACCAAAGTCGGAAACAACCTATGCAAACGTCCCTTTATAACTCCCATTCATAACTTCCGCTCATAACTCCTGTGATTTAACTCCCGATTATAACTCCACGAATTTAACTTCCTTGATTTAACTCCACAACAATAAAACAAATGACATAAAAAACATGAAGACACTATCAACAATCATCGCCGCCATACTAATGGCATCAACTGCGTCAGCGCAGGTTCGTAGGACATTCGACGTCGACAAATTCGACCACATAAAAATCAATGCCCCAACCGAGATAACAATCACACAAGGGAAGAAGCATGAAATCAAGGCCGAATACAACCTCCCTAAAGGGATGGAGCTTATTGTGGACACGCACATGAACATCCTTTCCATAAGGATAAATAACAAACGATACCAAACAAATGAGCACCACTATATCAAGCTTCACATCACAATGTCCAAACTCAGAGTTTTAGATTCAAAAGGAGCAATCGATCTCTGCCTAAACAAAATGAAGACAGACTACCTTATCCTCAAAAGCAATGGGGCTGCAGTTATGGATATTGTTGACCTCGAATGCGAAAATCTCCAAATCAATCAGAACGGTGCTGCTGACATCGAGGGCACTATCCGTTGCAAAGGCAACGCTGCAATCAATACCAACGGAGCAGGCGACTACTCGCTCGACATAAACGCCAATGGATTTTCTCTCAATACGAATGGCGCAAGCGAAGCTGAAGTCGTCTTCACAGGCAAGGGATGCACAATATCGAGCAACGGGGCAAGCGAAATAGACCTCACCGCCGAGTGCGAATCCCTCTCGTGCGAATCGCACGGCTCAAGCACCATCACCGCCAAGGGCACTGCCGACATAACCAAAATCAAATCGCACGGAGCAAGCAAAATCAACACCTCCATGCTCAATCAGTTCTAAACGGAAAAGTTGTCTGCGCTGTATTCTTGAAGAAAAACGGACGGAATGTTTGCTTTTTAGATATTTGTTCGTATCTTTGCGAACAAATAATATTGAAAGGAATAATGGCGAACAAGGAGTATACGATCAAACAGGAGCTTATAGCACGCTTTGCAAAGGCGATGGGTCACCCTGCAAGAATTGCCATACTTGAGTTTTTGGCAAAACGCAGTACATGTTATTTCGGCGACATACATGAGGAACTACCTATAGCCAAGGCCACTGTGTCGCAGCATCTGAAGGAGTTGAAGGAAGCGGGATTGATACAGGGTGAGGTGGAAACTCCGAAGGTCAGGTACTGTATTAACCGAGAAAATTGGCAACTTGCAAAGGCTCTGTTAGGCGAGTTCTTTGACAATTGCGCTTGCAAAAAAGAGGGTTGCTGTGAATGACAGCCTCTTTTTTTGAGTGTAATGTTCGTTGTTTTACGAATAATAACTAAAGGTTTACGATGATGAGAAAAGTTTTATTGACTCTTGCCCTATGCATAGGGATGGTGGCTTGCTCGGGTGGTAAGTCTAGAGGTGTGACTGAAAGCCAGCAGATGAAAAGGGATGTTGTGGAGGTGCTTTACTTCCACGGAGTACAGCGGTGTGCTACCTGCGTGGCGATTGAGAAGAATGCCCGGGAACTGATAGAGACGGCTTACGCCGGACCGTCGAAAAGCGGCAGATTGGCATTTCGCGTGGTGGATATATCCAAGGAGGAAAACCTTGCGGAAAAATACGAGGTCAGTTGGTCGTCGCTCATCCTCGTTGATTATGACAAAAACGGAAAGGAACGTGCTGCAAACTTGACGGAGTTAGCTTTTGGCAATGCCCGCAATGCTCCCGACAAGTTCAAGGCGGTTTTGTCAGAGCGAATAACAGAAATGCTAAACAATTAATGCTATGGACTGGTTACAATCATTGTTGGACAATTCCACAACGCCTGCAGTAACGGCGTTCCTGTTGGGTCTGCTTACAGCTCTTTCGCCCTGTCCGTTGGCGACCAATATAGCGGCCGTAGGCTATATCGGCAGACACATCGAGAGCCGAAAGGGAGTGTTTGTGCAAGGGATTCTTTATACTTTGGGGCGAGTGATTGCCTACACGCTGCTTGGTGTGGTGCTGATTACAGTTCTGCGAAGCGGAGCAAGCATGTTCGGTATCCAGAAGTTTATAGCCACCTATGGCGAGATGATTCTGTCTCCTGTCCTGTTGCTAATCGGTCTGTTCATGCTCTTCGGCAACCGGCTTAAATTGCCGTCGTTTGGTCTTGGAGGCAATGGCGAAGGACTTGCTCGGCGAGGAGGTTTCGGTGCAATGATGTTGGGCATGCTTTTCGCTTTGGCGTTCTGCCCTACGAGCGGAGTGCTCTACTTCGGAATGCTTATTCCAATGTCGGCGGGCTTGGCGATGGGCTATCTGCTGCCTATGCTCTTTGCTGTCGCAACCGCTTTGCCCGTGCTTGTTGTGGCGTGGATATTGGCATTCAGCGCAGGGCAGATTGGTGTGGCCTATGGCAAGATGCAGGCCATACAGAAGTGGCTCAATATTGTTGTGGGCGTGATATTTATCGCAATCGGAATTTATTATTGTTTAACTACTTATCTTTAGGTTTATGGAAATTAAGATTTTAGGAACGGGTTGTGGCAAGTGCAAGACAACCTATGCTGTCATCGAAAAGGTCATCAAGGAGAATAGCATCACGGCAAAACTCACAAAGGTAGAGGATATCATGGAGATTATGAATTACAACATCCTCGCCACCCCTGCCGTGGTCATTGATGGCGAAGTGAAAATCAAGGGCTATGTGCCAAGTGAAAGTGAAATAAAGGAGTTGTTAGGCGTATGATACAGCAATTTGCAGACTGGTTGGTCTATGGCATTTTGGGGTTGGATGCTGCCACGCCATTGGGTACGGCTGTCAACTTCTTCTTTTACGACTGCATCAAGATTATCATACTGCTTTTCAGCATCAGTTTTGTGATGGGCATCATCAATGCCTACTTCCCGATAGAGCGACTACGCCAATACCTCGCCACGCACAAACTCTATGGCCTTGACTACTTCTTGGCGGCTCTCTTCGGCGGCATCACCCCCTTCTGCTCCTGCTCTTCGGTGCCGCTCTTTATCGGTTTCGTGAAGGGCGGAATACCATTGGGCGTGACACTGACATTCCTCATCGCCTCGCCTTTGGTGAGCGAAGTGGCAGTGGCTATGTTCCTCGGTTCGTTTGGATTGAAGGCCACGCTAATCTATATCATCAGCGGTACGGTGCTGTCGATGATTGCGGGACTGATTTTGAGCCGTATGCATCTCGAGCCCTACCTGAGCGATTGGGTGAAGGCTGCACAGGCGCAATCATCGGAGCAGAGCGAACGGTGGGAGGCTGAGAGGACGCCTTTCTTGAAGCGACTGTCTGTCATCACCCGTGAATCGTGGGGCATAGTGCGAGGCGTACTGCTCTATATTCTGATTGGCATCGGCATTGGTGCTACGATGCACGGCTATGTGCCCGAGGGTTTCTTTGAGGAATATCTGTCGGCAGAAAATTGGTGGGGAGTGCCGCTTGCCGTTATCCTTGCCGTACCTATGTACGCCAATGCAGCAGGCATAGTGCCCGTCGTCGAGGTGTTTGTGGCAAAGGGCATTCCGCTCGGTACAGCCATAGCTTTCATGATGGCTATCATCGGACTCTCCATCCCCGAAGCCACTATGCTCAAGAAGGTGATGACTTGGCGGCTGATAGGCATATTCTTCGGAGTGGTGACATTGTTGATTATTATTTCTGGCTATTTGTTTAATTGGATTCTATGAAGATACTTATCTTATGCACAGGCAATAGTTGCCGCAGCCAAATGGCTCATGGCATTCTTGAATCGCTCGCCCCGAATCTCGAAGTCTGCTCAGCAGGTACAAGCCCAGCCGCTCAGGTCAATCCGAAAGCCGTTGAGGCGATGCGCGAACTTGGAATAGACATCTCCGCCCACACGCCAAAGGATGTAAGAGCCTATTTAGATGAACCGTGGGATTATGTGATAACAGTCTGCGGAGGGGCAAACGAAAAGTGCCCAGTCTTCATGGGCGAAGTCGGCAATCGTTTGCATATAGGATTTGACGATCCGTCCGATGCGGTAGGTTCCGAAGAGTTTGTCATGAGCGAGTTTCGGCGAGTAAGAGATGAGATAAAGAAGGAGTTTTCATCCTTCCTTTCCTCAGTAGCGCATGATTGATTCCTCAGTCATGGAGTGGGGGAGGAGGAGAAAATGAGTTCTTGAGTTTATGAGTTGTAGGGGCATCCCTTGCGGGTGCCCTTTTCAGGAGTTAAGAAGTTCAGGAGTTAAGTTGTAGGGGCGAGGTTCGCTCGCCCTCATTCTACATTCTGCACTCAACGCATGAGGGAGGCGGACACACCATCTTGTAGCCGATGCCTCTGACGTTGATGATTCGTATAGAAGTGTCACGGCGAAGATGACGGCGGAGCTTTGTTATGAACACGTGCAGACTGCGAGTGTTGAAATAGCTGTCGTTACCCCAAAGGTCTATGAGCAACGAACGGGTCTCGACCACATGTCCCGTGTTGCAACAGAGACGATAGAGGATTTCCGATTCTCGGTGTGAAAGTTCTGCCGTAGTGCCGTCGACATAGGTGAGAGTCTGAGGCAGGGGGGCAAACATGTAGTCGCCAATGCGGATTAGTTCTGTGCGCTGCCGCTCTGCCGTTGTGTCTGTGCGGACATACGCCTTGCCAACCAAGGCCTTGATGCGGACAATGAGTTCCTGCATGCTGAAAGGCTTCTTCAGGTAGTCGTTCGCGCCCAGTTCGAACCCTTCAACCACATCGCTCACAGCCGAACGAGCAGTGAGGAAGAGGACAGGCGTTTGGTTGCCATCCCGACGCATGCGTTTCAGCATCTCGAATCCGTCCATGCGTGGCATCATCACATCGGCTACGATTACGTCGGGGCATGATGCTTTGAGAAGTGCCAATGCCTCTTCGCCATCGCATGCCAAATCGACCGAAAAGTCCAGGTCGGAAAGTGTGTCGCGGATGATATGCGACAATGTGGGTTCGTCTTCTACAAGCAATATCTTTATCATTTCATTTGCTCTCCTTTCCTTTGATTTCTATACAGAATGTGCTTCCTTCGCCCAGACGGCTTTCCGCTGTTACTCTACCGCCGTGCATATCGGCAATCGTCCTGACGTAGTGTAGCCCCAGGCCGTAGCCTTTCACCTCATGGCGATTGCCCGTCGGCACTCGGTAGAACTTGTCAAACACATACTGCAGTTTGTCATGGCTGATACCTATGCCGTTGTCGCCTACGGATATTTTTACTTCGCCATTCCCCGTTTGCCAACACCTTACACGGACCTCAGCCGCCCTGTCGCCTGAATATTTCAGTGAGTTGTCTATCAGATTGCCAACGGCATTAGCCATGTGGACACGGTCTACAGAAGCGTATATTCTTTCGCCCTCCAACTCCAGATTTATCACAGCGTTCTTGTCAGCCCTGAGGCGGAAGGTGCGGACAACCTCATCGAGCAGTTCGCCCATGTCAGTTCTCTCCACAGTCAGACGGAAGTTCTTCCGCCGCTCCATGCTCATCGACAGAATCTGTTCGACAAGAGCGCTGAGTTTTGTCAGTTGTTCCTGACACACCTTCAGGTATTTCCTCCTCTCCTCCTCATCGCAATTCTTCTTGAAGTTCAGCAGCACGTCGTTTGCAGCGTATGCCACGGCAATGGGCGTTTTCAGTTCGTGAGTCATGTTGTTGGTAAAATCGGTCTTCATCTCGTCGAGCGACTTCTGGCGCAGAATGACATGAATCATGTACCAGAACGAAAGTCCCAGCACGATGACTATGAAGAGCGAAGTTGCCAATATGCCTCCCATCTGACGGAGCACAATCGATGTGACCGGACCAACCCACAGACGGTAAGTGGCTTGCCCGTTTGTGTCAAACGAATAGTCGTAGTTTTGAGTGTCGGCAGTTGCAATGAATGCGGAGTCGCAACTGACAAGGATAGTGTCGCACTCGGTCATGGATGAGTCGCGACACACTACCTCAAGACGGTAGGGCTGGTGTACACCGGCTTCTTGCAACTGCAGGTTGAGCAGACTGTCATACACATGGTAGTCGGTCGGGCAGAGTTGGTCGATGCCTATGTGTATACCTTTTTGCAGCACGACAGCAAGATCGAGCAAGTCGCTTTTGCCGGCAAGGGCACTCTGAAACTTATCGTTGAAGTTGTCGGCGTCTGATTGTCCGTTATCGGCTGACGGCGGGATGTTACTTTTCTCCACATTGGCAGAAATGCGCGTGGAGTCCTTGCCCGTAGAAGCACTGTCGGTAGTAATCGTCAGTTCGCCTTTCACATAGTGGCTTTCCGTCTGCGAAGTGAATACCATCGACTGCGATTCCTCCTTCATGCGTGCAGCCGACACCTCCAGAGTTCCGTGCTTGTCGCCATTCACAGCCCACCACTCAGCCCTGCGCATCACCTCTTGGTAGTCGCTGATGCGCATAGCCTCTACTATACTCCTTTCTGCATCAGCTTTTAGTGTCTGATACAGATTGACGAGCCAGTAGGCCTGATAAGCGAATATTGCCGTCAGCGACAGTATAACCAATGCCGCAATAAATCTTAATGAAAGTTTCATGTCTTGCTTTTTCTTCCCCACAAAGATACGGTTATTTGTCTTTGCGTTCAGAATCTGGTAAGACTAAATAACACTTCTGCCAGTATGGAGTTAAGACTATGTAAGCAGAATGCGGCAGTGCGTACGGAACAAAGCCTATAACTTTGCAGCGAAACAAAGATTACTTCATAACTCTATCCAGACAATGAAAAGATTAATTATCATCGTGGCGCTGTCGGCAGGAACAGCAGGCAGCCTGACGGCGCAATCGCTAAGCGACACCACCGCACACAGCCTGTCGGCAGACAGTATTTTCCGTTCACTACCAGAAGTGATGGTGAAGGGGGAATCCCCAATCGTTATGCTCGACAACGGAGTGATAACTTACGACATGCGGAAACTAACTCACGGAAAGGCAACGGACAATGTGTATGAGGCCCTACGGCACATTCCTGGGGTGACGGAGACGAATGACAAACTGCAACTTAACGGCAGAGACGTGTCGGTCTTGATTGACGGGAAGAACACGACCATGAGCAACGAGCAGATAATGGTATTGCTGCGCACTATTCCTGCCGAACGCCTGTCGAAGACGGAAGTCCTCTACGAAGCCCCTGCTCGTTACAGAGTCAAGGGGGCGGCGCTAAACATCATACTCAGCGCTGAGAATACCAGCGAACAGATGATTGTGCAGGGCGAGACATTCGGTAAGTACGAACAGGAGCACGACGCCACATTTGAGGAGCGTATCAGCGGCGTCATTATGAATAGGCGCTTGTCTGCCGACATAATGTACTCGCACAGCCACGGACGGAGTTTCTCACCGGAGCAAGACAAGGCGGTTCATATCCTTACAGACGGCACGACAATGGACATTGACAACCACGGACGCACCAGTTCAGACTATTACAGCCACACAATGAGGCTGGGCATTGACTATTCCTTTGCAGAGAAGCATAAACTATCGGTTGTGTACAACGGCAGTCGTTCCGAACGCGACAACAAGTCGGCAATGGCAGGAACCATAAACTCGTCGGCACTGCGAAAGCACGAAACATGGATGCACAACGCACACGTTGACTATTCCCTGTCGTTCGGACTGAATGCTTCGGCTGATTACACATACTACGAATCGCCGTCAGACCAAACAATCAGAAGCGTCATGAACGGCAATCGCACGGACTACAACATCAAGGACCAGCAACGAATCAGCGCATGGAGATTCATCTTGCGCCAGGAACATAAACTGACCGAAAAACTTGGGTTGAACTATGGGGCGGACTATCGAACAAGCAGAGACAAGAGTTACATGAGATATGACACTCCGCCTGCCGGCAGCAAAAACAACGACGGAACCGTACTGCGTGAGCACACCACGAGCGTCTACGCTGGTATGAACGGAGCCTTAACACAAAAACTATCGTTCGACATGTCTGTGGCTGGCGAGTATTTCAAGAACTCAAAGTGGAACGAATGGGCGGTATTTCCTGTTGTGACCCTCACCCACATGGCATCCCCGTCCAACATATTCCAATGCTCCTTCAGCAGCGGAAGAAACTATCCTGGATATTGGGATTTGCAGAACACCATAGGTTACTACGGCGGGGCTTATTCCGAAATACAGGGAAACCCCAGTCTCAAGCCGTCGAAGAACTACATGCTGCAATCCAACTTCATACACCGCAACAAATACGTCTTCTCCGCATGGTTCAGACACGTCGACGACTATTTCGTGCAGACGCTATACCAACACCCCGAGCGTTTTGTGGAAGTATACCGCACAGTCAACTTTGATTTTCAGCAATATGCCGGAATACAGGCTTCTGTTCCCATCGAGGCAGGAGGATGGCTGAAGTCGCAGCTTACGGTCATGGGAGTGTGGATGAGAGAGAAAGACAGCGATTTTTACGACATGGCGTTCGACCGCAACATTGTGTACGGAATGGCGCTATGGAACGCTACTTTCAACCTGCTGCAGGACAAGAGGCTGCGCCTGGAAGTCAACGGCATGATACGCAGCAAGGCTATTCAGGGGCTTTACGACCTGCCGGCATCGGGCAACTTAGACCTGTCGTTGCTGTACGACTTCGGCAAGAACAGGCGCCACAGGCTGAGGGTGTTCTGCAATGATGTGTTCGAGACTCAGTCCATTAGTCCGAGGATGGACTACGGACGTCTGAAAGCCAAAAACATCTACCCTTCGTTCCGCAGTGCCGGAATCACTCTCACTTTCCGTCTGGGCGACTACAAGGAAAAGGAACGCAAGGAAGCGGATCTTTCAAGAGTGAGGAATTAAGCTAAATCAACGAGCGCTCGTTTGCAAATCAACGGGCGCTCGTTTCGTTATCAATGAGGGCTCGTTTGTTTTCAAACGCTGCACCGTTTGCAACGAAATGCTTAAGCGTTGATGATTTCTCTCCATGTTAACATTATTTAACATCGGGGGGGTGAAATAGGCAATCCTATGTATATTTGCATACGGTCCCTCCAAAAATGACTATTCCGATTGTCACAAAAGACGGGACGTTGCGTATTTAGAGCAGGGAGAGGCCATTTCTCCGACCATGTTAAAGACAGATATAATCATAATGACACGAAGAAGAATTTTGTTGGCCCTTATGGCTGCTGCGTTCTTTATCGCAGGAGCGTCGGCGCAGAAGAAGACAAGAACGGTGAACCTGTACGGACACGTTAAGAACTCGTTCACGAAGGTGGGCGTACCGAACACAAAGATTACGCTGATGACGGAAGACAGCACCGTGGTCGACACGTTCAGGGTGACGACCTACGGAGGCAGAACCTACAAGGTGGGCACTCAGTTCAAGCGCAAGATTCCGGCTGTGCCCCACAAGTACATCATCCTGGCACAGCATCCTGAATACCACGACTGCTACGTGGACTTTGAAATCAAGCACGTGGCGCGCAACACATATTTCGATGCTCCCCACCACCTCATGGTGAGGAAGAACCGCATGGACGACCTCAACCAGATGCTTGACCAGGTGGAGGTGAAGGCCACGAAGGTGAAACTGGCCTACAAGGGCGACACCATCGTGTTCAATGCTGATGCGTTCAATGTGCCGGAAGGCAGTATGCTCGACGGGCTCATCCGTCAGTTGCCTGGTGTGGAACTGAAGGACAACGGTGAGATTCTGGTGAACGGCAGGAAGGTAGACTACCTTACTCTGAACGGCAAGGACTTCTTCAAGGGCAAGAACAAGGTGATGCTCGACAATCTGCCCTACTACACGGTGAAGGACATCAACGTCTTTGAGAAGCGTACGGACCTAAGCGAATATCTCGGCCGCGACACTGAGCAGAAGGAGTATGTCATGGATGTGCAGCTCAAAAAGGAATATTCCGAAGGCTACCTTGCCAATGCCGAAGTGGGCGGCGGTACGGACGACAGGTTCATGGGGCGTCTGTTCGGACTGCGATACACCGACAATTCCCGATTGGCACTCTTCGTCAACCGCAACAATGTCAACGAAACCCGTTCGCCTGGCAGTCAGGGCGACTGGAGTCCGGACAAACAGCAGCAGGGCGACATCAAGGCGCTGACGGCTGGAATGAACCTCAACATCGATGACAAGGAGAAACGTTGGAACGAGGCGATGAACGTCTACTTCGCGTCTGCCGACATCGATTCTCGCAACCGCAGTGCGAGAGAGTATTTCATCGAGGGAGGCAACTCGTTCAGCCGTGCCATGTCGGCAACTCAGGCAAAGAACAAACAAGTGTCTGCCTACAACCAGTTCCTGCTCAGAAAACCTTTCATGCTGACCAGCACCCTGAATGCCTACTACTATGACGGGAAAAACGATGCCACAAACAGGTCAGCCTCGTTCAATGCCGACCCGTCGCAATGGGGCACTACGATGGAGGTTCTCGACTCCATGTTCGCGTCTGTCATACATCCCGACCTCGAACGCATAGCAGTTAACCGAAACCGAAACGCCACAAAGCTGAATGGCCAGAACTGGAATTTCGAAACGAACAACCGACTGACAAAGAAGTTTGCATGGGGCGACGACATCTCTGTGAGATTGGGAGGTTCGTACGTCACACAGAAGTACCGCCAATATGACCACAGTCGTTACGACTACATGAGCAACGCCACTGCTGCCGACTACCGCAACCAGTACACAAGAGTCCCGACGAAGCAATATACTTATGAGGCTAAGGTGGAGTACACACTGCACTGGCTGAGCCGATGGAACCTCGCCGTGAACTATGGCTATAGCCAGAACTACAAAGGTAACGGCAACTACATGTACCGCCTCGACCGTCTTGACGGATGGACATCTGACGGACTGCACGAGATAGGCGTCCTGCCATCGACACGCGACTCCATGCTTCTCGCCCTTGACGCACAGAACACGTACAGCTACACGCAGTTGGAGCGCAACCACTTCGTCGGCATACGTCCGCACTTCGACCGCGAGGGCAACGGCAAGTACATATACTTCAATTGGGACACGTGGCTGACATGGAAAGACCGCAGCATGGACTACCACAGCAGAGCGGTGGACAACAGAGTGGAGCGCAACTACGCATTGCTGAGCAGCGACCTCAACTTCCAGTATCAGACTCATCAGGGCGACCGCCTGTTCAGCCTCAGCATGTCGACACGCCGCAATGCCCCTTCTATGACAGACCTCATGGATGTTACCTACGACAGCGACCCACTTGCCATCCGCAAGGGAAATCCTGACCTCAAGCCTACCGGAAGGCATCGTGCCGAGATGGCTTACAGGCTGCGCAACAGGAAGACAGACCAGACTTGGCTCTTCCGACTAAGCGGTGAGGTGACGGACAACGAGTGGGCTATGGGCTATTCGTATGACAGGAAGACGGGTGCATACACATACCGACCAGAGAATGTGAACGGCAACTGGTATGGCAACGCATACGTGAACTTCTCTCGCGCCATAGGCAAAGAAAAGTTGTGGAGGGTAAGCACAACATCCCAAGCGTCATATTCGCACAGCGTAGACCTGGAGCGGGCACAAGGCTCCGACGCATCGCGCAAGAGCATCGTCAACACCGTCCAAGCAGCCCAGCAGGCAAGCCTGACGTATCAGAAAGACAAGCTCACAGCTGGAGTGAACGGGCGCATTGACTGGCGCAACTCACAATCGGAGCGTGCGAACTTCCAGACAATCAACGCCACAGACTTCAACTACGGACTGACATGCCAGTACGAACTGCCGTGGAAACTCCAACTTGCCACCGACTTGAAGATGTTCTCCCGCCGTGGCTACAGCGAAGCGTCGATGAACACTGACGACTTCGTATGGAACGCAAGTCTGTCGCGCTCCTTCCTCAAAGGCAAACTGACTGCACGACTTGAAGGGTTTGACATCCTCGGACAGCTGTCGAACACATCATTCTCGGTCAACGCACAGGGGCGCACAGAACAATGGCGCAACGCTCTGTCGCGCTACGCCATGCTGCACCTTACATACAAGTTCAGCGTCATGCCTAAGAAGAGATGATAACACTGCTAGGTCGAACGCCTCAAACTCTCAGAAAAGTTTTTAGTTGTAAATGGTAATAGGGTTAATTAAAAACGCCTGCCGTCGTTAGGAAACGTGGCAGGCGTTTGTGTATGTTAACGCTTTTTCGGCAGAATCTTCTTGCCTCCTTCTGCCGCTTCCACGAACTCCTTTGGCAGGATGATATTTTCCACATCTGTTGCGCCTTTGAACAGTGGGCCAATCTCCTCATCCTTGAATCCTGCAATTCCGCAACCGATGCGGGTGACGAGGAACTTGAGTTCCGGATGTAGTCTTGCAAAGTCAATGAACTCATCCACGTATGGCTTGATGGTTTCCACTCCGCCCTGCATGGTCGGTATGGCATAGCTCTGTCCTTGCAGTCCTACGCCCTGTCCCCATACTGCTCCGAAGAAGTCGAGGGCGATACGTGCAGCGCCGCCGCCATGTGCGCCAGCGAGGTTGCTGCCAAACACGAATATCTCGTTTGGCTCAAGTCTTATTATTCTTTCCGAAGTGTATTCTCTGTTGTACATAGTTGAATGTTTTTAGTCAATGTCTTATTATTTTCTGGATTTCCTCAAATTCCTTTTCTCCAAGATTTCCCTCGCTGAAGCGTTGTTGTATAGGGTGTTTCGCAATGATGGTGTTCGGTCTCATCGTGTGCCAAACGTCGGGGTCGAGGAGGTTTTTCCATTTGTCTGCGGCACGCAGAATCACGAATTTCACTTCAGGGCGGTTGTATGCAATGTGGCGAATCAGTTCTTTGGTGAACTTCTGGCTTGGCAGATACGCTCTATCCTTGAATCCGCCGCCGTACTCCTTGGAAGTGTAGGCACAATATTGCACTACGGCGAACTTCTTGTAGAACTCGAACTCGTCCATCGAGTCAGGTTTCAGCACAGACAAACGCCCTTTCTTGTTCCCGTCGCCTCGCCAGTAGTTCTCGCCCACACGACTGATGGCGTCTGTCACATCCTTGCGGAAGGGGAAGAATCCTTCTGCCTGGAAAAGTAGTGTGCGCTGTTTCTCTTTGAACACTTCTTCTCGCATTCGCTTCGGCAACTTCTCTGCCACTCCTTTGTTGCATTCTTCCTGCCATCCGGGGTTGAGGCTTAGTATGATGATTTGTGCTTTGAGCGGATTTCCCTGCCACGGTTCTGCTGGTATCTCAAGATGATACTTGTGATTCTCGTTCTTCTTGGTTTCGTTATACTGATTGAGCAAATCCCAGTCGGCATCCATGAAAAACTTTCTTGTGGTGGAGTAGAGGTCGTGTCCTTGGTATGTTTCGGCAAGTGGACGCCACGGATTACCCTGTACGATACGTTCTTCCGTCACCTCGTGCCATCCTGTGGGACGGCAAACGAAATCGGGGGTTAATGGGCTGTTTCCGATGTATTTTTGGAAGAACGTCAGATTGCCTTCTCCGTCCGTTTGGTAGGAGAATCGCATTTGCAATTCTGTTCTAAGGAGTTTTGTGAGTTCATCCAAATTTAGACTGTCTTTCAAAATTTCTGTTGTGCGTAGTCTTTCCTCCACTTTTCTCCGTCTGTAGCGTAAGGCGGAGATATGTCGGCACAAAGCTTCCTTGACATCCCTTTCCTCGACATAATCGTGTTCTCTCATGTATTTTTCTATGCAGTCGAGCATGTCAAGTCCGTTGTTCAGCGTATAAGTCAAATCCATGAATTTTTCTTCTTCGTCCAGGTCGTTCCATTCTTCACATCCAGGGTAGAAATACGTCTTCCACGGTTTTGGTAATATCGATTCTCCGCTTATGTAATAACTACAGGTGTTCATGATGTCAGTTTGTGGGTTATTATTATTTGCTATTACACTTGTTGCTTACCATCTTGTCGAATTCGTCGTTGAGTGCCACCATCCATTTCGGTAGTTTGGTTAATGCGTTTTTGATGAGGGGTTCGGGCATGTGCTTGTAGTGAGCGTATGCCATGGGACCTGCGATTGCTGCGAGTGTGTCGGCATCGCCTCCGAACGAGATAGCCAGTTTCAGGCAGTCGGCATAGTCTTTGCTTTCAAGGAAGCAGATTATTGCGGCTGGTATCGTAAGCTGGCATGTTTCGTTAAAGTCGAAATCAGGTTTTATCTGGCTATATGTCAGTTCTGCCCAATCAGGGTAGTACGCCGTTAGCACATTGCTGTGAATGAACTCTTTACTCTTGTCCTTCATCGCCCAGAATATGGCCAGAGCCGTTGCAACCGCTCCCTTTATACCTTCGGGGTGGTCGTGGGTGGGAAGTGCTGTCCTTGTTGCCAATTCTATGCATTCGGCATCGCTTGTCGCCATGAAACCAGCAGCCGACACTCTCATTCCGCTGCCATTTCCAAACGATCCATATGAAGGTTGCACTTCCTTTGCCATGAGCCAGTTGGCAAATCGTCCGCCGAATCCCCTGTAGAAATCCTCGCGTCCTCTTGTCCACAAGCATTTTGCCATGTCGAGGTTGTGCATCAGAGCTTCAGCGCACGCAAAAGTGCATACCGTATCATCGGTATAAGTGTTGGCAGGATGCAGAAGGTTCACCTCGTCGTAGTTTTTCGTTCGTCCCTCAAATTCGTACGGCATGCCGCTGATGTCTCCTATTGCGGCGCTTAGTAATAGATTTTTCTTGTTGTTTCGTTTCAATCGGATATGAGTTTCTTGATTTCGTCAATCATCTGTTGTGGCAGTGCAAAACGCAGATCTTCTACATTTGTGGTAATGGCCTCCAGAAAGTGTGTAAGTTCTTTGCGATAAACGGATTTCATGTGCTGGTTTTCTTCGTTTTTGCCTTTGCTCGAATAAGTGATGTTGGCCAGACGGTCGGCTAATTTAACGAATGGCGCATATGGCGTTTCGCGTATTCCCTGGTAGTATTTTTCTCCTGCTCGTTCTGCTCGGGTGCGTCCTTTGTCGTTAGTCAATGCATAGACAATCTCCGTTGCCATGTACGCCTGTGAGTCGTCCATGTACTCTTTCGCGATTTTTGTGACATCGTTGTATGTGAGTCGTGCGTCTTCTATGCTGTCATGGTAGAATGCAGCGAAGAATAGAGGGAGCACGTCTTCCTTGTTGCAACACACCTCATGCCCGTATTTGTAAACTGAATCTGCCACCATGTCGAGATGAAATCCGTATGGATGAATCTTGTCGTATGCCTGATTCACATCCTTGTGGAGTTGATGTGCTGCCTTTCTGATTTTCTCGATCTTTTCTGTATGAATCTTAATCGAGTGCCTGAATTCGTTTTGAGTCATAACACTTCTGTTTTTGTTTTATTTTATTGCTTCTACAAATTTCCTTGGCAGAATCACGTTCTCCACCTCTATTGCGTCTGTGAATAGCGGAGCAATCTCTTCGTTCCTAAATCCTGCAATACCGCAACCGATGCGGGTGACAAGGAACTTGAGTTCGGGATGAACTTTTGCAAACTCAATGAACTCATCCACGTATGGTTTGATGGTTTCCACTCCGCCCTGCATGGTCGGTATGGCATAGCTCTGCCCTTGCAGTCCCACACCTTGTCCCCATACGGCTCCGAAGCGGTTGAGTGCGGCACGTGCAGCGCCGCCGCCATGTGCGCCAGCGAGGTTGCTGCCAAACACGAATATCTCGTTTGGCTCAAGTCTTATTATTCTTTCCGAAGTGTATTCTCTGTTGTACATAGTTGAATATTTTTAGTTAATGTTTTATTATTTCCTCAAATCCCTTTTCTCCAAGATTACCCCACTGAAGCGTTGTTGTATGGCGTGTCATTCGGTGATAATTCTTTCCCCATAACAAAGATTATTCGTAATACCACTCATAACAAAGAATATCAACAACCTCAAAATCTTCATCTCCATCCAACCATGATTTTAATTCAGGTTGTAAATCATGGATATAGCCGTCTTCTATTAAGGTTCTCAGATCATCTTTGCTTATCTCTCGCAAGAAGTCCAGATATCCCACAGTTAATTCGACCTGAGGAATATTGTATTGCTTAGCAAAAGCCTTAACTACGGGTAGTGATACTATCGGTAGTTCCACACGATGACGAGGATATCTGTCGCCTCGTCTTTTATACATTCTGATTTGCGTTCCCATTGCCATAGTGCTGTAAATTTAATTGGTTATTGTTTCTTTAATTCATCCTTTCGGTCTTAACTTTTTATAATCTCCATCAGTTCACCGATGCTCTTTCCCTAAAACTCCAGCCGGAATCCTTTCTGTTTCAGTTCCTGGTATTTCTCCGCGTTGAAGCGGAAGAGGAAGGCCTCTTTCTTAGGCGTTGGCATGGCGCGCTCCTCGAGTTGGTCGAGAATCTCGAAGCGTTTCATCTTGTTGTAGAAGTTGCGGCGGTCGAAGTTGACATCGAGGATAGCCTCGTAGAGGTTCTGCAGTTCCTTGATGGTGAATTTCTCCGGCAGGAGCTCAAACCCTACAGGCTCGAAGTGTATCTGCTTGCGCAGTTCGTTGAGCGCTGTTCGCAGAATCATGTCGTGGTCGAAGGCGAGCGAGGGCACTTTGCCGAGGTCGAACCAACGGGCGTCGGCAGCGTCGTCCGCACCCCTCACCTCCTGCAGTTTCACCAGAGCGTAGTAGGCTATGGTGATGACACGTTCACGCGGGTCGCGGTTGGGTGCGGTGAATGTCCCGAACTGCTTGATATATGCACCTTCGAGTCCTGTCTCCTCTTTCAGTTCTCGCAAGGCACCTTCCTCAGCGCTCTCGTCCATGCGCATGAATCCGCCTGGCAGAGCCCAACGGCCCTTGAACGGCTCTATGCCGCGCTCAACGAGCAACACTTTCAGGTTTGTTCCGTCGAAGCCGAATATCACACAGTCGGTCGTCACACTCGGGTGCGGATGCTTGTAGCAGTATTTCAATTCCTTTGAATTTTCCATATTGACTCCTTTGTTGTGTAATTTTTACACCACAAAGATATGAATGATTTTTCGTACAGCCAAATTTTCTTGTGTTTTTTTTACGCAAGAGGGGGTGCCGACTCTGAATTGCCAGTTATTTCGGCGGAAAATTACCGGTTCCTCGGTGCAAACTCCCCGACCCCTCGGAGTGTCTTTTTGTAAAATAGGTTGACTCATTAAAATTTTAATTTTATGAGTATACTTCGCAATGGTCTTCTTCCTTCGATATCAGGTAAGACCGAGAAATTCAGGGAACTTTTGGAACTTCATTACATCGATTGTCT
>JAZNGW010000003.1:0-17646 GCA_045576655.1 Bacteroidaceae bacterium
GACACGATAGGAGCCTGACGAAGGGCCAGTAGGGTCAGTCACTGCATGAGATGAATAGTCACCATACCGATCACTGCACCATTCCGACACATTTCCGCTCATATCATATATGCCGAGTTCATTCGCTTGCTTTGTGCCTACAGGATGAGTCTTGTCTTCTGAATTTCCATAATGCCACGCCACTGCATTAATGTTATTGCTTCCGCTGTATTTATAGCCTTTGGAATAGTTGCCTCCGCGCGCCGCAAACTCCCACTGAGCCTCGGTAGGCAGACAGAAATTCTCGCCGGTAATTTCATTTAATCGTCCTATAAACTCATAGCAATCGTGCCAACTAACATTCTCCACCGGAAAATTGTCGCCTTTGAAACGTGACGGATTACTGCCCATGACTGCTTGCCAAAGGGCTTGAGTCACTTCAGTCTGACCTATATAGTAATCGCTCAAAGTTACTTGATGTACCGGCCTTTCATCATCCTCAGCATCGGCATCATCACTTCCCATCATAAACGTACCGCCCTCAACATAGACCATAGTAAACTCTACGTCACCAACTTTAAAGGTACGGTTTTCTTTTTCCGGAGTTGGATCAGGCTCAGGTGTTTCATCATCACCGTCATCATCTGGATCACAAGAAGCCATTGCAAAACTCAAAAGGACTGCAAAAAGTCCGAAACCAATTAATCTTAAAGTTTTCATAAATCTTTATATAATATTGTCTTTGTCTACTCACTTAACGGCTTTTCGATATCCTCCGTTGCTCCTTTAAACACTTAAGGAATACGCACAAAAAAAGCGCGGAACTTTTCAGTGTATTCCCATTTCAAGGTGTTTGGCGTAACCCGACAGAAGAATATAACTAAAAGCCCACGCCGTAAAGCGCGAGCATTTTTCGCCATTATCCCTTTCTGTCTCTTTAGTCGCCAAACTTTTGAAATGAAAGAATAAAGCTAAAAACGCTTTTCCAATATGTATCTTAAATGTGCGTAAACAGACTATACGCTATGTTTCATTGGCAGAATTTATAATATTAATAGTGGTTCATACTTCATTATCAAATGCAAAAATACATTTTAAATTGTTAGGACAAAAAAGAAAATAAGATTTTCGCATAAATCAAGACAAACTATAATGTGAATTCGCCAACAAATATCTTACGCACCTACACAAAAAGAGGGAGAAGCAGCGCTCCTCCCTCGTCTATGACTTGCTATAGAATGTGTGCGATTAGTATGTTCTGTAAAGAAGCCAAGCGTCTTTGTATGTTGCACGAAGTTTGTCGCGTGAAACAGTTGCGTCTGCCTTATTCTCGAAAGAAGAAGCAATGACACGGTACATGCCTGTCTCTGGATTCTGTGCCACCTGCGCTGAATAGCCTGCATTTACGAGAGTATTACGGAGGTTATTTGCATTGTCAAGACTCTTGAAAGAACCGCAAACTACGTTGTAAGCCTTAAGAGTGCCACCGTCCATTACATTAAGACGCTCTGAACGAACGTTTGAGTTGTCAACATTAACAGGAGTCTGAGTTGTTACTACTGGCTGAACAGAAACAGGTTCTGAAGTCTGCTGTGCAACAGCTTCCTGTGCCTTAGCCTTTTCGTAAGCTGCACGATAACTGCTTTCTGTTGACTTGCATGAGAACATAACGAATGTGGCAGCAACTGCCAAGCATGACAAAATAATCTTTTTCATAAATAAAATATAAACTTAATGATTTCTTTAATTCGTGTCTGTATAAATCTTTCACAAATTTACTACAATATTATATGCAAACAAAGCACTTGACTGAAAATTATGAAAAAAACTTCCTACGTATTGGTTATAGAAATATAAATCACTAATTTTGAACGTTATTTGCGTTGTTTTATCACGCAGCATACAAATTACCCTAATGGAACAACAATACTCATCGGCGCTATTCGACAAGGCTGTTGAGGAGTTTGCAAAATTGCCTGGCATAGGTAGAAAAACCGCAATACGCCTGACTCTCAATATGCTAAGACGCACAACAGACTTCACGGACAGTTTCTGCCATGCTTTGACGGACTTGCGCCACAATATTAAATATTGCCGCACTTGCCATAACATTTCGGACACGGAGGAATGTGCGATCTGCGCTTCGCCGTCGCGCAAAAAGGACACGATATGTGTGGTAGAGAGCATCCAGGACGTAATGGCGATAGAAGCAACCACTCAATATAACGGGCTATATCATGTACTGGGGGGAATCATCTCGCCCATCGACGGAATCGGACCTAACGACATAGAGATTCCGAGCCTGATAGAGCGTGTGGAAAAGGGAGGTATCAACGAAGTGATATTCGCCCTTAACTCTACAATGGAAGGCGACACAACCAATTTCTTTATATACCGGAAACTGTCGAAATTCCCCGAAATCAAACTGACTACTCTCGCAAGAGGCATTTCCGTGAATGACGAACTTCAGTACACGGACGAAGTAACTTTAGGCAGTTCAATCATTAACAGAATACCGTTTAACGGATAAACAAACAATGGAGAATAAAAAAAGCATTAAAAAGTATATCCTTGCAGGCTACATCATACTATTTGCAATTTTAGCAGTAAGCAGGCTTGACATTCTGGAAGTCAAGAACCTTGCACACTTGACAGGAACCTGCTATATTCTTGGAATTATCGGAATAGCCGTCACACTCATCGCCCTGCCATTTTCGGTTATGATAAAGAACCTGAGTGAGAAAACTCGCCTGCTAATACAGTTCTGCTGTGCGGCAATCAATATCATCATCTACATTCTGACCCTTGAAACAAGCAGTCTTTTATGTGCATTAATAGCACTTTGCATTTCAATTTCTCAGAAGCCTAACGCCACACCTAAAAACGAGGATACAAACGAGTAAGACGCAATGAAACTGTCCATCATAATTGTAAACTACAACGTAAAATTCTACCTTGAACAGTGCATCCGCTCCATTGAAAAGGCTGGTAAAAACATTACGCACGAGATCATTGTTGCCGACAACAACAGCAACGACGGCTCCATAGCCTTTCTAAAGGAGAAATTTCCGCAAGTCACATTCATAGAGAACAAAGAGAACTTAGGGTTTGCCAAAGCCAACAATCAAGCAATCAGAATGGCCAAGGGCGAATACATCATGCTTCTCAATCCCGACACAATACTGGGAGAATCGGCTTTGCAAGACTGCGTGATGTTTATGGACAGCAACCCTAACGCCGGAGCTACCGGAGTTAAGATGCTAAAATCAAATGGAAAATTTGCACTCGAATCACGCCGAGGCATCCCCACTCCATTCACATCAATGTGCAAGATGCTCGGACTCTGCAACATGTTCCCCAAAAGCAGAATTTTCGGTAAGTACTACATGCAGTATTTTGACGAAAACGAACCGTCTGAGATTGAAATCATATCCGGCGCATGCATGTTTATAAGAAAAGGCGCATTGGTTAAAAGCGGACTACTCGACGAAGACTTTTTCATGTATGGCGAAGACATAGACCTATCGTATCGCCTGCTAAAAACCGGCATGACCAACCATTACATTCCGACCAAAATACTGCATTACAAAGGAGAAAGCACAGAAAAAACATCCTACAGATATGTCTATGTTTTCTACCAAGCTATGCTAATATTTTTCCGCAAGCACTATTCACACTACAGTATTTTCCTATCAATACCGATAAAAGCGGCGATATACTCAAAGGCGATATGTACCTTCATCAGTCAGCAGATAAAACGAGTGATAAATAATTCCAACATAACAGAGAGTTCGGAAAAACACCTTATCATAGCACCGCCTAACAGTTGCAAAAAAATCGCTCAGATACTCGAAGAAAACAAGCAGAAATACGACGTGCAACCGGTTGTTGAGAACAACACACACATTTCAGCCCCTGCAAAGAATCAGAAATACGACTATATTATCTACGACGCCGAGCACACATCATATGCCTTTATGCTGGAACAAATCACCATCAGTAGCAAATGGGCAGAGGCTCCTAAACTTGCCGTATATCATCAGCAGTCTAACATCATTATTACAGAGAAACGCATTTGGCAAAACATCTAAGAATTGCCTCCGCGGTCGTGACGTAACACCACCGCAGTCGTCATACAACACCACCGCGGTCGTAACGCAACGCCACCGCGGTCATCACAAAACACCACTGCGGTCGTGAAGCAACGCCACCGCGGTAGAGATTTAAATCTGCCCCACTCAAGAAAACACGTCATCCGACTTTTCATAAAAAAAGAATCGCAATCATCATCATGACAATTGCGATTCTTAATGTATTAATAGAATTTAGAGAAAAACTCTAAAACTTACTTTTCGACAACGATCGGCTTGTACTTAGGAACAAGAATCTTCATAATTATCCAACCAATAAGGTATGCAACGGCACAGAAACAGAAGACAATCATGTAACCAGCTGGTTTACCGATAAATCCAAGAGCCTCCATTGGAGTCTGTACAATTTCACATCCAGCAGCCACTAATTGGTTTGCAAGTTCCTGTCCGTTGAGTGCACACGGTTTTACAATTTCAGCTAATGCCTCTTCTGTAATATTTGGATCACCATCTTTGACAATTTCCTTAAGAAGTTTTGTACTCATTTCAACTTCCTCGCCCTTATACAGGCATGTACCAGCAGAATAGCTAAACAAACTACCAGCCCCCTTATTAATCATAAACGAGCCAATACCTCCAGCCATACCACCGATACCGGTGATTGTTGCAATGATTGACTTAGGGAACATGTCGCCAATTGTTGAGAATATGTTAGCAGACCAAGACTGATGTGCTGCACCAATGAAACCGATAATGATAATTGGAAGCCAGCAAGAATATTGTCCTAATGGCTGTGCTATAAGACCAACGAGTGGAATAAACGCAAATATAAGCATTGCCTGCATACGTGCCGCATAAGGGTTCTTGCCAGTCTTATTAATAATAATTGTAGGAAGTTTACCTCCATAAAGTGAGAGCATTGTAATTGCATAAAGTACAAATATCAACACCATACCCATCAACGAGTCAGAACTATATC
Source organism: Bacteroidaceae bacterium (assembly GCA_045576655.1). Taxonomy (GTDB): domain Bacteria; phylum Bacteroidota; class Bacteroidia; order Bacteroidales; family Bacteroidaceae; genus RGIG8745. The sequence goes on from JAZNGW010000003.1 coordinate 5,050, forward strand.
CATACACGTCACTGATATATGCTGGCGTCCAGAAGAGGAAGAACCACCAAACACCATCTGTCATAAACTTGCCGACAAAGAACGACCAAGTCTGCGGGAAAGTAAAGCACTTGAGGAATCCAATTTTAGGTTCATCTGAATCAACCTGAGCAGTCTTTTCCACAGCGTCATCATTATCCTGTTCAATATACATAAGTTCGGACTTGTTAAGTCTACTTTCAGGCTGTTCTGCTGGTTTTTTATAGATATTAACCCAGAATCCCATCCATACAAATCCGAGAGCACCAATAACGATGAACGCCATTTCCCAGCCGAAGTACTTAGCAAGCACTGGTATAGTAAGTGGGGCAATCAAAGCACCTACAGTAGCACCAAGGTTAAATACGGATGTCGCAAAAGCGCGGTCTTTCTTTGGGAAATATTCTGCGGTAACCTTGATGGCTGCAGGGAAGTTACCTGCTTCACCAATGGCAAGGATAAAACGAGCAGCAAGGAACAACCATACACTTGTTGTAGAAATGAGAAGAACCGCTTTAGCTGAAGTCTCAGCAATCATTGCGGCCTTATCAGAATAGCCAGCAATCCACTCAGTACCTACTCCACACAATGCATGTGCACAAGCACCAAATGACCAGACGCCAATAGCCCACAAGAATCCTTTTTTAGTTCCCATCCAGTCAACAAAACGACCGGCAAAAAGCATACCTACAGCATAGAAAATTGAGAACCAAGCCGTGATATCACCATAATGAGCATCAGTCCAATGAAATTCTGGTGCAATAAAATCCTTCCAGGTAAGCGACAATACTTGCCTGTCCATGTAATTCACTGTTGTTGCGAAGAACAACATTGCACAAATCACCCAACGGTAATTTGTCATTTTGTTAGTTTTTAAAGAACTCATAATAATTTAGTTTGTGAAAAATCATTTTTGCAAAGTTAAGGAATAAATCGAAAATAAATAATTAATCATTAACAAATTCCGCCTCAACGCCGGCACTGGCACCATCGGTACCCATGGGAGGATTTTGCTTCATCAAACGGATTTTCACTTTTTTCACAGTATCGTATTTCGCGAAAATTGATTTTGAAATGCGACAAACCACATGTTCCAACAACTTGGATGGGACCGCCATTTCCGATTTTAAAATCTCATATACGTCAGCATAACTTACCGTATCGTTCAAATCATCAGATAACATAGCACTAGAGCAATCAACATCCATCTCCAAATCGACCAAGTAATAATGCCCAACAATGTTTTCCTGAGGCAAAACCCCATGATATGCATAAAAACGCACGCCTTGCATTAATATCCTTGATGTTACAATATTCATGACATCCATAAATAAAAAGTCAGTGCAACATCACCCTTTCGGATGACATCACACTGACCCATCGTTATAATAAAATATTCATTTCCTCATTAACCACACCTTGAAGCACCACAATGCTTACAAATAAGACATCCTTCTTGGTAAACCAATGTTTCGTTGCCACAATTTGGACAAATCTGACCTTCAGCCTTAGTTCCATCAGAAACATACTTCTTAAGGGCCCTTTCGACACCGACCTTCCAAGTATTAATGCTTTCGCTCTCAAGCTGGAGGGAACTTACAAGTTTAATGACATTCGCTAGAGGCATACGATAGCGCAACACGCCTGAAATCAACTTCGCATAGTTCCAGTATTCCTTATTGAAGCGTTCAGACAATCCCTCAATTGTTGTTTTATATCCACGACGATTCTCAAACTGGAAGTCATAACGCTTATTGCCATCCTCATCAATATTCTTTACAATATGTCCCTTTGTCACAGTTTTAGGCAAAGCGATACCGTCCTCATCATCAAGAACACCTGTGAAAATCTCATATGGATAACCATCAAGCAATCCTACGAATGCCACCCATCGCTCTTTATTGTTCTGGAAACGCACCACATCGCAGACCAAACTCTTAGGACGTGTCTCCGTTACCTGAGGCGGTTTGCAATGACATTCTTCTTCCTTCTTATCTGACTTCTTCGCAGAAATAAGCACGCCCGAACGAGATCCGTCACGATACACTGTACATCCCTTGCATCCACTCTTCCATGCTTCTATGTAAAGTGTATTCACAAGCTCTTCGCTCACGTCATTAGGAAGGTTGATTGTAACGCTAATAGAATGGTCAACCCACTTCTGAATAGCACCCTGCATCTTCACTTTTTCCAACCAGTCAACATCATTTGCTGTTGCACCGTAATAAGGAGACTTCTTAATCAGTTCATCTATCTCATCCTGAGTGTAATTCTTTGAAATATCATAATTGTTCACCTGCATCCAAGTAAGGAACTTAGGATGATATACAATATATTCCTCAAAAGAATCACCGCTCTCGTCCACAAAGTCAACACGAACATTTGTATCATTAGGATTAACCTTGCGTCTTCTCTTATGAACAGGCATAAACACTGGCTCTATACCAGAAGTAGTCTGAGTCATAAGGCTTGTAGTTCCTGTAGGAGCAATAGTAAGACATGCGATATTACGGCGTCCATACTTAGCCATTTCCTCATAAAGAGCAGGATCTACACTCTTGATTCTATTTACAAACGGATTATCCTTTTCACGTTCTGCATCATAAATAGCAAATGAACCACGCTCCTTTGCCATCTGAACAGACGAACGATATGCTTCCACTGCGATAATCTTATGGATGTCTGCAGAGAAATAAGTTGCTTCCGGAGTTCCATACTTAAGTCCCATTGCAGCAATCATATCACCTTCAGCAGTAATACCAACACCTGTTCTGCGTCCATAACGGCTCTTATGATAAATCTTTTCCCACAAATGCTTCTCGGCACCCTTGACTTCCTCACTTTCTGGATCAGACTCAATTTTTTGCATGATAAGTTCAATCTTCTCAAGTTCCAAGTCAATGATGTCATCCATTATTCTCTGAGCAAGACGCACATGTTCCTTCAATTTATCGTAATTAAAAGTAGCATCTTTAGTAAATGGATTCTCAACATAAGAATAGAGATTTATCGCCAACAAGCGACATGAATCATATGGACAAAGCGGAATCTCACCACATGGATTTGTAGAAATCGTTTTATAACCTAGATCTGCATAACAATCAGGAACAGATTCTCTAATAATTGTATCCCAGAATAGTACGCCAGGTTCAGCAGACTTCCAAGCGTTATGCACAATTTTCTTCCACAATTTGCTTGCATCAATATCCTTTTCAAAATCAGGAGTATCGCTATCTATCGGGAATTTTTGCTTATAAGTTTTGCCATTAACTGCAGCGTTCATGAATTCATCATCAAGGCGAACAGACACATTAGCACCAGTCACCTTGCCCTCCGTCATTTTTGCATCAATGAAAGATTCCGAATCTGGATGCTTAATAGATACAGAAAGCATCAAAGCACCACGACGTCCATCCTGCGCCACCTCACGAGTCGAATTAGAATAACGCTCCATGAATGGAACAAGACCTGTAGAAGTCAACGCAGAATTCTTCACAGGCGAACCCTTTGGACGAACATGAGAAAGGTCATGTCCTACTCCACCTCTACGCTTCATCAACTGAACCTGCTCTTCATCAATTCTAATAATTGCACCGTAAGAATCAGCCTTACCATCAAGACCAATAACAAAACAGTTGGACAAAGACGCAATCTGGTAATCATTTCCAATTCCAGTCATCGGACTTCCTGCGGGAACAATGTATTTAAAATGATCCATCAAATTAAACAATTCCTGCGCACTAATAGGATTTGAATACTTGTTTTCAATACGAGCAATCTCATTTGCAATTCTCCAATGCATGTCAGAAGGAGACTTCTCATAAATATTCCCAAAAGAATCTTTGAGAGCGTACTTGTTAACCCACACTCGTGCAGCTAACTCATCGCCATTGAAATATTTCAACGACTCCTCGAATGCCTCATTGTAACTGTAAGTCTTTTTCATTTTCGGTTTTCTTAGTATTAATATTTTATAATAATCTCATTCATATCATCCTATATTCCAAGGATATATAAGTCTTAAGCAAAGAATTAAAACAGTACGATTTAAAACAGTCCACATAAAGATTAAGACTTACGATTACAAATCTACAAGTTTTTTTTAACTTGTCTAAATATAATCCAATAAAGTTATCAACAGGAGCATTTTTTTGTCTAAAGTTTTCCAAAACGGAAAACTTTTTAATTTTAATTATAAAAAATGTTGTCTTTTTAGAACATCTAATAATACATCAGAAATCTCTTCGTTCGCCTCTTTTGTATATCTCAAATCAGTAAAAACCTGAGCCAGATTTTCCTTATTATTAATCCTAACGAAATGCTGATTCTCCTCTAATGATTCTTTTATTTTGTATATCGTATTTATTGCATTTGAATCATAATCATTATAAAACTCATCATGTACAAAAGAATATACAGACAAACGATTTGATTGAGGAGGCACCTCCAACGGATAACCAACAGTTATTGTTGCAACAGGAAATGTGAGTTTTGGTAATTTTAAAGCATCTATTATTTGCATTGCATTATACACAGTTGTACCCAAATAGCAAGTACCCAAACCCTCATCTTCTGCTAAAGTACAGAAATTTTGGACTAGGAGTAAAGTGTCTGATACTGCATTCATAAAAGAAAGGAAGTTATCATAACCAGGATTGGCATTTCTTTCTTCACACCATTTTGTAAAACGATTAAAATCGGCACAAAAAGTAAGAACAAGAGGAGCTGTCTTCACCATTGGCTGATTAAAATGAATCGGTGACAAAACTTCCTTCATCTCGTCCGACTGAGTCACAACAACGCTATATAGTTGCATATTGCCCATTGTTGCAGCCCTAGAAGCCACCTCCAGTAATGAAACAACAAATTCTTTCGAAACAGAACAATCCGAATACTTTCTTATAGTCCTCCTGTTTTTTATTGATTCTATCATAGTATTTTATAAAAAAAACAAAGGATGACCAACATTTAATCGGACACCCTTTCATCAAACAATTTTATACTTTTCCTAACTATACAGAAGCGGTCCTATTAAATTATCTAGAACACCGAACCTTGTCCTCTATAATACTAACCTCATTACGGACACTCTCATCAACGTCTATTAAGTTTTTGATTTGATTTACCGAGTGTATAACCGTTGCATGATTACGCCCTCCTATCTGTCGGCCAATCTGCACAGAAGACAAATCCGTATATTTATCCGCTAAGAATATCGCTAACTGACGAATATATGCAACAGGACGTTTACGACTACGAGAGCACAAATCATCCAAAGTGATTCCATAATGCCCACACACAACATCCTTGATTTCATCAAATGTTAACGGCCCTGTTTTTTTATTGGAGAACTGTGGCAGAATTTTGTTTACCAAGTCAAGATTAATGTCGCAATTCAAAACAATAGAATTTGCTATTAATGAATTCACAATCCCCTCAAGATCACGTATGCTCTCATTTACATGCTCCGCAATATACGACACAACATCTTCTGGAATACAGAGTCCCTCCTTAAGCACTTTATCCCTCAAAATTGAATGCCTCAAAGCGCATGTTGGTTTCTCAATTTCCACCTGAAGTCCCCACTTAAACCTAGTCAACAATCTATCCTCCAGACCTACAATATGTACAGGAGGACGATCTGCTGTAAGAATTATCTGCTTTCCATTAAGATGGAGATGATTAAATATATGGAAAAAAGTATTTTGTGTTTTTTCCTTATTTGAAAGTTCTTGAATATCATCTATTATCAGCACATCAATTGTCTGATAAAAATTGATAAACTCATTAGTTTTGTTATTAATCTTAGAATGAACGTACTGCACCATAAACAAATGAGCAGATACATAAAGCACACGCAGTTCGGGATGTTGCTTTTTAATCTCCAGACCAATCGCATTCACAAGATGTGTTTTACCCACACCTGAAGCGCCATAGACAAAAAAAGGATTAAAAACCTTTGCTGGTTTATCCGCAATAGATTTACCTACAGAACGGGCCAACTTATTGCTGTCCCCCTCTATATAACTATCAAAGTTATATGAGACCTTTAATTGGGAATCAAATTCACTGACCGCAGGAGAAGACAATAATTCTGGCGTATTATTAGAAAGACCAACATTCTGTCCGTTTACAACTTTAAGTTGATTAGATGAATCTTCATTAACGCGAAGTCCATTTTGCCCGTCAACCAAGACACTATATTTCAAACGAACATCTCTCCCAACAACCCTGTTAATACATTTCTTAATCAAATCCAGAAAATGCTCCTCCAAAATCTCACAAACAAACCTATTTGGTACAGCAAGAGTCAGTTCATCATTTTCAAAAGACAAAGCGTCTGTACATGCGAACCATGTACAATATTGCTGCTCTGTAATATTATCTCTAATAATATCCAGACAACTTTTCCACAATATTTGTGCGCTTTCTCTCATTAGACTTAATTATTATATACTATATCCATTCAAATAGACTGCAAATTTCTTAAAAAAAAATGTAACAAACAAAAATCAACGAATTTTGCCAAACTATCAAAAAACACATTCCACTGTGTCTCAAGACATTACATATCTGCAACTAAAATTATATCTTTTTTAAAAACACACTGATACACAGCAACTTCGACAAAAAGCGAAAAACACGCCCTAAATCACAAAACCCTATAAAATCAATATGTTTTAAAATAAAATCAAACAAACACCTATTTGGACAAAATACAAACAAAATATCACAAGTTCTTAATGACATTAAACACATATCCCTCTTCTTATCATATCTATTTTTCACTACAGAAACAAAAAATCACACATCAAACGCTTATAATCTGATGAGTACCGTCCATCTTCTTCATGGAAAATAAGAAAGTCGCGTTCCGTTTGCAGCATTATATCATAAGTAAATTCCAATAAGGATCTCTTAAAACAGGATGAGGGAGAATCTGCTATATCTGTTCGCCTACATAGAAATAGATCATATTTCACCGCAGAAGAAATAACAAGGTAAGCAACAGATGTTGGAACTATAATCGACAAACGCCCACCTTCACACAACATCTCCGAACTATTTTTCAGCAAATCTTCAAAAGGCAATGAATTTGAATTACGAGCAAGACTTCGCTTTTCATCAGGAGAAGTTGTGTTTTCTATAAAATACGGAGGATTTGACACTATATTAGTAAATAGCTCATTAGTAAACGAATCATTAAAAGTGAAATTTCGATAGTCTACAACATCTATGAAAACATTTTTCGCATAAGGACTCATGGCCACATTATCACGCGCTTGACAAACCGCCATTTCATCAATATCAATGCCCCAAATAAGCGCATCCTGCTTTCGCTGAGCACACATAATAGCAATCACCCCACAACCTGTACCAACATCTAGCACACGCTCCGCAGACGACATATCAGCCCAAGCCCCTAACAGCAGTCCATCAGTACCAATCTTCATGGCACATTTATCATGCTTAATTTGGAATCGTCTAAACTTAAAAACGCTCATAAAAAATGCAGATTAATCATTGCAACCAGATGAGGTACATCAAAATGCAGAAATGCCCTCAAAAAGTTAGACGTTAACACCTTATTTTTTGGTTTTCATATCCAACGGTGTCACCTTTTCTCTTTTTCTATTGGTGCAACACTCTAAGTGAAAAAACCGATTCTGAGTTCTAACCTTTTGATAGTCAAAGGCGATGAGGAGTTTGGAAAAAGAAAGGGACTTTTTCAAGTCCCTTCTTTCCGTGATCCGCCTGGGGCTCGAACCCAGGACCCCAACATTAAAAGTGTTGTGCTCTACCTGCTGAGCTAGCGAATCTAACCTTAAATAGCTTTTGGAATAATAACGCAACACGTATTTAGCATATTGCTTTCCCTTAAGCGGTTGCAAAGGTAGGAACTTTTTGCCAACTGACAAATTTTTCAACGGCTTTTTTATCTAGTTATTCAAAAAAAGCATGTCCACATAAAGAATAACATGCAAAACCAATGATGATGCATACAAACCATCATTGGAATTACATGTCACACAATATACACACTCTTACTTAACCTCAATCTTCACTTGAGCATTTTCAAGCCACATAGAGCTGAATGATATAACAGCATCACCAGGCTCACCTGTTGCCTGAACGTAAGCAACCATACGGCCATTGTTAACACGCTTACGACGCGCTGTGTTATCTGTCATGTCAGAGTTACTTCCAGATTCAATACCTAGAACACGAATTGGCCCTCTTGACATGCAAGTGATTTCGTTGTCTGCCATGTATACAGGATTACCGTTTTCATCTACTATTTGAATTTCAATTTGCGACACTCCCCTATCAGCTGATATCGTAGTTTTATCTGCCTTTGCAGAGATTGCAGCAGGACGACCTGCAGTTTTCAACTCCCATGTAGCAACCACATTCTTGTCCTTGTCAAGACCTTCAGCCACGAGTGTGCCGGCTTCGTATGGCAGAGTCCACGATGCCGAGTATGTATCGCCATTATATTCCTTTATGTCACCCACCTGCTTACCGTTGAGCATCAAACGAACGTACGGAGTATTAAAGTAAGCTGTCGCCTGCACGTTCTGTCCGTCCTGGTAATACCAGTTCTGGACAGGTTCACCGCCCCAACGGCGTCTGCCCGATGGCGCCAACGAAGAACCAACGTACACTACAGGTTCATCGCTCCACATTGCACGGCGCAGATAACCTGCCACCTTCAGATAGCCCGCAAAGTCTATCATACCTGTGTTCAGTCCGCGTGAAGGATAGCGTCCTGACTCACCGAGATAATCAAGTCCTGTCCAGATGAATTGGGCAAATATGTATTTGCTGTCCCTAACAGCCTTCCATTCATTAATACCGCGCCCAGTTTCACTTCCGTAGATGACACGCTTAGGATAAGTCTTGTGGTCTAGTTCGTAGCGGTTCTCCGTATAATTGTATCCGCAGATGTCCACATTGAACGGATAGTCAGTATGGTTACTCATGATAACACCAGCGAGAGCAGCTGTTACCGGACGAGAAAGGTCGTAAGTGCGAACTACCTTTGCAAGACGAGCTGATATTTCGCTCAATCGCTCAGCCTGCGGCGCATCCTTAAGATAACCGCCATGAACAGGCTGGTTGATTGTACCCGTCTCAAGAACTGGGTGAGAATAAGGGTCGTTAGGATAGTCCACCTCATTACCAATACTCCACATTATAATACTTGGATGGTTGCGGTCACGAAGCACGATGTCGCGTAAGTCTCTCTCACACCATTTCTGGAAGAAGTCGGCGCTGCCGTCGTAGTTTGGTTTGCCCACATTCCAACCTTCAACCCACTTACGCTTAGGGAATTCCCATTCGTCGAACGCCTCGTCCATAACCACGAAGCCCATTTCGTCGCAAAGTTCATAAAGGTCAGGAGCCTGAGGGTTGTGGCTCATACGGATTGCATTACAGCCCATGTAGCGAAGACGCTCAAGACGACGCTTCCACACTTCGCGTGGAACAGCAGCGCCCAAACATCCTGCATCGTGGTGGATGCACACACCCTTCAACTTGGTATTTTCGCCATTAAGGAAGAAACCTTCATTAGGGTCATAGCGCAAAGTGCGTACACCTGTACTTATCTCATTGCTCTCTGTCTTCTTACCGTCAACATAGAGGGTTGTGACAAGGCGGTAGAGGTTCGGATTCTTTATGCTCCACATCTTAGGCTTCTTAACCTTAAGAGTCTGCTCGCAAACGATGGAGTCATTAGCCTTCAAGTTGACAGCTTTCTTGGCTGTAGCCACAAGTTTGCCGTCTGCACGGTCGTAAAGCGAAAGCTCCACTTCTGCCTTTGCAGCCTTAACTTGCTCATTGCGCAATGTTGTCTGAACCACGAAGTCAGCCTTGCTCTTAGTCACATTCTTTGTGATGCAGTATGTACCCCAAAGGTCAATGTGAGTAGGCTCGGCATACACCAGATACACATCGCGATAGATGCCCGAACCAGTGTACCAACGAGAGTCGATGTAACGTGTGTGGTCCACCTCCACGCGAATATCATTCATCTCATTGCCATACTTCAAATACGGAGTCAAGTCATACATGAACGACACATACCCGTTAGGACGCTCGCCAAGCAGGTTTCCATTGAGATACACCTTACTACGGTTGTAAACACCCTCGAAATAGATGAACACCTTCTTGCCCTTTGCACTCTCAGGCACACTGAACGACTTTGCATACCATCCAAGTCCACCAGGCAAATAACCTGTTGCACTGCCATAAGTGTGGCTGTAGCGTCCCTCAACCGACCAGTCGTGAGGCAAAGTCACCTTGCGCCACTTCTCCGCATCATCATTCAACTTTATCTTGTCGCCGCTCGATTCAAGTTTGAATCTCCAGTCGTCGACAAACAACTTCTGCTCGCCAAACAACGGACGAGCCTGTACTGAAATTGCCACACACACAGTGAGCAACATCATCAAAAGACTTTTTCTCATACTTGTGTTACTAATATTATTATTTAAGATTATTCAGTTAAAAACACATCACAAATATAATCATTTATTATCTGACCCCAATATTGCCCAAAGGTTTACTTACAGCACTAACATATTACACTTTCCACAAAGTTCCGAGCACCAAAAAGGGTGGAGTCACCCCCACCCTTATACGAACAGTTTCGTCCGAGCCATCAATAAAATCTTTTACAAGTTTTTCTTTTTATTGCACTTCCGAAAGTTCCTGCATCATCTTTTCCACTCCTGGCCAGCCACTGATGGCTTTAACGAACTTACCTTCGCGGTCGTAAACAAGGTAATGAGGTATGGCATTCTCATAATCAGGAATTTGCATGGCATCCTTCTTGTCTTTAGGTACGATATAGTGGGCTCCTTCATGCTGCGCAATATACTCCTTCCACTCATTGGTATCGCTGCTGGTATCAGTGATGTAAACGAAGTCCACACCTTTCTCTTTCAGACTACCCTTCACGCTCTTCATCTCTTCCATACCCTTACGACAAGGTCCACACCAAGTTGCCCAGAAGTCTACGAAGACGATGCGTCCTTTGTGTTCTGCCACGATTTTAGGCAACCATTCCTGAGGCTCACCTTCCGGTAAGTCTTTCCGTATGCCTTTGCTGCCAGCAAGTTCCTTTTCTATTTCTTCTTGTACCTCACGTATCTGTACCTGAAACTCTGGTGACAAAGCATTCAATGCACTTTCACTTACTGGCTGATAGGCTTTCACGCTATCCATCACAGCCTTGGCTTCGTCCATTTCCTTAAACCAGCGTCCTAAAGGAGAATCTTCCAATCCATTAGCTTGTATATACTCTCTTCCCTCACTAAACAAATTCTTCATGCAGGCAAAGAAGCCGAGCGTGCTACGGTAATAAGTCAGTTCGGGTGCATGAGGGTCTTTGAAGGTCATTTGCTCTTCGTACATTGCAAGCGAATCTTTGTCGGTTACAAGGCGCGAACATCTCTTCACGAAAGCGAAATTTCTTAGCTTATGTAGATAGTCCTGTTCTATATCCATTCTTAGGTATTCCCGTTCACGTGGTGTGAGGACTAATGAGTCCAATTGCTTCACAACATCTTGAAATTCACCCCAGCACACATCAACCCATTCTTCATAGGTGTCCTCAAAATGCTCTAAAGCATATTCATGACTAACTCCCAGATGTACACCTTTCATGTGAACAGGTAGAGGCATTTCAAAACTCACGCCTTCTATATGTACTGCTTTATTCCAAAGTTCACGCAACTTCTCTGTTGTAATGCTGTCGCGTGGCGTTTCTTTTTTATAGGCTTCATACGCAGCGAAAGCACTTCTGCTGTAATCGAGTCTGACGGTATCGCCAGGGAAAAGCATGATTTTCAATCCGTTCATGCATTTGTGTTGCAGCGGATAACAGATGTCGTATGTTATAGAGAATGTTCCGTTGATGGAATCTTTGGTAATCTCGCAACCATTACCCTTCAAAGACTCGTGATTTACCCAAAATCCAGGAGGAAAAGGATTGTCACCAGCCTTCCAGTCAACATACCGCCCAAGAATAACGGCATGGGCACTCTTGCGTTCCCACAGCAGTTCGTCTGTTTCATTTGATTCTTTCGTCTGTTGGCAACTCAGCACTGATACCATCAGTGCAAGGGTGCAAATGGAAAATAAAGTCTTTTTCATGTTCACTTTCGTAATTAGTTATCTTACATTATAATTATATTCATTTATAAATTCGCCATTTTCCAAAGACAAAGGAATGCAGCTTTGGTAATCTCCACCATTTTATCCCAATTTATACGATGGCTCTCATCAGAAGGTTTATGATAGTCAGGATGCAAACCTGTCTGATACCACACGATTGAAGAGCTGGCATTGAAGAATGGAACTTGGTCGCTACCACGGCTAAAGTCGTCAGAAGAGTTATAGCTTGGATTGAGTGCAAGCGAGTATTGCTTGATGTCATTCTTTAGCCATTCTGCATAAACGGAGTCTTTGGCAGTATACATAAAATTAAAATGATTCTTGCGGTCTTCAACGCAATCACGACCAATCATGTCGAAGTTCATATATCCCTTTACCTTCTTGATATCAGCAAAG
>JAZNGW010000004.1:0-126299 GCA_045576655.1 Bacteroidaceae bacterium
GACGAGAAGGACGCTCTGGCTGTACTTCAGAAGAGGGACAGGGTTCTGCCTACCGTAAAGGTCAAGGCTAAGAGGCGCTTTACTGATGGGGCACGCGCAGCATGGGAGTCGGAAAGCAACGCGCAGCACTGGGCGTCAATCCACTACGACGTGGATGCCGAGGCGGACAAGATTGCCGACATGGGCGAAGACATGCCAAGCTTAAATGAATGGTTGGTTGCACAAAATCCGTATTTTTCAAAGTATCATGACATTTGGGAGAAGCATAAGGACGAATGTCCTAACTACCACGACTTGTCATTTGAGGAAAAGAAAAAGTTTCTGAATAAAATCGGTGCTTGGTACTATAATGATGAATACCTAATAATAGACAACAGAATTATCCCTATAATGTATTACAAAGGTCGCAAAGTAACATTGATACTTAACAACCTTAATGTCATAAGAAGCAGCATGGAAGAATTCCCTGTATGGCTTGACGAGGTCAAAGCGGTTTATATAACCGAACATCCGTACGCAACGGTCAGATATATCGGCATCAGCAGGAATAAACCTACAGTATTCATCTACACTCATTACAAGTTCCAACAAAACGTCAAAGGTCTGCGACGCACTCACTTCCAGGGATTCAACGTGCCGGAGACTTTCGAAATGGAAGACTACAGCATAATGCCTCCTATGGAGGATTTCCGCCGCACTCTCTACTGGAATCCGAACGTGAAAACTGACAAGGACGGCAAAGCAACTATCGAATTTTATAACAACTCTTCCTGCACGCAGATGTATATCTCGGCTGAGGGTATAACCAAGGACGGAATGTTTATTATTAGCGGAGACTGAAGACTGCTTAGCGTTAGCTGTGAGTGTCCGAAAAAATGCACAGTACTCTTGAACGTGGATTAAAGACAAACACTGAGTCGTTCAAGGAGGGCGTAGTTCTGAAGCTCAGACAAAAGTTAAATCAACGTCAACTTTCAAAAACAATAATTTTCCCTAATTATTAAAAATGTTCAAATAATTAGGGAACCCACAAGGGGCCACCCTACTGGTACAACGATAACAATAACGATAACTGTAATAGTTTGACTTCTGTGCTAAAAATTACCAATCTGCGAGAATCAGCGAGATTTGCGGGAGGCATTAGGGCACGCCCAGTTCCTACCCCCCCTGTCGGTCATTCTGAGCGTAAGCGAAGAATCTCTGGCATTTGATTATTGAGATCCTTCACTGAAGTTCAGGATGACCTTGCTATGTGTTATCGGGCAGACACAAGATCTGCCCCTACGGAAGACCCAGGGTCTTTCACAGCCCCTTAATCTATTCATCTGCAAGTTCCGCCGTGCCAACTGCACCATTATGAGCTTTCTCGTACATGCGTCGGCGTGCGTGGCCTCGGCCTGACGCACGGCATCGCGGTAGGGAGTGGGGTCGATGAGCCAGAGCACATCGCCCTTGCGCACACGCTGACCGGCCGACACGTTGCTCCGGATGAGCTGTCCGCTGACCCGGCACATCACCTCCACGGCCGCATCAGCCGACAGATAACCGGGGTATTGGCGGGTGAGGACGACAATTAATGGCTACCCTTTATCCGAAGCTGTGTCAAAAATGCCACCATTTAATTCTTCATCCGCAGATGAAAAGTGAATTATGACACAGTCCCCTACGGGAAACACCCCTGTGTCTTTGCCTGCCTGTCGGCAGACTGGCACCTGAAATGTTCTCCCTTAAATTTGTATTTCGACAACCCTCCTACATGCAAATGATGCGAACCGAAAGTTAGGGTTGAAGGTCAGTTTGTCTGTACTATTTTATTCTGTTAACATTATTTAAGCCTCTTTTGTGGGTTCCTGCCGAAATTAAACGGTACATTTGTCACAAATTAAAAAGAGTATTAACTCGGAGCAGGAGAAGCGTCTCTGTCCGGTACTTGAAATATGGATTTTTGAGCTTTTAGCTCTTGTTCTCTTCATCATGAATACCGCCAAACATTCATCACCGAGAACAAGCAGATGGAAGTTCACACCGTAAAGGGTGTGGGCTGTTCGTGCTTGTTGGTGATAAGGTCACTTGGCGGTAACCTATGATGAAGGCGAGTAACGGATAGTTTGCGCCTTTTTTGTCTCCTTTAAAAATCAATTATTATGAAAAAACTTAGGTTTTGGCTGGCAACAATAGCGGTGCTGTTGTGCAGCGTTTCAGTGAGTGCACACGATTTTGAGGTGGACGGGATTTACTACAACATTACGTCAGAGACAGATTTGACAGTGGAGGTGACATATAAAGGAGAGGAACGTGCTTCTTATTCCAACGAATACACAGGAGTGTTGGAGATTCCCGAAAGTGTTACTTACAATGGGAAAAACTATTCCGTGACGGGGATTGGTACGAATGCGTTCTATGAGTGCCCCGGCCTTACGAACATCACCTACCCCAAATCCGTGAAGAGCATTGGAAATTCGGCATTCAGAGGTTGCTCCGGCCTTACGAGCATCACCATCCCCAATTCCATGACGAACATTGGAAATTACATGTTCTATGGTTGCTCCAGTCTTACGAGCATCACCATCCCTAATTCAGTGACGAGCATTGGAACCAAGGCATTTCGAGATTGTTCCGGTCTCCAAAAGATTGCAATAGGAAATTCCGTGACGAGTATTGGAGATGAAGCGTTCTATAGATGTAAATCTTTAAAAACGATTATCAATTGTTCTGATTTGGATATTTGGACAGGAAGTGAATCTTATGGCTATGTCGCCTATTATGCCAGCGAAGTGCAAACAGTGTATGACGGTGGATGTATAGGAGATTATATTTTTTACAAAAACTATTACGACCGTTATGTTTTAAATAGTTACATGGGAAATAGCAAAGAACTGATATTGCCCGAAAGTTACGAAGGGGAGGATTATGAGATTGGAGATTATGCTTTCTATAATTACTCAAGTCTTACGAGTGTCACTATCCCCAATTCAGTGACGACCATTAGAGATTATGCATTCTCTGATTGTACCAGCCTAAAGAAGATGATTATAGAAGATGGAAGTACGCCTATAGAGTCAAGTGAATACGGATTCGAAAATTGTCCCTTGGAGTATGTGTATATAGGGCGTGACTTTTTTGGCATCCCAAATTTCGGGAACACATTGAAGACTGCAATTCTCGGCTCTCAGGTAAGAACTATAGATGCTCTATTTGCTGAATGTTCTGGTCTTACGAGCATCACCATCCCCAATTCCGTGACGAGCATTGGAACTGAGGCGTTCAAAGGTTGCACAGGTCTTACGAGCATCACCATCCCTAATTCCGTAACGAGTATTGAAAGTAGTGCATTCAGTGGTTGCACCGGCCTTACGAGCATCACCATCCCCAATTCCGTGACGAGTATTGGAAGTAGTGCATTCGGTGGTTGCACAGGCCTTACGAATATCACTATTGGTAATTCCGTGCAGTACATTGAATATGGTGCATTCTATAATTGCACCGGCCTTACGAGTATCACTATCCCCAATTCCGTGATAAGCATTGGCAGTTATAAAGAAGGTAATAATACCACCAGTGCTTTCAGTGGTTGCAATCAATTAACAAAATTGATTATAGAAGATGGTTACATGTATATAGATTTAGGTTATAGCCAATTCATAGATTGTCCTTTGGAATATGTATATATAGGACGAGATCATTCTTATCAGTCCAAACCTTTCAATGGCGAAGATTATACATTGGGAACCGCAGTTATCGGACCTAAGGTAAGAAAAATAGGAAACTACTTATTCAAAGATTGCTGGGGCCTTTGGAGCGTCACCATTCCCGATTCAGTGACGAGCATTGGAAATTATACGTTCTCTGGTTGCCGATACCTTAAGAGTATCACCATTCCTAATTCCGTGACGAGCATTGGAGAGGGTGCATTCTATAACTGCACTGGCCTTACAAGCATCAACATCCCCAATTCCGTGACGAGCATTGGAAATTATGCGTTCGAAGATTGCTACAACCTTACAAGCATTACCATTCCCAATTCAGTGACGAGCATTGGAGCATATACGTTCAATAATTGTAGTTTTACGAGCGTAACCATTCCTAATTCTGTAACGAGCATTGGAAAGGAGGCGTTCTCTTACTCAGACCTTACGAGCATCACCATTGGCAATTCCGTGACGAGCATTGGAGATAATGCGTTCTCGGGTTGCAGTAATCTCAAAACCGTAATCAACTTTTCAAATCTGGCAATATCAAAAGGTTCAAAATCTAATGGATATGTTGGCTATTATGCAAACAAGGTTATAAATGCAGATGAACAAATTGGTAATTTCTTCTTTAAAACAACCAAGAATGTTCACTCTTTGAATGGATATTTAGGGGATGAGGGTAATCTGGAACTTCCTCAGGACTATAAAGGAAATAAATATAGCATTGGAGAAAGTGTCTTCTCCGGTTACTCCGGCCTTACGAGCATTATCATTCCCAACACAGTGACGAGCATTGGAGCGTCTGCATTCTCGGGTTGCAAAGGCATAAAGGAGTTAATTATAGAAGATGGTAGTACGTATATAGATTTAGGTTATAGCCAATTCATAGATTGTCCTTTGGAATATGTATATATAGGACGAAATCAATCTTATCAGAACAAACCTTTTGCTGAAGGAAATACGTTGAAAACAGTTGTTATCGGACCTAATGTTACGCGAATAGGGAATTACTTATTCGATTATTGCAAAGGCCTTAAGAGCGTCACCATACCCAATTCCGTGACAATCATTGGAAATTATGCGTTCAGAGGTTGCTCCGGACTTACGAGCGTCACCATTCCTAATTCCGTGACAAGCATTGGAGAGTATGCGTTCTATAGTTGCTCCGGGCTTACGAACGTCACCATTCCTAATTCTGTGACAAGCATTGGAAAGAATGCGTTCTATAGTTGCTCCGCATTAGAAGAACTCTATATAGGCAGTGGAGTGACGAGCATCGGTGACAATCTGCTCACAGGCTGTACGAACCTGAATACCCTTTCTGTCGGAGCCAAGATTCCTCCCACAGTCAATGACTTGGGATTGGGAAGCCAGCAATACTTCACCGTCAAGCTCCAGGTACCCGAAGGGTCAAAAGCCATGTACCAGTTTGCCGAGGCATGGAAGAAGTTCTTCAATATCGAGGAGTTCGACCCTGCTACAGGCATTGCGGAGGTCACACCCGATGCAGAAGAGAAGAATCTTCCCATCTACAACCTGCAAGGCACAAGGATGACGGAAGAGAAAGAGAATCTGCCCACAGGCATCTACATCCAAGGTGGTAAGAAGATTTTCATCAAATAAACGTTACTGCCCTTCGCTTAATGGCATGTAAAAAAAAGACAATCCCCGCAACCAGTCTCCGAAATTCCGACAGACAGGTTGCGGGGATTACTATATTTTATTAGATAGATTCCCTATTTTGAATGATAGGAGAAACTATAACTTACAACCTTATCACTGTGAGTGAATAGGCGGGAAGTTCTTGCCCGAAGGTGAGACCGGGAAGTTGGATAACGTCTTCGGACGGACGGGCATGACGGTCGTTCATATCCTTGCCTGTAAGCAATGTGCGGCGGGCCGTAGTGACCTGCTTGTCGAGCGAAGAGAGGTCGATATTCATCTTGACCGTGATGGGAAGGAGGTTGACCAACTTGACAATGACATCGCCCGTACTCTCATCGCGCACCACGGACGGAAAGTTTATCATTAGCGGGGACTAAAGACATTTTAGTTGTGTGCCCAAGAGTTTGCTGGAGCAAATTTAAGAGACCATAATCGGGAGTTAAATCACTGAAGCTAAATTGGGGGGACGATAACTGGAAATAACGAGAACAATGACGATTACTGGAACAATGATGCACATGTAGGGAGGCATGCCACGGTGTGACGTTTTTTCGGCAATGGGTCATTTCACATGTATATAGTACATGACCAGCAAGAAGAATAAACATTCTGCAGACTTTTCATCTTAGTCGGGTACATATTTTATAAGTTGGAGAATTATTACTATCTTCGTACTCTCAACTTAAAATCACCAATACTTAATATCAATTATGAAAAAGATGCTTGTTGCTCTCGTGGCTTTATTCTGTACACTGGGCGCTTTTGCGAACAAACCTGACTATGGTTATCTGTTCTCTTACACCAACGGCGGAGGACTCGCCTTTGCCTATAGTTCCGACAATGTAAACTGGACTTCTATCGGCAACGGACGAACCTTCGTCAACAGCGACTTCGGTGCGTGGGGATCAGGCAAGAAGATGACAACCCCGTCACTCCTTCGTGACAGCAAAGGCACATGGCGCTGTGTATGGTCGCCACTGGAAGGCAACCCGCAGTTTGCATACTGTTCAAGCCCTGACCTCATCAACTGGAAACCGCAGGATTACCCATACGTGGAAGGCGGCAGCTGCAAATTGCCTGTACTCTACGAGCAGGACGGCCTTTGGGTGGTTGACTACTCCACCCTCGACGGAAAGACATACCGCACCACATCCACCGACTTCGTGAAGTGGGGAAAAGGCACACTCGTTGACAGCAAGAGAGATGCCGGCACAACAACCATAACCCTCAACGGACGCGAACTCACAGGACAGACACACCGCGTGGAGTGGGCACAGATTGACAAACTTCTTAAGCATCACGATTATCTCACAAACCGTCAGGCGAAACTCGACGAGCACATGGGCCAGGACCCTGTACGTTTCGCCGACCTGAAACCTGTCAATGCACGTCTGACCATAGAGGGCAGCCAAAGCAAGGACATCAGCAAAGAGCTCATAGGCATCTTCTTCGAGGACATCAGCTACGGGGCTGACGGCGGCCTTTACGGCGAACTGATACAGAACCGCGACTTCGAATATTCCCGTGCCGACCGCGGCGACTGGCACAACCTCACCGCATGGACCCTCAAGGGCGAAGGCAGCAACATCAAGATTGGCACAGAACGCCCAATACACAAGAACAACGCCCATTACGCCATCCTTACCACCGACAGGGTTGGCGCAACGCTTGAGAACGGCGGCTACGACGGTATCTGCCTCAAGGCGGGCGACCAGTACGACCTCAGCATCATGGCGCGCAAGGCTTCGGAGAAAGGAAGCAAGTTGACCATAAGTCTCGTGAGCGAAAAAGACGAAACCATCGCTCAGAAGACCATCAGCGTGAGCAGTGCCGACTGGAAAACCATCAAGACAACCTTCAAGGCCAGCAAAAATGCAGATGCAGCACGCATCGTAATAGCTCCGCAGACTGTTGGCGCAGTCGAGATGGACATGGTGTCGTTCTTCCCTCGCAAGACTTTCAAGAACCGCAAGAACGGTCTCCGCGCCGACCTCGCACAGGTCATAGCCGACATGAAGCCTAAGTTCGTGCGCTTCCCAGGCGGATGTGCCGCTCATGGCAACGGACTCGACAACATGTACTTGTGGAAACGCTCGATCGGCAAACTCGAGGAGCGCCAGCACATGCCTAACATCTGGAACTACCACCAGACTCTCGGACTCGGATATTACGAATACTTCCAGTTCTGCGAGGACATAGGTGCCGAACCGCTCCCTGTACTCCCAGCCGGAGTGCCATGTCAGAACTCATCATGGGGCGGACACGGCCAGCAGGGCGGTGTGCCGATGGAACACATGGACGAATTCATACAGGACATCCTTGACCTTATCGAATGGGCCAACGGCGATGCTAAGACTACCAAATGGGGACGCGTGCGTGCCGAAGCTGGCCATCCTAAACCATTCAACCTCAAATATATCGGCATCGGAAACGAGGACCTTATCTCCGACACGTTCACAGAGCGCTTCAACATGATATTCGATGCCATCAAGAAGGCGCACCCTGAAATCATCGTGTGTGGCACAGTTGGTCCGTTCTACGAGGGTTCAGACTACGAATGGGGATGGAAACTCGCCAAGGAAAAGAAGGTGCCTATGGTCGACGAGCACTACTATGTCAGTCCAGGCTGGTACATCCACAATCAGGACTACTACGATCACTACGACCGCAACGCATCGGAGGTTTACCTCGGCGAATACGCCTGTCACATAGCAGGCCGTCACAACAACATCGAGACAGCCCTCTGCGAGGCCCTGCACCTCGTCAACGTGGAGCGCAATGCCGACATCGTGCGCATGACGTCCTACGCCCCGCTCCTCGCTCGTCACGGCCACACAAGCTGGAACCCTGACATGATTTACTTCAACTCTTCCCGCATAGACCTCACTCCTGGCTACTACACACAGAAGATCTTCGGCAACAACAGCGGCGACAAGTACGTCACAAACCGTCTCCGTGTGGAGAACCGCCGCGACGACGTGCGCAAGCGCATTGCCACATCGGTAGTGACCGACAGCCAGACAGGCGACATGATCATCAAACTCGTCAACCTCCTGCCTGTCGAAGTAACTACAAGCGTCGAGGTGAAGGACTGCGACGACTTTGCAACGCAGGCAGCATGCACAGTGCTCAGCGGCAAACCTACCGACAAGGATTCCGTGCCAACAGAAAGCACCATCAGCGTAGCACAGCAGTTTGACTACACTATGCCGGCTTACTCATTCACAACAATCAGAGTGAAGAAGAATGACCAATAAGACTAATCGGGAATAATCGTTTATTGTTGAGCGTTTATCGTTTTTCGACAAACTATAAGCCTTAAACTATAAACCTTAAGCAAAGAAAACAGCATGCAAGACTTCATCCATCTCCACGTACACACCCAATATTCGATACTCGACGGACAGGCGAGCATCCCCAAACTCGTTGACAAGGCCATCAAGAACGGCATGAAGGGCATGGCTGTGACCGACCACGGCAACATGTTCGGCATCAAGGAGTTTTTCAACTACGTCAACAAGGTCAACGGCAAGCACCGCGGGATGGTGAAGGACGCACAGAAACTCATTGACGACATCAACGCCAGCACTCTGGAACGCCTTGACCGCGACGGCAATGACAAATATGACAACAAACCGGAAGAGCAACTGCTGAAGGAGGCCGAAGAGACCATTGCCAAAACTACACCCAAACTTGACTTCAAACCAATCTTCGGTTGTGAGATGTACTGCGCCCGCCGCGGCATGCACCTCAAGGAGGGCAAACTGGACAGCAGCGGATGGCACCTCATCTTGCTCGCAAAGAACAAGACCGGCTATCATAACCTCGTCAAACTCGTGAGCCATGCGTGGGTCGACGGATTCTACAACCGTCCGCGTACCGACCATAAAGAGCTGGAGAAATACCACGAAGGGCTCATTGCCTGTTCCGCCTGCATAGCCGGCGAAGTACCCAACAAAATACGCAAGGGCGACATACAAGGCGCTGAAGACGCCATCGAATGGTTCAAAAGCCTTTTTGGCGAAGACTACTACCTTGAGCTCCAGCGCCATGAGGTCAAAGACCCCATGCAGCGTGCTAACCGCGAAACCTTCCCACTGCAGGAAGAGTGCAACAAAGTGCTCATCGAACTGGCGAAGAAGCACAATGTAAAACTCATCTGCTCAAACGACGTGCACTTCGTTGACGAGGAGAACGCCGAAGCTCACGACCGCCTTATCTGCTTGAGCACAAGCAAAGACCTCGACGACCCAAACCGTATGCTCTACTCCAAGCAGGAGTGGTTCAAGACCCGTGAGGAGATGAACCAGGTCTTCGCCGATGTGCCCGAAGCGCTGAGCAACACCATAGAGGTGCTCGACAAAGTAGAGACCTACTCCATCGACAACGCACCCATCATGCCTAACTTCGCCATCCCAGAAAGTTTCGGTACGGAGGAGGAGTATCGCCAACGAATCACCGAGCAGGAACTTTTTGACGAGTTCACCCGCGACGAGAAAGGCAACGTGGTGCTGAGCGAAGAGGACGCCCACAAGAAAATAAAGAAACTCGGAGGATACGAAAAACTCTACCGCATAAAGTTTGAGGCGGACTACCTGAAGAAACTCACCTACGACGGTGCGAAGAAATACTACGGCGACCCTATCCCCGAGAGCGTGAAGGAACTGCTCGACTTCGAACTCCACATCATGAAGACGATGGGATTCCCTGGCTACTTCCTCATCGTGCAGGACTACATCCGTGCCGCCCGCCAGGAACTCGGCGTGTGGGTAGGTCCGGGACGTGGTTCGGCGGCAGGTTCAGCCGTGGCCTACTGCTTGGAAATCACACGAGTGGACCCAATCAAGTACGACCTGCTGTTCGAGCGATTCCTCAACCCCGACCGTATCTCCCTGCCCGATATCGACGTCGACTTCGACGACGACGGGCGAGGCAAAGTGCTCCAATGGGTCACTGAGAAATACGGCGAGGAGAAGGTGGCACACATCATCACCTACGGCACCATGGCAACGAAGCTCGCCATCAAGGACGTGGCACGAGTACAGAAACTGCCTCTCGCCACTTCCAACGCACTCTGCAAGGCCATCCCCGACCGTCTGCCAAGCGGCAAGAAGATGAACCTGCCAAACGCCATCGAATGCGTGCCGGAACTGCAGGACGCCGCTACCTCGCCCGACCCGCTACTGCGTGACACTATCCGCTATGCCCAGATGCTCGAGAACAACGTGCGCAACACCGGTGTGCACGCTTGCGGAACCATTATCTGCCGCGACGACATAAGCGACTGGGTGCCCGTTTCGACTGCCGACGACAAGGAAACCGGCGAGAAACTCCGCTGCACACAGTACGACGGACACGTCATCGAGGAAACAGGACTCATCAAGATGGACTTCCTCGGACTCAAGACCCTGTCCATCATGAAGGAGGCCGTGCAGAACATAGAAGAAAGTCTCGGAGTCACTGTCGACGTCGACAACATAAGCATCACCGACCCCGCCACATACCAGCTCTACTGCGACGGACGCACCATCGGAACCTTCCAGTTCGAATCCGCCGGCATGCAGAAGTACCTCCGCGAACTCCAGCCGACCACCTTTGAGGACCTCATAGCCATGAACGCCCTCTACCGTCCGGGACCAATGGACTACATCCCAGACTTCATCGACCGCAAGCAGGGACGCAAACCTATCGAGTACGACATCCCAGTAATGGAGAAGTATCTCAAGGACACCTACGGCATCACGGTCTACCAGGAGCAGGTCATGCTCCTCTCCCGTCTGCTTGCCGACTTCACCCGCGGTGAGAGCGACACCCTCCGCAAGGCGATGGGTAAGAAACTTAAGGCAAAACTGGATGAGCTGCGCCCTAAGTTCTACGAAGGCGGACAACGCAACGGTCACGACCTGGAGAAACTTCAGAAGATATGGACCGACTGGGAGAAGTTCGCATCCTACGCTTTCAACAAAAGTCATGCCACATGCTACTCATGGGTTGCCTATCAGACAGCCTATCTCAAAGCCAACTATCCGGCACAGTATATGGCGGCTGTCATGAGCCGAAGCCTTGCCAATATTTCCGATATACGCAAACTCATGGACGAATGCAAGTCTATGGGAATCAGCACTCTCGGTCCAGATGTCAACGAAAGCCGCATGAAATTCTCCGTCAACGACCGCGGTGACATACGCTTCGGACTCGGAGCCGTCAAAGGTGTGGGCGAAAACGCAGTACAAGCCATACTCGACGAGAGGGAGAAGAACGGGCCGTTCAAGTCGGTCTTCGATCTCGTAGAACGAGTGAACCTCACAGCCTGTAACCGCAAGAACATAGAATGCCTTGTCATAGCAGGAGCTCTCGACTGCTTTAAAGACGTGAAACGCGAAGCCTACTTCGCGCAAAGCCGTCCGAACGAGACATTTATAGAGACACTTATCAAATACGGCAACAAATTTCAGCAGGACAAGCATTCAGCCACAACATCACTCTTCGGCATGGGATTCGGCGAGGAAGTGACCATAAGTCACCCCGAACTACCGAAGGAGGTGCAGGAATGGAGCGACATGGAACGCCTCAACAAGGAGCGCGAGCTCGTGGGCATCTACCTCTCAGCCCATCCACTCGACGCCTACTCCATCGTGCTCAACCACGTGTGCAACACCAAGGTAGCCGAACTTGAAAACAAGGAAGATCTTGCCGACCGTGCGGAGGTGACCTTCGGCGGAATCATCACTTCCATCCGTACTGGCACCACAAAGAACGGCAAACCGTTTGGTATAGTCCGCATAGAAGACTTCAACGGAGCTGGTGAAATTCCGCTTTTCGGCAAGGACTGGCTAACTTATCACAATTTCTTCATTGAAGGCGCCGCCCTCTTCGTCAAGGGCAAGGTGGTACCACGCCAATGGGGCAGCGGACACGAGCTCTCTATCGGTTCGATCGATCTCCTTGCCGACGTAAAGGATTCGCTGATTGACAAAATCACGCTCACCGTACCTCTCGACAAACTCACAGTCGAAATGGTTGAAGACCTTGCAGAGATAGCAAAAGAGCATCCAGGCAGAGCTGAACTCCACTTCAACATTCACTCCACCGACCACATGAGGGCAAAACTCTTCTCGCGCAAAATCAAGATTTCCGTGACCAAGCACCTCATGCAGTACATCGAGGACCATCCAGAGATTGAGATAGCCATAAATTGATGTTTTGAAACCTAAACAATAAACATCATTAAATATTTCGCTTTTTATCTGCAAATCTGATTTGTAAACACTATCTTTGTAACAGGGAACGGCACAGCCGTCCCCTTCGCGATTTACAACATTCTAACATACAAACAAATAAAAACATTACAGTTATGATTATCAATGACGAAAACTACGAAGCTGTAGCAGCTGAGGGCAAACCAATGATGCTTGACTTTTGGGCTACATGGTGCGGACCATGCAAGAAAATCGGACCAGACATCGAAGCACTCGCACAAGAGTATGAAGGTCAGGTCATAGTAGGAAAGGTTGATGTAGAAGAGTCTGACGAACTCGCATCAAAGTTCAAAATCCGCAACGTGCCTACTGTGCTCTACATCAAGAACGGAGAAGTTGTAGACAAAATCGTAGGAGCAACAACTAAGGATAAGTTTGAGGAAAAGCTTAAGGCGCTTCTTTAAGAAGGATGTAGAAAGTAGAAAGTACAAGGTAGACAACCTTATAACTTCACTACCTCATAACCTCACAAACTCATAACCTTAAAACCTAAAAACCATGGCAAACATTGACGACGAACTTTTGAAGGATGCTGAAGACGACGCACGCGCAGTCGAATTTATCCAGAACTACTTGCCACAGGAACTGAAGGAGAAGTTCTCGGAAGACGAACTATACTATTTCCTCGACCTCATCATCGAATACTATGCCACAAACGATGTCTTCAACGCCGAGCCTGACGCAGACGGTTACATCGAGATTGACCTCGATGAAGTTGTCGACTTCATTATCAAGAAGGCAAAGAAGGAGCAGATGGGTGAATACGAGCACGACGACATCCTGTTCGTCGTACAGGCTGAGCTCGAATACAGCGAAAGCCTTGAAGAGGAATAAAGGCCTCACTAAGAAAGATCCGACATGTCTACTCGATAAATTTTGAGGAAGACTACACCCGCATAGGGGCAGACCGCGTGTCTGCCCCTTTATGTTTACAGAGCAAGGGCAAAAATCCTATCTCTTAATTCTATAATTGGGTAGTCTTCAATC
The DNA here is from genome assembly GCA_045576655.1 of Bacteroidaceae bacterium. Classification (GTDB taxonomy): domain Bacteria; phylum Bacteroidota; class Bacteroidia; order Bacteroidales; family Bacteroidaceae; genus RGIG8745. The sequence goes on from JAZNGW010000004.1 coordinate 13,604, forward strand.
GGTTGTGCGCGACATTATTCTTTCTGACTCATCATTCTTATTTGCAAACTCAGTCTAAGTCTGTATAAACACAGTCTAAGTTTATACAGATTCAGTCTGAGTTTGTACGAACTTAGACTAAGTTTAAAGTTTTCTGCTAACAGAAAAACCCTTTACACGTAGGGTGCTAACGTTGCGGGCACACGGAACTTTTAACTTTTAATATATATTTTAACTCTCAAATCTGAATTAATAATCGTATCTTTGCAGTGATTTTCGAAAATCATTATTTAATGAAGAAACTTTTTATCGAGACTTATGGCTGCCAGATGAATGTGGCAGACAGTGAAGTTATTGCGTCGGTAATGAAAATGGCGGACTACGAGACTTGCCAAAGCATTGACGATGCCGATGCCGTGCTGCTGAACACTTGTTCTGTTCGCGACAATGCGGAACAGAAAATTTTGAACCGTCTGGAAGCTCTTCATGCCATGCGCAAGAAAGGCCGCAAACTGATTATCGGAGTTGTGGGATGCATGGCTGAGCGTGTGAAGGACGAACTTATAGAGAAGCACCATGCTGATCTTGTCGCCGGTCCCGACGCATACCTTTCGCTCCCTGAACTTTTTGCGGCTGCCGAGATGGGCGAGAAGGCTATCAACGTGGAGTTGTCGACTACAGAAACCTATCGCGACATCATACCTGAGAGGGTGTGCGGAGGCAACATTTCTGGTTTTGTGAGCATTATGCGTGGCTGCAACAACTTTTGCCACTACTGCATTGTGCCATACACTCGAGGCAGGGAGCGTAGCCGCGATGTGGAGAGCATCATAAATGAAGTGCGCGATTTGCAAGAGCGCGGTTTCAAGGAAGTGACTCTGCTGGGGCAGAACGTCAACTCGTACCGCTTTATCGCCGATGGCGAGGAGCGGGGAGAAAGTGTCATCGTTGACTTTCCCGAACTGTTGCGCCGTGTTGCCAGTACCTTCCCGAAGATGCGTATCAGATTCACCACTTCGCACCCAAAGGACATGAGCAACGACACGTTGCATGTCATTGCCGATTGTCCTAACGTGTGCCGCCATATACACTTGCCTGTACAGAGCGGCAGCAACCGAATACTCGGACTGATGAACCGCAAATATACTCGCGAGTGGTACCTCGACAGAGTTGCCGCTATACGCAATATCATCCCTGACTGCGGACTGACTACTGACATTTTCGTGGGATACCACTCTGAGACGGAGGAGGACCACCAGATGTCACTTTCATTAATGCGTGAATGCGGATATGACTCTGCTTTTATGTTCAAATATTCAGAACGCCCAGGCACATATGCATCGCGCCACTTGCCTGACGACGTGTCGGAGGAGACAAAGATTCGCCGCCTGAACGAGATGATTGCCTTGCAGAACGAACTTTCGGCTGAGAGCTACCGCAAGGATATCGGCAAGGAGTTCGAAATCTTGGTTGAAGGCGTGAGCAAGCGTTCAAAAGAACAGCTTTTCGGTCGCACACAGCAGAACAAGGTGGTAGTGTTTGACCGTGGCAATCATCGCATAGGCGACTTCGTGAAAGTCAGAGTCACGGAAGCGAGTTCCGCTACTCTCAAGGGTGTGGAAATCGTTTGATTCAAGATTAAAAAATAAGAAGATAACTGTCAAATAGCACATATGGCACAAGCATACGAACATATGCGTTCACGGTGGTTTAACACGCAATTCATGACTTCGTGTATAAGCACCACTCTCGTGTTGATACTGCTCGGCACGATAGTATTCTTCATGCTTTCAGCCAAGAACCTGTCGGCTTTCATCAAGGAGAACCTGAACGTAAGCGTACTGGTCAACGACGAGTTGAAACAGGCTGAGATTGACTCTCTGCAGGCGGAACTGACCAATACTCCTTATGTGAAAAGACTGACATTTGTTTCAAAGGAGCAGGCTCTGGAAGAAACCAGCAAGGACCTCGGCACAGACCCTACTGAGTTTTTAGGCTACAACCCTTTCACTCCTTCGTTTGAAATCAATGTAAACGAGCCTTACGCCAACAACGACAGCCTGTCGAAGATTGTAGCAGAACTTGACTTGCGCAAAGAGGTCGTAGGCGTGGACTACGACAAGGAGACGCTGGAATCGGTCAACGACAATATCCGCAAAATCAGCGTTGTCCTGCTCATCATCGCAGGTCTGTTCCTGTACATATCATTCGCTCTCATCAACAACACAGTACGACTGACTATTTTCTCCAAACGCTTCCTAATCAACACCATGAAACTCGTTGGGGCAAGCTGGGGATTCATTCGCCGCCCGTTCCTCAAGAACGCTTTCCGATTAGGCATCCTATCGGGCATTGCTGCTGATGTAGCGATGCTGTGCGGTATTCACTGGATGAAAACATACGAGACTGGACTAAATGCAATTGTCACGTCTGACGTAATCTACATAGTGATGGCAGTAGTAATTGTGTGCGGACTGCTGATAACATTCATCTGCACATTCGCATCGTTGAACCGCTACCTGAAGATGAACAGCAACGAACTGTATAACATATAATTATCAAAACAATTAAGCAATAACAACATGAACAATTTGGCTTTTGGAAAAATCAACTACATACTTCTCGTTGTGGGAGTGCTGATTGTCATAGCAGGCTTGGCGCTCATGACTGGCGGAAGCACCACTGAAGAGGCATTCAATCCGGAAATTTTCAGCGATCGTCGCATCAAGGTGGCACCATTGGTTGCCCTCTTCGGATTTATATTTGTCGTAGTTGCCATATTGTGGAAACCCAAAAAGAATAAGGCATGAATTGGTTGGACACAGTCATCATAGCCATAGTCGAGGGATTAACGGAATTTCTGCCTGTATCGTCGACCGGCCACATGATTATCGCCCAAAACATCCTCGGTGTGGAAAGCACCGACTTTGTCAAGGCGTTCACTTTCATAATCCAGTTTGGAGCAATACTCTCTGTTGTTTGCCTTTACTGGAAACGTTTCTTCCAATTGAACAACACCCCTGCACCTGAAGGAGCAAGCGCAGCGCAGAAGTTCCTGCACAAGTTCGACTTCTATTGGAAACTCTTCGTGGCATTCATCCCTGCAGCTGTGCTCGGACTCTTGTTCAGCGACGCCATCGACGCCATGCTTGAAAGAGTGGAAGTCGTGGCAATAATGCTCGTGGTTGGAGGAGTGTTTATGCTGTTCTGCGACAAAATATTCAACAAAGGGAGCGAGAGCACACAACTTACGGAGAAACGCGCCTTCATGGTAGGCCTGTTCCAGTGCATATCAATGATTCCAGGCGTGTCACGATCAATGGCTACAATCGTTGGAGGCATGTCACAGCGAATGACTCGCAAGGACGCCGCCGAGTTCTCGTTCTTCCTTGCCGTACCTACAATGTTCGGAGCAACCGTTTATAAGATGTACAAGCTCCTCAAGTACGGCGGCACAGAAATGATAATGGACAACATGTCGACCCTCATCATAGGCAATGCAGTGGCGTTTATCGTGGCCCTGCTAGCCATCAAGTTCTTCATCAGCTTCGTCACAAAGTACGGATTTAAGGCTTTCGGATGGTATCGCATCGTTGTCGGCGGAATCATACTCGTGATGCTGATGATGGGGTATAACCTGCAAATAATGTAATCAAGTGAATCCACAAGAAGGAGAAATACTTTCATTCAACAAGCCATACGAGTGGACATCGTTTAACGTAGTGGCTGCAGTGCGCAACTTGTTGCGCAGAAAGCTGAACACCAAGAAGATAAAGGTAGGGCATGCAGGCACGCTCGACCCTCTCGCCACAGGCGTTCTGCTCGTTTGCACGGGTAAAGCCACCAAACGCATAGAGGAACTCCAGGCACACACAAAGGAATATGTGGCAACACTTAAAATCGGCGCCACAACCCCTTCGTTCGACAAGGAAACAGAGGAAGACGCCACTTACCCAACAGAACATATAACCCCCGAACTGCTCGAGGAAACGCTAAAGACATTTGTGGGAAGCATCGAGCAAGTGCCGCCTACATACTCCGCAGTGAAGATAAACGGCAAACGAGCCTACGAATTTGCCCGAACAGGACGAGATATAGAACTAAAGGCCAAGACTCTTGTCATTGACGAAATAGAGCTGATAAGTCACAACCTGCCAAATGAGGCTGTCATAAGAGTAGTATGCAGCAAAGGGACATACATCAGAGCATTAGCTCGGGACATCGGTGCCGCCCTCGGTTCAGGAGCATACCTTACCGATCTGATACGCACCCGCATCGGTGACTACCACCTCACCGGATGTATGGACATAAAGGACTTTCCTGAATGGCTGGATAAACAGGAATTTGTAAATAATCCAAAAGAATAAGATATAGAAACATGAAACTGTCACAATTCAAATTCAAACTCCCTGAAGAGAAAATCGCTTTGCATCCAACATTTCACCGCGATGAGTCACGCCTGATGGTTGTTCATCGCAAGACTGGAGAAATCGAGCACAAATTATTTAAGGACATACTTGAATATTTTGATGACAAAGATGCTTTCATCTTCAACGACACACAGGTTTTCCCTGCACGCTTATACGGAAACAAGGAGAAGACAGGCGCACGCATCGAGGTGTTCCTTTTGCGCGAACTCAACGAAGAGTTACGACTCTGGGACGTACTTGTTGACCCTGCCAGAAAAATCCGTATCGGCAATAAGTTGTACTTCGGCGAAGACAACTCAATGGTGGCAGAAGTAATCGACAACACTACTTCCCGCGGACGAACACTGCGTTTCCTCTACGATGGACCGCACGAAGAATTCAAGGAAGCCCTCTACGCTCTTGGCGAGGCTCCGCTCCCCGACTTCATCCGCAAGCGCCGCCCAGCAGAGAAAGAAGACATGGAGCGTTTCCAAACCATCTATGCCCGCCACGAAGGCGCTGTGACAGCACCTGCAACAGGTCTGCACTTCTCACGCGAACTAATGAAGCGCATGGAAATCAAGGGAGTAGAACAAGCATTCATCACCCTCCATGCCGGCCTTGGAAACTTCCGCGACATTGACGTGGAAGACCTCACAAAGCACAAGACTGACAGCGAACAGATGTTTGTCAACAAGGAAGCCTGCAACATTGTGAACAACGCTAAAGACGGCGGACACAAGATTTGTGCGGTAGGCACAACTGTACTCCGCGCCATTGAAACAGCAGTAGGCCCAGGCGGACGCATCAAGGAATTTGAAGGATGGACCAACAAATTCATCTTCCCACCTTATGACTTCACCGTTGCAGACGCTCTCGTAGCCAACTTCCAGATGCCACTTTCAACAATGCTGATGTTGATATGCGCATTCGGAGGTTACGACGTAATCATGTCGGCTTATGATGTAGCACTCAAGGAAGACTACCGCTTCGGCACATACGGCGACGCAATGCTCGTAATTGACTAAGCACTAATGGAAATATATCTTGGGCTGGGGTCTAACCTCGGAAACAAAAGTCTGAACCTGCAGACTGCCATAGATGAAATAGAGAAGCGGATTGGGCCAGTAGTGCGCCGGTCCGCTTTTATCGAATCAGAGCCATGGGGATTCGAAAGCAACAACACGTTTGTCAACGCCGTCATAGCAGTCGACACCGATATGCAACCTTTGGAGGTTCTTAGGATAACCCAGTCGATAGAGAAAGACCTTGGGCGCACTCAAAAATCAATCAACGGGAACTATTCTGACAGAATCATCGACATTGATATACTGCTATTTGGCAATTTGAAGATTGAAACTCCCGAACTAACAATTCCACATCCGCGAATGAACGAAAGGGACTTCGTAACTGTTCCGCTTAAAGAGGTCATGAACTGAACCTCGCATCCGTAAAAAAAATGGGAATCTCTATAAAGTACACGAACAGAAACACTTTAAAGCACTCAACAATATGCTAAACAAACTAATTGCCGTCGCTATATGCTGCATAACCTCGCTATCAGCTAATGCGCAGCACAGCGTTGAAGAGACCTCACCGTCAATTCACTGGGAGGAAGGCCAGCGTCTATGCAACAACGGCCACTATTACGGGGCATACTTATCGCTCGACAAATTTATCGAAAGTGTCGCTCACGATAAGGCCTTTACCGACCAACGCTACACAGCAGATGCCAAAGCCCTACAGTTGGTCTGCTCATATCACCTTCGTCACGACGGTACTGCAGAACGTATCTCTGATTTCGTAAGCATAAATCCCCAAAGCATATACGCAGACCGCCTCACTTTGCTCCGAGCCAACGCCCTCGTTTTGCAAGGACGCTATGGCGAAGCCATTGACATCTACAATGAAATTGACAAGGAATGCCTCCCTGCAGCCGAAAACGAGGAATGTTTACTATACGAAGCTATCTCATACATCAATACAGGTGAGAAGGATAAGGGAAAAGTACTTCTGACTGTACTTAATGGCAGCAAAAGATTACGTACCGACCTGACGTTCTACAACGGATATATCAAATATACAGAAGGCGACTACGACGGCGCGCTCACCGATTTCGAATCATGCGCCAACAGCAAATCCTACTGCACCAAAGCACCTCTATACATTGCCGACTGCCATCTCCAAACCGGCTACGCTAAGTCAGCACAATCTATCGCAAGCGATTTCCGCAGGGCGTACCCTGAATCAGAACTCGCTAACGAAGCCATGCGCATCGAGGGAGAAGCATTTTACGAATCAAGCAATTATAGCAACGCCATGCCGCTACTTGAAGAATACGTCAAGATAGAACCGTCGGCAAAGCGTTCTGCGCTCTACCGACTCGGCATGACATACTTCAAGACCAACGAATACGGTAAAGCAGCACCAGTCTTGGCAAAAAGCGCTTCGAACAATGTCGATGAAATGGCGCAAAACGCTTGGTTGCACGCTGGCATCAGTTATCTCCAGCTCGGCAACAAGAAACAAGCAGGCATAGCATTTCAGCAAGCGAGCGAGATGCCTTTTGACAAGTCTGTGCAAGAAGAAGCCATGTACAACCACGCTCTTACGCTTCATGACGGCGGAGAGATGGGCTTTGGGAAATCTGTCACAGCCTTTGAGCGTTTCCTCAACAACTATCCCAATTCACGATACAGAGAGGATGTGGCCAAGCACCTCACTGAGGTATATCTGACAAATAAGAACTACCATGCCTCGCTTGCCTCAATCAACAAAATCAAGAATCCTAACAATAAGATTCTCGAAGCAAAGCAGAAAGTGCTACTCAATTTGGCTATCAACTACATGAGTATGGGCAAATACAAGTTGGCAAACGAGCATGCATCAAGCGCCATAGCCATTGGCAAGCGCGATCTCCAGTCGCTCGCCGAGGCCTATTATTGGCGTGGCGAGGCAAACTACCGCCTCAACAATTTTCAAGGCGCGTTTAACGACATGAGCACCTATGCCAACACCACGACAGACCGTGGCACTAACTACTGTTATTCCTTCTACTGCATGGGATATGCACAGTTCAAGCAGAAGCAATACCAGAAGGCCACTCCGCATTTCAAGCGCTACACCGAACTTGCGGCAAAGAACAGCAACATCGCCGTCCTGAGCGATGCCTACAACCGCCTGGGCGACTGCCTTTTCGATGCTCGTAAAGACGATGAAGCCTACAACGCATACAAAAAAGCGTATGAAACCGACCGTACTCAAGGAGACTATGCACTTCTCCAACAAGCCATGATTGCAGGCCTTCAGGGCAAAAGTTCGGAAAAGATCGAGATTCTCGACAAAATGCAAAGCGAGTATGGCAAATCCCAATATGGCGCCGACGCCCTCTATGAGCAAGGACGCACGTACATCCACAGCGGCAAAAAGGCTGAGGCTATTGAGACATTCAGCAAGATTGTCAAGTCTTACCCTAACAGCATCATTGCTGCCAAGTCTGCAAACGAACTGGGGTTGCTGTACGCTGAAGCTGGCGACATCCAAAAATCCATAGGTTTCTACACAGACGTAGTAAACACCTATCCTAATTCAGCCGAAACACAGACCGCTCTATCATCTCTAAAAGATATATACACAGACTTAGGACGCATCAATGATTATGCCGCTATCGCAAGTAAAGCCGGAAAGAGTCTCACTCCTGCCGAACTCGATGAAATGGAGCTATTAGTAGCTAAACGCGCTCATAATAACGGCGACTACGAACAAGCCATCAGCCACTATCGCCAGTTGGGGGAACAGACACAATCGGCCGACATGCGCATAGAGGCTGCAGCAGGCGAGATGCGCTGCGCAAGCGAAGTCAAGAACTTCAACTTGTGCATCGAAGCGGCAACACGGCTCATTTCCGACAGCCGCATCACACCTGAACTGAAGGCTGAGGCCCTGTTCCGACGTGCTGAAAGTTGCAATGCAACAGGCAAGCCTACCGAAGTCATCGCAGACTGGCAAACATTGTCGGCCAACACAACATCAGAATACGGCGCTCAAGCCAATATCAGATTGGCGGAATACGCCTACAACACCGAGCAATACAAGGCTGCGGAGGATGTTCTGCTGAAGTTTATCGATTCAGGAACCCCTCACACCTACTGGCTTGCACGCGGATTTATCCTCCTCGCCGACGTTTACAACAAGACTGACCGCCAGATCGACGCCGAGCAATACCTCTTGTCGCTCAAGAGCAACTACACTGAAAACGAAGAAATCAATAAGATGATTGAAGAAAGACTGAAGTAAAAGATATGTCAAAATTAAGAACAACTGCATTACTGACACTCTTGTCAGTCCTTCCAGCAATGGCACAAATGGACAATGTCATTGATGTGGAGCACGTATACAAACCAGAGATTAAGGATGCCAACAAGATAAACATCCAGCCGGAAATAAAGACCACAACTATCAAGCGCAGTCCCGTAAGCTACGCCCTCACGTCTGTACCGGTAAAAAATCACACATTCTCCCCTCTGTGGGCGACCAAAGGCGACAATGCTTACGAAAGCGCTCCTCGTCGATTTGTCACTATTGGAGGCGGTACGGAAGGAAACATACTCGGTCGTGTAGCCGTAGGACTGGAGTTTGACAAGCATAATTCGCTCGACATCAATCTCGGTCTGCATGGTCACAATGCCAAGGTGGAGCACTCCGACATCGACAACAAAGACTGGAAGAGCCGATTCTATTCGGCAACCGCATCAGTGGACTACACCCACAAACTCTCGTCAGCATCATCCCTGTTTGTCAAAGCAGACTACGAAAGCCAGGTGTACAACTACCAACAGAGCATTTCGGACGGCACTTCTGCCATGCCTACCGACAAGCAGCACAACACTCTTGCAGGCTTCAGTGCGGGCGTCACCCCTTACAGTATGGGCAACTTCGCTATTGGCGGAGAAGCGGGTTATGAACTGTTCAGCCAGAAGTACCTCACCACGTTCGACGACAAGTGCAGTGAAGGCTTCCTTTACGCCAATGCCAATGCGGCATATAAGTTTGGTTCCGCCGGCAGCATCGGTCTTAACCTCTCGTTTGTCAGCACATCCTACTCCGACGGCATCGACGGATACTCCAACTTTGGCCTGCGCCCTCACTATCGTTGGAGCAATAAACGGATGGACATCAAGGCAGGTGTCTATGTCGGCACTCTCGGCTTTGCACCCGACATGAGCATCACTTACCACTTGCGCCCTTCTTTCGACATCTATGCCGATATTACCGGAGGCGACGTGACTGCAACCGGCACCTTCCGTTCCCTCACAACCGCTACACCTTATTGGGCGCTCGTTTCAACCAGCACACCGGAAGAGTACAGCGCTAAAGTTGAAATGCAACAACAGTTCAACCAATTGTCAGCACGTGCAGGTCTGCGATTCAGTCCTTTCAACGGACTCAACATTGACGCAAATGCCGGCTACGAACTCTCCGACAACCGCATGGAGTTCATGCCTGCATACCTTGACACTCCGCACAACCTCTACGCCGCTGCGTTCTTTGCCGACGGCAACCGCTTCTTCGTCAATGCCAACCTCACCTACAACTACAAGGACCGCCTGTCGGTAAACCTCGCCAACCAGTTCAACTCCTGGACCATTGACGACAAGGACATCGCCACCGACGAAGCCCTTTGGCGTCCCGTCATCGACCTCGACTGGAGCGCATCACTGCGCATCGTTGGCGGACTCCGCATCGGTGCAGACTTCCGTATGCAGACATTCAAGGACGGCGACGACTACGGATACACCCGCCCTACTACCGCAAATCTCGGCGCATCTGTCTCGTACACACTCAACTGCCTCCCGCTCACGGTCTATGTCAAGGGCAACAACCTGCTCAATCAGGACTACGACAGTTATATCGGATACCGCACTCCAGGCACCAACGTCATAGCCGGAGCGGCAATAACATTCTAACAAGCCATCCATGCGCACATCTATCATAACCCTGCTGCTATTCCTTGCCACATCGCTGCACGCCAACGACAGCATTCATGTGGCAATACTTGGCGACTCCAACACATGGCTCGGAGGCGACCAATGCGACCAGCCACGCGGATGGAACACATGGTTCCGCGAAGCCTTCCGCCCCGCATCGTGCCGAAGCTACGCTCGCAGCGGAGCCACATGGACCAACACCGTCCGGACCAAGTTAAACCCAGAGGAGAACACCGCCGTGCTCAGCGACGACAACGTGGCATACAACCAAATTGTACGCCTCAAAGAAGCCTGCAAGAGCGGCACACAGCCATCGCCCCACATCATCCTCATAGCCCTCGGCACCAACGACGCATGGTTCACGAAGCATCGCCCCGGACTGTTCGACATAAGTCCACAGCAGGCCTTCGCCTCCGACAGTACGACAATCCATCGCCACCCGTCCACCGTGCTCAGCCTGGCCGAATCCGTGCGCTACGGATGCGAAATGCTTGCCGACGCCCTTCCCGACGCACAAATCATACTGCTCACCCCCATGCAGTCGACATCCATCCCCTACGACAACATACGCCGCACGGGCGACATCATTGAGGAATGCGCCAACCGCATGAGCATCCCCGTCATCAGGCTTGACAAGGAAAGTTGCGTCAGCAGTCTGCGCGAGAAGCACGAAAAGCATTTCACCACCGACGGCACACACACCAGCGAGGAAGGCGCACGCCGCAACGGACGGTTCGTAGCCAACAAAGTGAGATCACTTCTACATGTTAGTCCTAATAAGACAAAGCTCCGTTCTCATCAATCCCTTCAGCAGAAATAACAAGTTTTTTAGCAGAACCATTATTATAAAAAACGACCTTAGCTACCCCATCCTTATTAGTTGTAATATTCGGATTCCAATATAACGTTCTGCGAAAATCTTCTTCTGGAAGTAAAACCGAATAATCAGGATTAACATAACTTTGAGGGACAGCAAATCCTTCAAAATGAGTATAACGCATTCCTATCTCTGGCCTTCGTTTATAAAAATGAGTATAAACATGAATTATAATGCACCTAATATCTTCCAGCCCTATTCTTGACAAGAAACGTTGCGATTTAGTCTGACTCTCCGATATGTATACAGATTTTATTTGATCTATTGAAACAGGGAAATAGTCACTAACTATATCAAACGATGATTTTTGCTCCAAATTACAAGAATAACGTGAAGGCAAACCTGTAGCAAACATAAATGAATTATTTACGAACCAAACTATTGGCAAATTCTTATACGAAGGCCCATATTCCATTAAATTATATTCAATTCTTGCATAAGGCGACATACCGCTTATATCTCCGCCTGAAAACTGAAAATTTTTGTTTTTTTCAGCCAACCATTCACACAACGACGGTGGCATCTCCCCCTCATCTATATAAGACTCCGCATCATTTCCACACAAATACATCAAATTAGACAACCATGCTCCATCTGATTCAGATACCCATACTTTTTTTGCCCCCTTAGCATATTTTGCCTCAATCACAACATCTTCAAGAAGGAAAATAGAATCCTGAGAAATATTTACCGTATCCACACCACCTTCAATCAAAACATTTGAGGACTCCAAAGGAATTTGCTTTGTTTCATAATAATCATAAGCCTTAGCCTTCGGGGAAAAATTTCTATCTATCCCTATTTTGTATTTTTTATTAACATCATTTACACTTGTCCTCATTATCATTGTAAAATCGCCATAGCAATCAGGTACGTTAAAAGTGTAATATCCCTTTTCACCCGTCAATGTTGTGCCTGATAAAACATCATCGTATCTATTATACAACGTTATACCTAACTCTACAGAGTCCACTCTGTTCTTCGCTCTTTCTTGGCGTAATTGGCCCAAAAGTAGCAACTGTTTTTCTGCAGGATGAATAATGTGCATTTTTTTCAATCCATTCATCATCTCAAAATCGTATTTGCGCCATCCTTGCACCAACATTAACAAATCTGCAGCAAAACGATGTTCGAAATCATCACTCTCCAAATAATATTTAGCATTTCTCACATACCCCTTCAAATCCGACGATAACAAATGCCAAGTTACAGCATTAATATCAACCCCTTTTACTTCTGAATCAGCATCTCTAACTGCTAAAGAAAAGTTTGTCATCGGCTTTGAAGTTTTAAATTCAATCTCTACAGGCTTATAAGGCAACAAAAAGCCACTCTTCACGACTGCACTAATATTTTTATGCATTGACTTCCTGGGATATATAAAAAACATTCGATGAGCCCATACTGCACCTGACCTATCAAATAAATAAGCCTCATTAATCCCTTCTGGAATATCTTTTCTACAAAAGGAAACAACCCAATCTTTTTCAGAAACGGTTGTATAATCCCAAATCACAGAATTCCCCTTATGCATCAGGCACAAACCCATATTCTGCCCCACAAAGTGCTCGGTAGTATTAATTTTTACTTTTATAGAATCATCATCCATGACATCTAATCGAATAACACATCCTTTATTTCTTACTTCAGGCAACTTAACACGAGTATTCTTTTTATTTTTACCGTTTATACACAAATAAACATCGCCATCCAAATCAGGAGTATATTCAAAAATACCACGTCCTTCTCTAATTGTTTCTACTTCTGATAAAACTTCATTTTTCGAATCCAACAACACACCTTTTACTTCAGAATTGTCAGTATAACCATTCTGAATTTCAAATGCCACACGACTTTTAATACCTTCAACTAAAGAACCACTTTCAGGAAAAAAACGAACAACATCCCCACGATTTATTTTCTTCTTAACAAAGCCATCCGTGTCATCAACATCTAATCTATAAGATGTGTTTGATGCATCTAATACTAATTCAGAATAATCACCAGCCTCTTTAGGAGGATAAAAGATAGGGAGAACTCTTGAAAAAACATTATCTTCACCCCAATTTAACATATACCTTGTATAAGCACGTATTTCATAAAATCCGGAAATAAAAATATCATCCAATTTAAAATCACCTACTGCACAACTATCTTTTATCTTCAACTTCACAGATTTAACCACGTCGCCTAAAGGATTAAGCAGTTCCACATAAAGCACACCACTTTTAGGAGCTCCACTAATATCATTAGGGCTGATCACATATGCCTTGAAGCATAACCTTTCCCCTATAAAGTAACCTGTATTATCCAGATGCAAATAAACCTTTTCCTGAGGCAAAACCTTGTTAAACATATTAGCATGCCACACCAAACTATCGCACCATACGCTCTTCTGCGCATATAGCGGACAAATCAATAGTCGCATTGCACATGCTAAAAATAATATTCGCATCACTTCTCGCATGAAAATACTATTACAATTCCTGAATCACTACTATCCTCGACTATACTTCTTCATGATAGTTTAAAATTCACAAAAGCATTACTCACAAATAGTCGTTTTTACAACCAGTAGCCGACGGTACACACACCAACGAGGAAGGCGCACGCCGCAACGGACGGTTCGTAGCCAACAAAGTGCGCTCTTTGATGCACTGGCAATAAAAACACATACCACCCACGAGCGCTCATTCATTTATCAACGAGCGCTCATTCATTTTTCAACGAGGGCTCAAAAATTTTCAAACGAGGGCTCGTTGATTTTACCGCACCCAAGTTACCGCTTCCAAACGCTGCAGCGTTTACAAATCAATGCTTAAGCATTTTTCCTCAAACGCTTAAGCGCTGACGCTTTTTCTTTTTACTTCTGCCGGCAAATGATGCGCTTTTTCTGTTGATATTACGACAAAAAAGCATAACTTTGCATGTATTCACCATAACGGAGAAAATGCACTACCTGAAAAAATTCAAATACTGCCCCGCTTGCGGTTCTGCACGCTTCGTGAAGAACGACTTCAAGTCGAAGCATTGCGAGGAATGCGGATTCACGTATTTCTTCAATCCTGCCGCAGCAGTGGTGTCGGTGATTGTGAATGAGAAGGACGAAATGCTGGTGTGCCGTCGCGCTTGCGAACCTGCCAAAGGAACGCTCGACCTCGTAGGCGGATTTGCCGACCCTAACGGAGAGACGTCCGAAGAGGCTATGGTGAGAGAGATTAACGAAGAGACAGGTCTGGAGGTGAGTACAAACCAGTTGGAGTACTTGTTTTCACAGCCTAACACTTACTTGTTTTCCGGACTCACAGTCAACACGCTCGACGCTTTCTTCTTAGTTAGAGTGTCGTCGGAAGCGAAGATAACTGCCCACGACGATGTGGCTGAATGCTGGTGGGTTAAACCTGAGGACATCCGTCCTGAAGAGTTCGGGCTGGATTCCATCCGCAATGGAGTGATAAGATGGCTGGAACGACAACTTTAACTTTAACGATAACAATAACGGGAACGGGAACGAAAACGGGAACTCTAAAGCCTCTAAAGACCTTAAAAGACCCTAAACATTACATCAATGACTGAAATATCATATAAGAGCGGCGAAATGATGCGCCGTGGCCGCGTGGAAGTAATCTGCGGCTCAATGTTCTCAGGCAAGACCGAAGAACTAATCCGCCGCATGCGCCGTGCCGAGTTCGCCAAGCAGAGAGTGGAAATATTCAAGCCAAGTCTTGACACACGCTACTCGGAGGAAGATGTAGTGTCGCACGAAGGCACAACAATCAACTCCACTCCGGTGGACTGCCCAGCAAGCATACTTCTGCTCAGTTCCGACACAGACGTGGTGGGAATAGACGAAGCGCAGTTTTTCGACAACAGCATCGTGGACGTGTGCAACGAACTTGCCAACCGAGGTGTGAGAGTCATCGTCGCCGGACTTGACCTCGACTACTTAGGGCAGCCGTTCGGACCAATGCCAGCCCTGCTCGCCATTGCCGACGAAGTGACTAAGGTGCATGCCATCTGCGTGCGCTGCGGTTCGCTGGCCTACGTGTCGCACCGCATAGTCGACGGCGACAAGCAGGTGATGCTCGGCGAAATGAAGGAATACGAACCCCTGTGCAGGGAATGCTACAAGAAAGAGAAGGGAGGACGCAACTGATGAGACGCGAAGACTTTGAAATAATGGCACCTGTAGGCTCGAGGGAGTCGCTTGCGGCAGCTATCAACGCTGGTGCCAACTCTGTGTATTTCGGCATAGGCAAACTGAATATGCGCTCCCACTCAGCCAACGACTTCACTATCGAAGACTTGAAGGAGATAGCGCAAATCTGCCATGAGAACGGGCTGAAAAGTTACCTCACGGTCAACACTATCATCTACGGCGAGGACCTTGCAACGATGCGCGAAATCATCGACGCCGCCAAGGAAGCACGTATCTCAGCCGTCATAGCATCGGACGTGGCTGTGATGACCTACTGTCGCGAGGTGGGACAGGAAGTACACCTCTCTACCCAACTCAACATATCTAACATCGAGGCACTGAAGTTCTACGCCCAGTTTGCCGACGTCGTCGTCCTTGCCCGCGAGCTCAACATGTGGCAGGTTCGCGACATCTATGAACAGATAAAGTCTCAGGACATACGCGGTCCGCAGGGCGAACTCATCCGCATCGAGATGTTCTGCCACGGAGCATTGTGCATGGCTGTCAGCGGCAAGTGCTACCTCAGCCTCAACAATGCCAACCGCAGCGCCAACCGCGGCGAGTGCGTTCAGATATGCCGCAGAGGATACGAGGTGACCGACCTTGAGACTGGCACAAAACTCAATATCGACAACAAATACATCATGTCGCCGAAAGACCTCAAGACCATCGGGTTCATGGACATCATGATGAACGCCGGAGTGAGAGTGTTCAAGATTGAAGGGCGCGCACGCGGGCCTGAATACGTGCACACCGTCGTGAAGGCATACAACGAAGCCATCCTGTCAGTACTCGACGGCACATTCAACGACGAGAAGCGCACGGCATGGGACGAAGAACTGCTCACCGTGTTTAACCGCGGATTCTGGGACGGATACTACCAGGGGCAAAAACTTGGCGAATGGTGTGACGTGTATGGTTCGAAAGCCACAGAAAGGAAAGTCTACGTCGGCAAGTGCTTGAAGTATTTCTCCAAACTTGGCGTGACAGAGTTTCTCATTGAGAATGTCGACCTTCACGTAGGCGACAAGATACTCGTCACAGGCGAGACCACTGGCGCGCTCATCCAGACTGTCGACGAAATCCGCTACGACCTCAAGCCAGTCGACACAGCCACACGCGGACAGCGCATATCCATCAAGACCAACGAAAAGGTGCGCCCTAACGACAAACTCTACGTGCTGGAAAAGACCATCAGAGAAGGGCTTAGACAATAATAATCAGAATAATCAGAAAACTCCGAATAATAATCAGACCAACAGTAATATGAAAAGAATCGTTTTATCATTGCTCACCATCTTGTCGTTCCTTTCAGCAAAGGCTGACGAGGGCATGTGGATGATCAGCAACATCACAGAACGCACAGACAGCGTTCTCAAATCGCTCGGACTCGAACTCAGTCCGGAAGAGCTCTACAACCCTAACGGCAATTCGCTCAACAACGCAGTAGTCGCATTCGGCGGATTCTGCTCAGGCGTGGTTGTCAGCCCTAACGGACTCGTCTTCACCAACCATCACTGCGGATTCGGTGCCATCCAGGAGCATTCGGCACCTGAGCACGACTACCTGAAGAACGGATTCGTGGCAAAGAAACTGAAGGACGAGCTCCCTAATCCCGATCTTTATGTGGCATTCCACCTCCGCACAGTCGACGTAACAGAGCAGGTGCTCGGTCCTGTACCGTCAATCTGCGGAGAAATGGAGCGCAACCAAATCATCGACTCTATCTGCGCCAAGATCACCGAATCGGTTGAGGACAGCGCAAACTGCATCTACGGCGAAGTGGTGCCGTTCTACAGAGGATGCAAATACTACCTTTCAGTTTACCAGCGCTATAACGACGTGCGCCTTGTGTTCGCACCACCTCAGAGCCTCGGCAAGTTCGGCGGTGACACAGACAACTGGATGTGGCCTCGCCAGACATGCGACTTCAGCGTATTCCGCATTTATGCAAACAAGGACAATAAACCTGCAGAGTACTCAAAGGACAACGTGCCGTTCAAACCTTCATACTACGCTCCGGTATCGCTCCAGGGCTACCAGGAAGGTTCATACTGCATGACACTGGGATTCCCTGGTTCGACAGACCGCTATCTAAGTTCTTACGGCATAGAGAACACCATGCGCACAACTAACGACCTCCGCATACAAGTGCGCGGCGTGAAGCAGGAAATCCTCAAGGAAGCCATGAACTCAAGCGATGCCATCCGCATCAAGTACGCATCGAAGTATGCACAGAGCTCCAACTACTGGAAATACTCAATCGGCCAGAACCAGGCATTGGAGAAACTCGGTGTCATCAAGGAGAAGCAGGCCATTGAGAAGGACTTCCGCCAGTGGATTAAGCAGTCGCCTGCCGAGCGCGAAGCATACGAGTCAGTGCTCGACTCACTCGAAACGCTCTACAAGGCAAACTTCAACAAATACTACGGCATGACCCTCTGGAACGAGACTTTCTGGAGCGGCTCGGACATCGTGAAGTTCGCAATCAACGGAATGCTCGGAGTGATGCGCGACCGCAAGACCGACTTCCACGACGCCGTAGAGAAGGCTTATAAGGACATTGACATCCCTACTGACAAGCGTGTGTTCAAGGCTCTCGTGAAGAACTACGCCGAAAAGGTGCCTGCCAAGATGTACCTGCCTGAGTTCTACGCAAAGATCGACTCAACATTCAACGGCGACAGCGATGCGTTCATCGACGACCTATATGCCAAGACCAAACTGACAAAGCCTGAGGAATTGGCAAAACTCACAGCCATGAGCGACCTCCAAGAAGACCCAATGTTCGAACTTGCATTAGACCTCATCACTGTGCTTTTCAAGACTTACGAGTCGGACAACATCGAAGTGTACGAGCGCAAACTTGGCGAAGGCGTACGTTTCATGAACCACTCGAAGGAGTACTATCCTGACGCAAACTTCACTCTGCGCCTGAGCTGCGGTATCGTTGAGGGCTACTCTCCTACGAAGGAGCTTGAGTATGTGCACTACACACTGCCACAGTCACTCATCGACAAGAACGAGAAGAATCCTGACAACCTTGACTACAAGCTTCTGCCTTCAGTCTACAAATGGCTCAAGAAGGGCAACTTCAGCAAGAAGTATATCGACAAGCAGACAGGCGAAATGCAGCTCTGCTTCCTCTCAAACAACGACATCACTGGCGGAAACTCCGGTTCGGGAATGTTTGACGGAAAGGGACGTCTCATAGGACTCGCTTTCGACGGCAACTGGGAAGCAATGAGCGGCGACCTCAAGTTCGACACCAAACTCCAGCGTTGCATCGGCGTTGACATCCGCTACGTCCTCTCCGTTATCGAAAACTACGGCAAGGCTAAGCACCTCATCAAAGAACTCACACTCGAATAAACTCTCTAAAGGGCGGGCACATCGGTCCGCCCCTATTTAATTTACTAACACCTTAAATCCTCAATCCCTTAACTCCTCAATACAATGAAAACCGACATCGAAATAGCAAGAGAATGCACACTTGCCAACATCAACGACGTGGCGCAACAGATTAATATTCCGACCGACCAGTTGGAACTTCATGGCCGCCACATCGCAAAAGTCCCTATCACACTCATCAACGATGAGAAAATCAAGAATAGCAATCTCATCCTCGTCACAGCCATAACACCTACAAAGGCCGGAATAGGCAAGACCACTGTGTCCATAGGCTTGGCGCTCGGACTGAACAAGATTGGCAAGAAGGCCGTTGTGGCACTCCGCGAACCATCGCTCGGCCCATGCTTCGGCATGAAAGGTGGAGCAGCCGGAGGAGGCTATGCGCAAGTGTTGCCAATGGAGAAAATCAACCTCCACTTCACCGGCGACTTCCATGCCATCACATCGGCACACAACATGATCAGTGCATTGCTCGACAACTATATCTACCAGCACAAGGAAGAAGGGTTCGCACTCAAGGAAGTGCTTTGGAAGCGCGTCATCGACGTTAACGACCGCAACCTGCGCTTCATCGTAACAGGACTCGGGGCAAAGACTGACGGCACACTGCAAGAAAGCGGATTTGACATCACTCCCGCCAGTGAAATCATGGCGATACTCTGTCTCTCTACCGACCTTGACGACTTGCGCCGCCGCATAGAGAACATACTGCTCGGCATAACGACCGACGGCAAACCGTTCCGAGTGAAGGATATGGGTGTAGGTGGAGCCATAACAACGCTCCTGCTCGACGCCATCCAGCCTAACCTCGTGCAGACCACAGAGCAGACTCCGGCATTCGTCCACGGAGGCCCATTTGCCAACATCGCCCACGGCTGCAGTTCCATTCTCAGCACACGTCTCGCCATGACCTACGGCGACTACGTCATCACTGAGGCTGGATTCGGAGCTGACCTCGGTGCAGAGAAGTTCTTCGACATCAAGTGCCGCAAGGCTGGCCTGCAACCAAAACTCACCGTCATCGTTGCAACAACTCAAGGACTGAAAATGCACGGCGGAGTCAGCGTTGACAAGATTAAGGAGGCCAATGCCGAGGGACTAACAGAAGGACTGAAGAATCTCGACCGCCACATTGAGAACATGCAGAAGTACGGACAGACCGTTGTGGTTTGTTTCAACCGCTACGCAACAGATATTGACTCCGAACTTGACATCGTGCGCCGCCATTGCGAAGAAATCGGTGTCGGCTTCGCCATCAACAACGCATTCGTCGAAGGCGGCACAGGAGCCGTAGAACTCGCAAACGCTGTGGTCGACGCCATCGAAAACCGTCCGTCAGCGCCTCTCCATCTCTGCTACGACGACACCGACGACGTAAAGACAAAGATCGAGAAGGTATGCAAAGAAATCTACCGCGCCAAGAGCGTCACATTCGGCAAACCAGCAGAGAAAATGCTCCAGCGCATCGAAGAACTCGGCATTGCGCACTACCCTGTATGCATCGCCAAGACCCAGTATTCATTCTCTGCCGACCAGAAACTCTACGGATGTCCTGAAGGTTTCAACGTGCACATCCGCGACCTCGTCATCAACTGCGGAGCGGAAATGCTTGTTGCCATCGCCGGCGACATACTCCGCATGCCAGGACTCCCACGCTCGCCTCAGGCAGAACGCATCGACATCGTCAACGGACAAATCGAAGGACTAAGTTAATAATTATAACGGGAACGATAACGATAACGGGAACGGGAACGATAACAATACGGGAACGGGAACAATAACGGGAACAGCCCCCTCCTAACTTCTCCACTACGGGGAGATTGGGAGGGGGCTTTCCATTTTACCCAACCTTCTACCTTCAACCACTAAACTTAGAACGCCAAACATATAAAATCTGCAACCCCCCAATTCATAATTCATAATCCATGACTCACAATTTCAAACTCAGCCTAAGTTCGTACAAACACAGTCTAAGTACGTACGAACTCAGTCTAAGTACGTACAGACTTAGACTAAGTTTGAAGTTTTCACCCGCCCAGAAAAGAATAAACACAAGTTTCGCCAAAGGCTTTCAACGTTTTTTTTGCAATTATTTTGCTGGTAAACAAAAAAAGCATACCTTTGCAGTCGCAAATCGAAAGATATGCGCCCAGATGGCGGAATCGGTAGACGCGCTGGTCTCAAACACCAGTGGGGCAACCCATCCCGGTTCGATCCCGGGTCTGGGTACGCAAAACGGCTGTTAATCAAATGATTTTCAGCCGTTATTTTCTTTTTTGACGAGTTATTATACACGATGGTTTTCTCTGATTTGTTTTTCCTTTTCGCCTTTCTGCCGGCATTTGCGCTTTGCTATCTGCTCGGCGGCATTGCAGACAAAAGACACAATAAGTCGACGTCCATAGCAGGTAAAAGCAACGGTGTGAAGAATCTGGTGATAGTGGCATTCTCACTGATTTTTTACGCTTGGGGTGAACCTGTATACGTTTTTCTGATGCTGGCCTGTGTCTTCATCAACTATCTCATAGGCCTTTGGATTAATGCCGCGAATGGCGGATGGAGAAGATTTGCTCTGACCATCGGACTCATCGCCAACATATCCATCATCGGAGTGTTCAAGTACGCAGGATTTCTGGCGCAGACGCTGAACGACTGCGGATTAGAAGTGAGCGTGCCCAACATAGCCCTCCCTATCGGAATCAGTTTCTACACATTCCAGTCTATCTCTTACCTTATAGATGTCTATCGCAAGGACTCGCCTGTGCAGAAAAAATTCGCCGGCCTGCTCCTCTACATATCCATGTTTCCGCAACTCATCGCCGGCCCTATCGTGCGCTACGGCACTGTGGCTAAGGAGATTCACGAGCGCCGCGTAACGGCAAAGGACTTTGCCGACGGCTCGTTCCGGTTCCTTATCGGATTGGGCAAGAAAGTGATTCTCGCCAACCAACTATCGGAAGTGTCTGACCAGTTCCTTGTGAACGGGCTTAACGACCTGTCCGCAGCAGGCGCTTGGGTGGGAATCATTGCGTTCACGCTGCAAATCTATTTCGACTTCTCCGGCTATTCCGACATGGCGATAGGCATGGGGCGCTGCATGGGATTCCATTTCAACGAAAACTTCAACCACCCTTACTGTTGCAACTCCATCACCGACTTCTGGCGCAGATGGCACATGTCGCTCGGCAGTTTCTTCCGCGACTACGTCTACATCCCGATGGGAGGCAACCGCCATCATCAGGCATTCAACATTATGACGGTGTGGTTCCTCACCGGCATGTGGCACGGCGCAAGCTGGAACTTCATCATCTGGGGCGTCTACTTCGGGCTTATTGTCATGATTGAGAAACACACCCTCTTGAAAGTTCAGCAAAAGATTCCATCCATAGCGCTGCACCTGTACAGTCTGCTACTGGTAGTCATCGGCTGGGGCATTTTCTATTTCGACGACTTCGACAAGATGCTGGTGTTCTTCAACGCCTTCGTTGGCAACACAGCCAATGCCGACACATTCATGGCAGAGACCGTACTGTCGGACAAGTTCTGGCTCTGGATTGCAGCACTGGCGTTCTGTATGCCGCTGCGCACTACCGCCGTCGGTCTGTTGGAACGCTGGATGCCAGGCGACAATTGGTTCAAGGACGGCGTGTTCTTCATCTGCCGCATAGCACTGTCGATTGCAATTGTAATTCTCAGCGTGGCACTGCTCGTCGGCGCAACAAACAACGCATTCATTTACACCCGCTTCTAACCCTCGCAGAATGAAAGAGATACGGCACATATTCACGGCGCTGTCCTTCGTGGCATTGCTCACCGGCACAGCCGAGGCAACGGCCATCCGACTGCCCCGCCCCGACTCCGTTCTTCATTCCATTTCGCGCATGGCTCCTACGGACAAGCCCAACCCATGCCCTCCGATACCCGACTTCTCGTTTCAAGAACCATCAGACACGGAGTTTGAGCGCTTCACCAAGGGCAACTTCATCGCTGAAGAATATCATAACACCATAACTCCCGATGCGCATTTCCGCAGGGCAAGACGCGGAATAATCATCACAGGCAAAGGCAAAAACCTGCGTGCCATGAGTCCGTTTGGAGGAAGTGCGCTTATGGGCGAGGCGTACGCAAGTGCAGTAAACGAATACAAGCATTTGTTCGGCCACAAGGTCAATGTCTACTGCATGGTAATCCCTACCGCCGTAGAGTACTATTGCCCCGACGAAGCACGCCGACACACCCAGAGCGAGTTCGCTGCCATAAACAACATCTACACGCATCTGTCCGACTCTGTAAAGGCTGTCGATGTCTACTCCGCCCTGGCAAAGCATGCCGCCGAAGACATTTACCTGCGCACCGACCACCACTGGGGGGCGCTCGGAGCATACTATGCGGCACAGGAGTTTGCCCAAGTTGCCGAAGTGCCGTTCCGCAGCATCGAGAACTACGACAGCATGACGGTGCGCAACTTCGTGGGAACGATGTACAAGTTCTCGCGCGACTACTCGGTGAAGGCTGCGGCGGAAGACTTTGTCTACTACGTTCCGCGCGACGTAGACTATACTACCACTTACACCGAATACCGCCTCAACCGCAACAGAAAACCTATTGGCGAGAGCGAACCTAAGCAAGGACCGTTCTTCCGTTCATACCCCGACGGTAGTCCTGTGGCATACTGCACATTCATCGGAGGCGACACGAACACCACCAAGGTCAGGACATCGACCAAGAACGGGCGCCGCCTGCTCATACTGAAAGACAGTTTCGGCAATGCCCTGCCAGGTTATCTGTTCTATTCGTTCGAGGAAATTAACATCGTTGACTACCGCTACTTTCTTAAGAACATGGTGAATTTTGTCAACGACAACGGAGTGACCGACATTCTCTTTGCCAACAACAACGCTCATGCCCACTCAGGTGCGACCAGCGAGGCATACATGAAATTCCTTAAGAGATGAGATTAAGCAAAATATACACCTTCATCGTGGTGCTGCTCTTCGCGGCATTCGCCATCGTGTTCAACACGTTTCCGCGCAGCACCTACTCGGAACTTGAGAAGCGCGAACTGGCCAAATTTCCAGAGTTCACCTTTGAACGTCTGAAAAGCGGCGAATTCACTCGCGACATATCCGCTTGGTTCAGCGACAGCGAACCCTACCGCGACGTGTTCATGGCACTGAGCATGGAGGTGGACAATCTGATGCGCATGGCATTCAGCGAAGACAACATTTCATTCCAAGCGCCTACAGACCCGATACCAACTGCGGAATCTGCATCAGTAGAGGAAGAAGGAGAAACAGCCGACACGCTTTCAAATAAAGAAGAGGAACCCCTCATAGAGGGAACAGCCAAGATTGCCAATGCCGGCATAATGATTGTCGGCACAGGCGAGAACGTGCGCGCCCTGATGGCATACGGCGGCTCCGAGAAGATGGGAGGCGAGTTTGCCCAAACAGCAAACAAGTACAAGGAAACATTTGGCAGCGGAGTCAACGTCTACGCAATGGCAATCCCCACTGCTATAGAGTTTTACTGCCCTACCAAGGCCAAGGGGCACACAAAACCTCAGCGCCCTACTATCGACAACATCCATTCTTCGCTCTCGCCCGACGTGAAGGCTGTAGACGCTTACGCCGTACTGAAAGCGCACAGAAACGAAGACATATACCTGCGCACTGACCATCATTGGGCACCGCTCGGAGCCTACTATGCGGCACAGGAGTTTGCCCGCATAGCAGAAGTGCCATTCCCCGACACGACAGCCTATGACAAGCACATCGTGCGCCGTTTCGTGGGCAGCATGTACGGATATTCAAAGGATGTGGCAGTGAAAAACGCACCAGAGGACTTCATCTACTACACCCCCAACAACGTGGAATACTCCACTACATACATCAATTTCACCATAAACGACAAATACCAGGTGACAGGCGAAAGCCATTCATATAAAGGCGTCTACTTCTTCAAGTACAAAGACGGCAACGGAGCCGCCTACAGCACATTCATGGGGGGCGACACCAAACTGACCACCGTCAAGACCTCGACGCAGAACGGCAGACGCGTACTGATAATCAAGGACAGTTTCGGCAATGCAATACCAGGCTACCTGTTCTACTCATTCGAGGAAGTCCATGTCGTCGACTTCCGATACTTCACGAAAAATATGCGCGAATATGTAGAGCAGAACGGCATAACCGACATACTCTATGCCCTCAACGTGTTCAACACCTGCTCGTCATCGTCAAGCCGCAGAGTGGAACGCTTCCTCACCCAATCGCCAGGCATCTACGCCGCCGAAACGCCAAAAGACTCCACGAAGACGGAACTGCCTGCCGACACGACAGCAAGCACAGCAGTCATGACTGCTCCAGACACCACCGCATCAGCACCTGCCATACAGACCGAAGCGGAAGCATCCGCCGTCGACACCATGACGCAAAGTGCTATAGGAGAATGAAACAACTAGTTTGCGAGCGCTCATTCCGAATCAAACGAGCGCCCGTTGACAAAAAAACGAGCGCTCGCCAGCCTCAAAACGAACAACAAAAATTAGAGACTAAGACCGCAAATAAGGGTTAGAAAGTCTTGGAGGTATAAAGTAATTTGCATAATTTTGCGACTTAATTCGGGGAATTTCCCTTAATACTAAACTCGAAAGATTCATATGGGAGGTTTTTTTGGTACGATTTCACGTACAAAATGCATAACCGACTTGTTCTACGGAACAGACTACAACTCACACCTTGGCACTCGCCGCGGAGGATTGGCCACATATAGCGAAGAGCACGGATTCTGCCGATCCATCCACAATCTCGAAAGTACATACTTCAGGACACGCTTCGAAAGCGAACTCGACAAGTTCAAAGGCAACGCCGGAATCGGCATCATCAGCGACACCGACGCACAACCTATGCTTATGAACTCCCACCTGGGACGATTCGCCCTCGTAACCGTGGCAAGAATAAACAACATAGAGGAGATAGCACAGCAGCTCCTCAGCGAAAACATGCACTTGTCAGAGTTCAGTTCCGGACGAATCAACCCTACCGAACTCATCGCCCTGCTCATCATCAAAGGCAAGACTTACGTTGACGGAATCGAAAACGTGTTCCGCACAATCAAAGGTTCATGCTCCATGCTGCTGCTCACAGAAGACGGAATCATCGTTGCACGCGACTCATGGGGACGCACACCTGCTGTCATCGGAAAGAAAGACGGCGCATTCGCCGTAACCAGCGAAACGACAGCATTTCCGAACCTCGGCTACACAACTCACTACTACCTCGGACCAGGCGAAATTGTCCGCCTGCAAGCCGACAGCATGGAACAGCTGCGCAAGCCGAACAAGCGCTGCCAAATCTGCTCATTCCTCTGGGTATACTACGGATTCCCTACATCGAGCTACGAAGGCAAGAACGTTGAGGAGGTTCGCTATAACAGCGGAAAAGCCATGGGCGAAGAAGACGACACCGAAGTGGACTGCGTTTGCGGAATACCAGATTCAGGTATCGGAATGGCAGTAGGATATGCGGCAGGACACAATGTGCCCTACCAGCGCGCCGTATCGAAATACACACCAACATGGCCGCGTTCGTTCACCCCTACAAATCAGGAGACTCGTAACCTTGTGGCAAAGATGAAACTCATCACCAACAAGGACATGCTCAACGGTAAGCGTATCTGCTTCTGCGACGACTCAATCGTGCGCGGCACACAGCTACGCGACAGTTCAAAAGAACTGCGTGCTGACGGAGCCAAGGAGGTACACATGCGAATAGCCTGTCCGCCGCTAATCTACGGATGCCCATTCGTCAACTTCACATCGTCGAAAAGCGACATGGAACTCCTCACTCGCCGTGTAATAGAGAAACTGGAGGGCGACGCGAACAAGAATTTAGACAAGTACACCACAACCGACTCGCCGGAATACACCCGCATGGTCAATGAAATAGCCGAAACACTCGGACTCACATCGCTCAAATTCAGCAAACTCGAAACTCTGGTGAAAAGCATCGGGCTGCCTAAAGACAGCATCTGCACACACTGTTTCGACGGCAGCAGCAAATTCACACTCGAAGAGGAAAACACGATCGACTAAGTACTCAACAAACTATAGGGCATCCCACACGGATGCCCAAAACTTTTTCATAATGGACAATCTCCCTAAAGACCCGATGATGCTGTTCAGCTTCGTCAACATGAAACTGCGCGACGAATACCCCTCGCTCGACGAACTGTGCCGAAGCATGGACGTAGACAAGGATTCTCTCTGCAAGAAACTTGCCGAAGCCGGATTTGAATACAGCCAAGAACACAATAAATTCTGGTAAAAACATCACCATGAAACAACGCCTAAACCAAATTATCACGACCGCACTCCTAACCTTCGCCTTCACAGCGCAACATTCTGTAGCGCAAAGCACTGCCCAAACCTACGAGCAACTTGTTGAGCAAGCTCTGGCAGCAGCGGCAAAAGACAGCATTGCGCAATCCGAAGAACTCTTCCGGCAAGCCCTGGCAACCTCGCCAAGCGACCACCGCAACGCACTCATCCACGCCAACATGGGCAAGCTGCAGGAAAGAAGCGAAAAGTACGAAGAAGCGCTACAGTCGTATACCTCCGCACTCGCAATTGTTCCGCAGTCAGTACCGATTCTCACTTCACGCGCCGACCTATACCTCAGGCTCAGTAACCTCAGAGAAGCCATCATAGACTACGGCAACATCATCACCTACGACCCGAAAAACCTACATGCGCTCAAGTGCAGAGCATTCATACACACCAAGCGCAAGGAATACGCCGAAGCGCGCGCCGACTACTCGCGAGTATTAGAAATATCCCCCAACGACTACGCAGCCCAACTGTCCATCGCCATCATCTGCCAAGCGACGAACAAGAACACAGAAGCCATATCTCGCATAACGCTGATGATAGAAAACTTCCCTGACAAAGCGGAACTTTACAGCATCCGCGCCGAGATGGAACAAGACGCCAAACAAACAGAACTGGCACTGCTGGACCTCGACAAAGCCATCGAACTCGAACCCGACAACAAGAACTACATACTTGCACGCGCATATCTGCATCTCGAAAGCGGCAACAAGTTCTATGCACACCGAGATTTCAACCGCGCAATAGAGTTGGGAGTGCCACGCGCATCGCTTAAAGAGGAATTAAAGAAAACCCGATAAACATTTCATGTTTTTATTTGTCTCTCCCACAGAAAAATAATAAATTTGCGCTTAAAAGCGGGCAGTATGAACGGAGACAAGGAACTGGAAGCAGCAAAGACAACTTTGACGCAGTTCATGACAATGAACAAGATGCGCAAAACGCCCGAGAGATACGCAGTTCTTGAGGCGGTGCACAACTCTGGAAAGCACATCTCCGCCGACGATTTGCACGCAACAATGAACGAAAAGTTCAGAGTGAGCCGAGGAACAGTGTACAACACACTTGAGATGCTGTACCGCGCCAATCTCGTCATGCGCCACCAATTTGGAGGCGTCATCCTTTACGAGAAGCGCACAAACAGACCGCACTACCACATGGTCTGCACTGAATGCAATTCGATTAGCGAGTTCTCCAGTACAACCCTCAAAAATACGCTCAGCACTATCAAACTAAGAGGATTCAACATCACCGACCATGACCTCTGCCTATACGGCATTTGCACTAAATGCCGACAGAAACTGAGCCGGCAAAAGAAAAAACTATTACAAAACAACGATAAGAAAACATTATGAAAGCAGATGTTCTTTTAGGTCTTCAATGGGGAGATGAAGGAAAAGGAAAAGTTGTAGACGTGCTTACGCCAAGATACGACGTCGTAGCACGATTCCAGGGAGGTCCAAATGCTGGCCACACCTTAGAATTTGAAGGGGAGAAGTACGTTCTCCGCTCTATTCCATCAGGCATCTTCCAGGGAGACAAGGTAAACATTATCGGCAACGGTGTAGTTCTCGCTCCAGACCTCTTCATGGACGAAGCAAAAGACTTGGAAAAATCCGGACACGAACTTAAGAGTCGCCTCCACGTCTCAAAAAAAGCGCACCTTATCATGCCTACACACAGAATACTCGATGCGGCATACGAGGCAGCTAAGGGCAAGGACAAGGTTGGCACTACAGGAAAAGGCATCGGCCCTACATATACCGACAAGACAAGCCGAAATGGTCTCCGCGTTGGCGACATCCTCGACAACTTCGAGAAGAAATATGCAGCCCATAAGGCTCGCCACGAAGAAATACTCCGTTCGCTCAACTACACAGACTACGACATCACCGAGGTTGAGAAGAAGTGGCTCGAAGGAATTGAATACCTCAAGCAATTCCCTATCGTCGACAGCGAGCACGAAATCAACGGATTGCTCAAGGAAGGCAAATCAGTTCTCTGCGAAGGCGCACAAGGAACAATGTTAGACATCGACTTCGGTTCGTATCCGTTCGTAACATCATCTAACACAATCTGCGCTGGAGCATGTATCGGTCTCGGCATCGGCCCTAACAAGATCGGCGACGTATACGGTATCATCAAGGCATACTGCACACGAGTAGGAGCAGGGCCGTTCCCTACAGAACTTTTTGACGAGACTGGTGCAAAAATCCGCGACATCGGACACGAATACGGCGCTGTGACAGGACGCGAACGCCGTTGCGGATGGATTGACCTCGTAGCCCTCAAATATGCAGTAATGGTCAGCGGAGTGACAAAGCTCATCATGATGAAGAGCGACGTGCTCGACACATTCAAGACTATCAAAGCTTGTGTTGCATACAAATTGTCTAACGGCGAACAGATTGACTACTTCCCTTACGACATAAACGAGGGTATAGAGCCTGTATACGTGGAAATGCCAGGATGGAACCAAGACCTCACACAAATCAAGTCTGAAGAAGAATTTCCACAGGCATTCAAAGACTACATCGCATTCCTCGAAAAGGAATTGGAAACACCAATTGTAATCGTATCAGTAGGTCCTGACCGCGACCAGACAATCGAAAGAAAATAACATCGTAAAGTCAACGAAGGCTCTGGGGTAACGCCTACGGGTCTTCGTTAAATTATTTTTGAGCGCTCATTTGTTTACAAACGGGCGCTTTTTGAAAACAAACGCTCCTCTATCAATTTATCGACTCACAACAAAAGCACTATAATTTCATGAAAATACTTTTATTGGGAAGCGGCGGACGCGAACACGCTCTTGCATGGAAAATTGCTCAAAGTCCTAAAACTGAAAAACTCTACATTGCTCCAGGCAATGCAGGTACGGCAAATGCCGGTGAGAATGTCAACATCAAGGCAGACGACTTCGAAGGCATAAAGACCTTCTGCCTCGACAAAGGCATAGACATGGTCGTTGTCGGTCCGGAAGACCCTCTTGTAAAGGGTGTCTATGACTTCTTCAAGCATGACGAAGAACTGAAAGGCATCCCTGTCATCGGACCATCAAAGCAAGGTGCAGTACTCGAAGGCAGCAAAGATTTCGCTAAAAATTTCATGGCGCGCCACGGCATCCCTACGGCTGCCTATCGTAGCTTCAATGGTACAAACGTGGAAGAGGGACTCAAATTCCTTGAAACGCTCAAGGCACCTTACGTTCTCAAAGCTGACGGACTGTGCGCCGGCAAAGGTGTACTCATCGTCCCTACTCTTGAAGAGGCAAAGAAGGAGTTTAAAGAAATGCTCGGTGGTATGTTCGGCAATGCAAGTGCCACAGTGGTAATCGAAGAATTCCTCAGCGGCATAGAATGCTCCGTATTCGTACTGACCGACGGCAAGAACTACAAGATTCTGCCCGAAGCTAAGGACTACAAGCGCATCGGCGAAGGCGACACAGGCCTCAACACAGGCGGTATGGGTAGCGTTTCGCCAGTACCGTTTGCCGACGCAGAATGGATGAAGAAGGTTGAGGACCGCATCATCCGCCCTACTGTAGAAGGCCTCGCAGCAGACGGCATCGACTACAAGGGATTCATATTCTTCGGTCTAATCAATGTAAATGCCGACTATTCATGCGCTAAGGCAGGCGATCCTATGGTCATCGAATACAACGTCCGCATGGGCGATCCTGAAACTGAAAGCGTAATGCTCCGCATCAAAAGCGACCTCGTAGACCTTCTGGAAGGTGTGGCCGAGGACAACCTCAACGAACGTAAAATAGAGTTTGACGACCGCTCCGCAGTGTGTGTCATGCTCGTATCGGGCGGCTATCCTGAGGCCTACGAAAAAGGATTCCCTATCAGCGGAATTGAAGATGTGGAAGGAAGCATCGTATTCCATGCTGGAACAGCAATGAAGGACGGTCAAGTTGTAACTAATGGCGGTCGTGTAATCGCTGTAAGTTCTTACGGCAAGGACAAGGCCGAGGCTCTTGCCAAGTCATTCAAGGAAGCACAAAAAATACAGTTTGAAAAGAAATATTTCCGCAGCGACATCGGCGCTGACCTCTAAAGGTTGCCTACAAGCATAATGCTCTACCGGAATTACATCCAGAAAACAATAGCGACAAGCAAGTTCACCTTGCCTGTCGTTGCTGTTTTGTCACTTGTTTTCTGGTTCATGTCAGTCGGGCAGGGCAAAACGCAAATCGCAGCCCCCTCGTTAGGAATGTGGCATCACATACCCGCTTGGGCGACAAGCGGATGGGATGCGACTGCCATCGGGTTTCTCTTCTGTCTCCTTGCTGTCTACCTCATGGCAGAGTTTAACAACAAGTTCATCCTGCTACGCATAAGCTCGCGTATGCTCAGCAGTACACTTGCCGTCCTGCTCACCATGTGTACATTTCTGCATACATTCCAGCCTGCACATATCATTCTTGCGCTCACCATGACGGCCTACTTTCCGCTGTTTTTCAGTTATCAGCGCACCGACTGCATGCCAATGGTCTATATAGCTTTCATGCTACTGAGCGCGGCATCGCTGTTTTTCCCAAAATTCCTGCTTTTCATTCCATTCTTCTGGACGACACTGATCACGCTGCGTGCATTTACCCTCAGAACATTGTGCGCTTCAATATTAGGCGTCATCACACCATACTGGATTCTCTTCTCGTTAGCATATATGTCCGGTGACTTTGCCAGCGTTTTTGCCCATTTCATCGGTGATTTTCGGTTCTCACAGCCCGACTATGCTATTTGGAGTACACACAATTGGCTCAGTCTTGCCTTAGTCGCCACAATGGGCATTGCAGGAAGCATAAACTTCTACATGCGAAGTCATCTCGACAAAACTCGCACCAGAACATACATCTACACTGGAATCATCTTGTTTGCGGCCTCAGTCCTATTTCTCCTGTGGGAAACAGCCCATTTCAACGAAATTTTTCCGCTCCTCATCATCAACTCATCCATTTTGGCGGGACACCATTTGGCACAGGAATACTCAAGATTTTCAAACATCTACACCATTGCGGTGTGTCTACTCATTGCAAGCGTTGCATACGCTAATTTCATCGAACTATAAAACGTGATTAAAAATGGAAGCACTCAACGCAATCTTTATTGAATACGGCTACTTCGGTATGGCTATGGCTGCCTTCCTCGCAGGAACATTCGTCCCTTTCAGCAGCGAGGCTGTATTGGCAGCGTTACTTGCCATGAGCAGTATGGACCCATGGCTCACTATTGCTTGGGCCTCCGTGGGCAACATCGCCGGAAGCATGTTCAACTACTACATAGGCAGGTTTGGCAACACCAGAACCATAGCCAAGTGGCTCAAAGTAAAGGAAAAAAGAATCGTAAAAGCAAAAGAATTTGTCGAAAGACGAGGCTCATGGATAGCAATCTTCACATTCCTGCCTATCCTGGGCACAGCAATAGCCGTAGCGATGGGAATGCTTCGCATCAACATCTTCAAGGTGCTCTTTTTCACGACGGTAGGCAAGGTGGTACGATATATCATCGTAGGATATACCGTTATAGTTCTCAAAGGAGCTGTATAATCCGCTACTCCTCTCTACGCAACGGATAGTTGCCACGTAACCACTCAAAACGTTCAGGCGAACTCTTTAGGCGCTCCGTATCTTCCAACGGATTGTACAGTTGAAGCGCGCGCTCGAAAAGATTCGTAGACGTAGGGCGCAAATTCTCAGGCAACTCAGGCGGACAGACCTCAAGCGAGAAAGGTTTGCCGAAAAACTCACACACAGCCTGCAAAGACATCCTTGTGGCGTTAGCCTTGCCGTCGGCAGAATAGCCCGCAATATGCGGAGTAGCTATGACTGCACGGCGCAACAAATCAAGATTAATTTTAGGCTCTCCCTCCCAAGTGTCAACCACAGCATCACGCACCAGCCCACTGTCAATAGCACGAACAAGCGCATCATTATCAACAACCTCGCCCCGACTTGAATTTATTATCAGCGGACGCTTTTTCAGAGAAGAGAAGAACGTCTCATCTGCAAGATGATAGGTAGAATACGCTCCGTCCCTAACCAGCGGAGTATGGAACGTGATAATGTCAGCCTCTGCTGCAATGCGTTCAAGACTAACGAACTCGCCCTCTGCACCATTATCCTCCAACGGAGGGTCGCACCTAAGAACATTCATGCCCACAGCAGCCAGGTCGGCAGCCACAAGACTTCCCACGTGTCCCACGCCGACAACACCTACCGTTAAGTCGGGACTCAACATGTCAAGAACCAACAAGCTGTTATGCACATATTGGCGCACCGACGACGCATTACATCCTGGGCAGTTTGTCCAAATAATCCCCGCCTCATACAAATAGTCCGTGTCTATATGATCGTAGCCGATAGTCGCCGTGACCACTAAACGCACATTCGACCCATCAAGCAAACTTCGGTTACATATCGTGCGCGTCCTGATAATCAGAGCGTCGGCGTCCTTCACATCTGCAGCAGTGATGCTACCGCCGTTCATATACACCACCTGATCCGCAATCTGCTCAATCTGTCCCTGTATGTAAGGAATCTTATCGTCTACAACTACTTTCATGCGAGCAAAGTTAGTAATTTTGGCACAAACGGTTGTGTTTCTCGGAAAGTTTATATAGATTTGCATTAGAATGTATATTAAAAACCATAACAGCTATGACCTTTACACAACGATGCATGCCTATCTTCGACCAGGTGATCATTGATTACCACAAGATAGACGATGTGGATCAACCTATCAACAACCCTTACGAACAGGGCACTATTGAATACTATCTTTACGTAAAGAACTGGATTGACACCGTACAGTGGCATTTTGAGGACATCATCCGTGACCCGCAAATCGATCCAGAGGCAGCACTCGTGCTCAAGCGCCGCATCGACAAGAGCAATCAGGACAGAACGGACTTAGTCGAGATGATTGACAGTTACTTCCTCGACACATACAAGGACATCAAGATTCTCGAAAACGCGACTATCAATACAGAAAGTCCAGCTTGGGCAATCGACAGACTCAGCATCCTCGCCCTGAAGATCTACCACATGAAGGAGCAGACTGAGCGCAACGACGCATCGGAGGAACACCTCGCACAGTGCAAAAAGAAATTAGATGTGCTTCTCGAACAGCAAAAGGACCTCTCCACTGCTATCGACCAACTAATTGCAGATATAGAAGCAGGCCGTAAGTACATGAAGGTATACAAGCAGATGAAGATGTACAACGACCCTAGCACAAACCCAATCCTTTACGGAAAGAAATAAGCCCGTCAGAAACAATACGTAGGGGCATCCCCAGCGGATGCCCTTTTCTATAACACCACATCAAATGAAAAAGCTTCTCGTCATAAGATTTTCCGCTATGGGCGATGTTGCCATGACTGTGCCTGTAATACACTCACTGGCATCACAACACCCCGAACTCCGAATCACCGTAATGACACGCAGCCGCTTTGCACCCATGTTCCAATGGACACCCGCAAATGTCGAGGTGATGCCTGTGGATCTTGAAAATTACAGCGGAATCCTCGGACTCGGACGACTTTATAGCGAACTTAAGAGAAAGGGATATGACACAGTGGCTGACCTGCACGACGTACTGCGAACCAAATATTTGCGCTTACGCTTCAAGATGAACGGAACGAAGGTTGCAGTAATTGACAAAGGGCGAAAAGAAAAGAAAGCGCTCTTGGGCAACGGACTGACCAGCGAACCTCTCAAACCAATGACAGAGCGCTACAAGGAAGTATTCAATCAGTTAGGTTACGACTTCACGCTTGATTACAAGCAAGCCTTCAATCCGCTGACAGAGAACTTCAACGTGATCAACTCTGCCATAGGGCCCAAAGCAGAAGGGGCTAAATGGGTGGGAATAGCGCCATTTGCCGCCCACGACGGCAAAATCTACCCTCTGGAGCAGATGAAGACTGTAGCAGAGAGCTTTGCCCAACAAGGATGCAAAGTATTGCTCTTCGGCGCAGGCAAAAAAGAAAGTTCCATACTCCAGTCATGGGAAGGCGAAAACATCACATCCACCTGCGGACTTCTTGGCGGACTACACAACGAGATTCTGCTTATGAGCAAACTTGATTTGATGATAGCTATGGACTCAGCCAATATGCACATAGCATCAATAGTAGGCACACCCGTACTCTCCGTATGGGGAGCCACACACCCCAAAGCAGGCTTCACCGGATGGGGGCAAACAGCCAGCAGAAGTGTCCAGCTCGACCTCCCTTGCCGCCCATGCTCCATCTACGGCAACAAACCTTGCCAGTTTGGCGACTACCGTTGCTTAAACGGCATAGCCCCCGCAGTCATCGTGGAAAAAGGAATTAGTATCATCAACAACTAAACAATGGCATACCATTTTTTCTATGGCCTCTTTTGGCTAATATCGCTACTACCGCTGAGAATGCTCTATATACTCTCCGATCTCGTATATCCGATTGTAAAACGCATGTACCGCAGAAAGGTTGTCGACGATAACCTCGCAAAGTCGTTCCCCGATAAGTCAAAAGAAGAACGCGACAAGATTGCCAACGACTTCTACCATCAGTTATGCGACTACTTCGCCGAGGACATCAAACTTTTCTCCATTTCCCAAAAGGAGATGACAAGGCGTATGACTTTCAGCGGACTCGAACATATCAAAGAAGGATTCGACAACGGCAAGGACTACATGTTTGCCTATCTCGGTCACTTCGGCAACTGGGAGTGGATTGCATCGTTGCAGTACTGGATGCCATATGCACACTGCTCGCAGATATACCATCCGCTATACAACAAGGTATCCGACCGCATTTTCCTCAAATTACGCGAGCAATACGGCGGCGAGTGCATCCCTATGAAGAAGACCCTGCGTCGCATACTCGAAATAAAGAAAAACGGCGAGAACGTCGTCGTAGGTTTTATCAGCGACCAGCAGCCTAAATGGGAAAGCATACACCACTTCACCCCGTTCCTCAATCGCGAAACAGCCGTATTCACAGGCACAGAGGTACTGGCCAAGAAACTCGGAGCCATGGTTTACTACGCCCATGTGACACGCCCTCGCCGAGGATACTATCACTGCGAATTTATCCCTATGACGCACACCCCTGCAGAACTTCCCGACTTTGACCTCACCGACCAGTACATGAAGATGCTTGAAGAGGACATCCGCACAACTCCACACATGTGGCTGTGGACACACAAGCGATGGCGAAGAACCAAGGAGGAATGGATTAAGCGACAGAAGAACAATTAGCAACAAAGAAAACATCCATAAAAAACACACACATCTGCACGTCATCAAATACATAACCAAAGCCATTGAATACTTGCTGCTGTTGCCCATCTACTTCTACCGCAACTGCATATCTCCCCTCACGCCTCCATCGTGCAGGTTCACCCCTACGTGTTCGCAGTATGCCGTCGAGGCCATAAAGAAGCACGGTCCTTTCCGCGGCCTCTACCTCGCCATACGCCGCATACTCCGATGCCACCCCTGGGGAGGACACGGATATGACCCCGTACCATGAAAATCGACATACATACACACCGTCACTGCCATTCCCCGCAAACAATAAGCATAAGAAATCTTATGCCAGGCGAAGCGTGGAGCCCCGAACCGTACTGCTCGGTAGGACTGCATCCCTGGAACATCAACGCTGAATGGAAGAGCGAAATGGACAAAGTGCGCACAGCTGCGACAGCGAAAAACGTCCTGTTCATCGGCGAAACAGGACTTGACAAATTGCGCGGAGCAGATCCCAAGCTGCAAGAAACGATCTTCATCGAACACATCCGAATATCCGAATCAGTAGGCAAACCGCTCATCATCCATTGCGTAAAAGCATTCGACGAAATCATAGCTCTGCGAAAAAAGACGCGCCCACAGCAGCAATGGATTATACATGGATTCAGGGGCAAACCTCAACAAGCACGACAACTGCTCGACAACGGTTTCCAGCTCTCTTTTGGCGAACACTTCAATGCCGACAGCCTCGACCTCGCATTTCATCGGCATTCTTTATGGCTGGAAACTGACGAAAGCCCCCATTCCATCGACGAAATCTACGAAGCAGCATCTAAGAGCCTAAACATCTCCTCCGCCGTTTTGGAGCAGGAAATAAGCAGCAACATCCATCTCTCTGCAACGTTCGCACTAATCATCTGAATAAGAAGAGGCAACCGTCCATAGCCTGTCGGAGAAAACTGCTGCACAGGAGTAAAAGTTTCAAACTTAGACTAAGTTTATACAAACTCAGGCTGAATCTATACAGACTTAGACTAAGTTTATACGTACTTAAGCTAAGCACGAAACAAAGAGTATGGTATTAAGAACTACGGGAACAGCCAAAACAATAATCAATCCTGACAATTATTATCTTCGATCTTGCGGATAACCTGCTCCTCTATTCTGACAAGGATTTTCTTCACGCTTCGCGCAACATTTGCCGAAGCTAAAGGTTTGTCAGCAATGCAGACAAATGCAATCGCCAAAGAATAGGGTTTGCTCTCAAGCGCTTTCCAGATAACATGCTTATTCAAGCGATAAGCCTCGCGCACCTGACGCTTCATTCGGTTACGATCGACAGCATGACGAAAACGACGTTTGGGAACACTAATTAAAATGGATGCCGGAACACTCTCCCTTTCAACAGGCATACACACGGCACGCAGAGGGTAAACAGCCATAGAGGTGTTGCCGCCAGCAAACAATTTGTCAATTACACGTTTGCTACAAATACGTTCTGCCTTGCTGAAAGAATACATTGTGGACTGTGCGTAAGGGTTCAGAACTACGATCCCCAGCGTTACGCGCGGTTCTTGACATAGTGTTCAATCATGGCTGGCACAGAACGAAGTTCCGGAGTCGGACGCAAATCTACGCGCAATCCGCGTTCTTCTGCCGCCTTGATTGTCTTTTCGCCAAGACATGCGATAGCAATGTCGCCTTGCTGGAAGTCTGGAAAATTCTTAAGCAAAGAGTTGATTCCTTCCGGACTGAAGAAGACAAGCATATTGTAGTCGAACCTCTCATCAGCAGCGAAATCATTGCTGACGGTATAGTACATCACAGCCTCGCTATGGAACACGCCGAGACTGTCAAGCCAATTCTTGATGTCATCAGTATGCACAGACGACTGCGGAAGGAAATACTTCTCTGTCTTATGCTTCATGATAAACGGCGCCAAATCATGCACCTTACCAGTTGGGCTGATAAAAATCTTGCGCTTTCTATACTGCACATACTTCACGATATAGTGTGCCACAGTCTCCGACACGCAGAAATACTTCATGTCGTCAGGAATGTTTACGCGCAAGTCCTTGCATAGGTTGAAGAAATGATCGATAGCATGGCGAGAAGTGAAGATAATTGCAGTATGATCAAGTATTGAGACCTTCTGCTGGCGGAAATCTTTTGCCTCCATCGGCTCCACCTTAATGAACGGTCTGAAGACCATATCAATTCCATACTTATTAGCAACATCGAAATACGGAGACTTCTCAGTCTGCGGTTTAGGTTGCGATACTAAAATCTTAATTGCCATTATTTCAACTACCGATTAAAAAAATAATATATTGAGTCTCAGCCCACTCCTTATTTCATAACAAATTCGAGCAGAAACGCCACACTAAAAGCAACGGTAACACTTCCACGTTGCAAAAGTACAAAAAAATCAACAAAAATCCTTCTTTTTTAGAACAGAAGTTAACATATAGTCTGTAAAATATGCAAATTTTACACAAAACCAGCACCCCTAATAAGCAATATGTTACAACCGATTTGTCTACTTCGGAATAGACTTCCACAAGCGACACAGGAAAGAGGAAAAGCGATACGGCTGAACACAAAAGGAAAAACGATGACAGCCATTTCGCATTAGCGTCACGGCTGAAAAACACCCCGTTCACAAAGGCATAAACAGCAGTCTTCATAACAAGCAGCAGGACTATTACTGCAAAAGAAACGCCTAAAGTCGGGAAAAGGTTCCCTGCCTCATAATATATTCCATCTGCACCGTTAATCGCAAGGCGGTTGCAAAACATTATTGCCAACGACAAGCACGACACGGTTGTGAGCAACACCGTATTTCGCACCTCACTTCGCAGCACCTCGGCATCGCCCCCTGTGTATGCACGTCTGCGGCTGAAGAACTCTCTGATTCTATGGGCAAAGAAATACTTGCTATTGCCAATGACGTACGCCATAATGCAGAACATGAGCAGAAACAGCCCGACAACCACATCATTGTCGCCAACACGCTCTGTCCGATGCTGCCCCTGCACTCCTTGCGGCTGATGCGGGACAACGCCCGACAGGTCCACGTTGCCGACAAACAGCACCTCCTGCGACATATCCTGGCATATACCGTCGTTTGCCGACCATGCGGACGGCATAGCTGCTGATAATGTGTCTGCCACCTGTATCACCTTTCTGCACTAAATTCTTGCCATAAACTTCGCCGTGTCAGCATCCCATGCCGGAGCGTTCTCAACTTGTTCAAGGGCCTCTTCAGGAGTGCTTGCCACAGTCCACAGGCGGAGGTGTTCCTCACGCATGAAATGCTCACGCGCCGCTTTCTCAAGCATTTCGATTAGCGGTGTGTAGTATCCGTCAGTGTTAAGAATCACTATAGGCTTGTTGATTATGCCCAACTGCTTCCAGGTGATGACCTCAAGCAGTTCTTCCAACGTGCCGCATCCTCCAGGAAGGGCAATGAGCGCATCGGCCATAGTGGCAAGCTTGCGCTTGCGCTCATGCATATCCTTGGTCACAATTAGTTCGGTCATGTCCTCATAATGCCAGTTGCGGTCTATCATGAACTGCGGAATCACGCCCACAGCCTCTCCGCCGCTGTTGAGCACAGCATCGGCACAAGCGCGCATAAGCCCCATCGTTCCGGCACCATTTACAAGCCGCATACCCTTCTGGGCTATGAGTTCGCCCAGTTCGACAGCAGCGTCATAATAGCGTTGGTTCACCTTCGTGCTTGACGCACAGTACACACATATTGTTTTTTTCATACTCCGAAAACTTGTCTGATACGGTCAACGTAGTCGAGTTTTTCCCACGTAAATAGTTCGACTGTGATGTCGCGTTTGCCTTCATAGCGATTGTCGAAATGCTTAGTCACGACCTCAGGTTTACGGCCCATGTGACCGTATGCTGCAGTCTCCTCATAGATAGGGTTGCGCAGTTTAAGGCGCTCCTCGATAGCCTTAGGTCGCATGTCGAAAATTTCCGCAATCTTCTTGGCGATGTCGCCGTCGCTCATCTTCACGTTTGACTTGCCGTAAGTGTTCACGTAGATATTGATAGGCTCAGCCACACCGATAGCGTAGCTAACCTGAACGAGCATCTCGTCAGCCACTCCTGCTGCCACCATGTTCTTGGCTATGTGGCGCGCTGCATAAGCCGCACTGCGGTCCACCTTTGAAGGGTCCTTGCCAGAGAATGCGCCGCCTCCGTGTGCGCCCTTGCCACCGTAAGTATCAACAATAATTTTACGTCCTGTTAGGCCTGTATCGCCGTGCGGACCTCCTATCACAAACTTGCCAGTAGGATTAACGTGATACTTTATGTCGTTCTTGAAGAGGTTCAGCACAGCAGGATTGGAAATCTCACTGATGACTCTCGGCATAAGAATGTTGATCACGTCGTCCTTGATCTTGTTCAGCATCTTCTCGTCCGCCTCTTTCTGCAGTTGGTCTACGGGGGCGCTACCCGCCTTGTGTCCGAGCGATTCGATTGTAACGAAATCGTCGTGCTGCGTAGAAACCACAATTGTATCAATGCGCTTAGGCTTGCCGTCCTTGCCATATTCTATAGTGACCTGGCTCTTTGCGTCAGGGCGGAGATAGTTCATCAGCTTGCCCTCACGACGTATATCAGCGAGAGTGCGCAATATGTGGTGGCTCAAGTCGAGCGAAAGCGGCATGTAGTTCTCAGTCTCGTTTGTTGCATAACCGAACATCATACCCTGGTCGCCCGCACCCTGGTCCATCGGATTTTCACGCTCCACACCGCGGTTGATGTCTGCACTCTGCTCATGAATAGCGGAAAGCACTCCACAACTCTCAGCCTCAAACTTATATTCTGCCTTAGTATATCCAATGCGCGAAATAGTGCGTCGCGCCACCTCCTGAAGGTCAACATATGTATTCGACTTCACCTCGCCTGCCACAACAACCTGACCCGTTGTGACAAGGGTTTCACACGCCACCTTCGACTCCTTGTCATAAGCAAGCAGTTCGTCAAGCACAGCGTCTGAAATCTGATCGGCAACCTTGTCAGGGTGCCCCTCACTCACTGATTCCGATGTAAATAAATAGCCCATCCTAATTAAGAATTATAGAAGATTAAACAAATTAGTTCGGGACTAAGAAATTGGGAAGAATGCGTGACAATCTCCACTTCGGGAAATTATCGTTTTAGCATTTTTTACCGTGGTTGCAAGCTGCCCAAATCTGTCCACATTTTTATTTTCTGGCGCAAAGTTACGAAAAGAATCCCATTGAAATTGCACAAACACCATAAAAAGGTGTTAAAATCATCGTTTTACAGCTGTAGCTGTTCTCTTGTCGCCAAGTTTCGGTAAACCAACGAGCGCTCGTTGACAAAAAAATGAGGGCTCATTGATAATCAAACGAGCGCTCGTTGGTATAGAAATGAGCCACGCACCCAACTTTGCAACTGAATTGCATTTTTTTTTGCATACCTTTGCATGAAAATATGCAAAACCCACAGTTATGAAGACTAACAAATACATCTTGGCAACCCTGCTGGGCGGATTGATGCTCTGTGCATGCGGCCATAAACACAACAGCGA
This sequence comes from Bacteroidaceae bacterium, assembly GCA_045576655.1. Classification (GTDB taxonomy): domain Bacteria; phylum Bacteroidota; class Bacteroidia; order Bacteroidales; family Bacteroidaceae; genus RGIG8745. The sequence goes on from JAZNGW010000004.1 coordinate 55,680, forward strand.
GGGGCACAATCATGAAGGACACTCTCACGACGCTCACGAACATGAAGTACACAGCCATGAAGGGCACATTCATGAGGCGGAAAGCCATCAAACTGCTCACGGCGACGAGATTGCGATGAGCAAGGAGAAGGCGCAGAACGCCGGAGTGAAAGTGCAGAAAGTGGTCAAGGCGCCATTCCGCTCCGTGATAACCACAAGCGGCCACCTCATTGCCGCTCAGGGCGACGAATCGTCAGCAGTGGCAAGCATGTCGGGAATCGTAAGGATGGCACACCCTATCACCGAAGGCATGAAGGTAGAGAAAGGTGAAACGCTGTTTTTCATCTCTGCCGACAACATCCAAGATGGCGACCCTTCACAGAAGGCACGCATAACATACGAGACAGCCAAAGGCGAATACGAGCGTGCGGAGAAGTTGCTTGCCGACAAACTCGTGACTCAATCGGCATTCAATGCCATAAAGGAAAAGTACGAGACTGCACGCATCGCTTATGAAGCCACTGCTTCCAAGGGAGGCAAGGGCGGAGTGGCAGTCACAGCCCCTATCAGCGGATACATACGCAAATGCAACGTCAGTGCTGGCGACTACGTCAATACAGGACAGTTCCTTGCCGACATAGCCAAGAACAACCGTCTGTATCTGCAGGCCGACCTGCCGCTGCGCCACTACAAAGACATGGGCGAAATCACCTCAGCCAACTTCCTCACCGACTACAGCGAGGAAGTGTTCTCAACCGACAAACTTAACGGCAAGGTTCTTTCCACAGGCAAGACCGTAAGCGACGCATCGGCTTTCATACCAGTGACGTTTGAGATAGACTACAGCGGCGACCTCATCGCCGGTTCTTTCGTCAAGGTCAACCTCCTTGGCAGAGAAAGACACGACGTGATAAGTCTGCCTGTCACTGCCATAACCGAGGAGCAGGGCGTCCACTTCGTTTACGTTCAGGACGACGCCACTTGCTATCACAAACAGGAAGTGACTCTCGGCATGAACGACGGCAACCGCATCGAAATACTTACAGGACTCCACGAAGGTAAAATCGTAGTGACTGAAGGCGCCATCCATGTGCGCCTGGCATCGGCCAGCAGTTCCATCCCTGGCCACAGTCATAGTCATTAGGGGAAGAGAAGAGCCCCTCCCTAACCCTCCCCCAGGGGAGGGAAACCTTACGGCCTCAAACCACATAAAACTCAAAACCTCACTTCATGCTAAACAAGATTATACGTTTTTCGCTCAATAACCGTCTGCTGATTCTCATAGCAGCAGTACTCCTGATAGTCGCAGGGGCCTACACCACCAGCAAGACCGAGGTGGACGTGTTTCCCGACCTCAACGCACCTACCGTAGTCGTAATGACCGAAGCACAGGGTATGGCAGCAGAGGAAGTGGAAATGCTCGTCACCTTCCCCATAGAGACAGCAGTGAACGGAGCCACCCACGTGCGGCGCGTCCGCTCGTCATCTACCACAGGATTCTCAGTCGTGTGGGTAGAGTTCGACTGGGACACCGACATCTATCTCGCCCGACAAATCACATCGGAGAAACTCGCCACCATTGCCGACCGTCTGCCTGACTACGTGGGCACACCCACTCTTGGACCCCAGTCGTCGATCCTCGGCGAGGTGATGATAATCGGACTGACGGCAGACACCACATCCATGCTCGACCTGCGCACCATTGCCGACTGGACCATCCGTCCGCGGCTCCTATCGACAGGCGGAGTGGCGCAGGTAGCAGTGCTCGGCGGCGACATCAAGGAATACCAGATTCTGATAAATCCCGACAAGATGAAGCACTACGGTGTGACTCTCGGAGAAGTGATGGCGGTGACGCGAGGCATGAACCAGAACACCAGCGGCGGAGTCATCTACGAATTTGGCAACGAATACATCGTGCGCGGAGTGGTGTCGACCGACAACACCGATAAGATAGCAAAAGCCATAGTCAAACGCACAGAAAAGGGCATGCCTGTAACACTGGCCGACATTGCCGACGTTAAGGTTGGCAGCCAACAACCAAAACTCGGACTCGCCTCAGAGAAAGGCAAGCCGGCAGTGCTTCTCACTGTGACCAAACAGCCCAATACCGGCACTATCGACCTGACGGAACGCCTGGAGCACGCCCTTGCCGACGTGAAGAAGAACCTGCCTGCCGATGTGAATGTGTCGACCGACATTTTCCGCCAGTCACGATTCATCGACAGTTCGATCGACAACGTGAAGACATCGCTGATTGAAGGAGCAATCTTCGTCATCATAGTGCTGTTCATCTTCCTTGCTAACGCACGCACCACGTTCATCTCGCTCATCACCATCCCTATAGCCTTGCTTGTGGCAATCATCACGCTTCACTTCTTGGGCATGGGAATAAACACCATGAGTCTGGGCGGTATGGCTATCGCTATAGGTTCGCTCGTTGACGACGCCATCGTCGACGTAGAGAACGTGTGGAAGCACCTTCGTGAAAACAAACGATTGCCCAAGGAACTGCGGAAGAGCACAATCGAGGTGGTTTACAGAGCGTCAAAAGAAGTGCGCATGCCAATCCTCAACTCTACCATCATAATCATCGTGAGCTTCATACCGCTGTTCTTCCTCAGTGGCATGGAGGGCAAGATGCTCGTTCCGCTCGGCATAGCATTCATCGTGGCACTCACCGCCTCCACACTGGTGGCACTCACACTCACTCCCGTGCTGTGCAGTTTTCTGCTCAAAGGCAAAAGCAAGAAAGGAGTGAAGGCAACCGACGGCGAGGATGTGGCACCAGAACCACGATTCGTCAGATGGATGAAGGTGCGCTATGAGCGCAGTCTCGTCTGGGCTCTTAACCACAAAAAGCCGATTCTCGTGTCAACAGTGGCTCTCTTTGCCGTAGCGCTCGGACTTTTCTTCACCCTCGGACGCAGCTTCTTACCATCGTTCAATGAAGGCTCGCTCACAATCAACGTGAGCACACTGCCAGGCGTTTCGCTTGAGGAGTCGGACAACATAGGCCGGCGCGCAGAACAAATACTGATGTCTATCCCTGAAATCAAGACTGTAGCACGAAAGACCGGACGCGCAGAACTGGACGAACACGCACTCGGCGTGAACGCATCTGAAATCGAAGCACCTTACGAACTCGACGGACGCTCCAGGACGGAATTCCTCGAAGAGGTGCGCCACAAACTGTCAGTCATCCCTGGAGCCAACATCGAGATAGGCCAGCCCATCAGCCACCGCATCGACGCGATGCTAAGCGGAACGAGGGCAAGCATCGCCATCAAACTCTTTGGCGACGACCTCAACAAGATGTTCTCGATAGGCAACCGCATCAAGGAAAGCATCAGCGACGTGGAAGGCATTGCCGACCTCAACGTGGAGCAACAGATTGAGCGTCCGGAACTGAGCATTTCGCCAAAGCACGAACTGCTTGCCAAACACGGCATTTCGCTGCCTGAGTTCAACGAGTTCATCACAGTGCACCTCGCAGGCGAAACCGTTTCGCAGGTCTATGAGCAAGGCAAAGCCTTCAATATCGTAGTGCGTGCTGACGAGGATTTCCGCTCGTCTATCGAACGTATCAAGGACCTGACTATCAGCAACAGCGAGGGCAGGATGATTCCGCTCTCACAGATTGCCGACATCAAGTCGACAACAGGTCCTAACACCATCAACCGCGAGAACGTGAAACGCAAGATCGTAATCTCCGCCAACACCAGCGGACGCGACCTACGCAGCGTGGTCAACGACATACAGACGAGAATAAACGAGAACATCACTCTTCCTGAAGGCTATCATATAGAATACGGCGGACAGTTCGAAAGCGAGCAGGCAGCCAGCAACATACTCCTGCTGACCTCAATTCTAAGCATAATCGTCATCTTCCTGCTCCTGTTCATGCAGTTCCGCAACGTGCGCCAGAGCGCAGTCGTGCTAATCAATCTGCCACTCGCACTCATCGGCGGAGTGTTCGTGCTGCTGTTCACTACGGGCGAGGTGAGCATACCTGCCATCATCGGATTCATCTCTCTCTTCGGCATAGCCACACGCAACGGAATGCTGCTCATATCGCACTACAACACCCTGCAGCAGGAACAAGGCCTCAGCCTTAGAGACAGCATCATCCGAGGTTCCGTAGACCGTCTGAACCCGATCCTCATGACAGCCTTGACTTCGGCGCTCGCTCTCATTCCGCTCGCCCTCAACGGCGATCTGCCTGGCAATGAAATACAGAGCCCGATGGCGAAAGTCATTCTCGGCGGACTACTCACATCGACCATCCTCAACGCCTATATCGTCCCAGTAATACAAAGCATTAAGAAACAAAAATAGTATGACACACTCCATAACACGTTCCATCCTGCTGTCCGTAGCAACAGTCCTGTCAGTCCAGGTAGCAGTTGCCCACCCTATCGACTCTGTGCTGGCGGCCATCGAAAGCAACAACGTATCGCTCAAAGTCTTGAACAGCAGCAACGAAGCAGAGATGATTGGTGCAAAGTCGGCCAACAACCTCGGCGAGACTTCCGTGCAGTACAGCCCGTTCTATGCCAACGGAGTGAGCGGAGTGGCAAGCTCCGAACTCGTGGTAAGCCAGAACTTCGACTTCCCCACCCTATACGCCGCCCGCAACAAGGCTAACGACATGAAGGAGCACGAGCTCAGCACACAATACGAGCTGACAAGGAGAGACGTCATGCTCAGCGCTCGCACACTCTGTCTGGACATCATACACCTGCGCAAGAAGCAAGACCTGATAAACAAGCGTACCGCTATCGCAGACACCCTCCTACTGCTCTACGACAAGAAGTTCAACAACGGTGAAGCCACTATCATCGAACTCAATAAAGTGAAGATGGAGCGAATGGAGCTGACCGCCGAGGCAGAAAATGTCAATGCTGCACTTGAAAGCGCACTGGCGGCGCTCACCGCCATGAACGGCAACCAGCCTATCGAACTCAACTGCAGCGAATACCCCGTGCTTCCGCTCCTCCCCGACGACGCTACCCTGACAGAGCAATACCTCTCCGAGAACAAGGAGATAATCGCTGCAGAAGCACAAACAAAGTCAGCAAAACAGAACATCAGCGTCAGCAAGCAGAACTCACTGCCAAAGCTAACCGTAGGCTATCGCCGCAACACCAACCTCGACGACGCCGTCAACGGATTCCTCGTCGGGGCAAGCATACCGCTGTTCTCCAACCGCCACAAGACACGCGAGGCTAAGGCCATGCACGAAACCCGTCTTAACCAGCTGAAGGACACACGCATACAGAACACCTCAGCCATTAAAGGCATGATAGCCGAACTTCGTCACACCGAAAACGCCATGAAGGCATACGACCTCAACCTCATGGAATCGACGCTCCGCCTCCTTGGCAAATCCGTCGAGGCAGGCCAGACATCCTCCATCGACTACTTCCGCGAAGCCGATATCATCAATGCCAACATGACAAAATACCTCGAACTGGAAAACTCTCTGCATAAGATTATCAGCGAAATCTACAAAAACAGACTATAGAAGCACATCACAGCATCTTGCGGGCAATACTCACTGCGATGGATAAAATCATCAAATTTGAGTATTGCCCGTTTTTTCTGTTCGCCGTAACTTTGCACCATCAAATTTGTTATATACTTAAACACGCAAAGATATGCTAAAAAGATTACTTACAATCATTGGCTTCGCAGCCACAACGCTATGTGCATCAGCACAGGAATTTGGAGTGCAATACATCACAGAAGTGCAGACCGACTTCGAGAAATCGACCAACTGGATGAACTTCCTCCGCCTCGACGCATCACTCAACGTAGGCAAACACGGAAGCATCGACTTCGCATCGATCCACACATTCAAGACCCTCGACCGTCCTGTTGCCGACGACTGGCAGGTATTCTCAAACATCGACAACGACAACCTTGCCTTCGGACTCGCTGTATTGGGCTACACTCACCAGTTTAGCGACAGATTCAAACTCTTTGCCGGAGTGAGAAACGTGAACGAAGACTACTTCATCACTGACGGCACAGCATTGTTCACCAACAGCTCACACGGCATCTATCCTACTATCGGCGAGAACTATCCGCTCGGCAACTACCCGCTTTCAACTCTCGGCATACATGCCAACTGGGCCATGAGCGACAACTGGACCGTGCAGGGAAGCGTATACAACGGCGTGGCACGCCAGCTCTTCGGTCCCGACCACGGACTGCTCGACATCCGCAAGGACGACGGCATATTCTTCATCGGCGACGTGAACTACCGTCAGGAATCACAACTTTCAGGAACATACTTCGCTGGAGTGAGCTACGCAAACAAGATTCACGGCGAGGAGATGACCGAGGACAAGACGAACTTCGCCTACTGGCTATACGGCGAGCAGAGCGTTTATAAGGCAGGCGAACGCCACATAGACCTCATGGCGCAATTCTCACAGAACCTCTCAGTCGACTTCGGTTGCAAGCGCTACATGGGTGCAGGCATACTCCTCTACAACATCCTGACCAACAAGATTGGCAACACCCTCGGAGTCGTTGTCAACAACGCCGACTATGACTTCGGCGACGAGACCGTGCTCGAGGCAACCTGCAGCCTGCAACTCACTGACAACATTGCCCTGCAACCAGCCTACCAGCGCATCTGGAATGACGAGGGCAGCTACAATGCCGCGCTTCTGCGCATGAACGTAGAGTTCTAAACCACACGAAACAACACAATCACATAAAATAGAAAGTAAGCCAGACAGGGGCAGGCCGTGACGGTCCGCCCCTGTTGTTTAAACGAGAATTAAAGACAACCAATTATTCTATACTACAGATTACTCAGATGCACACAGACTTTCTTTTCCCCCACTTGTAGGGGCACCCCTTGCGGGTGCCCTTTTCAGGAGTTAAAGAGTCAGGAAGTTAAGGAGTTAAGCTGTAGGGAGTGGGCGTGCCCTTTCCGTTGCAGTCGTTTTGTAGGGTGCGGACCTATGTGTCCGCCCGAAAACACAAGCAGTGTAAGACCCCTCCCTAACCCTCCCCAAAGGGAGGGAACTATGATCCCTACAAAACCGTGTGTTCCGTGTTCTCAGTGTGTTCCGTACCAATATTTAACGCACTAAAAACCACAGATCACACAGATGCACACAGATTAAACAATGTACCCAAAGAGGAAATCCGTGCAAATCCGTCCAATCTGCGTAATCCGCGTTCAAAAAGAACTGAAGACAATTATTGAATAATTAGCGGCAATTAGTGTTTCCCACCTCTACGGCAATCAGCGGGATTTGCGGGAAACAAAATCCGTGTCCAAAAAAAAGAAACGCCACACTGTGACGTCTCTACGTCATGCGTTTTCGGGCACCCGCAAGGGGCGCCCCTACGGCATAATGGGATTTGTCAGAATTTAATCTGTGAAGATTTGCGTGATCTGTGGTATAGAATAATAATTGTCTTTAATCGCTTTTGAAAACAAGTGCTTGAAAATCAACTCTACACCGCTCGAAAATCTACACCACCGCACTAAAGACTTACTGAGGCCTCGGAGAAAAGTATAAATAAAACTAATATTTGTAAGAATAAAACTAATATTTATATAAATAAAACTATTATTTGTACAAATATTACTTTTATTTATAGTTTTCAGCGAGGTGAAGACAAATAAGGAGTGCGGTGGGGATAAAAAAGAAGCGCGGCGGAGGTAAGTCTCCACTGCGCTAATAGCTGATATAAAGAGAGTTATCTAATATTTTTCCTTGCCGCATCGGTAACGACGGAGGGAGAAACTGTCGACTTTCAGATAGTTGTGGGGCGTAAGCATGATAGTGTCGGGCACCATTTCGCCCTTTCGGTTCTTGTCGAACACATAGACGCGGTGAGGCCACGAATTGCAGTTGTAAATATAGAAAGCCCTGTCTTCAAGGTCCTTCAGCACCACCTTCGACCTGTCTGTATTCACCACGACATACTCCTCGGTAGGTTTGGTCCAGTAGCCCCTGCCGTTGCCAGTGACGACAAGCACATAAGGTGCTTTTCCCCGACGGTATCTGTCAATTTCATTGAGTACGGTACGAATGAAATAAGACATACAAAGGAGCACGAGAATGCCGTAGATCAATCTGCTATAAGACCTGACGAGAATATTAACGAACCACTGAAACGGATGCGCATGCATCATTTTGCGCAGCAATCTATTGTCTGATTTCGAATCGTCAGGCACCAGATGGTCGATCTCCTCAAGAAACTTTGTCATCTCTTCTGTCGGTTCATTACCACTCGCCAGCATCTTGTCATAGCTTAGAGTGAAGAGAACAGCCACCCCTTTCGAATCATCGGTATCTGGCTTCAGCCTCCTGAAAAGGTTCATGTAGATTTCGAGTCCTTTATGATAACCTAAATCGCGCTGCACACCTTCGGGCTGATCCCAGTCGCCCACGCTGCACAGCTTGTCAGCTACCTTTATCAATCCGTCATTAACGCCAAACTCGAACAAGCGTTCGGCCCAGCGCTCAGCATGGTCAGTATCGACATCAAGATAATAGTTAATCAAACACCAGCAGGCATCCTTCGCCCAGCGCTCGTCATCGGTCATCGCAGCCTTCTTCCACCAATCGACGGCAATGGACATATTCTTCTCGACGCCCGCCCCATTCTGGTAGCAAACGCCAAGCTCGACCATCGACCAGGCATCACCCTGTTCTGCAGCATTCATTAATTTCTGAAAACGCTTCTTTTCCATAGATAAACGTATATTACGAAGCACAAATATACGCATTACATTTCATCCTCCAGACTTAAGGGCATAAAAAAAGGGGTAACGCCTTACCCCAACCTTTGTTAACCTTAAATCTAATACTATGAAAAACACGATGCAAAGGTATGGCTTTTTTGCAAAATAGCAAGCTGTGTGCGCAAACATTTCGCAAAACACCGCATTTTCTTGACGTGCATCAATTAAATTTTATCTATCAATGCCTATTTTTAAGTTTCGCAATCAACGACTTCAAAGGGAAGTCGTGGTAGAGAATGTGAGCCACAAACAGGAGAATGAGCGCTGTATTGACAGCAAGGCGGAGAACTACCGGCCAGGTAGCAGGAACGAACTCCATTATAGCATAGAAGAACAGGGCTATCAGGACATAGACAGCGATGCTCCTGAGCGGATATTGCACAGGATTCTTCTTCTGCCCTACGAAATAAGAGAGGAGCATCGCTGTGGCATAACCGGCAAAACCTCCCCAAGCGCAAGCCATATAGCCATACTCTGGTATAAATATGATATTGACGGCTATCAGCACCGTGCAACCAGCTACAGAGAAGAAGGCGCCCCAAATAGTCTTGTCGATGAGTTTATACCAGAACGAGAGATTGAAATAAATTCCCATCATTATCTCCGCCGCCATAACGATTGGCACCACCTTCAAGCCCTCATGATAATCGGGCGCAATGATGTACTTGAGTATGTCCATATAGCCTATGACGCAAAGGAATGCCAAGAGAGTGAAGATGATAAAGAACTTCATCGCCACGGCATACGACTCCTTGCCATCCTTGTCCTTGCTCTTGCTGAACACGAAAGGCTCGTAGGCATAGCGGAACGCCTGAGTTATCATAGCCATAATCATGGCTATCTTCACACACGCCCCATAGATTCCCAACTGAACGTTACCGTCGTGAGTATCGCCATAGACCATTGGGAAAATCATCTTGTCGGCAGTCTGATTAAGGATTCCGGCAATACCAAGAATGAGCATCGGCCATGTGTAACTAAACATCTTGCGCATAAGGTCCTTGTCGAACTTCCACTTCACGCAGAACAGTTCCGGCCAGAAAAACACTGTAATGCTTGCCGTACACACGAGATTGACGCCAAAAGCATAGCCCACGCCGACGTTAGGATTATAAAATTGCCCGATGAAATCGGGATTTTCTGCATACAACGCTGGCAACCACACGAAATAAAGAAGATTGAGGGTGATATTCAGAATGATGAAAAGCAGCTTCAAAGATGCGAACTTGACGGGGCGGTTCTTGTAGCGAAGATAAGCGAACGGAATAGACTGGAACGCATCTAATGCAACTACGGCAGCCATTATTCCTAAATACTCAGGATGCGCCTCATAGCCCATGAATCTGGAGATTTCGGGCAAGAAGGCAAGCACGCAGAGAAAGAAGAGCAGCGCCACGCTGCCAACCATCATCATCACAGTGGTATAGACCGTTTCAGCCTTTGCACCCTCCTTATTGACAAACCTGAAGAACGTCGTCTCCATTCCAAACGTGAGAATCACAAGGACAAAAGCGACATAGGCATAGACGTTAGTAATGACTCCATACCCTCCGCTTGATGCAGCAAGTACGCTCGTATACAGCGGCACGAGCAAATAATTTAGGAAACGGCCGACAATGCTACTCAAACCATAGATAGCAGTGTCCTTTACAAGTGATTTCAGATTCGCCATTATATATCAAAAGTTTTAATGCATTTATCATTCTAAACTATGCCGCAGTCCTTTATCTGTCACCCTCTTCGCGAAGCAAATCAGGGGTGCGGCGTATGAACTCGCCGCCGAAACGGCAACGCAAACAGTCGTGTGGTTCGCAATAGTTGCGCGTCAGCTGGATGAGTGCCTGGCTGTCGGCTGCCGACTCGCACTTAATGCCTGCACTGTCCCAACTGCGGATAATATGATTAGACTCCGGACGCAGACTCTCAAGGAAGCGTATCGCCTTTTCGCATAGATGCTCCTCGCTCTTATATCTGCCATAGGCAAAAAGTATCGGAACAACGCTGTTGATAACAATCAAATTCATCGATGAAACCGACAAATTCTTGTCATTTTCTGCCGATGAAGTCGAAGCGAAGGTGTAATGCGTGCGCCAATAGTCACTGACACGGGTGCGCAGCAAATCGCACACCTCAAGAAGACTCTCGGCATTGACCAGTCGCGACAGATTAAGACGCTGCTCGTAATATAGCATCGCCAACTGGGCTATGCGGATGTGGGGGAAGTTCTGAGGGCGCAAACGCATAAACCTCCAAAGTGCCGAATCCATCGGTGAAATGGAGAATTTATGTTGCAAATAGCGGTACTCCTTGCGCAAATTCAGCAGATATTCATCGGTAAGGGCATTTTCGGCATAGACGGACGGAATAGAGGCGGGCTCAAGCAGTCCTGCCTGGCCGAAGAATATTGCCTCGATCTGGAACAGGCTGTCGCGATGCTTCGCCACCGCACCAAGAGGTACTGAATTGGCCCATCGCTCGAAAGCGTCGCCATTGATGCCGAAACCGAAGTTGCGGGCAAGGGTGACGAAGAATGTATGCTCCCAGTTCTTGTCGCAGACCTCGCGGCGCTTCATTATCTGCTCCGTACGCTGTTCGAGACGTTCCACTTGCAAGGCGGACATCCACGAATGGACCGTAAGTTTCGGTATATTAGGAAGCACGTGCTTACAACGTGGGAAAGCGTCGGAACGCGCCAATTCATCGTAGTTTTTCAGCACATAATCGGGCACAGGAAGCACTAACTGGGGTATGATGGTCCCGTCAGGATACGCCACAGCGCAATCGGCCACGCCGACTACATGAAGAATCACGTTCGCATAGGCGGGATCGGAGGCGTGAAGATGGCGATACCAGTTTGCGGAATAGTCATGTATCTCCACATTGCCAACCCACAGGGTGCCGTCAATAATAAGTTTGGCATTGAAGAAGTCTGGACCGGCATCGTGATTGTGCAAGCCTGGACTGATTACCTCGACAAGGCGACCGTCTGTGGTGCGCAGTTCTGCCAGCGGAAATATTTTGTGCTTCCAAACGTAATGCAGTAGCTGTTCCATGCGATAAAGTCTATTGCTTAAAACGACAAAGGCAGGGAGAACGCACTAACGCTCCGCCCTGCCTTTTATGCTGTCAAACCCGAACGGGGGACTTACTTTGTTTCTACAACTTCTGTAGCTTCCTTGATACGGCGTCCCATAACGAGGTAAGCAATTGGAGCTGCGATGAAGAGAGAAGAGAGTGTACCACCTACAACACCGAGAATCATTGCAAATGCGAAGCTACGGATGCTTTCACCACCGAATACGAAGATACAGAGGAGAACGATGAGCGTAGATGCAGATGTGTTGATTGTACGTGCGAGAGTCTGGTTCAATGAGTCGTTGAAGAGACGCTGGTGGTCACGCTTAGGATAGAGACCGAAGTTTTCACGGATACGGTCGAAGATTACCACTTTGTCGTTGATTGAATAACCGATAGCAGTAAGGATCGCTCCGATGAATGTCTGGTCGATTTCGAGTGAGAATCCGATCCATCCGTAGCACAATGAGTATGCGCCGATAATAAGCAATGTGTCAACTATAAGGGCTACTGTAGAACCTACTGAGTATGCTACATTGCGGAAACGGAGGAGGATGTAAAGGAAGATTGCTGCAAGGGCAAGGATTACGGAAACGATTGCGCCGTAAGTGATGTCCTTAGCGATTGACGGACCTACCTTCTGAGAACTGATGATTGAACCGCCTTCACGCATATCTGGGTTTACGAACTCATCGCGTGTGATGGTTGGGTCTATCACGTTCATTTCCTTGAATGTGTCGTAGAGGATTGTTTCGATTTCCTCGTCAATCTCTGTTCCGTTTTCGTAGATGCGGTAGTTAGTTGTCACGCGAACTGACTTGTTGTCTGTTCCGAGAGCGATAGTCTTAACTGTAGCGTCTTCAACGTTCTCGTCTTTAGCTGATGCTTCGTTGAACTTAACCTGGAGCGCTGCTGTAACTTCTTCTGGTACTACCTCGCTGAGAAGTTCGACCTTGTAGTTGCGTCCACCTGTAAAGTCGATTGACTGGCTAAGACCGCGGATTGCGAACGAAACGGCACAAGCAATAAGAAGCACGCCAAATATTGTGAACGAGCGCTTGTAGATACCCATGAAGTTGTAGGCTGTACCCTGCATGAGGTTCTTTGAAAGACCTGTTGTGAATGTGAGGTTCTGCCACTTGTTCTTGTTAAGACGGTTTTCGTATACGATACGAGTAATCCATACTGCTGTGAAGAATGAGCAGACAATACCGATGATGAGTGTTGTTGCGAATCCCTTGATTGGACCTGTACCGAAGTTGAAGAGGATGATACCCGTAATGATAGAAGTGAGGTTAGAGTCGAAGATTGCAGAGAATGCGTTGCTGTAACCAGCAGAAACTGCTGCGCGGAGATTCTTTCCGCCCTTCATTTCCTCTTTTGTACGCTCGTAGATAAGCACGTTTGCGTCAACCGCCATACCGAGTGTGAGCACCATACCGGCGATACCCGACATTGTGAGGGCTGCCTGGAGTGATGTGAGGATTCCGAGTGTGAAGAAGAAGTTGAGCACGAGGGCCATGTTTGCCACCATACCTGGTTTGAATCCGTACATTGCGCACATGTAAACCATGAGGAGTACGAAGGCGAATGCGAATGACAACATACCTTGGTTGATTGACTCACGGCCGAGTGACGGACCTACTACGTCTTCCTGTACGATCTGTGCTGGAGCAGGCATCTTACCTGACTGAAGCACGTTCGCAAGGTCTTTTGTATCGTTAGTTGTGAACGAACCAGTAATCTGTGAGCTTCCGCCGTCGATCTTATCGTTAACGTTTGGTGCGCTATATACAAGTCCGTCGAGAACGATTGCGATGCAATGGCCTACGTTTGTTTCTGTGAGTGCAGACCACTTAGCAGCACCGTTTGAGTTCATCTTCATGCTTACGCAAGGACGTCCGAAGTTGTCAAACTCGTCCTTTGCTTCAGTCACGCTCTCACCTGTGAGCGGAGCTTTGTTGTTAGCACCACGAGTCTTGATTGCGTAGAGTGCGAAGTCACGGCCTGTCTCGCCTTCACCCTTAACTCCCCAAAGAAGCTTGAGGTTGGCAGGGAGAATGCTCTTTGCATCTGCTGAGTTGATAACTGCGTTTACTGCAGCTGTATCTCTTGCCATACCTACTACACATCCGTAAGCCATGCGAGTGTCGAGGGCGTAGAGCGGGTTGTTTGCTGCATCGATTGTCAATGCGTCAGCTGTAGCTGTTTCCTCTGCAACAATCTGGTTTGCCACGCTTGTTGCTGTTGTGTCAGCCTCTGCTGCCACAGTATCTTCTGCAACTTCAGCCACTTCCTCTGCTGGAGCGTTCTTTATAGAAAGAACTGTGTTGAGCTCTGCGAGCAATGGAAGTATTTCGCCTGCATCGTATGTTTCCCAGAATTCGAGGTTTGCTGAACCTTGGAGGAGTTTACGAACACGCTCTGGCTCGTCAATACCAGGAAGTTCGACCATGATGCGTCCCATCTGGCCTTCAACTGTCTGGATGTTTGGCTGAACCACACCGAAACGGTCGATACGTGTACGAAGCACTGTGAATGAGTTGTCTACAGCCTTCTGCACTTCGCTGCGGAGCACTTTCTCTACATCATCGTCAGAGCTCTGCGGAGTAATCTTTGTTGCACCTTCGCCAGCACCAGAGTTGTCGCCCTGCATCTTCATTGTAGCGAAGATTTCTGCCAATCGTCCTTCAGGCTTGTTCTTGTGGTAAGCCTCAATGAACAATGTGATGAAGTCGTCCTGGCTCTTGTTTGCCTGGATCTGGGCTTCGCTGAGCGACTTAAGGAAAGCAGGGTCTGTGTTGTAGTCAGACAGAGCCTTCAATACGTCAGCAACTGAAACTTCGAGCATCACGTTCATACCACCGGCAAGGTCGAGGCCGAGACCGATAGATGTTTCGCGACACTGCTTCAAATTGTAACTTCCAAGGAAGAATGGAGTCGTATTCAACGAGTCCAAATAAGCGTCAGCCTTGAGCGAGTCTGCCTTAGTCTTAAGGGCGTACATCTCGTCAGCCTTGCGGTCCACTGTCTGAGTTACAATGGAAAACGAAAGGTAGAAGAGGCATACAAGCGTCAATGCTATCGCCAGAAACTTTACAAATCCTTTGTTTTGCATTTTGATTTAAGTATTTATTATTGATTTATTGTTATTTCCGATGCCTTTTAGTGCAAATTCAATAATTCAAGTTGCAAATGTAACCTTTTTTTTGCATTTTCACGAATTATCGCCCAAATGTTTGTCATAAAAGGGCATAGAAGAGCCCAAAACCTCGGTAAAAGTTACAAACTTAGGCTAAGTTTGCACGAACTTAGTCTAAAAACGTACAAACTTAGACTGAGTATGTACGAACTCAGACTAAGTTTGCAATTTTTGCCGCGTCATTAACGGTCAAGCACAAATGTTCAGTCGCATTTAAGGCGGAGCAAGCGTCATTTCAGTTCGATACTGGCGCACATGGGATAATGGTCGCTGGCATCAGTCGAATAGTCCACATGGGCGTCGTGGACCTTCACCGCATCGCTCACCAGAATATGGTCGAGCCTGAAAAACATGCCATTGCGCCTGTAAGTGAATCCCAAACCATTACCAGAACTGGCGAAAGCGTCTTTCAGATTTTCCGTCAACCGGTTATGGCTATAGGAAACAGGTGTTTCGTTGAAGTCGCCACACACGATGACATGGCGACATTTCGGAGCGTTAGAGTCAAGAAAAGTCTTCACAGAGTCGACCTGCGCCCCCCTCGTCTTATTCGACCTCATCATCCTCCCAATCAGATTCTTGAGATCGGAGTTGCCCTCCGCATTCTGAGGGTTAGTCAGCACGTCCTTGTACAAGGCCTTGTCGGCACGGCTCAGTTTGTACGATTCAAAATGATTATTAACAAGAAGCACCGTATCCTGCCCCACACGCAACTCATAGGCAAAGCTGCTGTTGCCCCACGAAGTGTACTTAATCCGTCTCTTGCTCAATATCGGATATTTAGAGAGACATGCCAAACCATTATCCATCACGGTATAAGGGTATTTATCCTGCCTTAGCTCTCCCCTGTTGACAGCCGCGCCAAACCCGCCTATCTCCTGCAAGCACACAATGTCGGCATCGCTATTCAGAATCATTTCCAGTACGGGATTGTCTTCCCACGTGTGCCCGTCCGCAAACCCGAACATCCCCGCATTATAGGTCATAATCTTAATGGCGCCGTCAGGAGCCTCGCCACAGAAATTCACAGGCAGATACGCCCTTGCCGTGCCGAAACACAGCAACAGGCCCAGAAGCGACAGCGACGCATATTTCCACTTGAAAAACAGCCAGAAAAGAGCAAAAAGGATATTAGTGCACAAGAACACGGGAAACAGAAGTCCCAAAAGCGACCAGCGAGGATGATACTGCGGAGGCAAACAAGATGAATATACGCATGTCACCATTGCCACAACGCACAAGGCATTGACAACCAGGACAATCAGCTTTACGGTATTCGAGAAAACAGACATAGCCAAATCACTTATTGCTCGCCTTGAAAAGCGTGTTCTTCTCCTCATCGGTAAGGCAAGAATAGCCGTTCTTCCTTATCTTGTCAAGAATACGGTCAATCTCCTCGTTGTCACGCTTCTTCTGCTCGTTATAAGCATAGTCATCGGCGCGGCCACCTCCAAAGTGCGCAGTCATCTTCGGTTTCTTTTTCTTCTTGCCGCCAAACATCCGCCCAAGTTTTGAGAACAGACCACTGTCCTCCCCCTTGTCATAAGCCGACTCGTAAGAGAAAGAATCGCCCGACGGCGAAGACCAATACCCACCTTTGTAGCGCTGACGACTCACAGCATTACGCCAATAAAGAATCAGAAGGAGACCAAACAACATACCGCCTAAATGAGCAAAATGGGCCACTCCGTCGCTTGAGCCAAATCCCTGGAAAATCTCCAGCAACGCATAAAGCATTACAAAATACTTCGCTTTGATCGGAAACGGAATAGGTATGATAAACAATCGCTCATTAGGGAAAGTCATACCAAACGCGAGCAATATACCATAAACTGCCCCAGACGCGCCTATAGTCATCGAATAAGGAGAGATAAGGCTGAAAAGTTGCCCCAGTTCCTGAATCACACCCGCTCCGACTCCACATATAAAATAATATATAAGGAATCGCTTAGTGCCCCAAGCCTGCTCCATGACGCGGCCGAACATCCACAAGGCAAACATATTAAAGAAGAGATGGCCCAACCCCGCATGCATAAACATATAAGTAAATATCTGGTACGGCGCAAAGTTCGGACTGCCGAAATAGTACAGTCCGCAAACCGCATTAAGCCACGGCTCTGAACCATTAACATATTGCACCTGAGGCAACACAAGCCCAAGCACATAGCAAACCACATTGACAAGGAGCAGATATTTAACTGCAGGAGGCATTTTCATACACTTTCTTATTTATAAATCAAACACAACAGACTTAGCCCTGTTCATACTTATAAGGTACAAAATTAAGTCTTTTATTCCATTTGATATTAAAAACAGGCGCAAATAGTACCTTATTTCGCTTTTTTGTTGATTTTTTAAACTTTTTTGTTTGCACATTGCAAAAAAGCATCTATATTTGTGGCAATATAGTTGAACCTTAATACTATAACGTCAAACGACACAACAACACACGAATTTACCGTAGAATAACTTTTGTATTAATACCTATACTAATTTTTAAACTGATTAATCATGAACAAAAATGAATTCGTAAGCTCAGTAGCAGCAAAGGCTGGTTTGAGCAAAGCTGACGCAAAGAAGGCTATCGACGCTTTCTGCGAAACAGTATCTGAAGTTTTGAAGGCAGGTGACAAGATTACTCTCGTTGGTTTCGGAACATTCTCTGTAGCTGAAAGAGGAGAGCGTCAGGGCATCAACCCTGCTACTCAGCAGCCAATCACTATCGCTGCTAAGAAGAGCGCTAAATTCAAGGGTGGCAAGGAGCTTACAGACGCTCTTAACTAATCAAGAATATAAGCAAAAAATAAAAGGTGGGCGATGCCCACCTTTTATTTTTATCTATAGTCCAAAACCTTTCACATCACAGCGATGCGAAAATCTTCCGCTAAACATTTATAACAAGCTCCACAGGACAGTGGTCAGAGCCCATCACCGCGAAATGGATCTTAGCACCCTCAAGCAAACCATTCATCCGTTCAGAACAAACGAAATAGTCTATACGCCAACCTGCATTCTTTTCCCGCGCCTTAAACCGATACGACCACCAAGAATAGGCCTCTGCAAGATCAGGATAAAAATAGCGGAAAGTATCTGTAAAGCCATTAGCAAGAAGAATAGAAAACTTTTCACGCTCCTCATCTGTGAATCCCGCATTCTTACGGTTCGACTTCGGATTCTTCAAGTCTATCTCCTTGTGCGCCACATTAAGATCGCCACAAACAATTACGGGCTTCTTCTCATCCAGGCCCTTCAGGTAAGCGCGGAAGTCATCCTCCCACCTCATACGATAGTCCAACCTTTTCAGCCCATCCTGGGAATTAGGCACGTATGCCGTAACCAAATAAAAATCCCGCATCTCAAGCGTAATGACGCGGCCCTCATGGTCATGTTCGTCTACGCCTATGCCGTAACTCACACTCAACGGTTCGTGCTTGGTAAAAATGGCAGTGCCCGAATAACCCTTCTTCTCGGCGTAGTTCCAATACGAGCTATAGCCAGGAAACTCCAGATCCAGCTGTCCCTCCTGCATTTTTGTTTCCTGCAAGCAGAAGAAATCAGCGTCGAGTTCAGCAAACGCCTCGCGGAACCCCTTCTCGCAACAGGCGCGAATGCCGTTGACATTCCAAGATATGAATTTCATAATCCTTTATTGAGTTTATTCATAAAAAATTAAGGTCCCCAAGGTCGATAGAGACCCTAAAAACCTTAATGGACCAATGTATCAACGCTATTATTTAACGTATTCGGCAAAATTAGTATTAATCATATTGCCCTCGCGCAAGAATGTGTCGTGCATTGCGAATGCAGCGGAAAGCTTGTGGCAAGTCTGTCCCTTATCTGCAATCTTGAGATAATCCCAAAGAAGCTGCTTGTAGTCAGGATGAGCACAATTTTCGATAATAAGCTGCGCACGCTGTGCTGGAGACTTTCCTCGGAGGTCAGCCACACCCTGCTCTGTGATAACCACGTTCACGTCATGCTCAGTATGATCAAGGTGACTGCAGAACGGAACAATCGAACTGATGCAACCACCCTTAGCCACAGATGGACAAGTAAAGATAGAAAGGAACGCGTTGCGCTCGAAGTCGCCTGAACCGCCGATACCATTCATCATCTTAGTGCCGCAGATATGAGTAGAGTTCACATTTCCGTAGAGGTCAACCTCGATGGCAGTATTGATAGCGATAACACCGAGCTTACGGATAATCTCAGGATTGTTAGATATTTCAGAAGGGCGGAGCACAAGGCGGTCCTTAAACTGATCAATATCATCATAAATGCCCTTAAGAACCTCGTTTGTCACTGTGAGCGAGCAAGTACTTGCACTCTTCACGCGTCCCTGACGCATAAGTTCCACCACCGCATCCTGAAGCACCTCTGTATACACGTTGAATGCAGGCACAGCTGGATTGCTGCCGAGAGCTCCGAGGATGGCATTGGCAGTAGAGCCCACACCGCTCTGGAGCGGAAGGAACGAGGCAGGGATGATGCCACGCTTCATGTCGGCCATGAGGAAGTCGGCCACGTTCTGACCAATCTGCTCTGTCACAGGATCAGAATCCTTAAACGCACGCGCCTCATCCGGGATGTCACACTCTACGACACCCACAATCTTCTTAGGGTCAACCTGCACGTAAGTTGTACCGATGCGGTCGCTTGGTTTGCTGATTTCAATTGCCGCACGTGAAGGCGGGTCAAGCGGTTCATAAACGTCGTGGATACCTATTGAACGGTCGCTATGGAAGGCGTTGAGTTCAACTATCACACCTTTCTTTGCAAGACGTGCCACTGTAGGCGAGATACCGCCTGCCGCAGTGAGGTAGATCTTACCGTCGTCAGTCACCGCACAAGCCTCAATGATAGCCCAGTCCACATCTCCGAGGAATCCGTAGCGGATTTCCTGTGCCATCTGGCTCAAATGAATATCATTATACGCAATGAGTCCTGCATTTACACGCTTACGAAAATCCGCGTTAGTCGTATAAGGGGCACGATAACGGATCGCGTTTTCGATCGAAAGAACTCCGTCACAAGAATTTCCAGTTGACGCACCTGTCAAAATTCCCACTTGGAAAGGTCTTCCAGCCTCATGCTCTGCATGAGCCACCTTTGCGAGTTCGGCCGTCACAGCCTTAGGTGTACCGGCTGGAGTAAATCCGCTAAGTCCGAGATTGTCCCCGTCCTTAATCAATGCAGCAGCTTCTGCCGCTGTAAGTCTTGCTAATGCCATGTCTATATAATATATTAATTAATAGTATTCCTCTGCAAATTTAGCGTTTTTGTTTTATTAAACCTCACTTACCTCATTTTTTGCAAGGGTGGGAGACTAAATTTGGAACTATCAGAAAGATTTGCCGGACAATTCCGGTAATCATCAACGTAAAAGCACTTGCTTCGATCTCCCCTGCGCATCACGCACAATAACAAGGCCTTTCCGTGGAGACTTCAACTTGATACCGTCGACCGAGAAGTACTCGCAACGTCCGTCGTTATCCTGCTGTATCGAATTCAAGGAGTTAACGCTCTCGTCTTCCACTATCTGGCTGAAATACTTCCATCCTTTAGCCTCAGCATATGCGGCAGCACTGCCTACAGGCACATAAAGCGTGCTATTATAGTTGAATGCCGCTGTACTGCTACAGGTTGGCGGCGTCGTACTATGCACTGTAACTTTTATCAAATTCTCGTTACCACCAAACGCATAGTCTCCGATGCTTCTCACATGCGCGGGTATTACTATTTCGCTTATATTCTTGAACCCATAGAACACTCCGTTCTGCACTTCATATATGTCAGACGGCACTACCAACGTTCCCAGCAGTTCCTTACCGTCTATTACCATATCGCAATTCGCAGGCAATGTAGAGCGCCTGTTCCAATCATTCCCGAATTTGATTTTCATCCATGCCGAAAGAGACGGGGTATGTATTGTGATGTTGTTTGAAACACTATTGGCAAATACGGGGGTACCGATAAACTCAATATTCTCCGACAAATACAGAGTTTGTATGTTATCGCACCCCTCAAAAGCATTGTCTTTTATCCTATAACAAGAAGACGGAAAAGTGACAGACCTTATGCCATCGCAATTACTGAAACTTGAATATACTGACCCCACGCCTTCTGGAATCACAAGATCAACGATTTCCTCTCCGTTCAAAAAGAGATGCTGACACCCGCTAATCGGATTGTAGTAGTCTGTATTTAACATCCAAGAAAGCAAATCGCCTCGCAAATACAGATTCTCCACAGGTAAGAACGTGAAACAAGAAAGTATTTCGTTTGGAGTGTTTGTATTAACAGAAATATACTCCAAACCATTACATTTATAAAATGCATTACTACCGACACCAGCAACATTGTCTGGAAGTGTTATTCCTTTAATTTTACCTCCATAAGAAAATGCGGCTTTTCCTATCTTTATGTTTTCAGGAAAGATTAGCTCTGCACTGATATTAGAACAACTATAGAATGCCGAATCGCCTATTTCCTTGATTGTGCTTGGGAGAGTTAAAGACGTTAATTGCCTAACATTCTCAAAAGCATGGTCATTAATTTTCTCTTCACCTTCAGGTATGACCAGATCCGTGATGTATTCGCCACCGATATTCAACTTACCGTAATTCACCCCGTTCGAATATTTGAACTGGATATTGCACCACTGCAGCAAACTTGGCACATAAATAGTCTCAAGGAAAGAGCAGTCGTTGAAACTGCTGTTAATTTGCGTCACAGACTTGCCAAGAGTCAATGTCTTCATCCAAAAATCGCGAACATAAGCACCCGCAGCAAAAGCATTTTCTCCAACAACACTGATATCGTCGCCCACGACCATGTCAAACTTAGTTTCTATTGACGTCGAGCCCTGTCGAACATAACGACAGAAATTATCCAGAATGTTCTGGTTGTTAATGCGGTAGGTCTCAATATACTTGTTGTGCGGGAAATTATACCCCGAAAGACTATCAACTCCGCTACCTACATAAATGTCGCGCAAAGCAGAAAAATCCCCGAAAGCCCCTGATTCAATAATTTCAACGCTGTTCGGAATCGATAGTTTAACCGTAGATTCGTTTGCAGGAAATGCCCCTACCGCAATTTTTCTCACAGTATACCTAACGTCATTATACATCACATACTCAGGTATGTCAAGAGTACCTGGTTTAGACATACACGACAGGATTGTTGCCTCCTTCTTGTCGGTTGACAACAAGCATCTGTAGTAGCCGATGGTCACCTCCATCGCTTGCGCCAAACAAGCGGAAATTGCGAATATTAACAGTAGTGCATACTTTTTAAATAAGACTTTGTCCCCCATATTTCTGAATGTTATGATTGTTTGTAATAATGCGTATAGTTTTCACTTCGTACTACTCTATGCAAGTTCCGTGCTGACCGTCAATAGCGTCAGCCTTGGTGATAATGACGCGGCGCACTCCTGCACGGACTGCCGACAACGAATTTTCTATTTTTGGTATCATGCCACCCTGAATCACGCCCTCTTCCACGAGACGTTTGAAATCCTCCTCCCCGATGTGCGGAATCACACTCTCGTCATCATTCTCATCGGCAAGCACACCCGCTTTCTCAAAACAATATATCAGAGTCACGTCGTAGTACGGAGCCAGCGCCTTAGCCGTTTCTCCAGCTATAGTATCAGCATTAGTATTGAGCATATTGCCCTGTCCGTCATGCGTAAGCGGCGCCATAACTGGCACAATGCCCTCGCTTATCAGCTTTGAAAGCATCAATCCGTCGCATTTATCCACATCGCCCACAAATCCGTAGTCAACATCTTTTACCGGACGCTTATGGGAGAGCATCACGTTCATGTCAGCGCCAGTAAGACCGAGCGCATTGATGCCCTGCGCCTGAAGCTTTGCTACGATATTCTTGTTGACCAGTCCGCCATAGACCATAGTCACTACCTTAAGCGTTTCTATATCCGTAATGCGCCGTCCGCCCACCATCTGGCTTTCGATACCAAGTTGAGCAGCTATCTTAGTGGCAGAACGCCCGCCACCGTGAACAAGTACCTTTTTGCCTTCCACATTGGCAAAATCACCGAGCAACTGCGCCAGCGTGGCATCATCCTCAACAATTTTACCTCCTACCTTTATGACTGTAAGTTTTTCCATATATATGTTTATTTATTATATTTCGCATAGCGCGGATGGTGATTGAGCAGTTCATCCCGCAAGCGCGAAGTGTCAATGTGCATATAAATTTCAGTTGTACCAATCGACTCATGCCCCAGCATAGCCTGTATCGCCCTAAGATTAGCACCGCCTTCCAGAAGTGAGGTAGCAAAACTATGGCGGAATGTATGCGGGCTGACTGTTTTCTTTATTCCTGCCTGCATCACCAGTTCCTTTATTAGGTGAAATACCATAATGCGCGACAGATTGCGCTTGCGCTTCTTGCTGACAAACACATAGTCTATGCAGTCGGGATGGACATCGTAAGTGTTACGGTCAAGAAAGTAGAGATTCAGTTCTTTGACAGCTTTGCCCGATATAGGCACAAGACGCTGTTTGGAGCCTTTCCCCTCAACCTTTATAAACCCTTCCTCAAGATAAAGATCGCTCATCTTCAAGTTGCAGAGTTCACTCACTCGCAGTCCGCAACTGAACAGCACTTCTACAATAGCCTTATTGCGCTGCCCCTCAGCCTGTGAAAGATCTATCACACTTTCTATCGCATCAACCTCCTCTACAGAAAGGACATCAGGCAATTTTCTTGCCCGTTTCGGATACTCAAGCAGTTCCAGCGGATCGTGATCGATTAAGTCGGACAGCAACAGGAAGCGATAAAAGCTCCTCACCCCAGACAAAATGCGAGAAAGCGTCGTTGGATACACGCCCAAATCCATAATCACCGACGAGAAGTTGTGCATATCTTCCAGTTTCACCTCCTCCACTTTCAGCCCCTCACCCTCTATATAATCAAGAAAACGGTTCAGGTCTGCCATATATGCGTCACAGGTGTTGGTCGAATAATTCTTCTCCAACTTAAGATATTGTACATACCGCCTTAGCACCTGCCCCATTTCCATAAGACTAAACATCGCTTTCAATCATACTCGACTGCAGCACAAGCACGCTCTCTGGGCCCATGTTAAAAATCAAGTCGGCAACACTGAGATTTGGTTTGAACCCCTCTTTGTGCTGAAACACCTGGTAGTACTTTGTTGGAAGGAAGAAATCATCCATTTCAACGGAATTTTTCGGGCTTATCAACAAACGATAATCCACTCCTCCCTCCTCCGTTTTTACATAAGAGTCCGAACGGACAATCTTAGGCTGAATATCTATCAATTCGCAACACTTATGCAGAATTTCCTCGTTGAAATCAACAAGAAAGTCCCATTTCTTCTCAAAGAAAGGACGAAAATCATCTTGATAGTATTCAAAGAAAGGACTATTGTAATAACTCGCAACAAGAGCCTGCCAATGCAGATGACGCCAGTTTCCATGATTACTGATACGTACATCCTTCATCAAGCACTTGCCGTTTGCAGGCTTCTCCACAGGTATAGTCAAGGGGAGTGCTCCGTTTGGCGAATCAATCACGCACCTGTTACGATAGGTCTGCTTCAAGTAATGCTCATGCTGTTCAATAACACATCCACCCCTGGCACAGAGATGGACGAAGTATTGTACAGGCGGCAAGTATGCCGATGGAAGTATTAGCATATACCTACTTTATGTCATCAACCATTTTGAAGAGTCGATCCCAGCGCACTGCGCCAAATCCGCTTTTATCCTTGTTGATAGAGAGCCAAACGAAAATCGGTTTGCCCACAACGTGATCCTCCGGAACGAATCCCCAATAGCGCGAGTCCTCAGAGCAATGACGGTTGTCACCCATCATCCAGTAGTAGTCCATCTTGAAAGTATAGGAATCCTCCTCCTTGCCGTTGATGAATATCTTGCCATCCTTGATGTCGAGAGTATTGCCTTCGTAAGCGCATATCGGACGTTCATATATAGCCACGTTCTCCATCGTAAGCTTGACTGTTTCACCCTTAGCCGGAATCCATATCGGTCCGTAGTTGTCGGCAGTCCATCCGTAGTCACGGTTGAGCGGATAGAGCATTTCGCCCTTCTGTGCCGGTACAGGTTCGACTGCGTCTACCCAAAGAACCTGCTTACGCAACTGCTTCACCATCTCGTCTGTCAAAGGCAAATAGCCATACATGCTGTTGCCCATTATGTCGTCGTGGCTTATACCAATGCTCTGACAAAAATCTATGTCTATACTGTGGTTCTCTCTAATGTACAGTCTGTAATTGAACTGCACGTTATCAGGCTGCTTATTAGCCTTGCCGTTCAGATAGATGACCTTATCCTTAATCTGCAGAGTGTCACCAGGCATACCTACGCAACGCTTCACATAGTTCTCCCTGCGGTCCACAGGGCGCGTAATCACCTCGCCATGTTGCTGAGGGGTAGCACGCAAATAGCGGTCGCCTTCGTTAAACAGTCTACGGTACTGCTTCATCTGCTCTTCCGCTGAAAGCGACGACATCTTAGCAGGAGTTTTTCCCTTTGACTTCTCAATCTCAGCACCATAAAGGTAAGCCAAACGGTAATAATACTGGTCATTGACAGCAAGCGTGTCACCAGCTGGATAGTTGAACACAACGATGTCGTTGAGTTGCACATCACCAAATCCTTTAGCGCGACGATATTCCCACTGCGGCCACTCTATGTATGACTTCACCTGAATAGCTGGCAAATTGATAGTATGCTGAGTGAGAGGCATAGTCAGCGGAGTCATCGGTATTCTTGGGCCATAACTAACTTTGCTCACAAGCAAGAAATCACCTACAAGGAGCGATTTTTCCAATGAAGAAGTCGGAATCTGATAGTTCTGGAAAAAGAAGTTGTTGACGAAGTACACAGCAACAAGGGCGAACACGATGGCATCAACCCAACTCATAACAGTGCGGGCTATAGAGTTCTCCAAATCTTTCCACCATGTCCACTTTATCTTCTGAGTGATATAGTAGTCGAAGATGAACGGCACGACAATCAGTCCCAACCAACTCTCCAGCCAATACAGGAAAGCCAGGTAAAGTATCATGGCGATAGAGAACTTCACCCATTTATTGAGCAAAGGTTTCTTTGCCTTTGCATTCTTTTTAGAAGATCTGTTTATTTTATATTTGCCCATAGTCATTATTAGAACTTAAAAAGGTCGTCTGTAGATAACAGGCCTTCATGTTTTGCAGTAAATTCCGCTGCAAGCACAGCGCCAAGAGCGAACCCCTTGCGACTGTGAGCATCGTGAGTGATAGTGATGCAGTCAGCCTCACTGTCGTATGTCACAGAATGAATACCTGGCACCTCATCACGGCGTATGGAGTCAATTGCCAGTTTGTCGGCGTCACACTCCTTTATGCCCGACACCGTTCCATCGGGAGCAATCAGTGTGCCTTTTGTCCATTCCGACTTGCGGTCGAGATTCTCCAGTATGCCCTCTGCCAATGTGATAGCCGTCCCGCTCGGAGCATCAAGTTTGTGGATGTGATGAGTCTCCTCCATACGCACATCATACACAGGGAACTGGTTCATTATGCGAGCCAGATATTTGTTGACCGCAGAGAACACCGCCACTCCAAGACTGAAGTTCGAAGCCCAGAAAAGGGTTTTTCCTCCTTCCGTACAAGCCTTGCGCACATCGTCGCCATGCTCTTCAAGCCAGCCTGTACTGCCCGAAACCACCTTTACACCCGCATCCCATGCCTTCAAGTAGTTACCATAGGCAACATGCGGAGCCGTAAACTCTATAGCCACATCGGCACTGCTAAATGCCTCTGAAGCGAAATCTTCTTGGTTGTCAATATCAATCACACAAACTATTTCGTGACCTCTCTCCCTGGCAATCTGTTCGATCATGCGTCCCATCTTGCCGTATCCTATCAATGCAATCTTCATCCTGTCTGATTTTCCGAATAACAAATATTTGGCAAAGTTAAACAATTAACCTCAAAACTCAAAAACTAAGCGCACGCATCATTTTGTAGCGAGATTCAACTTCGTCTTCTTACCCTTTTCATCTGCAACGGTGAGGACAACCTTACCTGGTGTCTTGCCGGCACGGAGAATAACCAGAGCCGATCCGTTGTAAAGGCGTCGTTCGTGACCTGTATGCAGTTCGTGACTGTAGAGGTTTCCGTTGTCCACCGCCACGATACGGGCATCGCCCTCAACGCTGAATGTGAGTTTTTCCTGAGCGTCCCACACTCTGCGGCCTTTGCCGTCGACTGCGTAGATGTGCACGTGCTGCAGGTCGGTTCCGTCGGCCTTCCATTCTATCGCATCCGCCTCAAGCTGGAGCTTCTTCATCTGCCCGACTGTTTCCATCGTGTGAGAAACGACACGTTTGCCGTTGCGCACACCGTAGGCAACGAGTTTACCTGGTTCGTACTTTATGTTATCAAACTTGAGTTTATTCTTAGTGTGACGATCGGCCGGATTGTCCTTCTCTGCAATCTTCTTGCCGTTAAGGACCAGTTCCACCTTGTCACAATTGGTGTAGACGTTGAGCGACACAGTGCTGCCTTCCTCACGGTTCCAGTTCTCGCTAGTCTGGCCTGTGCCCACCTGCACATCGTTCCACACCACGTTCTTCGTCGCCTTGTCTATTATACCCATTCTTACCACAGGCTCGTCGGTAAACATCGACTTGAGCAGCCATGCCGTTGTCTTTGGCTGTAGCGAGATGTCGAACGAACCATTGACCCATCCTTTTGCCGGCCATCCGTTTGACTCGCCAAGATAGTCAATCTGTCCCCAATAGGCAAGTCCTACCACCTTGTCGAGATCCATCTCAAAGTAGTTTGGTCCCATCATATTGGTGTTTGCCTCGCTCTGGTAGAATATCATCCACGGATTGCGGCGACCGTCGCCCGGGAAGTACATATATCTGTAGTTATAAGCAGCAATGTCTGTTTCGAACACGAGCGGAGCCGGTATTGAGTCGGTCTCCAGACTACGTCCGCGCGGATGCATCGCCACAGTCACCGGACGTGTGTTGTCATAGCGTTTCAACACAGGCTTGAGCATGCGATAAGTTGTCACACCCCAGTCGTCAAACGGCAGAGAGTTATATGTCTGGAGTTCGTTTCCGAGGCTCCACATGATTACACTCGCATGGTTTCTGTCTCTCTTCACCCACTCAGGGAGGTCGTAAGGCCAGAGCTGCATCCACGGCTTGCGTCCGCCGCAATACTGGTCAAGCCACTTATCGTAAAGTTCGTCTACCACAAGGAATCCCAACTCGTCGCAAAGTTGCATGAACGACTTGCTGTAAGGATTGTGCGACATGCGTATATGGTTGAATCCGAAATCCTTCAAGAGTTTCAATCTCTTCTCCATAGCACGCGGATAAGCAGCCGCACCGAGAGCACCGAGAGAATGATGGTTGGCAATACCCTTCAGAATAACCTTCTCGCCGTTAAGTTTGAATCCGAATTCCGGTGAATACTCTATTGTTCTGATACCAAATGTGTGGGACGCCTTATCCATAACTTTGCCCATTTCATCGAGGATTTCCACCTCTGCGGTGTAGAGATAAGGATTCTCACAACTCCACAGTTGAGGATTGTCCATCACGAACGAATCAAGACGAATCTCGTGCGTACGGTTCTTGCGGTTGATGTGGGCGTCCTTCTTGCTTTCGTACACCACTTTGCCGTCTTTATCCTTCACGACAGTGCGCATAGGGATTACGCTGCTCTTTGTGCGGTTCATCACCACTGCCTGAATCTCCACAACCTTGTTGTCCTTAGTTGTGATATACAGAGGATGGCGTGCAAAGTATATATTAGGGTTAGTAATGACAAGTGTCACATCACGGAAGAGTCCGCCTCCAGTGTACCAACGCGAGTTGACAGGACCACACGTATTGGCACGAACAGCAAAGATATTCTCCTCGCCATACTTCAGTTTTCTTGTCACGTCAATCTCAAAACCTACATATCCGTAGTCCGTTCCGCCGATGCGTTCGCCGTTCAGGTATACATCGCCCACATACATAATACCCTCAAAATCGATAAGAATACGCTTCCCCTTAAGCGACGCGTCAGGAGTGTACGCCTTCACATACCATCCCGAACCCATCTCCTTAAATCCGCGTCCCGACAGACGGCTTTTAAAGTTTGAAGCACCATCAAGATTGCTCGGACGCTCATCTGGCGACGGTTCCACCCACGGCTGCTCTATTTGAAAGTCATGAGGCACATCAACAGAACGCCATCCATCACCCTCGGAAGGCATACTCTGAGGCACACTTTCCAGTTCGCCAAGACGAAACATCCAGTCGAAGTTGAAATTGACAGTTTCGCGCCCCTGCGCCATCATAAACAAAGGCGAAATCAACATCGCCACAAAAAGCAAAGTCTTCAATGTACGTTTTTTCATATATATGTATTTTCAGGTTCACTTTGCAAAGATAACGTTGAATTTTGCAAATACCATTACTTTCGCGTGTCTTTTTCCGAAGACGTGCAGAAAAAATCAGCGTATCACCCTTGCGGAGGGGTTAGGGGCGGGGCTTCCGTAGGGGCATCCTTTCGAGGGTGCCTTTTTTAGGAGTTAAGCGGTCAGGAGTTAAGAAGTTAAGTAGGGAGGCAATGTATTGCGCCCTTTTCGAACGCCGATTTAACGGATTTGACGGATTAACGCTGATTTTGTATTTTATCCGCGACAATCCGTTCAATCAGTGTCATCCGCGTGTTCCGTGCCTATATTTAACGCACTAAAAACCACAGATCACTCAGATTGACACAGATCTTCTTTTTCCTCCCACACTTGTAGGGACGAGGCCTGTTCGCCCGATGCAAAGCATGTAGAGACGTCACAGTGTGGCGCCTCTTTTTCGAACGCCGATTTAACGGATTGGGCTGATTAACGCTGATTTTGTATTTTATCCGCGACAATCTGTTCAATCAGTGTCATCCGCGTTCAAAAAAGAATGAAGATTATTGGATAATTAGCGGCAATTAGTGTTTCCCGTATCTGCGGTAATCAACCACAGATCACACCGATACACACAGATTAAGCAATGTGCCCTGTTAAGGAGTTAAGAAGTCAGGAGTTAAGGAGTTAAGTAGGGACTGGGCGTGCCCTGTCCGTTGTAGTCGTTTTGTAGGGTGCAGACCTAATGTCTGCCCGAAAAAGATTAGGCACGGAAGTCGCGGACAGACGCCGGTTCCGCTGTTAAAACACAAACCGTGTCGCACCGTGTTCTCAGCGTGTTCCGTGCCCTTAAAATGAACAATCTGCGACAATCAGCGGGATTTGCGGGAGACAAAATACGTGTTCAACAGAAAGAGACGCCACAATGTGACGTCTCTACGACTGTTGTTTTCGGGTCTATCTTTATCTCCTCTTCTCCTTACTCCTCACCTCCTCAAAACACCTATTTCGGCAGTCCGAACACGTCACTGAGTTCCTGCATCTGAGCATCACTCATTCCGTCTGGCTCGAAGCCCATGTTCTTCGATGCGATGTAGATGAGGGCAGACTTATTGAGCACGTCCACCTGGTCGAATGCCGACATGATGTCGGTGTCGACGGCGAAGACTCCGTGCTTCTCCCACATCACCACGTCGTAGTCATCGTCGATGGCCTTGATTGTGGCGTCAGCGAGTTCAACGCTGCTTGGAAGCATGTAAGGCACCATGCCCACGCCGCGAGGACAGAACGCCTTTGTCTCAGGAATCATGCTCCAAAGCATGTGTGTAGCCACGTCCTTCTCCATGAACTTCTTGTTGTGGGTCAACGCCACGAGTTCGATAGGATGAGTGTGGAGCGATGCACGGTAAGGCGAACCCTTAGCCAATAGGTAGTCGTGTACGCTAAGGTGTGAAGGGAGTTCTGAAGTAGGCTTCACAGGATTGTCAGCAATGATGACGTACGAAGCGCAGTCGTCAAGGATACGGATGATGCTACCGTTGTCCATAGGCCAGCGTGCGAGGTCGCGCATACGCATCTGAGTGCCCTTGCAGTAGAAGTAGCATCCCTTGATGTGAGGGAGCGTTGTGCCAATCTGCATCACTTCGCTGATGGCTGGCATAGCCTTGATTTCGTCGTCGATATACTCGGTGATGTTCACCGTTATGTTTCCTCCATTGCGCTCGGCCCATCCCTTTTCCCAAAGATAGCCTGCAACTTCTGCTACTTGCCCTACGGCCTTTGCCAGTGCAGGACGATTGTCTAATATGCTCATATGGTTGAGTTGTAAGTTAAAAGTTAAAAGTTAAAAATTAAGGTCTCACTCCCCGTATCTTTCTTTTGTGATTTGTTCGAGCGACTTGCCTCGTGTGTTAGGACAACCGATAACACCTACGATGAGCGAGATGAGCAGGAGGGCTATCATGCAGTAGGCGGCGATGGTGAAGCCTTCGCCGTTCTCACCGTAGATGTAGGTGAACACGAGTCCCCAGGCCGCTGACAGACCACGCACAACGAAGAACATCAGTCCTTGTGCTCCGGCACGGAACTTTGCAGGGAAGAGTTCCGATCCCCAGAGTGCGTAGAATATCTGCACGGAGATACCGCCGTTGATTCCCCAAAGGATGGAGAACGCCCAGAGGCTTGCCATACCGTCAATGCCGGCGATGACAACAACCCATGTGGCAAGCGCCGCAATGAGTCCCAGGGCATAAAGGAACTTGTGGGATATCTTGTCGATGACGAACGACACGAAGAACGTGATGACTACCACGATGAGCCACCCCACGCAACTGAGCATGTTGGCGTATTCGTTGCTGAGTCCGCCTGCTGTTTCGTAGATGTGAGGTTGGAAGAATCCCATTACGGATGCCACGAGGTTCCACGTGAGGTAGATGACTGCAAGGAAGCAAGCGGTCATGATGACCTTCTTGTTCGTAAACAAAAGTTTGAACGCGTGCAGAAGTCCTGTATCCTCGCCCTTTGCCTTTGCTGCCTCTTTTGTGGCAGTCCACTCCTTGCTCTCCTCAAGTTTGCGCTGCATGTTCCATGCTATGAACGCAACGACAAAGAGCGAGAAGAATACCACGCGTGAGCTGAACACTTCGAGAGCTGCGCCTTCAAGGCTTTCGCCGCCTATGGCATGGCCTATGCTCTCGACCCAACCAAACAGGTAACCGCCTGGTGCGAAGAGCATGCCGAGGAGCAGGATGAACATAGGTCCGAAGCCCCACGACATCTGTGAGATGCAGATGTTGCGTCCGCGGTTGTTGATTTCCGAACTCTCGGAAATGTAGGTCCACGATGCCGGTACGCCGATTCCGACGGAGATTCCCGTGATGAGGAATCCGGCGAGGAGCATAGGAAAGTTTACGGAAAACATAACGAGAAGCACGCCTACCATATACACCAAGAGGTTGTAGGTGTAGATAAACTTGCGTCCGTACTTGTCGGCAAGGAAACCGCCTATTATGGCTCCGATGGCGGCTCCGAGACAGTTGGCGCTGATGAAGTTGAGCCATCCGAGATGCAGTTCGGTCAGTCCGAGGTAGTTCTGCCAGAGCGTGAGTCCGCTGGCTCCTGCCACGATAGCTCCCGCGTCGAGGTAGTTGGTGAGAGACACCGCTATGGTGCTCTTCAAACTGTTATTGTTGTTTGACATGTTTTGAGGTTATTAGGTTTTGAGGTTGTTAGGTTTGCGGCCATTTATGAGGAGTATAGGAGTTGCAGGAGTGACGCTACGCTTAGGAGTGTAGACGGCAACGCGTAATAGAAGCGTTGCTTGCGACGACTGCCGGTTTATCGGCACAAAGGAGTACACGACGGCACATCCTATGGTATTGTCTGAACTACTGAAACTACTGAACTACAGAACTCCTCGGACGCAATACATTGCGGTTTTTGAGGTTTTGAAGTGAGAGGTTCCCTCCCTTTTGGGGAGGGTTAGGGTGGGGCTTTACCTCTTGCTTGTTACGTCTGCTACGTACTTGTCAATCTCAGTAATGAACTCGTCGCCAACAGGCACATTGTTCTTCAAGCAGAACATGTCGTACACTGCCTGCCAAGGCATCGCCTTCTGCTCTTCGATTAGCGCGAGCACCTTGTAGCCTTCGCCTGCAAGTTCGTACTTGCTGATGAGTTCCTTCGGTTCGAGCAGAGCACGGAGCATGCACTTCTGTGCAGAGCGTGAACCGATGACGTATGCGCCGATGCGGTTGATTGAACCGTCGAAGAAGTCAAGTCCGTAGTGTACACGGTCGAGTGCGCCGGCACGAACGATTTCGAAGAAGAGTTCCTGAGTAGGGTCGTCCATGATAGTCACATGGTCAGAGTCCCAGCGTACAGGACGGCTCACATGGAGCATGAGTTCCTTTACGAACGGAAGCACTGCGCTCACCTTGTCGGCAGGACTCTCTGTAGGGTGGTAATGACCTGTGTCGATAGTGAGCATCTTGTCGTACTTGGCTGCGTATGCTGTGTAGAAGTCGTGCGAGCCCACAGTGAAGCTTTCCAATCCGATGCCGAACACCTTGCCTTCGATGCAGTCCTTCATCATAGGCTGTTCCTTAGCGAAGATTTCGTCGAGCGACTGCTTCAGGAGGTTGCGATAGAGAGCGTGGTTTACGCTAACGTCCTTGCATCCGTCATGCACCCAGAGGTTCATGATACATGGGTCGCCCTGAGCCTCACCCATAGCGTTAGCGATGTCGCGGCAACGCTTTGTGTGCTCAATCCAGAAGTCGCGTATGCCCTTGTCAGGATTAGACAAAGAGAGGTTTCCGCTCTTCGGGTGTGAGAACGATGTGGAGTTGAAGTCGAGCAGAGTGTTGTTCTCCTTACCCCAGTCAATCCAGCTCTGGAAATGTTCTACGCCGACCTCATCGCGGTCAACAACCTTACCCTGGAAGTCGCCGTAAATCTCATGAAGGTTCAAGCGGTGTGTGCCTGGTATGAGTGATTTTGCTTTCAGCACGTCCTGACGGAGTTCGTCGATATTGCGTGCAGCACCAGGGAAGTCGCCTGTCGACTGGATTCCTCCTGAGAGCGAGCCAGCCTGCACCTCAAATCCTTTGACGTCGTCAGCCTGCCAGCAGTGCATGCTGAGGTGGAAGTCCTGCAACTGATTCAACACTTTGTCGGTGTCTATACCAAGAGCAGCGTAGCGCTCCTTTGCGATCTCATACGATTTTTGAATCAATTCTTCTTTCATAATAATTAGAATGTATTGGCCCCTCCCAACCTCCCCAGGGGGGAGGAGCATTGTTATATATGTATTATTCTGAGTTTGATTGTGCTTTTTATTAGGCACGGATTTCGCTGAAGACACGGATTCCGCTGTTAAATTCTTTTTATATTGTTCTCTGTTTGTTTTTTACATTTATGTTGTGCGGATAAATTTTACTGTGTATCCCGTGTAATCTGTGCCCTCATTCTTTTTTTGGCACGGATTTCACTGAAGACACGGGGTCCGCTGTTAAGTTCTTTTTATATTGTTCTTTGTCTGATTCTTACATTTATGTTTCGTGCAAACTTTTACTGTGTATCCCGTGTAGTCCGTGTAATCTGTGCCCTCATTCTTTTTTTGGCACGGATTTCACTGAAGACACGGAATCCGCTGTTAAGTTCTTTTTATATATCCTTTAGTAAATATCTTTCGTTTGTGTTGTGCGGAGACTCCGAAATTTAGCAAGAGTCCAATTTCTATCCCTGTTGCTTTTAAATAGTTTACCAATTGCCATTCATGTTCAGGGCGTAAATCTGATACTGCCTTTAGTTCAAGTATGACAATGTCGTTTACTACCATGTCTGCACGGAATACCCCTACTGTTTCACCTTTGTAATATACTGTAATGTCTTTTTGACATTCGCATTTATAACCTCTCTTGGTCAACTCTTTGTACAGAGCGTTCTGATAAACATTCTCTAAGAATCCAAATCCCAGAGTATGATGAACTTCATAAAAAGCAGCTAATATGCCTTTTGTTAAATCCTCGTGTATTAGCATAAAAGAGAAATCTGTGTATTCTGTGCGTTCAGTGTGTTCCGTGCCTAAAAAACTCTTGATTTTTGGGGCATTCATCCCTGAGGCATGTAAGTCTTCAGTTCGATAGAGTTGGCGATGATGCTGCGCATTTCGTAGATGTCGCCCACAAGACCTGCCGCCTTCGCCTGAAGCATGATGTTGCCGATAGCGGTACCTTCCACCGGACCTGTCACTACAGGAATGCCAATGGTGTTGGCGGTGAGCTGCATCAGGAACTCGTTGTATGTGCCACCACCGATGACATGGAGTTTCTCTATCTCGAACGGCGCCATTTCCTTCAGATAGCCCAGCACCTCACGATAGCGAAGCGCTAGACTCTCGAATATGCAGCGCGCCATCTCTTTGTAGTCCTGCGGCACGTGCTGACCTGTCCTCTCGCAATATTCCTTGATAGCCTCGACCATTGATGGCGGATTGGCAAAACTTGGGTCGTCGGGGTTGATGACCGACTGGTGAGCGGGAGCCTGCTGACAGTCTGCCACAATCTGCGCCACATCCTTCGGTGCGTCAGTCCACTCCTTGCGGCAACGCTCCAGCAACCACAGGCCGCAGATGTTCTTGAGGAAACGTGTTGTGCCCTCTATGCCGCCCTCGTTGGTGAAGTTGTAGTCGAAACTCTTATCGTTGATAATAGCATCCTTGACCTCGATGCCGAGCAGCGACCATGTGCCGCAACTGAGATATGCAAACCTCTCGTTCTGTGCCGGTACGGCAGCAACGGCTGCACCGGTGTCATGACCCGCCACTGCTACTACAGGGACTGCGCCGAGACCCGTCTGACGCTGCACCTCTTCGCTCAGCACGCCAACCTTGTCGCCAGGGTTGACGTAGCGCCCGAACTGGCTTTCCTTCAGCCCGATTACGTCAATAAGTTCCTTGTCAATCTTCTTCGTGCGGGGATCGAGCATCTGGCTCGTGGAGAGGATGGTGTACTCGCACACCGCCTCGCCCGTGAGCATATACATCAGCGCATCAGGCACGAACAGAATCTTTTCTGCTGCCTCAAGTGCCGAATCGTTGTTCTTCCTCAAAGTCGCTAACTGGAATAGCGAGTTGAAGTTCATGAACTGTATGCCAGTCTTTTCGTACACCTTCTCCTTTGGCACCATGCGGAAGTACTCCTCCATAGCCCCCTCGGTGTGCGGGTCGCGATAGCAATAAGGATTGCGCAGAATGCCGCCGTCCTTGCCTATGCACACAAAGTCCACACCCCATGTATCAATGCCAATGGAGTCGATAGCAATGCCTTCGGCGGCAACAACTTTCAGTCCGCGGATTATCTCGCTGTAAAGGGCGAATATGTCCCAGTAGAAATGCCCGCCGGTCTCAATAATGTTATTTGGAAAACGTGTCAGTTCCCTCTGCACGAGTTTGCCGTCGACGATACTACCGAGAATCGTCCTGCCACTCGTAGCGCCGAGGTCGACAGCAAAGAAATTATGTCCTGTCATAGTGCGTTTTTAAGTATTAGCATCCAAAGTTAATTTTTTATTTTTTGTTGTGCAACAGAGGAGGGCGTTTTTCGCGCAGGAGCACGTGCGGAGAAGTGATGAAACCTGCTTCAGAACTTCAAACTCAGTCTAAGTTCGTATAAACTTAGTCTAAGTTCGTACGTTTTCAGTCTGAGTTTGTATAAACTTAGCCTAAGTTTGAAGTTTTCAGCGAAGTGACTGAGGATTTGATACTGGGCGTTTTGATTGTTTGACGTTTCAAGTAAATGGTGTATATTTGCGGACGGTTCTCCGGAACCTAAATCTAACTACAAAAAGAATATGGCTACACACAAGAATATGGCAGCCGAGGCGGCTGAACTGCTAAAGCAACTTATCTCCACTCCGTCGGTGAGCCGCAACGAGAAGGAGGCTGCCGACATTATGCTGAACTTCATGGAGGAGAAGGGACTCCGCCCGCAGCGCCACGGCAACAATGTGTGGGCGGTATGTGCCGACTTCGACGAGAAGAAACCGACCATTCTGCTCAATGCGCACATCGACACGGTGCGCCCTGTTGACGGATGGACGCACGATCCTTTCATTCCTGAAATGGCGGACGACGGCGACACTATCTACGGACTCGGAAGCAACGACGACGGGGGAAGCGTAGTCGCCCTGCTCGAAGTGTTCATGCTGATGTGTGGCAAAAGTCGCACTTATAACCTTATCTATCTCGCTTCGTGCGAAGAAGAGGTATCGGGCAAGGGGGGCATTGAGAGCGTGCTGCCGCTGCTGCCGAAGATTGACCTCGGCATCGTGGGCGAGCCTACGGGCATGCAGCCTGCCATAGCGGAGAAAGGGCTGATGGTCATCGATGCCACCGCACACGGTAAGGCGGGACACGCTGCACGCAACGAGGGCGAGAATGCCATATACAAGGCTCTGGACGACATCCGCTGGATAAGCACATACGAGTTCCCGAAAAAGACCGACTTGCTCGGACCAGTCAAGATGAGTGTGACCATCATAAACGCAGGCACGCAGCACAACGTGGTGCCCGACAAGTGCGTGTACACCATCGACGTGCGCAGCAACGAATGCTATACCAACGAGGAAATCTTTGCAGAGATAGAGCGCAACATCAAGAGCGTGCCTGTGGCGCGATCCTTCAGGCTAAGTTCATCGGGAATCGACGAGGAGCACCCTTTCGTGGTGAGATGCAAGGAACTGGGGCTCACCCCATTCGGTTCGCCTACCCTCTCCGACCAGGCGCTGATGCGCTTCACTTCCGTAAAGATAGGTCCGGGACAGTCGTCGCGCTCGCACACTGCCGACGAGTTCATCCGCGTGAGCGAGATTGCTGAAGCGATAGATGTGTACACGAAACTTCTTGACGGATTGGAACTGTAAGAAAAAGGAAAAACATTCAGAACAAACGCTGACTTTTTTCTGTAAAAAGGATAACATTTCTGTAATTTTGCTTAACTTTGCGACGTAAAAAGAGCAAAAAGAAATCTAAACGACAATAATATGGAAAAGATAAAAGTGGCCATCGTAGGTTATGGCAACATAGGTAAATATGCGCTCGATGCCATCGAGACTGCTCCCGATATGGAATGCGTCGGCGTAGTGCGCCGCAACGGAGCAGAGAATCGCCCTGCCGAACTGAAGGACATCCCTGTAGTGAAAAGCATCAAGGAACTTGACAAGGTGGACGTGGCTATACTCGCCACACCTACACGCAAGGTAGAGGAATACGCAAAGGAGTGCTTGGCGCTTGGCATCAACACCGTGGACAGTTTCGACATCCACACACAAATCGTCGACCTGCGCCGCTCGCTCGACGCTGCGGCAAAGCAGTACGGAGCCGTGTCAATCATCTCAGCAGGCTGGGACCCAGGCAGCGACTCCATCGTACGCACGCTCATGGAGAGCCTTGCTCCTAAAGGCGTGAGCTATACCAACTTCGGTCCAGGCCGTTCCATGGGACACTCCGTAGCCGTGAAGGCCATCGATGGAGTAAAGGACGCACTAAGCGTAACAATCCCTGTAGGCACAGGCATACACCGCCGCATGGTGTACGTTGAGCTTGAGGACGGAGCGGACTTCCAGTCTGTGGCTGCCGCAATAAAGGCCGACCCTTACTTCGTGAACGACGAGACCCACGTGAAGCAGGTGAAGAGCGTGGACGAACTCAACGACGTGGGCCACGGAGTGAACCTCGTTCGCAAAGGCGTATCAGGAAAGACACACAACCAGATGTTCGAGTTTAACATGAAAATCAACAACCCTGCGCTGACCTCTCAGGTGCTCGTCAACGTGGCGCGCGCCGCAATGCGCCAGCGTCCAGGAGCATATACAATGATAGAGATTCCGGTAATCGACATGCTCTGCGGCGACCGTGAAGAACTCATCGCCCACCTCGTGTAAGACTCGGTAGAAAGACATATATAGAGAGAATGAGAAGAGGGGTGTCCAGTCGGACACCCCTCTTTATCTTTTCATCAGCAAAGCGTAAAGGTCAAACCCTAAACGTTAAACCCCATCACACTTCCCTGATCAGCTCCATACCCTTGCGGATAGCCTCTTCGTTCATCGGAATGAGTTTATGATGACGCTCAGGCAAAGTCTTGCGCAAACCGCTCACCACATCCTCAACCGAAGCGAGTTGCGGACGCGCCTTGAGAAGTCCGCCAAGCACAAGCATGTTGAACACCTTGCTGTTCGACATCTGCGCCGCAGCCTCCATCGCATTGATGCAGAACACCTTCACATCGGTGCGCGACGGACGCTTGTAGATGCCATAACTGTCGTAGATTATTGTACCGCCAGGCTTGACCATCGACTCAAACTTCTCAAGCGAAGGTTGGTTGAGGATGATTGCCGTGTCATACTTGTTGATGATAGGCGACGAGATAGGTTCGTCGCTGACAATCACAGTCACATTGGCTGTTCCGCCGCGCTGTTCCGGTCCGTAGGCCGGCATCCAAGTGACATGCTTGTCTTCCATAATTCCAGCGTAAGCCAATATTTTGCCCATCGAGAGGACACCCTGTCCTCCGAATCCTGATATGATGATTTCTTCAGTCATGTTCTTTTAGTAGTTATTTGTAGGGACAAGGCGCGCCTTGTCCGAGGAGTTAAGGAGTTAAGAAGTTAAGGAGTTAAAAAACTCACAAACTCAAGAACTCAAGAACTTAAAAACTCAAAAACTTAAAAACTCAAAAACTCACTTTCAAGTCGCCCAACGGATAATAAGGGAACATGTTCTCCGCCATCCACTTGTTGGCCTGCTCAGGAGTCATCTTCCATCCCGAAGCACAAGTAGAGACAATCTCCACGAGCGACGAGCCTTTGCGGTTCATTGAGTTCTCAAACGCCTGACGGATGGCCTTCTTGGCACGGCGGATGTTTGCCACTGTGTCGACAGCCTGGCGAGTGACGTAACACGTGCCCTCAAGCGTAGCGGCTATGTCAGTAACGTGGAGCGGGAATCCGTGCAAGTCCGACTGACGGCCATAAGGGCAAGTCGAAGTCTTCATGCCCATGAGAGTAGTAGGAGCCATCTGACCGCCAGTCATTCCGTAGATAGCATTGTTGATGAATATCACAGCGATATTCTCACCGCGGTTGAGAGCATGGATAGTCTCGCCCGTACCGATACATGCCAGGTCGCCGTCGCCCTGATAGGTGAACACAAGATGCTCCGGCCAGAGGCGTTTAACAGCACTGGCACATGCAGGAGCGCGTCCATGAGCCGCCTCAATCCAATCGATGTCAACATAGCGATATGCAAACACGGCACATCCCACAGGACATATGCCCACAGTCTTTTCCTCCACTCCCATCTCCTCGATAATCTCGGCAATGAGTTTATGCACAACTCCATGACTGCATCCAGGGCAGTAGTGCATCGGAGTGTCGTTCATCAAGGCAGGCTTTCCAGCAACTTGGTTCTCGGGTTTTAATATATCTTCTCTTGTCATATTCTTAGAAGTTAAGGAAGTAAGTAGTTAAGTAGTTAAGGAGGTTTGAAATTCCCTCCCTATGGAGGGTTAGGGAGGGCTACAGTTGATTCATAACCTCTTCGTAAACCTCTTCAGGCGAGTAGACCACACCGCCTGAGCGACCTATAAGCGCCACCGGAGCCTTTCCTTCGACAGCCAGACGTACGTCTGTAACCATCTGTCCCTCGCTCAGTTCCACGGCAAAGACTTTCTTGCACTGCCCTGCAATCTCGCAGATTCTCTTCGTTGGGAAAGGCCAAAGCGTGATAGGACGAAGCAATCCTGCCTTGATACCCTCTGCACGCAGACAGTCGACAGCGCTCATGCTGATGCGCGCCGAGCAGCCGTAAGCCACGATAAGAATCTCCGCGTCATCAGTCTTGTACTCTTCGTAACGCACCTCCTTCTCACATATCTCGTCATACTTAGCCGTCATCGCCCTGTTGCGGTCCTGCATAAGCGGTGCCTCAAGTTCGAGCGAAGTCGTGAAGTTATATCTGCGGTTCTTCAGTCCGAGTCCGTTGGTTGCCCACGGACACTGCTCACGAATCTCCTCATCAGTGCGGCGAGGCTGATAATCTGGCAGAACAACCTTCTCCATCATCTGTCCGATGAGTCCGTCGGAAAGGATGATGGCCGGCATGCGCCACTTGAACATCAGTTCCTTTGCCAGTCCCATGAAGTCCGCCATCTCCTGCACCGTAGCCGGAGCGAGAACGAGACAACGATAGTCGCCGTTTCCTCCGCCGTAGACCGCCTGATAGTAGTCGGCCTGACCTGGCTGGATAGTGCCGAGTCCAGGACCTCCGCGGCCTACACTGACCACAAGCCCTGGGATTTCACAAGCCGCCATGTACGATATGCCCTCTTGCATGAGCGCCACACCTGGGCTTGAAGACGAGGTCATGGCGCACTTGCCTGTAGAACCAGCCGCATATACCATGTTGATAGATGCGAGTTCGCTTTCAGCCTGAAGTACAACCATTCCGGTTGTTTCCCACGGCTTGTCGAGAGCAAGCGTTTCGAGCACTTCACTCTGAGGAGTGATTGGGTAACCGAAGAATCCGTCATAGCCGTAGAGATAGGCGGCTTTGGCTATAGCCTCGTTGCCCTTAAGCAACACATAGTCTTTCTTTTCGCTCATATTTGTTATTCCTCTCTTTTTCTGTAAACAGTTATGCATCCGTCAGGGCAGACGATGGAGCACGATGTGCATCCGTTACACTCCTCCACCCTCACCTGCTGGGCGTAGTTGTAGCCCTTGCGGTTGACGGTTGTTGCCATCTCTATAAGATTCAGCGGGCAAGCCACAGCGCAGAGGTTGCATCCCTTGCAACGCTCCGTGTCAACGACTATCAGCCCTCTCATTTTTGCCATATATTTGAGGTTTTTGAGATTGTAGGGGCGGGCAACCCGCCCACTTTAACGTCAACGTTAACGTTAATCGTTAT
Source organism: Bacteroidaceae bacterium (assembly GCA_045576655.1). Taxonomy (GTDB): domain Bacteria; phylum Bacteroidota; class Bacteroidia; order Bacteroidales; family Bacteroidaceae; genus RGIG8745. The sequence continues at coordinate 97,613 of JAZNGW010000004.1, forward strand.
TTTATTTCACACATTATACATTTCTTTGTTGTAGAACTGCAGGATGTCCATCACCATCTTCTTCATCTCCACAGCCGGACTCCCTGGGTTCAGCCTGATTGCCTCGGTGTAGTTGTCGAGACAGTGTTTCCAGTCCTGCTTTTTCCAGTAGGCATTGCCGAGTTCGTAGCGCACGGCATCGTCGTCGGGGCGTTCCTCCCTCATCCGTTGCAGGATGGCGATGGCCTCATCCACCTTCCCTTCTTCCAACAACGCCTTTACCTCTTCCATAGTTCCCGCTCCCGTTATCGTTCCCGTTACAAGTTACTTCTTCGAGTCGTTCTGACGAATCTCCACGCGGCGAATCTTTCCGCTGATTGTCTTAGGAAGTTCGTCGACAAACTCTATCACACGAGGGTATTTGTATGGAGCAGTCACTTTCTTGACGTGTTCCTGAAGTTCCTTCACGAGTTCTTCGCCAGCCTTGTTCTTCCACTCCTTGCCGAGGATGATGGTCGCCTTGACAACCTGGCCGCGAATCTCGTCGGGCACGCCTGTGATGGCGCATTCCACTACGGCAGGGTGCATCATTAGTGCGCTTTCCACCTCGAAAGGTCCGATGCGGTAGCCGGAACTCTTGATAACATCGTCGGCACGTCCGATAAACCAGAAGTATCCGTCTTCATCATAGTAAGCCAAGTCGCCAGTGTAGTAGATGCCATCGTGCCACACCTGATTTGTCTTCTTCGGGTCACGATAGTACTCGCAGAAGAGTCCGAGTTGCTTACGGCGGTCTGTGCGAATCACGATCTGTCCCTGCTCACCTACTCCGACGCTCTTGCCTTCAGGGTCGATAAGATCGATGTCGTACTGCGGGTTTGGCACTCCCATCGAACCTGGTTTTGGGTCCATCCAAGGGAATGTGCCGAGCGTGAGCGTTGTCTCCGTCTGTCCGAATCCTTCCATAAGGCGTATGCCTGTTGCCTCAAAGAATTTCTCATAGACAGCCGAGTTGAGAGCCTCGCCGGCTGTGGTGCAGTACCTCAGCGAAGAGAGGTCGAACTTCGACAAGTCCTCGCGAATCATGAATCGGTATATAGTTGGTGGTGCACAGAAGGATGTCACCTTGTACTGCTCTATCTTCTTCAGAATATCCGCCGGAGTGAACTTCTCATGGTCATACACGAATATCGCGGCTCCCACAATCCATTGTCCGTAGAGCTTGCCCCAAACGGCTTTTCCCCATCCCGTGTCAGCCACGGTGAGATGCAGGCTGTCCTCCTTCACATTGTGCCAGAAGGCTGCCGTAGAGAGGTGGCCGAGCGCATACGTATAGTCATGGATAACCATCTTAGGTTCGCCGCTCGTACCGCTTGTGAAGTACATGATAGAATAGTCGGTCGACTTGTTCAGATGCTCCGGACGGCGGAACTTAGGCGAGTTCTCCACACCCTCCATAAAGTCGTCCCATCCTTCCGGCACAAGCGGGCCAATACTGATGCGTCGTTCCAGACTCGGACACATAGGGTAGGCGCCGTTGACATGGTCAATGATTTCCTTGTCGCCACAGCACACAATGGCCTTGATGTCGGCACACTGGCAGCGGTATACGATGTCGTTTGCAGTCAAGAGATAAGTTGCCGGAATAGCTATAGCCCCAATCTTGTGAAGGGCTATGATGGTGAGCCAAAACTGATACCTGCGTTTCAGCACAAGCATCACCATGTCGTTCTTGCCTATGCCGAGCGTGGTGAGATAAGACGCAACCTTGTCGGTCTCACGCTTCAAGTCGGAAAACGAGAAACGCTTCTCTTCGCCCTGGTCGTTTGTCCACAGCAGGGCAAGTTTGTCAGGAGCCACACGAGCCCACTCATCCATCACATCGTAGGCAAAGTTGAACTCATCAGGCACGTTATATTCAAGATTCTCCCTGAAATCCTCCATAGAGGAGAACTCAGTTTTCTTCAAAAATTTCTCTAACATTGTATAATATTATATATCTTTATCTGCCTTTCAAAATCAATACACATGCTTCGCCTCCCTACAACCGGAAAGCAAAACATGTTTCCAAGTTCCAAAATTAAAAACTATCAGCAGACAATACAAATATTAAATGCGCAAAAATGAACAAATTGCACAAAATTAACCATTCTGAGCGTTTATAAAAAGCAAAAACTGCACAGCATTTTTCACCTTGTGCACTCTGCTACAAACCGAAGTAGCAACTGATGTAGCCGTAATACTTTTCGTCTGCCCCGTCGGCCTTAGGCATCGTAAGACGGAAGTTAGGAGCAATCTTCACATACTTGCCCACTTTCCACTGCGCCCCCACCATTACCATGCTCTGGTCGCTATACTTGCCATAATCATTCTTGCTCTTGTTCCAATCGTCATTCGAACTCAAATCGTCAAAGCGAGCAAACACCTCAGAGTTCTTGCCCGTCTTCAAAGTGCCATAAATAGATATACCCATCTGATTCAAGTCCTTCATGCCCTTCGTGTTCTCCATCACGTTGTATTCCGCACCCACAGAGAACCTGTCACATTTGTAGCCCACGAAAGCAGAATAATTCATCACATCCTTCTGCCCCTCCTTGTTTTGCTCGTTAATGCCGGCATACAGACGCATAATCAGTCCGTCCACAGGAGTGAACGTAGCGCCCAGCCCATACAAGAGTCCGTCGCCATTCTGAATCTTCTTATACCCCTCGCCATTAACAACCACACCATCGAGCGACACCCAGTCCGCTCCCTTCCACGTAGCCGAGACACCGAGGTCGGCACTGCTGCCGAAACCATAATGATGCTGAAATCCCATATAAATATAGCGGTAGCCCCAGTGCTTCTCCACCATATTGCTTATCGTCGTCGGAATAAGACCTCCGCTAAGAGTCCAGTCGCCCGACTTCCACGAAATCATCGCATTCTTGATATACGCAATGCGCTGCATATCAGGCACATTGCTTGACTTGCCAATATCCATCACACCCTTGACCGAGAGCCCCTTGCCCAAGTCATACTGATAACCCAGGTAAGAACGTTCCATATCAAAGCCCCTGTCATCATTATCAACGCCAAATCCAGAATAGAACCCACTGAAAACCTGCACGATAGCCTTTCCCTTAGGTTCGCTTTTCACACTCTCCTGCGCCTGAGCGCAGACTGCAAAGCAGGCCATAAGCCCTGCCACGATAAATTTTGTTTTCATTGTCATCTTAATTTCGTGTTTGACTCTTCCAAAGAACAAAGATAACACTTCACAGCGGTTCGCAAAAAAAATTCCCCAATTATCCGTCTTGCACCAGCAAAAATTTAGTGCCGCCTCGCTGAATATTTTGCAACCCCTCGGAGAAAAGTATAAATAAAAGTAATATTTGTAAGAATAAAACTAATATTTATATAAATAAAACTATTATTTGTACAAATATTACTTTTATTTATACTTTTTAGCGCAGGGGCAATAAGTTTCGAGCGCTGTGGCGCTGATTAAGGAATGGGGCGGTGCTGTTTTTTCAGTGCGGTGGTACTGACTTTTTAACGTAACAGGTGAATTTGAGAACCCACTCATTCCCGCTCTGTGGCTACAATGTCTTCATACGCCAATATCACTGGTAAGCCTGTGTCTTATGCAGAACTCGCATAAACCTTAAGTTTATAGATTTCGCCCCAATGCATTGATTTACGCAGGGGGATAAAAGAGAGTTCCCGATGGGCAGAATACACAAAATCACGCGCGTTAAGGTTATTTAACAATTGGGGGGGGTAAATAAGCAACAAAAATATAAATTTGTGGCATAAACGACTATTCTTCAACAAACCACATAATACTAACAACCAAAACACATTACGCTATGATTTACAAAAACATGTTTCAGGCAAAGACCATGCTCATGACCATTGCCTTAGGTTTATTTGCATTCGGATTCACCGCTTGCAGCAGTGACGATGAAGAAGGAGGAGGAGATGGCAATAATGACAGCGAAGTCCTCAAAAATGCAGAAGGAATTATTAAAGTGACATCAGGAATTGGCGATTGGGACGAAGCTTACATCACCAAGTCAGGCTATTTCTGTGTAAAGGAGAACACCGCCGACAGCGAAGACGCTACAGCAGAGAGCAAGTTCAGTTCATTGGTTTACATGTCGGCAGACAAATCTAACATCATAAACGTCATTGCCTCCAAAGGTGTCAACCTGCCTACACAAATGGTGACAAAAGATGGAACAATCTATTTCAGTTTTCCTAACGACTCCATTTTGGAATTACTGTATGACGACGGCGAAAAAATTGACATGATTGACAGCATTGCATACAAGAAAGAATTCCTTCCTGGTTATGCACCAGAATACAGCGAAGACAACTTCAAGAGCATACTTGCCAACTCTGCACACCTTTTAGGGAAATATTCGGAAGAAGCTAACGAGGTCGCAACAAGAGGAATATCTATATCTTCAGTCATTAACTTCATCTCAAGCATCTTTGGCACAGTTGCAGATGAATCTTATGTCGAGGACGAAGAACTCATATCAGAAATCGGCACTAACGATTCTGGCGACTACACATTCTCAGAGGATTTGGAAGATTGGTATGAAACAGAAGTTGCAGAAAAAGCTGTCAACACATTAACCTTATGGACAGGAAAGGCCACATTTAAGGTGGGAGGTTCATCTTGTACACTTAGCGGAACCATCTGGTGTCCATCTGGTATATTCAACGATTACGGAACATATGGCATCATCTGCGATGAAGACCCTGAAAAGCTATTCCTTGGAGAAGCAGAATACGAGGGTTCAGGATTACAGACTGGCGACGACCTCAGTTTCGATGTTGATTTCCGCGGTTTCAAGCCTAACACTACTTATTATTACAGAGCATACTACAAATTCAATAGTGAAGACCATGGCAATATCATCCCTAACTATGCCAGCGAATACGATGCCACATTCTATGACACTACCATCAAATCATTTACAACGGGAGATAACAGTCTGACTGTCGACGTGGTTATGTGTATAGATGTCACAGGCAGCATGGATGGAATAATCAATACAGTTAAGAAAAACGCTATTGAGTTCTATGACTTGTTCAACAAATGTTGTACAGAAGAAGGAATCCAACTCACAGGCCTCAACGCACAGGTTGTTGCGTTCCGCGACAAGAATGTGGATACTAAATGGCTTGAGGTTAGTGACACATACAATCTCCCTGAACAGAAAGACGCGTACAACTCATTCGTAAACGGCCTTTACGCATCAGGTGGAGGCGACATCCCAGAAAGCGGACTCGAGGCATTACAGACTGCATTCCAGAAAGAAGACTGGGGACAGGACGACGGATATCATCGCCAGGTTGTTATCCTCTGGACTGACGCCCCTTACCTTATTGGCAGTTATTCAGACATCACTCTGGACGAACTCCACACCCAATGGGAAGACATGCCGTCAGGACGCCGACTCATCCTCTTCGCTCCATACGGCAACGGCTACTACAATGGCGAAGACTGGTACAACCTTGATGGTTGGAAAAACCTCATCCACGAAGACGACCTATACAATGGATTCGGAAACTTTGAATATATATTGAAGTCCATCATCGGAGAGTTGACAAGCAAAGGCGCAAAGACAAGAACTCTCAATTACGTTTCGCTTGATTATTTCTTCCAACCAAACAAATAGCACAAGTCCTATTATATCATTCACAACAAGAGAGAGGGGGGGGGAGCCGACGCTCCCCCTCTTATTTGTATCCCCAAAGCTTTGCAGGTCAAACAAAAGATTGTAACTTTGCCGTTAATTACCAGCAATGTGTAGTTACGATTGATTACGAACAAATAAACAACATAGAAAGCAATGGAATACAATTTCAGAGACATTGAGAAGAAATGGCGACAGAAGTGGGTGGAGCAGAAGACCTACAAAGTTGTGGAAGACGAGAACAAGAAGAAGTTCTACGTGCTCAACATGTTCCCTTATCCGTCAGGTGCGGGACTCCACGTAGGTCATCCGCTCGGCTACATCGCAAGCGACATATATGCGCGCTACAAGCGTTTGCAGGGATTCAACGTGCTCAACCCTATGGGCTATGACGCTTACGGACTCCCTGCCGAGCAGTATGCCATACAGACAGGACAGCACCCTGAGGTGACAACTGTGGCAAACATAGACCGCTACCGCGAGCAGTTGGACAAGATCGGTTTCTCGTTCGACTGGGACCGCGAGGTGCGCACCTGTGCTCCCGACTACTACCACTGGACTCAGTGGGCTTTCCAGAAGATGTTCAACAGTTACTACGACAATAAGGAGCAGAAGGCCATGCCTATCAGCAATCTCGTTGCTCACTTCGAGGCCAACGGCACTGAAGGCATCAACGCTGCTGGTTCGGAGGAACTGAAGTTCTCGGCTGCTGAATGGAACGCCATGAACGAGAAGCAGAAAAGCGACACGCTGATGAACTGGCGCATCGCTTTCCTTGGCGAAACTATGGTGAACTGGTGTCCTAAACTCGGCACAGTGCTTGCCAACGACGAGGTTATCGACGGAGTGAGCGAACGCGGTGGCTACCCTGTGGAGCAGAAGAAGATGCGTCAGTGGTGCTTGCGCGTGTCGGCTTATTCACAGCGCTTGCTCGACGGACTCGACGTAATCGACTGGACTGACTCGCTCAAGGAGACTCAGCGCAACTGGATTGGTCGTTCTGAAGGTGCAGAAATCCAGTTCAAGGTTAAGGACAGCGACATAGAGTTCACAATCTTCACCACTCGCGCCGACACAATGTTCGGTGTGACATTCATGGTTCTCGCACCAGAGAGCGAACTCGTGCAGACTCTCACCACTGCCGAGCAGAAAGAGGCTGTCGACGCTTATCTCGACGCTGTGAAGAAGCGTACAGAGCGCGAGCGCATGATTGACAAGAAGGTGACAGGCGTTTTCACAGGAAGCTACGCAGTCAATCCGTTCACAGGCGAGGCAATCCCTGTATGGGTGAGCGACTACGTGCTTGCCGGTTACGGAACAGGTGCAATCATGGCAGTGCCGGCTCACGACAGCCGCGACTACGCTTTTGCTAAGCACTTCGGTTTGCCTATCATCCCGCTTGTTGAAGGATGCGACGTGAGCGAAGAGAGTTTCGACGCCAAGGAAGGCGTAGTGACCAACTCGCCTCGCGAGGGTGTTGAGCCTTACATCGACTTCTCCCTCAACGGACTCACAATCAAGGAGGCCATAGCTGCCACTAAGAAATATGTAAAGGAGCACAACCTCGGCCGCGTAAAGGTGAACTCCCGCCTGCGCGACGCAATCTTCAGCCGCCAGCGCTATTGGGGCGAACCGTTCCCTGTGTACTACAAGAACGGCATCCCTTGCATGATTCCAGAAGAGTGCCTGCCACTCGAACTACCGGAAGTGGACAAGTTCCTCCCAACAGAGACAGGCGAACCGCCACTGGGCAACGCCACAAAGTGGGCTTGGGACGAGCAGAACAATCAGGTTGTGGAGAACACGAAGATTGACAACGCTACAGTGTTCCCTATCGAACTCTACACCATGCCAGGCTTCGCAGGTTCATCCGCATACTACCTCAGATATATGGATCCACACAACGGCGAAGCGCTTGTCAGCGAGAAGGCTGACGGCTATTGGCAGAACGTGGACCTCTACGTTGGTGGAACCGAGCATGCCACAGGCCACTTGATCTATAGCCGTTTCTGGAACAAGTTCCTCTTCGACCTCGGCTACAGCGTAAAGGACGAGCCTTTCCAGAAGCTCATCAACCAAGGCATGATTCAAGGACGAAGCAATTTCGTCTACCGCATCAAGGACACAAACACATTCGTCAGCTACAACCTGCGCAACGAATATGACACCACTCCGATCCACGTCGACGTTAACATTGTGAGCAACGACGTGCTCGACGTTGAAGCGTTCAAGGCTTGGCGCCCTGAGTATAGCACAGCGGAGTTTATCCTCGAAGACGGCAAATACATCTGCGGATGGGCTGTGGAGAAGATGTCAAAGTCAATGTTCAACGTCGTTAATCCAGATATGATCGTTGAGAAGTACGGTGCAGACACTCTCCGTCTCTACGAAATGTTCCTCGGCCCGGTAGAGCAGTCAAAGCCTTGGGATACAAACGGCATTGACGGTTGTCACCGCTTCCTCAAGAAACTTTGGGGCATGTACTTCGATCGCGACGGAAAACTCCAGGCATCAGATGCCGAGCCGACTAAGGAAGAGATGAAGTCGCTCCACAAGCTCATCAAGAAGGTAACTGCCGACATCGAGGTGTTCTCTTACAACACCAGCGTCAGTGCATTCATGATCTGCCTCAACGAGCTCAATCAGCTCAAGAGCCACAACCGCCACGTGATGGAAAATCTGGCAGTACTCCTCGCACCGTTCTGCCCTCACCTCTGCGAAGAACTTTGGGAGGCTCTCGGACACGACACATCCATTTGCGATGCTCAGTGGCCTGAATTCAACGAGGAATACCTGAAGGAGGACTCCATGAACCTCACCGTGAGCTTCAACGGAAAGGCTCGCTTCCAGCTTGCTTTCCCTGCTGACGCTGACAACGCCACTATCGAGCAAACCGTTCTGGCCGACGAGCAGTCGCAGAAATACATGGAAGGCAAGAGCGTAGTGAAAGTTATTATCGTTCCTAAGCGAATCGTTAATATTGTATTAAAATGAAACCTTTAGCGCTGAAACCATACGCCATGTCTGCTTTCCAGGAGGCGAGAGACTACCTGTCCATCACTTTCGGTCTTTTCCTCTACTCCTTCGGACTGACATACTTCATGCTCCCCTATGAGATTACAACAGGAGGAGTAGCGGGTATTGGCTCGATTATCTACTATGCCACAGGGTTCGAGGTGCAAAACACCTACCTCATTGTCAATGCCATACTCCTCATAGCGGCGATTAAAGTGTTAGGTTGGAAATTCTGTTTCCGCACCATCTACGCTGTTCTCGTGCTAACCTTTTTCATTTGGGTTATGCAGCGCATTGCCGAAGGCGACAACGGCGTATTGCCACGAGTATGCAACGACCAGACCTTCATGGCATGTATCATAGGCGCATGCCTTGAGGGTACAGGCCTTGCCATCTGCTTCCTCAGCAACGGAAGCACAGGCGGCACAGACATCATTGCAGCCATTGTAAACAAGTACAAGAACATGAGTCTCGGAACCATCATCATGCTCTGCGACGTGTTTATCATCTCTTCTTGCTACTTCGTTTTCCACGACTGGCAGCGCGTAGTGTTCGGTTTTGCCACCCTCATAGTATCGAGCGTCACTCTCGACTTCGTCGTGAACAAGCAACGCCAGTCGGTACAGTTCATGATTTTCTCGCGCAACTACCGCAAGATTGCTGATGCCATCAATGCCACAGGCCGCGGAGTAACGGTGCTTGACGGCACTGGATGGTACACTCGCACAGAGCGCAAAGTGATAGTCGTTCTGGTGAAAAAGCGCGAATCCATCAATATTTTCCGCATGATAAAGTCTATCGACCCATACGCCTTTGTGTCGATGGGCAACGTACAAGGCGTTTACGGCGAAGGATTCGACCCTATCAAAGCGAGCATTAAGACAAACAAAGGTAAAAAAACAATAGTTTTTGCAAGCAACAACCAGCATAAACTAAAGGAGATTCGCGCCATTCTCGGCGACAAGTTTGACGTGCGCAGTCTTGAAGACATAGGATGCCACGACGACATTCCAGAAACTTCAGGGACACTCGAAGGCAACGCACTGCAAAAGGCCGAATACATCAAGCAGTTCTACGGCTACGATTGCTTTGCCGATGATACTGGTCTGGAATGTACTGCCCTCGACGGCGAACCTGGAGTCTACTCCGCACGCTATGCCGGCGGCAACGGCCACGACTCCGAAGCTAACATGCAGAAACTGCTGAACAACCTCGAAAACAAGAAAGACCGCACAGCGCAGTTCCGCACGGTCATCGCTCTCATCTACAACGGCAGCACTCATTACTTTGAGGGAACCGTAAAGGGTACGATATCTACGGAAAAGCATGGTGACGGCGGATTCGGTTACGACCCGATATTCGTGCCGGACGGCCACGACAAAACCTTTGCAGAGCTCGGTAGCGACGTAAAGAACACTATCAGCCACCGCGCACTTGCTGTAGAGAAACTTGTAAACTACCTTAATCAACGGTAAGCATACTATTCCACGGGGTAGGTCCTATGGGCCTGCCCCATTTCTTTTTACCCCACAACCTCATCACCCCAATCCTATTGTGACTCTCCAGGAATTTCTCTCCGAATGGCACAATGATTCCTCCACTATCAAGGTGCACACATCAGGCTCGACAGGCGTCCCTAAGGAAATGCACGTCGAAAAGGCGCAAATGGTCAATAGCGCACGAATGACTTGCCGTTTCCTCAAGCTCGGCAGCAACGACAAAGCATTGCTTTGCTTGCCTCTCGACTATATTGCAGGCAAAATGATGGTTGTCCGCTCCATCGTGGCAGGAATGGAACTTATCAGCGTGGAACCATCAGCGCATCCTCTATCAGGGCTCACAACAATTCCCGATTTCGCAGCAATGACACCGATGCAAGTGGCACGAACATTTGAAAACGCCGATGAAACCGAGGTTTTCACGAAAATCCGCAGCGTCATCATCGGAGGCGGCGCCATCGACCCCCGCACAGAAAAACAGCTGCGCACCTGCAACAATGCAATTTGGAGCACCTACGGAATGACCGAAACTCTTTCGCACATAGCACTCCGCAGAGTTAGCGGCGAAAACTCCACACACTGGTACACACCATTTGAAGGCATCATAGTCTCTCAGGCAGACAACTCTACGCTCACAGTCAACGCGCCTATGCTCCATAAAGGGATTCTCCAAACGAATGACATCGTTGAAATGAACACCAACGGACAGTTCCGTATCATCGGCCGACGAGACAATACCATAAACTCCGGAGGAGTGAAAATTCAAATAGAGGAGGTGGAAGAAAGACTCAAAGAATTGTGCCCAGACGTCCCCTTCATCATAACATCTCGTCCCGACGCAATATTTGGCGAGGCGATAGTGGCATTAATACCAAAAAGTGCCGATGAAATGGGTAAAAAAGCGCTCCAAGACGCCATTTCCGCCCTTCCTAAATATTGGCGTCCAAAAAGTATAGTTCATACGGAAAAATTGCCCATGACCGAAACTGGAAAACCCGACAGAGCAAAAGCAAAAGCCGTTGCTGCAAAATAATGGAAACAGACCGATTTAGTCCGTTCAATTCGCATCTTGTGAACAAAATGGAAACAAAATGGAAACTAACGGTGTAGTGTTTGTTAGCCAACGAGCGCTCGTTGACAAATAAACGAGCGCCCATTAAAAAACAAATGAGCGCTCGTTCGTTTTCTTTTGAGCGCTCATATATCGTTACAAAGACTTCCGTTGCCTACCCTAACGGCATGCGATGTTCCTTCAGTTCCCTTCGCAAATCTTTAGTCCTGCCATCAGTCACGTCATCCATAAGTTTCCAGAACTTGTCGCTATGGTCGTGGTGGACAGTGTGGCACAGTTCATGCTTAATAACATAGTCTATAAGATGTGACGGAACAGCCATGAGGTAAAGACTCAGGTTTATACCATTGCGCGCAGAACAACTGCCCCAGCAAGTTCTTGACGACTGAATCTTCACACCCGTATGCTTAAACCCGTATTCAGCGGCAATCTCATCAGTCCTTCGAGGCAGATAACTCTTTGCGTGCAAACGCAACTCTTCTACAAAGAATTTCTTTAGCCAACCTTGATACTTTGTGAGATCAGTGCCTGGATCGATGTATATCTTACTCCAAAACTCGCCCCGCCTCACGCAAACCTCGCCTTGATGCAGTTTCACCGACCTACACTCTTCGTCAGAGGCAAAGCCAACGCTGACGATACCTGTGCTGATAGAGAATTGCCTGTCTATCAAGGTTGCAGTGTCACGAATGAGAGTTTGCCTGGATGAAAGTTTTGCACGAAAAGCATCCAGCGCATCACGGATTTCGGACAGCGTAGCCCTCGGCGAGCAAGTGACCCTCACTCCATCAGCCGAAGCGCGCATGATGATGTTGCGTGCTCTTGCGTTACGCACCACGCTAATTACGCCGAGTTCTTCATCAACCCATTGACTTTCTGCTTCCCTCATTCCACCTTATACATTGACTGCCTTCAATCGGATCACGTTTGCACGATTGTTCTACTCTCTACTTCTACTAATATCAAGGAATATACGGATATTGGTCAAAATCCGGATCACGTTTCTCAAGGAACGCCTTTCCACCCTCCTGCGCCTCGTCTGTGAAATAGTAAAGCATCGTAGCGTCGCCGGCGAGCTCCTGAATGCCAGCCTGTCCGTCAAGTTCGGCATTAAGGCCGGCCTTAATCATTCTCAAAGCGATAGGGCTGCGCTTCATCATAGTCTTTGCCCAGTCGACAACTTCGTCCTCAAGTTGGTCGTAAGGCACAACCTTGTTGACGAGTCCCATTTCAAGCGCCTCGGCGGCAGTGTACAGGCGGCAAAGGAACCAAATTTCGCGTGCTTTCTTTTGTCCGACAATGCGAGCCAGATATGATGAACCGAAACCGGCGTCAAAACTTCCCACTTTCGGACCAGTCTGCCCGAACTTCGCATTTTCTGCAGCAATGCTGAGGTCGCACACAACATGGAGCACATGGCCACCGCCAACAGCGAAACCGTTAACCATTGCAATGACTGGTTTCGGCAAAGAACGAATCTGCTTCTGCACGTCAAGCACATTAAGGCGCGGAATACCGTCCTTACCAACATATCCGCCACGCCCCTTGACGTTCATATCACCTCCGGCACAAAACGCTTCCGTTTTCAAGCGCTCCTCTTCTGTTTGTCCCTCCTGTAGCGGACTCGGTGCACCTGTAAGAACTACCACACGCACATCCTTAGCCTCTCTGCAATAATAAAGCGCATCACTTATTTCCCACGTTGTGCGAGGAGTAAAAGCGTTGCGATAACGCGGACGATTAATCGTTATGCGTGCTATTCCCTCGAAGAAGTCAAAGAGTATCTCCTCGTACTCCTTTATCTGTTTCCATTCTCTTGCCATATCTATTTACTTATTAATAATTACCTCCAATATCCTGACCGATTTGTCATCACGGCGCCAATCCGACATGAGCCATTCGGCATGTTCATCGGAAAAGTCAGGGGCACACACACACCTATAGTCCGCTCCGCACTCAAGAGCAACGCCTTCGGCAGAAGTGTTGTGTCCACCCGCCACCATCGTGTCCCTGTATGGCGTGCGCTCCATGCCAGGGATGTTGCGGAAAATACGTCCGCCGCCATTGTTGAGAAGCAGCACACTCAGATGCAAACGCCCTCCACCTGGCAGCTCGCCTCCCTTTGCATAATTGTTCCAAAGTCCGTTCTTATCGTAGAAGAAACTCAGGTCGCCAGTGAGCAGTAAAGTATTCTTTCCGCTTCCAACAGCCAGTCCCACAGCCGCCGAGACACTCCCTTCAATGCCATTGATGCCACGATTGCAATAGATATCGCATCCCGTAGAAGGCACCCGCTGAATGTCACGCACCATGCTGCTGTTGGCCACATGGATGTTCCATGCCGATGGCACCGACTTTAAGGTTCGTTCCAATACTGCAATCTCCCAATCATCCGGTTTCATCGGTATTTTCTTGCCGCAAACCTCCCATTCACCGATAAAATCAGCATCCACATCAATCGGGATGTTTTGTGCCAAAACCTCTACAGCACGTTCCGTCTCGCACTCCCCAACCATCGTAAGGCACTGGAACAGGTCTGCAGCTTCGCCTGTACGACTAACGCTCCAATGATGCTGCGGAGCATTCCTACGCAACCACTGCTTCAGATTTTTTGACACGATATGACCGCCTATCGTCACGATGAAATCGGGAAGCAACCTACCGTTATCGCTGTCCTCTGCAATCACGCTGTCGAAATGTCGACAAGTAATATATTCCTGCTTGACATTAGATAGTTCCTCCGCAAGAATGACGCAGCGCGGAGCAAGTTTTGCCAGATGTTTTTCCACTCGTCGAGCCTCTTCGGGAAGCATCTGCCCAATAACAATCATCGGTCTGCGAGCCGCCTTCCAAAAGGCAAGTCCTTCATCGGACAAGGAGGCATTTTTCGCACCACTCCAATAGTTCACTACACGCTCATCTGGCAGAACCTCCGCCGAAAAATCAAACAAAGGTTCCGACAGCGGCACATTGACATGTACAGGGCCATGCGAACGTTCCAACTCAATGAAAGCCTCGTTAACAAGCCTGTTGACATACCATTCCCTATCTTCCGCATCGGGCAGACTGACCACTTTGCGGACAGTCTGTCCGAACGCTGACGTCTGCGGCATCGTCTGACCATCCATCTGCCCAATCCACTCTGCAGGCCTGTCCGCAGTGATAACAAGCAACGGCAACGGACGATAATACGCCTCTGCCACGGCAGGGGCAAGGTTGAGCACAGCCGAGCCCGAGGTGCAGCACACTGCCACAGGCCGGCATTTAGCCTCGATGAGTCCGAGTGCAAAGAATCCCGCACTGCGTTCATCCGTTACCTCATAACAGCGCATTCCAGCTGATGCAAACGTGTGTATCAGAGGAGCGTTCCTGCTCCCCGGGCACACAACGACCTCACCGATGCCTTTCTTGAGCATTAGTGAGGTAAGTTGCAGTATGTTTCGCTTTGATGATAGCATTTGTCTATGATTTTAGCCAACACTACAAAATATCCCCAACCGTCTTCATTTTCTCCTCCGTTTCCTGCCATTCCGACTCTGCGTCCGATGATGCCAGTATTCCGCCTCCGGCATAAAGCACCGCTTTGTCTGCAGCAATTCGGGCGCAACGAAGATTAACATACAAATCAGTCTTCCCGTTAGGATCAAACATGCCCACTACACCTGTATAGTAGCCACGCTCATAGCCCTCATTTTCCACGATGAAATGGAGTGATTTCTCCTTTGGCATACCGCAAACTGCAGGTGTCGGATGGAGCGACTCCACTATTGAAGTGAGTCCACATCCCTGCTTAGGCGAGAAATGGAAATGGGTCTTCAGATGAAGCAACTGACCAGCACGAGAGTTGTATGGTCCCTCCTCTTCAATGACAGACGCAAAAGGATAAAGGGTCTTACGCACATAATCGGCCACAATCCCCTGTTCCCTTTTGTTCTTTTCGCTCCATATAAAGCTTGCATCGGTCTGTGAAAGCGGCACTGTACCAGCCAGCGCCACCGTACGAAAATGATTCTTGCTGCCCGACAGCAATATTTCGGGCGTACAGCCTATCCAAGTGCCACACCCTGGTGCGCTGCACAGATAGACCATCATACGCGGATAGGCATCGCAAGCACGCTTGAAAGCCTCAACAACATCGCCTGCGCAATCTCTCACGCTATATCTTGAAAGGACAAGTTTTTCAAACTGCCCATCGTTTAGCACTTCATGGAATTTACTGAAAACGCACCCATACTGGTCTTTGCCATACGAAGGCAAAGCATCCATTTCATCGCACAATTTCACCTTTTCTGATGCGACATCTGCCACCGCCTTAACATATAATCTATCGGGACGTATCAATACGATTCGTTGCTTGCCATCACAAGCGAAAGGAATCATCACGAATCCGCTCCTACCCTCCAGTTCGGCAATGCTGTCATACATCTCCGGCATGCCTGATTCCTGCACCACAACAGTGCATTCATCAGCAAACGGCAAACGGTATATGGCAAAAGGGTGCTTTATCATCTTTCTTTGCAATATGTGTGCTACTATTTATTGGGAAGTATCCTATTCATTACTCTCTCTGTAGATATGAGTGTGCCGTCCTCTCCCACAACATCCACATTCCACACATGGGTTGACTTCCCCGCACTGACCAGAGTGGCGCGTCCGTAGACCTTGCCTTCCTTCTGCGACATAGCAACGTGATTGCCCGAAACCTGCACGCCACAAACGACCTTCGACTGGTCATAACCTATTAAGTGGAGCGACCCTGCACCCGCAATTGTTTCAGCCAAAGTCAGTGAAGCGCCACCATGAAGAATTCCAAAATACTGGCGCGTAGCATCGCTAATAGGCATTTCCGCCACTGCTGCATCATCGTCAGTAGGCACGAAACGAATGCCAAGCACCTCTATCATAGTGCCGTGCATGCGGCTGTTCAGAAATTCACATTCTTTCTCTGTCAACATATTTCTTACTCCTAAAAATCCAAGAATTTGCGCAATTGCTCTTCTTCCACATCCCCAAGTTCAAATTCCTTCTCCGCATCATTACGCACCATGTTAAGCCACCACGAATGAGCCTCTTCGCCCTCGCGGCGCCAATACTCCTCATCAACAAACAGGCTACCAGCCTCGTTCTGCATAAGCGAAACTGCATATGCCAAAGCATTCTTATTGTAGTCGCGCTGAATAAGTTTAAGTATTGACACAATCTCGTCCGTCGTGCCTATCGCACCCGTGGCTATGTCGCTCTCCAGACGGTCAATCTCGCACCTTGGAGTCAGCATTCCGCACATGTCCAGCCATTCGCCATCGGCTACAGGCTCGGAACTGCTGAGAGCACCGTCATTCTTTTGCAACACACTGTGGATGAACAGGCGTATCGCTATATCATATATACTTATGCCTCTGACAAGTGCCGATTTCTTAATCAGACAGTTGCCGTAAGAGTATTCCTCCACATCCTCACCCTGCTCCTCAATAAGGCGCTTGAGTATCTGCTTGCCTTCCACTACACTCTGTATGATATAAGGATTTGGAAAAGCAAAGTCTATAATGTCACGACGTGCCGACACAGGACGGTGGTCGCGCTTAGGCCATTTGCCCACATCACGCCAGGTACCGACCGTACGCAGATTAACAGCAGGAACGAGCCACGTAGTCTCGCCCGACGCTATGACATACGAGAATGGCAATTTCTCCACCCTCGGATGAGTGGAAATCTTGCCCATAGCCATCGAGAACGCACCTATATGGGCAGGCCACAAGATATGGCAGCCTGAAGCCGTCTTCGAACCGCGCTCAAGCGTGCCCCAGTGTATAGGTCCCATCTTATAGGCATGGTTACTCTGATTCGTTGCAGAACCGGCATTGTAGAACGAGAACATGCCTCCGATAAGCAATGTAGACTTATGATGCGACGCTGAGAACGGTCCGCAAAATGCAGCACACGCCTCTCCGTTCTCCATGTGGCTGTTGGCAAAAAACAGAGAGCTCTCCGAAGAGAAACCTTTTCCCACATGTACCGACTCGCCGATGAACGAATTGCTCACTTTCGCACCGTCGGTCACAGCGGCTCCGTTACCTACAACCGAACTATCGATTATAACGTCCGTTCCTATATAAGTAGATGCGTCATCTGTGCTCAGCACGGTCACATTCGACAGTCGGCTTGCACCTTGCACCTCACACGCACGTCCCAACACACAGTTTGTCATCTCCTTCACCCCCACAACCCTCGAACGGTCGCCCACAAGGCCTCGCCCTGCAGGATTATGGTCAGCAGCTTCGCGCATGGCCATATCCCTCACATCCTTATTGCGCAGCATCAGCCAGGCCAACTGTGCAGTCAGCCCGTCGTAGATGACAACATTGCCGTCGCCGCCCTCATTGAGCACCGCCACCAAATTACCGTTGCCGAAATTGGTAGAGCCCTGCACTGCTATGACTCCCACGTTGCTGACAAGACACCGTTCGCCTATATCATAGTTCGAGATATATCCTCTGACATTCTCCACCAAGCAACCGTCACCAATAGTGACATTGTGCAGCACGGCATTACGCACACCGCAGCAACGCACAAATCCGTCCTCCATTTCAACAGTACCCACAAGCGAACCAATCTCCACATGTCCGTAGAAATCTACACTGCGCACCCTGCCCGTATCAAAATCTTCATCAACGAGCACCTCACTCCAGTCCTCGGCCGAGCAGCCCTGTTCTTCAAGCAAGGCAATCTCCCTGTTTGTCAATCCACGCATATTATTTTTCTTTTTAATCCCCCAAAATTACAATAAATAGATTTAATAACAACAAAAACAACTGGCAAAGATTAAAGTTCTGCCTGCGAAAAATATCAACGGTGCACCGTTAAGGTTGAAACGCTGCACCGTTTTAATCTTAACGCTCCTCCATTTGTTTACAAACGCTTAAGCGTTGGCTAGTTGACAACATGAGATTCCTGTATCGACAATTCTAAACACAGAACGCCATCAATACGGAGTGATGTTGAACAGTTTGCCTATTTCTCCTTCTACAACCCTCGTTTCCATCAAGGCGCGGAAGTCCGCGACAGATATTTTAGTCCGCGGAGCAAACTCCCTTGATTTCATGTAGCGCAACACACTTAAGTAGAACTGCCGCCCTTCAGGATACTCCGATGCCTTCTCCAAATCAGACATGACAACAAGCAATTTTCCCTTTCCAACGGCAAATTCAAACACCAAACCGAGTTTGTGGTTGCGTTCAATGTTATCTATCACCTGTACTATTGGACGATAGTCTGGCGCCGTATTGTCAAGTTTGAACGGACAACTTGCCTTAACTATTGGGAACCACTGCCAATTGGTGTGCATGTCCGTAGGGAAACTGTTAAAAAGCGGATGTTCAGGATCGGTCAATATGCCCAATGTGCCCGGAGAAACGTGCTTTCCGTTGTTCTCCGAAATAGTCTTGAACATGCGGTAGTTCCAGTAGTCAGTCTGGAAAAGTCCGCCTACAGTCTGTTCCGATTCGCCAGGCATGAGCAACACGGTCTTCCCCCTTTCAAGTTGGTCGGCTATACCGTCAGTCAGTTCTGTAGCTATTATCACTTTCCTCTTCAGTCTTTCCAAGTTGTTTTTCACAGGATACACCCATAGATTATATGAATTTTGGGTATCCTGTCCTTCAACAGAAAGGGCGAGTTTTAGACTCACAGCCTTATCGTATTCGCTAAGATCAACATGTATGCTGTCCACGTCAATCAGTCCGAATCCATCGGCATTTATGAACATGCTGCCACTTTTGTCGCCAAGAGTCCAGTTCACAATCCTGCCCTTCAGGTTTTGTTCTCCGTAATTAGCAATCTGGACTTTTGCGTGCAAACCCTCCTCGTTGGTGAAACAGAATTTATCAGCAATAAGCAGAGGAACCACCGGCGAGCAGAATCCACGCCATTCCTCCTCCGTACACAAGCCCTTAGAATCAAGGAAAGCATCAAGAATGCCCACATAGGCACTACCCTGACCTGGATAATCCTGAAGGTCAAGCAGTTGGAATCCCGCCATATTAGGAGTACGCAGGTCCATCTCTATGTCCTGCTTGTAAAGCTGGAGCGACCACAACCCGCTTGCACGATGGAAATCCTTAGCCTGGTCTGCCATGCCTGCCTTTTCGAGTCGCGAACGGAATATCTCCATGTTATACGGATATAGCGCACCTGTATATTTCTTTATCTCATCATAGTCAGGATAAGTCTGGAACTGCGCTGTCTCATGCGAAATTATTGGCACTTGTGCCAGTGAACAACCTTCCTCGAAGTTTCTCTTCGTATCAGGGTAGAAGTGGTTAATCATGCCTCCGTCGGCAACGTCGGCAAATGAGAATGAACCACGGGTGTGGGTGTGGTAGTTACCCCATCCTTCACCGCCGACACGACAGGTTACGAAAAAATCCATTCCTGGTTTCACGCCTTCATATCCAAGGCAATAATTGGAACTGAACGTATATATCTTATCGGGTGCCATAGAACGGAAATGCTCGATGAACTCAGCCATTTTACCGATGTCGCCACGCAGCTCGTTGCCAAGCGCAAACATCCGGAACGACGGGTGATGCCCATAAGTGCGGATAATACTCTCGCCCTCCTTCAGCAAAAAGTCCATGAGCACAGTGTCCTTAGGGTTGATTTCGCCCCAGAAAGGCAACTCCGGCTGCAAGTAGATGCCATACTCATCAGCTGCGGCAAATGCAGCTTCCGGAGGACACCATGAATGGAAACGCACATGGTTAAGCCCGTAGTCTTCACACACCTTGAAATATTTGCGCCACGAATCAATATCCATAGCCACATGTCCCGTAAGAGGCCAAACGCAAGCGTCATGCCTGCCTCTCAAGAATATCTTGTGTCCGTTGGCGTAGAAATGCTGCCCTTCAATGTGGAAATCATTGAAGGCGGGATGCCGCTTGCACTCCTTGCCCCACAACTCATCTGTGTGCAGACATATCTCACCAATTATGCCGTTCCAGTTGGTCTGAGTATTTTCCGTGTAGGCATGACTGCTATGGTACACCTGTTCCGGCACGCCACTTCCGTTGTCAACCATCACGGCAATTGTATGCTTGCCAGGAGCAAGCCAACGGGTCAGATCGAACCGCTGCGGGGTGGATATATAGTCGGAACTGCCTGCAAGATTTCCGTCGACATACACTTCCGATGGTTTGGTACGCTCCAACGTAAGATATATAGTCTTCCCGTTCCAGTCAGCAGGAATGTCCACGGTGCGGCGGTACCACGCACGTCCCTTATATGAAAACGGGCGTGAAAGATGAGTCGTCTCCCCCTTCCAAGTTATGGCGTCGCCCTTCTTGTTGGTATCCGTCGTTCCTGGCAGCACAATAGTCTCTCCCATTTCTGATTCAGGAAGAACTTTCCCATCACGGTCAAAGCAGAACTCCCATACACCTCCGAGGTCAATACGCCATGAATTGTCTGTTGCACAACACAGTTGCACTCCGCCGGCAAATGCAAAAAATAATGTAAACAAATACCTAATCATATATCATACGGCTTTAAAGTGAAACATTACAAAGATACGGAAAAACCGATACGCAACTCTTCGCACATCACAAAAATCCGCCCTTACGAACTCTTTTATAGCATTTTTATGCCATTTGCAACACAAAAACATTAATTTTGCAAGCGAAACAAACACTATAGGATACAAAATGTTCAAACGCATTACAATAAAAGTGGGAAGCAACGTGCTGACACGGGCTGACGGGTCGCTCGATGTCACACGCATGTCAGCACTTGTTGATCAAATTGCAGAACTAAGAGATATGGGAACAGAGGTCGTGCTCGTTTCTTCAGGCGCCGTAGCAAGTGGGCGGAGCGAACTGAAAGGACTTCAGTGTGCAAGTTCATCGGGGCGGAAAATGGACAGCGTAGACCAACGCCAGCTCTATTCCGCCGTAGGACAAGCCAAACTGATAAACCGATACTACGAGATGTTTCGCGACCACGGCATCAGCGTGGGACAGGTGCTGACAACGAAAGAAAGCCTTGCCACACGCCAGGACTACCTCAACCAGCGCAACTGCATGGAGGTCATGCTTCAGTGCGGAGTGCTGCCTATCGTCAATGAGAACGACACCATATCAGTGACCGAACTGATGTTTACCGACAACGACGAACTCTCCGGACTCATAGCAACGATGACTGGAGCAGAAGCACTTGTCATACTTTCGAATATCGACGGCATCTACACAGGCTCGCCGTCCGACCCAAAGTCTGAACTCATACGCACCGTCGAACCCGGACGCGATCTCAGCGAATACATCCAGAGCGAGAAGTCGGGATTCGGACGAGGGGGCATGCTCACCAAAAACCGCATAGCAAGCAAGGTGGCAGAGGAAGGCATTACTGTGGTCATCGCCAATGGCAAACGCGCTAACATACTTGTAGACATCATAACGGGCGCAGATGATGTGCCTTGCACCATCTTCACACCTTCAAGCAACGAAGCATCGAGCATGAAACGATGGATAGCCCACAGCGACGGCTTCGCAAAAGGTGCCCTCCACCTCAACGAAGGCGCAAGCGAAATCATCCGCGGAGAGCAGGCTGCAAGCATCCTGCCCGTAGGTGTAACACGGATAGAGGGCGACTTCGAACGCCACGACATCGTGAGCATCATCGACAGCAAAGGCCATAGCATCGGAGTGGGCAGAGTGTCGCTCTGCAGCGAAGACGCCCGCAAAATCATCGGAATGAAAGGCCAGAAGCCTCTTGTGCATTACGACTATATGTTTTTGGAGTGATAAATAGAATGATGAAAGATATATTTACAAAAGTAAAGGATGCGAGCGTGACGCTTGCTCTTATCGACACTAACAAGATAAATAATATATTGCTCGACGTGGCTGATGCCGCCATTGCCAATTGCGACTACATCCTTGCCGAGAACAGCAAGGACCTGGACATGATGGACAAGTCGAACCCCATGTACGACCGTCTGATGCTAACCCGCGAAAGAATAGAAGGCATCGCTGCCGATACGCGTAAGGTGGCTCAGTTGCCAAGTCCGCTCGGCAAAGTACTGAAACACACTGTTCTGCCAAACGGCCTGGACCTCAAGCGCATCAGCGTGCCTTTCGGAGTCATCGGCATAGTCTACGAAGCACGTCCCAACGTAACCTTCGACGTGTTTGCCCTCTGCCTCAAGAGCGGAAACGCATGCGTACTGAAAGGAGGCAAGGACGCCGACCATTCCAACCGCGCAATCGTTAAAATCATAAAGAGCGTGCTATCCAAGCATGAGATTGACGAGCACTCTATCGAACTTCTCCCTGCCACCCATGAGGCCACGGCTGAAATGCTCCATGCCAACGGACTGATAGATCTCGTCATACCTCGTGGCAGCAAACGCCTCATCGATTTCGTAAGGCGCGAAGCCAGTGTGCCGGTAATCGAGACCGGAGCAGGCGTCTGCCATGCTTACTTCGACAAGGACGGCGACACAGCAAAGGGAGCAGCCATCATCAACAACGCTAAGACAAGGCGCGTCAGCGTGTGCAACGCCCTCGACTGCATGATCATCCATGCCGACCGGCTTGCCGATTTGCCAAGCCTCTGCGCGCCACTTGCAGAGAGCAACGTGAAGATATATGCCGACCAGGCAGCAAAGGCGGCGCTGTCAAGCTCCTACCCTTCCGAACTGCTCGCCGATGCCACGGAAGAGCACTACGGCACGGAGTTCCAGTCGTACGCAATGGCACTGAAAACCGTCTGCACCGACAGTGAAGCAATAGCCCACATCCGCAAGTTCGGCTCAGGCCATAGCGAGTGCATCATCACAGAGAACGCCGCTGCTGCCGACAAGTTCCTCCGCATGGTCGATGCCGCTTGTGTCTACCACAACGCGCCTACGTCATTTACCGACGGCGCCCAGTTCGGCCTCGGTGCTGAAATCGGTATCAGCACACAGAAATCGCACGCCAGAGGACCAATGGCATTAGAGGAAATCACCACTTATAAGTGGATTATTCGTGGAAACGGACAGACAAGACCAAAATAAACCGTGCATTTTTTCCTTATTTGATGCAGAAATTCTAACTTTGCAAATTGAATAAGAAGGGCTCTATGGGTAAAAGGTCTGACACTTCGCCCAAATCCAAATCCTTTTCAGTCAACATATAAAACTCACATATATTCTAAAGATGAAGAAGCAGTTTAAGAAAGTGCTGGTTTTAGGCTCCGGAGCCTTAAAAATCGGACAAGCAGGAGAGTTTGACTACTCTGGTTCGCAGGCATTGAAAGCCCTGCGTGAAGAAGGAATCCGCTCAGTATTGGTAAACCCCAACATCGCTACCATCCAGACATCGGAAGGTATTGCTGACCAAGTTTATTTCCTCCCTGTCACTCCGCATTTCGTTACAGAAATCATTAAGAAAGAACGCCCAGACGGAATCTTGTTGGCATTCGGAGGTCAGACAGCGCTCAACTGCGGTACTGAACTTTATCTGAAAGGCATTCTTAAGGAATATGGCGTAGAGGTTCTCGGCACGTCGGTAGAAGCAATTATGTATACCGAAGACCGAGACCTTTTTGTTAAGAAACTTGACGAAATCGAGATGAAGACCCCTGTGAGCGAGGCTGTCGAGAATATGGAAGACGCTCTCGCCGCAGCACACAAAATCGGTTTCCCTGTAATGATCCGCTCTGCTTACGCCCTCGGCGGCCTCGGCAGCGGCATCTGCCAGAACGAAGAGCAGTTCACCGAACTTGCTGAAAGCGCATTCACTTTCGCTCCGCAGATTCTCGTCGAAGAGTCCCTTAAGGGATGGAAGGAAATTGAGTTTGAGGTTATCCGCGATGCCAACGACCACTGCTTCACAGTGGCAAGCATGGAAAACTTCGACCCGCTCGGCATCCACACAGGAGAATCAATCGTTGTTGCTCCTACTTGCTCACTCACTCCTGAGCAGGTTTCTTACTTGCAGGAAATTTCCGTTAAGGCAATCCGCCACTTGGGCATCGTCGGCGAGTGCAACATACAGTACGCTTTCAACGCTGAGACAAACGACTACCGCGTCATTGAGGTCAACGCTCGCTTGAGCCGTTCTTCTGCCCTCGCATCAAAGGCAACAGGCTATCCGCTCGCATTTGTGGCAGCCAAGATAGGACTCGGCTACACTCTCGACCAGATCGGCGAGATGGGCACTCCTAACTCTGCTTACGTGGCACCTTCACTCGACTATCTGATTTGCAAGATTCCTCGCTGGGACTTGACCAAATTTGCAGGCGTGTCACGCCACATCGGTTCAAGCATGAAGTCCGTGGGCGAAATCATGTCAATCGGACGCACATTCGAGGAAGTTATCCAGAAAGGACTTCGCATGATCGGCCAGGGCATGCACGGATTCGTTGGCAACGAGAAGACCCACTTCGACAATCTCGATGACGAACTTGCCAACCCTACAGACCTCCGCATCTTCGCCATCGCACAGGCTCTCGAAGAGGGCTACACTATAGACCGCATCGTTGAACTCACTAAGATCGATCCTTGGTTCATCGGCAAGCTCAAAAACATTGTCGACATGAAGAACAAGATCAGCGAGTACAGCACTGTTGAGTCACTCCCTGCCGAACTTCTCCGCGAAGCTAAGGTTCTCGGATTCTCTGACTTCCAGATTGCACGCTTCGTCAACAAGTCAGATAGCACAAACATGGAAAAGGAGAACCTCGCTGTTCGTGCTTACCGTAAGAAACTCGGCATCCTGCCAGCCGTAAAGCGCATCAACACCGTTGCTTCTGAGCACCCTGAACTCACTAACTACCTCTACATGACTTACGCTGTCGAGGGTCACGACGTCAACTACTACTCTAACGAGAAGTCAGTCGTTGTGCTCGGTTCTGGTGCATACCGCATCGGTTCGTCAGTTGAGTTCGACTGGTGTTCTGTCAACGCCATCCAGACTGCACGCAAGCTCGGCTACAAGTCAATAATGATCAACTACAACCCTGAGACAGTATCTACCGACTACGACATGTGCGACCGTCTGTACTTCGACGAACTTTCATTCGAGCGCGTTCTCGACGTTATCGACCTCGAACAGCCTCGTGGCGTAATCGTCTCTGTGGGTGGTCAGATACCTAACAACCTCGCTATGAAGCTCCACCGCCAGTCGGTGCCAATCCTCGGAACTTCACCAGTGTCAATCGACCGCGCCGAGAACCGCAACAAGTTCTCCGCTATGCTTGACCAGCTCGGCATCGACCAGCCGGCATGGCAGGAACTCACAAGCCTTGACGACATGAAGGAGTTCATCAAGAAAGTTGGTTACCCTGTACTCGTGCGCCCTTCTTACGTACTTTCAGGAGCTGCAATGAACGTATGCCACAACGAAGAAGAACTTGAGCGCTTCCTCAACATGGCAGCCGAGGTTTCTAAGGAATATCCTGTAGTTGTTTCACAGTTCATGCAGGAAACAAAGGAAATCGAGTTCGACGCAGTAGCTCAGAACGGCGAAGTCGTTGAATACGCTATTTCCGAGCACGTTGAGTTTGCCGGAGTTCACTCAGGCGACGCAACCCTCGTCTTCCCTGCTCAACAGATCTACTTCTCTACAGCACGCACTATCAAGAAGATAAGCCGTCAGATCGCTAAGGAACTTAACATCAGCGGACCGTTCAACATCCAGTACCTCGCTAAGGGCAACCAAGTGAAGGTAATCGAGTGTAACCTCCGCGCTTCACGTTCGTTCCCATTCGTATCAAAGATTCTCAAGCGCAACTTCATCGAGACAGCAACAAAGATCATGCTCGACGCTCCATACAGCCAGCCTGACAAGTCGGCGTTCGACATCGACCGCATCGGTGTCAAGGCATCACAGTTCTCATTCGCACGTCTTCAGAATGCAGACCCTGTCCTCAGCGTTGACATGTCATCAACTGGTGAGGTAGGCTGTCTTGGCGACGACTTCAACGAAGCGCTCCTCAATGCACTCATCGCTACAGGCTACAAGGTTCCACAGAAGTCAGTGATGCTCTCGTCAGGCGACCCTAAGTCAAAGGTCGACCTTCTCGAACCAAGCCGTATGCTCACATCAAAGGGCTACAACGTATATGCAACAGAAGGCACAGCCAAGTTCCTCAACGAGAACGGCATCCCAGCCATTGCAGTACACTGGCCAGACGAGAATCCATCGGCAGAGAACAACGTGATGCAGATGATTGCCGACCACCAGTTCGACCTCATCGTCAACATCCCTAAGAATCATACTAAGCGCGAACTCACAAACGGCTACCGTATCCGTCGCGCCGCTATCGACCACAACACGCCGCTCATGACCAACGCACGCCTTGCAAAGGCATTCATCGAAGCCTTCTGCCAGTTGAAGGAAGAAGACATCCAAATCAAGAGTTGGCAGGAATATAAGTAACAACTCCACTTACAAACAGGCATTCTGCCATTTGTAAATGAAGCAATAAAGGAGGGTGACCCAAAAGAAAAGGGTCACCCTCTTTTTCTATATCCAGTAAAGTGCAGACATACCCAGACAGAGCGCAAAGATTTTCACAGATTAATTCTTTTCGCACGCCACTTTTAATCTGCGCGCACACGTGAAATCTGTGGTCTGTGCCACATTCGAGCGGGCAAACCCCGCCCAAAAACACCGCCACCACAGCAGAAACTCTGCCCCGCCTCGATAGATATATCGCTCCACCTCGGTGGATATTTTGCGCCACCGCGGAGAAAAGTACAAATAAAACTAATATTTGTAAGAATAAAACTAATATTTATATAAATAAAATCATTATTTGTACAAATATAAGTTTTATTTATAGTTTTCGGCGAAGGGTCGAGAAGTATGGAGCGGAGGAGCGCTAAATAAGCATCCCACTGTTAACCTTTTCATAAGTTAAATAGTACGGACGCAGGTCCTGTCCGATTATAGTGCAGACCACAGATTTGATTCACACAGATTATTATTTTTAAACGCAGAAACCACATCGTTCCCGTTAACGTAATCGTTAACGTTATTACCGTAGGGGGTGCACCCTACTACTTAACTCCCTTTAACTACAGAACTTCTTAACTACTGAAAAAGTCCTACAGCCCCTTAATCCATTCATCGGCAAATTCAGCAGTACCAACTGCACCATTATGAGCTTTCTCGTACATGCGCCGACGTGCGTTGCTGACAGCCTGGATCGACAAACTTAACAACTGATTCATCTGAGTCGGAGTAAAGCCCAATTTCACCAATATGGCAATACGGGCATGCTCTTTTTTCAAGCCAGGCAAGACCTTAAACAGATTAGGCAGGAAAGAAGGATATATCTTAGCAACATACTTTTCCAAATCTTCCCACTCCCCATTAGAGAGTCTGGTTTCCCCTGAATCCAGTTTCAACAGCAGAGAAGGCACAATATTCTCTCCGCGCTCTAAAATATTCTTATAGCGGCGCTCCGCATCCTGTAAGGCAGAACGCAAACTGTCAGTCTCACGCCGAAGCTCATCCAGTTCAGACATCCCTGCACTATCTGTAGCCGACATCGACAGTTGTTCTATTATTGTGTTTTTCTCCTCAAGTTGTTTCGCGAGCTCTCTGCGCGATGCCGACAATTGAAGAGCCTCAGACTTCGACTGCTCAAAATCAGACTTTATCACCTCCAATTCCTGACGCTTTTTGCTGCGCCATCTGTACCATGCAAAGCAGATTACACCCAAAGAAAGCACAAAAATGCTCAACAATACATAAGTGAAGTTCCTTGTCCTCTCTGCCTCAAGAGCCTTTTCCGCGCTCTCCTGCTTATAGCGACCGTAATTATATGTAGCTTCGATTTGCTGAAGAGTATTGGTTTGCAGTTCTTCAAAATATTTTTGAGAATATCCACAAGCAAGAAGGGCATATTTCGCCACAGAATCTGTTTCGCCAAGTTCTTCGAAGATGCAAGCGAGATTGTAAAAACCCATACATCTATTTGCAGGTTCTATAGAACCCAAAGATTTGCGGTAATAAACGACAGAAGAGTCTAACATCTGCATCCCTCTAAAATAATCCGCCTTATCAATATAAAAACTACCTCTGCCTGGTCGCAAATAACCTTTCTCATCAAAATCGTCAGACCAATTTTCATATATTTTCATCAACTGCCCTGCTTTGTCATAGCGCCCAAGTTTTATATAACTTGAAATAGACGTAGCAAGTTCTGTTGCTGCAGAAATTGTATCTTTAAACTCTATTATATATATATTATAACTTTTTTCATCTACAGCGATTACAGAATCATACTTTTTCATTGAATAATACACCGAAGAGGTGAAAGAGTTTGCATTAACAGCCAATTCTCTGTCCCCTATCTCAGTTGCGATGTTTTCCATTATTCTCAGTTCAACTAAAGCATTGTCAAGCAATCGCTGCCTATAAAACAAGTCCGCTTTTTGCCCATGT
>JAZNGW010000005.1:0-98877 GCA_045576655.1 Bacteroidaceae bacterium
ACCCTGCTTGAAAAGGTAAGGAACATAAGCAACAGAAAATCCTCGTTACAGAACAGCAAGGGGTTGTACTCTATACGTTCACGATTAAACCATTCGTTCAACACATCGCCATTGATACGTATTTCAAGGCGTGAAAGGTGCTTGGGGTTGCCATTGGCTTCAGCGATGTACTGTTTGCCACTATTGTTCTCGATTTCTCGTTTCTTGTTGTATGCTGATAGGCGTAAATCGCCATTCTTCTGCTGAACGATGAGGCTGTACTCCTTAATTCTGCGACAAGAACCAATGCCAATGTAGAGTATATCTTCAAGGAGTTTATCCCTATCAGTTATCTTTGTTCCATTGACTATGGGGATAAGAGCCTCATCACGAATGGCACGAATTAGGCGTTTGGATTGGTTCTTTTTATCATCGCAAGCAAGGTCAAGGCGTGTCAGGTTGTGGAATTTCAATCCCAACATTCCCTCAATATATTCGAGGTAAACGAGGCGATTGTGGGTGTTATAGTTGTAGTTGAGGTATAGTTGCTTTTCTCCATTTCTATCCATACAAAACCACTCATTTCGCCCTCTTTGTCTGCTTTCAGTCCCCAACGCAATGTACCAAAGCATTGCATATCGTACTCGCTGTTGGGGTTGTTGCTTGTTCTCTCAAGGTAAATGATTTTGTAGATGTTATTGTAATATTTACCCACTGCCCTTTCGAGGCGAAAATCCCAATGTGGGAGTTCATAGATTTCGAGGGGTGTTTCCATTAGTTGATATAATGGAGAGTTCTCATAAAGCGTGTAGCATAGTTTTACTTTGTCAGCACTTATTTTCATTGTTAATACTGTTTTTAATCTCATTAGTTCCATCGTTTGGCTTATTGGGGATTGTTGCCCAATATGCTCTCATACCATCGCTGATGGCTTGCTTGTGGTTGTCTGTCAAACCACGCCCTTTGAGGGCTTGACTGATACGCTGTTTGGTATCTGCATTCAATTCTCTAAATTGTCTTTTCATAAGTAATATTGTTTTATATATATAAATAGTAGCATAAGTAGAAAAAGAGTAAATAGTAAGTAACTTTTTTGAAAAATTATTTTTACCTGAAATGTCAAACAGATTTTTACCTATACTACTAAAATGATTTTTTGATAAGCGAAAGGGGTTACATACATAAAAACGTCCCACGAGGGGGCGTTTTTATGTATGATGAGTTTAAATAGAGTAATTTACAAAATCTTCGTTGTAATTATTGCTCATTAATAATCTTAATTTAATTTTTTTGTCTTTTATGCTTGGATGTAGATTAATATTTGACATATTGGGGAAATCACCAATTTTAACACATTTCTCTCCTTTTGTTAATAGAGAGGTTAAAACTTTTGTATTAAAACTATCAGAATCTGCAATTTGTTTTGATTGTAGCATATGTAGAAATGAATCTTGTTTATTTTCATCTTCAAAGCATTTGCAAGCTACAATAAAGTCTACATCAAAATCTTTTAATTCATATCCATCACAAATTGATAACAGCATATGCATCTTTAAAAAGGACATCAAGTCTTGGTTAAATCCATGATTGATTTTGTTTGAATCAAATTTTGATTTTAAATCACAAAAAATCAAGCGATACTTGTCTAATTCTTCAACAAATGCAATACCATCACATTCTTTGTCTTCAAGTATAGAACTTCTTTGGGTTGTAATATGCCCCATCCCTTTGGTAAGCCACTCATCAAATGCGTAAAAATCTAACTTCCCAATGTTAACATGCAATTTTTTGATACCAGCATCACAATTTTCTTCTTTAATAGTCCATAATATTTCTGGTGTGGAAGATGAAATGTGTGTTTTTGTTAAATCAAAAATTTGTAAAAAAGAATCAGCAATCTTCATCATCCTCAAACTCGTCTAATTCGTTAAGTATTCTTAATCCGTTTTTTACGGCTGATGTAAAAGATGTGAATGGTATTCCATCAATCAAATTCTGCTTTTCGATTCTTGATGTTCCATCTTCATTTGATAATAGGATATAAGCGCTTATACCATCAATTGACAACGCCATTTCAGGTTTAATATCTAAAGCTTTGCAAAATTCAATATACCTATCTTCGCTTATTTTATTTTTTATTCTATCAAGAAGTATAAATTCATTAATACGTCTTAAAAAATAATCACTATGCGTTGTTATCTGTAAATGTGCTCCTGCTTTAAACATTAACGATATTACATCTGCAATTAAGCGTTGTTTAAGCGGATGTAGATGTGCTTCTGGTTCTTCTATTAAAACGACATCCTTGGTGATATTTGTTTTTTCAGCCAATAGTTCAAACGGTGCCAACTCTCTTACAGATGCGGCTGCAGCAGAAATAGGCATAGGCTCCCCATTTGAATGATACAAGAACTTATTGTCTTTATATTCAATTTTTCCATCTAGGACTTTTAGTATCAAATCGTTAAGCGCCTTGTTTAAAACTTCTTCATTTTCTGTAGATGATTTCTTTAGTTTTAATAACGTTTCATTATATGATTGATACAGACCAGAAACTGGATTAAAAGCTTCTGACAAAGCAAAACCTCTAGATGGTGGAAAAACAAAGCATTCTTCTACGGCTTTAAAAGCAGATAAAACCAAGGTTATTAAATGATGTCTTAAAACAACGGAGTATGGGGATTCTCCAAAATTGTCTGTGTTTAACACTCTATAATTTAAGCGGTCAGTATGTAATAGCAAGTATGGGTCTTCATTATTCGTAAATCCAACAAGTTGTTCTTCGTATGAAATTGTTATCTTATTTGGAACGACATCTGGAAATATGACTTCGATTTCCCCTTTTAAATCGTCATTGCCAAGCATATATCGCATATACTCAATAGCATCATTTGCCAACCATTTTTCAAGTTCTGATTTTTGAATTTCTATGGCGACACCAACATTCTTAAAATCTTTTCGTTGAAGATTGAAATCGGCACCTTTTTCTTTAAAAAATGTACTCATCCTTTTGTCGTCAACCAAAATATGGAAAAAATAATGGCATAGAATTGCCATATAACTTTTTCCAAGACCTGATTCTCCTGAAAAAAGTACTAAACGGTCGATTTCAATTTCAGAATCTTTAATTCGCCCCAATTTCTTGATTTTAATTTTAATTTTATTCATTTCCATTATTGTTGAACCTTGCAAATATAATAAATTTCTCCAATCTCTTGAGATTAGCAGAACAAAAATATAATAAAAAATATGATATAAAGTTGCTGCTTTGCCAAATAATACAAAAAACGATTTCAATGTTACATTAAAACATCGAATATATATGCTTGGTTTATTTTATCCTTTTTTGATACCATTACCAACCTTGTAAGGTTTTAGAACAATATGCTTATGCTCTACAAAGTCCATAATGCGCTCAAAATCCTCTATAAACTTGTTTGATAATTTATAACTGGTGTCGGCCTTGATCAAATGTCTGAAGAGTTCGGCCTGCTCGAGTGTGTCGGGGGTTGTGGCGCGTGCGATGAAAAGGAACTGTCGCAAGCGGTCGGGGTCGGCTATGCGTTTCGCCTGCTCTGCAATAATGTTTTTTTGTCGTTCAGGATTGCGGATGGCGAGTTCGTAGGCGAGGGTCATGTAGTCGTTGATGTTGAGGAGGGGGTGTGAGGCCTCCGCCCAGATGTTGTGGAGATGGGCGCATACGGTGCTGTCGGTGGCGAGGGGGATGAGTGTGCGGAGCAGTTGCTGTCGGCAAGAGCTGAGTTTGTGCTCTTTGGCGAGGTTGAGGATTTTCCTTTCTGCAGCATGGTCGGTTGTCTCGGCGAGCGGTGTGCCGATGTAGTCGCATATTGTCGATGCTATGAGCGGGTTCTGCTCGTGGGGGAGTCCGCTGAGGAGGGATTGCAACCAGGCGTTGGCTGTGATTGTTCCGTGCTGGAATGCTTCGTGCAGGTTCATTAGTTGCGACTGGCGGCAGGTCTCGTCTGCTATTGTGTGCCAGTTGAGCAGTGCCCATTCGAGCGATGCGCTGTCGTAGCTGAAATAGCCGTATCCGCGTCCGTCGCTGTTGGGGAGGATGTAGAGCGGACGTTGGTTCAGCGGAATCTTTGTGGACTGTCCGGTCATGCTTATTTCATGTTCGATAAGAGTGTCGGCATAGACTTGTATGCAGAAACTCTGCGGCCATGTCAGCCCTCTGCCGTAAGGGTCGGTCTGCGTCACTACGAGTGTGTCAGTCTGAAGGCGTAAGTCAACGGTAGGCATACCCTTGCTGTTGACCCACACATCGCTGAACGTGACGAGGTCTTTGTCTGTCTTGCTGTCAAGAATGCTTATTAGGTCGTCCCATGTGGCATTGCCGTAAGAGTGGGTGGTGAGGTATTCGTGTATGCCATTCCGGAAGGCATCCTCGCCCATGAGTTCAATGAGTTTCTCAAGCATGACCGGAGCCTTGTCGTAGATTATGTTGTTGTAGACGAGTCCGGCGTTGCTCATGTTGTCAAGCGGTTGGCGTATGGCCGTTCCGCCCTGTGTGCGGTCTTCGCCGAGTGCCGATGTGGTGATGTTCTTCAGCCAGTTGAGGCGGTGGTTGATGCTTGGGAAGAGCGGTTCGGTGATGCGTGCGGCGAAGTAGTTGGCAAAGACTTCCTTGGTCCACACGTCGTCAAACCATTTCATGGTGACTAAGTCGCCAAACCACATGTGGGCTGTCTCGTGGGCTATGAGGCTGGCTCTTGCAAGTTCTTCGTCGGGGGTGGGACGGTCCGAAAGGAACATGCTGTTGTCGTTGTAGAGCGTTGCCCCCGTGTGTTCCATGCCGCCGAACTGGAATCCGGGCAGAATGATGAAGTCGTACTTGGCAAAAGGGTAGGGCACGCCGGTGTACTTCTCCATCCAGTTGAGCGACATTGCCACCTGGCTGAATATCGTCGGGAGTTGGGCTATACGTGCTGGGTCCGTTTCGCGGTAGTAGGCCGTGAAGCGGTGCTGTCCGTCGTCGTAAGTCTGATGCTTGAATATGCCTGCCACGAACGAGAATAGGTAGGTGCTGAGGGGTTCGGTGGGAGTGAATGTGACGTGTTTCTGTTCGCCGACGGTCTTTTCGCTTTCCACAGGCGAGTTGGACACGGCGGTCCATGCTTCCGGCAGAGTGAGCGACAGCTTGAACGATGCCTTCATGTCGGGTTGGTCAAAGCATGGGAACCCTGTCCGCGCCCTGTCGGGGACGAACAGGGTGTAGAGGTACTCTTCGTTGCGGTTGAGCGACTGGTTGCCGGCGGTGAAGTCGATGCCGATGCTGTTGCCGCCCTCGGCTAACGCCTCTGCAGGGATGATTATGTGTTCGTTTCGAATGTCGTGGTTGGTTGCTTTCCCGTTGACCACTACTTTGTGGATCTTCTCGCTGTTTTCCCTGAAGTCGATGATAATCTCCTCCTGCCGGTCTATGCAGAAGCCGATGTCGATATGGGCGCAGATGCTGCTGTCCTTGCATGTGGGTATGCTGAAATGCAGGTCGTATTCAATGTCCTTGATGCTCGTCCTGCGCGCCTCTGCCAGTTCCTGTGAAACGCCGCTGTCGTAGAGGCGGTTTCTGTCGTCGGTGGAGGTGCAACTGCCCAATGCGAGCGTGGCTGCTATGATTGAGATGAAGAGAAGTTTAGTCATACGGGGTAATGTTTACGCAAAGATATAACAACTGGGATAAAAAGAAAAGTCCCAACTCGTGAAAGTTGGGACTTGGGGGTGTAGGGTAAGTGGTTACCAGATGTTCACGCGCTCTGACTTAGGAATGTAGAGTGCGCTTGTTGAGTCGATGCCGAATGCCTCATACCATGCGTCGATGTGAGGGAGAGCACCGTTCACGCGCCATTCGCCGAGTGAGTGAGGGTCGTTGGTGGTGAGGTTGCGCATTGCCTCTTCGGTGATGTTCTGTGCCCAAACGTTTGCGTAAGCAAGGAAGAAGCGCTGCTCAGGAGTGAGCCCGTTGACTGTTGGGAGCGGGTTGTCCTTTGTGGCCTTCTTGAATGCAGCGTAAGCGATCTTGAGTCCGCCGTGGTCAGCGATGTTCTCGCCGAGGGTGAGCTGTCCGTTTGCGTTGAGTCCTGGAAGAACCTCAATCTTGTTGAAGAAGTCGACCATTACCTGTGCGCGCTCCTTGAACTTGTCGCCGTCGCCTGGAGCCCACCAGTCGTTGAAGTTGCCTTCCTTGTCGAACTGGCGTCCCTGGTCGTCGAATCCGTGAGTCATCTCATGTCCTATGACCACACCGATTGCTCCGTAGTTGAACGCATCGTCGGCAGCCATGTCGAAGAATGGGTACTGAAGGATACCTGCAGGGAAGCAGATCTCGTTTGTCGTTGGGTTGTAGTAGGCGTTGACCATCTGCGGAACCATGTGCCACTCCTTGATGTCGACAGGCTTGTTGTACTTGCGTGCAATCATGTCCTTGATGGCCCAGAGGCGCACGCTGTGCATGTTCTCGAAGAGGGTCTTGGTTGTGTCGATAGTGAGCTGGCTGTAGTCCTTCCACTCGTCTGGATAACCGATCTTCACATAGAACGCAGCGAGCTTCTCCTTAGCGCGGATCTTAGTGGAGTCGCTCATCCATTCCTGTGCGTCGATGCGGTCGGAGAGTGCATCCTGAAGGTTTGCAACGAGTTTCTCCATGCGTGCCTTGTTTTCGGCAGGGAAGTATTTCTCAACGTAGAGTTTGCCCATAGCCTCGCCGAGCACGCTGTTGACAACGCCTACAGAGCGCTTCCAGCGTGGCTGTGGCTCCTGCTGTCCTGACATGGTGCGTGCGTAGAAGTCGAAGTGTTCCATATAGACTTCGTCGCCGAGTACGCTTGAATTTGCGTCGAGGAAGTTCCACTGCAACCAGTCGCGGAGCTGCTCAACAGGAGCTTCGCTGAGGATTGCCATTGCTTCCTTGAGTGCCAAAGGCTGGCCTACAACGAGTTCCTTGAGGCCGGTGATGAAGTTGAACTCCATGTACCAGTCCCAATCCATGCCGGTATACTCTTTCTTGAAATCCTCGAAAGTCATCTTGTGGTAGTTTGCGGCAGGGTCTCGGAGTTCCACACGGCTCTTTGAAGCCTTAGCCATGCGAGTCTCGATGTCCATCACGGCGTTCATCTTGCGGGTGGCAATCTCTTCTGTGTCGCCGATGAGCTGGAACATCTTGATGATGTGGCTCTTGAAAGCCTCGCGAATCTTCACTGTTGCCTCGTCCTCGTTGAGGTAGTAGTCCTTTTGTCCGAGTGAGAGACCTCCCTGATAAACCTCAAGAATGTTGCTCTTGCTGTCCATCATGTCGGCTCCGATGTATGTGCCGAAGATTTCCTGCGCACCCTTCTGGCCGTATTCAGCCATGAGCTTGATGAGTTCTGTGCGGTCAGCGGCCTCGGCGATGCGCTCCATGTCAGGCATGATAGGGGCTATGCCGTCAGCGTTGAGGCGGGCAGAGTCCATCATCATGGCGTAGATGTCGCCGATTTTCTGGCCTTCCGAGCCTGGCTCCTGTACGGTTGAAGCAAGTTCCTCGATGAGCGACTTGATTTGCTCTTTGTTTGCCTCGCTTACAGCGTCGAAGCTTCCGAAGCGTGAGTACTCTGGCTTGAGCGGGTTGTTCTTGATCCATCCGCCGCAAGCGTACTGGTAGAAGTCTTCACCTGGAGCAACACTGTCGTTCATGTTCTCCATGTGGATTCCGATGCCTGACTCGCTTGTGTTGGAGCAGGCTGTTCCTAACATTGCCATAGCAAAAACTGGAATGATTGTTTTAATGTTCATAATAATTATTTTGTTTGGGTTATTGTCTCTTATTAGGCTAATTGGTCTAATAAGTCTAATTGGGCCAATTAGTTTAGAAGTTCCTCGAGTTCCATTGACGCCGTTTCCCATTCTTCAACAGCGGTGTCGAGTTTCTTTTTCAGTTCGGCGTATTGGCTGATGAGCTGCATGTCGGCTGCGCCTTCTGGAGTTGCCATCTTTTCTTCTGCGGCGGCGATTTCCGTTTCAATCTTTTCGATGCGCTGTTCGCAGTCTTTCACGGCCTTTTCCGCTTTTTTGCGCAGTTTGTTCTGCTCCTTCTGCTCCTCGTAGGAGAGGCGTCCTGCCGATGCTTCCGGCTGAGCGGGAGGTGCAGCTTGCTGTGTGCGGTGGTTGGTTGCGCCGTCCAGTCTGGTGATGCCTTCGTTCTCCAGGCGCTTCATTTCAAGGAAGTCGTATATGCCGCCGATGTGCTCGCGAACCTTTCCGCCGCCAAACTCATAGACTTTGTCGACGAGTCCGTCGAGGAAGTCACGGTCGTGGCTCACCACGATGACTGTGCCGTCAAACTCCTTTACGGCGTTCTTCAGCACATCCTTCGACCGCAGGTCGAGATGGTTGGTGGGCTCGTCGAGGATGAGCAGGTTGACAGG
The DNA here is from genome assembly GCA_045576655.1 of Bacteroidaceae bacterium. Taxonomy (GTDB): domain Bacteria; phylum Bacteroidota; class Bacteroidia; order Bacteroidales; family Bacteroidaceae; genus RGIG8745. The sequence goes on from JAZNGW010000005.1 coordinate 8,403, forward strand.
TTCGAGCAGCAGACGTATCATGGCCAGTCGGCTGCGTTCTCCGCCGGAGAGGACCTTAACGAATTTGTCGCTTGCCTCGCCTCCGAACATGAACGCTCCGAGCAGGTCGCGTATTTTGAGTCGCATGTCGCCCTTTGCCACTCTGTCTATGGTGTCGAACACGGTGATGTTGTCGTCGAGGAGTTGCGCCTGGTTCTGTGCGAAGTAGCCAATCTGCACGTTGTGTCCGATTTTCAGTTCGCCTCCGTGCTCAATCTCGTTCATTATGCACTTCACGAGCGTTGACTTGCCCTCGCCGTTGTTGCCCACGAAGGTCACCTTCTCGCCGCGGCGTATGGTGAGGTTGACGTTGCTGAACACGTTGTGCGCTCCGTAGTCCTTCTTCACTTCGTCGCAGATGACAGGGAAGTCGCCGCTTCGCAGACAAGGAGGGAACTTCAGCCTGAGCATCGATGTGTCGACCTCGTCAATCTCAATTGGCACAATCTTTTCGAGTTGCTTGATTCGGCTCTGCACCTGGTTGGACTTTGTAGGTTTGTAGCGGAATCGCTCGATGAAGTCCTTTATTTCGGCAATCTCCTTCTGCTGGTTCTCGTAGGCTCGGAGTTGCTGTTCGCGGCGCTCCTCGCGCAGTCGGACGAAGTCGTCATACTTGACCTTGTAGTCGGTGATTCGTCCGCAAGATATTTCAATTGTGCGGTTGGTCACGTTGTTGATGAAAGCACGGTCGTGGCTCACGAGCATCACGGCGTTTGCCTTGGTGGCGAGGAAGGTCTCCAGCCACTGTATTGACCCGATGTCGAGGTGGTTGGTAGGCTCGTCGAGCAGGAGCACCTCGGGCTTCTGCAAGAGTATTTTTGTCAGTTCGATGCGCATGCGCCATCCACCGGAGAACTCGCTTGTGGGGCGGTCGAAGTCTTCGCGACGGAATCCCAGTCCGATGAGCGTGCGCTCCAGTTCGGCACGGTAGTTCTGTCCTCCCATCATGAGGAACCGTTCGTTCTCGTGAGTGAACCTCTCCACCAGTTCCATGTATTCCTCCGACTCGTAGTCGGTGCGCTCAGCCAGTTGTGCGTTCATTCGGTCGAGTTCGGCTTGCATGTCGCTGATGTGTGCGAAAGCCGTCTCGGCCTCCTCCATCACGGTGCGCTCGTCGCTGAGCACCATGACCTGCGGCAGATAGCCCACTGTCACTCCCTTTTGCTTGGACACGCATCCGTCCGTTGGCTGCTGCTGGCCGGCAATGATCTTTAGCAGTGTGGACTTGCCCGCGCCGTTCTTGCCCACGAGGGCAATCCTGTCCTTCGGATTAACTACGAAACTGACGTCTGTGAACAGAGGTGTAGCGCTGAACTCTACCTTTAAGTTGTCGATTGATAGCATTACTTTCTAACGGTAACTTTAACGATAACGGGAACGAGGTGATGTTTAACGTTTATCGTTGATGGTTTATCGTTGATGGGGTATGAGGTAGACCTCAAAAACTTACAAACTTACAAACTCAAAAACTTACTTCCTGACTATGTAGTCCACTATCCATGCACCCACTTCCTTGGTGCCGTACTTCTCGCCGCCCTCAACCTGTATTTCAGGAGTGCGCACGTTCTGGTCGAGACTTGCGTTGACAGCCTCGCGGATGAGTTTGCCCTCGGCCTTGAGGTTGAAGTACTCGAAGAGCATGGCTACGGAGAGAATCTGAGCCAACGGATTGGCGATGTTGAGGCCCTTAGCCTGTGGCCAAGAACCGTGGATAGGCTCGAACACAGGTGTGTGTTCGCCTGTAGAAGCTGATGGGAGGAGTCCCATAGAACCTGTTATGCACGAACCCTCGTCGGTGAGGATGTCGCCGAAGGTGTTCTCCGTCACCATCACGTCGAAGAACTTAGGTTCCTGAATCATGCGCATGGCAGCGTTGTCGACATACATGTAGTCGGTGGTCACTTCGGGATACTGCGGAGCCATCTCCTGCGCTACCTGACGCCACAGACGGCTTGAAGCGAGCACGTTGGCCTTGTCGACCACTGTGAGGTGCTTGTTGCGACGCATGGCATACTCGAATGCCACCTTGAGGATTCGCACCACCTCAGGACGAGTGTAGTAGTTAGTGTCGTAAGCCTTGTCGTTATCCTGATATTTCTCGCCGAAATACATGCCGCCCGTCAGCTCGCGGATGCAGATGAAGTCGGCGCCGCGCACGAGTTCGTCCTTGAGCGGTGACTTGTGGATGAGGCAGTCGAACGTCTCCACCGGACGTATGTTGGCGAAGAGACCGAGTTTCTTGCGCATGGCAAGGAGTCCCTGCTCTGGGCGCACCTTGGCGTTAGGGTTGTTGTCAAACTTAGGGTCGCCCACCGATGCGAAAAGCACGGCGTCGGCATCCATACATATCTTGAACGTCTCTTCAGGGAACGGATCGCCCACCTTGTCGATGGCGTCTGCTCCCACGAGAGCATATTCGTAACTGAGTTCGTGGCCGAACTTTTCACAAACGGCTTTTGCCACGGCCAGTCCCTGCTCCATGATTTCCGGTCCGATACCATCGCCCGGCAATACTGCTAATTTGAGTTTCATACTTATTGAATGTGTTATATTGTTTCCGATAATAATATTCAAATTGCAAAAATACTCAAATTTCCTGAAATACGCAGTGTTAGCTTCTCGATATTTGCAGTCCTTTGTCCGACAACGACATGTCGATAAACCTTGACGATTCGGTCAGAGGGTGGGATGTGAGCACTTCCTTTATTCGGTTTGCGGCTTGAGGGTCTTTGGCAACCATGTAGAGGTAGCCGCCTCCGCCAGCTCCTGGAAGTTTGTAACCTAAGCAGTAGTCGTCGATTTGTCGGCAAAGGTTGGCGATGATTTCAGGCTCGGTGCCAGGGTCGAGAGCTTTGTTCTGTTGCCAAGTCTTGCGAATCAGTTTGCCGTACTGCTGGAAGTCGCCCAACTGTATCGTCTCGAACAAGTCCATCGTGTGCTGCTTCATCTGGTTCAAGATGGTGAGGTGCTCGTTTGAATTGAGGAACATGCCCTGCACTATTTCTGCCAAGATGTTCTTGGCGGTGCGTGTCACTCCGGTATAATATAGCAAGTGGCATTGTTGATAGTCTGACTGGCGGAAGAAGGTCTCAGGCAACCATCTGACGACAGGCTTCTGGTCGAATCCCTTCTCGGTCTGAAGTAGTTTGATGCCAGGCATAATGCCTCCGTACTGGTCCTGCCAACCTCCGCCCGTGGTAAGCATCTGCTCCAGGATGAGCGACTTGTTGCCAATTTCATACTTGTCCCATCCCAGTCCGCAGAAGTCAGCCAAAGCGCCAATTACAGTTGACGACAAGATTGAACTTGTGCCAAGACCTGAACCTGCAGGTATGGCTGACAGAAGAGTTATCTCGATGCCAGAACCGAATGCAGACAGTTGCTGTTGCAACGATGAGTACTTCTCGGCGCAGAATTCGGGGAGGAATCCGCAAAGTGCCAGTGCCGCCTTAGGAATGGAAAACGGCGAACCTACTTTGTTGAACTTGCCCAGTTCGTCGTATGAGGTGATAACCTCTTCCGTGCCGAGGTCGATGGAGCGGCATTTGATGTGCTGTTCCTTAGTCGGCTTTACATATACTTGTAGCGGTTGCTGTCCGTTGAGGTCGATAGAAAAGTTGATGACGTTGCCTCCGCACGACAGGCAGAACGGAGGTGTGTCGGTCCATCCGCCAGCAATGTCAATACGCACAGCCGAGCGTCCCCATACGATTTGGTCTTTGTAGACATTGAGTCTTGGCAGCTGAGGAGTTAGCGCCGCGCTATTGATAAATTGACGCTGAAGAATTTCGAACGCTTCAGCCTCGTGCTTCGAACCGTCCAACCCCTTGTTCTTTTGAACTTGGGCACGGAACATGGCGTCGTGGATCTGTTGCATCGGAGTGCTGTCGGTTGCTATGCTTGGCGGCATACTGATGTCGGCATCGGCATACTTACGCGCAACGTCCTTCAGGTCAATTTGGTAGAAAACGGAGTTCTTATAGTTTTCTGCAATCTGAGGCAGATTCTTATTGAGAAACTCTTTTCGCTGATTGCTCAACCGCTTCAGATTGGCAAGGTCGGAAATACCGTTTGCCGACAGGCGCTGGAGCGATTTCCACTCCTTGCTGAGGTCTTCAGCAGGAGTTGCCGACAGCATCCAAGCGAGGAGTTTTCCTGCCAAATTCAGGTTGTCGCACACGGGGAAGAGGTCCGTGTCCTGAATGTCGCGAGTATTAACCAAATCGCTAACCTCAATGTTATGCGCTTTCATCCATTCAGGCATAGGCATACCGATAAATTCGGTGCTCTCCGAAGTGATGTCGCCTCGCATAATATCGTGAAATCCGTAAGGGCGAACGGCGTAGGACGTTTCGCCAATAGGCTGTATGTCTACACATTGCCCCTCCGTGAGCGCTATCAGCCAGTCGTTGTGTGGCACTCCAGTCACTACGTTCTTAGTGCTGATGGTCCACGAAGAAGGGATGTGCGAATTTTCAATCCACAGATTAGAGTTCTTCTCCGTCAGCCCAATTCCTATCAAAGCGTTCTGCGTGAACATAGCGCTGTGCTTCTTTACGCTGCGCTGAATTATCATTCTCTGGTCCAGCACAAGGTTCTGCAGCGCCGCGGTCGATGTTATCATTTCGGCGGTTGTGCCGTAATGGTAGAACTCGCCACCCTCAAGAGGCAACACCATCACCTTTAGCGAATTGATTTCGTCGTCGAGCGCCGTAGGGTGCTCGCCCAGAGCTGTGCCGAACTCAGCATAAAGATCGTATGCCTTGTAGTCGTTGGCATCGCCTGACGATTCGGCAGGAGCGTGCTTGTACGAACGGCGGCGCAATATGTCCACAGCCTTGTCGCTGAGCAACCACACGCCGATGTCCATCATTGCGAAATGCGTCAACGACAAATCCGCCATTCTCTCTGTCGAAGGTTTCTGAAGAACAAAGTCCAGGATGTTGGGAGTGCTGCGCTTCATGAAGTACACACCGTGGTTCTTGGCAAGCGTAGGATTGACCCACAGACCATAACACACTACGTCGGCTTCTGGAATCGGTTGCAGCTTTTGAGTAGAGCGTATGAAGACGTCGCCCGACACCACCAGCGTGTGCAGCGAGTCGGGAGCCTCTCGCATGATGCTTTCGTACAGAGGTAACTGGAGGTCGAGCAGAGTCTGGTCTATTCTCTGTCCGCGCTCCCATCTGAACACTGGTATCGGAGTTGATGTCTTGCCGCACGCCGCATAGGCAGGCAGACGCCTTGACTGACCTCCAGCGTGAACGAGTATGCGCTTCTCTTTCGCTATCCATGAGCTGAACGAGTGTTCCCCTTCGCCCCTCATGGCCTGTTCCAGCAGCCATACCGTTCCGCCGCCGCTACCCAGACGGTAGCCCACAGGGTCCGAAGTGCAAAAATATTCCTTTTCCGAAAGTCCGTTTATCTTCAAGTGTTCCCTTGCCGCATTAGGAGGCAACGACAGTAGTTTCTTCATTTTCTTTATAGATTCGAGTTGATGCAACACGACAAAGTTACTGATTTTTCCTGCTCGGCAAGCGCTTTTCTGAGGTAAATGCTCCTCCGTTTTAAAATAAATGCTTAAGCGTTTGTATCTTTTTGGAGAAGCAAAAACTTGGCGCGGGGCTCCTTATACCGAAATAAAACGCTAAATTTGCATAACGAAAACTACGAACCTATGGCTAAGGAACTTATTCTTATACGCATAACAGGCGAGGACCGTCCTGGTCTTACCGCTTCGATTATGTCAATTCTGGCGCGCTACGACGTGACGATTCTCGACATCGGTCAGGCTGACATTCACAGCACTCTGTCGCTGGGCATACTGATTCGTGTGCTGGAGGACAACTCTGGTCACGTGATGAAGGAACTGCTATTCAAGGCAAGCGAACTGGGCGTGAACATCCGTTTCTTCCCTGTCGATGCCGACGACCACGAGGCTTGGGTGAAGCGCCAGGGCAAGAACCGCTACATCCTCACTTTGCTTGGCAGAAAACTCTCTGCCCATCAGATTGAGGCGGTGACCAAACTCATTGCTGACCAGGGGCTGAACATCGACTCCATCCGTCGTTTGTCGGGGCGCATCTCAATTGCCGAACCGAGAAAGAACGTGAGGGCGTGCATTGAGTTTTCCGTTCGCGGAACTCCTCGCGAGGGCATGCAGGCGGAGCTTCTGCGTCTGTCGAGCGAGATGGGCATGGACTGCTCGTTCCAGATAGACAACATGTATCGCCGTATGCGCCGGCTCATCTGCTTCGATATGGACTCGACGCTGATTCAGACGGAGGTGATCGACGAGCTTGCCATGCGTGCCGGTGTGGGCGACAAGGTGAAGGAGATTACGGAGCGTGCCATGAGGGGCGAGATTGACTTCAAGGAGAGTTTCACCGAGCGTGTGGCTCTGCTCAAGGGTCTCGACTCGAGGGTGATGCAGGACATTGCCGAGAATCTTCCTATCACGGAGGGTGTGGACCGACTGATGTATGTGCTCAAGCGCTATGGCTACAAGATTGCCATCCTGTCGGGAGGATTCACGTATTTCGGCGAGTACTTGCAGAAGAAGTACGGCATCGACTACGTGTATGCCAACGAACTGGAGATAGACGAGAACGGCATTCTGACGGGTCGCTACCTGGGCGAGATTGTTGACGGACGCCGCAAGGCTGAACTGCTGAAACTCATCGCTCAGGTCGAGAAGGTGGACATCGCTCAGACCATTGCCGTGGGCGACGGTGCTAACGACCTGCCTATGCTGAGCGAGGCGGGACTGGGCATCGCCTTCCACGCCAAACCGCGTGTGGTGGCCAACGCCAAGCAGTCGATAAACACCATCGGGCTTGACGGTGTGCTCTATTTCCTCGGTTTCAAGGATTCTTATCTCGACGAGAAGGGAAGGGAATGAGTGAGTTTTTAAGTTAAAAGTTGAGAGTTAAAAGTTAATAGTTGAAAGTTTTAAGTTAATAGTTAAGAGCTTTATCAAGTGGTTGCAGGAGTCCTGAAGTTCAGAAGTTCAGATGATGCCTTAACTTCTTAACTCCCTTTAACTCCTTAACTCCTGCACTTCTCTAAATATGTACAAGAAACATTTCTTATTGATAACACGCCTGGGGTTCCCGATTGTCGTAGCGCAGTTGGGAACTATTGTGACAGGCTTTGCCGACACGATGATGGTGGGGCAGTACGGCACAGACGAGCTGTCGGCTGCCGGATTCACTAACAACGTGTTCGGACTGGTCATATACTTCCTGTTGGGATTTTCTTACAGCACTACGCCCGTGGTGGGGGCCTTCTACGGACAGGGGAGATATGCCGATGCGGCGCGCTCGCTCAAGGAGAGCCTGTTGGCAAACATGGGGTCGTGTGGCGTGGTGGTGGCGCTGATGACGGTGCTCTACTTCAACCTGCATCTGCTGGGGCAGCCGGAGGAACTCCTGCCGCTCATCCGCCCTTACTTCCTTGTGGTGCTGGCGTCGATGCCGTTCGTGTCGGCGTTCAATGCCCTGAAGCAGTTCTGCGACGGAGTGGGCGATACGAAGATGCCGATGTGGGTGATGATAGGCGGAAACGTGCTGAACATCATCGGCAACTATATGCTCATCTTCGGAGAGTGGGGATGTCCCGAACTGGGGCTTGTGGGTGCGGGTGTGGCTACGCTAATAGCCCGTGTGATGATGGTTGTGGCAATCATGGCCGCCATTCTGTTCACTAAACGCTATGCCATGTATCGCGGAGGGCTGCGCATGTCTGTGACGGGCGAGGGGGTGAAACACCTCTCTCGCAAGGGACTGCCCGTCGGGCTTCAGCTCTGCATGGAGGCATCGGCGTTCAGCCTGTGCGGAGTGATGATGGGATGGATAGGCGCTGTGCCGCTGGCTGCTCATCAAGTGATGTGTACCATCAGCACGCTGTGCTTCATGGTCTACTACGGCATAGGTGCCGCTGTGGCAATACGTATCAGCCACTTCCGCGGACAGGGCCAATGGACCGAGGTGAGGCGGGTGGCAGGTGTGGGACTTGCCATGACACTTGCCACCGGTCTGATTCTGTCGGTGCTGATATTCGTGTTGCGCTATCCGATAGCGTCGATGTTTACCACGAGCGAAGATGTGGTGAGAGTGGTTGTGGCCCTTGTGGCGCCTATGATGGTCTATCAGATTGGCGACTGCATCCAGATTGTCTATGCCAACGCCCTCCGCGCCATTGAAGACGTGAAGATGATGATGATGTATGCCTTCATTGCCTACATCCTTGTGTCCATACCCCTGAGTTATCTGTTCGCTTTCACTTTTGGCATGGGCCCTGAAGGCATCTGGTGGGCGTTCCCGTTCGGACTGACTACGGCGGGAGTGCTGTTCCTGACGAGATTCAACAAGACTACACGACAGAAATGTCGTTAGATACAACCACATATAAACGGGCTGAACATGGCAATGGGCAATCGTGACCAGCAGATTCTGAAGATAGCGCTACCTTCGATAGTGTCTAACATTACCGTTCCTTTGTTGGGACTGGTCGATGTGTCAATCGTGGGACACCTGGGTGCAGCATCATATATCGGTGCTATAGCGGTGGGTGGACTGATGTTCAACATCATCTACTGGCTCTTTGCCTTTCTGCGGATGGGCACTACGGGTATGACCTCGCAGGCTCTCGGACAGCGTGATTTGGCTGAGACGGTGCGCATGATTGTCCGCTCTCTGTTGGTCGGACTGACGGTGTCTTTGCTGCTTTTGTTGCTGCAAGTGCCACTGCGCGAGTTGTCGCTCCTGATTTTGAAGCCAACTGACGAGGTGGCGCGATTGGCAACGCTCTACTACAACATCTGCATCTGGGGTGCGCCTGCCATGCTGTCGCTCTATTCCCTGAGCGGATGGTTTGTCGGGATGCAAAACTCCAAAGCACCTATGGCTATTGCCATTGTGCAGAATGTCATTAACATCGCCACCAGTCTTCTTCTTGTCTTTGTCTTCGGCATGAAGGTCGAAGGTGTGGCATACGGAACATTGATAGCCCAGTATGCCGGTGCGCTGATGGCTGTGGCACTTTGGTTGCGCTACTACAGACGTCTTCTTCGCCATAAGGTGACTCTTCGGAGCGTAGTGCGTGGTTCTGACGGACAGGGTGCGATGAAGCGCTTCTTCAGAGTCAACTCCGACATATTCTTCCGCACTCTGTGTCTTGTGTCAGTCACTATGTATTTCACTTCAGCCAGTGCGGCACAGGGCGACAGGATATTAGCCGTGAACACTCTGCTGACTCAGTTGTTCACTCTCTTTTCATACATCATGGACGGTTTTGCCTTTGCTGGCGAAGCCCTTGTCGGCAAGTCAATCGGAGCACAAAACCGGCAAGCCTTCAAGTCGACCATAAGCCGCCTTTTCGTGTGGGGCGCATTCATGTGTGTGCTGTTTGCTCTCGTCTATGCCATTGGTGGCAAACCGTTCCTGAGTTTGCTGACCAGCGAAACGGAGGTCATTGATGCCGCATCGCCTTATATGATTTATGCTGTACTCATTCCTGTTTGCGGAATGACAGGTTTCATCATGGATGGTGTGTTTATCGGAGCTACGGCTACACGCCAGATGCTGCTTTCCATGCTTTGTGCAGCCGTTACTTTCTTCCTTGTCCATCTGTTGTGCAATGACGCTTATGCCAACCATGCCCTTTGGGCGGCATTCCTCCTTTATCTGCTTATGCGTGGACTCGTCCAGCTTGCCCTCCTGAGTGGGGTGGGGCGCAGACATTTTGGCAAATGAAGCGTTGAGTTTTGCCGTAAATGTTTGTAAAGGAGTCAAAAGTGAACCATTTGGAACCTATCCCAAACTTTTTCCCTGAATCAAGTGTTCAAAACAAATAAAAAGGTGTAATTTTGTCATGTATTAATTGAGATTAAGGTATATAACATTATGGTGAAGATTACTAAGGAAGCGGCGTTGCTCTATCACTCGCAGGGCAAGCCTGGAAAGATTGAAGTTGTTCCTACAAAGCCTTACAGTACGCAGACAGACCTCTCGCTGGCTTATTCGCCAGGCGTGGCAGAGCCGTGTCTTGAGATTGAGAAGAATCCGCAGGATGCCTATAAGTACACTGCAAAGGGCAACCTTGTGGCTGTCATTTCCAACGGAACGGCAGTGCTCGGTCTTGGCGACATAGGCGCTATGGCGGGCAAGCCGGTGATGGAAGGCAAGGGATTGCTCTTCAAGATTTACGGAGGAATTGACGTGTTCGACATCGAGGTCAACGAGAAGGACCCCGACAAGTTTGTTGAGGCTGTCAAGGCCATCGCTCCGACATTTGGCGGTATCAACCTTGAGGATATCAAGGCTCCTGAGTGCTTCGAGATAGAGCGTCGCCTTAAGGAAGAGCTCGACATTCCTGTCATGCACGACGACCAGCACGGCACGGCCATCATTTCGAGTGCCGGACTCATCAATGCCCTTGAGGTGGCTGGCAAGAAGATTGAGGATGTAAAGATTGTCGTGAACGGAGCAGGTGCCGCAGCCATTTCGTGTACAAAGCTCTATGAGGCTCTCGGTGCGCGCCACGAGAACATCGTGATGCTCGATTCCAAGGGCGTTATCCGTACCGACCGCGAAGGTCTGGATCGTCCAGGCAACGAGATGAAGCGCTGGTTCGCTACAGAGCGTCGTGACATCAGCACCCTTGAGGAGGCAGTGCGCGGAGCGGACGTGTTCCTCGGACTCTCGAAGGGCAATGTGCTCACTCAGGACATGGTGCGCTCTATGGCTGATTCGCCAATCGTCTTTGCGCTTGCCAACCCTGTGCCTGAAATTTCTTACGAGGACGCTATGGCGTCACGTCCCGACGTACTCATGTCGACTGGACGCAGCGACTATCCTAATCAAATAAACAACGTAATCGGATTCCCTTACATATTCAGAGGAGCACTCGACGTGGCGGCTACTGCCATCAACGAGGAGATGAAACTTGCTGCTGTGCGTGCTATCGCCGATTTGGCAAAGAAACCAGTGCCTGATGTTGTCAACGAGACATACAAGGTCAACAATCTCACCTTCGGTCCTGACTATTTCATTCCGAAACCAGTCGACCCGCGTCTCATCACAGAGGTGTCAATGGCTGTGGCAAAGGCTGCAATAGAGTCAGGAGTGGCACGCAAGACAATCACCGATTGGGACGCTTACTCGCTCCATCTCAAGGAGCTCATGGGTTATGAGTCAAAGCTCACGCGCCAACTCATTGAGACAGCGCGCACCAATCCGCAGCGTGTGGTCTTTGCTGAAGGAATCCACCCTAACATGCTCAAGGCTGCCGTTGAGGCTAAGGCTGAAGGTATCTGCCAGCCTATCCTTCTCGGTAATGACGAGATGATAGCCAAGAAGGCGGCCGAACTCGAACTCTCGCTCGATGGCATCGAAATCATCAACTTGCGTCACGACCGTGAGGCAGAACGTCGCGAACGCTATGCACGCATCCTCACAGAGAAGAAGAGCCGTGAAGGTTACACGTTTGAGGAGGCAAACGACAAGATGTTCGAGCGCAACTACTTCGGAATGATGATGGTAGAGACGGGCGAGGCTGACGCTTTCATCACTGGTCTCTACACAAAGTATAGCAACACTATCAAGGTGGCGAAGGAAGTCATAGGCATACGTCCGGAGCACAAGCATTTCGGCACAATGCACATACTCAATTCGAAGAACGGTACTTACTTCCTTGCCGACACGCTCATCAACCGTCATCCTGACACGGAGACTATCATCGACGTGGCGCGCTTGACTGAACATGCCGTGCGATTCTTCAACCGCGAACCGGTCATGGCTATGCTTTCTTACTCAAACTTCGGCTCTGACAACTGCGGAAGTCCGGCAAGCGTACATGCCGCTGTGGATTATCTCCACAACAACTACCCTGACATGATTGTCGACGGAGAGATACAGGTCAACTTCGCCATGAACCGCGAACTGCGCGACCGCAAGTATCCGTTCACACGCCTCTTTGGCAAGGACGTAAATACGCTCGTGTTCCCGAACCTCAGTTCTGCCAACGCCGCATACCAGATGCTTCAGGCTATGAACGGCGATGACATGGAAATCATCGGCCCTATCCAGATGGGACTCAACAAGCCTATCCACTTCACTGACTTCGAGAGCAGTGTGCGCGACATTGTCAACATCACCGCCGTGGCCGTAATCGACGCCATCGTGGCAAAGAAAATCTGCAACAACATCGCTTGCGAAAGATAAGAATTGTCGGTTCTGACAGGACTGAAAGTTAACGCAGGGGCAGGCCGCAAGGTCTGTCCCTTTTTTGGGGGGAAGTTACGTTGTGGAAGTTACGTTGTGGAAGTTAAATCGGGGATGAATGATGTGAGGTGTCACGTCCTATGGTATCGTCCCCAATTTAACTCCAGTGATTTAACTTCTGTGGTTTAACTCCCCCAATTTAACTTCTGTGATTTAACTTCCCCAATGTAACTCCTGAAAAGGGCACGTCCTATGCCTCCAAAAACTTGCAGTTCCTCGGCAAAAGTTATAAACTTAGACTGAGTTTGTACGAACTTAGTCTGAAAACATACGTACTTAGTCTGAGTTTGTACGAACTTAGCCTAAGTTCGGAGTTGTCACTGAGGAGGGGCTGAAGACGGACGTGGTTGGGACTGATTTTGCGGGGCGGAATCTTAATATATTTAAAGAAATGGTTGTTATTGGGCAAAAAAGTTTATCTTTGCAATAATAACCTGTAAAAATCATCTGATATGAACGAAAGCGACAGCATTGTAATTATCCCGACATATAACGAGAAGGAGAATATCGAGAAGATTATCCGTGCGGTGTTTGCACTGGAGAAGTGTTTCCATATTCTTGTGATTGACGATGGGTCGCCCGACGGGACTGCGGCAATCGTCAAGGGGCTTATGCAGACGGAATTTAGCGACCGCCTCTTCATTGTGGAGCGTACTGGCAAACTGGGGCTTGGCACGGCGTATATAGCGGGATTCAAGTGGAGCCTGGAGCATGGCTATGACTACATCTTCGAGATGGACGCCGACTTCTCGCACGCTCCTTCTGACCTTCCGCGCCTTTACTCGGCATGTGCCGACGAGGGGTATGACTTGGCCATAGGGTCGAGATATATCACTGGTGTGAACGTGGTGAACTGGCCTATAGGCAGGGTGCTGATGTCTTACTTTGCATCGAAGTATGTGCGTATGGTCACAGGATTCAAGGTCCATGACACGACTGCCGGATTTAAGTGCTACAAGAGACGGGTGCTTGAGACTATCGACCTTGACGCCATACGGTTCAAGGGATATGCGTTCCAGATAGAGATGAAGTACACCACATACAAGTGCGGATTCAAGATCAAGGAGGTGCCTGTGATATTCGTCAACCGTGTGGAGGGTACGTCGAAGATGAGCGGAGGAATATTCAGTGAGGCGGCATTTGGTGTGATTCGTCTGCGCCTTGACGGATGGTTTAAGAAGTATCCTAAAGTGAAAAGTTGAGGGTAGAAAGTATAAAGTAGAAACCTTAACTCCTGACTCCTTAACTCCTTTAAAAAATAATGAGAACAATAATAAGAAACGCAACGGTAGTAAATGAAGGTCGCACTTTTGGGGCAACCGTTGTTGTTGACGGACAGTTTGTTGTTGATGTTGTCGAAGACGGAATGATAGACACTCTCCCTGGCGACCATGTCATTGATGCTACGGGCAAATATCTGTTGCCTGGCGTTATTGACGACCATGTGCATTTTCGCGAACCAGGATTGACGCACAAGGCTGACATCGGTGCTGAAAGCCGTGCGGCGGCAGCCGGAGGAGTCACTTCATATATGGAGATGCCTAACACTGTGCCCCAGACTACGACGTTGGAGGCATTGGAGGAGAAGTTTCGTAAGGGTGCGGAAAGCAGTCTTGTGAACTACTCCTTTTTCTTTGGTGCAACTAACGACAATGTGGACCTGCTGGCGGAACTCGACAAGGAGCGCGTGTGCGGTGTGAAGGTCTTCATGGGTAGCAGTACGGGCAATATGCTCGTTGACCGAGTGGAGTCGTTGAAACGTCTGTTCGAAACTTCGCCTTTGCTCATCATGACCCACTGTGAAGATACGGCGATAATAGAGGAGAACGTAAAGCAGTTTAAGAAAAGATATAAGGGACAGAATGATTTTCCAGTGCGCTATCATTCGCGCATCAGAAGTGCCGAAGCATGTTTCGCTTCGACATCGCTTGCCGTAAGATTGGCTCAGGAAACTGGTGCCCGTCTTCACGTGGCGCATCTGTCAACGGCAAAGGAACTCGAACTTTTCGAAAGCAAGCCGTTGGAGCAGAAGCGAATAACCGCAGAAGCATGCGTGCCTCATCTGGTGTTCTCGTCTGAAGATTATGACCTGCTTGACACAAAGATAAAATGCAACCCTTCAATAAAGACTGCCGAGGACAGGGAGGCATTGCGCGGAGCACTGAAGAGCGGGCTTATCGATGTGGTGGCAACAGACCATGCCCCTCATCTGCTGGAAGAAAAAGTGGGCGGTGCGCTGAAAGCCGTGTCGGGAATGCCGATGGTGCAGTTCTCGCTCGTGTCGATGCTTGAATTGGCAAATGAAGGTGTGCTGACCGTAGAGAAAGTGGTCGAACTCATGTCGCACAATCCGGCACGCCTATTCCGTATAGACCGACGTGGATTCGTGCGTAAGGGATACTATGCCGACCTTGTGCTCGTAGACCCAAAGGCTGCATGGACTGTCAGCGACTCCTGTTGTCTGTCAAAGTGCGGATGGACGCCGATGAGCGGCAAGTCATTCAGTTGGGCCGTAGAACGCACCTTTGTGAATGGGCAGACGGTGTATGCCAACGGGCGGGTGAATGATGAAGTTCGCGGTATGGAACTCAGATTTAAAGCCTGATGTAAGAGTACGTGTGTGGCAAGGGAGCGTCATATCATACATTACAAAATCCGTGAAATAGCCGACTATATCAATTGGGGCTACTTCTTTCATGCGTGGAGTCTGCCTTTTGAAATGTCGGCAGTCAGCAGAATTCACGATTGTGAATCTTGCAGACAAGCGTGGATAAATTCCTTAGATGCAGGCAAGCGTGACGCCGCACGGCAAGCAATGGCGTTGTATGACGAAACGAGAGCGCTGCTGATGGAGCTTGACGAGCGTTTCGGAGTGAAGGCATTGTTCGTCCTTGCCGATGCGAAGGCCGACAGCGAGGATAATATCCTGCTTGACAGAATGCGTGTGCCGATGTTGCGTCAGCAAACACCAGGGAAAGATGGTTTCTGCCGGTGTCTGAGCGACTATGTGAACCCCGATGGCGATAAAATAGGAGTGTTTGCAACTTCGGCAGGCGAGGAGATGGAGCGCTACGGTAGCGATGACTACTATGCGAGGATGCTGGTGCAGACGCTTGCCGACCGATTGGCAGAGGCCGCGGCAGAGAGATTGCACGAAGAGGTGCGGAAGCGCATCTGGGGATACGCTCCGGATGAGGCATTGAGCATTGAAGACATGCACAGGGAACTGTTTCAGGGAATACGTCCTGCCGTAGGCTATCCGTGTTTGCCCGACATATCAGTCAACATGCTGCTCGATGAGATTTGCGATTTTGCCAGAATAGGAGTGCAACTGACGGAAAACGGCATGATGCGTCCGCATGCCTCAGTGAGCGGGCTGATGATTTCGCATCCTCAAGCGCAGTATTTTGCGGTAGGCCGCATCACAGATGAGCAGATGGAAGATTATGCGCAACGCAGAGGCATGCCGTCAGAGCAAATCATGAAATTTCTGATTCATAATGTGTAAACTCATCCCTCATACTTAATTCTTCACTCCTCACTACTAATTCATAATTCCTAATTCATATAGCATAGTGCTTCTCAAAATAATCATATTACTCTTGGCGTTGCTCCTCCTGCCTGACGCTTACATATATCCGGTTTATGTGCATAGACGGACAGGCAAGAGGTGGTTGCGAGGTCTGTATTTCCTGCCGACATTGCTCCTCATTGTTTTCATGGTAGCAGTAATTTCCGCCAACGACATGAAACCATCGGTACAGCCGTTTGTAGGGACCTTTATGGTGTGCTTCCTTGCCGTTTGTGTGCCTAAGACTCTGTTCGCTCTCGTCGATGGTGTGGGACGCTTGTTCTCTTCGTCTGTTGTCAGACGAGTGTTTCGCATAGCCGGAATGTGCTTGGCCTTTCTCTCGTTCTTCATACTTGGTTATGGATATTTCTACGGGCGTAGTCACTTTGTAGTGCGTGAGCAAACTCTCTACTTCGACAATCTGCCTGAGAAGTTCGACGGCTATCGCATAGCTCAGTTCTCAGACATGCATGCTGGGACGTTCCGTAACGGCCATGAGGGCGATGTAAAGGCGATTGTCGACTTGATTAACTCGCAGAGGTGCGACGCGATAGTCTTTACTGGCGACTTGGTCAATCACCAGTCTTCCGAACTCAATGGTTTCGGCAAGGAACTGTGCCGTCTGTCGGCTCCCGACGGCGTGTACTCCGTTATGGGCAATCATGACTACAGCATGTACATGCGCTATCCCACAGAGGATTTGCGCAAGGCTGATGTGGATGAATTGAAGCACAGGCAGCATTCCTATGGGTGGAATCTTCTGCCAAATGAAAATAGAGTGGTGAGGCGTGATGGCGATTCGATAGTTATCATTGGTGTTGAAAATGATGGACGTCCTCCGTTCCCGTCTTTGGGCGATTTGCCTAAGGCTATGGCTGGTGTAGACGACGCTTCCTTTAAGGTTCTGCTGAGCCACGATCCTACCCATTGGCAGCGCGAGGTGCTTCCGACTACTAATATATCGCTCACTCTGTCGGGCCATACGCATGCGGGGCAGTTCTGCGTGTTCGGTTGGTCGCCTGTGAAGTATGTCTATGACGAGTGGTCGGGCGCATACCTGAGTGCTGATGGCAGCCGAATGCTCAATATAAGCAACGGCATAGGAGCGGTGATGTTTCCTTTCCGCTTCGGTGCTTGGCCTGAAGTGAACGTGATTACTCTTAAGCGTAAAGAATAAGAACTCTAAAACTTTATAGATATGAAGATTTTGTATAAGATTTACTCGTTTTGCATAGCAATTCCGATTTTCATCGTGTTGACAATCATTGTGTCTATTGCGGCTGCTATTGCGTCTATTCTTGGCGATGATAAGGGGCTTGGCTATCATGTGCCGAAGTGGTGGGGACGTATCTCCTGCTGGCTCTTTCTGTTGTCAGTCGAAGTGAAGGGCAGGGAGTATGTCGACGAGAAGCAGTCGTATGTCTTTCTTGCCAACCATCAGAGTTATTTCGATATATTCCTTGTTTACGGTTATCTCGGCCATAACTTCAAGTGGATGATGAAGGAGTATCTGAAGAAAATCCCGTTTGTCGGTTATGCTTGCGTGAAACTGAAGCACGTCTATGTGGGCGATTCGATTTCTTCAATTCAGAGGACTGTGACACAGGCTCGCGAGACTTTGCAGGGGGGCATGTCGATGGTGATTTTCCCTGAGGGCACTCGCACTTATACGGGGCAGATGGGTGACTTCAAGCGCGGAGCTTTTATGCTTGCTAATGAGATTGGTTTGCCAATTGTCCCAATGACTATCAATGGCTGTTTTGATGTTTTCCCACGTACTGCCAAGTCTGTCAGCCATTCCAAGATTTCTCTGACTATCCACAAGCCTATTACTGCTGAGGAGCGTCAGGGCAAACCTACTAAGGTGTTTATGAAGGAGGTGTTTGACATCATAAATGCAGGTGTGGAGGAGAAGTACAGAAAGTAATGCTCGTCCATCCGTTTCAGTTGCTGGTTTTCTTATTTGGAACCGATAAATAACAGAATCATACTTAATAGCACGAGGGCAAGGTCTATGGCTTTTGCCCTCAAGTTTTTTTCGCGGAACATCATCGCGCCGAAGAGGAACGACACTATCACACTGCCGCGGCGTATCATCGAAACGATGCTGATCATGGCGCCGTCGAGGCTGAGCGAGTAGAAGTAGAGGAAGTCGGCTGCCGAGAGGAATACGGAAATAAGTATGATGCTCCATTCCCAATGGAAGGGGGTGGTGCGCTTGCGTGTAGGCATCCACAGCAGCAGGAGCATCAGTCCCATCATGAAGAACTGGTAGATGTTGTACCACGACTGGACTGCCATCTTGTCGAGTCCTACGCCGCCGTTCTCCGGTGCGGCCATGAGGAACTTGTCGTAGAGTCCGCTGAGGGCGCCGAGAATGTTGGCAAGCAGTACGAATACAATCCATTTGTTGTGCTTGAAATCAATGCCCTCCTTCTTGCCTGTTCGGCTCAGCAGGTAGAGCGACACGATGGCGGTGATGACTCCAAGCCATTGGAAGAGCGAGAGGTGTTCGCCGAAGAAGGTCAGCGCACCGACTAACACCATCACTGGGCGTGTGGCGTTGATGGGGCCTACGATGGTGAGGGGCAGATGCTTGATGCCGAAGTAGCCGAACAACCATGACGAGAGCACGATTACCGACTTGAGCAGTATGTATTTGTGCCCGTCCCATCCGTATGACTGGGTGTGGAATAGGGAACTTTCGCTGATTCCTCCCGTAGCGGACAGGATGATGAAGGGCAGGAAGATGAGTGATGAGAACAGGGTATTGAGCAGCAGCACTGGTATGACTGCGTTGCCTTTAAGCGATTTCTTCTTGAACACATCGTAGAAGCCTAACAGGCATGCCGATGCAAATGCTAATATTAACCACATTTTTTGAGGAGTTAAGTAGTTAAAGGGAGTTAAGTAGTTAAGTAGTTAAAGGGAGTTAAGAATATTTGCCTCTCTGCTCCCTAAACATTAATATTCTACTTCCCAAAGGAACAGTGCGTTGCCGGGCACGCTTGAACCAGCCGAGCAACGGTCTTTCTTTTCTATTGTCCGGCAGAATTCGTCGATCGTCATCTTGCCGCGCCCCACGTCGAGCAGTGTGCCCACGATGGCTCTGACCATGTTGCGCAGGAAGCGGTCGGCCTTGACCGTGAACACCCATTCCGTTTCGCTCATCTGGGTCCACTCGGCGTGCATGATCTTGCAGTTGTTGGTCTTGGTGTCGGTGTGCAGTTTGCTGAAACTGGTGAAGTCGGTGTAGTCGAACAGCCTTTTTGCCGCTTCGTTCATGAGGGCGAAGTCGAGCGGCTGCGGAAATCGGTATGAGTAGTAGCGGTTGAATGGCGATTTTGCCGTCGACACGAAATACTTGTATGTCCTTGCCTTTGCGTCGAAACGGGCGTGGGCATCGGGGCTGACCTCTTCGATTCTGTCCACTGCTATGTCGGGCGGAAGTAGACGGTTAAGTTTCTTCACGAGTGTGAGTGAGTCGGCTATGGGCGTCTCGCTGTCGAAATGCGCCACCATTCTTCTGGCGTTAACTCCTGTGTCGGTCCGCCCTGCACCTACTATGTCGATTTGTGTGCGCAGCAGTGTCGATAGGCCCTTTTGCAATGTCTCCTGCACACTGTTGCCGTTAGGTTGAATTTGCCATCCGTGGTATGCCGCCCCGTCGTATGACAAATGGATGAAGTATCTCATGTCTTGTTGAGTGCAATATGTTTCCGGCGGCAAAGTTACGATTATTTTTTGTCTTTATCGCAAAAAGCATATCCCCGTGGGGGCTGGCAGTGCTGCTCACCCTAACTTTTTCAGCATTTTGTCTATGCACTTTCGTTTCTGTTCCTGGTTGGGGTGGACGTAGATGTTCATGGTTATGCCTATGCAGGAGTGTCCCAGCAGCACGCTTACGGTCTTGTAGTCGCATCCGCTCTCGATGCAGCGTGTGGCAAAGGTGTGGCGCAGGCTGTGAAACTTGAGTTTGGGCAGTCCTAAGGTGCTGATGAGGCTGTTGTAATAGCATCGGTAGGTGTGGGGCTCAAGCGGAGTGGGTGAGTTGTTTACTACGTAGAAGTTGCTGTTGGCAAGTTTTTTGAGCGGGCGCAGGATGTTGGCAAGTTCTCGGCTTATAGGTATGTCTCTCAGCGAATTTAGGGTCTTAGGGGTGTTGATTACGATTTCAGTGCGCCGCTCTCCATTGTCTGTGATGTAGATTCGTTCGATCGTACGCCTTATGTGGAATGTGCCCGACTCGGTGTCGATGTCGCACCACTTCAGGGCGCAGATTTCACCGATGCGCAGTCCGGTGTTCAGGCATATCAGCACTCCCAGGTTGCGGAATGAGAAGTGCTCTTTCAAGTGCTTCATCAGCCTTTTCTGTTCTGCTATGGTGAACACTCTTATTTCTCCTCTCTGGCAGGCTTGCGGAAAATGTATGCTCCATCCGCTGTATTCGATCCACTCCTTTCTCTTACCGTAGTTCATGACGGTCTTCATCAGCGTGACAAGGTCTCTGACGGTGTTTGCGCTCAGCCCCGATTTGAACTTTTCCATGACGAACATCTGCACCTCCTGTTCCGTAATCCTTTTGCGGTTGCCGAAATGCTCGAAGATGTGATTCTCCAGGTTGAGCGAATAAATGGAAAGGGTGCTTCTTTTGACAAATGTTTTCTTCTCCTCCATCCACAGAGAGGCTATTTCCTTAAAGGTCTTTTTCATGTTTGCGCTTGTTTTGGTGTTTAGTAAAAAGTTTCATTATAGCGCAAAGTTATGAAAGTAACTCCTCCTCTTGTCTTCTTACGGGGCGGTCAGAGTTCCAAACTTAGACTGAGTTTGTACGAACTTAGTCTGAATACGTACATACTTAGTCTGAGTTTGTACGAACTTAGCCTAAGTTTGAAGTTCGGAGCGCAGGCTTAGGTGCATTTGGGCAGCCAAAAAAATATTAGTATTCAGCTTAAAGTCTGGTACAATGTTTTGCTTTTCGGAATTTTTATCCGACCTTTGCCCTTGGGGCTTGAATTGGGGGAGGCGCATATATATTATATGTATAATTGAATGTATGGAACAAAAGGGATTTTTCAATTTTGACGTTATCCGCGGCTTTGTGAAGGAATACTTTTCGATACCTCACACTCGCGAGGACGAGAGGGAGATAATACAGAGCATCAGGAATGGTGCAGAGTTTAAGGGAGCCACATTGTGGGTGTTGATATTTGCCATATTCGTGGCTTCGCTCGGACTGAATGTCAATTCGACTGCTGTCATCATCGGCGCCATGCTCATATCGCCGCTCATGGGACCCATCATCGGCATGGGGCTTGCTCTTGGGACTAACGATTTTGATCTGCTGAAACGTTCGTTCAAGAACTTCAGCATCGCCACAATTTTCAGTGTGCTGACAGCCACCCTCTACTTCCTCATTACTCCGCTCGACACGGCGCAGTCGGAGATTCTGGCACGCACATCGCCTACATTCTACGACGTGTGCATCGCTTTCTTTGGCGGACTTGCCGGCATTGTCGCTTTGGGAACGAAAGACAAAGGAAATGTCATTCCAGGCGTGGCTATCGCAACGGCGCTCATGCCTCCGTTGTGTACGGCAGGATTCGGCCTTGCCACAGGCAACTGGGCATATATGGTAGGTGCTCTCTACCTATTCTTTATCAACACCGTGTTTATCAGCCTTGCCACATTGGCTGGAGTGCGATTTATGCGCTTCAAGAAGCATCGTTTTGTGAATGTCAACAGAGAGAAATATGTGTCACGCTATATCACTGCAGTCATTCTTGTCACGGTGTGCCCAGCGTTGTATCTTACTTACGGGATAGTGAAGCAGACGGTGTATGAAACAGCGGCAAAGACATTCATCGACGAGGAACTCGCCTTTCCTGACGCTCTGGTTCTTGACCGTAAGATTGACTATGCCTGCAAGGAAATATCTGTCACGCTGATGGGAGCGAAAGTTTCAGACGAACTTGTCGACATGGCAAAGCAGCGAATGGCCAAGTGGCGCCATTTGGAAACCACCTCGCTCATGGTTGTGCAGAGCGACAACAACTCGGCAGAAAACGTCAATGCGCTGAAATCTTTGGTAATGGAAGATTTCTACAAGAACAGCGAGGAAAAGCTGAAAGTGCAGCGCGAGCGCATCTTGGCGCTTGAAGACAAATTGCAACGGTATGAGAACCTGGAACAGATGAGCCTCCAAGTGGCAAAGGAACTGCAAATAATATATCCGCAGATGCAGTCGCTGGCGCTGTCGAGAACCGTGCGCGTCCATGCCGACACCGTAGCGCGCGACACCGTAGTTGTGGCTGTGATTCACACCGAGTCGATACCAGCCGACGCCGAAACCGTGGGGCGCATAGACCAGTGGATGAAGGCGCGTACCGATGCTAAGAACCTGGAACTGATATTTAAGAGTGAATAACGAAAGAAAAAGAGGGGCGCTTCATAAGATTGAAGTCGCCCCTCCCTTTTTGTCGTTTTTCCAAAGCCTTGCTCTCAGAACTTCTTAGTTCGGATGTGACAGTAAGGCTCGTCGCCAGTCTTGTTGTAGTAGTCCTGATGATATTCCTCGCCTTCCCAGAAACGCTCTGACGGGCGCAGACGAGTGTTCACCACGTGCCCCTTGCTGCGGAGCAGATTGATGACCGCCTCCGCTGTCTGTTTCTGCTCATCGTTAAGATAGAAAATCTCGCTTCTGTACTGCGGACCGATGTCGGGCCCTATGCCGTCGGTCTGTGCAGGGTCGTGAATTTCGAAAAACACCTTGCACAGGTCCTCGTAAGAGACAACCTCAGCGTCGAAATCCACCAGCACCGCCTCGACATGGTGAGTAAGGTGAGCCTTCACATCGGCATAGACCGGATTTTCCTCCTCGCCGCCGATGTAACCAACCTTAGTGTCGATGACACCATTCACTCTCTGCAACTGATACTGCACGCCCCAAAAGCAGCCTGCAGCAAATATGGCTTGTTCCTTTTTCATTTTGTCTAAATTGTTGCTTGCAAAGATAGCAAAAATCTTTGTTTTTTACTACCTTTGTCGCATATAGAAAGCATTAACCCAAAATCAGCAAATTATGAAAATAGTGAAGACTTTTCTTGGATGCCTCAGCCTCGTGGCTATGGTGTCATGCGGCAACGCAACTCAGAGTGTAAACAACGAAACGACTAACGATACAGTTATGGCAGAAGGCAACAACGCTGTAATCGAGAACATCATGGCTCGACGCAGCATCAGACAGTATAAGAGCGACGCAGTCAGTCGCGAAGTGCTCGACCAGATAATGGAGTGCGGAATCAACGCACCAAACGGGCAGAACAGGCAGTCATGGGAAGTGCGCGTGGTGGATGACCCTCAGGTGATGAGCGAAATCAATGCAACGCTCGATGCCGCCTATCCCGACATGCCAAATGTGTCAAGCTGTTTCCGCGGAGCGCCAGTCATGGTCTTCATCGCCCGCGACCTGGGCTACGACTTCTCAGCCTACGACTGCGGACTCATGGCAGAGAACATGATGCTCTCGGCACAGTCGCTCGGAGTGGGCTCAATCTGTCTCGGCAGCCCAGTGCGCTTCATCAACGAAAGTCCGCAGTGCGCACCGATACTTGAGCGCTTGGGATTCAGCGAAGGCTATCAGTTTTGCCTGTGCGTCGGACTCGGCTATGCCAACGAGGCTCCTGAAGCCAAACCGCGTGACAAAGCGAAAGTGAAATATGTGGAATGATTGAGTTTGTAAGTTCTTGAGTTTGTAAGTTCTTGAGTTCCATAAACCCTTAATCCTTTAACTCCCTTTTAACTCCCTTAATTTCTTAACTCCCTTTAACTCCTAAACTTCTTAACTCCTTAAAAATGATTGACTACGTAAGAGGAATACTTGACGAACTTACTCCTACACAGGCAACGGTAGAGTGCCACGGAGTAGGTTACCTATGCAACATATCGCTCAATACATATTCCGCCCTGCAGGGAAAGAGCGAAGTACGCCTGTTCGTCCATGAGTCCATACGCGAAGACGCATGGACACTGTTCGGATTTGCCACGAAGGAAGAGCGTGAACTCTTCGTCATGCTCATCAGCGTCTCCGGCATCGGCGGCAACACAGCCCGCACCATGCTCTCCGCCTTCTCGCCTGCCGAACTCAGCGACATCATCATGAACGGCAACGAGAAACTGCTGAAGACCGTGAAAGGCCTTGGCACCAAGACCGCCCAGCGCGTCATTGTCGAACTCAAGGACAAGGTAGCGACCCTCGGCATCGCCCCTAAGTCGCCGTCAGGCGAGACCGTTGAAGTGACACCGCAGAACACGGAAGTCTACAACGAAGCCGTCGAAGCCCTCAAGATGCTCGGCTTCCCTCCAGCCCCAGTGGTGAAGGTGGTCCGTGCCATCCTCAAGGACGACCCGGCAGCCCCTGTCGAGAAAGTCATCAAGCTCGGACTTAAGATGCTGTGATGAGGGCTGACTTAATAATATAATGTATAAATATAGTGAATAATGAGAACATTTATAGTATTTTGTAGTCTCCTTGCGTCTTCCTTGTTGTCTGTCGGACAGACTACAAGAAATATGTGGGTGGGTGAAACGTTTACATGTGATGCGACTTCTGCCGTGATGGGACTGACTTCAGACATGAATTGGTCGGTTAGCGGTGGTTACTATTCACAGAGTGGCTCAGGCTTCTATCGGAATATACAAGTAACTCAGTATTTCTCTGGTACGATGACTGTCACTTGCTCTTGGAAGTATCGTCTTTATTCGGGTGACCAATTGAGAACGCAGAGCAGATCCTGGTATTTCACATGCCAGAATAACCCGTTGATACTGAGTCCTTCTAATATGGAACTCTCTGTGGGTGAACGAGCATATGTGTCTTTCGGCCATCAGTATACCAATTCATACTCGTCGTATGCACGCCCTTACGTGCAGAGTAGCAATAGTAATGTGGTTGAGGTGGATGCTAACACTGGCGAAATCTATGCTGTCGGTCCTGGAACAACGTATGTTACTGCTTATTCCAAGCTCTCTGGCGATGCGCCTTATTGCAAGATTACTGTTAAGAAGGTCGACCCTACTTCCGTTTCCATACCGAGCAGTATGACCGCTTATGTGGGCGAGTCGTCAAAGATTAGTGCTACGCTCCGTCCTTCCAATGCGCAGACCACTTTTACATGGTATTCAAGCAATTCGTCTGTCGCTTCTGTCAGTTCGGGATCTGTCACCGGTAAGAGCGAGGGTACTGCTACAGTCTATGTGACTACAGCCAACGGACTCCGCTCCAACGACTGTGCCGTGACGGTCAAGTACCGAGTGCCTACAGGGGTGTCGGTTAGCAAGAGTACTCTGTATCTCCCTATCGGGCACAGCGAGCAACTGACATCTGCAGTCACTCCGTCAAACGCCAAATACACGCTGACATGGTCGTCCGACAACCCTACAGTGGCAAGTGTGTCATCCGACGGTCGTATTACTGCTAAGAAACAGGGAACCGCACGCATTAAGGTCGCTACTGACAACGGCTATTCCGCCACATGTACCGTTACGGTTCCGCCTATGCCAAGCAAACTGATTCTGCCGTCAAAGGTTGCCTTGCAGTATGGCAAGTCAAGAACTCTGAAGTGTACGGCAGAACCGGCTGATGCATATCTTACTCTTCAGTGGAGTTCGAGCAATACCGATGTCGCTACTGTCAGTCAGAAGGGCGAAGTGACGGCGCGCGGGGCAGGCGAGGCAGTCATTACGGCCAAGGCGGAAGGCGGACTTGAGGCTAAGTGCCAAGTCGTGGTTGAAGAACCGAAGCATTGCTTCATAGTCTGGACTAAGGACGGCGCACGTGTCGACTATCTCATGAAGGACCATCCTGTTGTCACAAACGAGGGAGATAATCTTGTGCTGACTACTCGCAACATCCGTGTGGAATACCCTAAGGCGGATGTGCGCAAATATACGTTTGAGGACCAGACCACCGACCCTTATCCTACCAAGATTGAGATGGCAAGCGCACTGACGCTTCCTTACAAGCAGACCCTGCAGATGGAGTACACGCTCCAGCCTGCCGAATTCGATATAGAGACACGGCTCATGTGGCAATCGTCTGCGCCTCACATCGTGTCGGTCGACCAGACTGGCCGTCTTCTTGCCCGATGCAACGGTGAGGCTGTCATCACTGCCACAGCTTCAAACGGGGCGAGCGCTTCATGCCTTGTGGCTGTTACTGACGTGCAGATATACCTTGTGGTGTGGACTCGCGACGGTGACAAGGTGCTTTATTCTCTCAATGAGCAACCGTCTATCAAGTACGACGGCGAGGGCAATTACGTAGTCCGCACTTCAAGGGTTGAAGTGGAATATCCTGTGGCGGACGTACGTATGTTCACGCTTGCCGACACCGACAATCCTCGTCCTGACGAGCCGATGAGCATTCCGGACGTTTCGTCCGACAATGGTTTCCGCTTCTCCGACGAGACTGTCAGTTTCTCATCCCTGCCTCAGGGTAGTCTGGTGCGTATCTATAGCACCTCAGGTGTGCTGATAGGCAGCGTCAAGGCAGACGAAAGCGGAAGTGCTTCAATCAATCTCAGCGACCTGGCTCAGGGCGTTTACATCATAAAGACAGAAAACATAACACATAAAATCATAAAGAAATGAAGAAGAAAGTAATTCTCTCGATGTTGGCGGCGGCTTTTTGCGCCCTCAACAGCATGACGCTTTCAGCTCAGGGCGTCATAGTTTACAAGACTGACGGAACTAAAATCAAGGTGCCTTACACTCTGCTCGACAGCATTGCCACCTATACCTACGAAGAGGGGCAGGACGATGCCGATGACAATGCAGAGGTGAAGGAATACACCGTGGGCGGTGTCACCTTCAAGATGATACGCGTTGAAGCCGGCACATTCCGTATGGGTTCGACTTCAGGCGATTCCGATGAACAGCCGGTGCATAGCGTAACGCTCTCATCCGACTACTATATCGGTGAGACAGAAGTGACTCAGGAACTCTGGACGGCAGTGATGGGCACTAACCCCTCAAACTTCACTTCTGACTCTCAGCTGCCAGTTGAAAAGGTTTCGTGGAACGACTGCCAGACCTTCATCACTAAACTCAACTCGCTGACAGGCGCAACGTTCCGTCTGCCTACCGAGGCTGAATGGGAGTTTGCAGCCCGTGGCGGCAATAAGTCGCAGGGCTACACCTATAGCGGAAGCAATACGATAGATAATGTGGCGTGGTACACAGACAATAGCAGTAGCAAGACTCACGTAGTGAAGACCAAGTCGCCTAACGAGCTTGGCATTTACGACATGAGCGGTAATGTGTGGGAGTGGTGCCAGGACTGGTATGGCAGTTATTCTTCTGCAGCAGTGACCGACCCGCAGGGTGCTTCGTCAGGCTCCTCTCGTGTCTATCGTGGGGGTAGCTGGGGCAACTACGCTACCTACTGTCGCTGCACGAATCGCGACTACACGCCGACGTACACGGTCTACATCCTCGGCTTGCGCCTCGTTTCTCAGTAACTTCCTCTTAAAAAAATAAGAATAATATCCGCCACTGGCAGGGCTTTATTACAGGAGCGCTCCAGATGAAAAGGGGCGCGACAATAAGCCCTGCCAGTGGCGGATATGGAAATAATGTGTAGATAATTATGGAAATAAAAATTTTTAGCGTTCATGCTCTTGCTGCTGACGATGAGTTGGAGGAGGTAAACAAGTTCTTGCGCTCGCATCGGATATTGCAAGTTGATAAGACTTTTTCTTCGGAAGGCGGATATTGGAGCATTCTTGTGACATATCAGGAGCAAGGTGCGACAAATTCCAGTGGCGGGACAGATGTGCACCGAAAGCAAAAAGTGGATTATAAGGAAGTGCTTTCGCCTGAGGCTTATTCCCGATTTGAACATATGAGAGGTGTGCGTGGCGAATTGGCGCGTAAAGAGGGATTGGCTGCTTTCATGATATTCTCGGACAGGGAACTTGCGAAAATTGCAGAACTGGAGGAGGTGGACGTAGAGTCTCTTAACGCTATTCAAGGGATTGACGACAAGAAGCGGCAGAAATATGGACGGTATTTCCTTACAGTTGCAGATATAGATGAAGCGGGTGGGTAATCTTATGCCTCTGATTACTGCGCCTGACAATCTTCGGGAGGCGTTTCTGCTTGCAGCTCGTGGCAAGTCATCAAAGGAAGAAGTCAGGAGGTTTAGGGAAAATCTTGATGAAAATCTATTGAGGATGGCAGAAGAACTAAATGCAGCCACGTATGACTTTTCCAGATATCGCCAGTTTATGGTGTATGAACCCAAGCCGAGAGTGATTAATGCAGCTCCGTTTGTAACGAGGGTGGCTCTTCAGGCAATGATGCGCGTTTGCCATAATATTTTCGACGATTACCAAATTTTTGATAGTTACGCCAGTAGGGTGGGGAAGGGTACGTATAAGGCTTTGGAGCGGGCGCGTCAGTATGCAAGGCGGTACCGGTGGTTTGCAAAGCTTGATGTTAAGAGTTATTTTGCGTCAATAGACCATTACGTGATGATGCGAATGTTGTGCCGGTTGTTTAAGGATAATGTCCTTTTAGAAAATTTCCAGAATATTATTGACAGCTATTCTGTGGAACCACATAAGGGACTGCCCATTGGTAACCTTAGCAGCCAGTATTTTGCGAATCATTATTTATCTGTTGCAGACCGTTATGCAAAGTCCAATGGCGTGAAGGCTATGGTCAGGTATATGGATGATGTGTTGTTCTTTGGTGATGACAAGTCTTTGCTGATTCGTCAAATGAATGGTTATGCAAAGTTCGTGACAAGCGAACTTCTGCTCAAACTGCATGTTCCGGTAATCAATAAAACGCATCATGGAGTGCCGTTCTTGGGCTATGTGATCTATGGCGACAAAATGAGGCTGAATGCAAACAGCAGACGCCGTTTCAGACGCAGGATGGGCATGATGTGTGAAAGTGTTGACACAAATTCATTGCCCGATGATATGTATAATGCAAATTTTGTGGCGATGTTGTCGTTTGTGCAAAAGGCGGATTCTTTGGGATTCCGCAAAAAAGTCTTCGGAATGCTTTCGTAGAGTGCAGGCTCCAATCGTGTCAATCGTGGGGGTAGCTGGAACAACAACGCTACCAACTGTCGCTGCACGAATCGCAACAACAACACGCCGACGAACACGAACAACAACCTCGGCTTGCGCCTCGTTTCTCAGCTCAGCCTCTCGGTTCAGAAAAAGAGGAAGAACAGAAGGCATATCCAGTCCTTTTCTTGTGAAAAGGCAAATGTGGCGGGTTAGGTCGCCGTTTAAGAAGAATTTAGTAGGGGCTGTCCGAAAGATTCTTCTTTTTGTCGGACACCAATAAAAAAGAAAGGGACTGTGTCAAAATGAAAATTTGCTGCACTGTGCCATGTTCATTTTGACCTGCCTCTAAAACGCTCCAATAGTTCCATCCGTAGGGTGCGGATCTATGTGTCCGCCCTAATACGCTTCGCAGAAGATATGAAAAAAGCGAAGAGTTTTGTTATTCGCGCTTCGGCGGAGTTTAATTCACGCTTCGTCACGAATTGATTCACGCTTCGTCGCGAATACATTTGCTCTTCGGCGCGAAGTTGAGAGTTGTGGGCTTTTTTAATGAAAATGGTGCGAAATGACGTTTTCCGCAGTTTGCGGACAACAAAAAATAAAGAAGCACCAATCTGTCGGGGAGGACGGGTTGGTGCTTCTTATTTCACGAATACGCGGTCGCCGAGGAGTTTGGCAAGTTCGCGCTGTATGTTGCTGAGTGTGATGTATTGCTGCATGACCTCGTTGCAATGCTCAGGGTCGGAGGTGACGGACGGGTCGGTGAGCAGTTTGGAAACGGTGCGAAGCTCGTTCTCGATGTATGTGTACTTGTAGTCGAGAAGGAGGCGTGCGATAGTGCTTGTTGCATTGTTCGCATCGTTGTCAGCATCCTCGTTTTTCTTTTCTTCCGACTTGCTCAAGTGGTACTGCTCGCTGAGAAGGTTGGCTGCCTCTCGGCTGATTTCGAGCGAGGGGTTGTATAGCAGATGCCTGCTTGCGGAGAAGTTGGATGCTGTGGAATGTGCGGCAAGGTCGGTGAGCATCTGGGCATAGAGCGGCGAACGGAACTGAAGTCCGTCGTTAGCGAGCTCGCTCTCGACGTATTGGGCAATAGTAATCTCGATATCTTTGTCTTCCTCATCCTTGATGGTTATCTTTTGCTCGCCGTGGCGCGCAATGATTGCCATGATGAGGCGTTCGAGTCCGATGAATCGTGCTTCCTCCTTAGATGTCTTTGTGGCAAAAAAATGTGCTTCTTCGCCGAAAGGAGGGCGCTCGGCTGGTTCCTCTGGCGGAGGCAGTTCGCCCGTCTCGGCAGGTATGTTGTCAGGCGGAAAGTCGGAAGGTGCGTAGTTTGGGTCGAAAGGCGGAATGTCTTCGGGAGCGGGTGGGGGAGGTGGCACTATGCCGTCGTTGGCATGTGCTAAATTGCTTTCCCTTTGTTGCTGGTTGCTTTCCTGTAGTTTCTGCCGCTCTCTTTCGCGTTCTTTCTCTTTGCGGATGCGCTCAAGCTCTTCCTTGCGGTTCTTGTCAGTTTCGCGGATGAGCATGAGTTCATCAACTCCGAGAAGTTCGCTGCATTCGTGCAAGTAAGTGGAACGGACAATCTCTTCGGGAATGACGGAAATGCTGCGCACGATGTCCTTGATGAGCTGTGCTCGCTTGAGCGGGTCGCGTCCGGCATCGCCTATGAGAAGATTCGTTTTGAAGATGATGAAGTCGGTTTGGTTGGCTTCGACATATTGGCGAAACTCCGTGGCGTTGTGCTTTCGCGCAAAACTATCGGGGTCGTCGCCGTCGGGAAGGAGAAGTATTTTAACGTTCATCCCCTCGGCAAGGAGCATGTCGGTGCCTCGGAGGGCGGCGTGTATGCCGGCGCTGTCGCCATCGTAGAGCAGTGTGATGTTGGATGTGAAGCGATGGAGCAGACGAATCTGCGCTTCGTTGAGCGCCGTTCCGGAGTTGGCCACGACGTTTTCCACTCCGCACTGGTGCATGGAGATTACATCGGTGTAGCCTTCGACCATGTAGACGCGGTCTTCCTTGACGATGGCTTTCTTTGCTTGAAAGATGCCGTAGAGTTCGTTGCTCTTATGGAATATTTCGGATTCTGGGGAGTTGATATACTTCTGACTCACTCCCTTGGTGCGTGCATCGAGCACTCGTCCGCCGAAGGCCGTTACTTTGCCGCTTACGGAGAACCAAGGGAACATGACCCTTCCCCAGTACTTGTCGCGCAGCGTGCCGTCGTCACGGCGGTAGCACAAACCTGTCTTGACGAGGTAGTCTTCCTTATAGCCTTTCTTCTTCGCTTCCTTCGCCATAGCGTCGTTCTGCGATAGGCAGAATCCGAGACGGAACTTTTCGATGATGTCGTCGCGGAAACCGCGCGAACGGAAGTAAGCGAGGCCTATGGCACGCCCGTCCTGATGGTTAAGCATCGTCTGGTGGAAGTAGTTGCTTGCCCACTCGTTTACGGCAAACATGCTCTCTCGTTCGCTCTGACTTTGCTTTTGGGCATCGGTAAGTTCGCGCTCCTTGACTTCGATGCCGTATTTCTTTGCGAGGAATTTAAGTGCTTCGTAATAGGTGAGTTGCTCCTGCTCCATGATGAAATGGACGGAGTTGCCTCCTTTTCCGCAACTGAAGCATTTGCAAAGTCCTTTTGCGGGGGAGACATAGAACGACGGCGTTTTGTCGTCGTGGAATGGACACAGTCCTTTATAGCTTGCACCAGCTCGGCGCAAGGTGACATATTCGGATACGACGTCAACGATGTTTGCCGCATCGATAATTCTGTCTATGGTGGACTGATCGATCATGTTGAGTGTTTAAAGTTTAAAGTTGAGTGTATGAGGGCTTTCAACATTAGACATTCAACCTTCAACTGTGTGTAAATATGCTGTTGAGTATTTCTTGGCGGAGTTGTTTGTCCGTCTGGAATACTCCTGAATAGTCTGATGTGATGGTGGTGGCTCCTTGTTTTTCCACTCCACGCATTTGCATGCATAGGTGTTGCGCTTCGATAACAACCATAACGCCTAACGGATTGAGCGCTTCTTGTATGCACTGGCATATCTGAGTAGTGAGGCGTTCCTGCACTTGCAGGCGATGCGAGAAAATATCTACTACACGAGGGATTTTGCTCAGTCCTGTAATGTAGCCGTTAGGGATGTATGCCACATGAACCTTGCCGAAGAATGGAAGTATGTGATGCTCGCAGAGCGAGTAAAACTCTATGTCCTTGACGGTGATAGGTTGTGAGTAGTCTTCCTTGAATTTTGCGGAGTTGAGTACAGCCAACGGATCCATGTCGTAACCGCGTGTGAGTTCGGCTAATGTCTTCGCCACTCTTTCGGGGGTCTTAAGGAGTCCTTCTCGTTCAGTGTTCTCGCCGATCAACTCCAGCGTTTGTTTGCAATTGGCTTTAAGCAATTCTATGTTTTCAGTCTGCATGCCGAATTTTATTCCTTTACGTAAATTTCGCTCGGTACAATCATTGCACTTCGTGATACGGCTCTGACTTTGTTGAGATATTCAAGAGCCTCGTCTCTATTCTTGAAGTCTCCTACACGGCATACCCATTCAGGGTTGTTGTATATGGTGTAGGTATCTAAGTCGAAGAGTTTTTTGATTCTTTCTCCTGCTTTTCTTGCTTCAGCTTCGTCTGTGCGAGTGTTTCCGCCTTTAAATACCTGTATTCTGTAACCACGTCTTTTTACCCTCATCCGACTATTGTTATTGTCGTCGTCTGATTTCTCAGTAGGGATAAATTCACCATTGACGATTTTTGTCAGCAATGCGTCCTGGTGTATTTTTACCATGCCTTGTCCTTCTGCAACTTGCTCAATCTGGTCCATAAACTTCTGTGCAGAAGCAAACGTTGCATAAACGAACAGACAAACAGAAAGTGTTAGTATTCTTTTCATATCAGCGGGTTGAAAGTTAATTCATTTGAAAACACTTTGTCCATGCGGCGATATGCTTGTTGCTTTGTCGCCGCACGGACTGAAGTGAATGCTTTAATCTTGAGGAATAAGACTAAGCTTATTTCCAAGCGTCGATGATGCCCTTGAAGTCAGCTACAGCAAGTGACGCGCCACCGATAAGACCACCGTCGATGTTAGGTTTAGCGAAGAGTTCAGGAGCGTTTGAAGCCTTGCAAGAACCACCGTAGAGGATTGAAGTGTTGTCAGCAACCTCTGCGCCGTACTTTTCAGCAACGACTGAACGGATATAAGCGTGTATCTCTTCTGCCTGCTCTGATGTAGCAGTCTTGCCTGTGCCGATAGCCCAGATTGGTTCGTAAGCGATTACGATATTGGCAAACTCCTCAGCAGAGAGGTTGAATACTGAGCCTTCGAGTTCAGCCTTGCACACTTCGTTCTGCTTGTTAGCTTCGCGCTCTTCGAGAGTTTCGCCGATGCAGAAGATAACCTTCAAGCCGTTAGCGAGTGCGAGAAGAACCTTCTCCTTAAGGATTTCTGGAGTCTCGTTGTAGTACTCGCGACGCTCTGAATGGCCGAGGATAACGTATTCTGCACCTGTTGACTTAACCATTTCTGCAGAAACCTCACCTGTGTATGCTCCGCTTGCCTTGTTAGCGCAGTTCTCAGCGCCAAGACCGATAACGTTGTGGTCGATGATGTCAGAAACCTTTGCAAGGTGGATGAATGGAGTACAGATTACAACGTCGCAGTTTGGCTTGTCTGCTGCAAGAGCAGCGTTGAGTTCAGTTGCGAGTGCGATACCTTCCTGAAGATTCTTGTTCATCTTCCAGTTGCCGGCTACAATTTTCTTTCTCATTTTAGTTTGTTTTAATTGTTAAACTTTGGTTAGTTATTATTTGTCGTTTCTTCTTGTTCGTTTCCCTTTGTCGTTTTCTCCAGTCCTAAAGCGCGCTCTATATTCTCTAATTGGAAATCTTTCGACTTGCGTTTCAGGTTTCGGTAGAAACTCCATCCTGCAGCAATTCGGTCGAGCAGCGTTAGCGTGAGTAGCGGCAGGATAAACAGTAATATGATATTTGAAATCTTTCGTTTTATTGTTATACTGTCAATTTTGCCGAAGTCAAGGTTCTCTAACGGTTTTGTCAGTTGCTCCTGGTCAGGCAAATTGTAAGTGCTGCGCTTCTTTATAATTTTGCCGTCTTTGAGTAGTACGAGTCCAGGGTTTGATCTGACTATAGTCTTAAGAGTTCTTTCATCGCCGTTGTAGATGCTGTATTCTGCTCCTGTGTGGTCTATCCAGTTCTTCTGTGCAGTAGTGTCAGAACCTGTAACACAATAAAAACCGTAACCGTTCTCGACAGAATAATCGTAGATCTCGTTGATGTCACCGATGAACCCCTGGCTCGCATTTTCAATCTGTGGAATTATGAGGAGGAAGTTGTATCCCTCGTCTTCCACGATACTCCGAGTGATGTCCTCCTTGTTCTGATCAATGACGTAAAAGTCGGACATTAACGCCTTTCCCCCCTCTTTGATCATCACTCTCTTGGTTTCCACGTAGGTCCATGTGCTGTCAGGGTCGTCCTCGTCAAGTCCTAACTCTAAAGTTTCGCCGTAGCGCTCGTAGACGATTTTATTTTCAAACAGAGGTCTTTGATCCTCCGGAATTTCAATCCCTTTGCGCACGTCCGCTCCGATGTGGAATGGACGAAAGTCTATGGATGGCAGATATGCAATACTGTAACCCGCAAGCGAGAGGGCGTATATGTTGCTGAATATTGAAATCAGCCACTCAGTGTTCTTGCTTAGGAATCTAATCTGAAGTTCGTGGTGCTTCCACAATATTATTGATGCGCCCATCAATAATATGTTCTTCAGTAACGTTTCAGTATTTGTAAGTATTATGGCGTCGCCAAAGCATCCGCAGTCGGAAACAGGGTTATATATGGCGATGTAGACAGTGAATAGCGTCATGACCCCCATGAGCACAGTGGTGATTCTTGCTATCGGACGTCTGCTTATGCCAAAAAACAGGTAAAGTCCGATTACAAGCTCTATTGTAGAGAGTATCACAGCCCCAAATAAAGCGAGTGTTTCAGTCAAATGTACACTCCATGCGTTCAGGTAGTCTATCAACTTATATGCCGTTCCGTATGGGTCGTTTGCCTTGACAAATCCTGAAAAAATGAATGTCGTAGCAAGAACCAGGCGGCATAAGTTCACCGTGATTTTAAGCAATATGTCCTTTGCTTTCTGATTCATTCGCCAAATTCAAGTTTGATCAGTCCGAACACGGAGTAGTTTATCATGTCAAGGTAATTAGCGTCGATACCCTCTGAAACGATAGTCTTGCCATCGTTGCCTTCGATCTGTTTTGTCCGGTACAGCTTCATAAGAATCAGGTCGGTGTATGAACTGATTCGCATGGTGCGCCATGCCTCGTTGTAGTCGTGATTCTTGCGTAGCATCAGATTGAGAGCCATCTCGGCATACTTGTCGTAGTATACCATCGCCTCTTCCTTGCTGAGGTCTTCCTGCTCGGCATATCCGAGTTCCAGCTGAATCAATCCGACAATACCGTAGTTGACGATTCCGATGAACTCAGGCATAATGCCCTCGTCTACCATTGTGACGCCCTTCACTTCAATGCTTCTGATTCGATTGGCCTTGATGAATATTTGGTCAGTCACTGATGACGGACGCATGATGCGCCAAGCAGCGCCGTAGTCGTGCAGCTTGTTGTAGAACAATTCGCGGCACTTTGCCATTATATATTTAAACTGTTCTGGTGTGTCAATAATCTTTTCCATCTTCCTTGTTACTTGTGAGGGGCGCACCCTTTGGATACACCTCCCGTAATCAATGCAAAGTTAATGCTTTTTTATCTTTTCCGTATAAGGCAGGCGTAAAAAGTAGAAAACTCTGCACAATAAAGATATGTCAGCGATAAAAGAAAACGAGAACGGGCAGATGCGTCGTTCTCGTGTATGGCGTATGTGTTTGTTATTACTCTTTGTCTTTTATGAGCATCTCAGTACTTTGCCGATTTTAAGTACGGTCTTAGTTGTTATACCGTTGAGCTTGCAGAGTCTGTTTACAGAGATGCCTTGCTTCTTGGCGATTCCTGAAAGCGTGTCGCCTCGTCTTACTCTGTATGTTTTTGCCTTTGCGGAGCCACTTGAGGCAATGGAGGCCTTCTTTGTCGTTGCACCTTTTTTAAATACGTAGAAGTCGTCAGTGACATCCTGATTTTCAAAGTCGAACATGAGGGCAGGGTTTATAGGCTGACCTAATATGCGGGTTTCAAAATGCAGGTGCGAACCGAACGAACGTCCTGTGTTTCCGCCGAGTCCGATAGGTTCACCGGCTTTAACGATTTGGTCCTCTTTTATAAGTTGTTTGCTAAGGTGCCCATAGAGGGTTTCAAGTCCGTTAGGGTGTCTAAGCACTACGTAATATCCGTATCCGCGAGCATTGTACTTTACGATACGCGCTTTGCCGTCAAAAGCAGCGTAGATAGTGTCTCCTGTATAGACTTTGACGTCGATGCCTGCATGCAATCTTCCCCAGCGACGTCCGAATTTAGAAGTGACTTTTCGGCTCGTGGTTGGCATACTGAATCCTCTCAAGTCAACTTTGAATCCGTCTGGAACACTTCCTGCGGCAGCATCCACACCAATATTATTCCAGTCCGTATAGATGTCAGAAGCGGGGTTCTCAAGGTCGGCAGGAACTACTGCATCTATGCCCTTGAGCTTTATGGCATTCAAGTCCTTCATCCTTCTGTCTGATGGAGCCTGGCGCGCAATTTGGTCCTGCGCAAATCCGCAGAGCGAAACCATTGAAAGAAGTACGATGCCGAATGTTTTTTTGATTGTAGATAATTCCATTGGTCTGTTTGCGTGTTAGTTTTTAATATTCGTCGCAGGCATAGATGTACTGAAACGTTGCCTGGTCATATTCGAATATTTCCTCTGGTTTGAAAAATCTCTCAAGTTCCACCTTCGCGTTCTCAACCGAGTCCGAAGTGTGGATGATGTTTTCCTGGAAACTAACACTGAAATCGCCGCGAATTGTTCCTGGTGCGGATTTGCGGCCGTTGGTCAATCCTGTCATGGTTCTCACCGTTTCCACAGCGTCTACGCCTTCGTAGCAACAGCAGATTACAGGAGTGGCCATCATGGAATCTTTGATTCTCTGGAAAAAAGGTTTGTCAGCCAAGTGGGCATAATGCTTGTTGAGAATAGCGTCGTCAAGCTGCATCATCTTCATGCCGGCAAGGCGCAATCCTTTACGTTCGAAGCGAGCCGTCACTTCTCCCACTAATGCGCGCTGTATTGCGCAAGGCTTAAGAATAACAAGCGTTTTTTCCATGTTTAATTAGGTAATCTTTGTAATAGGTAGATCAGATTAGTTTCTTTGGATCCAAAATCGTTTACAAAGTTACTTATTTTTTTCTGTTTAGACAAACAACGCTTGTCTCTTTTTGGATTTATTCACATTTAAGGCTTTACTTTTTGTCAACTTCTGAAGTCTTGTATGTCTTTGGATTGAGCAAGTATTCTAACACTTTGCTCCAATTTGGATATTTCTCCGAACCAAATTGCAACCATTCGCCGTTGAAGTTCTTGACACCGTGTTTGTCTCGGTCATCGATTAAAAAATCACCATGACACAGATTTTTGCAGTGGGTGATAATTATGCGCTTGTGAAACACGTCGTCAAGATGCTCCGTCACCCATTTCACCTTGTCGCTCCATGCCGACGGGTTCTTCCACGGTGCAGTTGAGAGAATGTACACGTCGTAATATTCCTTGAGTTTGTGAACAGCGTCAATGGCCCCAGGCATCGGTGACATAAGACCGAAAATGCCAGGCACCTCGTCGAGACGACCTTCGTATTCTTTCTTCACGTCATCACTCAACCTGTCGATGCCAGATTGGAAATCAACCAGTACACCATCCATGTCGAAATACAACCTTTTCTTTTCTTTTTCGCCTTTGTTATTGCTCATAGTTTTATATGTTAAATTTATTTTGTCGATTACATGTCTTATTCAAACGGCCACGGCTCGTC
Source organism: Bacteroidaceae bacterium (assembly GCA_045576655.1). Classification (GTDB taxonomy): domain Bacteria; phylum Bacteroidota; class Bacteroidia; order Bacteroidales; family Bacteroidaceae; genus RGIG8745. The sequence continues at coordinate 46,390 of JAZNGW010000005.1, forward strand.
GTCTACGTCTTCTACCACCTCAATCTCTATGCCTTTGAAGCACTCAAGCAAAGCGTTGTGGAGCACGAGTTCGTCATTCATTTCGACTCGCAGCACCACGCAGCAAGGGTCTTCCGTGTTCATGCCAGTCAGCACACCGAGGTGCATAGGTTCACCCACCAGCACCTGCATGACAAGACCCGCAGGGATGTATAGTGCGCTTTCGTCTTCGGTTTGTCCTCCCATATTATTTGCAGTGAGGTACAACAGGTTCTTGATTGCATTGAGTTGCTCCTCCCCCAGAATCGTTTCAGCGTGCTGGTGCTGATTAACTCCCTTGTTGCAGCGAATATTTCACGTTCCAGACGTGTGAAATCTTTCGGCGATTTAGGGGTAAAACCGGCTGTGCGTTCTACTTTTGCTCTTAAAAGTTGGTGTAGATTTGTTTCTTCGTTCATTTGCGCTTTTCTGTTTATCGCAAAGTTATCGCTTTTGTTCTATAGCACCAAGTGTAATAGGTGTTTACGTCAAAGATGAATCAAAATGAATCAGCTTCAAAAGATCAGCTGATTGCTCCCCAGTTGATGTTGGTCTTGCGGAGTTCCTTGAGGCGGCGCCAGAGGATGTCGTTCTGCGGGTTGGTTTCGTCAGGGTCGGACTCGACAACTTGTTGTGCGGCGGTGCGTGCGTATTGCAGAATCTGTCCGTCTCGGGCGAGGTTGGCAATCTTGAGGTCGAATGCCATGCCGCTTTGCTGTGTGCCTTCGAGGTCGCCTGGTCCGCGCAGCTTGAGGTCTTGCTCGGCTATCTCGAATCCGTCGGTCGAGTCGACCATTATCTGGATGCGCTTGCGGGTGTCGGAGGATATTTTGTAGTTGGTCACGAGGATGCAGTATGACTGGTCTGCACCGCGTCCCACTCGTCCGCGGAGCTGGTGGAGCTGGCTCAGTCCGAAGCGTTCGGCATTTTCAATGACCATGACGGAGGCGTTTGGCACGTTGACGCCTACCTCTATCACGGTGGTTGCCACCATGATATGGGTCTCGCCGGCGGCAAAACGCTTCATCTCCTCGTCTTTTTCGGCAGGTTTGAGTTTGCCGTGCACGCGGCTGACCTTGTAGTCCTTGAACTCGGCGCATATCTGTTCGTAGCCGTCTTCAAGGTTCTTGATGTCTATCTTTTCGCTTTCCTTTATGAGGGGGTAGACGACGTATATCTGGCGTCCCATCTGCAGTTGCTTGTGCATGGATGCGTAGAGGCTTTTGCGGTGGGAGTCAAACTGGTGTATGGTCTGTATGGGTTTTCGACCTGGAGGGAGCTCGTCGATGACGCTCACGTCGAGGTCGCCGTAGAGTGTCATGGCGAGGGTGCGGGGGATTGGGGTGGCTGTCATGACGAGGACGTGAGGGCATAGGCGTGTGGTGCCGTTGGCTTGTTGGGCTTGGTTCACGCTCGCCAGCTCGTTCTTCTGCCACAGCTTGGCTCTTTGTGCCACGCCGAAGCGGTGCTGCTCGTCGATGACTACGAGTCCGAGGCGGGAGAAGACGACGTTGTCTTCTATCACGGCGTGGGTGCCGACAAGGATGTTGATGCTTCCGGTGATGAGGTCGTGGAGGAGCGATTCGCGCTTCTTGCCTTTGACGGAGCCGGTGAGGAGTTCCACTCTCACGGGCATGTAGCCGAGGAATTTGCGCAAGGTCTCCACGTGCTGTTCGGCAAGGATTTCTGTCGGCGCCATGATGCACACCTGGCAGCCGTTGTCGATGGCGAGGAGCGAACAGAGCAGGGCGACGAGTGTCTTGCCGCTGCCCACATCACCTTGTAGCAGGCGGTTCATCTGACGGCCGGAGCAGATGTCCGTTCTTACTTCCTTTACGACTCGCTTTTGTGCTCCTGTAAGGGGGAAGGGCAGATGGTTGTGGTAGAATCCGTTGAATGCGTCGCCCACTTTTGGCATGGCGATTCCGCCATATTTCTTTATGCGGTCGCGGGCGTAGCGGAGTATGTTGAGTTGTACGTAGAAGAGTTCTTCAAACTTCAGGCGTACTTGCGCCCGTCGCAGGTGGTCGGCTGATTGGGGAAAGTGGATGTTCCTCACAGCTTCGTCGCGGCTCATCAGCATGTGGCGCTCCACCATGTAGGGCGGCAGGGTCTCCTCGAGCGGTTGGTTGAGGAGTTTCATCATGTTGGCTGTGAGCTTCGCCATTGCTTGCGATGTCAGTCCGCCTTTCTTCATCCGCTCCGTAGTATTGTAGGCAGGGCGCAGCGCCGACTTGATAGTAGGGGATGCGGTTGGAGTGGTGTTTGTACTGATACCCGATGTCATGGTCAGTTCTTCACCGTCGCCCTCGTCGAAGAGGTTCTGCTGATGCGCTTCGCTACGGAGTTTCATTGCCTCGATGCGGGCGGTATCTTCGGGTCTGACCGTCTCTATTTCGGGGTGGGCGATGTTGATGCGTGAGTTGAACACCGTAGGTTTGCCGAAGACGATGTAGGGGCGGCGGCAGTCGTAGTTCTTGGCGGCATACTTTATGCCTTGGAACCACACGAGGTCAATCACTCCCGTGCCGTCGCTGAAGTGTGCCACAAGGCGTTTGGCGCGACCTTCGCCCATGCTTTCGAACGAGAGGATCTGTCCGATGAGCTGCACGTAAGGCATGTTGCCGTCAATCTCGCATACTTTGTAGAACCGGCTCCGGTCGACATACTTGTAGGGGTAGTACATGAGCAGGTCGCCCACGGTCTTTATCGCGAGTTCCTTCTCCAGAGTGGCGGCCCTGTTTGGTCCTACTCCTTGCAGATACTTTATGTCCTGGCTTAACGGGGTCAATGGTAACGTTTATGGTTTATGGTTGATTGTTTATCGTTTATGGTTCCCCTCCATAGGGAGGGGTTAGGGGAGGGCTTGTATTTATTCCGGCATGAGCACCACTCCTTCCTTCTTCATTCCGTCGACCTTGATGACTATAGGCGAGTCGAAACGGACATGGCGCACATGCTCTGTTTCCTGCATGGCGGGCTGGGCGTTGAGGAACGCCTGGTTGTACACGCCGTCGCCGAGATAGTCGTTTATGGTGAAGTAGCCCACTCCGAAACTTGTCAGATTCTGGAAGAAGTGTGTTCCCTGGCTCGGATCAATGCGGTAGTTGGTCAGTCCTGCCTCGACAATAGCCTTTGCAGCTGATATGTGAGGCCACTTGACAGGCACGCCCAGCCAAGGGTCGCTGCTGCCCCATCGTCCGGGACCGACAAGCACGTAGTTGCGCCCCTCGTCGAGGAACTTACGGTTGATGCTCTCAATCTCGTCGGCTATGGCAGGGTTGTTCGATGCCGTATAGCCGTCGGTCTTGACATAAACGATGTCATGCACATCGTTCGTGATGCCGTGGCCGATGGCGTTGTGAGAGCGGAGCAGAGTTCTTTCGTCTGGTATGGCCGAGAGGTCTTCGTCGAGCATCATCTTGTTGTCGACCATCGGACGTATCTGCAAGAGGTAGAACGTGCCGGTGCGGTCGGGATTGAGCTTGACAGCAAACTCGATTTCTACAGCGCGGCGCATCTCGTCCTGTCCATAGCGCAACACGAGTTGCAGTATTTCGGGCAGAGGGAACACCTGCTGCTGCAGCACGCCGCAGAAGGTGATGAGTTTGCGTCCGCCGTCGTATATGCCGTCGCGGATGACCATGTCGTAGGGGTCGTAGGTCGATGCGATGTACTGCAGCGAACCGTCTTTCTCCGCCTCGCGCACATGGAGTTTCAAGAGGTTGAATCCGTCGTCCACTTTAAATTCCGTGCTGACGTTTGACATGTCGAGTGCGTAGAAACGAGTCTGGGTTTCGCGCAGGGCTATCTCCATTTCGCTCGTCTGCAGCACCTTGTCGGGATGGGCAGGGCAGACACGCAGGTTCTGTCCGCCGTCGACGATATATTTGCCAAGTCCGAGAGCGAGGTTTACCGTTCCTTCTTCAGCCTTCTCGTCTCCTATCGGATAGTAGTTGACCGAACGCGCCACTCCCGATATGTGCGGATAGAACCGTGTGCCGTAGGCCGTACCAGCCACTTCCTGCAGAATGACCGCCATCTTCTCCTGGTCAATAACGTTGCTCGTGGCGGTCATATACGCCTTGCTGTCGCGATAGAACACTGAGGCGTAGACGCTCTTGATAGCGTCGGACAGCATGCGCAAACGCGCGTACTTGTCTTCGACGTAAGGAATCATGTAGGTTGAGTAGATTCCGGCAAACGGTTGGTAGTGCGAATCCTCAAGAAGCGAAGACGAACGGATGGCTATCGGTTCGCGCACCACGTCGAGGAAGGTCATCAGGTCGTCGGCAAGACGTTCCGGCAGACGTGCGTGGAGGAAATACCGAAGAATCTCCTCATCGGGAATGTCGGAAAGGGCTATCTGATATAGCTCGTTCGTGTCCATGAACTCATCGAAGATGTCGGTGCAGAGCACCACCGTCTTAGGTATAGTGACGTTTGCATTGTCAAAAGAGTTAAGGTCGTCATGGCGGAGGATTATATGGTCGAGAAACGCCAGTCCGCGCCCTTTTCCGCCCAACGAGCCCTCGCCGATGCGGGCAAAGTTGCTGTAGTGGTCAAAGCGGTTACGATTGAATACCGCCACCACGCCTCGGTTCTTCATCTTACGGTACGACACGATGGCGTCGAAGATAATCTGGCGGTGAGCGTCAATGTCCTGAAGCGAATGCCATGTGATGTGCTTCAGAAACTCTGATATAGGGAATAGCGCACGCGAGCAGAGCCAGCGCGACACGTTATTGCGCGAGATGTGGTAGAGGAGTGACTCCTTCGGCAATTTGAAGATGTTGTCCTGCAAGTCCTTGAGGTTGCGCAGGCGTGCCACTTCTTCCATTGTGACAGGGTCGCGGAAGATGAAATCGCCAAATCCGAACCGTTTCAGGATGAACTTTCTCAAATCGACATACATCTTTTTCGAGTTCTTGTCGATGAAGTCGGCGTTGCACTTCTCTGCCAGCACCTCCTTGTCGGCCTCCGACGACTCCATGATGAGCGGGATAAATTCGTCGATGGCTCTGATGGCCGAAAGCAGACGGAATCCCGCCATCTCGTCGGTTTTTCCTCCGCGAGGAAAGCGGCAGTCGCTGATGACCCCCAGCGTGTTATCCTTGTATTTCGTGTAAAGCCCCCAAGCCTCCTCATAGCTTCGTGCGAGCACAATCTTCGGGCGGCCTCGCATGCGGAGAGTTTCAAGCTGCGCATTAAGCGCCTCGGTGGCGAACTCCAAACTCTGCTGAAGCACGAACTTGTACAGATAGGGCAGGATGGACGAGTAGAAACGTATGGAGTCCTCGACCAGGAGAATCATCTGCACGCCGGCGTTCACATCGTGCTCCAGATTCATCTTGTCCTCTATAAGTTTGATGATGGATAGGAGCAGATCCGTGTTGCCCAGCCAGCAGAACACATATTCAAAGATAGACAGGTCCTCATTCTGCATGCGTCGGGTAATGCCGTGCGAAAACGGAGTAAGCACCACCATCGGCACATGAGGATATTCCAGTTTGATGCCTCGGGCAATGTCAAAGACGTCGTTGTTGTCCGTTCCTGGCATACAAATCATCAGGTCAAACGAGCGTTGCGCCAGCATGCGTTCCGCCTCCTCTCTCGATGCCACCTGAAAGAATCGTGGAGGATAGCGAAGTCCGAGTTTAGCATATTCCGTAAAAATCTTCTCGTCGACACGCCCGTCATCCTCCAGCATGAAAGCGTCGTACGGATTGGCAATGAGCAGCACGTTGAATATTCGCCTTTGCATGAGGTCGACAAACGACGTGTCGCGCAATATGAGTTGGTCCTTGTTAGTCATGTTCTTTTCTAAATATACGCAGAGTTCCTATCTGTATTTCCAGAAACTCCCAATTCGCAAAATTAAGAAAATAATACAGACTGCTGAAGCGTAGCCGAGTTTTTTTGTGTCAAAGTTAGGTGTGGCAATAAACATTGAAGGCCCTCAGCGCGCTGAGAGCCTTCAATCTGTTAGTGATTACAGGAAACGTTCTTATTTCAGAACTTTCTTTGTGAGAGTGCCTTGAGGAGCAGTTATCTTGAGCAAGTAGACTCCTGAAGGGTGGGCTGACTGGCGGAACGCTGCCTCTACGCTGCCGAACGGACAAGCAAAGCAGCCTATCTGTGAACCGCCAATGGTGAGTACCTTCACTTCTACGTCGGTGTCGGCAGGGATTGACGCGATGCCTGTAGGGTCAGTCTTGATGAAGAGCAGACCTTCGATGTAGCGGTCTGTGTCCCACATGAGTCCCTGTGGCAGTTCTGGAAGTTCGAATGCAGGAACTCCTGTGTATGATTCTGCTTCCCAGATACGGATGGAGTCGCCTGCTACAGGTTCGTAGTTCTCATAGAGGAACGGTTTGATTGTTCCGTTCATTGTGAGACTCTTGACTCCTGTGATGTATGCGCATCCGTTGTTAGTGGCTGTAGCGCAACGGCGGATTCCGAATGTGTATGTTGAGCTTGAACTGAACATTACGTTCTTTCCGCCGAAGTTGATGTTTCCGCTTGTGGCTGTGGCTGTGCTTCCCGGCTGCACGGTTCCGTAAACGGTTACGCTGCTGTTGGTGAGCGAGCCGGATGTGCCTGATGTACCGGTGAGGATTGCCTCCTTAGCAACGGTAAGTGTGCCGGTGCCAAGTTTTGCGTTAGCTCCGCTTAGGAGCACAGAACCGCCTTCGATGCGTGTGGCTCCGGTGTTGGCGTTTGCTCCCTTGACGGTCATTCGGCATGCTCCAATCTTGTAGAAGTTGGCGTTGCCCTCGAATATGCCTTCCCAAGTGAAGTTCTCTTCGTCGTTACCAATCTTCCAAGTGTTGGCTCCTACTGTGACGCCGTTGGAGAATGCGCATCCTGCTCCGATTCTACCTGTTCCGGTGAGCTTACCGACAGTTGATGTCTTGCCGGAGTTCTGCACGTAGATACCTGAAGGGATATCCATTGCACCCTTGCCGAGAGCAAGTGCGATGTCGAGGGTGAATCGTCCGTCATCAGCATAGGATGCCCTTGGAACGATCGTTCCTGTGAAGTTGGAAGTGTTGAGGCGGAGCGGTGTGCGTGTAGCGTACCATCCGCTACCTTTCTCTGCGGCGCTGTAGATGGTGATTGTACCTGCTCCTGTGATGGTGTTGCTGTATGTCTGTCGATTGGCGGCAGTCCATGTGCCCTTCTTGCCTGCTGGGATGTTGATGGTATTGCTTGTGCCTACCATGTCGTTGAGCGCACCGCCTTGCAATTCTACGACCTTAGCTGCAACTCCTGAGTGGTTTTCTACAGTTCCTGCTACAATCGTCATGCGGTTGAGGCTTGTGCCCGAAGCGTAGGTCTTGAGCCATCCTGAACCTTTCTTCGTGAGGAGGGTACCTGAGAACGCCTTGTTCATTGCGAAGTCGTGGGAGTTGCTGATTACACCGCCTTCTTCGCTCTCAAAACGTATAGGCGAGCCCATCTGTACAGCGGCTGTAGTCTGGAGTGTACCGCCGTTCTCGATGATGAACTTATTAGCGTTAGTCGTTACTGCTCCGAGGTTTCCGTATGCCTGGTTAGCGTTGGAGAGTGACTTGACGCTGACTATTCCGCCGCTGATGCGGTTGCCGCCTGTATATGTGTTGTCGGTCGAGATGGTGAGCTTGCCTGTGCCGCTCTTGACGAGTGTGGCTGAACCAGTGATTGCTCCCGCACCTGAGAATGTGTATGCCTTGGTGTTGTCGACGAAGATTGTGTCGCTTGGGAGTTCGCCTGTGAGCTGTACTGTGAAGTTCTCTGTTTCGTCGGTGAAGCGGACTTTGTCGTTCTGTACGAAGTAGCTTGCGTCGCCGTCGTTGAGGAAGTTCATGTCGGCGGCATAGTTCCATACGTTGCTTTCTGCACCTGACCATGTCACTAATCCTGCGTCGCGCACGCCTTCAACGATAAGGTATATCTTGCCGTCCTCGTGCAGGAGCGAGCATTTTAGTGCGCCGACGCCTTCAAGTTTGATGTCGCTAAGGTTGCCGTCGATTGTTGCGGCTTCTGCTACAAGATATTTGCCAACGGACAATTCAGTGCCGTCCTGGAGGCTGAAGCGCCATACTGGTGTGAGGTACTTAGGGCCGTACTCCCAGTTCTTCTTTTCGATGCTGATGTGCTTTGTCTTGATGAGGTCGGCAGCGAAGCCAGTGTTGTACACGTCGAATTCTACGATTGAACCGAAGTTGAGGTCGAGAGTGTCGGTTGTGATTTCGCCCTTTGAACCGGCGTTGCCTGGACGGAGTACAGAGGCGTAGTCCATCTTGATGCTGCGGAACTGGCCGCCAGCAGAGTTGAGTTCGGCGAAGCGGTTGAGCCAGAATGATGAGTTCTTCATCGTTCCGTCGAAGTTGACCTTACCAGCCCAGATGTCAGTGTTGCCAGTGTGGGTCATGTCGACCTTTGGCAAGTTAAGGATTCCGTCGCCTTGCTTCACGAGGCGTGTGTTGCCTGTGAATCCGGCACCGCTTACGGTGTGGGTGTAGTAAGTGTACTTGATGGCATTGTTGTTAGTGTTTCCCTGTACCCAGCTTGGCACGTTGAAAGTCATTATTTTTGGTGATGCGCCTTCGGCAATGCTTACGCTCATGTCGTTGTTTTCACACACGATGGCATGCTTGCCGTTGAGGTCAGTGCCGATTGTGCCGCCGTTAACCACTTCGGTGCGTCCTGTCATTGTGAGCGGCGGAGGAGCGATAGTGATGCCTTCGAGCTCTCCGAGGAAGTAGCTGAGGTGAGGTGGCTGGTTGTAACCGATGCTCTGCCATACCATAGCATTGCGATACTGGTGGTCGTGCCAGAGGGTGTAGATGCGGTGGTTAGTAGGGGTGGTTGTTGTGTAGATGCGAAGGTTCGCGTTGTCGCCTGTGCGGAGCACCATCTCCTCGCGCCAGTCGCCGAGGATGTCGCCTGTAGCGCCAGGGTTGTTCTTGCTCCAGTTGTTCATCTTGCATCCGCTTGAAGTGAATATGCGGTTTACGCCTCCTCCCACAATCTTGTCAATCTTAGCTTCGCGCTCTGTACCAGGGCTGTTGAGGATTTCCTCGCAGAGGTCACCGTCCCAATAGATGCGGAAGTTGAGGTCGTAGCCTGGTACGCCTGGCAGTGGCTTGTCGGCAACGGTAGAGATAAGTCCGCTGGCGTTGCTCTTGCCGACGCATCCAGGGTATTCGTTTGTGAAGTTACCGCAGAGGGCGCGTCCGTCATCGCTGTTGCTCTGCAGACGGTAGTAGATTTTTGAAGTAGTAGCGTTGCGGTAGTTCATGGCAGGGCTGCTTTCGTTACAAGCGAAATGCTCAAGTCCCCAGCGGTATGGGTCGAAGTCGCTTGTGTGCTGCGCGTCGCCATGTCCGAGACCTGTTGTTGAGAGTCCCTTACCATTGTCGTCGAGCACCATCGAACCGAACACGATTTCATCGCGTCCGTCCATGTCGACATCGGCGATACCGAAGTTGTGGTATCCCTGTCCGCGCCAAGAGCCGCCTGGGTCGTTCCAGCGCCAACGCTGTGTCAACTGGTGAGTTACAGGGTCAACGTCGAATGCTGCCATCTTGTGGATAGTGTAGGCTCCGCGACCGAGGAAGATGCTTGGGCGGCGTCCGTCAAGATAAGGCGCAGCGAAGAAGTGCTTTGTAGAGCGGTGGCCGTAGCCGTCGCCCCATACTGCGTTCAAGTCGGTCTGTCCGCTCTCGAGACGTGGCAGCGGGTAAGGCATGTTAACGTATGTCTCGGCTGTCTCACCGTTGAGGTAGAGCAGGAACTCGTTGCCTGTGTGAGTATATGCCATGTTGGCGTCGCTCTGCAGAGTGTTACGGCTGTCGTACGACATGTTACCGATGTTTTCGGTTGTGCCGTCAGCTCTGTGGATAATCATGTTGTCTGCACCGCGCAAGAGAACTTCCGCCTTGCCGTCCATGTCCCAGTCGTAGCCGATGATGTCGTACTGCTCGTCCGGGCCGGAAACCATGTTAGGACCGAGGTCGATGTACCAAAGGCGCTTTCCCTTGATGTTGTAGCACTCAAGACGGTGGAAACTGTGCTTGTTGTTTGTGTAGTCAAGGATTGCGTTGCTGTTGCGCTTTACGATAAACTCCGACACACCGTCGCCGTCAACGTCGGCAAGTGACACGTCGTTGAGGGTGTAGTCGGCAGTAACATTCTGTCCGTTACGGTTGATGACCGACTGCATAGGGATGTCGATGTACTGCTGGCTCCACACTTTTACTGCAGCACACTGAGCCTGCTCCACTCCGTCAACGACAGGAGCCACGGTGTAAGTGTTGCTTGTTGAGCCAGAAGCGTCTGTGAAGTTCGACACTGACAGCGGAGTCTGGTTTACCTTCTGTCCGTTGCGGTACAGGTTGTAAGTCACTCCGTAGTATTCTTCGCCGAACACACGCCAGCTGACGAACACTCCGTTTGACACCTTTACGGCCACGAGTCCGCGGTCTACGATGTCTGTGAATCGCTGTGCAAATCCCGCCACAGATAATGACAGGAGCACAAGAAGCATGTAAATTCTCTTCATGATTAATATGTGTATTAGATTAGTATTTCCGTTACCGCTGATTAGGCGCAATGATGCTAAACACCGATTGCGTAACAGTATCCTTAATTTGCGCAAAAATACGAATAAATTCCAACAAATCACCATTGTTGTGTCCTTTTTTGTCAAAACGGAACAATATATTGCTGCGAACTTGGGGGAAAACTTTAAACTCAGGCTGTGTTCGTATAAACTCAGTCTAAGTTTGTACGTATTTAGTCTGAGTTTGTACAAACTTAGCCTAAGTTTATAACTTTCGCCGCTGTGACGATACGTATCGGCAGGGCTGAAAAGAAAAGAGCACCAGGGTTGGGTGCTCTTTGTAAGCGCTTGCCTTAGTGGTCAGGCAAGGCAAGAATCGGTCGTGAGTATGTGCGTGTTAGTCGTTGCTTTCGAGAATCTTCTTCACGTCGGCCTCGGCCTTCGTGAGTTTGTCCTTGCAGAAACTGACGAGTTCCTTTGCTTCTTTCAGTGAGGCGGAGAGGGAGTCGATGTCAGTCTTGCCGCTCTCGATGTTTTGTGCAATCTCTTCGAGACGCTTCATTGCTTGTTCGTAGGTCATGAGTTGAGGGGTTAAGGGGTTGAGGAGTAAGGAGTTGAGTAGTAAGTAGTTGAGGAGTGAGGAGTTATGTAGAGATGTCACATTGTGGCGTCTCAGGAGTTAAGGGGCTACCGATCACTTCCGACTGTACTTCGCCGTGGGCGAGGGTGGTTGTGATGGTGTCGCCTGGGGCGACGCTGCTGGCATCGGTCACTGCCTTGCCGTTGATGCGTGTGATGCTGTAGCCGAGTCGCAGAACGTGTTCGGGGTCGGCGCTGCTAATATTGTCGCTGATGCGCTCAATGCGGTGCAGCTCCTTCATGAGGCGGGTGGTGCATGCTGTCGTAAGTCGTTGCCATGACATGCTTGTGCGATTGTTCTCGCGTGCGCTGACAAGGGTGAGCAGAGTGGGGAGTTTGGCTGTGATGTTCTGCTGGCGGACTTGCTCTCGGTGCAGTTGCTGCATTGCCAAAGCTGCAATTTGTTCTGCAAACTGCTCGACTGTGGCAAGTTCGTTGGCTTGGTGGTGAATGAGGAACTCTGCCGCCGCAGTAGGAGTTTTCACTCGGGTGTGCGCCACCATGTCGATGACGGTGTCGTCGCGCTCATGCCCAATGCCGGTGATGACGGGCAGTGGGAATTGTGCCACGTTCTCAGCGAGGGCGAGGGTGTCAAACCCGTTGAGGTCGGATGTAGAACCTCCGCCCCTGATGATGACAACGATGTCCCATGAGTCCATGTCTGCCGCGATGCAGTTGAGCGCACTGATGATGCTTTGCTCCACACCGTCGCCTTGCATCGTGGCAGGGAAGAGACGGGTGATGAAATGCAGTCCGTACTGATTGTTCTGAAGTTGGTCGGCAAAGTCGCCATATCCGGCAGCGCTTGCCGATGATATGACCGCAATGCGCTGGAGCAGGCGGGGTAGGGGGAGTTCCTTGTTCATGTCGAGAACGCCCTCGTCCTTCAGCCTCTGGATGATTTCCATTCTGCGGCGTGCTATGTCGCCGAGCGTGAAGGTAGGGTCGATGTCGACCACGTTGAGCGAGTAGCCGTAAAGTTCGTGGAAGGTCGGTTCGACACAGACAAGCACCTGCATGCCAGGTGAGGGAGCTTGTCCGGTGGTCTTCTCGAAGTAGTTCTTTATCAAAGCCCACTTGTTGGCCCATACCTGCCCACGGGCCTTGGCGATAATGCCGTTCCCGTTTTCCGCTTTCTGCACGAACTCCATGTAGCAGTGTCCGCGGTTGGTGCGCAGTTCGCTCACCTCGGCTTTCACCCATAGGGGTGCGGGGGCTGAGGCCTCAACGGCGTTGCGCACTATGTTGTTGAGTTCGTAGAGGGAAAGCATTTCTAATTATGAGTTTTAAGTTATGAGTTTTTAAGTTTTAAGTTATGAGTTGTGGGTGTGGGTTGTGAAGCTTTGCCAGAGGTTGTCGTTTGGTACAGGGGCGATGGCCTCGATAGGTTGCTTCGATACAGGGTGGACGAAACTGATACTGCGTGCGTGGAGCGATATGCTTCCGTCGGGATTGCTGCGCTTTGCGCCGTATTTGAGGTCGCCCTTGATGGGGCAACCCATCTTTGCCAACTGGCAACGAATCTGATGGTGACGACCAGTCTTGAGGTTCACTTCGAGCAAGTAATAGTTGTCGCTCCGGCCAATGACACGGTAGTCGAGAATGGCCTTTTTGGAGTTGGGCACTTCGCGGTCGTAGGCGTACGATTTGTTCTGCTTCTCGTTGCGCACGAGCCAGTGTTCGAGGGTTCCGAACGGTTGTGGCGGAGCGTCCTTTACTATTGCCCAGTAGGTCTTGCGCACTTCACCTTTACGGAACATGTCGTTGAGGCGTGGAAGAGCTTTGCTTGTGCGTGCGAAAAGCACAAGTCCGCTCACAGGACGGTCAAGTCTATGAACGACACCAAGGAAGACGTTGCCAGGTTTGGCATACGCTTCCTTGATGTATTCTTTGACTGTTTCCGAAAGTGGCTTGTCACCAGTCTTGTCGCCCTGAACTATTTCAGAGCTCGACTTGTTGACAATAATCACGTGGTTATCTTCGTAAACGACGGTCATGTTTGGGGAGTTATGTAGAGACGTCACATTGTGGCGTCTCAGGGGTTGAGGGTAGATAAAAAAACAGAGACGTCACATGGTGTGGCGTCTCTGCTTCTATATTAATTAATTACATGTTCATACCGCCGTCAACCTCAATAACCTGTCCTGTGACGTAGCTTGAGAGGTCTGATGCGAGGAACACAGCAGTGTTGGCGATGTCTTCAACCTGGCCGGCACGACGAAGAGGAATCTTCTGTGCCCAAGCCTTGCGAACATCGTCAGGAAGAGCTGCTGTCATAGCTGTCTCGATGAAGCCCGGAGCGATAGCGTTGGCGCGGATGCCCTTAGCGCCCATTTCCTGAGCGATAGACTTAGCAAGAGCGATGAGTCCTGCCTTTGATGCTGCATAGTTGCACTGGCCTGCATTGCCGTGAACACCTACAACCGATGCCATATTGATGATTGAACCACCGCGCTGACGCATCATGATAGGTGTGCAAGCGTGGATGAAGTTGAATGCAGACTTGAGGTTTACGGCGATTACTGCATCCCACTGTGCTTCTGTCATGCGGAGCATAAGTCCGTCCTTGGTGATACCAGCGTTGTTAACGAGTATGTCGATTGAACCGAAGTCTTCCTTAACCTTGTTTACTACTTCCTCAGTCTGTGCAAAGTCTGCGGCGTTTGATGCGTAACCTTTGACTTTCACTCCGAGAGCTGCGATTTCAGCTTCTGTAGCCTGTCCGTTCTCGTCAATAACCAAGTCTGTGAATGCGATGTTTGCGCCTTCTGCGGCAAACTTCAAAGCGATGCCCTTACCGATTCCGCGTGCTGCGCCTGTGATGAGGGCTGTCTTTCCTGTTAATAATCCCATAATTTGATAGTTTTATGTTACTATATAATATGTGTTGTTTCGGTTAAAATGAGCCTAACGATCTCTGTACAATGCGCTTGACATAGGTGTAGAGCTCTTCGGAGGTCTTCACGGCATATCGGCCGTAGATATATGGCACCTCGCAACCTTTCAGGCAATAATGAGTGATTTCGGCGGTGAGTCTTACGTTTTTGACGTCAAAGACTCCCTTGTCGTTCCCTTCGTTGAGAACTCTTCTGAAGAGACTGATCTCATTCTTGTCGAATGTCTTGCGCACCGATTCTACTTGCCACACATCGCGGAAAAATTCGGCGCGGAGGTTTCCGTTGCGCGACACTACTTCCTTGACTGCTTCGAGGTGTGCAAAGATGAGCTGTAGCATTTTTTCTTCAGGCGAGATGCTTTTGCGCGCCACTTCTTCCATGCGCTCGTATAGGCGCTTCAGCTCCGCTTGTATTACGGCAAGGAAAATTTCTTCCTTGCTCTTGAAATAAGTGTACAGAGTTCTGCGACCTTTGTTTGAAGCCACCGCAATTTCATTCATTGTGGTATTCTCAAATCCGTTCTTCGCAAAGAGTTGGCGTGCAATGTCAACAAGTAAATTTTTCGTCTTAGAAATAGCCATATATCCTTTGTCTTACCTTATCAATCTTATTGCTACAAAGTATGCGCTCTAATCGCGCGTCTCATAATTTTTCTGCAAAATTATATAAAAACGGTGAAACCGCAAGCGTTTTGTTGCACACTTTTTTGTTAAATTATCTAACAATTTGATTTATAGGTTGGTTTTTATTGCACACTTGGACAGACTGCGTCGCTACGTTGTCATCCTAAAAGTGCCCTCAAGGCTTCTTCGACTTTGCGTACAGGGTGTATCTCTATCTTGAATTTTTTAGTGTCGAGCCCGTTCATGTTGGCTTTTGGAATGATTATCGATGCGAATCCGAGTTTTTCGGCTTCGGCAATGCGTTGCAGGATGCGGCTCACGGGACGGATTTCACCGCTGAGACCCACTTCGCCAGCCATGCATATGTTGCGCTCTATGCTGGTGTCGACGTTGCTCGACAGGACAGCGGCGATGACGCTCAGGTCGATTGCCGGGTCGGTCACTCTGATTCCGCCAGCTATGTTTATGTATACGTCCTTCTGTGCAAGCTTGAATCCGACGCGCTTTTCCAGCACAGCGAGGAGCATGTTCAGTCGTCGCAGGTCGAAGCCTGTGGCGGAACGTTGCGGGGTGCCGTAAGCTGCAGTGCTTACTAAAGCCTGGGTTTCGATAAGCAGAGGGCGCACGCCTTCGATGGCGGATGCGATAGCCACTCCGCTCAGCCCTTCGTTCTGCTCCCTGTCGGAAAGGAGGAGTTCCGATGGGTTGCTCACTGGACGAAGTCCGTTGTGGAGCATTTCGTATATGCCCAATTCAGCTGTGCTGCCGAATCGGTTCTTTATGGCGCGCACTATGCGGTACATGTAGTGCTGGTCGCCCTCAAACTGAAGCACCGTGTCGACCATGTGCTCCAGAATCTTCGGACCGGCTATGCTGCCCTCTTTGTTGATGTGACCGATGAGAATGACGGGTGTGTTCGACTCTTTGGCGAACTTCAGAATCATAGCGGCGCACTCGCGGATTTGGCTAATGCTTCCAGGCGAACTTTCCACGTTTTCCGTTGCGATGGTCTGTATGGAGTCAATGACAACGAGTTCGGGCTGGACGGTTTCTATGTGCTTGAATACAGTCTCGAGCATCGCTTCGCACACGACTTGGCAGTCGGATAAAGGTTCAGATATGCTGCCGTCGAGATTTTCGCAAAGTCGGTCTGCTCGCAACTTCAATTGACGTGCGCTTTCTTCTCCGCTCACATAAAGCACTTTCGCCCCTTTCAGCCTTAATGCGGTTTGCAATATTAGTGTCGACTTGCCTATACCTGGTTCTCCTCCGAGCAAAGTGAGCGAACCAGGGACGAGTCCGCCCCCCAGCACTCTGTTGAGTTCGTTGTCGAAAAGGTTTATTCTTGGTTCGTCGTCAGTCTTGATGCAACTCATTGATATGGGGCTTGTACCGTTGCCCATCGCCGATTGGGAAAACGACGGAGTGCCGGCGGTCTTGCCTACCTTCTGCTCTGCGAAAGTGTTCCACTCGCCGCACGACGGGCATTTCCCAATCCATTTCGGCGAGTCGTATCCGCAGGCCGTACACACATATGCAATTTTGTCTTTTGCCATTTATTTCTGTTTAATTAACTACAAACTTAGGGAAAATATTCAAAAGGACAAAGATATGACATGTCAATGTCAAAGATTGTAGCCGTGTTAATATGCCGTAACATATTTTTTGCTAACTTTCGGCAGGAAATATTCTTGTTAAACAATAAAGATCGATATGAAGATGTTTAGAAGAACTTGCTTGGCTACACTGTTGGGCATAACTATTGGGGTGCAGGCGCAGGTAACTCCTGTGTCGCAGATGGAAAATCTGAGTCGAGGACTCGTTGTCGTTCCTTCAAGCGCAACGGGCATGCTTGTCAGTTGGCGACTTTTAGGTACAGATGACGATGAACGTACCACATTCGACATTCTTCGTGACGATGTGGTGATAAAGTCGGACTTGATGTACTTGACTAATTTTACTGACACGAAGGGCAAGACGACCAATACTTACAAAGTCGTCACGAAAGTTGACGGGGTGGCGGTCGACACGACTTCGGCTGTATCGCCGTGGAGCAATTCCTATATGAAGGTTCATCTCGACCGCCCTGCAGCAGGGAGCGACTACACCTATTCCCCTTCCGATTGCTCTGTTGGTGATGTCGACGGCGACGGTGAGTATGAAATTATAGTCAAGTGGGACCCTTCAAACTCTAAGGATAATTCGCATAGTGGTAAGACCGGCAAAGTGTATCTTGACTGCTACAAGGTAGACTGGGCTGTCGGCGGTGCCGAAACAACCGCACAGAAATTGTGGCGTATAGACCTCGGAGTGAATATCCGTGCCGGAGCGCACTACACCCAGTTCATGGTCTACGACTTCGATGGCGACGGACGTGCCGAAATGATGTGCAAGACTGCTCCTGGAAGCAAAGACGGACTGGGCAACTATGTCAGCGCGGCTTCAACGCTTAATGCGATTAAGACTGACGACAATACAGAAGATTGGCGCAATGGCGACGGAAAGATTGTCGGAGGATACGAGTATCTGACAGTATTCAACGGACTGACGGGCGAAGCGGTGCATACCGTCTTCTACAAGCCAAACCGTAATGCACAGACCACAGGTAGCGAGGCCGCTCCATCGTACAACTGGGACGACCGTAGCGGAAAGAACGACACATCTTATGGCAACCGTGGCGAGCGCTATCTTGCAGGCGTGGCATATCTCGACGGTCCCGACAAGAACCCTTCTGCAGTCTTCTGCCGCGGCTACTACACCTATGCCTATCTGTGGGCAGTCTCCTTCGACGGCAAGCAGATAAAGGAAAAGTGGTATCACTCATCACATAGCAAAACACAGTATAAGGTCACAGCCAACGGTTCGACAAAGACATATAGTGCACCTGCCACGACAACGGGCAACGGAAGCCGTACCATGTATGGCAACGGCAACCACAACATGTCGGTAGGCGATGTCGATGGCGACGGATGCGATGAAATCGTATGGGGCTCTGCCACACTCGACCACGACGGAAAGATGCTCAGTGCCACAGGCTATGGACATGGCGATGCCATCCATCTTGCCGACCACAACCCCGACCGCCCCGGACTTGAACTCTTCCAAATCCACGAAGGTTCGCCCTACGGATGGGACCTTCACGATGCCAAGACCGGCGAAATCCTCTTCAGCGCAACAGGAGATAAAGACAATGCGCGAGGCATTGCAGGCAACTTCTACGAAGGGCATCGCGGTTCTACGTTCCTTTCAGCCAACGACAGCCAGCACCGCAGCGCCGTGACAGGCAATGTAGTAAAAGCCACTGCCACATCCATGAACTTCCGCATCTACTGGGACGATGACCCATATGAAGAACTGCTCGACGGAACAAGCATAACGAAGCTGACATCTTCGGGATCGACAAACCTGAAATCGCTCGGCTCCATCAATTCGTCAAGCTCCTGCAACGGCACAAAGTCCACCCCTAACATCCTTGCCGACCTCTTCGGCGACTGGCGTGAGGAAGTCATTCTTTGGAGCACATCCACATCGTCAACCCTCAATGTCTTCACCACCAACCTGAAGACCACCTACGGAGCGCCAACCCTCATGCACGACCATCTCTACCGCATGGGCGTGGCATGGCAGAACGTTGCATACAACCAGCCTCCTCACCTTGGATATTATCTCCCCGACCGTTTCAAACCTACAATCAAGGTGAAGAACGTTGAGGCGGCAGAGCAGACCATAACCCTCGGCGACAGCATCATCCCTATCGTAGTGGCATATCGCAATACATCCTCATCCGCTATCGACTCCACCTTCACCCCTACGGAGTTGCGCAAGGGACTCGCCTCATGCTTCACCCGCACAAGCGACTACACCACTAAGTCGTTCACCATTACAGGAGTGCCCGATGTGCCAGGCGACTACACCATAGTGTTCCGTGTGGGCGGTTCTTCCACTTATCCCGAAAAAGTCTACGCACGAGCCGTCATCCACGTGCTTGATCCTACAGGCATCGAGTCCGTGCGGCAGGATGTCATAGACATGGATGCTCCTGCCTACGACCTCCTGGGGCGCAAAGTCGGTACATTGCGCCAGCTTCAGGACAGTCAATTGCCAAAAGGCATCTACATCGTAGGCCGCAAGAAATACATTGTGAAATAACGTTCCTTAACCAGTAAAATCCACAAATGCATGAAACTGCGATATGTACTGATGGCGCTGTTTGTCCAGCGTTGATGAATGCGCAAGTGTTCGATAGCTTTTATCATTTTTGAATGTTTCAAGGTTTCGCCGACTTATTGCCTTGCAGACAATGATATATGACATGTTGATGGTTTTTGGGGCTGAGGGTTGGAGTAAATATGGGAAAAAGGTAAATTTGCACAGCATTAAAACAGTAAACGATTGCATCAGATGAAAAAGACATTTAATCTTGTCGTTGCCATGACCGTGATGTTTGCTTGCGCATTGACGGCGAATGGGGTGGAACGACCTCGGAAGGATGATGTGATGGACATCATCCAGAGTGTCAACGACTATTGGCAGGAGAACAATCCTGGGCACGGCAACTGGTTCTGGAACCGTGCCGTATATCATGTAGGAAACATGGAGGCCTACCGCACCACGGGGCGTACTGACTACATGGAGTTTTCCAAGGCATGGGCGGAACAGAACGACTGGAGCGGGCCGAAGGGCGACGACACCAGCCGGTGGAGGTATGACTATGGCGAATGGAACGTGCTGTTTGGCGATTGCCAGATTTGTTTCCAGGTCTATTCAGAACTCTATGATGTGGAAAACGATGATTACAGACTCAGCCGTGCATTTCAGGTCATGGACTATCAGATGAGCACCGAGCCGGAGGACTACATCTGGTGGGTCGACGGAATGTTTATGGTGATGCCGGTGCTGACTCATCTCTACAAGCAGACTGGCAATGAGATCTATCTGGAGAAGATGCACACTTATTGGCTCTACACAAATTCGATAATGTACGATGAGGAGACGGGGCTGTATTTCCGCGATGCCAAGTATGTCTATCCTGAGCATCAGACTTTTGCCGGAAAGAAGGATTTTTGGGCGCGTGGCGACGGATGGGCGTTTGCCACGTTCGCAAGGATTCTTGCCGAACTTCCCGCTGACCATAAATACCGCGATGAATACGTGGCCTTCTACAAGCGTATGGCAGAGGCTTTGGCGGAGAGTCAGCAGCCTGAGGGTCACTGGACACGAAGCATACTCGACCCTTCGTATGCTCCAGGCTATGAAACCAGTGGCACGTCGCTAATGCTCTATGGTTATCTGTGGGGCATCAACAACGGCATTTTCTCGGAAGAGGAGTATGGCGAGACGGTAAGCGCTGCATGGCAATACCTGAGCGAGGTGGCTCTGCAGGACAATGGGCTTGTGGGCTACATACAGCCTATAGGCGAGAAGGCTGACCCTAACCAGACGGTGAGCCGTAACTCCACAGCCGATTTCGGCGTAGGCGCATATCTGCTTGCAGCATCGGAGATGTACCGTTATGCTGTGGAACCGACCGAACCGCGTCCGTTGCGCCTTATGAATGCTGAGGCTGACGATGTGCAGACTATAGTGTTGACTTTCAACGACGAAGTGGACGAAACTTCGGCAGCCGACGTGAGCCATTATGCCATTGACGGCTATGCCGTTGAGGCTGAAGTGGTGGCAGATGGCAAGAATGTCGTTCTGCACCTCTCTGCTCCTCTGACTTACGGAGGCCACACCGTTTCGGTCAAGGGATTGAGTGGAAGCAAAGGCGGACAGATGGAGGGCGAGGCAAGCAAGGATATCTACTTGACGGTTGCTCTCTATCCTAACGAGAATATAGTGGAGGCTACAGCCATAGCCAACCAATGGGGCAATCCGCCAGCCCATGTCATTGACAACAGCATCGACACTCGTTGGAGCCAGGACGGACTGGAGCAGTGGATAAACCTTGAACTTGACACGGTGCGTCTCGTGACGGCAGTGGATCTTGCCTTCTATCAGGGCACGGTGCGCTTCAGCTATTTCGACATACAGGTGTCGCTCGACGGCCATGACTTTACGACGGTTCTCGAAGGGGGATCCACTTCGGGCCTCACTAATGACTTGGAGCGCTACTATCTGCCTGAGGCCATGCCGGCACGCCATGTGCGCATCGTCTGCAACGGCAACTCGCAGGGCGGGGCAAACTGGAACAGCATCACCGAAGCACGTGTCGTAGGGGAGAAGTTCCGCGAAGAAGACACCGGAATATCAGTCCCACCGGCAGACGAGGCATCTGTGGGTGTCAGCCTATGGAGTGTTGACGGCAAGTGCATAATACCTCATACAAGTCTTGAGGCATTGAGAAAAACAACCGAAACACTGCCTGGCGGAATATATATCCTGCGTTCAGTCTATGCCAACGGAACAACGAGCGTCAAGAAGGTTGTTTGCCAGTAGGTCAGGCTCTGCCAGATTACAATCATACGAGGACCGTTCCCACACGTTTAAGAGGTGGGGGCGGTCCTTTTCCTTTTCTTCCACAACTGGTAACTGTTGATGAGGTTCTGCCATAGCACATAACTGCCTGGAGCGATGACCGCCATAGGGTGCAGATAGGCAGTGGCCATCCAGATGGCAAGCACCGTGTTCTTCTGCCCGAGAGCCTGGCCGGCACTGATGCGGTCGCCGTAAGCGCTGCCTATTCGCTTGCCCACGGCAAACTGCAGCACACAGACCGCCAGTCCGCCAAGCGCCACCAGCCATGCCGAGGCGTCGCTGTTGATGAGCGAACGCGCCGTCTGCCCCATCACCATAGCCAGGGCGAAAGCCCAGATGTAGAACGCTATGCCGCTGTGCATCATCAACCACCGATGCACTCCCTTCATGCAGTGCTTGAGAATCCATGCCACAAGCAGGGGCGACAGGAGCAGAGGGAACACTTTGCTCAGAATCTTCAGGAATGCCATCCAGAACGTCAGCCCTTCGTGAGCCTCCACAAGAGGGAACACGAGAGGCACCATTACCGCACCAAGCAGATTGGAATGCAAGGTGTAGGTGGTTAGCGTAGCGGCATTACCGCCCAGCTTGCTCGTGATTACCGCAGCAGCCGTAGCTGTGGGGCAGATGAGGCACACCATCACCCCCTGCCAAAATCCCGAACCAAGTTCGCCCGTAGGCACATGATAAAGCAGTGCGGCAACCAGTGCGCACGAAAACATCTGAATCAGCAGCAACCAGGCGTGCCAACGCTTAGGGCGCAGTTCCCTCATGTCGATGCGGCAGAACGTGAAGAGCAACTGAACGAAGATGAGCCACGGCATTATGCCCGACACGAACGAATTGATATAGGGCTTGGCGGGCGCAAGGAACGTCCATTTCGCAAATATAATATACAGCAGCGTGCCGACCGCCATTGCGATGGGCAGCGTCCAGTTCTTTATGAATCTGAGCATCTGGTTATTCCTTTCTTTAGGCGCGGATGTCACGGACATGCACGGCACCACAGTTCTTTAGGTGCAAAGTTAGAATTAAAATTTCAACTGATGAAACTTGCATCAATCATATGCCCGACTTCACATATACGATGTGCGCTCCGTGGCCTCTCACGGTGATGCCCGATGCGGGGTCCTGGCGGAAGCGGCGCAACTCCTTTGCAGCCATAGTCTTCGACATACCTGTGAGTCGCATATAGTCTGCCACCTTCATGAAAAGGTTTTTGCCCATGAAGTCGATTGCCATGCGTCGGCGCTCCTCCTCGCTCGTGCAGAGGGGAGTGATGCCCCGTTCGCCCTCGCGCTCCAAGTTGCACCAGTGCGTGGTGCGCCGCATCAGCCTCTTGTCTGCCTTAAACCTTATTCGCCTCACCTTGATGCTCTGCGCATTTTTCTTTCCCGCATCGCAGTCGTCGGCGTCGAGTTTTTCATACTCCTTGTCTTGCTCCATGCCCAGCGATATGGCGAAAGTACCCAGCCCTCTCACCTTTACGGAATAGCCCAGTCCCATGAGTTGCGCCAACTTCTCCGATACGCCCGCCAATGCACTCTCCACCACCGATTGGTTTAGCCCGATGCTGCCTTCGCCCACACGTCTGACGAACTCGTCTTCCAAAATCTGACCGAACTCCACTATTTGCGGATAGACCAATCTTTCGCCGACACCATTCATGTCGTACATCTCTCGCATAAAATACTTTGCCATAGTAATAATTTTTTTTAGTTTAGGGGCGAGATCCCGCTCGCCCGGATTTGTAATGTGTTTTTATCTTTCACTGCAAATTTACTATTCACGCATCCCTGATTCCAACTTCTTGCGCCGCAATTTCAGAAACTGTGCAGGAAAAAACTTCGAACTCAGTCTGAGTCTGTACAAACTTAGACTGAGTACGTACAGACTCAGACTGAGTTTGTATAAACTTAGCCTAAGTTTGTAACTTTCACCGAGGGGTGGGGAATGACACTCCTGTGTGCCGGCTTTATTTTTCTTCGTTGCCGTCGTGTTGGTTATGAAATGTTTTTATTATTTTTGTGTGGGATTAACCTAAACATAATAGTATGAATAAATTCGGAGTCTTAGGAGTGTGCATGGCGATGCTTTGCGGCTCGCTTTCAGCACAGAATAGAGAATTTAACGACGGCAGACCGCAGGGGATGACACCGCCTCCGTTCGGTGGCGGAATGATGCCGATGGGTGGAATGGGCAAGGGCCCGTTTGCCGGAGGAGGAATCCGACAGTTTGACGTGAACTTCGCAACGGCGGTACCGGATGAAAAGGATGTGGTGGTGGAGGACAAGTCGGACAGCCTTTACAACTACTATGTGGAGAATGTGAAGTTTGGCAAAGCCGCAAAGATTGTATTCGCTGGAGACGATGCTGAAGTTACCGGGATGCCTGAAGGTGTGACAGTCGTGAAAGACGGGGCGTACCTTACTGTCGCATCAGAACTGACGGCTCCTTTGGCGATAGAACTGAGCGGAAGGACAGAGAACGGAGCGCTGCTGCTTAACGTAGCATCGCCTCTCAAACTGTTGTTCAATAATGTCACGGTGAAGAGCCAGCGTGGCGATGCAATCTTGTCGCAAGGCAAAGAGCATGTATATGCCGTGTTGGCAGAGGGCAGTGTGAATGAACTTTCCGATTGCCGCAATCCGGAATTTGCAATGTTTCAAGGATTGCCGCCAGGAGGTATGGGCATGGGCGGTCCGAGAGATTTGATGGCTGAAAGCAAAGAGAATCCTGCGGACTATCATGTGCAGTATGGCATTACGATGAAGAAACCTCAGATGAAGAAGAAACTGAAGGTAGACGGAACTTTCGTATGTACAGGACCGCTTACAATCAGCGGAAAGGGCACTTTGAATGTGCAAAGCAACAACAAGATAGGGCTGAAGAGCAAGGCGAGTATGATGCTTCGCCCAGGTAATATGATAACCGTTAAGGCTTTCCCTGCAGGCAAGGGCGTGAATGCCAAGAACGAACTTTACATACTTGGTGGAGCGCTCAATGTGGATTGTACTTTCAGTCAGGACAAGGCACTGACGTGCGGAAGAAATATGTACATCAAGGGTGGCCACACGGTGGTGAAGGCGGATGGCAGTGAGGCAAGCGAAGGCATTCAGTCGAAGTTTCTCATGCAGATTGACGGTGGAGTGGTGGAGGTTGCGGCACAGGATGATGCTATCAACTCGCAGGGCGACATGGTCATCAACGGAGGTGAGGTCAGGGCATATTCTGCCACAAACGATGCTCTCGACTCCAACTGCAACTTGATAATCAACGGAGGCACGGTCTTCGCCAGTGGCTACGGCATGCCTGAGGGCGGACTGGACTGTGCAGACGAAAGCGGTTACAGGCTGTTCATCAACGGAGGGGAAGTCGTGGCGATAGGTGGCCGTCATTCCAATCCAGACAGGCAGTCGCGCCAGCCGTCAATCCAGTGGCGCCTGGACAACGTTGAGGCTGGCAAGGAATATGCAGTTGAAGGTATTGGCACATACAAGTCCGAGCGCGCCTATCAGATGGGCGGCGGTACCATTCTGTTCTCCTCGCCAGAACTGAAACAAGGAGCATCCTACATCCTCAGCATTGACGGCAAAAAGACAGAGCAGGTAGAATCCCTCAAGTCGCCTACCACGGATGTCGGCAACATGCGTATGCGCTTCCCATTTTGATATTGCAAGATATTATCTGCAGGTGCAAATTGAACGATTTGTTGTTTTAACTTCGAATTAATTATAAAAGAATCAATACCCTGATAATAAAAAGTGTCCATTTAAGATGCCGGTTCCGGAGAAAATGAATATCTTTGCCACAGAATAAGTGATGTAAGACACATCAGGTTAACTTTATTATTACTTGGACATAAGTCTAAATCCATCTTATGAACTATCTGTATCCAAACAAGAGCTATTTTAAAGTACGGCGTGCTATGCCGTATAAGGATACTGTCGTATAGTTCTTAACCCAAAATGACAGAAGATGATAGCTGACAGCCATAGGTGCGTCCATACGTTTCCTAATTGGTTGCCGATAGTCGTTCTTTGACATCCTGTCACAATAGCAATAAAGTTGCCTGGCATGCAAATTGCTTGACCTGATATTATCATGCAGAATTTTAACTAATTAAAAACACATCACTTATGAAAAATCTTATTTCAGAACAACTTATTATGTGCTCGGACGAAGACCAGCCAATAGTGCAAGACCTGATTGTCGGTTTTGACACAAAATTCAACCTTGTTATATCGATCATCCATACAGACTACGGTGACGGGAGAAGGAATTGCTCCACGTCTGTCGTGTTACTGCACAGCGAAAGCATGCGTTTGGCGCGCCGTCTTAAGGTTCATCACTACCAACTCCCACAACATTTTGCCGAATGTATGTCGGAGTGGAGTGAAGTGGCAAATCCGTCGCTTAAAGACGTGCAGGACTGTTTCGGCGAAATAATTGAGTGCATCTTGAACGAAGGGTGCAAATTCCGCATCCGAAGGTATTTCGACAGGAGAGGAAAGGTCTGCTGCTGACGAGAAGCGGGGTGGTTGCGTGTATAGACGAGGAAATAACTAATTCGCTGAAAATGAAAAAGGTGGAGAGCGGCAATTGCCGTTTTCCACCTTTGATTGTTTTGTTAGGTTGTGATTCGGTTGGGATTCGAACCCAAGACCCACAGCTTAGAAGGCTGTTGCTCTATCCAGCTGAGCTACCGAACCATCCTTGTTTTGCGGGTGCAAAGGTAGTGCTTTTTTTTATCCCATGCAAATGTTTTGAGGGGTGGCGCTGAAAAAATGTTGTCGTTTCAGATTGTTTTCAGATTTTATTGTTTTCTTTGCGATGGAAATGATGATGATTAGGTTGGGGGATATAGATACTTAATTTGCTTTACTTATGAAGATTCTGGTTATTGAAGATGAGCCTTCGATGAGGGAACTGATTCAGAGGGCTTTGCAGAAGGAGAGGTTTGTGGTGGAAACGGCTGCGACATTCTTTGACGCGGAAGATAAAATCGAACTCTACGACTACGATTGTGTGCTGCTTGATATTATGCTTCCCGACGGCAACGGACTGAAACTGTTGCAGCGATTGAAAGCGTTGAAGAAGAAAGAGAACGTGATAATCATTTCGGCTAAGGATTCGCTGGATGATAAAGTGTACGGTCTTGAATTGGGTGCGGACGACTACCTGCCTAAGCCGTTCCATGTCGCAGAACTTATTGCGAGAGTGAAGAGCGTGCTGAGGCGTAAGCATCGGGATGGCGACCATTCGATTAAGTTCGGTAATGTGGAGGTTCTGCCAGATTCTTTCCAGGTGAAGGTGGATGGTGCAATGCTTGAACTGAGCCGCAAGGAGTATGACATCTTGCATTATTTCATTAACCGTCCTAACCGCCTTGTCAACAAAGCTACGCTTGCTGAGTCGGTGTGGGGCGACTATATCGATCAGGTTGACAACTACGACTTTATCTATGCCCAGATAAAGAACCTGCGCAAGAAACTGAAGGATGCCGGTTCTACGGCTGAGATTAAGGCTGTGTATGGTTTCGGGTATAAGATGGTGGAGTTGTAGGAGATGAAGGGCAGGACGTGGTGTGCTATAGAATGAGGTGTTACATTTAATTTTGAAGCTGTGAAACTTTTTTATCATGTAATGATTCGTTTGTCGTTGGGAGTCATCGTTGTGCTGACGGCATGGGCTGTGCTGTTTTATGTTGCGATGGTAGATGAGATAAATGATGAGGTTGATGATGCTCTTGAGGATTATTCGGAGCTTATCATAACGCGCTCGTTGGCAGACAAGGAACTGCCGAGCAAGGATAGCGGCTCTAACAACCAGTATTATCTGCGCGAGGTGGACGGGGCATATGCTATGAGCCATGAGCACATCTGTTACGTGGATTCCATGGTGTATATTGACGAGAAGAATGAGACGGAGCCCGCACGAATTCTGACAACCATCTTCCGCGATGGAAAGGGGCTGTATCACGAACTGGTGGTGTCAATTCCAACGATTGAGAAGAAGGACCTCAAGGAGGCTATCTTCCATTTAGTGCTTATTCTTTATGCCGCCCTTCTGCTTGCCATTATATTAATTAATGTGTGGGTGTTCCGTAAGAGCATGAAACCGCTTTATGTGCTTCTGCATTGGCTTGAAGACAATAGGTTGGGGCGGAAGCGTGCGGAGTTGGCAAACCCGACTAATGTGACTGAGTTCTGCCAGCTCAATGATGCTGTTAATGCTTATGCCACTCATAGCGAAGAGGTTTTCGAGCAGCAGAAGCAGTTTATCGGCAATGCGTCGCACGAGACGCAGACGCCGCTTGCTATATGCCAAAACAGGATAGAACTCTTGATGGAAGATGAATCTTTGAAGGAAAGCCACATTGAGGAGCTTGCAAAAACGCTTCAGACACTGGAGCACGTCACACGTCTTAACAAATCATTGTTGCTGCTCTCAAAAATTGACAACAACCAATTTTCGGAAACTGTTCTTGTGGTTATGAATGATGTCTTAGGGCGCTTCCTTGACGACTATAAGGAAGTGTATGACTATCGAGGCATAGAGGTGGATGTAAGGACTGATGGCGTTTTTGAAGTGGGCATGAACGATATGCTTGCCACAATCCTCGTGACTAACCTCTTGAAGAACGCCTTTGTCCACAACGTGGATGGCGGTAGCATTGAGATACGCTTCAGTTCCGGCGCTATGGAATTTCGTAATACGGGCGACGGCACGGCTCTTGACCCGCAGCGCATCTTCGAACGTTTCTATCAGGGCAAGAAGCGCGAGGGGTCTACTGGTCTCGGACTTGCTATTGCTCATTCCATCTGTCTGCAGTCCGGTCTGCTGATTTCGTATGAATATACGGACGGGATGCACTGTTTTAGAGTAAGTAGGGACTGATGTGTCGCCTTTTTATAGGATTACTCTATCATGATAATGGTGTATTTGCTTGAACCATATCCCAGCCAATAACCTAAAGCGCCATTGACATTGGAACGCAAACTTTTGGTTGTAGGGAACAGCGGGTTGCGGGAAAGCGTAGATGCTTCTTCATATGATTTCCAGAACTGATACCCGATGCTGTCGATTTGTGCAATCTTAACTCTTACGATTTCTGCAAAGGTGAAATTCTGTTCATAGTCGTCCCACTCTGTTATGCTGTGATCTCGGTGAATTGGAGCACAAATCGTTGTACCTGTTATTACTTCGTCATTGATGAGTCCGAGCCGTGCCGTTGTAAATGATTTGTATGGACTAGAAGATGTATAGACGAAAAATTTGTAGTAGTTTTTCTCTGACGGATTATCCTCGAAATAGGCATTTAGTCCGTAGTACTGAGAGTCCTTGCCTAATCGTGCGACTTTGAATGAATCCACTTCGATTTTTTGCGGTATTGTCGTCTCTGCTTCGGCGTAGTAGTCGTTGTACTCGACCTTGAGTTTGTATGTATTTCCAGCAACGCCTCTCATTTGTCCAGTCGTATAAATATACGAGGGGAAATAGTCATTGTCCACTTTACCTGTCAGTACCACTTCTTGTTCTCCGTCGCTTACGGTCACCTTCGCCCATTTCACGACATAGTCTTCGAGTGAAGAAATTGATTGCTTATGCTCATCTATGGGGGCTGTAGTCGTAAGCATCACTACAGGGAATCCGTCGGAGTCAATCCAACCTTCCACTACAAGCTGGGGCCGAACCTGGATTGTGTCGTCGCTTTCGCAGGAAAAAAGACAAACGAGAGTGGCCAATAGAATTGTGTATTTAGTCATGTTTTCAGAATTTGCAGTAGTAACTTATTGATGGCAAAATCTTCATAAGGAAATGAGTTGGACTGTAGTAGAACTTAGATTCGTGGATTTTCAGACGGTAAAATATGTCGTTCTCGTTAAACAACGCATTGTATATCGAGAAGTTTATGCCACTTTCGAAATTTCCTTTTTTCTTGAGACTGTAGTTTGCTGACAGGTCCAGGCGGCTGTATGGCTTTAGGCGGTTAGCATTGTGCTCGCCAAACTCTGAAACGAGTTGCCCGTTCATTATGTAAAAGTGCTTTGGGGCAGTAAAGGGAGTTCCGGAAGCATAGACGAAAGTACCTCCAATGCTCCATTTGTCGTTAATCCTATACGTCGCCACAGCGTTAAGTTCGTGTATTCTTTCGTGCGCAGCAGGATACTTTTTGTCTAACCTAAACTTGTCGAATCTCCTGAATGCACGTCCCCAGGCGTAACTCATCCAGCCTGTCAGTTTGCCTGTTCGCTTGTTGACCATTATGTTTATTCCGTAGTTTTCGCCGTTTCCAGCAAGCAAGACATCCTTGAGGTTGTACGTTTCTGTCAGGAAGTCGAGGATGTTTCCGTTGTACTCGATTTGATGATGCAGGTCCTTGTAGTACATCTCTGCGCTCAGGCTGTAGTCACCGTCGAAAAGAATCGCTTCGTAGTTGATGCTGAAGCTTTGGGCATATTGCGGTTTGTTGAATTTGCCACTTGACAACCAAAATTCCGAAGGAAGTCCGATGTTTGAGAATCCCGCTCTTGACAAATATTGATGTTGCCATCCGTAGGAGGCGCGCAGGGTGTTGTTGCTGTTGGCTTTGTATGTGACGGAAATCGACGGGTCGAGCGAGTAGAATGTCCTGTGCTCGTTGGAGTTATGGAATATCGTACCCTTTAGTCCGCCGTTGACCCCCCCCCATCTGCCTAAAGGTTGTGAGTAGTCTGCGAAGACGATGTACTCTTCAGCTTTCTCTTCCGTCTGAGGTGTCTGATTTATGGGGTACTTGCCGTAAATCTCTGGCGACTGCGGCTTTACTCTATGCAGAATTACTTCGGCCCCAGTCTTTATCCTTTCGCATTCTATTTTTTCCTTATAACCATAACTGTAAATATGGGATGGCAGGGCAAAGCTTCCGCCGGGAAGTTCCAATCCCATGCAGTTATTATAGCGAGTGAGATAAATGCTTTGCGTGATTTTTGTGTCGTTTTGGGTGTAATGTTCCCAATGGATGGACGATAACAGGTTTTTCCATTTTAGCAATGTCGTTGATTCGGTGTCCTCTTCGTCCATGCCTACGTTATCATCTCCGTAATAGAAATTGAACCAGAGTTTATCTTCCGCCTTAGTTTTATGCAGATAAGTTACGTTATAGTCCTGAAAATGGTAATCAATTTCGTCGCTGTCAAACTTCAACCATTGCCCATAAAGCAAATTAAGATAGGCGGCGCGAAGCGAAACGTATAGGGCATCACTTTTGCCGATTGGCATGCGGAGTGTGCCTTGCGATGACATGGGACCTATCGTAAATTCGCCGTTCGTTTTCACTGGTTGTTTTCCGGGGAGTTCCATGTTTAATGTACCGCCTAATCGATTGGCTGCAGATGCCTTTATTGATGATTTGTCAAAGCGCATGGCGGGGAAGTGTGATGCATTGAAAATGGAGAAGAACCCGAGCAGGTGGCTGGCGTTGTAGACCGGCACATCACCAAGGGAGACGAAGTTGTGCCCGTTGTCGCATCCTTGCACATGCAGTCCTGCGTCATATTCCGAATTAGTCTGCACGCCTGGCAATAATTGAGTGTAATGCAGAGGGTCGGCGTTGCCCAGAATTTTAGGAAGGTCGTGCATCATATCCATATCCCAGTAGAGGGTGGTTCCTGCGCTGCCTTTCAGTGATGAGGTTACTCGCTTGCTCACAACTGTTACGCTGTCAAGATGCAGTGACAGAGAGTCGGTCATCGATGCGTTCGCTGCCGATGATGAAATGCAGGCAAGGAGAGTGGCTGTGAGTGCTGACAAATTCATAAGTTGCCGTGGTGCTTTTTATAAAATTACACGGACTGCGCCGCGACGCAATCCGTGTAACTTTTTTATGCTGGATGGGGCTTATTCTACGAGACCTTCGAAGTCTTCAATCAATTTTTCAAACGTGTTGATAAGATCCTTGAAGTCGTCTTCATCGAAGAAAGCCTCGAATGTGCTGTATGAAGTGCCGTCGGCAAAACGTATTACAGGTTCGCATTCCCATTCGCCTCCGTAATAATAGTCGTCTTCATAGAATGGTTCAAGGCTAACGTATGCCTGCTTGGTATCTGTGTCGTTGTAGTAGACATAAAGGTCGAGCATTTCGTTAGCCTCGTTGATATACGACTTGTAAGCAGTCTCCTGGTCGCAATAATCCTCCGCCTTGTCCAATTTGTTGCAGAATTTTATGATGTCCAAGCACTTGCCGGCAACCTTGACCTTGTTGTCCATAATGCTGAAGTCGAGTTTCGCATTCTTGGCAGAAGTTACTTCCACCTCTGAATCTTCATAGTCCTCATCCTCCTCAAAGTCAACCTTAGCGTCGATGTATGCGCTCATTGAAACGAGTGTAGAGCTGCCCTTCTTGAAGTTGAACCCTATTTCTGCATTCTCCTGAGCCTTGTACGAAGCCTTTGTCAGGTTCCACTCGTAATCCTTGACTTTCACGCTTGCTGTGACAGAGTACTTGTCTTTTTCGAGGTTGAAGTTCTCGCCAGCAACAGAACTGAGATCTGTTTTGAGAGTGAGCGAAACGATACTGCTGCCGCCTTGAGTGAGGCTTATAGTGATTTTCTCAGGAATCTCAACGTAGTTCTTATAGTTTTCGAAATAATATTCACCATAGCTGTCGCCCCAGTAAGAGTCTACATAATCTTCTTCATCGCCGATATACACTTTCTTTGTGCTACCGCTCGCAGTGAGTTTCAGCACGCACTTTTTCCCGTTTTGGTCGTTGAAGATAAACTGCAGGTCGTCAGCAGCCGAGTAGTCCCAACGCCCGTTCTTGGCAGTGAAATGCCCCTTGAAACCGGATAATGCGTACAGGCAAGAGTAGTTGTCATAGTAATAATAGTAATAGTAACCAGTATAATACTCTTCTTCAGAGGAAGTACCCAAGAATTTTGTCATATCCTCAAAACATTCTTCTGCCCAGTCTTCCACTTCGTCTGTTTCGTAGTCGTAGTAGGTGTCTTCAACATAATCGAAAAGGTCGACATAACTTCTGAAGTCAGCAGTCTTGATAAGATTTAGAAGTTCTACACCTGTTTCTTCAAGGTGCATTTTCTGCCTTGTAGGACTCATTGCGTTGTCGGAAATATTCCCGCCTCCGCTATTGCCACCATTGTCTTCGCCGCCTTCTTCATTATTGCCACCGCCTTCATTGTTGTCGCCGCCATCGTCATTATTATCTCCACCATCACCTTGTGTTGTTTCTTCTTCATCGTCACCACCACATGATGTGATGATAGGGGTTGTGAGCATCAGTGCGAATGCTGGCAACCAGAACCATTTAAAGATTTTCATAATTGCTCGGTTTTATTGGATTGTATTTAATAGTTTGTTCGTTTTAGCGCAATATTTTATCTGATAAGTGCAAATGTATGTAAAAACTTTTTGCAAGCAAAATTTGTGACGTAAAATCTTTTGTTTTCTATCGTTTTGCCATTGCGCTGTCATTTTAATTATGTTTTTCTTTTTTAAGTGATGAATTGACACGCTTAGGTTATTTTAAGAGTTTTTTCGCTATCAATAGCACACTTCACCTGTCATTATGTTCTTTGTTTTAAGTGCACATTTCTCATTGTGTGCGAAAACAATTGTTGATTTATATCAATAAAACGTGCTTTAAATGCATTTTCTCCATCAGAATATTTGCCACTTTTAGGGGAGGTCGTACCTTTGCATCGTCGAAAGACAAAATAGGTAAAAAGATTTGTAATAGGTATTAGATTAGTTAAGGTAAAAAGATCGTGCATGCTGATGGGGATGTGAATCCCGTACAGCATGCAATACCTAAAACTAAAAGGATTGATTTAAGGTAGAAGGATTAGGCAAGGTAACAGGGATTGTTAGGATTGGTAATCAAGATTGCTGAGGGATAAGCAAAGGTAAAGAGATAATGTTAAGGTGGTGAGGTAAAAGATTTTTTGGGATATAAGGGATGTAGTATTGCCCTTTGATTGGTAAACGAAGGTAAAGATATGGGCGCAAGGCGCTCTTGGTAAGAAGATTGAAAACGGGCAGTGGCCCGATGAGAGAAAGAAGACGGGCAAAGGCCCGATAATAAGTATTAATTTTATAAGGAAAAAGATTGAAATGGAAACTATGACTATGATTGCCGCAGTTTTCGTTGCTGTGGTAGCTATTATGAGCAACATTCCTATGTTGAAGTAATTGCTCTGGTTCCGTAAGGAATCTTTTAGAAAAGGATTTTTGTGGTAAACAATAAGTGGAAAGGGGACTGTTCGATTATTCGGACAGTCCTTTTTTCGTTTGTCTGTTCGGTAGGAGCAGGGGTGTCTCTGGTTAAAAAGTCACTATCGCTGCAGTAGAAACTTCGCTCCGCCTCGATGCAAAACTCCCTTCACTGCGCTCCTTTCTTTGCGGCACTGCGGAGAAAAGTATAAATAAAAGTAATATTTGTACAAATAATAGTTTTATTTATATAAATATTAGTTTTATTCTTACAAATATAAGTTTTATTTATAGTTTTTAGCGAGGGTGCATGGATTTTGGAGCGTGGTGAAGGGAATTTTTCACCACAGTGCTGCAATTTTTCAAGCGCAGTGCTGCCAATTTTTCAAGCGCAGTAATGCCTGGTTTTGAGCGTGGGAATGTGTATTTGTCTGTAAATAACGGATTTGCCTTTAATTATTCACAACCGTAGGGCGCACCCCTTACTGGTGCCCGAAAACGCATGACGTAGAGACGTCACAGTGTGGCGTCTCTTTTTGTTGAACACTGATTTTGTCTCCCGCAAATCCCGCTGATTGCCGCAGAGGTGGGAAACACTAATTGCCGCTAATTATCCAATAATTGTCTTCGACCCTTTTTGAACGCGGATGAAACTGATCGAGCAGATTGTCGCGGATAAAAACAAAATCAGCGTTAATCAGCCCAATCCGTCAAATCGGCGTTCAAAAAAGAGACGCCACGCTGTGACGTCTCTACATGCTTTGCATCGGGCGAGCGGACCTCGCCCCTACATCGGGACTCTTCGGACGCAATGATTGCGTCCCTACTTAACTCCTTAACTCCTGACTTCTTAACTCCTGAACATGGCACCCGCAAAGGATGCCCTACAATGCTTTTGCTCTTACTTCTTGCGTTCGAGTTCCTGGAGGTTTTCCATCTTCTTGGTTTCGTGGAACTCGTAGATGCCGCAGAGGTGCTCGCGCACTTTCTTGTTGCCGAATTCGTAAACTTTTGTGACGAGTCCGTCGAGGAAGTCGCGGTCGTGGCTGACGACGATGAGTGTGCCGTCGAAGTCGTTGAGGGCTTGCTTAAGTACGTCCTTGGTTTTGAGGTCGAGGTGGTTGGTCGGCTCGTCGAGGATGAGGAGGTTGACAGGTTCGAGCAGGAGTTTGAGGATGGCGAGTCGGGTGCGCTCGCCTCCGGAGAGAACTTTCACTTTCTTTGTGCTTTCCTCGCCGCCGAACATGAATGCTCCGAGCAGGTCGCGGATTTTCAAACGTACGTCGCCTTTGGCTATGTCGTCGATGGTCTGGAACACGGTCAGGTTCTCATCGAGGAGCGAAGCCTGGTTCTGTGCGAAGTAACCTATCTGCACGTTGTGGCCGAGGGTCAGTGTGCCGTCGTGCTGTAGTTCGTTCATGATGCACTTGACCATAGTGGACTTGCCTTCGCCGTTGCGGCCTACGAATGCCACTTTCTCGCCTCGCTCAATGGTGAAGGAGGCGTTCTGGAACACGAGTTTGTCGCCGAATGATTTGCCCACTCCGTCAGCCTGCACTGGATAGCTTCCGCTGCGTGGTGACGGCGGGAACTTGAGGCGGAGCTGCGATGTGTCTTCTTCGTCGACCTCGATTATTTCGAGCTTTTCGAGCATCTTCACGCGGCTCTGCACCTGGAAAGTCTTGGAGTATGTGCCCTTGAATCGCTCGATGAAGTCCTTCGTTTCCTGTATCATCTTCTGCTGCTCCTCATACTGCTTCTGCTGCTGTTCGCGGCGTTCCTTGCGCAGTTCGAGGTAGTGGCTGTAGGTGGCTTTGTAGTCGTAGATGCGGCCCATGGTCACCTCGATGGTGCGTGTGGTGATGGAGTCGACAAACTTGCGGTCGTGGCTGATTACGACAACGGCTTTGGAAGAGGTCTTGATGAACTCTTCCAACCATTGGATACTCTCGATGTCGAGGTGGTTGGTGGGCTCGTCAAGCAGGAGCACGTCGGGGTTCTTGAGCAGGAGTTTGGCGAGCTCGATGCGCATGCGCCATCCTCCGGAGAATTCGCTTGTAGGCTTGTTGAAGTCGGTGCGCTCAAATCCGAGTCCGAGGAGCGTCTTCTCCACGTCTTCTTCGAAGTGGGTCATGTCGATGGCGTAGAACTTTTCGCTCAGCGCCGTGACCTTCTCGATGAGTTCCATGTAGGAGTCGCTTTCGTAGTCAGTGCGTTGTGCCAGTTCCTCGTTCATGCGCTCGATTTCCTGCTCTGCTTCATGCAGATGGGCGAATGCCTGTGTCGTCTCTTCAAAGACGGTGCGTCCGTCCTCGGTCATGAGGTGCTGGGGCAGGTATGCCACGGTGCAGTCCTTCGGTACAGTGACAGTGCCTCGTGTGGGTTGGCGCACTCCTGCCAGAATCTTGAGCATGGTGCTCTTGCCGGCTCCGTTCTTTCCCATGAGGGCGATGCGGTCTTTCTCGTTGATTTGGAATGATATGTCTTTGAATAGTGTTGTGCCGCCAAATTCCACGGCAAGTCCTTCTACTGAAATCATTTATCTATTTTACTATATTTCAATTTGACAAGTCTTCTCCCCTTGGGGGAGATAAGAGAGGGGTCCCTACTTCACCTTCGGGCGCTTGCCGTAGAGGAAGTCCTGAAACGTTTCGTATGAACGCTCTATGAGAGGCATTTCGTAGGGCTCGATGCGTAGCGACAGGCGGCTTTTCAGGTCGTCGATGCCAAAGTAGGTGCGCAGAATGCTGACCATGTTAAATGCCATGTCGTTGTTGCGCTTCATTATGTAGATGCAACTTTTGCGCACAATATCTTTTTGGTCGGGTATGTGCTTCAGGCTCTTGAACAGGACGTAGTAGGCAAGCGGCGATTCCGATTTAAGCAGGTGGGCGATGCGTGTGCGAGGGTTGTCTACGTGAAAACACTGGAACAGGCCGTCGGCCTGCGCTTCGGTCTGCATCTTCGGCAGCGCCATGCTTACGAGTTTGTCTGTGGCGTCAGGAGGGCAACTTGTGCGCACGTATTCACTAAGTCTTTGCGCCTCTTCGCACGCGAAGTTCAGCGTCCCTTTCTTGGCAAACGTCTCGACTGCCATTATGCCCGACATGAATGCCTGGCGACGGAATTTTATGAGTCCGAGCAGTGCCTCCCAAAATAGTTCGTTGCTCAGCGAAGGCAACAGGGATTCGCGCACGGACTGCTCCGTACGTTTGAATTCCATGTTGGTGAGTCGCCCCAGTATGCGGTGCAACTGCTCATGGTCGTGTGCCTCGATAGCTTCTCTTATAGCTTCGGATGTAGTCATTCGCCTGTTATTCCGCTAATTGACTGCAAAGTTACGCAAATAACTGGATAAAGAAGAAGAGACGCCACACAAATGCTGTGCGGCGCCTCTTCTAACAGTTTTGAAGGCAAAGATGAATTTGACACTAAAACACTCAACCAATAAGTACTAGCGGACAATCATAAAATGATAGGTTTTTTAGAATCATATCAAACAGTTAGGGGAATCATCAAGAAAAATATATAGTTATCAGTGCAAAACTCCTAAATGCATAAATGCAGAATTTAATCAATATCTCCCTTTGCCAAATTGCAATTACTACACAAAACTTGTAAATTTTCCAATGTAGTTTCTCCCCCTTTAGACCAAGGTATAATATGGTCAAAGTGAATATTATGCAATCCATCATTACATTTTACACCACATAAACGGCAGCGATTTCCATCTCTCATCAACACCTGCACTTTAAGTCTATCGCTAGGTTCTCTTCTCGTTCTATGCATAATGATGTTTTCTTTCGTAGAAGGATTTGCAAACGACTCATCTCCTTCCTCATCATCTTTTTCCAAATTGATTTGGGTAACAAATGTTTTCAAAGCCATATTCCAACTTCCAAATCGACGTGTATATGAATTGAGACTATATTTTGACACCCCCTTTTTGACATCACTTGTTGTTGGTTGGCGTCCCAATTTGACCCACATAGCTTCAATTTCCAATAATAAATCTTTACTAGAAATGCTTTTGCCTTTACCTGTTTTGTATTTTGTCGATTCTAATTGCGCTAATTGCAATACGCAATTCCAACCGCCAAGTTTCTTTGTCATTTTTTTTATGTCGTATTTCCCATATTTCTGATATTCAGAATAAGTAACACTATTATTTCCTAATAGATTTGCAACATATTTCACATCTCTAATGAAATCGTCTTCAGATACGCAACACTCGTGATTCTTGCAATTTTTTCGTGTATATTTTAAACCAGCTTTATCTAACGCAGATTTCCAAGAGCCAAATCTTCTCCTTATTGTACAACTGGCATATTTCCCATAAACTTCATATTCACTATATGTTAATGATTGTTTTTTGTATTTATGCGCAACTAAAACTAAGTCTTCTATTAGATCTTTATCGGAAATATTTCTATCATGTATTGTTAAATCATATATCATACTTAATACTCGTTGAAAAATATCAGTTAGTAATACAAATGTATCGAAAAATTAATTATTTCCCAAATATCATATTTTTCGGAATTGAATCCTGCTCAATGGGATTGTGAACACACCGCTTCATATGGTTTGCAGGAATAGCAAAACTTTATATAATTAAGCAATGTGCGCAGTGCTTGCACTCCCTGATGGTTTATGTCAAGTTGTTCTACTTCGCTGAGGTAGCGTTCGGCATGCGCCTTGTCGCCCAGCCCTGTGTAGCCGAGGGCAAGCATGAAGAGACAGTGGATGCGGTTCTTGCGGTCGAGCGAATCTTCCCAGATGAGGAGGTCGGGCAGCGACACGGCGAAGTAGTCCATAGTCTGCTTCTCGAATATGTGCTGTTTGCCGTAGTTGACAAGGCGGTAGAAACGACCGTTGGCTTCGTCGGTGCGACCGAGCTTGAGCAGTGCCATACCCTGGTAGAAAATCTTTTCAGGCTTGGCGTCGTTGTAGTACATCGCAGCAGCTGGTTCCTGAGGACCGACAGTGGCAAGTTCCCAGTATTCGCGCGCCTTTTCGTAGTCACCCAGTTGTTCGTAAGCGCATCCGAGGAAGTAGTGGAAATCGTTTTCCTGGGCACCGTGCAGTTTGCCTTCACCGAGGTTATGAGGGTACTCGAGACATTCGGTGAGCAAACCGATAGCTTCATTTGTAGATGTCGGATTGTTTCTAAGAATAGCCTTTGCTCTTTCTGTTCTTGAGAATTGGTACTGGGCAGGCACCTTGCCTTCGCCACCTTCCCACGGATGGAAGATGTGGTTGTCGATGATATAGGCTGCACGCTCGTAGTCGCCTGTCTGATTGAGCAGCGTGGCGTGTTCGAGGATGAGGTCGTCGCGCTTGGCAACGAGTTCGGGATGCGACTCGAACTTGGCAATACGGAAGTCGTGAGGCTTCTGCATACGCTTGTAAAGTTGGTCGAGCTCCATGAAGATGCGACTGTCCGTCTGGTCGAGAGTGAAGGCACGTTCCATGCACTCCAGAGCCTTTTCCGTATTGTTCTGTTTGTTGCAATAAATCAGAGCGAGGTTGCGCCATACGGTAGGGAATGACGGGTCGAGCTGTGAGGCAAGTTCCCAGTTTTTCTGTGCAATATCGTACTGACGCTTGTCGTAGTATAGACAGCCGAGATAGTACGGAGCGCGTGCGCCTTCAGGGTTGAGCAACTTGGCATCTTCTAAGGCAATGACGTCCTCAAGGCGATTAGGGAAACAGAAGTCAGGACAAGTATTCTCTGCTTTGTGGAATGACTCGAGGGCTTCTTTCTCCTTTGCCTGTCTCCACAGGAATGAACCTGTGTAGTAGTGTGTGAGCGGTGATGCATTAGTCGGAATACGTAGAATCTGTCCCGCTTCGTCATAAAGGTAAGCGTTGGCGTAGTCGAGAGCTAATTCATGGTAATTCTCAATGCTGTCGTGCATAAGTGTGATGAGTCGCTGTAGTGGTTCGTCGCTGCCTGTAATGAGGTGCTCCTCAAACATACACCCGTAGTTGAACGGGTCTATCTCGTACGCCTCCTTTATCCACGCAAGTGCCTCATCTTTCTTTCCGAGTTTGCGCAGTATGGTCGCTTTAAGTGCGCAGGCCTTGTGATTGTGTGTATTGCTGATGAGTGCGCGCTCCACTTCGTCGAGTGCATTAGCGTATTCGCCCCATCCCGCACTGATGCACGCCGCTTCGAAATAGGCAGCGTCTGCCCACGCCTTGTTCCATGATGCCTTCCAGAAAAGATTGTAAGCATCAACTCTCTTGAACTGGAATTTCAAGCAGAGAGCGAGATTGTATATAGGTTCACCATCGTAAGGGTTGGGGTTGCGCTTCTGAAGCACCTTGACGGCTGTGCGCAGATATGGCTCCGCCTTGTCGAAACGTCCGCGGCGCAGATACCACAGTCCCATTTGGTTGTTGCATCGGTAGTCGAGCGGATCGCGGCGCAGTGCCTCCTCATAGTAGTCAAGTGCCGACCATGTGGCGTGGCGATATTGCTCAAGATGCAAGCCTGTGAGGTAGAGTTGGTCGATGGTCTTTGTGACTTGTAGAGTGAGAGCCGCTTCGGCTGCATCTGGAATAGGGCGGATGTCATCGCTCTCGGCGGTCCAGAACATGCCACCTTCTCCTGCACTTTTGTCACATTGTGTGATATGCAGTCCCAACTCTTTGAGGCATAAACCGTCTGTGCCGATTGTTGTGACGAACACATCTTCGGGCGAGAGGTTTACTTCCTGGTCGTAATAGACCTTTCCGTTATTGCCACGGAGCGTAATGGTGTATTTTCTCTTTGATGTGGCAAGCAACTTTAATACGACTCCGCTGTCACATTCTTCAATGTTCATAACGAGGTCCTTCGTGGCTTGTTTCACGATGCCCAAGTCGCGATATGGCATGAAGTATTGTGTGAACTGCTTTTCCTCATACGGCATGAGCCAAGTGAAGTCTGGCTGGTTCTCGGTATAGACACCTGCCATGAGTTCGATGTAAGGACGGAACACTCCTGGTGCGCCCTCGTAGTCATCGTCGGTGAGGCAGCGGTCCCAGGCTCGGCCGAAATCGCCGTTGCCCCATGTCCATTGCTTCTTGCCAGGACTGAAGTGATGGCTTGCCACGTGGAGCATGCCTCCCTTTGTGTCGTTCTCGTATCCGCCCTCGAAGTCGTACTTGGAGTTGACTGCCATGTAACTGGTAGGCACCTTGATGTTCTTGTAGTTGGATATGTCCACTCCTGCCGAATAGTCCATCTTGTAGTATGTGCCTGTGGCTATAGGGAAACTGGACACGGCACGCTTGCCGTGGTCGAACACTGCGTTCACATCAGGCGGGAACACGCTCTGGTAGTGGTCGTTGACCTCAACGGCTGGGTTTGCCCACCACAGGAAAGTCTGTGGCAGAGGGGTGCGGTTGCTCAGACGACCCTGAATCTCCAGATAGGCGCATCCCGGACGGAGTGTGAAGCCGGCGAGACCTTTCTGATGGAACATGCGCTCCATTTCGTTCACCCACACTGTGACACTGCCGTCTTCGTTCTCCTCTATAGTTGCGTCTACAGGCATGTAAGTGCTCGGACGATGGTGCTGAGGCCAGTTGAACTCAATGCCTCCGCTTATCCACGGGCCAGCCAATCCCACGAGGGCGGGTTTGATGACGTGGTTGTAGTAGACGAAGTGGCGTTGTTTCACCTTGTCGTAAGCCATCTGCACGCGTCCGCCCAGTTCGGGCAGAATCATCACTTTGATGTATTCGTTTTCGATGTATATGGCGTTGTACTCCTTGTCGGTGCGTTCGTCGCTGATGCTCTCGATTACGGGGTAGGGATAGACCACTCCGCTGGAGCCTTGATACACTCGCTTTTCCAGAAATATAGGGTTCTTCTCAGGCGTACCCACTTCGTAAGTCGGTATGACTACCTGCTCTCTCCATGCTTTTACCATATGTGTGAGGTTATGAGGTTTGGGACTATTTAACAAGTTTCTTTTCTAATTCTTCAAGCGACACTCCCTTTGTTTCAGGGCATCGGCGTGACAGGTAGGCGAATCCGCAAAAGCAGATGACGCTGTAGATCCAGAACGAGCCACTGCTGCCGAGGGCTGCGTTCATTGGCGGGAACGAGAATGTCAGTGTGCAACATCCTGTCCACAGAGCGAAGGTGCAGGTCGCCATTGCCACTCCGCGCACTCGGTTAGGGAATATCTCAGCGAGCAACACCCATGTCACCGGACCGAGAGTCATGGCGTAGGCAGAGATGGCTGCCACAACGAGGATTACCATGAAGAAGCCGGTGATGTGGAAGTGGTAGCAAGTGCCGAGGATGAGATAGATTACGGCAAGGCTGATAGAGCCGAAGAGCATGAGCGAACGTCTGCCCCAACGGTCTATGGTGAACAGAGCCACGATGGTGAAGATGACGTTTGCCACACCTGTGATGACGATGTTGAAGAGCACGTCGCCTACGCTGTAGCCCGCATCAGAGAAAATCTCCTGGGCGTAGTTGAATATGACATTCGTG
This sequence comes from Bacteroidaceae bacterium, assembly GCA_045576655.1. Classification (GTDB taxonomy): domain Bacteria; phylum Bacteroidota; class Bacteroidia; order Bacteroidales; family Bacteroidaceae; genus RGIG8745. The sequence continues at coordinate 88,309 of JAZNGW010000005.1, forward strand.
CCGCACCATTGCTGGAACACGGCAACGATGACTCCGAGCGTAAGCACAGCGGCGTATTTGCGAGTGAAGAGGGTTTTCAGTCCGCCCTTCTCCTTGTTAGCATCTGCAATGGCAGAAGTCTTGATGAGCCCTATCTCGCTTGCGGCATATTGTTCGCCGCCGATGTTTCTGAGAGTCTTAATGGCCTTCTGCTCCATCCCCTTCATTATTTGCCATCTTGGACTTTCAGGGATGAAGAATGCGAGAAGGAGGAAGAGGGCTGCAGGTACGGCCTCTGCCCAGAACATCCATCGCCATCCCATCTGACCGTTCCATGATGCCAGAATCTCGTCGGCTGTATAACCAACTGGAACGTCGTCGGCAATGAGCCAGTTGGCAATCTGAGCGCCGAGAATACCGAGCACTATGGTCATCTGATTGAGCGAAACCAATTTGCCGCGAATGTTGGCAGGCGAAATTTCTGCAATATACATCGGCGACAGGGCAGATGCGATGCCTATTCCTATGCCTCCGATGAAACGGGCTATGTTGAACATGGCGAAGTCGTCGAAGATACCTGTGGCAACTGCCGATACCGTGAATAGCACGGCAGAGATGATAAGCAACGGCTTGCGTCCGTACTTGTCGGCCATAGCACCCGCAACCATAGCTCCGATGAGGCAACCGACGAGTGCGGTGGTCATTGCCACTCCCTGCATCAGAGGGCTGTCGGATATGCCGAAAAACAATTCGTAGAACGGTTTTGCACCGCCTATCACAACCCAGTCGTAACCAAACAGCAGTCCGCCCATGGCCGAAACGAGACAAATGAAATAGATGAAACTCTTGTTCATGAGTATCAGATTTTTAAGGTTTATTGCATTCTATGCTGAACTTGGCAGCATGTCACTGCATGCTCAAGTCGTTGTTGATTGCAAATATAGTGTTTGTGTGTGAAATAAGGGGAGATTTATCTGTATAAAAGTATATAAAATAGGAGACACCACAAAGTGATGCCTCCGATGTCTATTTATCTTTCTGATTTGTAAAATTTCCTTACACGTACTTCTCGATCTTGTCGAGGTTGCGCTGTACGTCCTCGTCAGTGATTTCGCAGTTTTGCAGCGAACCGCTCAGGTAGAGGTCGTAGGATGCCATGTCGATGAGTCCGTGGCCTGAGAGGCAGAAGAGTATGGTTTCCTCTTTGCCTTCTTCCTTGCAACGCTTTGCCTCGCGGATGGTTGCGGCGATGGCATGGCATGACTCAGGTGCAGGGATGATGCCTTCTGCCTGGGCGAATAGCATGCCTGCCTCGAATGTCTCAAGCTGGTTGAGGTCCATAGCCTCCATGTAGCCGTCCTTGAGCAACTGGCTCACGATGACGCCTGCTCCGTGGTAGCGCAGACCTCCGGCGTGGATGTTTGCCGGCATGAAGTTGTGGCCGAGGGTGAACATCGGCAGAAGCGGAGTGTAGCCCGCTTCGTCGGCATAGTCATACTGGAAGACTCCGTGGGTCAACTTCGGACATGATGCCGGTTCGGCTGCCACGAAACGTGTCTTCTTGCCTTCAAGGATGTTGTGGCGCATGAATGGGAATGCGATACCTCCGAAGTTGGAACCGCCACCGAAACAAGCGATGACAGTATCAGGGTATTCACCTGCCATCTCCATCTGCTTCTCAGCTTCGAGACCGATGATTGTCTGGTGCAGGGTCACATGGTTGAGCACAGAACCAAGCGTGTACTTACAGTTAGGCGTAGTGCGCGCCAGTTCGATTGCCTCGGAAATGGCTGTGCCGAGCGAACCCTGGCAGTTCGGTTCGCGAGTGAGCACGTCCTTACCCGCACGAGTCGACATGGATGGCGACGGAGTGACCTGCGCACCGAAAGTCTGCATGATGCTACGGCGGTAAGGTTTCTGGTTGTAGCTTATCTTAACCTGGTAGACTGCAGCTTCGAGTCCGAACACCTTTGCCGCGTATGAGAGTGCTGCTCCCCACTGTCCGGCACCAGTCTCGGTTGTGATGTTGGTCACACCCTCCTGCTTGCAGTAGTACGCCTGGGCAAGTGCTGAGTTGAGCTTGTGCGAACCGATAGGGCTCACGCTCTCGTTCTTGAAATATATGTGTGCAGGAGTGCCAAGCGCCTTTTCGAGTCCGTAGGCACGTACGAGCGGCGTGCTGCGGTAGTACTTGTACATTTCGCGCACCTCCTCAGGGATGTCAATCCAAGCGTCGGTCTGGTTGAGTTCCTGACGTGACACCTCTTCTGCAAAAAGAGGGTAGAGGTCCTCCGGCGAAAGCGGTTGCTTAGTCGCTGGATTGAGTGGCGGCATTGGTTTGTTAGGCATATCTGCCGCTATGTTGTACCATTTGTGTGGTATTTCGTCTTCTGGAAGTATAAATCTTTTTTGTTTGATGCTCATCTTGCTTACTTTTGTTAGCGAAAGCGCTCTTGCCGCTTTCATTTTGTTAATGAGTCGCAAAGTTATGAAAGTGTTTTGACTTATGCAAAAATAGTCTTTGCATTATTTTTCTAATTCAAACTAAATGCCTAATTTTGCACTCGCTTAACTGAAAAAGGCTGCCGAAATGGTGGAATGGTAGACACGAGGGACTTAAAATCCCTTGGCCATAACGGCTGTGCGGGTTCGAGTCCCGCTTTCGGTACGAAAAACGGAGTAATGTCACATGTGATGTTACTCCGTTTTCTTTTTGCTATAAATCTTGTCTATATTGGCATTGATGCAGTCTGTTTGACCCGCTTTGCCCTAATCTGTATCTTTGCATCGAAAACAAAAGACGATGCGAAATCGTTTAATGTCTAAACCTTATAAAACTGAAGATTATGGCAACAATGAATTTGACAAGAGGAGGCTTCCTCCGCAAAGTATATGACTACGAAACCAATCCGAGCGAGTGGAAGTTTTTAGGACCACGTCCTGCGTTGATTGATTTCTACGCTTCATGGTGCGGACCGTGCAAGGCGCTCGCCCCAGTGCTCGACGAACTGAGCAAGGAGTATGACGGCAGGGTTGATGTTTACAAGGTTAATGTTGATGACGAGAGAGAACTGTCTGCTCTGTTCAATGTGCGCAGCATCCCTACGTTGGTTTTTATTCCGATGAACGGCAAGCCGGAGATTGCAATGGGCGCCATGTCGAAAGCGGAACTTGCCAAGCGATTGGACAAGTTAATTGGTTAGTCTGCTTGCCCGAAAGCATAAGCCGTGTGGGGACCCCTCCCTAACCCTCCCCCAAGGGAGGGAACAATTATGCTCCGTAGGGGCAGACCTTGTGTCTGCCCGAAAAGAAAAGGAACGCGGATGAAAGCGGATTGAACCGATTGGCGCGGATAGTTCCCGCTTGTAGAGACGTCATAACATGGCGTCTCGATGACACATTCGTCCTTGTCCTGAGACGCCACACTGTGACGTCTCTACGTCATGTGTTTTCGGATACCCGCAAGGGGTACCCCTACGGATAATGAGACGATGACGATAATGCGTGTGTAGGGGCATCCTTTACGGGTGCCCTTTTTCTGATGTTAAGGAGTTAAGTAGGGACGCAATGTGTTGCGTCTGGGGAATTCAGTTGTAGGGACGAGGCCTGCTCGCCCGATGCAAAGCATGTAGAGACGTCACAGCGTGGCGTCTCTTTTTTGAACGCCGATTTGACGGATTGGGCTGATTAACGCTGATTTTGTTTTTATCCGCGACAATCTGCTCGATCAGTTTCATCCGCGTTCAAGAACACAAAACCGTGTCGCACCGTGTCCTCAGCGTGTTCCGTGCCAATATTTAACGCACTAAAAACCACAGATTACACAGATGCACGCGGATTAAACAATGTGCCATAAAAGGGAATCCGTGTAAATTATCCTAATCGGCGAGATATGCGGGAAATAGCAAAGGGCAGACACGCCGGTCTGCCCCTACTGTGAAACGTCACAATATCCAAAGATATAGAAAATTGTCAAATCGTAAATTGATTCTCCCTCAGGGGGAGGAACTTAAAATACGTGGATATTTCCGTGCTACCATTACAAATCCATTTACATCTTTCCAATTTCTTCGAGCAGTGCGTCTACTGCTTCGGTCTTGGTTGCCCAACTGGTGCAGATGCGTACGGCGATGTTGCCGTTGTCCATCTTTTTCCAATAGGATAGGAGGAAGTTGGCTGAGAGGCGTTCGTATTGCTCTGGTGTGAGGATTGGGAATTGCTGGTTGGTTGGGCTGCCGACGAGGAACTGTATGCCTTTCTGCTGAAGTGCGTCTTTGATGCGCATGGCTTCTTCGGTGGCGTGGCGGGCGATGTCGAAGTATAGTCCGTCGGTAAAGAGTGTCTCGAACTGGATGCCGAGCAGACGGCCTTTGGCGAGCATGCCGCCGTGGCGCTTGATGCTGTAGCGGAAGTCGCGCTTTGCCTTCTCCGTTGTGATGACAACTGCTTCGCCGAAGAGTGCGCCAACTTTTGTTCCGCCTATGTAGAACACGTCGGCAAGGCGGGCGAGGGTGGGCAGGTCGATGTTGCAGGCAGGCGAGGTGAGTCCGTAGCCGAGGCGGGCTCCGTCGACAAAGAGTGGAAGGTCGTACTTGTTGCAGACGCTTCGGATGTCTTCGAGTTCCTGTTTGCTGTAGATTGTTCCCACTTCGGTCGGGAAGGAGATGTAGACCATGCCTGGCTGTACGGTGTGTTCGGGACCGTCCTCGGCAAAGTGCTCTTCCATGCAGTGGGCTATCTGCGATGCGGATATCTTGCCGTCGGTGTTTGGCAGGGCGAGCACCTTATGGCCTGTAGCCTCGATTGCTCCAGTTTCGTGCACGTTGATGTGTCCGGTGTCGGCGGCGATCACGCCCTGGTATGGTCGCAGGAAGTGTGCTATGACGGTGGTGTTGGTCTGTGTGCCTCCCACGAGGAAATGTACGTCGATGTCTTCGCGCTGGCATGCCTTGCGGATGAGTCGGCGTGCGTTTTCGCAGTGGGCGTCTTCGCCATATCCGACAGTCTGCTCCATGTTTGTCTCGTTGAGGCGCTGCATTATTAGAGGATGCGCCCCTTCGTTATAGTCGCATTGGAATTGAATCATTGTATTGAGGAGTAATTTGTAGGGGCAGACCTGTGTGTCTGCCCCGTAGAAGTTAATGATTTGAGTGTTTTGTCATTTATTGATGTCTTCCCAGTGGAGTACGGAACCGTTTCTGCGTGCAGGGTCTGGTCCGGCCAATTCCATTGAGTAAGGGCTGCCTGTTGTAGGGCTCTTGCCTATGTATCTGTGGTTGCGTAATGAGTAGAGCATGAAGTCGTTGTTGAGATAGTCCTGCCAGAGGAATACTTCGGCTTCTTTCTCGTCTTTGGTGAAACGCACGTCGCCAGCCAGTCCTTCGCCGTACACCTTGATGTATTTCCCGTCATGGCATTTTATGGATACCATTCCGTTGCCGCGGTCGATGAGCTGGAAAAGGGCGCGCGGATTCTTGTCGCCAGGGTATGTGTCGTAAAGAAGTCCGTGAGGATCGCATATTGCAGGGCGGCCTGTGGCTTTGTTGATGATGCGGAATGTCTTTCCGAATGGGATGTTCTTTGAGCGGTCTGCCATAGGTTCGTCAACTGTGAAGTTGTCGAATTCTGCATATCCGCCGTTTTTCCCGTTGATGTTGAATGCAAAGAGTGCGTGGCGTGAGCCCTGGAACGTGATGAGCTGGTAGGAGAGAGGCATCATGCGTCCCAGAGTTTGGAATGTAGTGCCGTCGGTCGAATAGGCATACTGGGCCTGGTCGTTGTCGTAGTCGCCGATGCAGCGCAGCCATATCTTGCCTTTGGGGAGTTCCACCTTTGTGTCGACGGTGTCGTTGGTGAGTTGCTCGAAACAGCGGAGGGTCAGTTCTTTTCCGCTCTTGACGAGTCCTATCCATGAACATGGCACGTTGATGTTGCCGAGTCCAGCAACGTCGCCATCCTTCAGCCCTTTTACGTTCATTTCAACAGTGGCAATGCTCTTCGGACCGATTACGCGCTGTGTCAGGGTGTTGCGTGCCCACATGAGTTGCTCTGCAGGCATGGAGTTGATGCGTAGTTTGCCGTTCTTCAGCCCCCACATCTTTTCTTCTGGGTTGTGGTTCCACTGCCAGATGCGTCCGAGCTGCTTGCCGTCGAAGTTGTCGCTGCGATTATACGGTCCATGAGGTTCACAGAGAGGTTTCTCTCCGGCTTTGTAGTTGCCAAGTTGTGTTCCAGGCTTGAACCATGTGCGTGGCGCACGGCCAAAGTTGCCTTCAAATCCAATCATTGGCCAGCCGTCTTTCCATGTCATAGGCATGAGGCATACGGTGCGGCCGATGCTGTGGAAGTCCATCATGAGCAGTGCCCACCACGAACCGTCGTTAAACTGTACGATTCCTCCCTGGTGTGCGTTTGTGCAGGCTGTTGCGTCTTTGTCGAGGTGGCCGAGTCCGAACTTGGTTCCGTCTTCACCGATTCGGTATTTCAGTCCTCGAGGCACTTGTGTCAGCGATGCTGCGTGGTAGCCGTAGGTCTCGTCGGCGCTGATGACGCGTGTCTCGTAAGGTCCCCAGATGTTTTTAGCGCGCGAACAGAGTGTGCGTCCGTTAGGGCGGTAGTCGGTGGATATGAGATAGTACATGCCGTTAATCTTGTACATGTGGTGTCCTTCGCCTATTCCGTTTCCGTCAGGGATGATGACGCGTTCCGTGCCCTCTTTCGGACCGCTCATGTCTGGTTCCAATTCCGTGCATTTCACTGTGCCGTAGCCATGTATGGCATACACCTTGCCGTCGTCGTCGAAAAGGACTCCAAGGTCGTAGATGTTGCCTTTCATGTTGTGGTGCTTCCACGGCCCGCGTATGTTTTTTGATGTGTAGCACTGCAGTCCTTTGCCGTTAACGTTAGAGAAGACGTAGAACTGTCCGTTGGCGTATCGGATGCATGGAGCCCAGATGCCTTGTCCGTAGATTTCTTCGTGGTTCTTCAGGGAGAAGCGGTCTTCAGGGAAGTCATAGCGGTCGAAACAATAGCTTACGTTTTCCCAGTTGACAAGGTCCTTGGAGTGGAGTATGACCAATCCTGGAACGCTGTGCATTGTTGTGCCTGCCAGGTAGTAGTCGTCGCCGACACGCAGGATGTCGGGGTCGGAAAACTCGTCGTAGAACAGTGGGTTGGTGAATGTGCCGTTGCCATTGTCGGCAGTCCATGACTTGGTAGCCTGTGCCATTGCTCCTGATACGGAGAGAGCAAGTGCGATGGTCGTGATTATTTTCTTCATGTCCTGTTTATTTACCTATGATTAACATTGCGCCGTTGTAAGGCACGTTGATTTCAAACTTCTTGCTCTTCGGGAGTTTCTTTACGGATTTGCTGCCCACGAGCTCCTTTGTGTCGGAGTAGACGGTGATTTCACTTCCGCCAGTAAGCATTGGCAACTCGATCTTCTTCTTGAGAGGTTGGTCTTTTTGTGCGTTGACTGCACCGATGTACCATGTGTCGCCGTGGCGGCGAGCGAAGATGAGGTATTTGCCAGGATAGCCGTCGATAAACACTGCATCGTCCCATGTCGTAGGCACCTCCTTCATGAAGTCCATAGCCCATGCTGGAGCGTCGGTGAGGTTGTTAGGTGCGAGAGCGAAGTTTTGCACTGCACTCTGGTAGAGCACCGCTGTGGTGATGGCAAACACGTCGCTCGTTTTGCGCTGGTTGCCGCGGTTGTTTCCCTTGCTGTAGTATTTGTTCAAAGCGCTTCCGCCGAATTCCATAGCCGCTACAGAGTTGCGCAGCACGGGGTGTATGGTGCCGAAGGTGGCTTCGATGTCGTTCTCGTGCTGACTGAAGTTGAGGTTCTCACTTGCGCGTACAGCCTCGGATGAAATGAAGTTAGGGAACATGCGCTCCCAACCGCGAGGCAGGGTGCATCCGTGGAAGATTATCATCAGCCCGTACTCGTTAGCATCGGCAAGGATGTCTTCGTAGAGTTGCATGGTTTGCTGCTTGTCGCTGCCCACGAAGTCAATCTTCAGTCCCTTGATGCCTGTCTTCTGCAACCACTTCATCTCCTTGCGGCGCTCAATGACGGTGTGGAGCTTATGCTTAGGGCCTTGAGGGGCGTCGTTCCAGTAGCCGTTGGAGTTGTACCACAAGAAAATGCCTACACCCTTGCTTTCAGCGTAGCGTGCCAGTTCCTCCATCTTTTCGTAACCGATGTTTGTATCCCACAGAGCATCGATGAGCACAAATTCATAGCCCATGTCTGCCGCGAAATCGATGTACTCCTTCTGCTCTGCATAGTTGCAACTGGCATCCTGGCGGATAATCCAACTCCATGTCGAGCAGCCGTACTTGTAGTCCTGGCTTGCTTCGTACATAGGTTTCACTACGTCCCACATGATGGTGGTCTCGGCTATCGGAGCCAGAGTCTCACCCACGGTGATTGTCCTCCACGGAGTCTCGCCAGGAAGGGAAAGTCCGGGTGCTGATGTACCTACACCACCGAACTCATCAGGGTGAGGGTAGCCGATAGCGTACTTGTTGCCGCCCTTGTTGTCAAGACGGCTTGCACAGTAGGAACCGTTCACGCCAGTCTCGCACAGCATCACCCAACCGCTGTCGCCCACGCGGAACAGAGCAGGGAAGGCATATCCCAGTCCGTCGCCGTTCTTGCCCATCGGAGCGTCGTAAGTGTAGTGAGTCTCATAGCTTGGGCAGGTGCGCATCCATCCGCTCTGCGGCAACATCTGCGGACAGAGGAATGTGGTCGAACCTTCAGGGATGACAAATCCTGTGGATTCCTCCTTTACAAGGCAAGAACGAATGTCACCCTTTGGCAGCACTTTGTAGCGGAATGCCACATTGTTGTTGTCAACTCGGAACGTGACATCAAACGCATGACGCCCACTCTTGTCGTTGAATGAACAAGTCACCTCGTTTGCCTCGTAATGTATTTTGCTCTTCTTCACTTGGCGCATTGTGTAGTCGTCAGTCACGCGCTTCGCTTCTGATACTTTGCGTAGACTTACCCCTTTGGTGAAGTCGCCGAAAGTCGTATTTATACCCAGAGGTGACTGCTCGACAAACACCTTTTCGTCGAGTTTTACCGAATAGTGAGCCTGACCGTCGGCGGCGCCGACATCAACAGACAAGCGTCCGTCAGGACTCTTCACCGTCTGTGCTCCAATCATCCCGGTAAGGAGCAATAGAAATGCCGTAATTGAATGCTTCATAATATACTGAATTTAAAGTTTTGCAGATGTTTTGAAAAACGAACGAGCCCTCGTTCGAAAACAAATGAGCCCTCGTTAGTAATTAAATGAGCGCTCGTTTGCTAGTTGCAAGTGCGAAAATACGAATAAAAATCCAAGGTTTGCTCACATTCGGGAAGTTTTTCCGTGGAAAGAGTGAGTGCTTTATATAAAAAGCAACAGGGGACGCAATTTTGCGCCCCCTGCCTATTGAGATAAATGTATAGGTTTGAATTACTTGTTCAAAGCCTGAGCTACGTCAACGGCGCATGCTACTGTACAACCTACCATTGGGTTGTTACCGATGCCGAGGAATCCCATCATTTCTACGTGAGCAGGAACTGATGAAGAACCAGCGAACTGAGCGTCAGAGTGCATACGGCCCATAGTGTCGGTCATACCGTAAGAAGCAGGACCAGCAGCCATGTTGTCTGGGTGAAGTGTACGACCTGTACCACCACCTGAAGCTACTGAGAAGTATGGCTTGCCAGCCAATACGCGCTCCTTCTTGTATGTACCAGCTGTTGGGTGCTGGAAGCGTGTAGGGTTAGTAGAGTTACCAGTGATAGATACGTCTACGCCTTCGTGCCACATGATAGCAACACCTTCGCGAACGTCGTCAGCGCCGTAGCAGTTAACCTTAGCGCGTGGGCCGTCAGAGTAAGAGATGCGCTGTACTTCCTTCAATTCGCCTGTGAAGTAGTCGAACTTAGTCTGTACGTATGTGAAACCGTTGATACGAGCGATGATCTGAGCTGCGTCCTTGCCCAAACCGTTGAGGATAACGCGGAGTGGCTCCTTGCGTACCTTGTCAGCCTTAGCAGCGATCTTGATGGCGCCTTCAGCAGCAGCGAAAGACTCGTGACCAGCGAGGAATGCGAAGCACTTAGTCTCTTCGCGGAGCAACATTGCAGCCAAGTTACCGTGACCGATACCTACCTTGCGGTCGTCTGCCACTGAACCTGGGATACAGAATGCCTGGAGACCGATACCGATAGCCTCAGCAGCCTCGGCAGCTGTCTTAACGCCCTTCTTGATAGCGATAGCGCAACCTACAACGTAAGCCCACTTAGCGTTCTCGAAACAGATTGGCTGAGTCTCTTCACATGCCAAATAAGGATCCAAACCATATTCTTCGCAGATAGCGTTAGCTTCTTCGATGTCTTTAATACCGTTTTCATTCAATGCAGCGAGAATCTGCTTGATACGACGGTCCTGGCTTTCGAATTTTACTTCTCTAATCATAGTTCTTTCCTCCTTATATTATTCGTGACGTGGATCAATATGTTTAACTGCACCCTGTTCAGCTGTGAAGCGTCCGTAAGTACCTGTTACTTTCTTCAAA
>JAZNGW010000006.1:0-91131 GCA_045576655.1 Bacteroidaceae bacterium
TAGCAAATAACAACCACAATGGTCAACCCAAAACACAACTAAGCAAAAACATAGTCAACTAAATTTAAAACTAATCTTAAACCAAGTCAACCTAAGATATAAATAAGACGGAAAAGGTCAACCAAATTCGTTAAACCACACTGAAAAGTATAAATAAAACTTATATTTGTACAAATAATGATTTTATTTATATAAATATTAGTTTTATTCTTACAAATATTACTTTTATTTCTACTTTTCTCCGCAGTGGCGCAAAATACATACCGAGGTGGAGGTAAGTTTCCACTGCAGTGGCGGTGTTTTCGGGCGGACACATAGGTCCGCACCCTACGGGTAAGTCCGTGCTAATCAGCGTGATTTGCGGGAGAATACCGCCACGCCTTACTTTTTGCTAAATGAGCACAGGGTTAGATATACGCCGCATACGAGCAACACGCACACTCCGGCCGTGATACCCGCCAAGTCGGTTGCCCAACCTATGAGAGGAGTAACCGCGCCACCTCCTGCTACCGCTGTAATCATGAGCCCCGAAATGAGATTTGCCTTATCGGGCATGTGCTGTATTGCCAGAGAGTAGATGATTGGGAATATACACGAACAGAAGAATCCGATGCCACCGATGCACACAAGGCTAACCGAGACATTGTCGACAAAGGCAAGGCACAGCACAGCCGCTACGGCAAGCAGTATGTTAACCCTGAAATAGGCCATTTCCGACACCTTGGTCATAAAAAACACTCCAAGAAAAGCTCCCACGGTGCGGCAGATGAAATAGACCTGAGGAGCAATACCTGCATCGGCCACGCTCCACGAGTAGCGCAAAGTCATCACCTTGGAACTGATGAAGTTGGTCGCCACGTCGATGCCCACAACAAAGAATATTCCGAAGAAGAGGAACAGGATGGTCTTGTCGGACAGCAAGCCCACAACCTTGCCAAAGGTGACGTCGCTTTCCACACGCTCCTCGCGAGGTATAGGGGTGAAGTACAGCCAAAGTCCCGAAACGAGAGTGATGGCACCCAGTACAGGGAACGCCAGATACCAGTTGTCCGAATCGCCCCCGCCAAGCACGTTGACGGCAAAGAGCATAATGAACGGTCCGCAGAACGACGACACCGCCTTGACCACCTGGCCTGCAGTAAGACTGCTGGTGAGGAGCTTCTGGTCGGTCACCACGTTGTTGAGCAACGGATTAAGCGAAACCTGCAGTATGGCATTGCCTATACCCAGCAGGGCATAACCCACGAGACACGCCCAACCGCTTTGGAGCAGAGGAATGACCATTCCTACAAGGGTGACTACCACACTGAGCATCACCGTGTTCTTGCGTCCCCACTTGTTCATCTGTATCCCCACAGGGATGCTGAACACAAGAAACCACACAAACACCATCGACGGGATGAAGCCCGCCATAGTGTTGCTCCAGCCGAAGGCGTCACGAGCATAGTCGGACGAGATGCCTACGATGTCGCAAAATCCCATCACATAAAACCCGAACAGCACGGGCAGAACGCGAAGTATCACTTTACTGTTTTTCATATCATTATTATCTTTAGGTTTTCAGGTCTGTTGTTTTCTCTGTAGCCACGTGTTATCGCTCCACATCCACCCATCCGCGGCTGGTCTTGTCGGGTGCGATGCTGAACGCGCCGTACTTGGCGCCGATCCATTTGCCTTCGCGGGCCTGGAACGGCTGCCCTGCCTGCTTGTATCGCTTGCCGTCGGCGCTGTAACTCATGGTGCAGAGTGCGCCCTTGTCGCAACGGATGACGACATGGAGCGTGGTTTCGTAGTTCTGCTTTGCACCTGCTCCGTACTTGCGGGTGTTGAGTTCGCCGATGGTCTCCGACGTTTCCGCCTCACCCTTGTCGGCATCCTTGCAAATGATGCGCTTCAGCAGGAAGTGGCCGCCACGAAGTTCGGCTGACAATCCGCAGTAGTCGCGTCCCATGATGACGAATCCCGACTGCTCGCCCTCGGCCTTTGCCGATATGACAAGGCGGAGAGTGTCGGCAAAAGTCTCTCCCTCAAACTTCTTCAGCCACAGGTTTGGCACTTCCCACAGGCTGCGGTAATCAGCCCCGACATGATGACCGTAGATGCGTTGGCATCCGTCGGCAAGAGGGAATCCGAATGTGTCCTGATAGTTGGCGTGCCACTGGTAGCCTGAGTGCGGCTGCACGGAAGGGCGCTCGGCTTTCTTGTCGCGCGTCTTCATCATCGGCCAGCCGCCTTTCCATTCCACGTCGAGCAGGTGAAGGATGCGTCCGTATGCTCCCGTCTCGCGGAAACAGATGAACTTGTCGCCCACCATGCCTCCCTGATGCACGCCGGCAGAGTTGTAGACCACCTTGCTTTCGTACGGTCCGAAGACGCTCTTGCTCCGCAAGGCAAGTTGCCATCCTTGTGCCACTCCGCCAGCCGGTGCAAGAATATAGTAATAGCCATCGTGCTTGTAGAGTTTTGGCCCTTCGACAGTGTGGTTGCCCTCCACCTGGCCGTCATAGACAAGCACGGGGTTGCCGATGGCAGTGGTTCCGTCGGCAGACAATTCGCGTACGGTAAGCACGCTGTTGAATCCGCAACGGCTGTTGGCCCAACCGTTCACGAGATACACCCTGCCGTCTTCATCCCAGAGCGGACAAGGGTCGATGAGTCCCTTGCCCGGCACGACGAGCACAGGTGCGTCCCATCTGCCACGCGGGTTGGTGGTCTTCACCATGTAGATGCCGTAGTCGGGATCGCCCCAATAGATGTAGTATGTGCCTTTGTGGAAACGTATGGACGGTGCCCACACTCCACATCCGTGCTGCACTGTGGCATAGCGTTCTTCAGGCTGAAGTTTCTCCACGGCGTAGTTCACGTGGGTCCAGTTGACCATGTCGCGGCTGTGCAGGATAGGCAGTCCTGGTGTGCACTGGAAACTGCTCGATATCATCCAGTAGTCGCCGTTGTCGTCCACGCATACGTCCGGGTCGGAATAGTCAGCAAACACTAACGGTTCTGACTTCGGTTGCGCCAGTGCAGCTATAGCACCAAGCGTCAGAGTGAGGGTGATGAGTATCTTCTTCATTTCGTGAAAGTTATTCCTTCTACATGGTCATTGACATAGAATCCGCACATGTCGCTGGTCTTGTACCATCTTGGCTTGCCTAGCATGTCGTCGCTGATAAGAGTGCCGTTGATGCGAAGTCCTTCGAAGCGCACATTCTTCACACGTCGCTGCTCGTTGTAGCCGCCGATGATGGAGTAGCCTGGAGTCTGGCCCTTGTAACGCACGTTGCGGAACAGAATGTTTTCGACGCCCCGTCCAGGAGCAGTGCAGTATTTGGAGTTGTAGCACACCTTGACATGGAGCAGACTGCCCTGATGGATGTCCTCGATGCGTATGTTGTCGAAAGTTATGTCCTTGACAAGATTGTTGTCGCCGCAGTTGATGGCAAGACATCCTTGGTAGTCAATCTGCGGTTCGCTGTGGCAGAGGATGTCGATGTTGTCGTATGTGACTCCCACAATGGTGTCCATAATCTGCGAGTTACCGTGTATGCCTATCATTACAGGGTGCGCCACGTCGGCCCAGAGGGTGGAGTTCTGCATGCGGATGTTTGTGGCGCTGCCATTGTAGCCCTTGCGTGTGGCGTAGACTGTGGTGCAGTCGTCGGAAGTGCGGGCAAACACGCGGTCGTACAGCACGTTGTGGCTTGCGAAGACGTTGAATCCGTCGCCCCAACTTGGATGGGAGATGACCTTTGCATTGCGTATGGTCACATTGTTGCTCTCGCCCACAGGACAGGTACACATCGTGAGTCCTTCGATGCTGACGTTTTCGGAACGGCTCACCTTGCACCCCTCATATCCACGGCTTGGGCGTGCGACGCCTCGTCCCATGATGTGCACATCCTCGACATCCTTGATGTGGAAAGTGCCCTGAATGTATGCTCCGCCGTCCACATACACCGTTGTGTGCGACTCAGGAAAGATTGTATCGTTCGGGATGTTGTGGAATCCAGGTGCGTAGTAGACGAACTTGCGTCCGGCTTTCTTAGCCTCCTTCTTCGCTTCTGCCACTGATTTGGATGGTTTGGAAGTGAAGAGCATGAGGTTGTCGGTGATGTTTCCGTCAAACTCTACTGATACATGTTCGGGCTGGAAAAGCATGAAGCGCACCGTAGAGTCGTTAACAGCGTTGGCTATGACTCCGCGGAAGTCGGGACGTACCTTGACAGTCTTGTATTTCTTGTTCTTGCAAACGACCTCAACATCTACCGTACCTGTGAAGTCGAACATTCCGTACGACACTTCGCAGATGCGGTGCTTGCTGTCGCCTACGGGCGCATTGACCTTTGCCATGTAGGTGTCGACAGTTTGCCACTCGCCGCCACGGGCACGCACTCGCACTTCGTAGTCGTTCTTGAGCGGAGCACCTTCCGGCGCTGGCCAAGTGAACACCTGATGCAGTGTAGGGCGTTCCTTTGCTCCTGGGATTCGCGACTTGCGGTCAACCTCTGTTCCCTTATAGAACAGCAACGAGCCGTATCCTACGTGGTCGGCACCGTTCTTGCGCATTTCAGGGCGCACACCGCCCTTGCCGAGCGCCATGCTGACGTATGGCATCTGGAGTCCCTTGCGTCCGACGTAGTGGTTGTATGCTATTTCGTAGATGGACCACAGTTTGCCACGCCCCATCTGTCCTGGCTCAGTCCATTCGTTGTAGAGTCCGGTGCAGTCGGTCCATGTGGTGAACGGCACGTCCCATCCGAGATTGTACTTCGCCATGTATTCATAGCCCTTCAGCAGGCGGTTGTCAAGTGCCCCATAGAGATCGTCGCCCTGGTTCCATGCCATCTCGCACGTCTCCGCCAAAGTCCCTACGCCGAGCTGCGCATGTCCCTGGTCGCGCCCAGTCTCCTGACACTGTCCTGTGGCGGAGATATAGCGAGGAAGCGCACCGTTGTCGTAAGCGTTGAGATAATAATCCTTGGCGGCATCGTACATGTCCTTATCGTCACTATATATGGCTATTGCCATACGCATCTTGTTGACTACGGCACCCCAGTTGCCGTTGGCATACGGAGAATCGGCCTCAAACTTGTCCAGTACAGGCACAAATGCCCTCCGCAACATCGTCTTCGCAGCATTGTTGCCGTCGTCACCGAGTTTGCCGCGCATGAGTTCGCAAGCGTTGACGAGCAGGAATCCCTGAAGAGCGCACAGCGGAGCGTCGTGTCCATCTACGGATTCTAACACGTCAGAGTAAGCGCGGATTATCTCCAACGACTTCTTTGCAGGAGCCTCGTTGCCTGTGATGTGCCACATCAGGGCATTGTAGTATGCCGCAGCAAAGTCGCTCTCGCTACCGCCCTTAGTATTTCTGTGCTTTCCGTCACGGGCTATGACCTTGTATGGCCCTGCCATCTTGTAGTCGGCCTTGGCACGGTTGTCTGCCGTCATCGCCTCGAATGCGGCTATGGCTGGCTGCGTGCGCTCCGCCACGTAAACCTTCATCCGCTCTATGCTCTGCTCCGTGTGGAGCAGTCCGGGATGGACAAACCCCTGCGCGCAAAGAGTCAAGGACACGACCGATAAGAAGATCGCAAATGTTAGTTTCTTCATTGAGATGCTTTATTTTACAAGGATTTTGTCTGTGTTAACTTTTCCGTTACCAAAGTAAAGGCGACGAACCACAACTCCTTCCGTTGGTACGGCGATACGACGGCCATCAAGGCTGTAATACTCAATGCGCACAATGCGCTGGCCCTCGCCTCGAACTCCGTCAATTCCTGACGGCACAAAGTCCTCCAACGGAATAAGCTCGAAATCGTAACCGCCAAAGTCCTTGGTTCCGCTATAGGCAAGAACACCGTCGGCTGTAACGTTCCAATACTCAGATGTCGACTTATTCACCACAGCAAAATACATAGTCCCTGCTGCTCCCTGGAAACGGAACGGATAGTATGTGCTCGTCTTGAAGACGCCGTCGCCATTGAGGTAAGCGCTGTCAACCATAGACACAATGTTGCTTCGCTTCAATGAGTTGGAAGCAATGTACCACACTTGCGAATTATCATATGAACCGTCGCTTGCTGTCTTACATGCTTTCAGATTGGCTGTTCCGTCTCCCATGTTAGTCAAATAAGTGTCAGTGCTGCGGTGACGGATGAGGTAATTACCTGCTTCAATTTTGCGGTCGGCAGTCTCCTGCACATAAACCATAAAGGTAGCAACGGAAGTATTCTCTCCGTCGCTGATTTCTACTGTGTATTCGCCCGATTCCTGTATATCTGCAATAACAATCTTACTTGTCGTTTCGCCTGTTGACCACAGGTATGTGCCGCCCACAGAGGTTTCGGAAGGAACAACCACTAATTCCACGGTCTGTCCTTTAGACACTATCATCTCCGAGCAGTTCTCATGCACTTCGCCGTCAACAATGATGTTCTGACCGAAGTCGTTGACCTTAATATGGAAGTTGCGATGAACTACATAACCTCCCTGGTTCATATATGAAAGAGTGACAACACGGTCGAACGTGACATTAGAAATTGTAATGGAAGAAGTCTCCTTACCGTTGCTCCAACGGAAATAGTCCCATCCAGCACTTGACCAAGCACTTAGCGTTACAGGTTTGCCGTAGACAGCTGCAATAACAGTGTCTTCCGTTACGACACCTCCTACAGTTGCATTACTGTATAGCTCATTAGGTGTGCAGTCGCCGCTTACCGATATGCTGTAGACCTGGCGGCTCTTCACTCCACGCTCGTCAGTGTAGGTCACACGATAAAGACGGCTGCTGTTTACAGTCACCTCGATGTCCTTCGTAGTCTCGCCAGTGTCCCAAAGCCATGTACCGTTGCCGCTTTCGCCTTCAGGCAACTGAGGCATGAGCTTCACAAGGCTACCAGCCGGTATGTCAGTAACAGGAGTGAGTTTGTACGTGTTCGTCAATCCTCCCAGTTCGGCCTGATTATATGTCTTACCGTTATATTCGATGCGAGGAATAAGCACTATCGGAGCCATGTCGGCTGAAACAGGATTTGGATTGTAGCACATGAGAGTGGAGAATCCGAGATGGTCGTACCCGCCACTTGTCTCTCCGTAGTTGTGTCCGCCACCATCAGCTCCTGCTGTGCCTCTTGCCACTCCTGCTGCCACTTTCGAGTACTTCATTTCTACTCCCTTCACGCCTTCATAATGCCCCACGATACGGTCCCAGAAAGGGCGTGGTGCTCCTATTCCGCCTGCATTGTTTGCAGTCATATTCCAAGTGTTGTGCCATGCTGTGCGACAGTCGGCATAGCGATATTCAGTCCAAGGAAGATCTTCCACTCCTGAGTGGTTATATGCCGCCACATATTCCGCACCGGCAGCAAAACGGTTGTCCATATATGAGTAGAGGTCGTCACCTTGGCTCCATGCCACTTGACAAATATCGACAGCCAGTCCGAGTGCCATAAGAGTGTGTCCCTGGTCGCGTCCGCTCTCTTGCATCTGACCGAGTTTGCCGTAAGGTCCGCGCTCGTCGTCATGCACTACAGGCACAAGATTGCCGATGAACTCGTTGAGTCCCTTGTTATAGATGATGCTTCCTGGTGTGCTGGTGAATGTTCCCACCTGGTCGTATTTATAGTATGAGAGTCCCTGGTTATAGATATGCACATCGTCACAAAGGATACCAATGCTCATCACGGCGAGGGTGTTGCAGAGTCCCCAGTTTGACCAGTAATGCCCAGGGCGGCATCCGTCATCACCATGACCTGCACCAGGTTTGTTGGCTGCATTTTCCCATGTGCCGTTTCTTCCGCGAAGGAATCCGATGCACTTAGGATACCACACTTCAATCATCCACTGCTTGAAACGCGCAAAATCCTCTGCCTTCCAGCCTTCGTAGTCGCGCACAAGTTCGGCAGCCTGAGCAAACTGATAGCCGTAGAGGCCTGAAGCAAGTGCATAGTTAGAGTCGCCGCTAACATTCTTGCACACGTCGGCCCATGCCATAAGGATGCGTACCGCAGCCTTAGCGTTGGCCTCTGTACCTTCAATCTTCCAGCGAAGGGCGTTCTGATAAGCCATGGCTGCTCCTCGACAAGCATTCATGTAGTTCTGTCCGTCGCCACCGCGCACGATTGTTTCAGTTGGGTATGTGGCAATGCCCGAACCGGAATATTCATTGGCCTTAAGCAAGTTCCATGCCTTTGTCACTGTAGGATCGCCCTCGGCAAGGAGTTTCTTCACACGGTCGAAATCCTCTTGCGTATGTAATCCTCCAGGGTGAACGAAACCACGGTCACCACCTGCAAAGTCACTTTCTGCCCAAAGAGTCTTGCCCTTCACAGTCTTAAGATTGGCAAGGGCCGAAGTCATGGCAGCAAGGCACTCGTCGAGCAGAACTTGCGAAGCATTGCCTGAAGTCAGATAGGAGCCTGCAATGTTGATTTGGTCTTGCAACTCATCAATCGCCCCCTGAGGGTATTCTGTTGCTGTGATCTGTGCAAGGTATGCCTCGCATTCCTCCTTCTTTGCCTTGAGTTTGGAAGGGTCGCCCGCTGTGCCGTATCTGTATTCGTAGTTATACGACTCCGCACCGCCTGCAAGCGAGTCAAGCACTTCGGCGCTAACAGCAATGTTATACACACGGAAGTCGGCCACCATCGTGTTTTTCAGATAATTGTCACCGCTGAAAGGAGGACGTCCTATCCAGTTGTATGCAGGCGCCGTAGTGAATATACTGCTAAGCACAGGCATTCCGGTCTGTGTTCCAATAAGAGTTCCGTCAACATACAATTTGCCAGTCGTACCGCTCTGCACATAAGTGACATTCTGCCATGTCCCCTTTGTTGCTTCCGCTCCTTTCTCAATGCCGACCTCACTGCCCCATCCCTTTGGAGATGTAGCAAAGCGCTGCGCATTGAGACGGTAGGCAGAAAAGACTCCCGAAGTCTGAGTGTTGGCAGCCACAGAAGAGAAGCACCAAAGGAAATAGCCGTTGCCCGATAGCGATGCATCAGAGTCAACAAGATAGTAGGCCGACACGGTAAAGTCGGACAAGTTCTTGACAACAGCACCAGCTGCAGATGTCATGTCGAGATAACCTGAACCAGCACCAAGATTCAGCACACTGTATTTTCCCATTTTCTCCACCTTGGCCGGACTTACCAACTTTGCCGACACACCCGAAGCTGACGCATCGCTCACCGACGTGCCACTTACATTGTCGAACGTGTAGTGAAGCACAAGATTCTCGTCCTGTGCCACAGCGTTTGAACCCAACAGGAGCATTGCCATGCATGCCACTGATAATCGCTTGATTGTTGTAATTGCTTTCATATTAATATGTATTTAATTCTATTTCCCCTTGCTATGCCTTCACCGCATGAGCCTGAGCAAAAAGCGCCAATGGACAAGCGCACAGTACTGCCAGCACCAAAACGGCATTCACAACCAGTATTTTCCTTATAACATGTACCATTATTTCAAGAAACCTAAAAGTTCAAATTAATCAACGAGCCCTCGTTGTGAAAAAAATGAGCCCTCATTGATTTGCAAACGAGCCCTCGTTGAAAAACAAACGCTACAGCATATATCCCTAATCGCCGTGTCAATTCACTTGTTTCTTCTCCATAGCACCCTTCCACCTCATGAGCGCCTCGATGTAGTAATAGTCGGCATAGACGATTGAGTAGTCTATCTCCGAACCTGCAGGGTGATGCCCTGTGGCATGAAGCAGGAACGACGGTTTGGCATCGCCGCTCCGGTAATTGGCACCGCTCAGCGATGTGAGCATCTTTTCCGCTGCATCCATATAGACAGCCGATTTCTCGTCGCTGACATATTCGGAGAGTTCAATCAGCGCCGACGCCACTATGGCAGCGGCAGAAGCGTCGCGTAGAGCTTCGGGAATGGCAGGGTCGTCGAAATCCCAGTACGGAACGTAGTCGTCGGGCAAGCGTGAGAGATAGAGGTCTGTGACCTTCTCAGCGAAATCCAGAAAGCGTTTTTCGCCAGTCTCTCGATAGACAACTGTGTAGCCATAGATTGCCCACGATTGCCCACGGGCCCACAGGCTGCTGTCGGCATAGCCCTGATGAGTGCATCCGCGAAGGAAGCCGCCTGAAAGAGTGTCGTAGACAGCCACATGATAGCAGCCACCGTCCTCACGGAAGTGACACTCCATAGTCTTCTCAGCATGACGCACAGCAATGTCGTAGAGCGATTTGCTGCCACCGTTCTTAGCCGCCCAAAACATCATCTCCAGATTCATCATGTTGTCCATGATAGTGTTGTGGCCGCCGTAATCCTTCACATGGCGAGGCCAAGAGAGGATAGTGCCAACTGTAGGGTTGTACAACGTGGCAAGCGTGTCAGCCGTATTTAGTATGACCTGCTTGTATTCAGGATTGCCCGTAAGCCGGTAACCGTTTCCGTAACTGCAAAACACGAGGAAGCCGAGGTCGTGGTCGTAGGCAGGAGTCTCAGCCAAAAACCCCAACTCTTCAGTATATCGCTTGGCCTCAGAAAGAAGTGCCGTGTCGCCACTGTGCTCGTATGCATACCACATAATGCCAGGCCAGAACCCACCGCACCATTCCTCTTTTGCCGCCTTGCGCAGATGCCAAATGCTATCTTCGGGAGCAATGTTGCGGGGCGTCAAAGCGTAGTCGGCTCCCCCTTCTCTCGAATGCAGCTGGACAAGAGTACGTCGTGTCTGATCCACACAATAGTCAAGTGATGAAACCGCATCAAAATCAGTCTCCTGAGTGCCCGTAGCGCAAGACAAAGTGAAGATTATCACAGAAGCCGACAATACGGTTTTTCTAAATTTCCTGTTCATAGCAGTAATTACATCGGTTAACAAATTCACAACACTTCTATTTGCAAATATGCAAAAGAATTTAGAAAAAGAAGGCAATCTCCATATTTTTCTGACTGCAAATATTGTCTAAACGCCTATTTGTACGATATTTACAGGATTTCTGTACGATTCTATTGGTTCGAAGGCATATTTTTGTAACTTTGAGACGAGAAAAGCTCTGAAAATGAAAGGCATATTATTACTTTTGTTACTATTGACCACGACGCCATCTGCAAATGCGCAGCAGATATCCAAGCACCTCACCGTCAATGACGGACTGCAGAATAACCAGATCCGCCAGATAGTGGAAATGCCCAACGGACAAATCCTTGTCATGACTGAAGACGTGTTTAGCCTGTACAACGGGCTTTACTTCGTTGAGCAAATATGCAACATGGACAGCGTCTATCCACTGCCGTCATTTGGCGGACACAGCCACATCTGGCAAGGTGACTCACTATTATGGTTCAAGGATTTTCACTCTCTATATATGTATGATGTGCGCAAACGACGTTTTCGTTATGACTATGACAAATTAATGGCCAACAACAATAGAGTGAACCAATTCATCACTGAAAACGGCGATTCTATGGTCATGTCGAAAGTCAAGGAACTTGAACCATTGCGCGCCTTTGTTGATTCGCTGTCTTCGAAAACATCATTCAAAAGCGACTGGCTGCAGACATACCTTTGCGACAGACAGGGCGGGAAATGGTTCGGACTAAGAAACAACGGCATACTGTATCTGCCGCCATCACGCCCTAAAACACAAATCATAGACCCCATAGACAATGACGTTATAAGGCGGACGATGTCGCTCAACGACTACGAAATGGTAATCGCAGGCGGAAGCGGAATATATCTTTTCGACAGCAAAACGCATACCATAACCAAAACTTTGGCTGAGGGACTCATCAACTGTTCTGACATGGCAAAGGACCGTAACGGGCGAATATGGATAAGCACGCATCAAGGACTCTACAGATATGACCATTCCAACGGCGAATTTCTCAATTTCAGCCCTGAAAACACCGAAGGTTTTGACGAACCTTTAATGCGCTTTGCCCAACCTCTCGACGATGGAAGGATTCTCGCATGTACAGTGATACACACATTGGGGTACCTGTATCCCGAGGAATATAAATTTGAACCGCTGAACACTAAAATACCTGAACTGAACAGCTACCGCACCATGATAACGACATGCCTGATGCAGGAACGCGACAAAGTGGGGGTTTTCACTCAGAATGGCGCTTTTGTCCTGGACACGTCCAAAGACGCAATCGCCCCAATTGAGACGCTGAATCCTGTGACGCAGTATTCAAAAAAGCACAACTGCGTCCACAAGGACAGAAGCGGGAGATATTGGATAGGGACACAAAACGGGCTGCTCCTAATCGAAGGCGACAGCATCGTGAGATTGACGCAGGCCGACGGATTGACTAATGCCGGAATACAAAGCATTGCTGAAGACTCCGACGGAAGAATATGGGTTGCCACGTCACTCGGCATAAACCGCATAACAAAAAATGCAAACAACCTGCATGTATTCCCATTGGGAGAGGCCGACGGAATACCGCAGATAGACCTCATTGAGCGGGGAGCGCACATCACCCCCGAAGGTTATGCATACTTTGCAATGCAAAAAGGGCTAATCGTGTTTCATGTGAGAGATTTTAACATCCCAAGCGTAACAATGCCTGTGCACATCGTAGGACTAAGGATAATGGGACAGGAACGCCCTATCGACAAAACTGTAGAACTTAGTTTCAGGAACAATTACATTGAAATCGATTTTTCCGCATTAAATTATGCTACACCCGATCACACACAATATAGATATAGGCTTAACGGACTAGACAACGAGTGGATTTACAATAATGAGGGTAAAGGACTTGCGTCGGTGCGATATAACGCACTTCCTCCCGGCAAATACACATTTGAAGTGCAGGCGTCAATTAATGGAGGCGAATGGGGTGAAACCAAAAGAATTTCTTTCGTCATTAATCCGCCGATATGGCTCACGTGGTGGGCCAAAACACTATATGTGTTAGGGACAATATCTGTTCTTTTCGCCATTTCAACGGTATATTTCCGCAGACGAAAGGCTAAATTGGAACGTGAGAACGAAGAAAAAGTCAACCGCCTGTTTGAATTGCGCGAGGCTGCACACCGCAAATTCGCTTCTGCAGCAAATGTCGAGCCCGACAAGATTGGCTATGACATTGAAGAGGAAAAACTCGTCAGCAAAATGATCAAGGCTATAGGCGAAAACATGGACAACGTGGACTACACCGTTGACAAACTGGCCTCTGACATTGGCATGAGCAGGGCAAGCTTGTACAACAAAACACAGAACCTTCTGGGAATCACTCCTAACGACTTCCTGCGCAACGTCAGACTGAAGCATGCCGCACGCCTACTTGAAGAAACCGACACACCAGTGAGTCAGATTTCACTGATGGTCGGTTTCCAGACATCTCGATATTTCAGTCAGCGGTTTAAGGACATGTTCGGAGTCACCCCATCCGAATACCGTGGGAAAATTTGAGTTTTTGAGTTTTTAGTTCGTGAGTTTTTAAGTTCGTATCACTTCTTAGGCGTGGAAGCCACGGTAAAATTTCAGCGAGACCTCGGTAGATGTTTAACGACTCCGCGCTGAAAAGTATAAATAAAAGTAATATTTGTACAAATAATAGTTTTATTTATATAAATATTAGTTTTATTCTTATAAATATAAGTTTTATTTATACTTTTCTCCGAGGGGACAGGAATTTTGTACCGAGGAAGAAAGAATTTTCGAGCGCACGGACTGCTTTTTTTGAGGGAGGCACGGAGCGTTTTGAAGCGAAGCGCAAAGTGGTTCACACTGATAATCAGCGCCGTAAAGAATTTCCCTATCACATTTAGGGAGACACTCCTCATCATTTAGGGAATTAACTTTTCAGGCGTCAGGCGGACTACGTACATTTGCAGTGTGAAAAGACAGTGAGGAATGTTTAACCCGTAAAAACCAATTATTATGAAAAAGATGATTTTAACGCTCGCACTGGTACTGATGACAAGTGTAAGCATGTTTGGCGTCAAGCACAACAGACCTAACATCAAGAATAACGGACGCCCTTGCATATGCCATGTGGACAAGCATGGAAAGAAGAAGCACTACTGCAAGGAGTGCAAGAAGGTCAGGAAGAACAAAAAGAAGGATTGCCACTTATGCAACTATTGCAAGAGAAATTGCAGCATGAAGATTGACCGCAAATGTGCAAAGAGGCTTGGCATGAAAAGGGCTGCAATAGCAAGCGGCAGACGATAAGGCTGATGTATAGCTGCAAGTCGCACCTACACATATAATAATATTAGAATAGATGAGAAACCCTCTCCCGACATCTGCAAAGAGTCGGGAGAGGGTTTTAAACTATGGAAATTTCACGATGAAACCAGCGATTTTATCTATTGTGCTTGTATTTGAACAGTACGGCAAAAAGAAGCGCCACAACTAAGGCGAAACCTGCGAAGATGAACCATGATGTGCGCCATCCGTCAAGTTGCGCAAGCGAAGTGGCCTGACTGTACACGTAGTTGTTCACCACTGCCTGGGCGCAGAGCGAACCAACCGTAGCTCCGAGTCCGTTGGTCATGAGCATAAACAACCCCTGTGCACTGGAGCGGATGCTTGGATCTGTCTCCTTGTCGACGAACAGAGAGCCTGATACGTTGAAGAAGTCGAATGCCACACCGTAGACAATCATAGAAAGGATGAACAGCCATACGCCATGTCCGGGGTCGCCCACTGCGAAGAACCCGAATCGCAACACCCATGCCAGCATGGCGATGAGCATAACCTTCTTAATGCCGAAACGGCTAAGGCAGAACGGAATGAGCAGGATGCAGAGAGTTTCAGATATCTGGGAGAGAGAAATGAGCAGGTTTGCGTGGTCTACGAAATATAGCCCCTTAAACTCGTCAACCCCTGAAAAGCTCTGTATGAACGGATTGGCAAAGCCGTTGGTTATCTGAAGGGAGATACCGAGCAGAAACGAGAAGATAAAGAAATATGCCATCTTCTTCTCCTTGAACAGGGCGAAGGCACGCAGGCCCAAAGCGTCGACAAGCGACTTGCCGCCCGCCTTGTTTGTGGCGCAAGCAGGCAAGGTCTGTGCGTAGATTGCAAGGACAAGGCTCAGAACTGCCGAGACGAAGAACTGCATATAGGTGTTCTGATAGCCGGTGAAGTCGACGAACAGCATTGAGCAGATGAATCCGACAGTGCCGAACACGCGGATTGGAGGGAAATGTTTCACTGTGTCAAGCCCGAAACCGTCGAGGGCTGAATAAGCCACTGAGTTGGAAAGCGCGAGAGTCGGCATATAAAACGCCACGCTAACGGAATAGAGGGAGAAAATAGCGGTGAAATCGACATTTCCTTCGTGCGTCATTCCGTAGTATGCTGCCGCACCCATGAACAAAGCAGCGATGAAATGGCAGATTCCGAGGAGTCGCTGCGCCTGAATCCAACGGTCGGCAATGATACCTATAATGGCAGGCATGAAGATCGACACAATGCCCTGGATGGCATAGAAGAGTCCGATGCTGTCGGCCAGTCCTGCCTTGACGAGATAACTGCCCATCGATGTGAGATAGGCTCCCCACACTGCAAATTGCAGGAAATTCATTGCTGTGAGGCGCAACTTGATATTGTTTGCTGGTGTCATATTTTAGGAGTTAAGGAGATTAGAAGTTAAGAAGTTAAGAAGTTAAGAAATCGGCTTAAACCACTGCAGCAATCACTTGGATAAAGATGATGAGGAACACCATCGCTATAGGATAGACCGTAGCGTAGGCCACGCCCGGAATGTTACTGTCGACCATCGAGTCGGCAGCGGCAAGTCCGGGAGTACTTGTCATACCTCCGGTAATCGTGCCGAGGAGGTCGAGCATAGAGATTTTGAACACAATCCTGCCCACTAACGCTGCTATCAGCATAGGCACAATGGTAATGAGCGCGCCTACGGCAAAAAGCGTCGCTCCGCTCGACTGGAATGTCGCAACGAGAGTCTTGCCCGCAGATGTTCCGACTTCTGCAAGGAATAGCAAGAGTCCTAACTGGCGCAGCAACTGGTTGGAAGGGCCCGACATGGACCAGATGACAGGTCCTGTCTTACCTACCGAACTGAGTACGAGCGCCACGATAAGCACTCCTCCCGTCAGTCCTGGCGAGAATGAAACATCTTCGCCAAGCGAAATGTTCAGTTTGCCGAAGATGACACCGAGCACGATACCCATTGCTATTGGGAAGAAGTCGGTGTCGGACAGAAGTTTGGCGTTATTTCCAATCATACAGGCAAATCCGTTGAGACCTTCTTTCTCGCCCACAACCATGAGTTTGTCGCCAAACTTGAGTTCGAGGTTTTCCGACGGAGTGATGTCGATACCGCTTCGGCGCACACGTGTCACCGTACAGCCGAAGTTCTGATGCAAGCGAAGTTCGCCGAGCTGCTTGCCCACCATCTTCTTGTTTGTAAGCAGCAGTGACTGTATGTCTTGAGTCTCAGCCAGAGGAAGCTCGCCTTCCTCACGCTCGCCAAGAAGCACCTCAACCTGTGAAAGCGCATCCTTAGTGCCAACACACTGCACCCAGTCGCCTTCGCTCAACGAAGTAGTGCCCATCGGGATGAGAATCTTTCCGCCCGACTTCATTCTTGAAACGATGGCCCCTGTCATATTTGAGAATCGGAGTTCGGCAAGAGTCTTTCCTATGACATTACCGTTAGTCACCTTAAAGAGGCAAGTCTCCAACTCCGGAAATTTGCTCTTGCGCTGGGCATCGAGCATACGCGCCTCTTTCTCAAGGTCGACACGGAGGATTTTCGGCAGCAGTTTGACGAAGAGGATCACTCCGATAACTCCGAACGGATAGGCAATACCGTATGCAATGGATGCCAGAGGGGAGGCTGTGCTGTCAATGGCAACGGCAAGACCTGGCGTGCTGGTCAAAGCCCCTGCAATAAGTCCGACCACACTGGCGGTTTCAATGTCAAAGGCATACTTCAAGGCAACGGCGGTCAATGCTGCAGAGCCTATCAGCAGCAGTGTTATTATTATCAGCGTCTTTCCTTTGCTGCGGAAAGAGTCGAAAAATCCCGGACCGGCCTGAATTCCGATGGTAAAAATGAACAGCACCAATCCGAAATTGCCAAGTTCCTTCGGAATGAACACTCCGTAGTGACCGAAAAGCAAGGCTATGAATATCACAGCCGACACGTCGAGCGACACACCCTTAACCTTGATGCGCCCTAACATAAAGCCCAATGCCACAATGAGGAAGAGGGCGAAATAAGAGGATTTAAGTAATTCGGTTAACATTAGTTTAAACGTAATAATCTGATTGTAGTTTTCGAGTTCTGCTCAGATGCGCCAGTCCGCACCCTGCCTAAGATGCAAAGATATGCAAAAAACGCAAAAGCACAATGTGCAACAATCCATTTATTCTGGTTTAAAAGAACCAAAAGCGCAAAAAATAGTTTTTATTACATTAAAACGATTAACTTTGCAATACGAAAACTCATCTATTCCCAACTCATTTACAGCATTATGTCTATAAACCCCGAAAACATTCTACTCGTAGGTTCAAGCCTGATTTTCGTCAGCATTCTCATCAGCAAAACCGGATACCGTTTCGGTGTCCCTACTCTCCTGCTCTTCCTTGTCATGGGAATGGTGTTCGGCAGCGACGGAATGGGGTTGCAGTTCAACAGCGTGAAAGACACGCAGTTCATCGGAACAATCGCACTGAGCATCATACTTTTCACCGGCGGTATGGACACAAAGTTCACAGACATACGTCCAGTTCTCACCCAAGGACTCTTCCTGTCGACCCTCGGCGTGATTCTCACCACTGCATTCACTGGAGGATTCGTCTATTATCTGTCAAGATGGGCAGGCATAGGCCCGGACATGTCGCTACTCACTGCCATGCTGCTTGCCGCAACGATGGCATCGACCGACTCGGCATCGGTGTTCAGCCTGCTGCGCTCACAAAACATCCAGCTCAAGGAGAATCTTCGTCCTATGCTCGAACTTGAGAGCGGTAGTAACGACCCTATGGCATATATGCTCACCATCGTACTGATTCAGGTCATAGGCAGCCTGGACAACCTCAACATGGTAACAGTGGTAAAGGACTTCGTGGTGCAGTTTGTTGTTGGCGGCGCCATAGGTTACGCTATGGGACGTGGAGCCGTGTGGCTCATCAACCGCATCAACCTGCTCAACAGTTCGCTCTACCCAATCCTGCTCCTCAGCATCGTGTTCATCACGTTTACCATAACTGACATGATTGACGGCAACGGCTACTTGGCTGTATACATCTGCGGTCTTGTAGTGGGCAACATCCGACTGGTTTTCCGCAGGGAGATAAGCACATTCATGAACGGAATGACATGGTTCTTCCAAATTATCATGTTCCTCCTGCTCGGACTGCTCGTCAATCCGCACGAACTTATTGACATAGCGCTGGCAGCAACGCTAATCGGCATATTCATGATACTTGTGGCACGCCCGCTCAGCGTACTCCTCTGCCTGGCACCATTCAGAGAACTCAGCGCCAAAGCACGCATACTTGTTTCATGGGTAGGACTACGCGGAGCCGTACCAATCATCTTCGCAACCTATCCGATGGTGGCCAACATCGAGGGTGCACGCCAGATCTTCAACATCGTGTTCTTCATCACCCTCCTCTCGCTCATAATTCAAGGAATGTCTATCACTCAGATGGCGCGCTGGCTCCACCTCGATATGCCTGCCAAGAAGGAAGGAAACGATTTCGGCATAGAACTTCCCGATGAGATAGACTCACAGCTTAGCGACAAGACCCTCACTGAGGCAGACCTCGCCAACGGCAACCGCCTTGTCGACATGAACTTGCCAAAGGGACAGCTCGTCATGCTCATCAAGCGCGGCGAAGAATTCATCGTTCCAAACGGACAGGTAGAGCTCAAAGCAGGCGACAAACTGCTGTTCATCTCTGCCGGAGCAAACAAAACCCATCAAT
This sequence comes from Bacteroidaceae bacterium, assembly GCA_045576655.1. GTDB lineage: Bacteria > Bacteroidota > Bacteroidia > Bacteroidales > Bacteroidaceae > RGIG8745. The sequence goes on from JAZNGW010000006.1 coordinate 18,903, forward strand.
CATAACACCTGACACAATGGCTAACACGATGAAACGGTTGCTGTTCATACTCCCGCTCGCAATCCTGACAGGATGCACTGGCGGAACGCAGCAGCCCCAAGAACACACTTCGGCCGAGGACTCACTGAGCAAGGCCACTGAACATTGGCCCAAGGAAATCAGAGGCACAGCAGGCGACGGCACAAGCATGAACGTCATCGAAGTCGTCACAACCAATAGCGACACCCTCTACATCACCACTCCGGCACAGACCGTAGCAGGAGGCATCGAGGCTGGCGACGAGGTAGATATCATCTATAACGCCAACGGCGACGAAAACACGGGTGTGGTGGCAATCAACATCAGCACACTGACTAAAGTGTGGAACCACACCAATACGCTCGGAGCAAAGCAGAGCATCGAACTTTGCAGCAACGGCGACGTCAACACTTGGAATATGCCTGCTCCGTCATATGACTCATGGAAACTCGAAGGCGGCAAACTCCTCATGCACAGCCCAGCAGTGCTTGCAAAGGAAATAAGCGAACATACCGACACATTTGACATACTCTCGCTGAAGAGAAACGAGCTGGTTCTGTCGCTCCACAGCCAAGAAATCATCTACACCCGATAAGTTTCCGCTTGTGCAAACGCCCACAGAAGTTTAAAAACAATACGGCAATTTTGCCAATCAAAAATAAAGTGCTAACTTTGCACCAGCAAAACGAAACAGCGAAGGTTCCGACGTGAGAGCGTCGGAATTTTCGTGTTTTTTTGCACCTCTTTCAAACCTTGCCTTAAAAGCCGAAGAGGGAAAACACGAGACTACGATAAACAAACATAACTAACAGTACGTTTAGTACCATAAAATCAAATAAGCAACTATGGCATATATGTCTAAAGAAGGCTACGACAAACTCAAGGCCGAAATCAAGCAATTAGAAGAAGTGGATCGCCCCGAAGTAATCCGCCAGATAGCAGAAGCGCGCGAAAAGGGCGACTTGTCGGAGAATGCAGAGTACGACGCTGCAAAGGAAGCGCAGGGTAAGCTCGAATCAAAGATCGCTCAGCTCAAAATGGTGCTTGCCGACGCAAAAATCATTGACACAACTATGGTGCAGACCGATGTGGTACAAATTCTCTCTAAGGTTGAGATGAAGAACACAAAGACTGGCGCTACAATGACCTACACACTCGTGAGCGAGAGCGAAGCCAACCTCAAGGAAGGCAAAATCTCAGTACAGACACCTATCGCACAAGGACTCCTCGGCAAGAAGGTTGGCGACGTAGCACAGATTCGCATCCCGCAGGGAACCATCGAACTCGAGATTGTGAGCATATCAGTGGGATAGAACTCACAAACTTAAAAACTTAAAAACTCACAAACTCACCCATGACAATATTTTCAAAAATAGCTCAAGGCGAAATACCAAGCTACAAGTGCGCCGAAAACGAAGAGTTCTACGCATTTCTCGACATCAACCCACTCGCTAAGGGACACACACTCTGCATACCTCGTCGCGAAGTGGACTATATCTTCGACATGAAAGACGACGAGATAGCACGTTTCCAGGTCTTCGCAAAAAAAGTTGCACTCGCCATCGGAAAAGCATTCCCATGCGTAAAAGTGGGACAGGCAGTACTCGGACTCGAAGTGCCGCATGCACACATTCACCTCGTGCCTATGCAGAGCGAAAAAGACATGATATTCAGCAACCCTAAGCAGTCGTTCCCCGCTGAAGAAATGAAAGCAGCAGCCGACGCTATCCTCGCCGAATACAATAAACTGTAAGTTTGGTTTACACACTAAACAAAAGCATACCAAGTGCGCCTCCACCGAGAAGCGCACTTTTTTTGTCCGCAATCTTTTGATTGTAATTCGTATTTTTATATATTTGTCGGAAATAAATGACAAAACCGCAACAATCATGAAGCATACTGCAAGAATTTATCGCACTATGGCACTATGCATAGCTGCATTTGCTACCGCCACATCGCTTATGGCACAAAGCACAAACGACCTTAAAGGTTTTTGGGAAAGAATCTCAGTCAAGGGAGCAGAAAGCGGACAGTTCGATCCCCATCCAAACAAGTACTACAAGACCATTGGTGACAACGGCTTCATGCTAATCGAGTTCACTAAGAGAAACAATCCCGAAGTGAAAGGATTCTTCACAGCCAAAGGCGGATATTGCGAGCGAAAGTCGGAAAGCATCATGATAGAAGGGCGCGAAGAGGTACAGACAAGCAAGTCAAACGATCTGATGCTCGTCAATTGGACTGACTCAAAGGGCGAAAACATCGAAGAGGCATGGCAGCAGATAGAACCTGCAGCATACATTCAGAAACTCTGCGAATGTGTCACTCAGGACGTCAAGCCAAACGACTTCACCGGAATCTGGCAGATGAAACAGCAGTACGTCATCAGCAACAACTCACCTCACTATGAAAATGTGGAAGAGAAGTACAAAATCATCGGCGACAGCATGTATCTCGGATTCTATACCGTGGCCGATCATGGTAAAATAGGCTATATGCGCGGATGGTACGGGAAGTTCGAACAATTGGCAAAAGACAAGATCAGCGAAAACGGCGGCGAGCCTACACGCATCATCTGGTCGGACGAAGACCAGTTCGTCTACATATACTGCCCAAGCGCAGAGAAGAAACCCGAAAACTTCATCTATGAAGTGTGGACAAGAGCCAAACTGCCTGAATATGCACGAGCAGCTTTCAGTTCGCTGAAAAAATAAGCCCAAAGTAAAATCGATACAAAACTAAAGAAAAACATGAAACACCTGCTCATCCTTCTCGCTGCGCTGATGCTGTTGTCTTCGTGCAACGAATCAAGTAAGTCGTCAGGCGTAAAGACTACGGTGAAGAAATCGCAAACCCTCAGTGCGCCTTACGAACTCCTCCTCGTAGCCAACAAGGACTGGCTGAAGACTGTCAACGGCGAGGTCTTTATGGACGCCGTAAATCAGGACATCCCCGGACTGCCTCAGAAAGAGCCTAACTTCCGCATCACAACGATTAACCCGTCAGCATTCCGCGGTACGTTTACCGTCTATGCCAATATTATCAATGTCGACATCGACAAGAAGTATAAGGAGGCAAAATTTGTACTCTCTCGCGACGTGTACGTGAAACCGCAAATCATTCTTAGCGTCCAAGCACCAAACGATATGGCGCTTGTCGAACTGGTGGAGAAGAACAAGGACCGATTCCTCGACGTGTTTATAAATGCGGAATTGGAACGTGAGCGCGCCTTCCTGACCTCGACCCACAGTGGAGTGGCCTATGACGCAGTAAAGAAGAAATTCGGCTATTCCATCTATGTCCCGAAGGACATCGACAAGGTCAACAAGGAGTCGGCAGACTTCCTTTGGGCTTCGGCCAACGGACGTAACAACGAATTAAATCTTTGTGTCTACACTTATCCGTACACGTCCGACAGCACCTTCACGCTCGACTACTTCACTCACAAGCGCGATTCCGTAATGAAGGAGAACGTGCAGGGCGAAAAAGAAGGGCAATATATGGTCACTGAGCGCTATGCGATTAGCGAAAAGCACAAGAACGGGAAAGACGGCTACGTCTATGAAGTCCGCGGACTTTGGGAAATGGAAAATGATATGATGGGCGGCCCGTTTGTTTCATATTCGCAGGTCGACACAGATAAGCACCTCGTTGTCGTAGTCGAAGGCTTCGTCTACGCGCCTAAAAAAGACAAGCGCGAACTCATCCGCGAGATGGAAGCCTCGCTCATGACGCTGAAGCTCAAGTAATCACTAATTAGAACTGATGAAAAGACTCTTGATGATTAGATACGCCATTCTTGCCTTGATGCTATTTTTAGGCGAAAGTGTTTGCTTTGCTAATATCTATAGCTACACGTTCACATCAATCCAATTCAAGTCTAACGGAACTGTCGAATTGGGCGGAGTGGAATGGACCTTGTCGGGCACGGGAGGCGATTATTGGGGGTATACAAATGATACCAAGGGGCATCAATTTGGCTCCAGCAATTCCCCCTACACATCCATGACTTTCAGCACCCCAGACATAGAGGGTATCATCACACAAATCATCATCAACACTTCGGGGGCATCCGACACCAATGCCAAACTTCGGGTAAAGGTTGGAGGTGTAGATTTCGGCAGTCAGGTAAGTCTGACGAGTAATGCGAATGAATACACCTTTGAAGGCAGTGCAAGCGGAACTATTTCCTTCAATTACTCGCAGACATCCAAGAAGGCAATCTACATCAAGAGCATCACTGTGACCTATACTTCTACTGGCGGCACTGTGAAGGAGCCGCAGAAACTTTCGTTCAGCCAGGCTGAATATGCAGTTGTGCTGGATGGCTCTGACTTTGCCGAGCCTGTACTGTCGGGAGCAATGACTGACGTGACCTATGCCAGCAGCAATACAGCTGTTGCAGAGGTCGACGAGACGACTGGCGAAGTTGCGATTGTAGGCGAAGGAACAACGAAGATTACCGCTACGGCAGAGGAGACCGATGAATACACTGAAGGTTCGGCATCATACACAATTACAGTGTCGCAGCCTATATCGACCGAAGGCTATGTTGCCATTGTGGCAGAGAAAGCAGGTTTTTACTACGCTATGACCTCAGAACTGACTAATAGCAGGTTGTTGGCGACAACTGTAGATGTCGTAAACGGCAAGGTTATAAACGGCAACTTGGAAAACATAAGGTGGCAGATTGATGAAAGCGAAGGCACAATTCACTCAGAAAACGGGTATGTGGCCCACGACTATTCTTCCGAAATTACATTGAGCAGTTTGGCTTACAAGTGGGTACACAGCGATGGGATATGGTACACAGATTCAAGCAAGGAACGTCGGCTTGGTTTGGGCGACGGATATTTCAGAGCCTATAAAATGCAATCTTATCCCGCAGCTGTAGCGATGCCGTTTGCAGAGGGATATATCCGCAGCGGACTGACCGACGGCAAGTACGGAACAATATGTTTGCCTTGCGCCGTTATGGCTGACGACATTAGGGGCATGGAGGTGTTCTCAGTTGTTGGCAAGCGCATAGACAGCGAGGGAAATCCTACAACATTGGTCATTGCCGAAGAAAACTCCATGGAAGCAGGAGTGCCTTATGTGTTCAGGGCCACGGCTGATGAGGTCGCTGTCGCTTACACAGGTGAGGCGGTGACCGCTCCAAGCAGCGCTAACGGACTTGTAGGAGTGTTTGAGGACTTGAAACCGATACCAGGCACAGGCAATTACGTCATCTCGTCAAACATCATAAAGAAGGCTGGTGCAAACACTGGCGTGCGTGCCAACTACGCCTACATTGACATGGACAGTGTGCCGGTCTATACGGAAGACTCAAGCGCAAAACGCATTTTTGAGATTGGCAACGGTGTTGGGCCAAACTCCATATCAAGCATTAGCAGTACAGACAGCAAGGTCGATGTCTACAGCATAATAGGTGTGCGGTTGCGCACAGGAGTACGTTCGGCTGAGGCAACCGACGGACTTGGCAAAGGTCTGTATATCGTGGGTGGCAGAAAAGTTGTAGTTAGATAAATGAGGAGTCGGTAATGAGAAAGACATATATCACACCAAGCATATATACCACTGAAGTAGGAACATTTCAAGTGCTTGCCGCCAGTTTGCCGATAGACAACGACGAAGAGCACGACGGTTGGGCAGATGCTAAACCTCGCAGTGATAACAAAGATGCAGATTTGTCAGAAGAAGTTTCCGGCTATGGTGACTTGTGGAGATAAAAGTAGTCTGTTTTTTAACTCCCGATTATAACTTCTCGAAGTTACTCCATCAAACTCTTAGGACAAGATACACCAAACCTCTTTTTAGCGAACTACTTTTTTAGCGAAAATTCAAACCGCAATCCTCCGCCTGGACGATTGCTAGCAGTTATTGTGCCACCGTGAAATATAACCGCGTGTTTTACTATGGCAAGTCCTAGACCTGTGCCTCCCTTTTGGCGTGAACGCCCTTTGTCGACTCTGTAGAATCGTTCAAACAAGCGGCTAAGCTGCTTCTCTTCAACTCCGCATCCGTCATCCTCAAAGCGGATATGGCACTCGTTGTCGTTATTGGCAACGAGTGATACGTAAATATTTTTGCCCTCAGAATAGGACATCGCGTTCTCTGTCAGATTGCGGAATATGGAGCCTATAAGCGAAAGATTCCCGTCTACTGCGACTCGTTCTTTAAAGTCGGCATGCAAGGTCATACGCTCCTCGTCAGGCATTATCTCCAACTCATCGGCAATTTCATCCAGAATGTCATTGAGAACGACCTCTTCTTTGCCGATAAGCGCGCTTCCTTCCTCCATTCTGGTTATTAAAGATACGTCCGCCAGCAATCGTCTAAGCCGCTCGTTGTTTGTATAGCAACGCTCTATTAGTTCCTGACGTTTTTCTTCGCTGAGACTGATGCCGGAGAGAAGTGTTTCGAGACAGACCTGTATGGACGCCACAGGAGTTTTCAGCTCGTGGTTTATATTGTTGGTTAGCTGGCGTTTGATTCGCATTTTCTCTTGTTCCTCACGCAAAGTGGCCTCATACGCTACGTCCCTATCTTTAATGGTCTGCTGCCATTGAGCATAAAGCTGCACAATGTGATTGGAAATAGAGCCAAGTTCGTCATTCGGGAAAGGTTCGTCTTCGTCAAATTCTTCCCCTTTCTTGACCTTGTCTGCAAACCGGTTTAATCTTTCTATATTTTTTCCTAAACGACTTGTTGCAAAGTATGCCAATACGCTCATTACAAAACTAACGGCAATCATTACTCCCAAAAAACTCCAATCCGCCTTGAGCAGTTCGCTCAACGTAGAAGAGTACGGAATGGCAGTGCGCATTATTACACTTTTCCCCTTTGTGGCTGAATAGAAATACTCTCGCCCGTCACTTACTGACAGTCTCCCGATGTGATATCCGAAGCCGTCTTTTAGAGTCGCTGCAACTTCAGGGCGACGGAGGTGGTTGTCAAGAGAATCCAACGAAATCATATTGTCATATATGACAGCGCCTGAAAGGTCTATTATAGATATGCGAAGGTCATTGAAAGGTTTTTCATGCTTTGCGATATATTCTTCGTAGGACAATCCGTCCTCTACAACTTCAAGAAGGTGACGATTGTACATTTGAAGTTGCGCATTCAGAAAATCTGATTTGTATTGTTTTTCTCGCAAATATTGGAACGCTATAAAACACAGGATTATGGTCCAAGAGAAAGCGAGCAGCATCAGAAACAGTCGCCGATGATAAGAAATTCTAATCGCGGAAGCCATAGCCAAAACCTGAACGAGTTACGATGTATGAACCATAAGGTCCTATCTTGGAACGCAAGCGAGTGATGTTCACATCAATGGTTCTGTCAAGAACAACCACCTCGTCACTCCATATACGGCTGAGAATCTGTTCACGCGAACAAATCTTTCCACGATGTGAAATCAGATAGACCAACAACTCAAACTCCTTGCGGGTTAGCTTAACTTCCTGCCCATCTACAGTGCAGCGCTTAAATTCCAAATCAAGGTACAGCCCTTCAACCTTAAGCATGTTGGGTTTCTCAACAGTCGCAGACGTTGCCTTTTGCCCCGAAGTGCGCCTTAAGACACTCTTCACGCGAGCTATCACATTGCGAATTGTGTATGGCTTCATAATATAATCATCCGCACCGAGATTCAGTCCCATAACCATGTCGTCCTCCGTGTCGCGCGCCGTGCAGAAAATGATAGGGATGTCTGCTGTCATAACATCCGCTTTCAGCATTTTGGCCATCTTGATACCGCTGATTTCCCCCATCATGATGTCGAGCAAAATGAGTGAATAGGTCTTCAGGTTATAGGTCAAAGCCTGCTCCGCACTGAAGGCTATATCTACATCGTAGCCTTCATTTTCAAGATTGAGTTTCAAGACTTCACATAGAGTCTCTTCGTCGTCTACTATCAATATGCGCTCTGTTGCCATATACTTTCAGATGTTATAATGCTGCAAAATTATACAGAAAAATTGAAGGTGAAAGAATGCAAGACGAGATTTAACAAAAATGTAATATTTCTCCCAATGAAATAACTTCTTAACCGAAGCCTAATTTTTTGAAACTTTTATGAAACAAGAAGACCGTTTCTTTGCAGTGTCAAAAATTTAAAACAAGTATGACAATGAAAAAGAATCTAATCATGGCAGGTCTTCTGGCCTGCATCGGCATCACCGCACAGGCGCAGGATGCCAAGGCCGAAGAGCCTAAGGGTAAAGCGATTGTTCAAGTGTTTGGAAACTTCCACACTGGTTTCGGTGCGGAAAATAACGACCGAGGTTTCGAATTAGACAGAAGTTACTTAGGTTATGAGTACAAACTTGGCAACGGATTAAAAGTAAAAGGAGTGATGGATATTGGCAAGTCTTCTAATGTAAGTGACTATCAGCGTATTGCTTACATCAAGAATGCTCAGATCTCTTGGGAAACTGGCGACTGGACATTCAATGGCGGACTTATCTCAACAACTCAGTTCTACATGGTTGAGAAGCACTGGGGCTACCGCTATCTGTACAAGTCGTTCCAGGATCAATACAAGTTTGGTAACAGTGCTGACCTTGGAGTTTCTGCCACTTGGAAACCTGCTAATTGGTTGTCGCTCGACGCTATCGTTGTAAATGGCGAGGGATACAAGAAGATTCAGAGCGGCGACGGACTTATGTACGGACTCGGTGCAACATTCACACCTCTTAAGGGACTTAGCGTGCGTCTCTATGCTGGACTTAACGAACAAGTCGAAGAAGGCAAAAAGGATGTGATGAATTATGCTGCTTTCGTAGGCTATAAGAATGACAAGTTCTCTTTAGGTGCAGAGTATAACATTATGGAAAATGCTTCGGGCGTGAACGACAGAAATCAGAGCGGTCTTTCCGTCTATGGAACGCTGAAAACCGGCAAGAGCATGGAGGTGTTTGCTCGTTTTGACGACCTCTGCTCAAAAGACGACTGGAACAAGGCTAAGGACGAAAGCGTAATTCTTGTAGGAACACAATGGAAACTTGGCAAGTATGTGAAGGTTGCTCCTAATTTTCGCGTCTCAATGCCTAAGGCAAGCGGTGCTGACGAAAAATATGCAGGCTATATAAGTTGCTACTTCGGATTGTAGTTCTGATTTAAGCAATAACGTGATACTAAAAGTCTTCATTTCGATAAACCATAAAAAAGAAAAAGAAATATGAATATGAAAGTTATGAAACTCAGATTGGCTATTCTCTCTGTGCTCATTGCAGCAATCTTCATTATCGCTTCATGCGGTGGAAATAGTAATAATAAGGCAGAAGGCGAAGTTGACACTCGCGAGAGCGCAGAACTCTCAGGAGCAGGAGCTACATTCCCTTTGCCGTTCTACAATGTTGTGTTTGAAATGTTTGGCGACAGCATCGGCGACGAGGTTGCTTATGGCGGAATAGGCTCAGGCGGCGGTGTGCGCAATCTCCGAGATGGCATCGTTGACTTCTGTGGTTCTGATGCATTTCTTAGCGAAGAGGAAATGGCTGAAATGCCTGCTGTAGTACATGTCCCAACATGTATGGGAGCAGTGGTTCTTGCTTACAATCTTCCAGGTGTGGAGAATCTTAAATTGTCAGGAGAAGTCGTTGCCGACATTTTTGCGGGCAAAATCACAAAATGGAATGACGAACGCATTGCGGCTCTTAATGAGGGAGTGTCACTTCCTGCCGAGGACATCATCCCTACTTTCCGTTCTGACGGTTCGGGAACGACATTCGTCTTCACAGACTACCTCTCAAAGGTTAGCAAGGAATGGGCGGAGAAATATGGCTGCGGCAAGTCTGTCGACTTCCCTGTAGGACAGGCTGCTAAAGGCAACCCTGGTGTGGCTGGTGTCATTTCACAGACAAAGAACTCTATCGGTTATGTCGGTTCGGAATATGCATTCGCACAGGGTATCGCTTATGCGTCACTGCAAAATGCGAACGGTGAGTTTGTAAAACCTACAGCCGAGAGTATCTCTGCAGCTGCATCGGGCGAAATCCCTGCTGACACTCGTTGCTCAATCACTAACTCTGATGCTGCAGGAGCTTATCCTATTGCAACATTCACTTGGATTCTGATCTATAAGGAACAGGCTTACAGCAACCGTGAACTCTACGAGGCACAGGCCACTCTCGACCTCATTACCTATGTTCTTGGCGACGAGGCGCAGTGCATTACTTCAGAGGTTCACTATGCACCGCTGCCAGAGAAGGCTATAGAGTTGAGTCTGGCAAATCTTAAGACTGTAACGTACAACGGGGTAGCGATACTTCAGTAAAAGACATTATTAATGAACGACAAACTGTACAGAATAATCTTGTTTGTAGCAGCATTGGTTATGCCGATAGTGTGCGGGGGCGTTGTCTATGCCCTCGTCACTGACGCATACGATGCGTTCGAACATTTCGGTTTCTTGAAATTTCTCTCCTCTTCGGAGTGGAGCTACACTGAGGGCGATGAACAGTACGGCGCTTTGCCATTCATTACAGGCACACTGATGACAACCTTGCTGGCCCTCATCTTCTGCATACCTTTCTCGCTACCCGTAGCACTCTTTGTGGGCGAATATTTCAAGGGAACAAAAGTCGCATCGGTGCTGAGCACAGTGACGGACCTCTTGGCCGGCATCCCTTCAATTATTTATGGATTGTGGGGATTCTACACCTTACGCCCCATTATCATGTCGCTCAATATCTCTCCGCAGGGTTCGGGTGTTCTGACAGCATCACTGGTGCTGGCTATCATGATCATACCTTATGCGGCATCACTGAGCGCCGAGTTCATCAAGATGGTGCCCAACGATTTGAAAGAGGGCGCTTATAGCTTGGGCGCACCCCGTGCCGAGGTTGTACGAAAGGTTGTATTCCCTGTGGCAGGATCAGGAATTTTCTCCTCGTATGTGTTGGCCATAGGCCGTGCGCTGGGTGAAACAATGACTGTTACGATGCTCATCGGAAACACCAATAACATCCCTGACTCAATCACATCTACAGGTAACTCAATGGCATCAATCATAGCCAATCAGTTTGGCGAGGCTGACGATTTACGCCTCTCGTCTTTGATTGCCATCGGACTGATTTTGTTTCTTATCACCGCACTTATCAATATGATTGGCAAGATAATGATTAAGCGCGTAAGACTATCATGATTATGAATAAATTGAAAATTAAACATCGCCTGGCAAAAGACAAGTTGATGCTTTGGGGCGTCAGTCTGCTGGCGGCACTTACTGCAGTACCGTTGGTTGCCATCTTGGGAGAGGTACTGTTGCGCGGTTATGAGCAGCTCACATGGTCGTTCTTTACAGAGCCTACACCTACGGCCTTCAAGGCCATGAAGGCTGTCGAAGCGGGAGAAGCCATACCTGGAGGCATCGCCAATGGTATCATCGGAACAATGATTATGCTCGGCATGGCCGTTGTCGTAGCCGTTCCGCTGGGCATTCTCTGCGGAGCTTTCCTGGCCGAGAATAGCAAGAGCCGTTTCGCCCAGTTTGTCAGTTACTTGACCGACCTTCTGCAAGGCACTCCATCTGTTATTATCGGCATTATCACTTACATCTGGGTGGTTGTCCCGATGAAGGGCTATTCGGCTATTGCGGGTAGCGCGGCACTCTGCATTATGATGCTCCCGCTTATTATCCGCTCGACCGAGGAGACGCTGAAGATTCTTCCGGCATCATTGAAGGAGGCGGGATTGGCGCTTGGCGGCAACAAAGCGCGAGTGATGATGAAAGTCCAGTTGCCAGCCGCATTCGGAGGCGTCTTTACTGGCGTTCTTCTCGCCATTTCACGAGTGATCGGAGAGACAGCACCGCTGATGTTCACCGCTCTTGGATGCTCGCTTATCCGTTTTTCTATTGACAAACCTATTTCTGCAGTGCCGCTGCTCATCTGGGAGTTCTTCAACGACCCCAACCTGCAAGAGCTGATTTGGGGCGCATCGCTCTTCCTCTTGTTATTCGTACTCACTTTGAATTTAACTGCTAAATATCTTGCAAAGAAATGGAACCAGTAACACCGATACTTGAATTTAAGAAGACTTGCGTATCCTATACCAAGCAGACTATGGCCGTCAAATATGTGTCGGCAGCCATAGAGAGGAATACGATCACAGCCATCATGGGACCCTCAGGATGCGGAAAATCCACATTGCTCCGCGCTGTGAACCTTATGCACAACCTATATCCGAACATCCGTGTCGATGGCGAGATTCTGCTTAATGGCGAAGACATCCTTGCGATGGAGCCTATTGATGTTCGCCGCCGTGTGGGTATGGTATTCCAGCGTCCTGCACCGTTCCCAACGATGAGCATCTATGACAACGTGTTGTCAGGGTTTGCGCTGAACGGAATCAGGCTCTCAAGAGCAGAAAAAGACGCCACCGTTGAGCGTTGCCTGAAAAGCGTAGCCCTTTGGGACGAAGTAAAAGACGTGCTAAACAAAAAAGGCACTTTCCTTTCGGGAGGCCAGCAGCAGCGCCTGTGCATTGCGCGCGCTTTGGCCATGAAACCGGATGTGCTCCTGATGGACGAACCGACATCTGCTCTCGACCCCATTGCCACGAAGCATATTGAAGAGCTCCTGCTCGAACTCCAAAAAGAGGTGACAATCCTGATTGTGACCCACAACATGGGACAGGCAAAGCGCATCTCATCAAAATCGATGTTCATGTACTTGGGCGAGTTAGTTGAATATGGCGACACGGAAACGATGTTCACTAATCCAATCGATGAGCGCACAAAAGCCTATCTGACAGGAAAGATGGGGTGAGCAGGCAATATTTAACAGAAGCATAACCAACTTGAAACATTTTTGAAACAAATTTGCAGTTATTTTGCCCTCGAAAACTTATTGATTTTATGGGTATATTGCAAATCTTTACGCTGTTGGGAGCATTAGGAATGTTCCTTTACGGTATGAACCTCATGAGTTCAGGACTGCAGAAGGCTGCAGGAGAGAGATTAAGAGTCTTTTTGTCCGCCATGACATCCAACCCGTTCAAGGGTGTGCTGACTGGTCTGGGCATAACTTCTGTTATTCAATCGTCATCGGCTACAACGGTGATGGTTGTCAGCTTCGTGAATGCCGGACTCCTCACACTGACACAGGCCATTGGCGTCATCATGGGTGCCAATATCGGAACTACGGTAACTGCGTGGATGGTATCGTGGCTGGGATTTAAGGCCGACATATCTATTCTTGCTGTTCCGCTGATGCTGTTCGGATTCCTTTTCTCCAATTCAAAAAAGGATAAGCGTAAGAACATAGGTGAGCTCATAGTTGGTTTCTGCTTGCTGTTCTTGGGACTTTCGTTCATGAAAGAGTCCGTGCCCGACTTGCGCGAAACGCCTGAAGTGCTCGAATTCGTCACGTCATGGTCGTCACTTGGCTTTGGCTCCGTGCTCCTATTCCTTGCCTTCGGTACGGTTTTGACCCTTGTCCTGCAATCATCTTCAGCAACAATGGCAATAACGCTCATCATGCTGAGCATGGGCTGGATTCCATTCAACATGGCCTGCGCAATGGTGCTTGGTGAGAATATAGGCACAACGATCACAGCAAACATTGCGGCATCTATAGGAAACACACAGGCTAAGCGGGCAGCATTGTCACACACCATCTTCAACGTGTTTGGAGTCATCTGGGCATTGGTTCTCTACAATCCGTTTTTGCAGCTGGTAGGCCTGATTACCGAAAAGATATTCGGTTTGCCTAATCCTGCAGCCGAAGGATTTGCGGTGACCGACTCTGCCTCAGCCGAAGGCACAGCCGCACTGTACGGTCTGTCAATGCTGCACACACTCTTCAATACCATAAACACACTGCTGTTAATCTGGTCCACTAAATGGATAGCCCAAACCGTCAGCAAGATTATACGCACCCCTAAGAACCAGGAGAAGGAAGTATTCCGCCTTAAATACATTTCGGCAGGACCTTTGGCAACACCAGAGTTGTCAGTAGAGCAAGCCTTCAACGAAATAATCCACTTCGCCCAGGTTTCGAAGAACGGAGCAGAGTATATTCGCGAGGCGATAAACAAAGCCGACACAAACGAATTTGAGGAACTCAGAGAGAAACTCGTCAAGTACGAAGAGATTTCCGACCGCATAGAATACGAAATAGCAACTTTCCTCAACGGAGTTTCAGCGGAAGAAATCAGCGAAAGCACATCCATAAAGATCAAGTCGATGTATAAGATTGTCGGCGAATTGGAGTCACTGGGCGATTCTGGCGAAACCATAAGCCGCATCCTGTCAAGAAAGAACATACACAAGAAATCGTTCAGCGCAGAGGCAGTCAAGCACCTCAACGCTATGGCCGACGCCGTAAATGAGGCATACGACGTGATGATCGCAAACATGTCGGCTGCCTATAAAGGCGAACTCACAGACATCTCAAATGCCTACAATGCCGAAGACCGCCTTAACACCCTCCGCAACAATCTTCGCGACGCCGTAATGGAGGAGATCGAGAGCGATGGCGAAAACTACCAGACAAGCGTGTACTACATGGATATAGTCAATGCCTACGAGCACATGGGCGACTATATAATCAATGTGTCGCAAGATCTCAAAAGAGCGTTCGCAAGGAATTAATATCCATAGGCATACTCCTCGGGGGAGGGGGGAGAATCTTCAGTTCATCAAAACAGGTGTGCAAAATATCCGCCATCACGCTGAGGAATTCCCCTATCCTCGTTGGAAATTCATCTTCTCCTCGCTGGAAATTTGTCTTGCCCGCGCTGAAAAGTATAAATAAAAGTTTAATTTATAGTTTTCAGCCCAGTGCCGATAAATACTTACCGCAGTGATAGCGATTTTTCAGCGGGGAGAGTGATGTTTATGATCTTTTCAGGAGTTAAGGAGTCAGGAGTTAAGGAGTTAAGCAGTAGGGACGCACCGTGTTCTCAGCGTGTTCCGTGCCTATATTTAACGCACTAAAAACCACAGATCACACCGATACACACAGATTAAACAATGTGCCCAAAGCTTGTAGAGACGTCATAACATGGCGTCTCGATGACATATCCGCCCTTGTCCTGAGGGTACCCCTACGGCATAATGGGACGATGACGATAATGCGTGTGTAGGGGCATCCTTTGCGGGTGCCCTATTCAGGAGTTAAGGAGTTAAGTAGGGACAGGGCGTGCCCTGTCCGTTGTAGTCGTTTTGTAGGGTGCAGACCTAATGTCCGCCCGAAAAGAAAAGCAGTGTAAGACCCCTCCCTAACCCTCCCCAAGGGGAGGGAACAATGATCCCTACAAAAACCGTGTCGCACCGTGTTCTCAGTGTGTTCCGTGCCTTGAAATCAATAATCTACGGGAGCAAAAATCCGTGTTTAAATAAGTACCTTACGATAAACCATCAACGATAGACGTTAATTACTTCACCTCCCAGATGTCGTTTGTTTCGAGGAGTTCGGCAAACGAATGGTAAGGCTTCTTTGCCTTGACCTCTTCAATCTGAGCAGTCACCGCATCGTCGTAAGTAGGTGCGTCGACATCGCGGATTACGCCGAGGGCGATTGGGAAGTCTGGACCTTCCATCATGGCGAGCTTGAGCTGGAGGGTGTTGTCCTCGCAGTGAGCGTCGTGAACGAGCAAGTCATCGACAGTGATGCCGTTCTCGCCAATCTTCACCACCTTGATGCCGAAGCCCTCCTGCATGAGTCCGTACTCATTGTTCTCGCCGAAGACCATCGGTTTGCCATGCTCAAGATAGATAGCGTTCTTCTTGCGTCCTTCCTTTGAGTAAACACTTTCGTGAGTGCCGTCATTGAAGATTACGCAGTTCTGCAGAATCTCGCAAACGGCAGCGCCCTTGTGAGCGTGAGCAGCCTTGAGGATGTCTACTGTACCCTGTGCGTCAGTAGCCACGGCGCGGGCGAAGAAGTGGCCGCGTGCGCCGAAGCAGAGTTCTGCCGGACGGAACGGATCTTCAACCGTGCCGTAAGGGCTTGACTTGCTCACGAATCCGCGTGGGCTGGTAGGTGAATACTGCCCCTTAGTGAGTCCGTAGATGCGGTTGTTGAGCAGAATCATGTTGAGATTGATGTTGCGTCGGTTGGCATGGATGAAGTGGTTGCCGCCGATAGCGAGTCCGTCTCCATCGCCGCTCACCTGCCAAACGGAGAGTTCAGGGTTTGCCACCTTGCATCCGGTTGCTATAGCTGCGGCACGTCCGTGGATGGTGTTCATGCCGTATGTGTTCATATAGTGAGGCAGACGGCTTGAGCATCCGATACCGGAGATTACCGCCACATTGTGTGGAGCCACACCGATCTCAGCCATTGCCTTATGGAGCGACGCCAGGAAGAAGTGGTCACCGCATCCAGGACACCAACGTGGTTGTCCTTTCTTATAGTCGGTTGCTCCCCAGCAAGAGCCCCCTTCGTTCCCCCCAAGGGGGGATGCATTTTGTTTATTATTGGTTGTTTCCATACGAGTCTAAGTTTTCTTTTGTTACATTAAATGCTTTTGCAAGACTTTCTGTTTGTATGCTGTTTTTTCCACTACAGATTACACGGATTTCTCGGATTTTTATTCTGTTACGAAACGCTCATAACGCAGTGATGGCTCTCCGAAGTTGATGAGCAGTGCTACTTTGGCTTCTGCTACTTTTCCGTAATTAATGGTTTGTGACCGTTGGTAGTCTTCCAGTTCTTTGACAGCTTTGAGCTCTACAACAATGTCGTCGTAGCAGATGAAGTCTGGAATAAACGTAGAGTCCAGTTGCACTCCACAATATGTGGCATGAATTGGGACTTCTCGTTTGTAAGGAATTCCTCTTAATTGAAATTCCACCTCCATAGCATCTTGGCACACTTTCTCCGCAAAGCCGCATCTAAAGTACCGATGTACAGCCATGGCCGCCCCGATTATATTAAATGTTTCTTCTTTGTGTAAGAATTTGTCATCCATTCCGCTAATTCCAATCTGTTAAATCTGCGTAATCTGTGGTTGTAGCCCCTTCCTATTCCATTAACTTGGCCAAATTGCAGACCAAAGTACTTACATCGAATGGTTGTCCTTTCACTTCGTTGTACTGCAGAGGTGCGAACCCGTCGACCTTCATCTTGAGCCAAGCGGCAAGCTGTCCCATGTTCTGCTCGGCAACGACCACCTTAGGGTACTTGCGGAGCACCTCGGCAGTGTTCTTTGGCAGTGGGTTGATGTACTTGAAGTGGGCGAGAGCCACCTTCTTGCCCTGAGTGCGCATCTCGTCCATTGCAGCGTGGAGATGGCCGTAAGTGCCTCCGAAGCCAACGATGAGGAGGTCGGCATCGTCCTTGTCGCCCTCCACTTCGAGGTCTGGCACAGGGATGCTGTCGATCTTCTGCTGACGAAGGCGAGTCATAAGGTCATGGTTGTCAGGATCGGTAGAGATTGCTCCGGTCTTATTGTCCTTTTCGAGTCCGCCGAGGATGTGCTGGAATCCTTCGCGTCCAGGCACTGCCCAGTAGCGCACGCCGTTCTCCTCCTGGCGCTGGTAAGGAGTCCATGCGCCTTTCAGCTCTTCAGGAACGTAAGGCGGGTTGATGGCTGGATATTCAGCGAGATTTGGCAGGCGGAACGCTCCCGAACCGTTTGCCACGAAGGCGTCGGTGAGGAGCACCACCGGTGTCATGTGCTCAAGCG
Source organism: Bacteroidaceae bacterium (assembly GCA_045576655.1). Lineage (GTDB taxonomy): Bacteria > Bacteroidota > Bacteroidia > Bacteroidales > Bacteroidaceae > RGIG8745. The sequence continues at coordinate 36,567 of JAZNGW010000006.1, forward strand.
CTATCTTGCACGCCATATAGGCAGCGTCGAAGCAGTCGGTAGGCGATGTGGCAGCCATGACCGGCATTGGCGATTCGCCGTTGCGTCCGAAGAGCACTTGGAGCAGGTCGGTCTGTTCCGACTTTGTAGGAAGACCTGTTGCAGGTCCGCCACGCTGCACGTCGAGCACCACGAGCGGGAGTTCCATGATGACTGCCAGGTTCATCGCTTCCGACTTGAGGCAGATGCCAGGGCCAGACGTTGATGTCACGGCCAGTGCGCCGGCGAATGATGCTCCTACCGACGATGCACATCCGGCAATCTCGTCTTCGCACTGCACGGTTGTCACTCCGAGCGACTTGTGCTTTGAGAGTTCGTGAAGCACGTCGGTGGCTGGCGTGATAGGGTACGAACCGAGGTATAGTTTGAGTCCAGCCTTCTCAGCCGCTGCAATGAAACCGTAGGCAGTGGCCTTGTTGCCGGTGATGTCCATATAGCGCCCTGCTACCTTGTTCTTTGTCTCAACGCGGTAGACGTTGGCAACCGAGCTATGGGTGTTGTGACCGTAGTCGTAGCCGGCCTGAATAACCTTGATGTTTGCTTCTGCGATTGAAGGTTTCTTGGCGAACTTCTCGCGGAGGAAGTTGAACGCAATTTCGAGGTCGCGGTCGAAGAGCCAGCACACGAGTCCGAGTGCGAACATGTTGCGGCACTTGAGCATGGCTTTCACGTCCATGCCGCTGTCAGCAAGACAGTCCTTCACCATCTGTGTGATAGGGCAGGCGATGACACGGTCGGCATCGATGTTCATTTCTGCCAGCGGATCGTCAGTGGCGAACGCCGCCTTCTTCAAGTCGTTAGGGCCGAAAGAGTCCGTGTCGATGATGATAGCAGCACCAGGCTTGGCAAATTTGTATTGAGTCTTGAGCGCGGCTGCGTTCATTGCCACGAGCACGTCGCACTTGTCGCCTGGAGTATACACCATTTCTGCGCCGATGTGAACCTGAAATCCAGACACGCCAGTCAACGAACCTTGAGGGGCACGGATGTCAGCCGGGTAGTCCGGAAAAGTGCTTATACTATTGCCCACGGTAGCAGACACCGTGGAGAAGATGTTTCCGGCAAGCTGCATACCGTCGCCGGAGTCACCTGAGAAGCGAACGACAACATCGTTCAGCTCCTTGATTTCCAAATTTTCTGCCATTGATTATTGTGTTATTTGTTTTGTTTCCTATTCTGATGATTTTTGGTGCAAATTTCCGAAAGATATGCGAAAATACAAAATGTTTGCCCCGTTAAAACATACAAAGGCAAACAGAAAAGTTCAGGGGGCGGACTCGATGTGTCTGCCCCCTGAGGTCGTATGGCGAACATGCCTTGCTATCTGATGCCGAAATTGAGGTTCATGCGATACACCTCGCTGCCGGCGAGAAGGAAGCATCCGAGTCCGAAATCGTCGAAGTCGGGGCTGATGTCGTAACCTACAGGCTGTGAGTCCTTTGGTTCCTTTCCTGTGCCCTGCACATAACCGAGGAATCCGTTAGGATGCAGACAGTCCTCAACCATGGCGTTCCAAGTGTTGATGATGACAGGTGTGTACTTGTCGGCAGGAAGGATGCCGTGGCGCACTCCCCATGCCATGCCGTAGATGAAGAGGGCTGTGCCAGTGAGTTCCTTGCCTCCGAAGTTGCTTTCGTCGTGCAGGCTGACGTTCCAGAAATGGTCCGCACGCTGACATTTCAGCAAAGCCTCGCTCATCTCGACGAAGTCCTTCTTGTAGTCGTCGAAGTGCTTTGACACAGGAAGCAAGGTCCACTCAGTCTCATCAAGCGGCTCCTTATACTGCGGCGCCTTAGTGTTCTTGCTCATCAGCATGGCGTCCATAGTGCGCACAAGCGCTGCATACACCCAACCGTTGCCGCGACTCCAGTAGCAGTCCTCGCCGTTAGGCTCCTTATAAGGCGCAACGAAATCCTTGTCGCGCCACCACAGTCCGTCAGCGGCATTGTAAAGACCTCCTGCAAGTTCGTTGCGACTGCAGATGTACATTTGCCACCCCTGATTGAGATACTTCTGTGCTGCGGCATCGTCGCCTTCGAGGTGCTTGATGCGTGCCAGTTTTGCCATCACGGGAAGTCCCATCTGAATGGCGTCGATCCAAGTCCAGTCGGCACGGCTCTTGTCGCTTATGCTGACGAGGTTGTCCATGCAGTCGATTGTAGGCTGTATGCGCTCCGTGATAGTACCTGCCTTACCATATTTGTCGGTCGTCAGATACATATCGAGATAGGTCTGCGAACAGCAATAGTCATCGGCATCGCGCGTCGTGATGCCATTGCGCGGAGTCCACTTGTGTGCTGTGCCCCAGTCATATATGTACTTGTGGTATGCCTTCCATTTCTTTTTGCTTCCATCAAGCGCCTCAAGGTCCATAAGCGCCGAGAGTCCTTCGAAATACACTCCGCGAGTCCACAAGTTGCTCGGACGATATTTCTTTACGAAAGTCACCGCTCCTGGATCAGGATATTTCGCTATGAAATAGTCGTTGGCACACTCCATCGACTTGAGTATTTCCGAACGGCTTGGGACGGTCTGTGCAGAGAGTCCCACGAACGCCAATGCTAATAGTAAAGTTGCTGTTATGCCTCGCTTCATAATCTTATGTAGTGTTTTGTGTTGATAATCTTACGCTGTAGTTCCCTATGCCTTCATCACTCGGCTTAGATAGCTTTCCAGTTCGTTTCCCGCCAATCGCAAGCGCAATTCGCCTCGCTGAGCCACTGATATGGCGCCTGTCTCCTCCGACACTATCACCGCCACGGCATCGCTGTGCTGCGTGATACCGAGTGCGGCACGATGGCGCAGTCCGAGTTCCTTAGGTATGTTCTGGCTGTGCGACACCGGCAGTATGCAGCCCGCAGCAGCAATGCGGCCGTTGCTTATAATCATTGCTCCGTCGTGGAGCGGGCTGTTCTTGAAGAAAATGTTCTTGATGAGCTCTGTGTTGATGCTGGCATCGATATACTCACCCGACTTGATGATGTCGTTGAGCGACATGTTGCGCTCAAGGATAATCAGGGCGCCGACCAGGTTCTTGCTCATATAGTTACACGCCATGGTGACCTGCAGCACTGCCGCATTGCTCTCGTCGGCATCTTTCTTTTTCTTGCGCGAGAACAGACGTGTGACAAAGCCTAAGCGGCGTTGCGAACCGAGGGTGAGGAAGAAGCGGCGTATTTCATCCTGGAAGAGGATGATGAGGGCTATCACTCCCACGCTGACAAACTGGTCAAAGATTGAACCCAGCAGGCGCATCTCTGCCACTTGCGACACAACAACCCATATGATGATAAACACCAGTATGCCATAGAATACATTAAGACTTCCCGACGCTTTCATCATCTTATAGAAGTAGTAGAGCAGAAACGCCACGCAAAATATGTCGATCAAGTCCTTTATTCCAAAATCAAACAGCATAGTCTTTATATTTTTCCGTCTTCAAATGATTTCATTTTCTCAAACAGGCGTACCGCCTCGACACACTCCTTAACGTCGTGAACGCGCAAAATGCGGGCCCCTTTCATCAGCGCCATCACATTGAGCGCCGTGGTACCGTTTAGCGCATCCGACGGTTCGCCACCGAGCAGACGGTAAATCATGCTCTTGCGCGAAACGCCAACGAGCATCGGCAGCCCGAACATGTCGGCAAACATGTCCATACGGCTGAACAGTTCGTAGTTATGGTCAAGGGTCTTTCCGAAGCCGAAACCGAGGTCAAGAATGATGTCCTTATGGCCCAAATCGCGCAGACGCTGCACCCTTTCGGCGAAATACATCATCACCTCGCCCACAAGGTTATCGTAATGGGGGTTGGACTGCATATCGGCAGGGGTGCCTCTCATGTGCATCAGCACGTAAGGGACTCCCATACGAGCCACTGCTGCATACATATCCTTGTCAAGACAGCCCCCACTAATGTCGTTGATGATGTCAACCCCATACTCTTCCACACACATACGCGCTACGTCACTGCGGAACGTGTCGACCGACACCACCGCCTCAGGACTCACGCTGCGCACTGTCTTCAGCGCCAGTCGCAGACGCTCCATCTCCTCTGCCACGCTCACATCATCGGCTCCCGGGCGCGACGAATATGCGCCTACGTCGATTATTGAAGCGCCCTCGTCAATTATCTGCCTCACGCGCTCCGCTATGCTCTCCTCCGTAGTCCGGCGGCTTGCGCCATAGAACGAGTCGGGCGTAACGTTTAATATGCCCATCACTTGCGGACAGCTGAGATCCATCAACCGTCCTCCCACGTTAATATAGCGCTGTGTAGTCTGCTGCATGCAATGCCTTGTTTTGGACAAAGATAATAAAAAAAGGCATAGGGACTCATCCCCTACGCCTATTTTATGACTTTTAGCACTCTGCTACCGTGGCGCACCATGTACAAACCAGGGAGCAGCGACATGTTCTTGAGCGAAGACTGTACCTCATCGGCGGTCAAATTCTGCATACGAGCCACAAGCAGGCCTGACGAACTGTACACACAGACATCTGCCGGAATATCTGCTCCAGAATCCTCAACTGCCCCTATAGATGAAGGGGTGACTCGCACCACCTGCACGAAATGTTCTGGCACATCATTCAGAGCCACAAGACTGTCGTTGAAGAGGTTTACATCATGGTAGAACTTCAGGCGATAGAGCCCCAAAGGCGGTGCACCGAACACTGTGCGCGAAAAGGTGCGCGTGGTCTGCTCGCCAGGCATCAGCGTCATGCCCTGCTGGTTGAACTGGAACATTTCGCCATTGCCGTCAACAGGCTCAAGACACTGGTATACACGTCCGCAAAATTCAGCACCGTCATTGCGTATGGTAAAGGAGTGTTCCGGTATGCTCCACACCGAGAGTGTGTCAGGAAAATCCATGTCAACAAAGGTGAGGTTTACTTTTGCCTCCACCGCTTCGGAAACAATCACAGAGTCCTGGCTGACGAGAGCCCTCAGATAGTTCGGAGTGCCGACTGACGTTCTCGCCTCTTTCCACTCACCGTTGTCCATGAACACAGGGACAAGCCTGTATGTGCCGTCGGCCACATCCTGCGGTATGCTGAACGTCAGCGTGTCGGTGTATGTGGTGTCGTCAATCTCTTCGAGCAGAAACTCGTGGACGTAATCTTTCAGGATTGCTGCTATGCCTTCATCATCCTTCAGCGCCAGAGCCACACGGTCATCGTGCAGGTTCCAACCGAGGTTCGACAGGTCGCAAGTCACAATACTCACTTCGTTGTCACGGCTTACGGAGTCGGTCAAGGCATATATCCCCGACAGGCCGAAAGAATGCACCTCTGGTTTAGGAGCAGCTCCGTCTTTAAGGGGTTCCACACCTATGACAACGCTCTGCAGCAGGTTCATTCCGCGCTCAGGATTGTTTTTGTCATACCATTGAGGTTGGTCGGGCGACAGATACTGCATATTGTAGAAGCCGTCAGCATCGCCTCCAAGACCCAGGTTGATGTGGTAATAGCCCTGTTCGTCATATCCGTCACACACGAACGCATGGGCCAAAGTTGCAGAGTAGGCCGCAATAAGTATCGGACGCCCCTCGGCCAGTTCGGTCATGAGCATGTCGTTCCACTCGTTCCAGGTGAAGAAGTCGCGAAAGTACAACTGCGCACCATAGTCATAACCGAAGTATTTAGTAAGAGCGATAGGCTGATATACAGTATGCGCACCGCTTTCTGTCGGAGTGTAGCGCATGTTCACGGATATGCCACAATCGGACAGCAGCAATGCCACGGCATCAGCCTGCGTCTGCGTGTACTCGCCTTCCGCATAGTTGTTCAGTATGTTGCCCCAATCGTACACATGCTCGGCGAAGTTGGCCGTTAGCGTCTGCCCGCAACCAGCGCTGTCGGTGTATGTATGCGACCCCGTTCCCCTCTGCGGATGACGGTGGTAGAACATCACCTCCGCCATAGCGTGAGCAACACAGCCTGTCACGCACTGCTTGCCGTCGACCACTGGAGTCTGTTGCCAGTAGGGCTCTTCTTGATGCCAAGTATCCTTGATGAGTGGAGGCACTGCATCTGGCAATCCGGCACGGCGCATCAGCGGTCTCCCTTGCTGAGGGTCAGCCTCGGCATAGGCCTTCAGTATGCTGCGGAAGGCGGGATTCTCATTGGCACGGGCAAAACTGCCCTTGTCGCAGTAGCCAAGCACGGCAGGCATACGCTCATCGGTGCTGGCAATGACGAAACCGCCCTCACTCAGATCATAAACCACGCACTTGCTGTCCTGCGGAGCATAGGCCATGCGCAGAGTCGAAGCGTTCTTCACGGGCAATGCCGTTCTTACGCGCCTCTCCACCTTAGCGTCCGTCAAACGTTGCGCCACGCCATTCAGCACAGCACACAGCATAAGCAATATAACGGGAAACAGTCTTTTCATCGTTTTCTTTAATTCCCCTCCCTTGCGGAGGGGTTAGGGGTGGGTCCTCACCTAATTCTTAAAACTATGTATCGGTGCCGGTATGCGTCCCGCACGATTCACCAGGCGATCGCAACCGAACTTGTTGACAGGCATGATAGGCGCATAACCCAGCAGACCGCCAAACTCCACCGTCTCACCCACCGTCTTGCCAACGACAGGAATGATGCGCACAGCCGTAGTCTTCTGGTTTATCATGCCTATGGCAGCTTCGTCGGCTATGATGCCCGAAATGGTCGTGGCAGGAGTGTCGCCAGGGATGGCAATCATGTCAAGACCCACGGAACAAACGCATGTCATAGCCTCAAGTTTCTCAATGGTCAGCGCACCTTCAACCACCGCGTCAATCATGCCCTGGTCCTCACTGACTGGGATGAACGCACCAGAGAGTCCGCCCACATAGCTCGACGCCATCACTCCGCCCTTCTTCACCTGGTCATTGAGCAAGGCGAGAGCCGCCGTAGTGCCTGGAGCACCGGCGCGTTCTACACCGATGCACTGCAGGATGTCGGCCACACTGTCGCCGATGGCAGGAGTAGGCGCAAGCGAGAGGTCGATGATTCCGAACGGAACACCGAGGCGCTTCGATGCCTCCTGAGCAACCAACTGCCCCACGCGGGTTATCTTGAATGCCGTCTTCTTGATTGTTTCGCAAAGCACCTCGAAGTTGGCTTCAGGAATCTGCTCAAGCGCATACTTCACTACTCCCGGACCGCTCACACCCACGTTGATGATGGCATCAGCCTCGCTCACTCCGTGGAACGCACCCGCCATGAACGGATTGTCGTCGGGAGCGTTGCAGAGCACCACGAGTTTGGCGCAGCCCAGCGAGTCGGCCTCCTTTGTCTCCTCGGCAGTAGCCTTAATAATCTCGCCCATCAGGCGCACGGCATCCATATTGATGCCTGTCTTTGTCGAACCCACATTGACCGACGAGCAGATGCGCTCCGTGCATGCCATAGCCTCAGGTATAGAACGGATGAGCAATTCGTCGCTCCTTGTCATACCTTTCGACACCACCGCACTGTAGCCTCCGAGGAAGTTCACTCCCACGGCCTTTGCTGCACGGTCGAGCGTGCGGGCTATCTCGACATAATCGGCGGGAGTATTGCAACACGCACCGCCCACAAGCGAGATGGGGGTTATGGAAATGCGCTTGTTGACGATAGGTATGGCAAACTCACGGCTTATCTCCTCGCCCGTCTTGACGAGGTCGCGCGCCAGAGTGGTAATCTTATTGTAAATCTTCTGACAAGTGACCTCCAGGTCCTTGTCGGCACAGTCCAGCAGACTGATACCCATTGTTATGGTGCGGACATCAAGATTCTCCTGCTCGATCATCTTGTTCGTTTCCAGCACTTCAGATATGTTAATCATTCCCTGAAAGATTTATTAATGAGCTGTTGATAAGTAATTATAAGTTCCCTCCCTTCTGGGGAGGGGCAGGGAGGGGCTTTGCTTGTTAAATCCTGTGCATCTTGTCGAAGATATCCTCCAACTGACACTTCACCTGCACACCCGTGTTGACGCCAAGTTCGCCGAGTTCAGACGAAATAGAGTCGAAAGGCTTCACGCACTTAGTCATGTCGACTATCATCATCATGTTGAAGTACTCCTGCACGATAGTCTGCGAAATGTCAAGGATGTTTATCTGATTGTCTGCCAGATAAGTGCAGACCTTGGCAATGATACCCACCGTATCTTTGCCCACAACTGTAATAATTGCTCTTGTCATATATTGTTCGTAAATACTTAATGTTATAGTTATCGCAAAGGTACACTATTTATTTCTAAATCAGCAACGATTCCAAAAGAAAGTAGTCACCGCCAGCAACCTGCAGACCCCCATGCGAAATCTACAAACTTAGACTGAGTCTGTACGTACTTAGGCTGAGTTTGTACGTACTTAGACTAAGTTTGTACGTACTTAGACTAAGTTTGAAGTTCTCAGCGGACCGTAACACTATCTTCCGCGAAGCACTAACGACTGCTGAGCGCAACGGAAGTTTTTTGCCGCACCCCTCTATTTCTACGAATAAATGTTAAAAACACCTCAATATCGAAACTTTTTGATTTCCAACTTTGGCAATATCAATAGCAATGAGTTTACTTTGCTACTACACGAAAGGCTAAATGCAGCTTGAGAAAGCGTGAGACCTCAAATCTGAATGTATGAGAAAAAAAGAAAACACCTTGACAAGAATGGAATTTCAGATCATGTCAGCCCTCTGGGATATCAACCACTCGGCTTGCGCATGGGACATCCTGGACCGATTTGAAGATCCTAAACCTGCCTACACTACTATCGCCACTTACATGAAAGTGCTGCGCGAGAAGGGCTATGTAGACTATTTCAAGAATAAGGGCGAGGGCAAAACGCACATGTATGTGGCTAAGGTGACGCGTGCGGAATACACCCGACAGACCATGAAGGAAATGAAGAAGAACCTGTTTGACGACAGCTTGGAGTCAATGTTCAGTTTCTTCGTTACAGAAGAGAAACTTACGGCTGAGGACATTGCGGAACTGCTGCGCATAATCAACGGCGAATCAGAACAGAAGAGGGAGGAAGGCGTATGAACGAACTGCTAATCTACATCGTCAAGTCGGTAGTAGTGCTTTTGTTGCTCTACGCTCCATATTCGCTGCTTCTGCGCAAGGAGAGTTTCTTCAGGACGAACAGGTTTGTTCTGCTTTCTATTCTCGCACTTTCATTGGTGCTGCCTTTGTGCAATTTCTCTTCGCTCTATTTGGGAAACCTCGAAAGCGAACTGATTAGTACACCCATTTCACCTCTCATTTTTGACGACGGAGAGGCAAATGTGAATCACGGAGTTCCACTTCAAATGAAGAAAGAGGCTGCTACAGACCAATCAGCAGAGATAGAGACAACAGTGCTGGCTCCGGAATTAAAAGCGACGCAAGAAGCGAAGACAGACATAGCGGGACTGACAGAGATACTTGCCTCAATTTACATCATCGGTTTTGGCTTAGCCGTACTGGTCAGATTGTGGCAGTTGGTCCGCATGGAAAGACTCGTACAGCAGGGATGCTTGTGGAAGGAGAAGAAGGACGGCGTAACTATTTATTGCCACACCAAAGACATAGCCCCTTGCAGCTGGATGAACAAGATTGTAATCAGCCAGAAAGACTACGACTCGCACCGCCGTGAAATTCTTCTGCACGAAAAAGGGCACATCGCTTGCCGCCACTCATTCGACATACTGCTTCTCATAGCAGTGCAGACGATACAGTGGTTCAATCCATTTGTCTATATGTTTGGCGCAAGCCTTAGGGACGTGCACGAATACGAAGCCGACGATTATGTGTTGCGCCAAGGAGTGTCGGCCAATGAATACCAACTGCTACTACTCAAGAAAACAGTTGACACCAGCTCCTACGCCTTCGCAAACAGTTTTAACCATAGCACACTTAAAAACCGTATTATTATGATGAAAAAAGAAAAGGGAAATCCATGGATGCGCAGCAAAGTGCTGTACATATTACCGCTAACACTCATTGCGCTGTGTGCATTTGCCAGTCCTGAGACAAAGCAAGATGCCATAGAGGAAGCCACATCAGCCGTTATCGCTGACACTATTGCAGTAGAACAAAAAACAGAGACCGTTAAGACGACGGCACCAATAGAGAATATCATCCAAAACAAAGCAGAAGAAACCGAGACCAAGGCTGTAGAGCCGGAAACGACTGCTATTGAAGAGGAAAGCGACACGAAAAAGATTGACATGAGCGACCTGCTCCTCGTGTTCGAAGGCAAGGCTGTAAGCAAGAAGGAGTTCAAGAAACTTTGGAAGGAACACTACGATCAAGTTACCCATATTGTCTACACCGACCTTAAGGACATAGGAAAAATTATAGACAGAGAGTACTATAAACATGGAGTTACCTGGATCTCCCCTTCACGAATAAAGGAGTGCAAGACCGCAGCAATCAACTTGCCCGACTTAATCACTGAGCATAAAGATGCAGCAGGAGTAATTGTCGTTGAGAAAATGGAAGACGTTATCGGACAGGAGCCACATCCTCTCTGCTGGTATGCATGGTATAAGACCATTAGCATTAGCAACACTGAAATTGAGGCCGACACCGCAACCAACTTTGTACTTTCAGGTACGACAACAAAGGGACTGCGCGATGTGGCGTACTTGATTAACTTTGAGGACGAAGACGGCGACATCAGTAAGAAACCTACAGCAGTAGTGCTTGTTAAAGACGGCAAGTTTTCCTATCGCACAAAACTCGACAAAGAAGTCAGAGCACGAATACGCGCCGTATTTGAAGACGGCTCACTCTGCGAAGCTACCATAGAAGAGCAATTCATACCAGGAAACGTGCTTCACATCTTAGTTATGGACAATCAATACAGACGCACAAACCACACGTTGCCAACACCGGAATAGGGACAATACGCGCTCAAACGTGAAAGAACGTTAATGCAACCGAGTTGCAAAAGTATTTATATATATTTGTAATACTTAACCTTCTAATACATACACACCTATGAAGCAATTTATCATCTTAAGCCTCATGATGCTCAACGTCAGCATCGGCAAAGCGCAGTATCTGATACAGTCGCCCGACGAGAAAGTGAAAGTTACGCTACACACCAAGACGACGAGGAAGAAGAACAGTAAGTTCAGCGTGCCGTCGAAGATGACGATGAAGGTATTTAACGACAAACAAGTTCTGGCAGACAACGAAATAGGACTCACTGTGAAATCAGAAGGGAAGAGGACGGAATTTGGCAAATGCCACATAGTAAAATCCTACAGGGGCATAAGGCAACTCGACACCCAGAAGGACATCACCGACCTCACGGGACGCTACAACAGCATACTACTGAAAACTGAAGAGGGAATCACCCTCGAGGCCAGAGTATACAACGACGGAGTGGCATACCGGTTCGGCGTGTCGGGCTACGAAGGCGACTACAAGATTCTTGACGTGTGCAACGTGCTTCCTGAGGAGAAGGCTATAGCTATACTCGGCACGTTCGAGGGCGAGTACGTTATGCCGTGGAGAACAATGAAAATCGACACAATGGAGGCAGAAGCAGCCAATGCCGTCGCGACAACAACGACAAAAAGCGATGCCGCCGACAGAGGTACGAGAATTGTGCCTTGGAAGGACGCGCTCTCGACAATATCAGTAGGTACAGCCTTCAGTTGGTACAGCGGTGATGGCGTCTGGGGCAACATCAGCCAAGACCACAACATTGCTGTCGACTTCACCTACAAGTACATCTACGGAGGGGTGAGCTTCGTCCCTTGCCACTCAACCCAATACATCCATTGGGACGAAGAGAAAAACAGCAAATACGGCGCACCTTTCAATAACGTGATGGGCGACATCCATTCATGGAACTTAGGCGTGAGAGCAGGTTTCTGCCTGCCCGTTCAGAACGGCTACGAAGTGTGGAACTTCATCCCTTACGTTGCAGCCTCGGTGATGCATCTGAAGCAGCACGGCGACACCAGGGAGGGCTACAGCGGACTGTCCAAGCACAATCACTATCTCGTAGGACCTGGCGTGAAAATACAGTGCTCACTGCGCGGAGGATTCACCCTCGGTGCTGCCTACGAATACCAATTCTTCACAGGCAGCAATACCCCTACCGGCATGAACTCACTGACCCTCTCCCTCGGGAAAATGTTCTGATTGAGGAGACGAGGAGAAAGGCGAGAGGAAAATAAGGATAAAGGCCTTCATTAATATCTAATAAAAAGGAACGCATATCTAACAAAAAAGGTTAAACTTTCAGTTAGGTATGCGTTTTTTACGCCCGTCCGCTTGTGTATATTTAAACGTTTAGATTATTTTGCCTCCATAAATCTAAACTATTAAATAACCATGAAGCGCAAGCAAGAAGACAGGCAACTGACAAGAGCAGAAATGGAGGTCATGAGTATCCTTTGGGATTGTGGCAAAGGCATGACCAACAACTTCTCGTGATGAAGGTAGTGGGGAATCGACTGCAGCCTTTCACCAACAACCTCAACCACGGCTCACTCAAAAAAAGAATCACAATGATGTACAAAAAGAAATCAAACCGATGGCTCATGCTCAAATCGCTTTGCGCCATCCCCGCCCTGGTACTCGCTCTCAACGCTTTTGCCACACCTGAAGGCACTGCTGCCACAATCGACAAAGCCATCAACAGTTTGGAACAGCAAATAATTCAGTCCGACAGTACCAAGCGTCCTGTTGTGGAAATCAGAAGTCTTGTCACCTTATGGCCTGAGATTGACCAGTACGGACGCATCATCGGTTTCTCTCGCGAGAAGAAGGCAACAACAGGTCCATTCAAGGATGTATATTTCACGAAAAACAACACGTTCATCAACGGACGCCAGGCAACAAATGAGGAACTCGAAAACTATAAGGAACTGCTGAAGAACGCTAAGTTCAGTATAATAAAGACCGCACAAGGCAGTACCGAATACAATTATAAAGACAAGGACGGTGTGCTAATATTTATTACAGAAGAAAAATAGCAAACCGACGAAAAGCAGAAGGGACGCACAGCTGTGCGTCCCTTTGCTTTTTATATCCTCTATTTCTACGGGATTACTTCTTAATCTTGTACATTGCGAATGACTTAGGAGCGATGTTCACATTAAGGGTTGTGCCTTCAACTGTGATGTCCTTGGTCTGAGGAACGTACTTGGTTGGGTTGTCGAGAGTGTTCTCGCCGTCGAGGTTGTCAGCAGAGTAAGTAGTCAAGCTACCTGTGCGAGTGCCCTTCTTCAAGCCGTTGAGGTTCACGCTGATGTCCTGAGCCTTCTCGCCTGTGTTGACAATCTTCACGATAACTTCGTTAGTGTTCTTGTCGAACACTGAGCTAGCGAAAAGTCCTTCCTGGCCTTCTGTGCCGGCAACAGGTTTGCCGTTCCAAGTGAGCTTGAGAACGTTAGTACCCTTGTTGTGAGCGTAAATCTGGTGGAAGTACCATGAGCAGCTGCGGAATGAGCGGAGGTTGTCGAACCAGATCATGTCCGGACGCCACTGCCAACCGTCGATGTGAGCAAAGAGCGGAGCGTAAGTTGCCATAGTCACGATGTCAGCGTTGCGCTCTACACCTGTGAGGAATGCTGCCTCAAGGAGTGATGCGTTGAAGTGATTCCACTTCTTGCCGCGTCCGTGGCAAGCGTACTCGCCTGCGAACACCTTAGGACCCTTGCGCTGGTAGTTGTCGTAGCGAGGACCGCTTGCGAGGAACCATGTCTCAGGGCGATAGAAGTGCTCGTCAACGAGGTCTGCACCGAGTTTGCGCATCTCTGGCCAGAGGTATTCGAAGTCAGCGCCCTCTGAGTTAGGACCTGAGCTACCGATGATCTGGATGTGCGGATACTTAGCGCGAACCTGCTCAACGAATGGCTTGAGGTTCTCTGGGTAGATTTCACCCCACTGCTCGTTACCGATACCTACATACTTGAGGTTGAATGGTTCTGGGTGTCCCATGTCGGCACGAAGCTTAGCCCACATATTCTTCTCAGGGTCGCCGTTAGCGAACTCGATGAGATCGAGAACGTCGTCGATGTATGGCTGGAGCTGGTCAACTGGTACGTGAGCGTGGCTGCGGTGTGAACCGTTCTGGAACTCACAAGCGAGACCTACGTTGAGTACTGGGAGCGGTTCTGCGCCGATTTCCTCTGAGAGGAGGAAGTACTCGTAGAATCCGAGTCCGTAGCTCTGGAAGTAGTCTGGGAAGAAGCGGTAGTCAAATGTGTAGTGCCAACGGTTCTCGTTGAGCGGACGGTTCTCAACCGGACCAACTGTGTTCTTCCACTGGTAGCGAGTCTTGAGGTCTGTACCTTCAACGATACATCCGCCTGGGAAGCGGAACACGCCTGGCTTAAGGTCGTAAAGAGCCTGAGCGAGGTCCTTACGCATACCGTTCTCGTGGCCTTTCCATGTGTCAACAGGGAAGAGACTCACGTGCTCAAGGTCAACGACTGCGCTGCGGCGGTCGAGCATGATGCGGAGAGTACCTTTGTCGACAGTCTTGTTTGCCTTGATTACAACCTGGTATTTCTTCCACTCCTTAGAGTCGATCTTCACCATTGTTTCGCTGAACTGCTGGCGCTCGTCCTGAGTCTTAGGGTCGCAAAGCATTACGCGGATGCGGCCTTCGCCACCTTCTGGTACGCGTGCCCATACTGAGAAGCGATATTCTGCGCCCTTCTCATATCCGATGCCGAAGAATCCTTCGTTCTCCATGCCGGAATACTTGTCGTTGTGGCCGCTGTAGCCGAGACGTACGTAGTGAGGGTTCTTGTTGAAAGGACCGTCGTTCTTCAACTGGATGTTTCCGTACACGTCCCATCCCATGTAGTTGTCAGGGAATTCGAACGAACGGTTCTTCACGAGTTCGGCGTAGAGTCCGCCGTCGGCAGCATAGTTGATATCCTCGAAGAAGATACCGTACATCGTAGGGGAAATCTCAGCACCGAGTTTCTTTGTGTTCACATCAAACTGGTGGGATGTTCCCTGAGCCATTGCACATGCGGCAAATCCGAATGCCGCAAGTGTAGAGGTTAGTTTCATCATAAAGGTTGAATAATTTATAAATTAGTATTAGATATGTCTCTATTGGCGATACTGACATTGCCGCAAACAGAGTTGGCAAGCCGACATTCGCCCTATTTGCAAATATAGTACAAACTATCAAATCAGCAAAATAAAACGGAAAAATCATACACATCCACATCAGTGGTGAGGGGAACGAGCGCTCGTTCAGAACTTCAGATAAGGCTGAAGACGCACAACCTCCTCCTCGGTAAAGATGCCTGTGCGACGCAGCGCATCAATATCGGCAATTTTGCCGTAGAGGCGTATGTATCTCAACAAATCGAGCGTCTGCTCGTATGAGATATAAGGATGGGAGTTGAGTCGCTGGAACGATGCAGTATTGATGTCGAACGCTTCAATGCGCGTCGCTGCCGTGTCGACCTCGAACCATTCAAGCAGTTCGGGAGAAAAGTACTTGACTTCCAGCAGTTGCCCGACAGAATGGTAGCCGCCCAACCGCTTCCGCTGCTCCACGATGTTGCGAGAAATCCACGAACCTACTCCTGGAATACGCTGCAGAAGAGCGGTGTCGGCTGTATTGGGGTCAACTTTTGTGAGTCGCTTAAATTTTTCGGGGTAATTGCGTTTCCATTCTGCCCCATTCGTTCTGACCGTATCAGGTGCAGCGCTCGCCTTTGCAGGTTTGCGCTCATAAGTGTGCTTGGGCGTCTCCTTGCGGGAATAGTCCGCACCTATACGGACATAAGGCAAAAGTCGCGACACGTCCTCGTCGGTCAGCGTGTACACTCGGCCTATTGCCTCTGGAGTACGGAACACCGCTCCCGCCCTGCGATAATTAAGAAACGTGTGCGTTTGCTTCGGACTGAGTCCGAAACCTATGAGTGAAACGGAATCGACTGTGTTGGGGTCAAACTCGCTCATAACAACTGGTGCAGACTGCACTGTTGAGTCCGCTCCGGCCTCAACAGCGGCAGATCCATCATGATCCGAGTCCTTAAGTATAAGAACACCTACAAAAATCACCGCAATGAGCGACAGGACCACAATGGACCTCCTGTCTGACTTGGAATAATATAGAAAATCCCTAAATGCCATTCACTCCCCCCTAAACACTAAGCTCTAAACCCTAATCTTTAAAGGAACGCAAACACGCCCAACTGATTAAGCAGAATCAGTCCGATTGCTATTGGCGCCACAAAACGCAACACGAAGATGAGCGCCTTGAAGTAAGGAGCACGCACAGTGCCGCCGTTAGTGATTTCGTCCTTAACAAACTTGCGGTTAAGGTACCATCCCGTAAAGATTGCAATGAACATACCGCCCACAGGCAGGAATATGTTGGAAGAAACATAATCGAAGAAGTCAAAGATAGAGAGCCCGAACAGTTTGAAGTCGCTTAGCGGACCGAACGAAAGTGCGCAGAACACTCCCACGACCGAGCAGGCTATGGTCACAATCCACGCCGCCTTACGGCGCTTCATAGAAAATTCTTCCGAAACGTACGCCGTAACAACCTCGTGCATAGAAATCGTAGAAGTGAGGGCCGCAACGACCAGAAGGAAATAGAACATCACCGCAAAAACGTAAGCCAACATCGGAACTGCGCCAAATGCCTGCTGGAACACGTTAGGCAGAGTTATGAAGATGAGCGACGGACCAACGTCATTGCTATTGAGTTCGTAGCCCGCACTGAACACCGCAGGGAAAATGATGAACCCAGCCATAATGGCCACCAGCGTGTCAATGACCGACACGTTGAGCGCCGTCTTGGCCAGGTTGGTGTCCTTTCCGAAATACGAAGCATAGGTGCATAGACACCCAAGCCCAAGGCTAAGCGAAAAGAACGCCTGTCCCATAGCACTGAGGATGACCGAACCGTCAACCTTGCTGAAGTCGGGCTTCAGCAGAAACTCCACTCCTTTCGATGCACCAGGTTGCAGAACTGAGCATACCACCAGAATGAGGATTATGACAAACAGCGCCGGCATCATTACTTTGGAGAACTTCTCAATGCCGCTCTTCACGCCACGCACCACGACAATGTGGGTCAGCACCATGAAAGCAAGCATCCAAAGCGTGCATATCCACGGATTGGCGGACAACTCGCTGAATATCCGAGGGAAGTCGGCTGTGGTCTTGCCTTCAAAATAGTTCGAAGCCGCAAGCACCGTATACTCCGCCGTCCACCCCGCCACAACGGCATAGTAACTCAGAATGACGAATCCCGACAGCACACCAAGCCTGCCCACCCATTTCCACGGAGTGCCAGGAGCCAGTTTGCGATACGCGCCGGCAGTGTTCGAATGAGTGCTGCGACCAATCAGGAATTCGCTCATCATAATAGGCAAACCGAGCAACACAATGCACAAAATGTATACAATGATAAACGCCGCACCGCCGTTCTGACCTGTTTCAACAGGGAATCGCCAAATATTACCAAGTCCTACAGCCGATCCGGCAGCCGCAAGAACAACGCCAAGTTTGCTTCCGAAATTTTCTCTTTCCATAGTCTATACATTACGATTCGCTCCAACCAAGCAATGTGACCTTATGCTACAGTTTTAGGAGAATAAAGCGCAAAAATACGATTTTTTCCGTACTTTTGCGAGCAAACGCCACAAATACATCTATGGACATGCTGAAACGTCACTTCTGGACACTGGCCGCATCGGTTGCCATCATCATTGCGTCGCTCATTCCTATACCGGAAATCAAACCGCTTGAGGACATACCTCTGATGGACAAGTGGACCCACTTCGTGATGTACGGAGGACTGGCATGCGCTGCATGGTTCGACATACACCGCAGCAAGAAGCAAGTGCCGACGACAGGAAAACTGCTTCTTGCCATCGTCTATCCCATTCTTCTCGGCGGACTCATGGAATTGGCGCAAGCGTATCTGACCACCTGCCGCAACGGCGACTGGCTCGATTTCATCGCCAACACGATAGGAGCAGTCATTGCAATCCCCATTGGCGCAGTCATAAAAAGGCTCCTCGCCAGGCATCAGACCAAAGTAAAGAGCGCTGGCAAACCATAAAAACCGCCAGTCCCTTTGTCAGTTTAAAATAAAACCTTAACTTTGCACCGTCAACCAGGAGGAGCAATCCTCACCCAGACGCGCCTGTGGTGAAATTGGTAGACACGCCAGACTTAGGATCTGGTGCTTCGCGGCGTGTAGGTTCGAGTCCTATCAGGCGCACCAAATACGAGGAAGTTCCGAAAGGAATTTCCTCGTATTGTTTTTGTTCAGAATGTACACATCTCAAAAAAACAGCCTTCGTAAAGTTGTATAATCGTACAACTTTGTTTATATTTGCACCATGAAGAAGATAATAGCATATAAGAAGTATTATTCCGACTTTATGGCTAAATTATCCCAACCAGAGCGAATAAAAATAATGCGCGCGCTGTTATTACTTGAAACAGAGGATAAGATACCGCACCATTACATTAAGTATATTCGCGACGGGATATATGAACTTAGAGTGAATTACGGCAATAATGAATTTCGCATTTTCTTCATATACGATGGCGATACAGTTGTCGTACTTTTCAATTGCTTTAAGAAGAAAACTCAGAAAACGCCAAATAGCGAAATTAAGAAGGCCATACAACTAAAAAACGAATATTATGAGCAAAAAGAATGACATTTATGATGTAAGCGCAGAACTCGCAAAAGAGTTTGGCGAAGTGGGTAGTCAAAGTCGTGCAGAAGCCACAGCAAAGGCTTGGGAGGAATATAACGCACAAATTTTGCTCGACGCTCGTAAAAATGCACGCTTGACACAAGCTGAACTCGCATCACGCATTGGTGCTGACAAGGCGTATATTTCACGCATCGAGCGAGGAATAACAGTCCCTACTGTTGCAACTCTTTACAAGATAGCCGCAGCGATGGGTTTTACAATAGAACTAAAGCCTATCTGATGTGAGTTGTTTAATAACTACACAATACGAGGAAGTTCCGAAAGGAATTTCCTCGTATTGTTTTTGTCATATACGCTGAAAACCATTGCCAAAGGGGAGTTTTCGGGCCGAGGACGAGGTGAGAATTACAAACTTAGGTTAAGTTCGTACAAACTCAGTCTAAGTTTATACGTTTTTAGGCTGAGTATGTAGAAACTTAGGCTAAGTTTGAAGTTTTCAGCGCGGAAATGAGAATTGCATATCTGAGGGCGAAACGTTTTATTTTGCGCCCGCAACATAATCACATCTGTTATTTTGGCACGAATAGTGCGTAAAGTACGGAAAAAAATGTAAATTTGTAACGATTTCTTACTGATACAACGTGTTTATGAGTCCAAAGAACTTCACTGGTATATTGACGCAAGCGACAGAGGAACTGTCCGACCCTGCGTCGTATAAGGACATTTTCCACCGCCACCGCGAGGGCACTCCCCTACCTTCTGGCACTGTTCTGAAAGAAATCATCAGCATAGCACGCTCCATCATATTCCCTGGTTACTACGGCAATCCGTCGGTCGACACCAACACCCTCAAGTTTCATATCGGTGTAGGTGTGGAACGCCTCTACATGCTCCTTGCAGAGCAGATTAAGGCAGGCATGGGGTTTGACTCCGACTGTGGAGCGGGGGCGGACAGCGAGGAGATTGCCGCTAAGTTTATAAGCCGTCTGCCTGAGTTGCGCCGCATGCTGGCTATGGATGTCGAGGCGGCATACAACGGCGACCCTGCGGCAAAGAACTACGGCGAAATCATCAGTTGCTATCCTGTAATAAAGACTCTCATCAACTACCGCATAGCCCACGAACTGCATCTTCTCGGAGTGCCGCTCATTCCGCGCATCCTCACTGAGATGGCGCACTCGGAAACGGGCATTGACATACACCCTGGAGCACAGATTGGCACTCACTTCACCATCGACCACGGCACGGGCGTGGTGATCGGCGAAACGTGTGTCATCGGCAACAATGTGAAACTTTATCAGGGCGTGACGCTCGGCGCGAAGAGTTTTCCTCTTGACGAGGACGGCAACCCTATCAAGGGCATTGCCCGCCACCCTATACTGGAGGACAACGTTATTGTCTACTCCAACGCCACAATCCTGGGCCGCATAACCATCGGCAGGGATGCTGTGATAGGAGGCAACATATGGGTGACGGAGGATGTGGAGCCAGGAGCGAAAATAGTGCAAAGGAAATAGTGTAGAAAAGAAAACTGTCAGTTGACAAACATATATAATGGAAGAATTTAAGATTATAGCAAAGACCTTCCAGGGTCTTGAAGAGGTGCTTGCCAAGGAGCTCATCAATCTTGGCGCAAACAACGTAGAGATAGGTCGCCGAATGGTGTCGTTCACCGGCAACAAGGAGATGCTTTACAAGGCAAACTTCTGTCTGCGCACAGCAGTGAAAGTACTTAAACCAATCAAGGAGTTTAAGGCAACTGACGCCGACGAGGTTTACGAGGTAGTAAAACAGATGGAATGGTCGGACTACATGGACAACAGCAACACGTTTCTTGTCGATGCGGTAGTCTTCTCCGAGAAGTTCCGCCACTCCAAGTTCGTGGCATACAGAACAAAAGACGCCATTGCCGACTACTTCCGCGACAAGACCGGCGAGCGCCCTAACGTGGGAATAACAAATCCTGACATACGTATCAATGTGCACATTGCAGAAGACGAGGTGACAATCTCTCTCGACAGTTCGGGCGAGAGCCTGCACCGCCGCGGCTATCGTCAGGACTCCGTAGCCGCACCGCTCAACGAGGTGCTTGCCGCCGGCATGATCATGCTCACAGGATGGGACGGCGAATGCGACCTCATCGACCCTATGTGCGGATCGGGCACAATACTCATCGAGGCGGCACTCATAGCACAAAACATCTACCCTGGCGTGTTCCGCAAGGAATTCGCTTTCGAACGCTGGAAGGACTTCGATGCCGACCTCTTCGACCAGATTTACAACGACGACTCGCAGGAGCGCGAGTTCTACCATAAGATTTACGGCTACGACATCAACCGCAAGGCAGTGGCGAGCGCACTCGAGAATGTGCGTTCGGCAGGCGTGAACAACATCGTGGAAGTGGAACAGCGCGACTTCTATGATTTTGAACAACCAGTAGAGAAGTCAATCATGATAACAAACCCTCCTTACGGCGAGCGCATCACAACAAATGACATCCTCGGACTATACGAGGCCATTGGCGAACGCCTCAAGCATGCCTTCGTGGGCAATGAGGCATGGGTGCTCAGTTATCACGACGAATGTTTCGCCAAGATAGGCATGCGTCCGTCAACCAAATATGCACTCTTTAACGGAGCCCTCGAATGTGAGTTCCGCAAATATCAGATCTTCGACGGCAAACTAAGCAAACGCCGCGAAGAGGGATTTGACATAAAGAGCGACGACGACCGCAAGCGCAACCTCAAGTTCAAGCCTCACAAACACAAGGATGAGGCTGGCGAGGGCGACAAGCGCACCGGATACGGACGTGGCGAGCGAAAGACCGACAACGAGGACCATTATTTCAAGAGCCGTCCGTTCGAGGGAAAACGCCGCTCAAAGTTTGACGACGGCAGCGACACCGAACTTGACCGCCACTCATTCAAATGGGGCGACCGCAAGGCATCTGACTATAAGGGCGACGAGCGAAAGACCGACCGCAATCCTTTCGGCAAGAGAGAAGATAAGCGCGAGCGCAAGCCGTTTGAGCGAAAAGAAGGCGGTAAACCGTTTGGAGAGCGTAAAGAGCGCAAACCATTCGAAGGCAAACGCGGAGGAAAGCCATTTGGCGACAAGCGCAACGACCGTCGCAATGAAGGCAGAAACAATCGCGACAACCGTAACACTAAATGGGGCTTCGACAGCGAAGG
This sequence comes from Bacteroidaceae bacterium, assembly GCA_045576655.1. GTDB lineage: Bacteria > Bacteroidota > Bacteroidia > Bacteroidales > Bacteroidaceae > RGIG8745. The sequence continues at coordinate 58,433 of JAZNGW010000006.1, forward strand.
ACGCCCTTTCCGCAAAAATTCCGATGAGGATTAAGCACATCATAACTTTCTGTTTGCTCTCAATGCTGATGCCCATCGTGGCATCGACTCAAGGCAAATGGATGTACGACTTCATAGTGCCCGACGACGGAACGTTCCGCCAAGCCATCCACGCTGCAAACACGAGGAAGGACAAGGCGAAACGGTATCGCATATTCGTGAAGTCGGGTCACTACCGCATGCACACCAACCCCAACGACACCATCTCGACTGTAATCGATGGAAGAACGGTACGTTTCCCCAGCCCGATAATCACGCTCACCGCCCCCAACACTTCAATAATTGGCGAGGGAGCAGGACACACCCAAATAGAGAACTGCCCTAAGTACGAGGGCATAAGCATCACTTCGACCCTCTTTCTGAAAGGTGCCGACAGCACTTACATACAGGACCTGGAACTATGGTCAAACTTCCGCAACGACCCGAACCTCTTTGCCAACCGCGCCGTAGCCCTCAACGAGAAGCGATGCAAAGGCAATGTGCTGAAGAACGTGAGTCTGCTGAGCACGCAAGACACCTACTACACCAATGACGGAGGCAGCACATACCTGGAAGACTGCGCCATAGCCGGAACCGTCGACTTCATCTGCGGAGGCGGCACAGTGTTCTTCAACCGCTGCGAACTCCGTTTAGTTCCGCGTGGCGACTCAGGCAAACGCGACATCATAGCCGCACCGGCTACAGCAGCAGGACATAACTACGGCTATGTGTTCAACGACTGCCAGGTGCGAGGAGCCGAGTTTCAGGATGGCAAATATCTGTTAGCACGTCCGTGGAAAAACGAGCCAAAGGCAGTGTTCATCAATACTTTGATGCACCTGCAACCCAACCCAGCAGGATGGGGCGAGATGCACGGCACAATCCCCTCCCTCTTTGCCGAATACGGCAGTATGGACCGCTGGTATGGACTCGTTGACCTGACCAACCGAAAAACAGAGTTCAAGGACAAAATAGGAGCAACCGTAAAAGTAGCATACAAGGGCGAACTCACCGACGAGGACATGGACAACTATTCGATTGAGCAAGTCTTCGCAGGATGGGAAGCCCAAGAGGTGGCACGCCAAATCACACCGCCCAAACTCTTCATCAAGGGACGCACCATCACCTGGGAAGACATTCCCGAAGCGGGATGCTACGCAGTGTACCGCGACCGCAAACTGGTGAAACTGACCACCCACCCTACCTACACCATCCCAAAAGGCTCATACGAGGGAGCCTGCTACTCCGTACGTTGCGCCAACCAGCGAGGCGGGCTCGGCGAACCGTCCGCCGAAGTCGTATACAGCAGATATAAGTAATGTTTAATGTTTAGGGGTCGGGGATAGAGGGAAATCCCCATAAACCCATAAATCCCATCTTTCAATATGCGACAGACCAGAGCATCAAGACAGAACAAGAATTTCCTTGCCGTGACTATGGTCATAGGCTTCATCCTGCTTTTGGCAGTAATAACACTATGGACCATCGCTTTCAACAACGAGAAAGCAAAGAAAGCCCTGCAGAATCGCGACAAGTACACCGTTGCATTCGACAACACACTTGCAGGCGATAGCATCTTTGTCGCCATCAATGACTCACTGGCTTACGCCGGACGCGTCAGCGTGGACGACACCACAAAAATCAGCCTGAAGGGCAATGATGTGTTCAATATGCTAAGCATCGCCGACGCTCTAACCGGCAAGACTACAAATGAAAATCTGCCCGACGAACCGTCAGACCTAATCATCGGAAAGGACAGCCTCAACAATTTCACTTTGAGGAAATTGTAAGAATGCCTCTCTCTATATATTTGCAAATGAAATGTTATAACCTTGAGCATAATATCTAATCTTATGAAAAAAGCACTAATCATCGCCTTCATGGCCCTCGCCAACATTTTGGTGACCAATGCGCAGAAACGCATAGAACTGACCAGTGACATTCCGTACCGCACAGGGGAAAGCAAATCGTGGGTTCTCGACATCGCAAGCCCAGCCAACTTCGGCGAAGAAGGCCTTCGCCCTGCCATAGTCATTGTGCACGGAGGAGCATGGAGCGCAGGCTCAAAGACCGACGCCGTGTACCGCGACCTGCTCATCTATTATGCTCTGCAAGGCTATGTGACCCTCTCCGTAGAGTATCGTTTCGTGCAGGAAGCACCATTCCCTGCCTGCATCTCAGACGTGAAATGTGCAGTGCGCTGGCTCAAAGCCCACGCAAAGGAACTGCGCGTCGACCCTGAACGAATCGGCGTATACGGACATTCGGCAGGCGCACACCTCTCGCTCATGCTCGCCTGCTCTGCCGACAACAAGGAACTTGAGGGCGACGGCCCTTGGCAGGAGTTCAGCAGCAGCGTGACTTGTGCTGCGGCAGGCGCACCGCCTACCGAGATAGGCAATCCAAACATACCATGGGCAAAGCATCCTGAATGGTGGCCTATAGGCTATTTCACCCCTAAGGCTGCCCCTATGCTCATACTGCAAGGCTACGAAGACCCTTTAGTAAGAGAGAAACTCACCACAGACTATGTGCAGAAAATGCAGAAGGCAGGAGGCAACGTGCAGTATATCAGAGTGCACGGCAACCATGACGTGGCATACAACGCCGCCCTTGAGTTTACCCGCCCTGCCATGGACGCATTCTTCGCACGCCATCTAAAAAATCCTAATCCGGCTGTCACGCTCAACCAGCTTAAGGTTGTCGACGGTGGCGGCAGCGGACGCTTCAAGGCTGCAGCGGTTGAAGAACTCTCATTGCCAGGCTACGTTGTGTATCGCCCTGCACAAATGGGACAGGCAACTCAACGCGGCCAAAAACTTCCGGTAATGGTATTTGCCAACGGCGGATGCAACGACACATCGATAACCCACGAGCGAGTGCTCAGCGAGATTGCCTCACATGGTTATATCGTAATAGCGGTAGGACCTATGCAGTGGAACATCAACGACCGTAAAATCAACCACACCCCTGACGGCAAACTCCTCACTAATGCCATTGACTGGGTTGTGGCGCAGAACGCCGATGCTAACAGCGCCTACTACAACAAGGTCGACACGGAGAACATAGCACTGGGCGGCCAGTCATGCGGAGGAGCGCAACTGCTCACAGTGGCAAGCGATGCACGCATCAAGACATACATGATGTTCAACAGCGGAATGGGCGACATGCAAATGGCTGGAGCAAGCAAGAAATCGCTCAAGCAGTTGCACGCCCCAATCATCTACATCGTGGGCGACAAGGAAGACATAGCATACGCCAACGCCCTGAAGGACTACGATCGCATCAAGAGCGTACCCGTAGCCTTTGCCAACCTGTCACACGGCGGTCATATGGGAACCTTCGGTGAGGAGTTTGGCGGTTCGTTCTCGAAGATGGCACTGAAGTGGCTCGACTGGCAACTTAAGGGAAAGACCGACAACGCCGCAGTGTTCACAGAAGCGCAATTGGCAGAATTCAGCGGATGGACAATGAAAGCAAAGAACTTCGAATAAAGACTCTCTTGCAGAGGAAAATAAAGAACAGGAAGGAGGACCTGCCGTCATTGGAGGCAGTAGAGAGAAGGGATTCCGTCCGCACGGGTCTCAATGGCGAGAGGATAAGGGATGTTGTCGGTGAAAAGCATGCCCGTTCCCAGTCCTTGAGGGATAATAGGCCGCTGTGCCTTGTCGGCGCACTCTGTTAATGACCCGCCTTCCTGAAGCATTGCACACCAGTGGGCAATGGCATTCAGCCCGACGTTGCTTTCGAGCGCAGAAGTAGCCCACCAACCTATACCACGCATTTCAGCCATCTCTATCCATTGCTCGCTTCCGCAGAAGCCGCCATGAAGGGATGGCTTTAATATTATATAATGCGGACGGATAGTGTCGAGAAGTTCAGCCTTGCGCACTGAGGCGTTCACACCGATGAGTTCCTCGTCGAGGGCGATTGGCAGAGGCGTACTTTCACACAGTCTTCCCATCGCCTCCCACTGTCCGGCAGCGATAGGTTGTTCTATGGAGTGGAGGTCGAGACGCGCCAACTGGTCAAGTTTGCGCATTGCGTCATCGCCAGGACGGAAGGCGCCATTGGCATCAACCCTGAGTTCGATGTCGGCAGAGCTGTAGCGCGAACGTATCTTCTTGAGCAACTGCAGTTCGTCGTCGAAGTTGATGGCGCCTATCTTGAGTTTCACGCACTGGAACCCGTCACGCAGTTTCTCATCTATTCGCATCTGCATCTCTTCGTATGTGCCCATCCAGATTAGCCCGTTGATACAGATGCCCCTTTCTCCACGAGCAAAAGCCGTGTCGGACAGGCTGACGGAACGGCGATTGTAGTGCCACAGTGCCGATTCCAGTCCGAAGAGCATGGAAGGCAGGTTGCGCAGTCCTTCATCATGGCGCAGATTCTCCAGCGTGAGTTCGCCCGAAGCAACCTTAGCGGCATAAGTAGTGAGCAACTCCTCGTACTCCGCATCGGGCATGTCGTCGCAACTCAGTTTTGGCAACGGCGCACACTCGCCCACTCCGCAATGAGCTGCATCGGCATCATCGCTAAGAGTGACGTACCACACCTTTCGCTCTGTATACACCCCGCGCGAGGTACCTGCCCTCTGCTTGAAGTGGAGGATATGTTGCCTGATGTCAAACTGCATCATTGCCTGACTTTTTGGGGTTAGTCTTTAAGGTCAATTGGGACTTTAAGGTCATTTGGGCAAGTTCCCGTTACCGTTATCGTTACCGTTAGAAATTCCCCCCTGGGGGAGTTAGAGGGGGCTTTTACTTCAGATGATCGTCGAAGTAGCGGCTGATGTGCTCGTGCAGATGCACCCTGTCAGTGCCCATCATGTTGTGGCCGTCGCCAGGGTAGATGAAGAGGTCAGGATGAGTGCCGGCATCGATGCATGCACGAAGGAATGCGTAAGTGTGCTGAGGCACGCAAACTGGGTCGTTGCCGCCGTGGATGACGAGCAGGCGGCCTTTCAGATTGCCTGCCTTGCCGAGCAACGATGCGTTGGCGTAGCCTTCAGGATTGCTCTGCGGAGTGTCCATATAGCGCTCGCCGTACATCACCTCGTAGTATTTCCAGTCGATGACTGGTCCGCCTGCCACTCCCACCTTGAACACGTCGGGATAGGTGGTCATGAGGCTTGCTGTCATGAATCCGCCGAAACTCCATCCGTGAACTCCGAGACGGTCGCCGTCGACGTAAGGCAGACTCTTCAGATACTCCACGCCCTTAATCTGGTCCTTCATCTCCTCCACGCCGAGATTGCGGAATGTGGCTTGCTCAAACTCAAGCCCGCGGTGCTCGCTGCCTCGGTTGTCGAGACAGAACATGACGTACCCCTTCTGCGCCATCCATACGTCCCATCCGCGCACTCCGTAGTGGCGCGAAGCGTCGACGTTGTGTGCGTGAGGTCCGCCGTAGACATATACGATAGCAGGATATTTCTTAGCAGGGTCAAAGTCGGTAGGCAGAAGCAGACGATAGTAGAGGTCGGTCTTGCCGTCGGCAGCCTTGATAGTGCCGAGCTTTATTTCAGGAGTCTTGTAGGCGTCCCACGGTTCGTCAGCAGTGAGCAGATTGACAGCCTTGCCGCCTGCAGCAGTAGGAACGATGTCGATGTTGCGGGCCTTCTTTGGCGACGAATACATGTCTGCGACGTATGTGCCCGAAGCGGAGAGGGAGGCTGTGTGCCATCCCTCGCGCGAACCTACCGGATTGCGGCGTCCCTTCATGTCGACGCTCCACACGGTCTTGCCTATCGGACTGCCCTCGTTGCTGGTGTAGACGATGGTTTTCTTCGCCGTATTGAAGCCGAGCATGTCAATCACCTCGTACTTGCCTTCGGTGAGTTGGCGGAGTTGCTTGCCTTCGACCGAATAGAGATAGATGTGGTTATAGCCTGCGTTGCGGCTCTGATAGATGAACTTGTCCTCGTCCCAAGGAAGGAAGACTATTGGGTGCATCGGTTCGATGTACTTGTCGTTCTTCTCCTCGAAGAGAACAGCCTTCTTCTCGCCTGTCTGCGCATCGTATGCCACAAGTTGGGCATGGGTCTGGTCGCGATTGAGTTCGATGACGTAGAGTGTCTGTTCGTCAGGACTCCACGCTATGTTGGTGAAGTAGCGGTCGGTAGGGTCGCCTGTGTTCAGATAGGTGGTCTTCTGCGCCTCTACATCATAGATGCCCACGCTGACCTTATGGCTCGCCTCGCCCGCCATCGGGTACTTGTCGGGAACCACTGTGGCACAGCGGGTTGTCATGTCGACCTGAGGAAATGCCGCCACCATCGACTGGTCCATTCGGTAGAAAGCGAGCAACTTGCCCGACGGACTCCAGAACGTGCCTTTCTCGATGCCGAACTCGTTGCGGTGGACCGCCTCGCCATAGACGAGGTCGATGCTTCCGTCGATGCTCACCGCCAAGGTCTTGCCGTCAGCAGTTGTCACGTACAGGTTGTAGTCCTTGGTGTATGCTGTGTTGCGGCTCACGGAGTGCCAATCCTTGTTTTGCGCACCGGTCTCCACAGCCGACTGCCAAACCTGCTTCTTCTGCTTCCAGTCGATGAGGTTGCCGTCGATATTCACTATCGTCTCTCCGGCATAAGGGAAAGTAGCATAATAGAGGTGGTGCACCTTCTTGTCGCCCAACGCCTCGTTCACATCGCCGAGAGTGAATAGCACCGTCTCGGCGCCAGTCTTCTTGTCGACCGTGCGGCAGTCGTCAATTCCGAGGTGCACGCACTCATCGCCCCACCATTCCGTATATTTCATTTCAGGAACGAGATTCCTGTATGTGCCGCCTCCTGGTATGAGATCTTCCAACGTGAATAACTTTTTTTCCTGTCCCATAGTCATTGCTGTCATCGCTGCGAATATCGCCATCAGCAGCGCTCTTAGTCTGTTCATATTTGCGATAATTTATGTTTTCTCTTGTTATACATCCGCAAATATACGCATTTTTTCATTTAAAGCGGACAGACTCACCGCTTAGGGGGCTCTGAAAACTATAAACTCAGACTAAGTACGTACAAACTCAGTCTAAGTATGTACGAACTCAAGCTAAGTTTGTACAAACTCAGACTAAGTTTATAACTTCCACCTCGCACAATCAAGATATTTCCCCGCTTCCAGAACTGATTCCTGGCGCAAACCGACGGATTTATACACTATTCTGTTCGTTTTTCGTCCTTTTTTCGTAAGTTTGCGTTTGATTACACTAATTTAGGTGTATAGTATACTGAGAAATGGGAGAAAACACCGAATATAAGATTCTGACAAAGATAGATTCGCCTGCCGACCTGCGCAAGCTGGACGTAAAGGAGCTGCCAGCCCTGTGTGAGGAACTGCGCAACGACATCGTGCGCGAACTGTCGGTCAACCCCGGACACCTGGCATCGAGCCTGGGCGTGGTGGAGCTGACCGTGGCGCTGCACTATGTGTTCGACACTCCGCACGACCGAATAGTGTGGGACGTAGGGCACCAAGCCTACGGGCACAAAATTCTGACAGGACGCCGCGACAACTTCTGCACCAACCGCAAACTGCACGGTATCAAGCCGTTCCCATTCCCTGCCGAGAGCGAATACGACACTTTCTGCTGCGGCCACGCTTCGAACTCCATATCGGCAGCGCTCGGCATGGCCGTTGCGGCACGACTTGAGGGCGAAGACAGAAAGGTGGTGGCAGTCATCGGCGACGGCTCAATGAGCGGCGGACTGGCCTTTGAGGGAATCAACAACACCGCCTCAACCCCTAACGACATGCTCATCATCCTGAACGACAACAACATGTCGATCGACAACAGCGTAGGAGGAATGAGGCAATACCTCTTGCAACTTACCACCAACTCGACCTACAACCGGATAAGATACAAACTCTCGCAGCGCCTGCTCAAGTGGGGCATACTCACCGAAAGCCGCCGCAAAGGACTGATACGACTGGGCAACAGCCTCAAGTCAGTGCTCTCGCGCCGCCACAACATGTTTGAAGGCATGGACATAAGGTACTTCGGATGTATCGACGGACACAACGTAGTGGAGCTCGTGCGCATATTCCGCGCCGTGAAAGACATGAAAGGACCTAAGCTCCTGCACATCATGACCACCAAAGGCAAGGGATACGCTCCGGCAGAAAAAAACGCCACAATATGGCACGCCCCAGGCAAGTTCGACTGCAAGTCGGGCGAGCGCCTCGAAGGCAACGGCGAAAACGGCAAGACCGCCCCGAAATTCCAAGACGTATTCGGCCACACACTGCTCGAACTGGCACAGAAGAACGACAAAATCGTAGGAGTCACACCAGCCATGCCTACAGGTTGCTCCATGAACATAATGATGAACGCCATGCCCGAACGCACCTTTGACGTGGGCATAGCCGAAGGCCATGCAGTAACCTTCTCCGGAGGAATGGCAAAGGACGGACTGCTGCCGTTCTGCAACATATACTCATCGTTCATGCAGCGCGCCTACGACAACATCATACACGACGCCGCAATAATGAAACTCAACATGGTGCTCTGCCTGGACCGCGCAGGAATAGTAGGCGAGGACGGACCGACACACCACGGAGCATTCGACCTGGCATATCTGCGCCCGATACCAAACCTCACCATAGCCTCGCCACTCGACGAGCACGAACTGCGCCACATGATGTACACGGCACAGCTGCCTGACAAAGGCACATTCGTCATCCGCTACCCCCGCGGAAGAGGCTCACGCCCCGAATGGCGATGCCAGATTGAAGAATTGCAGGTGGGCAAAGGACGCCAGCTGAAAGAGGGCAAAGACGTGGCAGTGCTCACACTCGGACCAATCGGAACAGAAGCGTCGCGAGCCATCGTCATGGCCGAAATGACAGCAGCAAACGAAGGGCGCAAACTCAGCGTAGCTCACTACGACATGCGATTCCTCAAACCAATCGACACAGACATCCTCAACGAAGTAGGACAAAACTTCAGCCACATAATCACCGTTGAAGACGGAGTGAAGAAAGGCGGACTCGGCAGCGCCGTGCTGGAACACCTCACCGAACAAGGACTAATGGACGGCAAGCGCATAGACTGCCTGGGCATACCCGACGAATTCGTCGAACACGGCACAGTGAAGCAACTGTGGAAAATCGTAGGCATAGACGCCGAAACAATAGCAGAAAAGATTTTATCATGAACATAATCATTGCCGGAGCGGGAGCCGTAGGCACACACCTGGCACGACTCTTGTCGAACGAAAACCTAAGCGTAGTACTCATCGATGAAAGCGAGGACAAACTGAGCAAACTCAACAACGACCTCGACATCATGACGCTCAACGTGGCACCGACATCCATCAACGGACTGAAAAACGCCGGAATCGGAAACGCCGACCTCTTCATCGCTGTCACCCCAAACGAGAGCGAAAACCTCACGTGCTGCATGCTGGCAAAACAACTCGGAGCCAAGCGAACCGTAGCGCGAGTGGACAACTACGAGTACATGAAACAGGAAAACCGCTACCTCTTTGAAAGTATCGGAATAGAAATGCTCATCTACCCCGAACTGCTCGCCGCAAAAGAAATAGCCGACTCGGCACGCTACAGCTGGGTGCGCCAGTGGTGGGACTTCAACAACGGCGACCTCGTGCTAATCAGCGTAAAGATGCACGACGGCAACCCTAAGTACGACAAAGAGATAAGCAACGAGAAAAACCAGCTCGTAGGACGCACCCTGAAAAACATCGGCATGGACGGCCACAAATTCCACGTCATCGCAATAAAGCGAAACGGAGAAACGGTAGTGCCATACGGTGACGAAAAAATCATGCCGCGCGACCTCGTCTTCTTCATGACCACCCGCGACGAGATAGACAACATACGCCACCTCGTAGGAAAGGACGACTACCCAAGCGTACACAACATAATGATAATAGGCGGAGGAAAACTCAGCGTCAGAACCGACTGGGCACTGCCCGACAACATGAACGTGAAGATAGTGGAACCCGACATGGAACGTTGCGAACAACTGGGCAAAATGCTCAAAAACAAAACCCTCGTCATCAACGGCGAAGGACACGACATGGGACTCCTCAACGACGAAGGCTTTGAAAACCTCGACGCCTTCATCTCACTCACGTCAAACGACGAAGAAAACATACTCGCCTGCATAGCGGCACGCAGAAAAGGAATCAGGAAAACCATCGCACAAGTGGAAAACCTCGACTACCTCGACATGGCAGAAGATCTCGACGTAGGAACCATCATAAACAAAAAGACCATAGCCGCCAGCCACATCTACCAGCTGCTGCTCAAAGCGGCAGTCGACAACGTAAAGATGCTCACCGTGGCAGACGCCGACGTGGCAGAGTTCGTCGTAAAGAAAAACTCAAAAGTGACCAAGAACCCAGTGATGAAGCTCGGACTGCCCCACGGAGTAAACATCGGTGGAGTGATACGCAATGGCAAAGGCATGCTCGTACAAGGAAGCACCAGACTCCAAGAAGACGACCGAGTAGTCGTGTTCTGCATAGGTTCGACACTCAAGAAACTCGACAAATACTTCAAATAGAACTAACGAGAACGATAACGGGAACAGGAACGATACCCCCAAGACCCTAAGGCCCCAAAAGACCTTAAGGACCTTAAAGACTTTAAAGAACCCTAACCATTAAACCCTAACCATCACAGTGCCCAACTGGAAACTCATATCACGGATACTCGGATACCTCCTCTTCATCGAAGCAGGACTCATGGGGTGCAGTCTTGCCGTCTCGGCATACTACGACGAAAACACCAGCCCCATGCTTTGGGGAGTGGCAACAGCCATGACACTCGGACTCATCTGCGTGCTGGCAGGAGTTAAAGCCGGGAAAAACATGGGACGAAAAGACGGCTACATAGTCGTCAGCATCGTATGGATAGTATTCTCGCTCGTGGGAATGACACCATTCCTCCTGGACGGCTGCATATCCGACGTCGCCAGCGCCCTATTTGAAACCGTATCAGGATTCACATCGACAGGAGCAACAATAATCAACGACGTCGACAGCATGCCGAAAGGAATGCTCTTCTGGCGAAGCATGTCGCAATGGATAGGCGGAATAGGAATCATCTTCTTCACCATAGCCATACTGCCGGCATTCGGAGTAGGCGAAGTGAAACTCTTTGCCGCCGAAGCCACAGGACCCCTGCACGACAAAGTGCACCCACGCATCAGCGTAGCAGTGAAATGGATCGGCACAGTCTATCTGCTGCTCACAGCCCTATGCATCGGTTCGCTCACCCTCTGCGGAATGGGAATGTTCGACGCCGTCAACCTCTCCTTCACCATAACCGCCACAGGCGGATTCTCAACCCACACGGACATGCTCCACGAAGTGTACAACTCGCCAATGATCGAATATGTCATGACCTTCTTCATGTTCATCAGCGGAGTGAACTACACCCTCATCTACTACACAATCCTGAAAGGGCGCCTGCAAAGATTCTTCGCCGATGCCGAAGTGCGCACATACATGCTCATAGCATTCGGAGCAACCGCAATATGCACCCTGGCCCTCTACTTCTCGCACACAGACAACGGATTAGAACTCTCATTCAGAGAGTCAATCTTCACCATCATATCCCTGCAGACCACAACCGGACTCGCCACATGCGATTACACCCTGTGGCCAGTCCACCTCATGCCGATACTCCTATTCGTGATGTTTGCAGGAGCCTGCTCAGGTTCAACAAGCGGCGGATTCAAGTGCATACGCCTGACCATCTTCTACAGCATACTGCGCAACGAAGTGACTCGCATACTCCACCCCAGAGCCGTAATCCCCGTGAAAGTAAACAACAACGTCATACCCAACTCCACGGTGCAGACCCTCCTGGCATTCTCAGTCCTGTTCGTCGGCTCACTCTTCCTCGGCGCCTTCGCCCTCGCCATCACAGGAACAAGCGCTGATTCAGGCCACGAGTTCCGCTACTACGACGCCTTCGGAGTAGCCATGGCTTCACTCAGCAACGTCGGTCCGGGAATGGGATATTTCGGCCCCGCCCACTCATGGGACATCCTCAGCCCTGCATCCAAAATAATCTGCTCCATACTGATGCTCATCGGCCGTCTGGAGATATTCCCGCTCTTAATCGTCCTCACCAAGACGTTCTGGAGAAAGGGATGACAAGCGAAAAGAAAACATCAAAACCAATACTTCAACAAGATAAACAAAAGCAAGGAAATGAGAATAGCATTCGATGCAAAACGCCTATACAACAATTTCACCGGACTTGGCAACTACAGCCGTACGATGATCGACATCCTGACGGAAAACTTTCCGGAGAATGAGTATTGGTTATATACTCCAAAAGTGAGGTTAAACGCACAGACCGAGGAATACCTTACCAAAGATCATTGCCGCACCGTATTTCCTCATGGAATTGCGAAGGGGAGCATTTGGAGAACCTTCGTACAAGCCAAAGACTTGAAGAACGACAATGTAGACATTTTCCATGGCCTGAGCCACGAGATTCCGTTAGGAATCAAATCAAAGGGAATACCATCGGTGGTGACCATACACGATGTTGCGTTCAAGACTTTCACACGCATGTATCACTGGCACGACAGACAAATCTATGACCTCAAGTTCAGATACTCATGCAGCAACGCCGACCGCATAATCGCCATAAGCGAATGCACGAAGAAGGATATCATGAAATTCTACGGAGTGCCAGAGGAGAGGATAAGCGTGGTTTACCAACCTGTGCAAAAACTGTTCTACACTCCGCTTGACATGGAAGATGCGCGCCGTATGGCTGACAGCGCAGTAAGCGGATTGCCAAAGGACTTCATGCTCTACGTTGGTTCTATCAACAGCAGAAAAAACTTGCTGTCGGTAGTTAAGGCTATGGAAGTGCTTCCGCAAGATTTGCGCATGCCTTTAGTCATTGTGGGCAATGGCAGGGAATACAAGGCTGAGGTATTGAAATACATCGCCTCCAAAGGCATTGAGAAGCTGTTTATCTGGGCACCAAACATCCGTGACAACCATCAGTTGCAGGCACTATATACTTGCGCTAAGGTTTTTGTTTACCCGTCTTTCTACGAAGGTTTCGGTCTGCCTGTGGTAGAGGCGCTCCTCAACGGCTGCCCTGTAATAACTAGCAACGTGTCTTCTCTTCCGGAAGCAGGAGGCCCTTACTCTCTGCAGGTTGACCCTAACAGCGTAGATGCCATTTCTGAAGCATTGAGAAAGACTATTGAGGATGAGGAGCTGCGCACCTACATGCTAAAAGGCGGAAGAGAGTACGCTATGCAAACTTTTGAGCCCAGCTCTCTGGCAAAGCAGCTGATGGATATCTATAAGAACGAAATACAAACAAACAGTTAAACATATACATTATGAATTTTCTTGACAGAAACGAATTTAATTTTGAGCCGTCTCAAAAAGTGATTGACGCCATCAAGGGTTTCAACCCGATGGATTTGTGTTTCTACACACGCATCTACGACGAGGGCAAGAAGAGCGTTGTGTCTGTAAGACTCTCCGAGATATACAATGTGCCTGAAGAACAGGTGCTATTGGGTTACGGAGGTGAGGACATTCTGAAGAACGCTGTGCACTACTACCTCACAAAAGGCAACAACAAGACAATCCTCATTCCTCAGTTCTCATGGTGGTACTACAATTCTATCGCTGAGGAGGTTGAGGGACAGACTGAGATGTACCCTCTCTATGAGCAGGACGACACATTTGCTTACAACGTAGATGAGGTTATTGAGTACACCAACCGCATCTGCCCAAGAATGCTTCTTCTTGCTTCGCCTAACAACCCTACCGGCAACAGTCTTACAAGCGAGGAGGTGAGCCGCATCATGGAGAACATACCTGCCGAGACTATGGTGCTCATCGACGAGGCTTACGCATCGTTCATCAGCAGCGACGTGGACTATATAGCTCCGCTCGTGAACAAATACTCCAACCTTATCATCTCACGTACGCTTTCTAAGTTCTACGGTCTTCCAGGCTTGCGCATGGGATTCGGCTTCATGGGAGCGGGTCACAAGAAGTTCCTCAAGTATGCCAACAAGTATCTTGGCTACAACCGTTTCTCCGAGGCTGTGGCACTGGCTGCGCTTGAGAGCGAGGATCACTACCGCAACGTGGCTGGGCAGATGGAATGGGGCCGCCAGCTGTACAAGAAGGAACTCGGCGACCTCGAGGGCTTCAAGGTGTACAAGAGTGTGGCAAACTTCATCCTCATCAAGTATCCTATCGAAATCAAGGCTGCCCTGCAGAAGGCTCTCGCCGAGCAGGACTACAAGATCAAGTTCATGGGCGATCCTGGGCTGGAGTCTTGTCTGCGCATAACATTGGGACGCCCTGAGCAGACTCAGGTGGTATGTGACACTATCAAACGTATCGCTTTGTCATGAAGGCCGTGATTCTCGCTGCGGGCATAGCTTCACGCTTGCGTCCGCTTACTGACAACTGCCCTAAATGCCTGCTCGAAATCGGAGGAAAGTGCCTTTTGCAGCGTTCTTTCGACGGTCTTATCAAGAACGGCATCAACGATTTCGTTGTCGTTACGGGTTATCTGCATGAGCAGATTGAAGGTTTCCTCAACGAGCGCTACAGCGGGGTGAACATCAAGTTCATACACAACGAGGTGTACTCTTCTACTAACAATATCTATTCGCTGTGGCTTGCGCGAAAGGAGGCTGAAGGCGAGGACGTTCTGCTGCTCGACAGCGACATACTCTTCGACCCGCAGATAGTGGCACGACTTCTCAAGTCGGAGCACGGCGATATTCTCGCGCTCAACAATCACCCTCTCGGCGAGGAGGAGATTAAGATCATACCTGACTCGGAGGGACGTGTGGCTGAAATCAGCAAGACGTGCTCGATTGCCGACGCTATCGGCGAGTCAATCGGAATAGAGCGTATGTCTGCATCATACACTACCGCCCTTTACAAGGAGCTGGAGGTTATGATCGGTCAGGAGGGGCTGGACAACGTGTTCTACGAAAGGGCGTTCGAAAGGCTCATTCCGCAGGGTTATGCCTTCTACGTGGAAGACACGACAGCCCTCTTCTCCATAGAGCTCGACACTGTGGAGGACTTCAATTCAGCAAAGGAACTCATTCCGCAAAACTTGTACTAAAAGCACTATGGCCTCTTACGACATTCGCCCGCTTCAGCTGCGCATTCTCGACATTCTCCTTGCCCTCCAGAAGGTATGCGAGGAGAGAGGTCTGCGCTACTACATCATAGCCGGCACGCTGCTCGGCGCCGTACGCCACAAAGGGTTCATCCCCTGGGATGACGACCTTGACATTGGTATGCCTCGCAAGGACTACGACCTGCTCATGGCCAATGCCAGGGAGTGGATGCCCGAACCGTTCGAAGTGGTAAGCTACGAAACAGACAAGGACTACCCTCTTCCGTTTGCGAAGATTCAAGATTCGAGCACTACGCTCATTGAGAGGATGCACCTTAAATACCTGGGCGGAATCTACATTGACGTGTTCCCGCTCGACGGAATGACAACAAACACCCTTGTGCAGCGCCTGCATTTCGCACGCTACTTCTATCTGAAGAAGGTGCAGTACTTCCTCTATCGCGACCCGTACCGACACGGACACGGCCCGTCGTCATGGATTCCGTTGCTGTGCCGAAAGCTGTACACGCTTGAAGAGGTGCAGGAAAAAATGCGCAGGATGCAGAGAACGTACGACTTCGACTCGTCAGAACTGGTTGTCGACTACGACGACGGGCGCAAGGGCATAATGCCACGAAGCAAATTCGGCACCCCGACGCCTATACTTTTCGAGGGCAAAAGCGTGATGGGAGTGGAGCACCCCGACGCCTACCTGTCGCAGAAGTATGGCGACTACATGGTCATTCCGGAAGGGCCGAAGCAGCGCCAGCACAATTTCCACCTGCTGGATTTGAACAAACCGTACAGAGACTACAATCCATAAACGTAAAGAAGAGGGCTTCGCAGCCCTCTTCTTTTTCTATGTCAAGGTCAGCACGCGCTAACCTTTTTTCTTGAACCTGATTTTGCGCTTAAGGCTTCTCCTCTTCTCAAACGCGCTGAGCATACGCTCAACCGAAGCAATACACTCGTCCTTGTCCCAACCGCGCAGTTCGGCATAGCGCCCTATTATCCGTTTGTTAAGCTGCCTTTCGTGCGAAATGCGCATCATGTTGCGCAAGCACTGGCGCTTGGTCGGTTCGCCCACAAAGCGCGAGCGGTTAGTGTCAATGACAGTGAAGTGATAGCCGCACTCTTCAGCCTCATCCTCCCTGTAAAGGATGTTCGACAAGTTGAGGTCGCCGTGCAGGACTCCGCTCTCATGCATCTCAACGACCAAATGCGCAAACGCCTCAATAAGGTCGTCCTTAGGCTCTTCCCTCAGAATACGCAAATCTGGGTCGCCGCAATAGGTCGAAACAAAATATCCCGTACGAAACAGCCCGAACTTATACTCCTCCACACAAGCCACAGGCACCGGAGTGTCAATGCCACACTCCAGAAACCGCAAGCCGAAATCATAAGCCCTGCGAGCCTTGCTCTTCCTTATGAAAGTGTAGTCAATGCGCTGATGCAGCATAGGCCTCTTGTAACGCTTCACAACAAACTTCTGCCCCTTCTCCACAAAGACCTTCACCATATTGCGCCCTTCATAGACAGTCTCGCCGTCAGAGTCGAAACGGCGGGGAAGACACTCCACAAAGCTGGCATACAGCTTGTACTCAGGGTTAACGATAAACTTATAGTTACTCATAGGCGTAAGGAATGTTTTTTGTAAGAAGACAAGGCAAAGATAACTAAAAATCATATACTCCTACGAATTATTGGCACGAATTATTTTCTCCAGCAAAGGGCGGACAACAAATGAAGAAGCGGGAGGAACACCAACAACACTACGGCAAAAACTACAAACTTAGACTAAGTACGTACAAACTTAGGCTCGGTTTATACAAACTCAGACTAAGTACGTACAAACTCAGACTAAGTTTAAAGTTTTGAGCGAAGCGAATTTGCCTAAAAACATCGTAACAAATTGGCAATATTGCTATTTTTGATTACTTTTGTAAGAATAAACCAACTACACACAACTTCCATGCGTTACTGCTATATTTCACGCAATTACAAAACCATATCCTCCGCCGGAGGAAAGGCCAAGACAGACATCGAGGCCATCATGGCAAAGATGGGGTTCGTGAACCTCGGACTCAGGCAGAGCAATCACAAAAACAAGATACTTGACTTCATACTTACATTCACCGGAGTAGTGACAGCCATGTTTCGTATTCGCAAGGGCGACATCCTCGTGCTCCAGTATCCGATGAAGAAATACTACGAGACAGTCTGCAACGTGGCCCACAGGAAAGGAGCAAAAGTCGTGACCCAGATACACGACCTCGGTTCGTTCCGCCGCAAAAAACTGACCGTCGAAAAGGAAATAAACCGCCTCAACCACTCCGACGCAATCATCGCCCACAACGAGACCATGAAGAAATGGCTGCTCGACAACGGATGCAAAGCCCATGTGACCTGTCTCGGCATCTTCGACTACCTCTCGCCAGCAGGCAGAAATCCAGAGCGCAACAACCCATACACCGCCAAAAAGAGCATATGCTTCGTAGGCAGCATGAGTCCGAAAAACAACGCATTCATCTACGACATGGCAACCAACACCAAAGAGACCCGCATCATACTCTACGGCAACGGACTGCACCATGACCGACTGCCATCCCAATCAACCGTAGACTACAAAGGATTCATCCGCGACTACGAACTCATGGAACGAGGCGAAGGCATGTTCGGGCTCTCCTGGTACGGCGACTCGCTCACTGAAGGCAAAGGAAAAATCGGCGAATACATGTCGTACAACAATCCGCACAAAGTGTCGCTCTACCTGCGCTGCAACATGCCCGTCATCCTGTCAAAAACCGCCGGTCTGGCACAATTCGTCAAAGACAACGGCATAGGAATCCTCGTCGACGACATCAGCGACATCGACTCCACCCTGAAGAGCATTAGCGAAGACGACTTCAACAAGATGCGCGAGAACGTGGCCAAGATAAACAAACAGCTCTCCGACGGACACTACTTCGCAACAGCAATAAGAAAATCCATAGAACTCTTGGATACTAAAAACTGAAACCGCCACGACAAAACACCGCAAAACACGATGGAAGCACCCGCAAAATTCTATGAAGACGAGATAAGACTCGGCTATAAGATAAACCACGAAATGAAAGAGGTATGGGCCGTAGGCCTTGACCTGGCACAGAAATTAGTGGAAGTATGCCAGCGCAACGGACTCCAATGCTGGATGGACAGCGGCACCCTCCTCGGAGCCGTACGCCACAAAGGATTCATCCCCTGGGACGACGACGTCGACTTCGTCATGCTGCGCAAAGACTACGACAAACTCGTCAAGATAGCCGACAAGGAGTTTGAAGAACCATACTTCTTCCAAACAGTCTACTCAGACAAAGACTTCTATTGCGGACACGGCCAGTTGCGCAACACACGCACAGCCGCATTCGGAAAAGGCGAAATGGACTACGACTACTGCAAAGGAATCACCCTCGACATCTTCGTGCTCGACGGATATGTCGAAAACCCCATCCTGCGATTCTTTCACCGCACCTCAACAATGCTCATAAAGAAGACCCTGCGAGGCTACGTAAGCAAAAACCTAAGCAAACTTTCGTTCGGTAAAAAGACCATAGCACTCCTGTCAAAAGGACTCTACTCAATCATCCCGTACAGAAAAGCCTTCGCGCTTTACGAAAAGCTCTTCCGCATGGTCGACTCCGACAAGGCCGAACGCATATCCATCATCTCCTTCATCTACAGCAGCAGAACCGCCATACGCAAGCGCTCGTCATACGACACTACACAATGGCTACCGTTCGAGCACGTCATGCTCCCCGCACCAGCCGACACAGACGACGCCCTCAGCTGCTACTACGGCAAGGACTACATGACTCCGCAAAAGCTCCCTACTGCACACGGACACAAATACATGGACGCCAACCACACCTATGCCGAAGTGGCCGAAATGCTGAAGAAGAACCCGGAACTCTTCGAAGAAAGAATAAAACGTCTTTACACAAACTAAACAAATATGGAACTCATCACAGTCACCTCCCCGCTGCTCCCCAACCTGGACGAATTCAACGCCCTGCTCAAGGAAATATGGAACAGCAAATGGATAACCAACAACGGCTCGTTCCACAAACAACTGGAGAAAGAACTGGCCGAATACCTCAAAGTGCCATACATAAGTTTGTTTACCAATGGGACATTGCCTCTGATAACAGCCCTGCAAGCCATGCGCATCACAGGAGAGGTCATCACCACACCATATAGTTTTGTAGCCACAACCCATTCGCTCTGGTGGAACGGAATCAAGCCCGTCTTTGTAGACATCGACCCGGCAACAGGCAACATCGACCCCGACAAGATCGAAGCAGCCATCACCCCTAAAACCACAGCCATCATGCCCGTGCATGTATATGGCAAGCCATGCGACACCAAGCGCATCCAGAACATCGCCGACAAGTACGGGCTGAAAGTCATCTACGACGCGGCACACGCTTTCGGCGTTGAAGTCAACGGCGAAAGCATCCTAAACGCAGGCGACATGAGCACCCTCAGCTTCCACGCCACCAAAGTGTACAACACCATCGAAGGCGGAGCCCTCGTCATGCACGACGAAAAGACCAAGCGCCGCATCGACTATCTGAAGAACTTCGGATTCGCAGGCGAAACCGAAGTCGTAGCCCCAGGCATCAACAGCAAGATGGACGAAATTCGCGCAGCATACGGACTTCTGAACCTCAGGCTGGTTGACGCATGCATCGAGGCGCGCCATCAGGCAGCTATCAGATACCGAGAAGCGCTGCGCAACGTGGAAGGCATAACATTCATGGACGACATGCCAGGAGTGAAGCACAACTACAGCTACTTCCCAATCTTCGTCGACGCTGAAAAATACGGCATGACCCGCGACGAACTCTACTTCAAGATGAAAGACAAGAACGTGCTCGGACGCAGATATTTCTATCCGCTCATAAGCGAATTTACCACATACCGCGAATTGCCTTCTGCCAACCCCGACAACCTTCCTAACGCCCTTAAAATGGCAAACAGCGTTATTTGTCTTCCTATGCATCATGAATTGAGTGAGGAACATATAAATAGAATTGTTGACTTGATCGTAAAATGAAACATTTACCTTTTTCTCCCACACCTATAACTCCTTTGCCATACTATTCCCGCTCGTTAGGAGTCAATCTATTTTGTAAAAGGGATGACCTATTTATTGATGCTGGTGGAGGAAGCAAGGCGCGTATGTTACAATACATCTTACAAGATGTCAGCACCGAAAAATACGACCTCTTATTAACAGCTGGAGGACCTTGCTCAAATTTCAACAGGGCTTGCGCATTAATGTGCGCAAAAATCGGTATACCAATGCATTTAATTGAATACACTGACGAACCTGAAGAGTTTGAAACTTCACTAAACTATTACATTTGTCAATTAACAGGCATTCAAACAACACGTTGCGAAAAATCAATGGTACCAAAGACCATATCTGATGTTTTAGATCAATATAAAGATAAGGGGAAAAGGGTAAAAATCATATACGGGGGAGGTAAATCATTGGAGGGCATTTACGCATATTACAATGCTGTTGAAGAAGTTTCTAATGAATTAAACAGCATAGATCACTTATTTATAGCATGCGGCACTGGTACCACACTGACGGGAATTTGTGCCGGTATGCAAGAATATTTTCCTAACGCAAAAGTTCATGCGATATCTACAGCCAGAACTTATGAGCAAGAGCGCCCTGTTTTAGAGGAAAATATGAAAATTCTAACCGAATACCTTAAAACCCGATACACGTTTAATAATTTAGAATTTTCCGATAATTATCTGTGTGGAGGTTATGCTAAATATAATGACGAGTTAATAAATGCCGTAAAGGAATGCATCTCTAAAGAAGGAATGATTATCGACCCTACTTATTCAGGCAAGGCTTTTTGGGGAATGATTGATATAATAAGAGCATCACAAAGCTTCAAAGAGAAAAATATCTTATTTTGGAACACAGGAGGCATATATAATTTATTATCAACTAAACTGGAAAAATGTATATAACTACACCAATCATAAATCTTAATGACTTGGTCAACTATCTTAATGATGTTGATCATGATTTTGGTATTCCTATCAGCGAGAAAACGTCCATAAATTCTTTTGCTGAGAAATTATTGCAATTCGGTAAAGTCTTTGGTGTGAAAGAGAATGAGGAACTCGTTTCTTGTATAGGATTCTATTGCAATGATAAAATTAATCAAACCGCTCATCTTCCCATTTTAAGCACACGAAAAATGGCAAGAGGAAAAGGATACGCACACATATTAGTGAACAAAATGATAGAAGAATGCAAAAAATGCGAAATGAAGACTATTCTTTGTGATTCAATAAATCCCCATGCTGTTAATTTATATAAATCTGTAGGATTTACGGAATTTAGATCCGAGGGAAACAAGGCATTCTTAAAATTAGAACTTTAACAATAGTGCTATGAACATTTTAGTTACAGCAATAGGATCGTTCTCCGCAGATTGTGTAATAAACAGACTGAAGGACAAAGGACATAAAGTCATTGGGTGTGACATATATCCATCAAATTGGCATGCTGTTGCAGGAGACTGTGACAAAGTATATCAAGTGCCATTTGCAACAGAAGAAAAAAAATATGTTTCCGCTCTTATAGAAATCTGCAAAAAAGAACAGATAGAAAGTATATTTCCACTTACAGACTTAGAAATAGACGTACTTAACCGCCGTAGAGAAGACTTTGCTAACTCTAACATTACATTATTCATTCAATCAGAACAATGTTTAAATATTGCTCGCGATAAATATGCAATGCACACGTTGTTTAAAAACGACAAAATTGTCAATGTCCCTTATTCTGTTTGTTCAGAAGAACTGACAATGGATTTTCCTATTCCATCTGTAGCAAAACCCATTAATGGAAGAAGCAGTGAAGGACTAAAAAAAATAACAAAAGCAAAAGATTTAAAAGATTTAATAGGGATAGACAATTATATAGTTCAAAAGAATATAAGCGGTCCCATTTTTACAGTTGATTATGTACGCGACACTTTTGGTAACGACTTCGCTATTCCACGGGAAGAATTGCTAAGAACAAAAAATGGGGCAGGTACCACAATACGAATCACTCCGAATAAGACTTTGACCAACACATCCTCTTATATTGGAGAAAAATTAGGTATTATCGGTTGTGTTAATATGGAATTTATTTTCAATGAGGGATGTTTTTATTTAATAGACATTAATCCGAGATTTTCAGCAGGCGTAGCATTTAGCATTTTTATAGGATATAATATGGTTATAAGCCATTTGAACTCTTTTATAGGGGAAAAGATATATCCCCCTATAGATTATAAAGAACAAATAATCTGCAAACGATACAAAGAGGAGTTACTATGGACAAAATAAGTAACAATCCCTTAGTGAGCATCTGCAGCATCACATATAACCATGCGCCATATATCCGACAGTGCATGGACGGTTTCCTGATGCAGAAGACGGACTTCCCTGTAGAAATCATCATCAATGACGACGCTTCAACCGACGGCACTACGGACATCATCAAAGAGTACAAAGCCAAGCACCCTGACATCATCAAGCCTATTTACCATGAGGAGAACTTATATTCCAAAGGGGTCAGAGGCATGCTACGCAATTTTTGTTTCCCTCTTGCCAAAGGCAAATACATAGCTCTCTGCGAAGGCGATGACTACTGGATTGACCCGCTGAAACTTCAGAAGCAGGTGGACTTCATGGAAGCAAATCCTGACTACACCATGTGCTGCACGAATGCAGTGATACAAACAGCTGAGGGAAATGAGGAATGGTGCAGATACCCTGCTGACCAAACCGTTCCAACCGAAGATGTAATAACGCACGGAGGCCTGTTTGTTCAGACTGCAACATTGCTTTTCAGAAGAGAAGTGCTGATTGAAGCGACGGACTATCCTGAGAGCGCTAAAAAATGCCATGTAGGAGATTTTCCGCTGCAGATATACGCTGCATTGAAGGGCAAGGTCTATTGGTTTGTTGACAAGACTGCCACATACCGTTACATGGGAACAAACTCCTGGACATCAAGTTTCAAAAAGCAGGACATGGGCAAGAAAATCCGCAATATGCGCTCTGAAATCGACATGCTCAAGGACATGGACTTGTTGAGCAACAGGAAATACACCAATGCCTTCAAGCGCATACAAGCAAAGCTCATTTATTACCTCTTCTACGACCACCACACTGATTTCAAGCTGATAGAGGAGAATTTCCTGGACGTAATCCCATGCTTCAGCCAGAAGCAGCGAACTGACCTGTTCTTCATGAAGCACCACTGCATGTGGCTGGTATGGCTGAGAAAATATTCGAACCCCAGAAAGTGGTTCGAAAAGTAACAAGCAGATGGAACAAAGGCCCTATAGATAGAAAAGAATTGCTCCAAGTGACGCTAAGTAAAAGAGGGAAGCATTAAAAAACGCTTCCCTCTTTTACTATATACTTCACACCCTTTGCCTTTTCTATTCTATACGCAATCCTTTTCTGCCAAGCCTTGAAGTCGGCCTTCATACGCTTCATGAAAGGTTTCTTCATTACCGGATAAGGAGGCTTCTGCGCCATTATCTCTGGTAAGCGCGACTCCACATCCTTCTTCATCTCCTTAATCGCCTGCCAAACTTTCTGCATCTCTTCGTTTTTCTTGAAGAGCTCTTCGCACAAACGACCGTATCTTTCCAAAACGTCACTCTTGTCGAGCACAAAACGCTGAGGTCCGAAGGCGAAATGAGCCACGATGCAATCGCCGTTATAGTAGTTCAAAGTTCCCAATTTAGGAGCTACGACTGACGACAAGTATTCCTCGTCGTCGCCAGGAACCAGACCGTTAATCTTCGCCATGTCGCTTCCAAACCACATAATAAAGTTTATGCTGAAACGATTGCAGGCCACTGGTACCGTACCAATATAGAGTTTGCGGTAAGACTCAGCATCCCTCTCCATTATGCTCAGGAAGTAGTGATGCAGTTCCTCGGCAAAAGCACCCCGTTTCCACAATATACGATGGTTGGGAAACGCCTGCATGTATTTCCCATAATTAAGTATCCCCTTCACTTGCCACAAATACGAACCCATAGGATTGTTGACCACCTGAGGAGTGACCAAAAACGCTTCGCGGTGTTCAACGCGGAACTTCACCATCTTCTCAAAGGTGTCCGGCTCCATCCACACTATATCGTCATCGATCTTGATGTAGACAGTGGCGTCCTCTATGCAGTAACGATAAAAAGCATTTATGCTGTTTATTCCATCGCAAATTCCATCAGGCTGCCAAACAAGACGTATCTTTGGGTAACGCTCGGCCATAAGCTTGAAATACTCAATGTCCTGCATGTTTGTGGTATTAACCCAAATGTTATACCGATCAACGATGTCGCTTGCCAATACATAAGGGAAAATATACTGCATATAGCGCATACGCCCTGCCGCCGTGCAGCATACTATTTTGAATCCAGAATACATTGTCCGTTAAAGTATAAAAGATGCTCTAAAAGTTCTATCACTGCAAATATAGGATATTTTGTCTATTTTAACGGTTGCATGGGAATAAATTTGCGTCAGAACAATAAAAAGCGTATTTTCGCATTTAAGAATGTACATTCCATGATGAAACACTACGACTATCTTATTGTTGGGTCCGGACTGTTCGGAGCCACATTTGCCTACCTCGCCAAGCAGGCGGGCAAGTCTTGTCTTGTCATTGACAAGCGCAGCCACCTGGGAGGAAACATCTACTGCGAAAATATCGAGGGTATTAACGTTCACAAGTACGGGGCGCACATTTTCCACACCAGCAACAAGCGGGTGTGGCAGTTCGTAAACGAAATAGTGGAGTTCAACCGTTACACCAACTGCCCTGTGGCAAACTACAAGGGACAGCTCTACAATCTGCCGTTCAACATGAACACGTTCTACCAGATGTGGGGGGTGCACACTCCTGAGGAAGCGCTCAAGATGATTGAGCAGCAAAAGGCTGAAGCGCTGCAGAGCATGAGAGACGCCGGACGAACCGAACCGCAGAACCTGGAGGAACAGGCGCTGCTGCTTGTGGGGAAAGATATATACGAACGCCTCATCAAGGGATACACCGAGAAGCAGTGGGGGCGCAAATGCACCGAACTGCCGCCGTTCATCATCAAGCGCCTGCCTGTGCGCATGATTTTCGACAACAACTATTTCAACGATAAATACCAGGGAATACCTGTAGGCGGTTATAACCGTCTCACCGAGGGACTCCTCGAGGGCGTCGACACTATGACCGACACGGACTTCTTCGCCGACAGGCAAAAGTGGGAGGCTGTCGCCGACAAGATTGTCTTCACGGGCAAGATTGACGAATTCTACGGCTACCATTTCGGCAAACTGCAATACCGCACCGTCTACTTCGAGCACGAGACTGTCGACACGCCAAACCTCCAGGGCAATGCTGTAGTGAACTACACGGAACGTGAGGTGCCTTACACTCGCGCCATCGAGCACAAGCACTTCGAGATGTTCGGAGCCGAAGTCTACGAAGTTCCGAAGACCGTAATCTCGCGCGAATACTCTACCGAATGGAAAGACGGCATGGAACCCTATTACCCTGTCAATGACGAAGCCAACACTGCCATCTACGAGCAGTACAAGGCTCTTGCCGACAAGGAGGAGAACATCATCTTCGGCGGCCGACTGGCAGAATACAAGTACTACGACATGGCACCCGTAATCGAGCAAGCCATGCTCAAGTTCGAACAGCAGAAGTAAATACTAGTCAACGAGCGCTCAAACGTATATCAACGAGCGCCCGTTTGAAAATTTTCGCTTAAACCTGTAACTTTCCCCAACCCCACCCGTCTACATTTATAGAGAGAGATGAAAGAGTTAGATTTCAGAAACGATGTACTGCCACTCAAGGACAAACTGTTCCGGCTGGCACTGCGCATAACCCTCAGTCGTGAGGACGCGGAGGACATCGTGCAGGACACTCTCCTGAAGGTGTGGAGCAACAGGGCGGAAATGGGTACAGTAAGCAGCATTGAGGCATACGCCATGACCATGTGCCGCAACCAAGCGCTCGACATCTGCGCCAAAAAAGAGAGGCAGAACATTTCGCTCGACGAGAAGGCGCACGACAGGACGGACACCCACTCCATGCTACCCGACGAAAAAATGGCGCAGGACGAAGGTAAAACGCTCGTAAGGCAAACCATCGACTCACTGCCCGAAAAGCAGCGCACGGCCATGCTAATGCGCGAAATCGAGGAGAAAACCTACAAGGAGATAGCCCAGGTGATGGGACTGACCGAATCGGACGTCAAAATCAACATCTTCAGAGCAAGAAAATCAATCAGAGAACATCTCGCCAAAATAAGCAAATATGGATTATAAGTACATAGAACAACTACTGGAACGCTACTGGAACTGCCAGACCACACTTGAGGAGGAACGCATACTGCGCTCATTCTTCAGTCAGGAAGACGTGCCTGCACAGTTGCTGCAATACAAGGACCTGTTTGACTGCGAAAAGGAAATTGCAGAGGATAAGCTTGGCGAAGATTTCGACGCAAAGATGATGCAGATGATCGAACAGCCAAAGACTGTCAGACTCGGCAAACTCACCTTCAAGCAGCGAATAATGCCGCTCGTTAAGGCTGCAGCCGTAGTGGCTGTAATCGTAACCATAGGCAATATGCTCGAAGAAGCGATAAGCGAAAATCCAGGAACGACACAGAGGGCCGACACATACGTCAAGACGGAAGACGTGAACGCCGCATTCTCTGTGGAAGACACCAAACAGACGGCATCAGTCGACAGCACTGCCATGCAGCAGGCTGCAAGCATCACCGTCAAGGACACGCACAACGAAAACTTTTAAAAATTAAATAATACCTTTGCTTACCAAAACCAATTGAAAGAAGCGAGACGCGATGTCTCCCTCTAATGAAGAACAACGAAACTGTGAAGTTTCAATTCTCTCAAAAAACTTAAAAACCTTAACAAAAGACGAAAGGGGACAATGTTGGCACGCCGACATTGCCCCCTTCTCAATTATGCCTGCCTCCCCCATGTTAGGGAATGCTCCAAACCGGCTCAGAAACTTGCCAAAAGCGAATAGTCTACGCCGTCGTCAAGAATACATCTGCCCATCGTGTCGGCCGAGGCGGCTGACACGCCCTTCTCCGAAGACTGTGCGCCGGCAGCAACAGAAGCGCGTGCCGCAAATGATTTTGGTGCCGGAAGGAAAACAGTGTCGCGCACAGTACGCTCCTTCACGACTGTGTCAGTCACACGCACTATACGCTCCAAAGGCTGAGGCGCATCGCTGGCGGTCTGCGCCACATAAGGCACAAACATGCCCGCTACCAAGCCTACAGCCGCAGCCACCGGCGTGCTGACCCACCCCCATGAAGGACGCGACGACGGGGTGAGCGGCGACGGAGCAACATTCATTCCGGCATTCTCTCTCGCCCTCAAGCGCTGGGCTGATTGCTGTATCTGTTCTTCAAACTTGTTCATATTCGTTCAGATTTTAAATAGTTCGTTAGTCTTTGCCGCAAATGCCCCATCAGACGGTTCAGGCGCGACTTCACCGTACCTTCAGGCACCCCGACAATCTCTGCCACCTGCGGAACAGTCAGTTCCTCTTCGTAGCGAAGAGCAAAGAGCAGACGGCTGTCGGGCGGCAACAATTGCAACTCTTCATGCAGCAGGCGGTCGAGAGTGCCAACATCCATCTGCAGTTCAAAGTCCTCTTCGTACGTCTGCTCCGCCATCACTCCCTCGTCCTCTACGCTCTCTACTATGCAGCGTGACTGATGGCGGTATTCGTTCTTGCAGAGATTATATGCCATGCTGAACATCCACGTCGACACACAGTCTCCCTCACGATACCTCGCCCTTGAGCTCCACAGGCGCAGAAACACCTCCTGCACGAAGTCGGCAGCCAAACCATTATTGCCCCCAAGCATACGGAAGAAGAATCCCTGCAGGCGGCGCGCATGGCGACGATATAGCTCATTGAAAGCCCTATCGTCGGCATCAGCGCACACACGCCCCATCAACTCTTCGTCCGAACGCTTGCGTATGGTATTAAACAGATTCAGCACCATCACTTCTGACTGTCTAAGTAGCCTATATATTGACGCTTCACATCCTCAGGCAGACGCGTGTTCTCAACCGACGCCTTCAGTGTGCTGTAGAGCCAGTTGGCACGCACAAGGTTGCCCTCCTCGCGATACGACCTGACCAGATGGGCAAGCCCCACCACATAGTTCACCTGCAGCATCTCACTGCCCTTCCAGTAGGTTTCGGCACGAAACTTAGGCTCTGTCAGATACTCCAAGTGATACTTGTGTTCAAGTGCCCTCTTGGTAGCGGCAACATTGTTGTAAGGCTTCTCACTATACTTGAACACTATGCCCTCGGAGTATATGTTACGCGCAAGACTCTCCACATTCCGTTCCACACCAGCGCCGCAGTACACCGGCCTACCCGTCTCCCTGGCAATGTGACGTATGAAACCCGCCTCTGCCTCACTCGCGTCCTTCTCATCCGTATAGGCATCCTTAAGACCCTCGTAAGGCTTTATCCCAAGCCCCTCGCACACCTTGGCGGCATACGTCTTGTTGTGGATGAAGCTGTTCACTATGAGAGTCTTATCCGCATGCAAGCCCATAGCACGCTGCATCATCAACTTGGGGAACAAGTCGAGATCGCCATGTCCGATGTAGATTGCCCCCGAAGGCATAGCCTCCAGTTGGTTGTAACTGAAGCGAAGCGCAAAATCAGGATAGTATCCCGCCTCATATTGGCGACGGAGCAACTGGTTGAGAAGCGCACTTCTGTCATTATCACTCTCCGCATAACCAGCAAACCACATGTAGCTGATAATCGTCCCCACATGCATTGGATGCAGTTCGTCGGGAACCACGTCAAGCGCTCTCTCGCCATACTCATTTGCAGGACTCATCTGCATGCGCAGATGACACAGGTTGTAGGTGAACGAACCTGGTATGGCACGCTCCATGCGCTTAATCACCAACTGCGAAGAGTCCGTCACCTCCGGCTTTACCTTGAACCAATTATGCAAATACCACTTAGCCTCAAACAGGTTGCGCCATGCAAGTTCCGACTGCGGAGTCTTCCGCACCTCCCTGTCCCACGCATCGGCCTGCTGCGCATACCACGCACTGTCCTTGCCCGAAACTATCACACTCTCTATCTGCTGCGGCGCTTGCGCAAAAGATTCCGTCACACTGGCAAGCAACACGCCCATACCGATAATAATGCTATTAATCTTCATTCTTTTCTTTTTTCTAAGGGTCACACACTCTTTAATGTCTTTTTTCGGCAGCTGTCGTCACTGCATACACCGGAGAGCGCAAACCGTTCACCAAAAATACAGAAAACCTCCGCCAAACTTAAGTATTTTCAGAAAAAGTCGGTGCCCCGTGTAATGTTTCTGAAATTTCTGCGTATATAAGAATAGAAGAGACGCACAGAATGGCCGATAAAGAGACAAAAGAACTCATACGGGGCGTCAGCCGGCACGACAGGCACGCCCAGCAACGTATGCTTCAGTCCTATGGCAGCATGGTGTTCGGTTTGGTAGCCCGAATTATCACAAGCCAGGAGGATGCCGAAGAAGTATATCAGGATGTGTTTGTCAAGATATTTCGCAACATTGACGCGTATGACGAAAGCAAAGCGTCGCTCGCCACATGGATCAGCCGAATAGCCTACAACGAGAGTGTCAGTTTCGCCAGGCGAAACAAACCGCCAATCATCTATGTCGACGACAGCGAAGTTGACCTCGAAAGCATACAGGACGACACCCTTGCGAGGGTATTCCAGCAACAGGACGAACCGACCATACTGCTCATCGAGAAAGCCCTGGACTATCTGCCACCCGAGGAACTTGCACTCATCACAATGTTCTACTTCGACGACAAGAGCATCAAGGACATCGCTTTCATCACCGAGTCCACCCCCTCGAACGTGGCGACACGACTAAGCAGAACGAGAAGAAAACTCTATCGGATAATCAAATCATTTAAAGAATGAACGAGAAAGACCTTAACCCACTACGACAACAGGACAGCAGCTTGCGAGAGGCCATCGCACGCCGCTCCCGCAAATGTCCGCAGATGCCGCCCGACCTCAATGAGAGGCTGATGGAGCGCGTTGAGAAGAAACCTCACCGTTCATTCCCAATCGTTGCTAAATGGCTGTCGGCAGCAGCATGCCTCGTGGCAGCACTCCTTATCGGCAAAGCCTTGCTCGACAAGAGGCAGACAGCAGTTCCTCAAGTGGCAAAAACGGATGCCCCTGCAGCCATAAAGGCTGAAACAACTCTGGTGGCGCAGGCTGAACCCCGAAAAGAGCCAAAGGCAGAAATGCCGACTGTGGCGAGAGCGGATGCGCCTATGACGAAGGCAACACCACCAATTGAAAAGGTCGCAAAACCCATCGAGAAAGTCACTGTGGCAGAAGAAGACACAACCACAGAGGAAGCGCCCGCATACCTAATCGACCGACAGCCGGTTGCACCTGCCACAGAGGAGAGCCCCCGACCAATCTATGCGTCAATCGATGAAGAAGCCGAAGAAGATTCGACATATCAGTCTCCGGACAAGGTCGACGAGTTCATTGCCAAACTGGCAGCCAACTACGGAGTCAGACAGGAACTGCCCGACAGCATTGCCACAGGAGGTTCGAACATCAGCAACGCCATCTACGTGTTCCCCGACAGCAAGCAAGCAGACGTAATGACACGCCTGATGCAAATAGCCTGCTGGTATGGTAACACGAGCCCTGGCTACAAGCTCTTCATGACACAGCAGCAGTTCCTCTTCGAGCTGGACGACACCCGCAAGGGCAGAAGGCACATGTGGTTTGCCGAAAAAGCAAACAAATGCACGCTACTCTACTGCGCCTCCGCGCCAATTGGCGACATCATCTCCACCGCATGCTACCTCGAATTTAAAGAAAAGACATCGCGCGAAATAACAAATATGTAAAGTAGAATCCTTAAAAACAAGTAATAACATGAAAGCAAACAGAACATTTACGCTGTGCCTCGTTGCACTTGCAAGCATGACGGCATTTGCACAAAAAGACGATGCAAAGCTCCTTGCCACAAGCAGAAGTACAATCTTCTATCCTGTTTCGAAAGTCAACATAGACAATCAGACACAAGAAAGAACAATAATTTGGAGTGGCGATGAAAATTGGAACGACAACTCGCCTACCGTTTGGGCTGAGAACGTGCCTGAAGCAAAATTCCTCTCCAATGATTTTGCTGACATGAATCGGGAAAAGAATAACAGAATGGCAGGTATGGGCTGGGAGTTGACAGAAGAAGGCGATAACACAGTGCTTCACTGCTACATGAGCATGCCTGCCGACGCAGTGAAAGACTTTTGGCTCGCATCCGACGAAACAGGCATTGTCGACTTGGAGACAGGCATAAACTACCGCGCCCAACGTTCCGTGCCTGACTGCTGGGGCAAACACTTTGCAGTAAAGGCAAAGGAAGGCACAGTGCTCGACTTCCAGGTATTCTTCCCTAAACTTCCGTTGTCAACTACAAATATTGCCATCTACGGCGTGCCTAACTGGTTCTTGCGCGGCAAAGCTATAACCATTAAAAGGATTAAGTCTGGAAAAAAGGAGTACGACAAAACCCCTGATTTCAAACAGCCCCAAATGGTAAGCAAGGAAAAGGACTACAACAAGGACAACTCACACTCTTGGGAGGTATACACCGAACCGCACCTCATCAAGCCCGTTCCTGAAGGTACAATGGCTATATGGCGCACAGCAGAGGCAACCTACCTGGCTGAGGCACATGAGCAAAACTGGATGCGAGAATATTTCGGCATTCATCCAAACACTATACTTGGCGACCAATCGGGCAAGAAATATAAACTCAAAGAAGTCAAGGGACTGCCTTCAAACGGCCACTTGTTCTGGATGGAAGGCTATTCAGGCGACCACATTGCATTCCTCTACGTGTTTGAGCCAATTCCGCTTGACGTAAACACAATCTCGTTCCTGGAACCGGATTCAGAGCCATTCAAGGCTTGGGGAGCCAATTGGAAAGGCGACTCCAAGTATGGACTTGACATAGACGAGTTGAGAGAAAACCAAAAGCTCTTCAAGTATAACGAACGAAAGGTGGTGAAATAAGTTAAACAAAATAGTATATCAGACCAAACCACGCACGGGGCTGTGAAGCTCTTGCGTGGTTTTATTTTACCCTAAGTTCGGCATAAAAGCACGGACCAACCGGCGCCATCAGCATGTGAAACATAGCAACTGCAGGGCGGCAACAAAAACTCCCACATTTCACTTATTACATTAAAAATCAGCGCCATCGCACTGAAAACTCCCCTCCTCCTCGGTGCAAAACCGCCGACACCCCGCCCCTTACTTCCCGACCCCTCGCTGAAAACTATAAATAAAAGTAATATTTGTACAAATAATAGTTTTATTTATATAAATATTAGTTTTATTCTTACAAATATAAGTTTTATTTATACTTTT
>JAZNGW010000007.1:0-64668 GCA_045576655.1 Bacteroidaceae bacterium
AAGACAATCGATGTAATGAAGTTCCAAAAGTTCCCTGAATTTCTCGGTCTTACCTGATATCGAAGGAAGAAGACCATTGCGAAGTATACTCATAAAATTAAAATTTTAATGAGTCAACCTATTTTACAAAAAGACAGAGCGAAGGGTTAATAGTTAAGGGTTGAGGGTTAAGGAGATAACGGGAATCGAGAACGAGGTAACGTTTATCGTTGAAGGTTTATGGTTTATCGTAGAGGCGGGAGTTGCTCGCCCGCATTAGGAGTTAAATTCGTGGAGCCATAATCGGGAGTTAAATCCAGAAGTTAAATTGGGGACGATACCAGGGAGTTGTATTGAAAGGCTACAATGAATTTCAAGACCGTATAGAACATCTGAAATATCGCAAATTCTCAAAGGCTGATAGAGTAAAGATGGTATTTGAGAAAAAGCTTGGAGTGGTCAAGAAATCAGACATAGCCACACTTTGCCCCGATATTAGCGAAACAACCATTGAACGTACCTTGAAGGAACTGCTTGAGGCAGGTTTCATTGAGAAAGTCGGCAAAGGACGGGCTACGGGTTATGCGAAGAAGTAATCCCCGCAACCTGTCTGTCAGAATTTCGGAGACTGGTTGCGGGGATTGTCTTTTTATATGCTTATTAAGGAATGTTAACTAAAATAGTAACTATGTATCTCTGATACAGATTGTTCTACTTATTTAAAATGCTGGAAAACCTATACATAAATAGTCAATCCATGTGTTGATTGCCATAAGAGAATTTATGCTTCGTCTCAATCCTACACAAGTGATTTAAAATTTATTCTCCAACTTTTCTAGAATTTTTATAGGATTCTATTGTTGCTCCTATTATTGTATGTTTGTTTAGATTAAGAAATTGATCTTCCCAATCATCTGGTATGTAATACGCATACGAAAGGGAAAGCTCTATTGAAACACCAAATACTTGTTGTACGAATAACTCAAAATTTATTCTCTTGACATCTGTAAAATTTTCATTAGTTGAATATGGTAAGATAAATTTCAGTTTATAGGGTGAATCTGTTTCTTTATAATTCAAAACCTCATACCTTGCTAAATCATTTTTGTTCAACCAAACTAAATCTTTATCAATGTTAAATTTTTCTGAATTGGTAATAATGCGGTAGTTTTTTCCACTACCTTCTGATTTATACTCGGTTAGATTATCGGTTGAATGTGGTGGAATAATTAAGAGTCTTTGTTGGCTATAAACAGTGCTTGCAGAAGAATTACGACCACCGCCTACAGAAACTCCATTGGCTATTGTCCCGACTACACCTCCGATGCCGATGGCATCTGTAACTGCTCCTAATCCTATAGAAGCTCCACTGCCACCTCCTGATGATATCGTAGTTTGTTTGGCGTCATAATAAGATACTGGTTTCCCATTTGGATAGATTTTGAAACAATTTGCTAAATCTATATAAATAAAGTCCTCTGTCTTATTACTTAATTTTATAACGTATGGGGCATTATACCAACTTCCTTCTCCATTAAGTATAATGTTAATTTCCAATTCATCTGTAGATAATACAGATGTTGAAGACATCCCGTATTTATAGGTAAGACCGTTAGCTTTCTTATTTGATTTCTTATTTTTATAATATGATACAGGGGTGTTGTACAATGCTATTAATGAATCATTTTTGCTATCAGGAACAGCGTTTGTGTTTTGAGAAGTAGTTTTAGCTTTTTTATTTTCGAAAGTGTCTTTTTCTCCATTTTCATAATTGACACTCATAATTTCAGAGATTTCAATAATATATGTCGGGCCATTAATATTGGAATGTTTTTTGTACTTGATGTCTGAGGTGTTAACTTCAATCACTTTACTTAAAATGGTAGAACCATTTTTCATAACAATCACGTCCTGAGCAGAAATTGTTGTAAAGAACAATCCCAAAGCTGATACAATTAAAATCTTTTTCATTTTCATTATAGCACTTAGCGTTTCTATAGGATACAAAAAAGGCGCAAACTATCCGTTACTCGCCTTCTAACTGGTTACCGCCAAGTGACCTTACTACAAACAAGCACGGACAGTCCACACCCTTTGCGGTGTGAACTTCCATCTGCTTGTTCTCTGTAGTTGAATGTTTGGCGGTATTCGTTAGAAGAGAACAAGAGCTAAAAGCTCAAAAATCCATATTTCAAGTACCGGACAGAGACGCTTCTCTTGTTCCTGGGTTAATACTATTGTTTTATCAATCTGGCTACAAATGTAGTCATCTTTCAGCATACGGTAGCAAGGAAAGGGAGAAAAACACGTTAAATTTTGTAAAAAGCAAAAATGAGAAAACCGAAAAGTACAGATTCCTGTACAATTTTCCCAGCTACAATGTATATAATTTGTTAGGACAGGTAATGAGCACAAGTTGTGATTTGTCTATTCATCAATACCGTAGTCTTCTGCAATTATTCTTGATTTCTGCAAATATATACTTCATTGGCAAAGTAATATAATCAAATTTCGCAAGTAAATCAAAGAGCCTTTTCAGGAGATTTACTTGCGAAACTTGAATGAATTTAAAACAATTAACCGTAGGATGTGCCGCCACGCATCATTCGTCCCTAATGTAACTCCCCAATGTAACTTCCTCGATATAACTCCAGACAAGAGGGTGTATCAAAATGAAAACTTACTATCATTTTGTCATTCTGACGACCTTAAGGGAGGAAGAATCTCATATTTGGATCCTGAGATCCTTCACTAACGCTCAGGATGACATGACTATTTGATAGCATTCTGCATTTTGATACACGCTCCTACAACTTACAAACTTAAAAACTCAAGAACTAAAAAAGGCACCCTTGCGGGTGCCCCTATAATTCATCACCTCTAACGCAATATGGCGTCGGCAAGGGCTTCGAGAGCGGGAAGATCTGTTTGCTTCATGCGGGAACGCAGCGTGACGACTGGGTCGAGAATGTCGATGTCTTTCATCTGCTCGAGCATCCCCTTCATGATTCGGCCTGCGCAAGGCGCCCACGAACCGTTCTCGATGATTCCGACGCGGCGCTTCTGGTAGTTCTTCATCTGAAGGTGGTGGAGGAAGTCGTGCATAGGCGGGAACACATTGCCATCGTAGGATGAGGCTGCCAGAACAAGGTTGCCCATGCGGAAGGCGTCTTCGACAGCCTCTGCCATGTCATCGCGAGAGAGGTCGGCTACGGACACCTTCGGAGCGCCTTTGGCACGGAGCATTTCTGCAAACTTCTGAGCGGCAAGGGCTGTGCCGCCATGTATTGAAGCGTATGCTATGAAGACGCCTTCGGTCTCGACGTCGTACTTGCTCCAGGTGTCGTAAAGGCCTATGTAATAGCCAAGGTTTTCCTTAAGGATCGGTCCGTGGAGCGGACAGATGCTTTCTATCTCCAGATTGCCGAGTTTCTTCAGTAGGGCCTGCACTTGCATGCCGTATTTTCCGCATATATTGAAGTAGTAGCGGCGTGCCTCGCATGCCCAGTCTTCATCGTGGGCGAGGGCGCCGAACTTGCCGAATCCGTCGGCTGAGAAGACAACTTTGTCGAGCTGGTCGTATGTGACCATAACTTCTGGCCAGTGAACCATCGGTGCCATAATGAACTGCAATGTGTGCTTGCCCAAAGAGAGTGTGTCGTTCTCGCCCACCGCTACAGTTCTGCCGGTGAAGTCTGTGCCTTCGAAGAACTGGGGAAGCATGCCGATGGCGCGTGCCGTAGCTACAATCTTCATCTGCGGGAATCGCTCCATTGCGTCTGCAATGTTGCCGGCGTGGTCTGGTTCCATGTGCTGAACGACGAGGTAGTCGGGGGTGCGTCCGGCAAGCGCCTGATCGAGATTAGTCCACCACTCCGCGCTCTTGCGCTTGTCGACTGTGTCCATTATGGCTATCTTCTCGTCCTCGATGAGATAAGAGTTATATGATATGCCGTTGGGCACAATGTACTGGCTTTCGAAAAGATCCAAGTCTGTGTCGTCAACTCCAATGTATTTGATTGTTTCAGTAACTTTGATACTCATATATTCTTTATTAATTAGGTTTTTATCAGCTGCAAAGTTATGAAAAAATCGGGTTACAGTCACCTTGCCGCAACCCGATAGCACGCATTTTCATGTTTTTTCACAAACAATCAGCCCGTCACTGCTCCACCCAGATGAGTTTGCTAATGTCATATCCCCGCGCCTCTATGCGTTCGAGCAGAGCAAGGAGCACATCCCTCGGAAGCTGAGGTGTACGGCTCAAAATCCAAAGATAATCGTCTGAGCTGCTGCCTATGACGGCATGGCTGTAGTCTGGAGCAAGCTCCAGCACATAATAGTCAGAATAGAACCAAAGAAAGAATGACACTTTCAAGCGCCCTGGATATTCCGACGGATTCGGCAGTTTGGCCTTGCCTACGCTTTCTTTAGGCTTGCCATTCTTCAAGCCACTATTGACCACTTTAATCTTACCGTCAGGCAGAAGTGTGTAGTCGGCAATGGCATGAGTCACCCCACGTTCAAAGCGGTGATCAAAGCGAGCGATTTCATACCAGCGTCCCATAAAACGCTTCACATCCAAAGCCCTCACGGTAGAGGTGTCAATATCTGCTGCTCCGCGCCCCATGCACGACACGTTAATTGAGGCACTGAATATGACAAGCACGGTACTCAGGATTTTTAATAATTGTTTCATAGCAAGAAAAGATTTCGGTTTACTATGAAAACGGGGCAGGGCTGACATTTGTTCGCGCCCGCAAATCTATTTATCAAAGAAAGAACAGGCTGACGCCGATGACACTGATGACAGCGCCTATAATCTCCTTCACCGTGACCCTCTGGCCAAAGAAGAATGCGGACGGCCAAAGAATCAGCACTGGGGTCAGCGCCATAAGTGTGGATGCAACGCCTGCCTCGGTGTACTGCACCGCCATAAGGGAGAGCGACACTCCGATGAAAGGTCCTGCAAACGTGGCCCACAGAGCTGCATTCATACCTTTGCGATTATGGGCAGCAGCCAAGAGTGAAGAAAGTTTCTTCTGGAAAAGCAGAATAACGAAGAAACCGACAAATCCCGTTATAGCACGTATCATGGTAGAAGCAAAGGGCATTAATCCAGCAGACACATCATCGCCCATCGGAATAGACTGCTCATAGTAGTTCATGCCCACCTTGCTCAATACGAGTCCGACACCCTGCCCTACTCCAGCGCCTATGCCAAAAAGCACTCCCTTGAGCGGAAGTTTAAGCGACAATCGGTGTTTGCCTCCTCCCTTGTTAAGCACCGACAGGCCGATGCCGAACACCGTGACAAGCATACCCGCCACGGCTTGCAACGACATCTTTTCGCCAAGAATAGCCCAACCCGAAAAAGCCGCCGCAATAGGGGCAAGCGTCATAAACAGTTGGCCGAAGCGCGAACCAATAAGAATGTAAGAATTGAAAAGGCAGTAATCGCCCAGAATATAGCCTACGAATCCAGAGAGAGAAAGCCACAACCACGCATCGCCGTCGGCATAGAGAGGGAAAGGCGACCCAGTGAATATCCACAATGTGGCGCTAAGCATCACAATGGACAAAAGCATGCGTACGACATTGAACTGCAACGAACCGAGGCTCCTGCTTGCCACCTCAGCAAACAAGGCCGTTATAGTCCAAGAAACGGCAACAACAAGAGATATTATTTCACCCGCATACTGCATAGACACCCCTGACGCAAGACTTACTTCATGTACTTGTCAACTATTTCCTTTGCTCCTTCATCGCCAAGGCTTATCGCACGGTTAAGATTCTCCAAAGCACCAGCCTTGTCGCCTTTCTGCAAAAGCGCATAACCTAACATACGATAGGCATCTATATTCTCCGGATCCAAAGCCAGACATTGACGCGCCGCGCCCACGGCATCGTCAAGCATATTGACACGAAGCATAAGCGCGCACTTTTCCGTAAGATACACCGTGTTGTTAGGTTCGGCACTCACCGCCAGGTTAATATCGTCAATAGCCTGCTGATACATGCGTGCCTTTATCTCTATCAGCGAACGGTCGAAATAGAAGCGCGAACTCACCTGGTTGTTCTTCAGATAACAGAACTTGTTGTAGTCAAGCACAGCCGCACGATACTTCCCAGCCCTGTCGTAAAGCACGCCTCGATGCAATACATACGAAGCGGCCTCAGCGGGGAGCGGTTCAGGGAAAAGCGCGATAGCACTATCCATCAAGGCAATCTGAGCAGCTACGCTGTCGCCACGGCCCTCAAGGGCAAGAGCTGTAGCATAGAAACTTGCAGGCGAGCGGTCAGGAGAGGCGTTGATGGAATTATAAATCTCAAATGCGGCATCAAATCTCTTAATCGCCAGAAGCATCTGCCCCTTCTTGTATTTATAGTCAACCTTCGGGCTCATTTTTATAGCCTCATCAAGATGCCCTATAGCAACGTCAAAAGTCCAAGGAGCGTAAGTCGTGTCAGGCTGGAAAACAATCTTGTTATATATAGTCTGAGCGACATTCGCATGAGCATTAGCCTTATCCTCCGAAAGACTGATATAATTCTGCAAATCCTTGTCGGCATCTGCAAAACGATAAGTGTCAACCAAAGGCACGGCACGGCGATAATAACCCTCCGCATTATCCGGATAAGCCTCAACGAACTGGTTGACGAGATCCAAATAATCGTCATTACCCAGTGCCCCCGACTTGAAATAGATATAAACCAGGGCTTCCTCTTGCGATTCAGGCAAAGCCTTGCGTATATGAATATTGTCAAGAGCCATATTCGCGGATTTTGTCTGAATTGCCTTCAAGGAGAGAGATGACAAGAACTTAGAGTCAAGAACATACGACTTGCCTCCGGCAGACGGTTGCAACGTACCGATCAGCTCGCCCTTTCCGTTAAAAACAGGGCAACCGACATACTTTGCATCAACAGCCGAGGCAAGGGTGTAATACAAACAAGAATCTTGAACCGTCATAGTGTCTTCAACGATAGCCGAAGGGCAAGACACAATCTTACCCCTTGAATAATCAAACGTCCACACAATCTCACCTATCGCCACCGACGCCCCTGCCAACGGCAGACCTACCGTCTTCTCCGCATCTGTAATAAAACGCACCATTCCATAGACATCATCGGCACCGACAATACGAGTCACATTCCACTTTTTAC
Source organism: Bacteroidaceae bacterium (assembly GCA_045576655.1). Lineage (GTDB taxonomy): Bacteria > Bacteroidota > Bacteroidia > Bacteroidales > Bacteroidaceae > RGIG8745. The sequence goes on from JAZNGW010000007.1 coordinate 7,147, forward strand.
CAGACTGGTCCATGACTGCCGCGCTATACGCCCCCTTAAACAATGAATAATCAGCCACAGCCATTCCCTTATCACCGCAATAGAATCCAGTGCCGCTCTTCATCAAATTGCCGTCCTCACCGTAAGTCAAAACCGACACAACAGACTTCTGCGCCTTCTTTACCCATTTCGGTACAGACTGGCCCCATGCAGACACAGCAATAATTGACAACGATAATATTATATAAATCTTCTTATAATTCATAATTAACAATTCATAATTAACAACTACATTCCAAGCAGCTCTTTCGCATTGCTTATCGCAGCATCTGTAATATTCTCACCACTTAGCATGTTCGCAATTTCCGTCACTCGTTGCTCTTTATCCAGCTCTACGACATGGCTAATTGTAGCCTCCTCGTTATCAACTTTATAAACCTTGTAATGATGCGAACCAAGAGCCGCAATCTGTGGCAAATGAGTTATACTAATCACCTGACGACCGTTTGAACCCATCTCCTGCATAATATGTGCCATCTTCTCGGCTATAGCTCCCGACACACCTGTATCTATCTCATCAAAAACAATAGTCGGCATCTGCACAGCACCAGATATAAGCGCCTTAAGCGAAAGCATAACTCTTGCTATTTCACCGCCCGATGCCACACTGGAAACATCCTGCATAGGAGCATTCTTATTGGCAGAAAACAGGAACGCCACCTTATCTAATCCTGTAGCATCAGGCGCTTCACGCAAACTCATATCTACAGAAAAACGCACGTTAGGCATTCCAAGAGGCAGCAGATAGTCCGTCATTTTCGACTGCACCACTTCTGCCGCACAACGTCTCGACTTAGACAACACTTCGGCCTCCCCCACAAGTTTAGAATAAGCGGCATCGCACTCCTTACGCAATATTTCAATATTCTCATCGCTATGCGAAATCGAATTAAGTCGGGCCTCCAGATCATCCTTAATCACAAGAAGTTCCTCCAGCGACTCAACCCTATGCTTCTTCTCCAAACTATATATCAAGTTCAGCCGATCGTTAACATATGCCAGCCTATCAGGATTATACTCCACATTCTCAATGTGGCTCTCTATCTCCTCCGCTATATCTTTCAGCTCGATATAGCAACTGTCTATCCTGTTAGCCAGTTCAGCCGACACCACATGAAGGTTTTCGATTCCATGCAGAGTCGAAGCGCACAACTTCAGCATCTGCAACGCGTCATCAGAATCACTCTCACTTGCCAGACAGCTCTTTGCGCGATATAGTCCGCCCTTAATCTCTTCGGCATGAGTCAGGATGTCCGACTCAGCCTCAAGCAGGTCCTGCTCGCCTTCCACAAGATTTGCCGACTCTAATTGTTCATATTGGAATCGGACAAAATCTTCGTCCTCGCTATTTTTGCGCGCATCCTCCACTGCCCGCTCCAATGCCGAACAAAGCGATTTGTAAGTTTTGTAAGTTTCCGAATAAGCAGCAAAACGTTCTGCATTATTACCTATAATATCAAGTACGCCCAACTGGAAATTCTCCTTATTGAGCAATAGGTTCTGATGCTGCGAATGTATATCAATAAGTTTGTCGCCCAGTTCCTTCAGCAAAGAAAGCGGAACCGGACTATCGTTAACAAACGAACGGCTCTTGCCTGCCGCCGTGAGTTCACGACGCACTATACACGTCTTTCCGTCGAAATCAACATCGTTATTGCTAAAGAACGAAGAGAGTCCGCACTCCTCAACATCAAATTCCGCCTCAATAACGCATTTTGACGCACCTGTCATAATAGACTTCGAGTCCGCCCTTTGCCCTAGCAAAAGTCCTATAGCGCCAAGTATTATAGATTTTCCAGCTCCTGTTTCACCCGTTATGACGGAGAAACCCTCATGGAAATCCATATCAAGGCTATCAATCAGCGTATAATTCTCTATATGTAATGAAACAATCATTATTTTCTGTGGTTGTAAGAGTTTAAACTTCAGAGTGTTGAGATAGAAGTAAAAGCCAGCCTTAAAGCGATTTATCTCTTAATTTTGTTCCAATGCTGATTCTGAGACGCATTAAGGTCTGACAGAATGTTATAAACGCTTTCCTTTTCCTTTGCTGTACCGTGCCCGCTAAAGATGTTAACTATCTCATCGCGCTTATAATCGGTAAAAATCTGTGGCAGCATACTCAATGGTTTATTCTTATTTGCTTCGCCAAGCAAGGCTATAGCTTCGCCTATTGCCACACGACCGCGATCCACGTTATTAGCCATCTCATCCAGTCCGAGACGATGGTATTTGTACTGCATTTGGCGAAACGGTTCCATAGACGATTCCAAATAGTCATTGATGATTGCATGGCGGTTCTTGCTGTCGTCAAACGCCTTCCAGCCCGTCTCGCTCAACGACTGCGCACTGTTCACTATGCTCTCCGCTTTCTGAAGTATTGCAGTACCGCCTAAAGGCGACATCGTATCGAGATCCATTCCTATAAACAAATAGGCATAATAGGCAAGCATGGCAGTAAGGTTGTTGTCTATCATGTTCTCATTAAAATCCAGTTGGTCAAACTCCTGATAGGTAAAGTTGAAATCACCATCCTTCATACTGAACACGGTCGTGTTGTACGCAGAGTTATACACAGGTCTTGACGACTGAAACAGCAATTCACACGTAAACTTATTTTCCGCTGGATGATGCTGCTTGACCGTTATGTTCAGCGTACAGTCAATACGCTCGTTATCAGCGAACTGCAGTTCAGTCCATGCACGGTTATTCATAAACTCGTTAAGAGAAGTTTCAAGAGTCTCAAACACGCTCGTATTCGTACCCTGCACCTGAGTATGGATAATATTGACTTTACAGTTCAGTTCTTGCGCATTTAAGCAAGCAGATGCCAACACAAACAACATTAACAATATGCCACGAATTTCCCTCATGCCTTAATCTGTTTTTCCAATTCGTCCACTATATCCTTTGCTACCTCCGTTTTAGACTTCAAAGGATAAACTTTTTCTTCATTTGCAGAGATTATAGTAATCTTATTAGTGTCGCAACGGAAACCAGCTCCCTTATCGTTAAGAGAGTTCAGAACAATGAAGTCAAGGTTCTTCTTTTTAAGTTTCAGTTGGGCGTTGTTTGTCTCATCGTTTGTTTCAAGAGCAAACCCCACAAGAGTCTGCCTTTCTGTTTTCATTTGTCCGAGAGCTGCAGCTATGTCCTGAGTCGGTTTGAGACGAATAACCATATCGTCACCCTTGCGCTTGATTTTCTCATTTGCAGTCGTTTCAGGCGTAAAATCCGCCACTGCAGCACACAGAATACCTGCATCAACTGCAGCAAACAGCGAAGTTGCCTTCTCATACATATCCTGTGCAGACTCCACATCATAGCGATGAATCAGCGAGTTCTGAGTCTTCATGTCAGATGACACTGGTCCGCAAACAAAATAAACTTCTGCCCCTCGCTTCGCACACTCCTCAGCAAGAGCAAACCCCATCTTGCCTGACGAGTAATTGCCCACAAAACGCACGGGATCAATTTTCTCATAAGTAGGACCCGCTGTGATTAATACACTTTTGCCTGCCATACTCTCGTTCTTGCTAAAGAAATGGGCAAGACACTCCACAATCTGCTCTGGTTCTTCCATGCGCCCCTTACCCACAAGATGACTTGCCAGGAATCCGCTCTGAGGTTCAATAATATGATTACCATAAGAACGGAGAATTTCAAGATTTCCCTGAGTCGACGGATGCGCATACATATCGAGATCCATCGCCGGAGCCACAAACACCGGTGCCTTCATCGACAGATAAGTCGTTATGAGCATATTATCGGCAATGCCGTGAGCCATTTTTCCTATCGTCGAAGCCGTAGCAGGAGCTATGACCATTGCGTCCGCCCATAATCCGAGGTCTACATGGCTATGCCAAGTGCCGTCACGCTGAGAAAAAAAGTCGCTTACGACTGGTTTACTTGTCAAAGCCGACAAGGTTATCGGAGTGATAAACTCCTTGCCTGCAGGCGTAATAACAACTTGCACCTCCGCACCCTGCTTTATCAGTAGACGAATAATCATGCAAGCTTTATAGGCCGCAATACTACCGGTTATTCCTAAAACTATTTTTTTGCCCTTCAACATATCGTTTTACATACTTCTTGTTAGTCCTTAATTTTCAGGATTACTAAAGTTCAAGATCGAACACTTCCTTAAGTTTCGTCAACGCCGCATTATTCTGACACATAAGATTGAACTGCTCCACACGGTTATATGCACGTTGCTTATCCTCTTGCTTGCGCATACGCACCTTCATATCGAGCTTCCCGTTGTGCAAACTTACGCGCATCGCTTGCAAAATCCTCGGTACGAAAGCGTTCAGTTCCTTTTCCACTATCTCATTGTTTGCCACCACCTCAAAAAGGTCATCGCCAAGCAATATCGGATCTATATCCTTCAGTCTGTTAGCCATTGCTGTATCTTCTTGAGGCAGGTTATGCGCAAACTCCCTCCACGCTGTCAAGAGCGATGTAGAGTCAACAGGTCTGTATTCTGCCACTTGCGATTGTACCGGACGAGCGGTCACATTGTCCGCACGAGGTGTTTGTTGCTGCTGAACTTTACCCTTCATCATATCGCGTATCGACACGGAAGTGACGCGAGCGGAACTATTCAAAGGTTTAGATGTTGCAACAGGGGGCACTGCCTGAGGCTTTGTACCCGCAACTGGAGTTGTAGTAACCGCTTGCTGAGGTTTCTGAACCTGCTGAGCTTGTTGCGCACCGCCAGTTTGCTGCTTAAACAGGGGTTTTAACGTCTTCTTGGGGCGACGCCCCGACGAAGGCGCATCTTCCTGTGCTGTCTGAGCCAGTTCTATGAGCGTAATCTCTACAAGGAGACGCTTGCTTTGGCTCTGTTTGTAATGAATGTCGCAATCAGAGCAAAGCCTGATGGCTGCATAGAGAAATGCAGGTTTGCACCTCTGTGCCTGCTGCTGATACCTTTGGCGCACCTCGTCGCTTGCTTCAATTAGCGCAACAGTCTGGGCATCCCTGCTGACAAGCAAGTTACGCAGATGCGAAGCAAGGCCATTGATGAAATGCTGTCCGTCAAAGCCCTTGCTAAGGATTTCATTCAGCGTCACCATTATCTCCGTAATCTTGTTTGCGAGGAAATAGTCCGTCAGTTTGAAGTAATAGTCATAGTCAAGCACATTAAGATTTTCGATTGTGCGCTGATATGTAATGTTTCCCCCGCAGAAACTCGTCACTTGGTCAAATATCGACAAAGCGTCACGCATACCGCCGTCCGCCTTTTGTGCTATTACGTTAAGAGCCGCCGGTTCAGCCGTAATACCCTCTTTTTCCGCAACATTCTGTAAATGAGCAACTATGTCACCCACATTCATACGATTGAAATCATATATCTGGCAACGCGACAGAATAGTCGGAAGCAGTTTATGCTTTTCAGTCGTGGCAAGAACAAAGATTGCATGACGAGGGGGCTCCTCAAGAGTTTTCAAAAATGCATTGAATGCCGCCGTAGACAGCATATGCACCTCGTCAATGATAAACACCTTGTATTTGCCCACCTGCGGTGGTATTCTCACCTGGTCTATTAGCTGACGAATGTCATCGACCGAGTTGTTCGATGCGGCATCAAGTTCGTGGATATTAAACGAGCGCTGCTCATTAAAAGCCTTGCAAGATTCACACTCATTGCAGGCTTCACCATTTGCATTAGGATTCAAGCAATTTATAGTCTTCGCAAAAATACGGGCGCAAGTGGTCTTGCCCACACCTCGCGGACCACAAAACAAATAGGCATGAGCCAAATGCCCCGAACTGATGGCATTCTTCAGAGTCGTAGTCAGCGACGACTGCCCCACAACCGAATCAAACGTCGCGGGACGGTACTTTCTCGCCGAAACAATATAGTTTTCCATCTGTTAGAGTATATTGTTTGTTAGTTTACAAGTATTGGAATCAAAGGTAAGCAGAAAAAATGAATTAACACGCGTTTCAGTCCAAAATCATATCACTCAAGGCAAAGAAGCAAGTCTCATAGCCCTGAAGTCGGAAAAAATCCGTAAGTTTGCAAATCAGTAACAAAGTACAAACGATTTTGAGATTATGAAGATTGGCATATTGACAGCAATGACATCGGAATACGATCAGTTAGCTTCACTGCTTGAGAACGGGGCGGAATGCTCCGTAGGCAGATTCAGTTACCTCATCGGACGACTCGGAAAAAACGAGATCGTACTGCGCCAATGCGGCATCGGCAAAGTTAACGCAGCCGTAGGTACGGCCGAACTGATACGTTCTTTCGAGCCCAGCTGCATCATCAGCACAGGAGTTGCAGGAGGAATAGACAAACAGCTAAACATCATGGATGTCGTTGTCAGTTCCTCAATCGTACACCACGACGTATGGTGTGGCATGGGATGCGAATGCGGACAAGTACAAGGAATGCCTACGATGTTCAATGCCGACAAAGAACTTTACGAAACAGCTCTCGGCATCAATACAGAAAACGACACACGCATTCACGGCGGACTCATCTGCACCGGTGACCAGTTCATAACCAGCCGCACAGAGCTCGACCGCATCAAGAGCAAATTTCCTGCCGGACTCGCCGTCGACATGGAATCTGCAGCAATAGCGCAAACTTGCCATATCTACAACGTACCGTTCGTTAGTTTCCGCATCATCAGCGACACACCTGGAGTCGACAAACACATACAGCAGTACGAAAACTTCTGGGGCGAAATGGCAAACCGCTCTTTCGGAATCACACGCAAATACCTACTCGCATTATGAAGAAGATTGCAAGTTTCACCATTGACCATATCCGTCTGAAACGGGGCATTTACGTATCGCGCCAAGACAGCATCGGCAACAACGTCGTTACAACCTTCGACATCCGCATGAAAGAGCCTAATCGCGAACCAGCACTGAGCCCAAGTGCATTACACACCATTGAGCATCTGGCCGCAACCTTTCTGCGCAACCATCCCGTCTGGGCAGACAGCATAGTCTACTGGGGACCGATGGGCTGCCTCACAGGCAACTACTTGCTACTTAAGGGCGACCTCACTTCCACCGACATTCTGTCGCTCATTATCGAAACCTTTCGTTTCATCGCCAACTTCGACGGTGAAGTTCCTGGAGCTTCAGCCCGCGATTGCGGCAACTACCTTCTGATGAATCTGCCAGAAGCACGTTGGGAAGCAGCAAAATACCTCAACGAAGTGCTCGAGTGCGCCACAGAAGAAAATCTCAACTATCCTGATTGACGGGAACGTCAACGACAACGATAACAACAACGCGAACCCTAAAGATTAAATCCCTAAACATTACAACCCATGACAAAAGTTAAAATATCCACATCTCTCGGCGACATAACAGCAGTGCTCTACGACGAGACACCACTCCACAGAGACAACTTCATCAAGCTCGTTAACGAAGGTTACTATAACGGCACACTCTTCCACCGCGTCATCAAAGAATTCATGATTCAGGGTGGAGACCCCGACAGTCGCGGTGCTGCCCCAGGCAAGCATCTTGGCACAGGCGGTCCCGACTACACAATCGAAGCTGAAATCAGACCTAACCTAATCCATAGGCGAGGAGCCCTGGCTGCAGCACGCCAAGGCGACGAAGTCAACCCCGAAAGACGTTCCAGCGGTTCACAATTCTACATCGTATGGGGTAAGACCTATAACGAAGGGCAACTCGGCCAACTCGGCAAGCAGCTTGAGGTACAGGCACAGCAACAAGTCTTCAACAAACTCGTCATGGAACACCGCAGCGAAATCATGGAGATGCGCCGCAATCGCGACCAAGCAGGTCTGCAGGAACTACAGGACGACCTCGTAGCCCAAATGAAAGCCATCGTCAAGGAACAAGGTCCGTTCGGGCTTTCCGACCTTCAGAAAGAAGCATACAAGACTATCGGGGGAACCCCACACCTTGACGGACAGTACACCGTTTTTGGCGAAGTCATCGAAGGCCTTGATATTGTCGAAAAGATTCAGAACTGCGAAACAGGAACTGCCGACCGTCCTAAAACAGACATCTGTATGACTATTAACATCGAGGAATAAAACATTAAATCTCAAACCTTAAATTCTAAACACTAAACCTTTAATAGGGCGAGCGACCTCGCCCTATTTCTTTCTACTTCACATTGAAACAAATTTGCCATTTTTTACATGAGGCACTTTGTGCGTATATGTTTATACCATATTTTTGCAAATAGGAATTTGAATTTTAACTCAAAAATCATAATCACATGAAAAGAACACTGCTATTTATTATTTGCGCATTTGCTGCTATGGGTGCTTTCGCACAGAGGAAAACATGCATAAACAGTGACTGGAAGTTTATTTATGGCAACGGAAAAGCAGCCATAACTTACCCTGCTACAACTAATAACTGGCGCACCCTGACTCTGCCTCATGACTGGAGTGTGGAGGCTGAGGCTGCCAAAGCTGCCGGCGGCCGCGTGATTGGTCCGTTCTCATCGAGCAGTGTAGGCGGATACCAAACAGGAAACACAGTCGGTGGCGAAGGCTGGTATGCCAAGATGCTCAATGTGACAGAGGAAGACCTTGAGGGACGTGTGTCGCTCTACTTTGAAGGCGCGTACTACTACTCCTGGGTGTATGTCAACGGCAAGATGTGCAATCATAACGTATATGGATATAGCAGTTTCAAGTTTGACATCACAGACCATCTGCATGTCGGAGAGAATTCTATCGTTGTCAGGGTGACAAACAACGGCAATAACACTCGTTGGTATGCGGGCAGTGGTATATTCCGTGACGTGTGGATAATCCGTACGCAGAAGCTCCACGCTGACGAATGGGACACTTTTGTCAAGACAGAGGATAACAGCCGTGTCACTGTGTCTGCGCTGATACATAACGATGCAGATGCCGCCCAGAAAGGCAGACTTGCCGTAAAGATTCTCGATGCTGAGGGTGACGTGGTGGCTAAAGGCAAGACGCCGGAAAAAACTATTGACGCGGGAACCAACGTGAGTGCCGCTGTGGAGATGAAGGTGAAGAATGTCAAGACGTGGAGTCCTGAGCATCCGAACCTTTACACAGCTGTGATAAGCGTGAAGGATGATGACGGCAAAGTGATGGATGAATTTTCCAAGCGTTTCGGATTCCGCACCATTTCATTTTCCGCTACTGACGGATTCCGCCTCAACGGCGAGCAGACTCTGCTTTATGGAGGATGTGTGCACCATGACAACGGATTGCTCGGCGCTGCAGCCTTTGATGACGCTGAACGCCGCAAGGTGCTGTTGCTGAAGGCTCAGGGATATAACGCTTTGAGATGTTCGCACAACATCCCGTCGGAGAGTTTCCTGGACATCTGTGACGAGGTGGGCATGATGGTTATTGATGAGGCTTTCGACCAGTGGCTTCTGCCTAAGAACAACGAAGACTATCACAAGTATTTCGCCACTCACAGCGATCAGGACCTTGCCGTGATGGTACGTCGTGACCGCAACCACCCTTCTATCATAATGTGGAGTATCGGCAATGAGATTCCTGGACGCATCGAGCCTGCCGGTATGGATGCGGCTGCACGTCTGCGTGCAGGTGTGCAGAAGTATGACACGACTCGCCCTGTCACTGCTGCCATCTGCGGATGGGATGCCGGTGATGCATGGAACTCTGCGGGCAACAATTGGGACGCCCAGTGCGACAATGCGTTCAAGAGCCTTGATGTGGGTGGTTACAACTATCTTTTCGGCCTTTACGAGTCTGACCACAACAAATATCCCGACCGAGTGATGTATGGTGCGGAAACTTACCCTAAGCAGACTGCTGAAAGCTGGAACAAGGCAGAGGCGCTGCCTTATGTGATCGGCGATTTTGTGTGGACAGCGATGGACTATCTTGGCGAGGCTGGTATCGGTTGCGCTTCAGAGACTTCCGCTCCAAGCATGTTCCAGGGTTGGCCTTACTTTAACGGATGGTGTGGCGACATCGACCTTATCGGTCAGAAGAAGCCTCAGAGCTACTATCGCGACGTGGTGTGGCGACAGAAACCTGTAACTATGGCTGTGCAGCCTACTGCATCGTTCAACAACGCATGGGGATGGCAACTCGAATATCAAAGTTGGACTTTCCCTGGACGCAAGGGCCAGAACGTGACGGTCAATGTATACAGCCGTGCTCCGAAGGTACGCCTGTATCTGAACGGAGCTAACAAAGGCGAAGGTGTGCCAGGAAACACTTACTGGACTGGATTCAACCTGCCTTACGAACCGGGAACGCTCAGGGTGGTCAATCTTGATGCTGCCGGCAACGAGATTGAAGGCGAGAGCTTTGAACTGACGACTACAGGACAGGCCACAGACGTGCGTCTGGTGTATGAAGAGACGAACATTTCGGCAGAGGAGAATGACCTGGTTTATGTCACTATCGAACTCATTGACAAAGAAGGCAATGTCGTCACGAGCGACTGCTCTACTCAGATAAGCATAAAGAACACAGGATGTGGCGAACTCCTGGCATGTGGTACGGCTTCGCCTAACGACATGAAGAGTTTCCGTTCCACTACTCCTACGGTCTACAACGGACGTGCTCTCGCCATCCTTCGTTCGAACGGAACAGCCGGCCCTGTAAGCCTTGAGGTGAAGATAATTTAAGTTCGTAAGTTTTTGAGTTTTTAAGTTCGTAAGTTTTTGAGTTCGTAAGTTTTTAAGTTCGTAAGTTCATTAAACATTAAACCATAAACTCTAAACAATAAACATTAAATAGTTTTTGAGTTCGTAAGTTCATTAAACATTAAACCATAAACTCTAAACAATAAACATTAAATAGGGCGAGCAAACCTCGCCCTCACTCTTATAATTCCGTCTCCCCCTCAATATAATTATCCATAAACATATTTTCGCCGTCAAAGACAGCAAAAGTAAATTCCGAGATCCATTCACCGAGAATCATAACCCGGCTCTGGCTGTTAAGTACCAAGTCCAGTTCGATATGGCGATGGCCAAAAATGAAGAAGTTAATTGACGGATGAGTTTTCAAATAATCCTTCGCGAAGAGCACAAGCCCCTCCTTATCTTCGCCCATATATGGCGGTTCCTTACCATCCACACGCTTCATCCGGCTACGCTTGGCCCAGTTCAGTCCGAAGTTCATGAACCAATGAGGATGAATCATCCTCGCTATCCGTTTTAGCGTGCTACTCTTGAAACAAGCAAACATCAAGCGTGTTTTCCAATCGTGGTCGCGATAATCAAGGCCATCACCGTGAGCAAGAAAAAACTCCTTTCCATGAATCTCACAAGTAACAGGCTCTTTATGAAGTATCACGCCACACTCCTTCACCAAGTAGTCTCCGCACCACTGGTCGTGATTTCCCTGAAAAAAATGGACCTCCACGCCACTGTCGGTCAGTTCACTGATTTTACCCAGAAACCTTGTATAGCCCTTAGGCACCACCTCTGAATACTCAAACCAGAAGTCAAACATATCGCCGAGCATATACACCGCTTCAGCCTTATCCTTGATGGCATCAAGAAAATTCACCAGACGCCGTTCATGCGTACGTCTGTGTTCAATGGCGCGCGAACCAAGGTGCGCATCCGATATAAAGTATATATTCTTCATAACCAGCTTATTCGCAAAGTCAGTCCTTATTCCCTATATGGGCGGGGCAACCACTTAGGGCGAGCGAACCTCGCCCCTACAGCTTAACTCCCTTTAACTCCTTAACTCCTTCTTACATAAATCCGAGATCGAGTCGCGCCTCCTCGCTCATCATCTCCTTAGTCCATTCTGGTTCAAAGACAAGTTCCACGAACACCTGCCCCACACCATGTATCGACTCCAGTTTCTGATGAATATCTTCTATGATAAAGTCTGCAGCAGGACAGTTTGGAGCCGTCAGCGTCATGTCGACATATATGTCCATATTGTCCTTAACGTCGATTTTGTATATCAATCCCAAATCATAAACATTGACAGGAATTTCAGGGTCGAACACCGTTTTCAGCATCTCGACAGCCTTCTCTTCAATAGTATATTTAGTTATTTCCATCTATTAAATAGTTCTTAAGTTTTTGAGTTCTTAAGTTTTTAAGTTGTAGGGGCATCCCTTGCGGGTGCCCTATTGTTAGGAGTTACGTTGTGGAAGTTACATTAGGGGAGTTACATTGGGGAAGTTACATTGGGGACGAATGATGCGAGATGGCACGTCCTATGGTATCGTCCCGATTTTAACTTCTGTGACTTAACTTCCATGACTTAACTCCCGATTATGACTCCACGAATTTAACTCCTAATGCGGGCAGGCAAACCCCGCCCCTACGATAAACCATTAACCATTAACCATCAACCATCAACCATTAACGTTAAACATTAAACTACAGCCGTCCCTCATCCTGATAACTGTAGTACCCACCGTCAGTAACAATCAGGTGGTCAATCATTCGCACGTTCAAAACCTCAGCCGCCCTTTTCACTCTTTCCGTCAGTTGGTCGTCATCCCTGCTCGGACGAAGCGAACCAGAAGGATGATTATGTACCAATACGAAACAAGTCGAATCGACCTGCAGCACCTCCTTCATCACACGTCTGACATCCACCAATGTACTGGTCAATCCGCCCGTGCTCAAACGCACCTTACGAACCAACCGCAGACTATTGTTCAAGAGCAACACCCACGATTCCTCGTGGATAAGATCGCGCATCACCGGATACATATAATTGTATATGCTCGCCGAATCCGAAAACCTCGCCAGATCGTCAATCCTCTCCATTGCTCTCCGCCTACCCAGTTCCGCAGCGGCCTTAAGAGTGATCGCCTTAGCCTCACCAATTCCGTTATACGTCATCAGCTCCGCTATAGTCATTCGCCCCAACAGACTCAGACGGTTGTCGCACACCGCAAGAATATCATGCATCAGATCCACAGCACTCCTCTTCGGTGTGCCCGAACCAATTAATATGGCAAGCAGCTCCGCATTCGTAAGCGCCTCCTCACCCTTTTCCATAAGTTTCTCACGAGGACGATCCGCTTCTGCCAAATCCTTGATACGCTGTCTGCCCTGTTCGTCAATCATAGAAATTCTTTTCGTATGCGGCAAATTCCCCACGGTTCAACACACATCTCTCCCACCACGCTTTAAGGAAACCGAAACCATAGCCGAACAACTGCACAAAAGCAGCCTCTACAGCCAGAAAACCAATAACCGCACTCTTATTTTTCACACTCGCATCTGCAAATATCATCAATACATAAAGAAGAATAGGCAACAGAGGTAAGATAAACCACGGCAATATACCCTTTCCAAACTCCACTCCGCCAACAGCCACAAACCTCAGCACCACAGCCGCCACCAACAACGCTATGACACCTACCGTAAACACCATAGGCAGCAGATGAACCAACTTCATAGAACCAGGATGGCGCTTTTGCAGATTTATACGGGCAATGCCAGAGTTGAACACCTGCTTGAAGAACTTGTCAAAATCCGTTCTGCGCTTGTGCCACACCCACGCCTCAGGAAACAGGCGGCACTTATAACCGCCCTTGAATATTCTGATGCTGAAATCTATATCCTCGCCAAAACGCATCTTTGAGAACCCTCCAAGAGCATTATACACATCACGCCTAACACCCATATTAAATGAGCGAGGATAGAACTTGTCCATCTTCTTCTTTCCGCCTCGTATGCCACCTGTAGTGAAGAACGAAGTCATGCTATAGCTGATAGCCTTCTGCACCGGAGTAAACGATTCGTGTGCACAATCCGGACCTCCAAAGGCATCGCAAGGCTCCCTACGCAACTCGTCGTCCACCGCCTGCAGGTAATTTTCAGGCAGCACACAGTCCGAATCAAGAATAATCACATATTCACCCTGCGCACGCTCCACACCATAATTCCTCGAAGGTCCAGGCCCAGAGTTTTTCTTAGCGAAATACTTCACATCCATCACCCTGCCAAACCTCTCCGCCTCCTCCTTGCAAGGTTTCTCAGAACCGTCCTCAACCACTATCACCTCAAAATCCTTCAGCGTTTGAGCCTTCAGGCTATCAAGCAATTCACTCGCCTCATCCGGACGGTTATACACAGGTATTATTATCGAATACTTCATATATCAGAATTTGTCAAGCGCAAAGATACAAAATCGCACAAGGCAAAAACAAATATTCTCCACAAAAACTTCAAAACCCAGCAGAAATATATTGTTTCTATGGAACTATAATCACAACCAAAAAGAGGATGCCTCTAATGAGACACCCTCTTGCCATTGTTTTCATTATCGTTGTCGTTATTTTACCACAATCTTCTGCCCGCCTACAATATAGACACCTCGTGGAAGTCCGTCAAGTCCTACAGCCTTCTTACGGACAAGCTGTCCGCTTACGGAGTAGATGTCGGCAGGGAACACCATCAGGTCGCCTTCGTCCGTCATCACACCCTCAATGGCAGTAGCCTCATCATCGCCTTCAGGGAAGAGCCTCATCGCCCTAACCTCACTTCCGGCAGGAACCTTAAAGAATGCACGGAATCCCTTGATGTTTGTCGTTCCTGGCGAGCTCTTTATCTCGTTGCTCACGATGTAGTAGTCCTGACCGCTGGCGTTGTCGAGCACCGTCTTGGCATACACACCATTGAAGAGCACACCGTTCACCTCGCTTGTAGGAGTGGCAGGAGTGTAGTCCACACCCTTAATAATGTACGAACTGCCAAGAGCGGCGTTCTTCATCAGGTAAGGTTTGTTCGCCTCAATAGATGTGCGTGTGGTGAAGTACAGGTTTGCGTCACCGTTGGTTGTCACGGCATTCGTAAGTTCACGTAGCTCCACTTCCTCGCCGAAAGTCTCCTTAACCTGCTCCTCGCTCATGCTGAACGGCAGACAGATTGTGTTCCATGTCGTACCCTTTATCGTTCGCCTGAGGGTGATGTTGGCATCTGCCCTACTCGTCTCTGGTATACCAGCGCCGTTCTCATCCAGCTCCACGTAGTTGCCATAATAGAACAGGCTCACCTCTCCGAAGAAAGTCCAATCGCCTCCTTCCGTCACATCCTTCTTTGCTCCGATAGTCAGGTTGCCAGTTGCCGGATTAACGATTCTTACAGAGTTGTATCCATTTGCAGGGGCATACTTACCGTAAACATCAATAGCAGCACCTGCTGCATCCATGTTGTCAGGAACCGGATTGCCATCATAAAGCTCAGCAGTAGTCCAATTACCTACGCCATGCTCTGCTGATGCACCATCAGAGATAGGCATGATATTCGCCTCGCTATTTTCTCCCCCAGCAGACATGTATATTTTAGCATTATGGACAAGAGTACCACTGTTATACCTCTCATAATGCACTCCCTGCCATCCGTTACGATAGAACGCCTTTGTGTCAAAGCGGTATTCACCTGCAGGCATGTTCTCAAGCACCTGGTAGATATTGAAATTAGTGTTCCAATACTCCAGACCATTGCTGTTTATGCCAGTTGGAGTTGTTGCATTCCAACCTTCGATCGAACCTGAGAACGACGCAGACTTCACCACAAACTCCGTTATATCTACAGGTCTTTCCGGACTTGCCGCTTCCAAGAGGTAGCGGTATGTCAAATCATTGACTTCTTCAATTATGCTCGGAATTTCAGAGTCAGCATAAGAGCCGTTATTGTAGTTGTCCAGCACATCGTCCAGACCATAGTACTCTAATATGTTATCCTGAGGGTATTCTGCCTCATAAGCACGAGAATTCAAAATAGTTATCGTCAACGCCCTATAAGCCGCCACAGAAGTTTCTGCCGCCGCCACAGCTTGGTTCAGTGTTTCGATAGTTGAAACCACCTCCGAGTGACTTACAGCTTTTGTTCCGTTCAGATAAGCGGCTTTGTTCTGTTCTGCTGTGTTTATCGCACTCTGCAAGGTTAAGCGCACGCCTGAGTTCATAGCTTCACCGGCATATATCCGGGCATCGTCTATATAACCTTGCAACATGTCGCACAGGGCTGTCTTGAACTCTGTTTCCGTACCAACATAGTATAGCCTGTAATTCTTTGCACGCACATCAGTTGCTCCCGTGCTCCATTGGTCGTATGCCTGACGCAGACCGAGGGTGAACTTGTACTCGTCACCGTCGGAGACGTTTGCGTCAACCGTGAAGGTGCTGTATGAAGAAGTTCCGCTTGTTGACGTGGTGGTCTGCTCGTCCTGTGCGGTAATCCACACATTAGTTGCATTAGCGCTCGTTGCTACATCCGCAGTCACACGGTATTTACCCATTGGCATGTAGTTAAGAGTCTTCAACGCAGTGTTTATTCCATCAATCTTGTTTCCGGCGTTATATATTTGCGTATAGCTTCCTGCAACAACCGAAGTGTAGCCGGATGTTGTGGTCCACTGCCCTGCAGTAGTCGCCAGCGATGGGATAAACGTAGATGTAATTTCATACGGCGATGAATCACCTGAATTAGGAGAAGTTTTAGCAGCATAAAGCGTACTAACTTCCGATGCGGAAAGGGCGTAGTTATATATGCGTACATCGCCAATCGAACCGCTAAAGGCAGGATCAGAATCAAACTGCGAGCGTCCTAAATAACATAGTGCCGGACTAACATCTTTTGGAAGAATTGTAATTGCCGAAGATACCGCATTCTGCGAACCGTTAACATAAATCCTCACGTCGTTCTTCTTGATGGTTACAGCCACATGAGTCCAAGTGCCGGTGCTTAGGGCTGCAGTAGCATCAAGCCCCTGCACGGTTCCGCTTTTCTTAACCTCGAAGCGCATCTTTCCTCCCGAACTTCTCGGAGTGAGATACAGATATTCGTCCTCACCGTTTCCAAAGTCAAAAATGCGCTGACCAGCCGTAGTGGCACCCACTTTCACCCAGGCGGCAAAGGTCATATTTGTCATATCGCCCGCATGGTAAGGGAGTTTAACGTAGTTGTTCGTTCCATTAAACACAACACCAGCATTAGTTCCACTTGTGTTGTACTTCACATCGCCGGCACATACTGCATGTAAAAGATTATTAGAAGCATCTCTCAAACTTCCTGCAAAATTCCACTGTCCGACAAGAGCATTAGCCGTAGCCGTGGATGCAGAAATTTCCGCTGAAGCCTCGCTTAAGTTCATTGACTTATCCAGCGCCTTGATGCGATAGCGCAATGAAACACCTTTGCGGCAGGTGTTGTCAAGGAAGGATGTCCCTTTTACCTTTCGTCCTATACACTCCCATATACCCACAGCGTCGTTGTAGCGATACACCATATATCCACACATGTCAACATCAGTGTTTGCGTTCCAGCTAAGTTTGATTCCACCCGACTGCCCCACAGCGGCGAGTCCTGTAGGTTTCGCTGGAGCGGTCACATCTACAATCGCATCAGCAGTAACAAATTTCCACAGTTGGGTTTCTGATCCATTGTCTATATTCTGCACAACACTTGAACCAGCGCCATCAAGGCACAAGCCATTATGCCTGTTGAAAATTTTATAATAACCATCTCCCACATAACGCACATGCCACTGTTCACAGCCAGAACCACCTCCTGGATAAGCGATAACTCCGCTTCCAGGTTCGAGTCCCCAGTTTAAATCGTCAAGATGGAACGTGTTGGTTGCCGTATTGCTGTTTGTTATATAGTGGTAACTAAAGTCACCACCAACAGATACACCTACAGGTTTAACCGTCCAAGTCTGATTAGCAACAGCACCATCTGAATTCAGACCTACAGTTACGGCATCAAATAGTTCGCCACCAGAAGTAGACAGGACCTTACGATTGGACTTGTTAACCAATTTATAAACACCATTTACAGGCTCTACAGGAACGTCTTCGCCCATGCTGATATTTACTATTCGCTCAGCATTGGTCTGGCCAGTCCAATAAGCAGTACCTCCAGGCATTGACTGAGTATAGTCATAGAAAGGTCCATAGCCATCATAATAAGCCATGCGCCCTTTTGACACGAAGGTGAAAGCAGATGGATAAGCGTTACGTTCTGAAGTTCCGAGAATGGCCTCCATGCGTCCGTTGGTCTTGTGTTTATACACTCCTGCGGTAGCCCAGTTGGTCCTATCCTCTTTGTAAGTCACCTGCACGCCCTCGTTAGCCATGCGTGAGAACTCAGCGCGAGCCACTCCGTCATATCCCCACCATGTACCATAGTCACCACCATAGTTCATTGCAACCATCGCTTCCATCACATTGTGCATCTCGTCGGCAATAATCCCCTTGCCTTCAGCATCAGCAGTTGTATAGAACGAAACAAAATCATCAAACGAGTCGCCTGCTAATTGATGAGTATTTACGTATGAGATATTACCCTTAACAGTCGAATACCAAGTACTCGCAACAGTGCTATTAAGAGTGTTAGGACCTATAACCGGCAATCCGTAGGTATTCTTAAGAAGCTCCGCTATAGAGTTAAAGGTAGTTGCATTTCCACAGTTTGACTCCGCATCATAGTCTGGCTCGTTAAATGGAGCCACGCCCACCACTGTAAAGCCTTGGCTTTGTGCATGAGCCACGGCAAGGCTGATGTCCTTTGCATAATATGCACGGCGTCTTTGAGCTGTTGTTTTAGAAAACGTACTTCCATTCCATTTAGTTGCAGATATTGTTGTCCCGCTTGGAGGACCGCAAAGAATTATAACATTGGTCATTCCGTACTTTTTGGCAAGATTCAGCTCCGCATTGAAATTAACGTACCCCGTATTTCCATTAAGCTGATCAGTGCTCAAGGAAGTAGGGAGAGAAGAACTGGTGCTATTTCTGCCAGTAAAACCAACACGGGCAACTCCGAGGTTCTCCGTACCTACCCAGTTCCGTTGTTTTATTCCAAATTGTTCATCACTCCAACCGCCCATACCAGTGGCAAATTGGAATTCCTCCCCTTCGTCCGTAACGTCATAAGGGACGGTGACGCCCCAAGAGCCGGCTTGCATCGAACTGCTTGCGGTTGGTACATTCTGGGCGCTGATATTGGCGAACAGCACCGCCAGCAACAGTGTGAATAGTGTCTTTTTCATTGTATCGTGTTTTTTCGGTTATCAAAGATGTTATCTGTCCCATATATCTCCCCATTCGCCACGGTCCTTGGCATCAGGGTCGTCACTGCCGCTGCCTTCGCCGCCGCCACCCAGGTCCGGTTCTTCTGGAGCAGACACCGCAATGAATGACAACACAGACAATCCCTTACTCTCCATTTCTGGAGTCACATACTTCTTTCTTTTCATAAATATTCATTTATTTTGCATAGTTAGTCCCTACGCTAATCACTAAGCTCTTAACGTTATTGCTAAGGTTAGTCCCCGTTAACGTCACTTAGCAGGAATCTGCCAATTCGTATTACCAAAGGTTGCCCCATTCTTCGCGCTCGTTGGCGTCAGCATCCTTACCAGTACCTTCGCCGTCGGAACCGGTTACAGTGCCAGACAAAGACGACTCAGCCGACATAGTGAGAATGTCGCACCCCATGTCTATTCCATTTATCTCCTGCATCGGAGCCACATATTTCTTCTTGTTCATATTCATATATTTCAGTTTTTTTGTTTTCAGTAAATGTGTGTCTTTTTGAACGTTGATTAACGGATTAGGGTGTTCGGAAAAGGAACCACAGATTCCACGGATTTCTCGGATTCTAATCTGTGAAGATTTGCGAGATCTGTGGTTTGTCCTCGATTTGGTCCTTTTCGGGCAGACATGCCGGTCTGCCCCTACGAAGCAGTAAATCGCTAACCGCTAACCGTTAAACCCTAAACTCTCAACGTTACTTCGTTCCCGTTTTCGTTCCCGTTATCGTTAAAGTCCTCCCCCCTTGGGGGAGTTAGTGGGGGCTTTCCCGTTATCGTTCCCGTTATCGTTCCCGTTATCGTTCCCGTTATCGTTAAAGTCCTCCCCCTTGGGGGAGTTAGAGGGGGCTTTTATTGTTTGTAAGGGCGGGCGAACCCCGCCCCTACGATAAACTATTAACAATAAACTATAAACGTTACTTGACAAGCACCTTCTTCGTTGTTCCGTTGCTCATCTTAACGATGTTGATGCCCTTCTGAAGGTCGGAGCGGAGAGTTCCTTCCACACCGTAGATGGCTATGATTTCGGCTGCATTGCCCTCAACGCCTTCGATGCTGGTGAAGTCAACATCGTCGAATGAGTAGCCCAAGGATTTCACTCCTGCTGATGCAGGGACGAAACGAGCACGGAATCCCTTCATTGTGTTGGTGTTGTCCTCTGCCTGATAGAAAGTGTTGCTGCTAATGAAGAAGTCGCCTACAGGTACATTCTCACTGATGTACTGACCAACGAACTTGACGGCGCCACCGTCAACATCGTTGAGCGTAACGGTGTTGACTTCCACGTTTTCCATTGTGATGGCAGTCAGGTTCTCTCCGAGCGAAGTGTTGCGCACCATGTAAGGCACACCCTTCTTGATTCCGTCCTCACTGTCTGTGAAGACCAGGCTCACATGTCCGGCATTCTCTGTTGCTGATGACAGTTCCTTAACATCCCAGCCTTCAAGCACGTCTGCAGGGATGTCGAACGGAGAAACGAATGTAGACCAAGTGTTAGGTTTGATTGTTCTCTTCAATGTCACCTTCGGATATGTCACGTTCTCTATAGGGACTATGCTTGTTGCTGTCTCCTCAAGCACGAGTTCAGCCGGAGCAACGAGGGTGAGACGGAAGTCGTCGACCTTGTACCAAACGTTGTTGCTACCACCTGCACTGATTGTAGCTGTTCCGTCTGCTACCACAAAGTCAACTGAAGCTTTAAACAATGTACCCTCTCCTGCAGTTGTTGTTACAGTACCCTTTGTGCCATTTCCATCAACATAAAGAGTATTGCCACTACCACTTCCAAGCATCGCTGTCAATCTGTATGTTCCGTTTGGCAGTCCTGTTATATCCTGAGAAATAGGAGCGTTAACACCCGAGTTTGTCGCATCGGCAAAATCATTCCATGTGTTAAACAAATAATTACCGTCTGCACCAAATGCATAAAGTCTGTCGTAGATAGAACCAACGATAGTTTCCCAGCCCACAGTTGTTTTCCAAGCAGAGAATTCACCTGTCTCGAAGCTTGGGTTCTCTATAGCCCATGTCATATCAGCATTGACAGTCTTCTGTGCCTTTGTAGCAGTCTTCATCGCTGCATAAACAGCATTAGCATCCGACTTGCCATCGCCTGTAACAGCCTTGTTTGCGAATTTAGTTTCATAAGTCGCAATATCAAGTGCAGCCTGTCCGTAATAGTCAAGAGGAGTTGCCTTTATATCTTCAAGCGCAATCTTAAGGCGTCCGTTAGGAACATCGCAGACATACTTCAAGCGGAAGTTGTCAGCCTTGAAGAACGAACCGTCGCGATAGTCATAGTAAGCGAAACTTTCTCCGCCATTTGCTGTGTCGCCACCAACAGCACCAATCTCGGCTGTGCCATCTTCAACAAGGAAGTAAAGGGTTGCCTCCTGAGAAACTGTCTTTCCACCGTCAGCCTTAACGCCGACATGTCTCTTATTTCCTGTAAGGAACACAGTGTAGTCGACAGGCTTGCCGTCAGCCTTTCCGAACGAAGCAAGATAAGCCTTCAATTCATAAAGTCCGTTTGGAAGACCTTTAATGGTCTGCTTCACTGCAGAAGAAGCCGTATTTTCATCGCCGTTCCAAGAGTTATATACATAAGAGCCGTCAACCTTGCTCATTGTATATGTGCCGTTTGAATTTAGATATACTCCAACATCTGTACTTGATGTAACAGTCCAACCGGTAAGGTCGCCTGTCTCAAAACTTGGGTTAACGATAACACCTGTAACATCACCGTTTCCAGAAATTGCATCTTCAACAACTTTTGTATTCTGAGCGATTACAGCGGCAGCATATGCTTCGTCAACTTTCGCACAAAGAGCATCGGCAGTCGCCTTGTTCTGAATCAAATCATTATTATACAGATATACCACAGACGAAATGTCATATGCCGCCTGACCTGTTGCAGACAACTTCAACACTTCTGCATATGTTGCATTCACCTTTGCAAGAACCTGGTCCTTAAACGCCTTATATTCATCTACGACAACGCCTGTTCCATAATACAACAACTGGAAATCGTCAACACAAATCCATCCAGAATTGCTTGACTTAGGCTTACTTACTGTCAATGTGACGCTTGAAGCTGAAGCAAGCTCCATCTGCTTAGAAGTAGTATATGTGTTGTTCGCCACCTTGAAGTATTCGCATGCAGCACCAAAATCGCCAATATTCGTTCCTGTGTTCTTTTGTACATCAATTGAGCCTGCAGAACCAAATGTCACCTTTGCAGCAATAGTTTCATCTGCAGAAGAAGTCCTTGAACGATAAAAACCCTTGAAAGAGACATTATAAACACCATTTGGCAATGTTCCAAGATTTTGGCTCATTTCTGCCGCTGACGCTTGGTTTGCATAAGCATAAGCACTATACGCCATTGCGTCACCGCCCCAGTTGTGGCTTGACGCCTTGAACGGACCGCTTGACTGGTTAAATCCTGTCCAGTTGTTTGTCCATCCATCTTCATACTCGATAACATCAAAGTTTGCAGACTTAAGAAGCGAAGTGAAGTTGAAAGGATAGTCTGCGTTAGCCTTGGTCATCTCTGTACGGATTCTGGCGTCAGTAAGGAATATCCACTTCTGGTTGTCATCGTTTGCATCACCTGTCACGTTTTTAACAGGGTGCTCGTTTGATGTTGTTGCAGTCAGATAAGTGCCTCCGGTATTCCTCAATCTGTACTGATAGGCTGTACCATCAACAGGTTCCAAATACCATTCACCAGACTGGTCTGTATATGCTACGTCACCTGTTCCAAGCGAGAATCCTCTATATGTGTTCAAAACCCATGTAGTGCCACCATTTGCTGTAGTAGGGGTAACCTGCATACCTCCCTTACCTGCAATACCCTCTGTGAACCAAGCACCACCAACACGCAAGCACTCTTCCGTACCAACATTCATCAAGTAGTAAGTTGTACCGCTGACAACCTGCTCACCTTCCCATGTTGGTTTCTCATTAGTTTTAGCCTTCTCTTCCAATGTCCAGTTTTCCTCTTTCTGAGCATCAGTAAGTGGAGAAGCTGACTTATCTGTAAGAGTGAAGTTAACCACAACAGGCCAGTGGTCAGAATTGCCAAAGCTTGTATCGTGAAGGTAACTATTAGAAGTAATTGTAAGATTCGACTCACTATCATTAATGTAGAATATCTTGTCTACGATTTCACCCTTCTGATCTCCATAAGTATGTGTCATCATTGCATCAGAACCATATGTAGGATATGCTCCTCCCCACATGTGCTCAATCCACGCGTCTTTTATTGTCAAACGAGAATCAGCATTAATAACGTCAATGAAACCTGTTTTCACTTTCTCGCGAGTGTAACGACAGTTCGTGTCACCGATAATAAGAACCGGACGACCGTTCTTGTTATTCTTAATATATGTCGCGAGTTGAGTAAGCTGCGCTTCACGAGTCGTAATGTCTGCTTGGCGGCTTGCAGCATCCATATGAAGTACATAAACATCAATCTGCACACCAGACGCAATTGTTACAGTATAGCGGCGAAAACCCTTTTTAATAAGTTCATCCGCTCCATTATCTTCTGTGAGGTTACCAAGCAAAGAACCGTCGTTCTTTTCCCATTGTACCTTAGCCGCCTGTTCAAAAGACATTGACTTAAGACAAAGGAAACCCAAACCATCGGTATTATTAGATGTACCTGTTACTGTTCCACCATGCGCACCTACTCCATAATAATCAGCCAAAGGTGCAACCAGCTCACTGTGATAGTTGAAATCCTCGGACAAACCTACGATTTCCCATCCAGAAGCAGCAATTCCCTGACCTAAAGCGGTAGCGCCGGCAGAGCCAGGAGCCCCCTCATTAATTGTAATACCAGAAATCTTCTCAGGCAATCCGTCCACATTCAGTGCCACAGCATTGAAGTTGTACGAGCGTTGTGCGTTAGCACTTAACATGCCAAACAGGCACAATAACGCCAATAGTAATTTTTGCTTCATAGTTTAAATTAGGTTTAAATTTAGTATGTAGATATTTATCAATTAACACATAAAACCCCATTGGCGGAAATTCCGCCAATGGGACATATATATTTATATACTCATCCCTATCATATCACCACAAATCACCCCAGTCGTCACGGCTGCCGGCTTCAGGAGCAGGGGCATCACCGCCTCCTACTTCACCGCCATATCCAGGTTTGTTCTCCTCAAGGTTGGTCGACACATCCAGTATGTCGCACTTCATGTCTATGTCCATCATCTCCATCTTGGGAGATACATATATATTCTTTTTCATTGTTCTTCTTATTTGTTTTCAGTAAATGCGTATCTTTTTGAACGTTGATTAACGGATTAGAGAGTTCAGAAAGGAACCACAGATTCCACAGATCTCTCGGATTTTAATCTGCGAAGATTTGCGTGATTGTGGTTTGTCCTCGATTTGGTCCTTTTCGGGCAGACACGCCGGTCTGCCCCTACGAAGCAGTAAATCGCTAA
Organism: Bacteroidaceae bacterium; assembly: GCA_045576655.1. Lineage (GTDB taxonomy): Bacteria > Bacteroidota > Bacteroidia > Bacteroidales > Bacteroidaceae > RGIG8745. The sequence continues at coordinate 31,661 of JAZNGW010000007.1, forward strand.
CCGTTAAACCCTAAACCCTCAACGTTACTTCGTTCCCGTTAAAGTCCTCCCCCTTGGGGGAGTTAGTGGGGGCTGTTATTGTTTTGTAAGGGCGGGCGAACCCCGCCCCTACGATAAACTCTAAACCATAAACGATAAACGTTATTTCACCATCACCTTCTTCGTTGTTCCGTCGCTCATCCTCACGATGTTGATGCCCTTCTGGAGGTCGGAGCGGAGAGTTCCGTCAGCACCGTAGATTGCAACAGTCTCGGCTGCATTGCTCTCGACATCCTCGATACCGGTGAAGTCAACATCGTCGAAGTCAAATCCAAGCGATTTGATTTCAGCAGATTTCGGCATGAAATATGCACGGAATCCCTTAGTCGGTATGTCCGTTGTTGCCTTATAGAACTTGTTACCGCTCAAATAGTACGCTCCGGCAGGAATTACGCCTGCAGTGTATGCTCCACTGAAATCAACGCATCCGTCCACAGACGCTGTATTGACGATCGTAGTCATTACCACATCATCTACTGAAGGCAATGAGACTGATTCCCCTAAAGTGTGACGCACGAGGTAAGGCACACCAGCCTCAATGCTTGTTGCATCTTCGAAGCGCAAGCAGAGAACAGAACCAGAGATATAAGTGTCGTCTGTCAGTTGCTTGACAGTCCATCCTTCAGGAATAGACATATCGAAAGGAAGAAGCAGTGTTGACCAATTGTCGCTTGAAATCTGACGGTCAACGGTTGCATAAGCAATAAACTCACCCTCTTCGTAATCAAGTGTTGTGGAATTTTCTTGCATATCAAGAATTTCACCGAGGTAAGTCAAACGGAAATCATCGCATTTATACCACCAATAACCTCCTTCGGAATAAGAGCCTATTGGATTCTCGGCCGTATCATCATCATTTCCTCCGATAACACCTACCGTAGCTGTTCCATCTGTCACATTGAATCGCAATCCGTAGTCACCAAAAGTCTTACCTCCGCTTGGAGGGTTTACACCAAGTTTCTCGTCGTTTCCCACAAGATAGACCGTACCGTCGTTACCGTCGTCTCCTCCTGCCACAAGAACCTCTAACTTGTAGCGTCCATTAGGAAGACCTGACACTTTCTGACTAATAAGGAATCCGTTCCACCAGCAGTTGAACAGATAGTTTCCATCAACACCGGTGGTTGTATATGTTCCGTTAGAATTCGGATAAACATTCACATCTCCATACAGTTCCTGTCCGTTCCTTACTGTCCAACCTGTCAAGTCGCCCATTTCGAAGCTGGCGTTCACAAGAAGACCTGTATTTTGGTCTTGAACGATTTTTGCCGCATCATAAGCGCTGTTAAGAACTCTAATAGCCTCAGCATAATCATCTTCAGTTTCAATGGCATCAACATCAATACCACTAACAATACTATTGAATTCAGCCTGAGCCGCTGGAACGAACATGTTTGTCATCTCCTGTATATTCGCCTCGATGTACTCCTTATAATGCGCTGTATGAGAAATGTTCTCATGTGCCAGTTCGTCAGCACCGTAATAGGTCAAACGGAATTCATCAACAAAAACCTGTGCAGTGTACCAAGTGTTTGTAATGGTTTTAGAAGTACTAAATGTACCTCCGCCTGAAACATTCTGTTCCCATGGAGTCAAAGCGCCAATAGTAACAACAAACTCCACTTCGGTTTCCTCTGCAATATAGAATGTGCCATGCTGCTTATAATCGTCAGAATCACGGAACTTAATCGCTATTGCTCCACCATCGCTACTGTTATTGTATTCAGTATCAGCGCCTTGTTGAAGTTCAACTGCCACACCTCCTACAGAAACAGAAGCTGCCATCGTTGCCATCGAATTTGTTACAGTTGTATCGCCTGAAGATGTCCAACTTCCAAAAAGAGGTCTAGTCTCAGTCCAAGTCTGCACAGTCTTAACACAATTGTAGAAACCCTCGAATGAGAAATGGTAAGTTCCGGCAGGGAGAGTGATTGTTTGAGTCACTACTCTTTCTGCTTCGCCCGCCCAATAACTTCGGCAAGTGTTATATGAAGCAGGATCCCAATCGCCCGTCTTGCAGTCCCACACCCATCTGCGATACACACTGTCATTCTCCCATGATGCGTCATAAGGCATCAAACCGTCCATTATATCGGGGTTCTCAGCATTTGGATTCTCTGCGATACTTGCGGCGTCATTATGAGTGTCGACGATGTCAAAAGTCGCACCTTTAACTAAAGGAGTGACATCAAGAGGCGATTCAGCTGAAGCTGCTGGCATCATTTCATTTCTCAAATCCTCTTCAGTGAGGAAAACCCAACGTTGCAAAGCAATACTATTTCCGTCCACACCTTTCTTTGGCGTTTGTGAAAGGACACCTGCTGCACTACCTTCGGAACTAATCACCTGTCCATGCTCATTTTGAATATAATACTGGTTCACAAATCCATCAACCTTCACAAGCATCCATTTAGAAGTTTCCTTCTTATGGTCAAACCACATGCCATTAGAGTTCATGTAACCCATAAGCGAACCTATGGCAACATATTCGCCATTAGTTTCAAGAGCAATCGGATGGGCGGCACTCGTCTCAATGACATTCGTGCTCCACGCACCTCCGTAACTCATAAAAAGTCCTGTACCTACGTTCCTTATAAAATAAGTCTTCGTAGCTGTTTCCTCTGGAGTCACCTCCACACCCTCAATGTCAAGAACGCTTGCATCCTGGGCGTTAGCGAAAAGCCCTGCAAGCATTACCATCAGAAATAGTAACTTTCTTTTCATTCTTAAAAAATTAATTAAAATAGTTATTGTTTTATTTAGTCTTTCTAACTCGCCAGTCGCTCCGTCCTCAGTGTCCTTAATTGCGCACATTAAGGACGAAATGTCGTTAAACACCTCGACTTGGATTTGCAAAATTACACATATTACTATATTATAGGTTACGGTGCGGCACAAGAGAATCTAATATTTAACAATATTTAACAACGGCGTGCGCAATTTGCCTAAAATAGCATTGTTCTGATTGCAAAGATGAAATTAGAACGATTGCGCAGACGGCACTGAAAAGTCCGCCTTACCTCGGTGCAAAATGTTCAGCCCCTCGCTCCTTATTTCCCGACCCTTCGCTGAAAACTATAAATAAAAGTAATATTTGTACAAATAATAGTTTTATTTATATAAATATTAGTTTTATTCTTACAAATATAAGTTTTATTTATACTTTTCTCCGAGGAGGTGAAAATTCTTTACCGCAGTGTTGCAAAATACTTACCGAGGTGAGGTAACGTTTATCGTTTATCGTTTGTGGTTTATCGTTGATGGTTAATGGTTTATCGTAGGGCGGTAACGGGAGCAACAATGCTCGTGTAGGGGCAGACCTGTGTGTCTGCCCGAAAAGAACTTTCTGTATGACACTGTGTCAAAATGCATTCATCCTATCATTTTGTCATTCTGACGGCAACGCGAAATAGAAGCGTTGCTTGCGACGACGGAAGATTTATTTTCCCAAAGAAGCCTCATAGAAGAATCTCATATTTGGATGCGGAGAACCTTCACTAACGTTCAGGATGACAATGGCGGGCGCTTTCGGGCGGACACGTAGGTCCGCACCCTACGGCGATGAATGACGGGGTAACGTTTATCGTTAATGGTTGATGGTTTATCGTTTATGGTTTATCGTTTATGGTTGATAGTTTATCGTAGAGGCGAGGCTTGCCCGCCCGAATATGGCGCAGACCACAGATTTCTCAGATTACAAGGATTTTAATCTGTATCGATTTGTGTAATCTGTAGTAATCCGTGTCTAAAACAACATTTCGTCACAGCTTCGTAGTGGGCAAAAGCATATCCATACATTATGTAACGACATTCCGTCCTTAATGTGCGCATTTAAGAACGCACATTACACATAATAATATATATATGGCTACGAGCCAACAACTGATAAACAAACATTTGATATAGAAAACATTTTTTATTAACCAATTATTTTAACCATGAAACGAAAACATTTCATTCTCGCCCTTGTGGCGATGTTGTTGAGTTTCGTACATCCTGCTTTTGCGCAAGTGGCAAAGGTGGGAAATACCGAATACGCAACAATTGATGAAGCCATCGCTAAATGGACCAACGGTTCTACGTTGACCCTTTTGGATGATGTGACGCTGTTGGATGTGATTCAGCTTAGTTCTACTGAGCATCACATTCTGGATCTTGGTACCTATACCATGACAGCTGCTTCGAAAAAGGACGCTATTCAGATCGTGAATAACGGCCGTAGTAGTGCTAGTTATGCATTGGACATCAAGGCTGATGCAGATAACCCTGGTGGCATTACTGCTACAGGGAAAGCCATTGTGCGCACAGCTGGCAAGTCTGGTGTCAAGGATCGTCCTATCATCCGTTTTTACAACGGTGTGTTCAATGCTTCTTACATAGTATATCATACAGGAAGCAATGGTACAAACTGTCCGCAGTTCCAGTTCCATAATGGTGTATTTAACGGCACTATTTATACTAATCGTGCACTCAATCAGTTCTACGGAGGAGTATTCACAGGCTCTTTGATGATGTCTGTTGATTCTTCAGCATATACATTGATTGCAGGTGGCTCATTCAAGCAACTGTCAAACTTGTATATGTCTGCATTGAACAGTGGTAAGTTTACTATCGGTTCAGCAAAGGGTGTATATGACAAGGAAGTTTACGTTGACGACAACGGCAACTATGTAATTGCTACAGCGGAGCCATCGGAAGGCATTGAGGCTGCTGTTGCCAAGACTCCTGGCACCAACGACTATTTAGCATACAGTAAGGTTGCTACCGAGGGTGCTCTCAACTACACCAATGTGGAAACTGCACTCAAAAATAACAAATCAGCAACAGTGACTGTTTATGCAGATGAAGTTGATATGTCTGGTATCAACTTTACTGGTACTATCGTCGTTCCTGAAGGTGAAAAGATCACCATTGTCACTGAGGCAGGCGTAACACCTACTTGGACAGTTTCGACTTCCGAAGAAAACAGTGTTACATACACAGATGATTCAGGTAACGAACTTGTAAAAGGTGAGGACGGTGCTTTTGTTAAACCTTCTCCTGTTACAGTTGACGGAGTTGACGTCGTTATCACCGAGAACGGAAACTCTTACGACATTAAGCTTGGTGATGGATCAACCTTCCCCGAGACCGGTGTTACGATGACCTTCGCAGCAACGGGCGATGCCAACGGTATGGCATACGTTGTTCACGAACACGAGGGTAAGAATTACATCTACGTGGGCAAGGTAGCCGATGACAAGATTTCCTTCAAGAATACTGTTGGCTTCTCTACCTTTACTGTAAATGCAGGTGGACTTACAGAGGCTGTAGCAGCAGCACAGAGCGGTGATATCATCACCCTTATTGAGAAAGGTGCTTACACAATACCTGAGTTCGCTGGAAAGGAACTCACCATCAAGGCACTCGACAGAGAGAACACCTCCATCACCGACTATGTGAATAAAGGTTCGCAGGGTATGATGGGGTCTACCGTTCATTTTGTAAACCTGACCATCAACGGTGCTACAGAGAACTATTATGGTTTGTTCCATACAGCAAAGGTTACCTATACCAACTGTATCATCAACGGTCTGCGCTTCTTGTATGCTACAGAAGGCGTATCTTTCGAGGGATGTGCATTCAATGCCAATGGCGTAGAGCACAGCTTCTGGACATACGGTGCAAGCAACGTGACAGTAAAGAACAGCACATTCACCTATACAGACCGTGCTGTGAACTGCTACAGCGAGAATGGTGCCGAGCACGAGGCTGACATCACTTTCGAGGGATGCTCATTCACATACGCTGGCACTAACGACGCTCCAGAAGGTGCAGTTGAAATCAACAGTGGCAGTGCCAAGTCATTTGACATTGCTTTCACTGGGTGTACTGCTCCTGAGAAGGGTGCTATGTGGTTCAACTCTCAGTGGGACAGCAAGAAGGGCGAGAACACTGTTGTAGAAGTTGACGATGTAATCGTATGGCAAGTTGTAAAGGTTGCCAAGATTGGCGATGTTGAGTACACTTCTCTTCAGGCAGCTTTCAATGCTGTTCAGGATGGTGAGACCATCACACTTGTAGATAACGTTACTATCTCAGCTGCGACTGCTGGATATACTGATGGTACATATACTGATGGTGTTCGCTACACTGGCGACAAGAGCTTCACTGTTGACTTCAATGGTAAGACCGTTACCGACGATGGTTGTGTAAACGACTACCTTATTTATATTAATAATAAGGGCGAGAAGGCAAGCGAGATTACCTTTACCAATGGTACTATCGTTTCTGCGAATGGTTGCTGGTCAGCTGTTTGCGTGAACAGCTCTGCTGCTACTCAGAACGTCGAGCTCAACCTCAATGGTATGAACATCACCAATAGCAATGATGCTGTTTATTCAGGCAACCCTGTAGTGCGTGCACGCGACTTGGCTACTGTTAATGTAAATGACGGTACTACCATCACTTCTAACGGTGCTTCTTATGGTGTCGCTGCTAATACAGATGGTTCTACTGTCAATATCAACGAAGGCGCAACTATCGTACAGCAGAACTCTGGCACAACAGGTGGTAACAGCGTATTTGCTGCTGTAGGTGGTAAGGGTGTTATCAACATCAAGGGTGGTACCATCACTTCTGACCGTTATGGTGTACACACCATGACTACAGGTACTCCTGTAATCAACATCTCTGGTGGTACAATCACTGCTCCTGTAGCGTTGAAGTCTTCTACCAACGGTGGCAATGGCGAGCTCGCTACAATCAACGTTACTGGCGGTACTATCAATGGTACACTTGAAACCTACACCGACAATGGTAAGATCGTTGTATCTGGTGGTACATTCTCTGAGGCTGTGGCAGAAGAATACTGCGCCGATGGCTTCGTACCTGCTGAGAACGCAGACGGCACATTCGGTGTTGAGAAGGCTCCTGTTGCTTCAATCAATGGTACTAAGTATACTTCGCTCGCAGAGGCTGTCGCTGCTGCTCAGGCTGGTGACGAAATTGTTCTCACTGCAGATGTGAAAACAACTGATGGAGTTGTCATTACTGATAAGAACTTGACAATCGACCTCAACGGTAAGACATATACCGTGACAGAGGGTGCAAACACCAACAACCGTAACTTCAAGATCAACGGAACTTCAGTTGTAACAGTGAAGAATGGTACAATGGTTGCTGCAGGCGAGTACAGCAGTGGTGCTTATGGTACAATACGTACCGAGGGTACAGCAAATGTAACCCTTACAGGTCTTAAACTTTACAACTACCGCGGAAACGGTTTGAACATCAAGGCTTGTACAGGTACTACTGTAACTATTGAAAATACTGAAATCTATGCAAACTATGGAGGTGGTATTGAGTCTGCAGGTGGTACAATCGTTGTAAACGATGGCGTAACTGTTAAGCAGGAGGGTATGTACACTGCACCTTATAATTCAATGGCAATCTCTGTAAACGGTGGCGGTAAGGTTACTGTAAACGGCGGTACATTCTCAACAGAGTGTATTACAGCAGAGGAGGCCAACAATCAGGGTACTTCACATGGTCCTTGGGTGGCTGGTGTACTTAACTCAGGCGGTACACTCATCATCAATGGCGGTACATTCTCTAACGATAACTTTGGTGAGAACAGTCTTGCCACAGCAGCACGCGGTGCAATCCTTGCCGATACTAAGGCAAAGGTTGAAATCAATGGCGGTACATTCAATGTTTTGAAGAACGTCATCGATATTCAGAACAATTTGGGTGATACAAACAATAACCCATCTGTACTTCTCGTAGGTGGTACATACAGTGCTGATCCTAGAATTTCTGCTCAGTATGGCAGCAATTTGATTACTCTTGCCGAGGACTACATCGCTGTTGAGAACAATGGCGTATGGAATGTTGTAAAGGTTGTTGCCAAGATTGGCGATGTTGAGTACGCTTCACTTCAGGATGCTCTCGACGCAGCAGCTGCAGGTACAGGCAATGTAACAGTTTCTATCCTCGCAGATGTCAACTTGACTGGTGTTGACTGGAATCCTGTAACAGTGAGCGCTCCTGGTTATCCAGTAGTTACTGTTGAGGGTAACAACAAGACAATCACAGGCCTTAACGACATGTTGTTTGCTGGTACATGGGCAGGTGGTTCAGGTCTTATCATCAAGAACCTCACTATCGAGAACTCTGCTATCGTCAACGACAAGGATGACGCTAAGGGCACTGTCGGTGTAGGTGCGTTCATCGGTTTCCCACAGGCAAGCGCAACCATTACATTGGAGAACTGCCACTTGAAGAACTCAAGCGTTGAGGGTGGTCACTGGACTGGTGGTCTCATCGGTTATGCTGCAGGTTATGCAGGTAACGATGGTCCTGTATTCATGAACCTCACTATCAAGAACTGTTCAGTAACAGGCTCAACAATCACTGGTAAGGGTTCCGTAGGTGGTGTCATCGGTCACGGTAGCGGAAACGCTTGGACAAACGTTGTTATCGAAGAAACAACTGTTTCTAACAACGAAATCACTTCTACAGGTTCATCTAACGTGAAGGCAGGTGCCGTTATGGGTACAATCGGTGCTGCAGGTCAGCCTACTACTGTTAACGGTGTGACCAAGACTGGTGGCATGTCGGTTTCTGCAACTGTAGCTGAAAACACTGTTAAGTCAAACGGTACTGAAATCACTACTATCTACGGTCGTCAGGGTACAGCTACTGGTATGCTCGCTGTTGCTGGCGGTTCATATGACAACTACCCTATCGAGGAAGGCGTTGCATACGCAGCTCCTGCAGCTGGTTATAAGATAGAGCAGAATACCGATGGCACATACGGTGTAGTGGTTGACCCAGAATACGGCAAGGTTGCTTCTGTTAATGGCGTTTACTATGAGACACTCGCTGCAGCTGTTGATGCTGTTGAGGATGGTGGCACTATCACCTTGATTGCAAATGAGACCTTTACTGAAAACAATCGCTACAACAATGGCGGTTGGTGGGATGGCTTGGGTTATAGTGGTGACAAGAGTTTCACTATTGACCTCGCTAACTTCACTATCTCTCAGGATGGCGCTCTCAATGACTATTTGATGTGGTTCAAGAATGACGGAGCCAAGGCTAACACCATTACTTTGAAGAATGGTACTCTCGATGCAGGTACAACTGCTTACAGTGCTCTTGCTACATCATCTTCAAACGCTCAGAAGATTACTGTAAATCTTGAAAACATTAAAGTTATTAACAATAACTCTAATGGTGCAGCACTTAAGATTAGAGCAGGTGCAGAGTTGAATGTTAAGGCTGGTACAGAGATTACCGGTAAGGACAGCTATCTCGGTATCGAGTGCTGGGCCGCAACAGTTAATATCTACGATGGCGCTGAGATTCACATGAACGGTACATCAAGCTACAACGGCTGCTTGGCAGGTGTAGGTGGTAATGGTACTATCAATGTCTATGGCGGTGAAGGTAAGGGTGTTAGTGGCGGTTTCATCGCTATGACCTCTGGTGGTACTATCAATATCGAAGGTGGTGAGTGGACAGCCAACACTGATGGTACTTATGCTAATAGCAACAAATCTGTATTGGTTGCCCAGAGCGAAAATGGTGCTAAGTCTATTGTAAATGTTACCGGTGGTACATTCAAGGGCGGCTACAACTGCTATGGTGCTGCTGTTGGCGATGCTCAGATCAACATCAAGGGCGGTAACTTCAACGCTAATCCTACAAGCTATGTAGCTGATGGTTATGTAGCTGTTGAGAACAATGGCGTATGGAATGTTGTAAAGGCAGCTGCTCAGATTGGAAGCATCGCTTATACTACTATCGATGCTGCTCTCAATGCAGCTCAGGCTGGTGACGTTGTAACTATCGCAGCTGGCGACTACGCTCAGAACCTTTCTATCAACAAGGCTATCACTGTTCAGGGTGAGACAAACACAGTTTCTACTCTTTCTACAGCCGCTGACTCAGTAAGCAACAACCTCGTTAACTTCACTGGTAAGTTGAATATCACAGCTGACGGCGCAACAGTCAAGAATATCAATGTAAACAACGGCAACAGCAGTGCTGGTTACATCAACGCCATGAATGTCACTGTTGACGGTTGTCAGGTCGTTGGTGGCAATGGTTTCCGCAGCTGCTACACTAAGGGTACTGTTACATTCAAGAACTCTGTCATCACAGGTTCTACTTACGGCATCCACTTCGACGGTAGCGCAAACGGTAACATCGTTATTGACAACTGTATAATTACAGGATGGACAAGCTTTGCAAGTACAATCAACAATGTTGCTATCAAGGATTCTAAATTCGCAGAGGGTAACTACAACCAGCTCCGTTTCTATCAGGATGTAACAATTGAGAACACCGAGTTCAACGAAAACATGACAATCGACTTCGGTAAGGACGAGGTATCTGCAGAATTTACAAATTGTACAGTATCTAATGGAGGCAAGTTGACCGACGTTATCTACCTTGCAGACATTGTCGATATGGGCATCGATGTAACTGTTGATGGCATGTCACTTGCAGTATCTGCAAAGATAGGTTCAACTTATTACCCAACTCTCGCTGAGGCTATCACAGCCGCTAAGGCGAGCGACACTATCACATTCGTGAGCGACATCAACGAGAGCGTGACAGTCAATAAGAACGTGACTATCGACGGTGCTAACAAGAAGTACACTGGTACGATGACTGGTAATGCTGGTTTGAATGTAACTGTTCAAAATGTAAACTTCGTAAATGGTGGTTTTGACAAGAGCACAAAGAGCACAACAGGTACTTATACCATTAAGGACTGTACATTTGATGGTGCCGGTTCTTATGCTTATGCATTTAGATTCAAGGGTGCAAATAAAGTTGTTGTAGAGAACTGTACAGTAAAAGATTATCTCTATTCGTTCCTCTATGTGACTTCGGGCACAAACACCGTTTCTGTAAAGAATGTAACTGTTGAGAACTGTCCTAGCTACGCAGTTTATTTCAGTTCAGGTGTTAACAGTGCTACATTCGAGAACTTGACAGTGAAGAACTCAAACAACGGTTTCGTTATTAATAATACTGCTAATAGAGCCTTTACTATCAAGGATTGCAAGATGGAGAATGTTACCACAGCAATTAACCATTCTAATGGAACAAACACCATTACTTGTACAGCTCTTGGCGTAAACAACCTCGGCAAGACTGTTGACGAACTTTCTCTCAGCCAGTATGCCGTCATCAAGGGTGCTAATGTAGGCACTTACTATGGTACTCTCCAGAGCATGGTTGAGAAGGCAGAGAATGGCCAGACAGTGAAGTTGCTCAGCGACATTGCATTGACTACTAAGGATGAGTTGGCTTCTTGCGATGGCTATCCTTCATTCGTACACCTTGAGGGCAAGGCCGTTACTGTTGACCTCAACGGCAAGGCTATTACAGTCAATGCTTCTGCTGAGGAGCTTGCTGGTAAGATGCTGGTCGGTGTATTCTCCACAGACAATAGCGGTGAACTCACACTCGTTGACAGCTCTGCAGAGGGCACAGGTTCAGTAACCCTTACAGCAAACGACGCTAAGGTTTACTCACTCCTTTGTAACTACGAGGATGGTTGCAAGATGACTATCAACGGCGGCACATACACTGCCGACAAGGTTCATGACTGTCTTGTTTACAGTGGTGGTAAGACCGATGCCATTGCTACCGTAAACGGTGGTAACTTCACACTTGGCAATGTAGGCGCTGGCGAGAACGGCAAGCCTTGGATTTTCAATGTCCTTGGTGCCGGTGACCACCATGTACTTGTCAATGGCGGTACCTTCAACGCCGACATCAACCGTCAGCACTGGAGCAATGAGGTTTATGTTGCCAAGGAGTGCTACACAGTAGCCAACACCGACGGCACATACACAGTCAAGGAAGGTGCTGTAGCTTATGTCAACGAAGGCATGCTTACAGGTCCTTACTTCGTAAGAAAGAACATCGGTTACGCAACACTTGCTGAGGCTATGGCTGAAGTTGATACTGACGAAACAGTGACTATGCTCAAGGATGTCACTTTGGAAGAGACAGTGACTATCACAGCAGACAAGAAGAATATCACTCTTGATCTTGCTGGCAAGACAATCTCTATGAACGATGCTTCAGGTAAGGGTGCTTATGCAATCAAGAACAATGGTAGCTTGACTATCAAGGATGCTGGAGAGAACGGTAAGATTACCTTCAAATCAACTACCCCTGATAACAGCTTCGGTTATGCAACAAGCACTATCGGTAACGCTGGCAAACTCACTGTTGAGAGCGGTACTATCGAGAACACTACTATTGGTGGTGCAAGCTATGCAATCGACGGTATCTGGCACACTGATACGGTTTCACTCACTATCAACGGCGGTACTATTATTGCTAACAAGATTGCTGTACGCCAGGTTCCATTCTCTGCTACAGCTAAGAACGTGGTTACAGTTAATGGTGGTATCCTTCAGGGTGCTACAGCTGGTCTGCAACTGCACAACACTAGCAATGATGCAATGCTCGCAGAAGTTAACATCAACGGTGGTGAATTCTTCGGTGATTATGGTTTCTATACATCATTCAGTAGCGCATCCGCTTCAAGCAAGGCTGTAATCAATATTACTGATGGTACATTCCACGGTTATCCTTACATCTACAACGGAAAGAACGGCAGCGATGCTACTCCGATGACAGTAAGTGTTACAGGCGGTTACTTTGACAACATGCCTTACATCTATACTAAGGATGCAAATGGCAATGCTGTTAATATACCAGCAATCGCAGGCGGTACATACGGTTATGATGTAACTGATTATTGCGCTGACGATTTCAGATGCGTACAGAACGCTGATGGCCGCTACACAGTAGAACGTTGCGTCTTCGAATTCGTTGACGGCGAAGTGACTGAGTTCAGCAACGACAAGGACATCGAGGATGTAACAATCACTTACAAGCGTACGTTCAGAAATGTAGGTGCATGGCAGACTCTTTATGTGCCATTTGAAATTCCTGTAAGCGAATTGACAGACAAAGGTTATAGTGTCGCTTACGTAAATGACGTTCAGGCTCTTGACAGAGATGAAGATGGTGACGTTGAATTAACTGAAACCACAATTGAGTACGTCTATATCAAGAATGGCATTCTTAGAGCAAATCACCCATACGTGATCAAACCTACTACAGAGGCTGCTAAAAACATGGAACTCGTGCTTAACAATGCGACTCTCAAAGCTGCTTCTGCAGAAAATCAGGTTACTATTGACATCTCAACAGCTTACATGAAGTTCGACTTTAAGGGTACTTTAAGTAAAACTCCTGCAAGCGAATTAGGCGCTAATGTATTCTCTCTTAACAATAGCGGAAACTGGATGCAATTAGGCCCAACCGTTAATCTTGGTGCATTCCGTGTTTACCTTACAATGGAAAACAAGGACGGTTCGCCAGTAATTATACCTGAAGGCGCAGAAATTCGTGCCCGTGTAATTGGCGAGAAGGATGAAGTAACAGGAATCTTCACACCTTATGTGGAAAATGAAACACGCATTAAGGAGGGCATCTTTGATCTTATGGGACGTCCTGTTAGAACTCCAGAAAAGGGTAAGATATATATCATGAATGGAAAGAAAGTGTTGTTTTAAAAGATGAACAGAGTGGAGGGGAGATTCCCCTCTGCTCAATCATCTGAAAATTTGTTATAATAATTTTAGCAAAAGAAGATAGCAATAAACATGAAAAAAAAATATATCCAGCCTGAAATGCATTTAGAGGATTGCATACTTGATAATCTGATGCAAGTACAGACATCCCAAGGTGAATTCACTCCTGGTGTAGGAACTGATGATGACTTTAGTACAAAAGATCGTGACAATGAAGGAGACTCCAGTTGGGGTGACCTTTGGTAATAAGATAAATACACTTCATTAATTTTCCCGGAGAGGCTGGGTCGTGCTTAGTTGCGGTGCAGCCTCTTTTTAAATCTTTAAATTGGCATAGAAGAAAACAGATATGGGCATAAAATATTATTATTGCCCGATAGAATGGACAAGGATGCCAGTCTTGCCTTTTAATTGTAAAAAACGCAGAGAGAAAGATTAAGTGACGAATATCACATAGAAGGTAATGATGCGATTTATTACATATTTATTAGTTTCTCATATCAGCCTGCAACTTTTTGCACAGGTAGACAAGGCGGATTCTGTCTATTCAATAAAATCGACTTCGGAAAAACACAGCATATACTATCCTGTTTCGCGTACGCATCTTCAAGAGGACTACATGGGCAATGACTCCTCGCTCTTGGATATTCGCAACTACCTGAAACTTTCACCACATATTGACAGCATTGTCATATATTCATACGCTTCGCCTGAAGGTCCTTACGAATTTAACAAATACCTGTCGCGCGAACGCGGTATCACAGCATTCAACTACATAAAGAAGCACTTGTCCGAACGTTTTGCCTCGGACGCTGATAAAATTGTTCGTTTCAGTCCGACTGCAGAAAACTGGGCCGGCCTGTACGAGGAGGTTCTGAAGCACTACAACAGACCTGACCTGAATAGCGTGCTTAAAATTTTGAAGCGCATCGACATCTCAGACGAAGAGAGGAAAACCCTACTCAAACGACTGGACGGAGGCCGCTCATGGCTATTCATCCTGAAGCACTGCATGCCTCAGTTGCGTCATGCCACATGGCAGTTCGTGGGTGTACATCCCATGCAGGCTTTTACACATCCAGAAATTAAACCTGCAGTTTTTACTGCAGTACCAATAACAACTGATTTGGTAGAACTGCCAGATCTGCCAGACAAACACACAATTTTGGCTCTGAAGACTAACCTACTGTACGACCTTGCTACTTGGACAAACTTCTCCATCGAAGTTCCAGTGTACAGGGACAGATGGTCTGTACTGTATTATCATCAATTTCCTTGGTGGCGCTGGGGCAAGCAGAACAATGAGTTCTGCATGAGGTTTCTCTCTATCGGTGCCGAGGCACGATATTGGTTCTGTCCGATGCCAAAGTTGGCCACTGCCCGCCGTGTCAAGCGTGACAAGTTGATGGGCCATTTCATAGGCTTGTATGCGGAGTCGGGCAAATGGGACTTTGAGCGCAAACGCGACATCTGCTATCAAGGCGAACATTGGAGCGCCGGATTATCGTATGGCTATGCCATGCCTTTAGGCAAACGACTGAACATGGAGTTTTCCATATCTGCCGGCTACGCATCAATCCCACACCGCAACTACTACCCTACCGATGACTACGAGTTGCTAATTCACAATCCTGAGAAGGATGGTACATGGCACTACTTGGGTCCTACCAAGGCGCAGGTTTCGTTGGTTCTGCCTATTCTTGTCAAAACAAGGAAAGGAGGTGCACCGTGAGAAAGATTTACATCTTCCTCATGTCTTCAGTGATTATCCTAATATGTATGAGTTCTTGTGAACATCGTCCACTGGTCGACCTGAACGAATTGCATTATGTGCGTATTTATCTTGACGAACGGTTGAGGAACGTCAATTTCGGATTTTACGACGAGACGAAGGAGAAACCAGAATACAGTACGCCCCAAATTATGCGAGTTGTCTTGTATGAGCCCTCTGACGGCAGAGTTGTCGCAGAACGCTATTTGCGAGAAGGGGGACGGGATGAAAAGGGCAACTACTTGCATGGGTACATTTCTGCCCCAGCAGGTACTTATAATCTTATGTCATATAATTTTGACACGCAGACACTAAGGATTAGGGACGACAAGTGGTGCTATCATATGGAAGCTTATACCCTTCCTGTGAGTGAAAATGTTAAGGATAAGCTGGTTAGTTCACGAACAAATAAAGATGGAGAATTTGAAGAAATTCTGAATGAGCCAGACCACTTTTTCGTTAAAAATTCCGAATGGATAGGCATTGAACTGACTGACAAAGTTGATACTTTGAAAAATCCGGATGGAAGCGACTTTGTGGCGAATTCGATTGTCAAGACCTATTACATGCAGGTCAACGTCAAGGGTGTGGAATATGTAAGATCTGCAGTCGCGCTCATAACAGGCATGGCTGGTTCTGTAAGAGTTTACGATGGAGAGCTGAATGGCGACAATCCTGCAAGCATATATTTCCCGTTGAAGAATGATGTGAGCAAAATGCGTACCAACGATAATATAGCTGTGGCGTATGCCGCATTTAATACGTTTGGCAAACTGCAAGGCAGAGAGGGATATATATACATAACATTTGAGTTTAACACCATTTGGGGAACAGTACAAACCGAAACCATAAAGGTGACGGATATGTTCGAAACTCAACAAGTAAGAGAAAACCAGTGGATTATTATCGACAAGGTGATAGAAATTAAACCACCTGAGGGTGAAGAAACTACAGGAGGTATGAGTCCAGGTGTAAATAATTGGAATGAAGTTGAAGGTGGTATAACCTTATAGTATAAAGAATTGTAGAATTATTAACGAAAAAACTTAGTGTTTTATATTTTTTTATTAATCAATTAATTTATTTAATTATGAAGAAAAATCTTTTATTGTTGTCTCTTGCAGGTTTAGCAATTGCAAGTTGTACAAGTGATGAAAATTTGTCTGAAAATGCAAGCAAGTCAAGACTTCGCTTTGAGACTCCGCTGATGTCAGCAGTGACAAAATCCGTAACAGGCGAAATAGGGGGGCTTATCTATCCTATAGAGGAGAAGTTTGACATTTATGGTATTCAGTATTCTGGCGATTTCAAAGGCTGGGCAGCTTCAACAGACGTTAAAGACTTCTGGACAGGCGAATCAGGTCTGACAGTTGAGACTGCTTCGCATGTAGGAAGCTCTACAGGTGTGAATGCTGCATGGGCTACAGCACATGACTATTTCTGGGTGAACGAACCTTACAAGTTGGCTTTTGCTGCATATTCTCCTTCTGATGCTAAGGGTGATGCTACTATTGCATATGACGAAACAGGATTTACCTTTGCAGATTTTAAGGTCAAAGATGACGTTGCTGCTCAATATGATTTGATGTATTCAGACCGTCAATTTGATTGCACTCGCAATAAGTATGAGAACACAGGTATTCCTTTGAAGTTCAACCACGCATTGTCTTCAATCGTATTTGCTGCTATTGAAGAAGTGGAAAAGAAGACATACGAAATTACAGATGTTCAGTTGATCGGTTCTATCAAAAACACAGGAACATTCAAACAAAATATCTTAGAGCAGTCTTCAGCAACTCCTTATACAGAAACTACTGAACCTGAGTGGGATAATTGCACTGTAGTTGGTGGAACAGATGGTAAAATTACTTATACTCCAGCCATAGAAAATGGTCTTTATACTGTAACAGGCGCAAATGATGAGTTTACAGGTGGTAAGTCAGCAATCTTGGCAATTCCCCAGGATGTTCCAGCTAATGCTTATGTGAAGTTGTCATATACAGTAAGAACAGAATTGACTGGCGGTAATGAAAAGGTTGATACTTATGTTAAAGACATACCATTGTCAGAGTTTATCATTACAGGAACTGAAGGTGATAAGATTGAAGAATGGGAAATTGGTTACAGATATGTATACCTTATCAACTTCGGTGGTAGTAAGAAGATATTCTTCGTACCTACTGTAAACGAATGGAAGCAGGGTGGTACTGCTGCATATACAATCAAGTAATTCATTTCTTCGTTTAAAGAAACCATTTACGACCTGGTATATAGCGGGATTCATCCTGCTATATACCCTTTTGTAAAAAAAAGATGAAAGTAGTCAGGTTCATATATTTACTATTGACGTCGACATTTCTGCTTGCTTGCAGTGTCGATGAGGATGAGAGCGGTTCTGCAGTCCAGGGAGTGCCCGAAAGGATTCCCATTAACTGGGACGTGGAGTCTGCTTATGCCCCTATAGGAAGCAGGGCCTTGATTGACAACAACCTATTAGAAGCACGCTGTACACCTAAAAGTGACGGCACATGCGAAAGTATTGGCATTTGGGGGCAATATGTCACTACCAAAAACGGACAGACAACGACGTACGTCGAGTTTGACGCCACACCATTAACTTTTGCCCCTAAGGAAGAGGATACGAACCCTCACAACTCATGGAACTATCCCGGCGAGTCAAGGTATTGGGAAAATGGAGCCATGTACTACTTCCGAGCATGCTATCCGTTAGACCTTATGAAGAGTCTGATGACTCAAATGGACGCTACAGTTTTGCAAGGAGGACCTATAAACACTTCGGTGTTGCAAGAGGACATCCTGGTGGCAGTGAATCACGTCAATACTATTACTGCCAGCCTGACAAAACCTGTGCAGCTTGACCTGCAACATGTTTTTGCGGCAATACGATTTAAGATTAAAGCAGACGACGGATTCACTCCCCCTGAAGGAGAGGCCGTAACATCATGCTGGCTGCAAAACACAACAGATGCAACCGACTTGTTTTCGCCTTCTGGCTATTTGGTGCATTCAGGAGACGAGAAGTCGGATATAAAATGGTACACTTACGAGTCGTCAAAGTCGCCTATGTATGTATGGAAACACAAGGGCGTCCCATTCGACACAGAAAACCTGCTCTACACTCCAAATGACGGGATGCAGGGTGACGAATACACTAATAACGATGGATGGTTATTGGTGGTGCCTCAGGAGGTAAAGGAAGAGACTCTAACCTTCTGTTATACTATGAAGAATACTGGCGACATGGTCTTTACCACAAAAATCCCTCACATAACTTACGAATGCGGCAAGCAATATACCTACATATTGGAAATCCGCGGTTCGGGAGTTGACATAACATTGAAAATAGCCGACTGGAACAAGATTGACTCCAGTCATGACATAATACTGTAAACCCATATACTCATGAAGAGTCGCATCTTGAACACTTTAACGCTATGCCTTTGTCTGCTGCTCATGTCAGCATGCCAGCATGAGGACACTGTGCTTAGTGAAGATACACCAAATGGCACTTCACTCTCCATAACTTTCAAATGCAATAACGGAGGTGTGCTGACACGCGGAATTGAAGATTTAGATGACAACGGTGACGTCTCTGAAGAGAAGAAGATACGGGATGGACGTTTGATGTATCGCCTGGCGGTATTCATTGCCGAAGGCACCAAAGTAGTGGCATCTACAATACTTGAGGCCGATGACAATCGTTTCATTAATGACAATACAGAAGCAACCGTCACATTTGAGAATCTGGACTACAGAAAGACCTACCAACTTTATGCAGTTGCTAATTACGGAAACTACGGCACGCTGGCAAGCAACATAACATCTCTGACAGACTATAACATTACAGGTACGCACAATGTAACAGCCTCAAGCAGCAATCTTTGCAAGGGACAAACGACCTATCCTCTTTCGATGAAAAGGGAAATACAGTTGTCGCCAGGAAATAACACCGTTTCAGGGGAACTGGTAAGAACGTACGCTCGTCTACGCATAAACGTAAGAAACCAAAGCACGGTAAAGGACATGACGATAACAAACCTGAGTTTCCCTGCACGATTTACTCAAAGCAGCGCCAACCTCTTCACCGAGGGTGGCACCGCCTCGGTATCACCTGTTGTCACATCTAACGATGCTATTACTCCGTTCCAGCCAAATATGGTTATACCAAAGATTGATGAATCTGGAAAAGTGACAGAAACCACAATATTCGATGCCTATCTGCTTGAAAGCACAGGGGGTGACTACAAATACACTATCGGACTGAAGTACGACGGAGGGGAACAGACTTCCTTCAAGGTCAGTGAGACTGCAACAAATAAACGAGAAAACATCAAAGATGGCGACATGTATGTTATCTACAACACTAACGCTTCTAGGTATCTATACACAACGGCATCTGCGGCAGGTGCGTCAAACGTAAGCGCAGGTTCTTCATATCTAAATGCTAATGGTGAACTGAATCCTAATTATGTTTGGAGGTTCAAACGAGCAGGAAACAACATGTACACCATTGAGTCCATGGGTGCGTCAGGTTTCTACATGCAAAGTTCAAAACTTACCCAAAGTGCAGTACCAATGACTGATAATCCGGGTAATAGCGACTATTTTACGGCCAGCAATAGCGGAAGCAATTTGCGATTCCAATCAACAAGCAGCAGTCGTTATTTGGCTGTAAGCAGAAGTTATGGTACGGTTTACGGACATAGTGGAAGCAGCAACCAAAATTATCGCAACTTCGTGCTGTACAAGGTGGAAGGCGGAACGATGTCCTCAACCAAGACTCATACGGAAACGATCCCTATAAACATACTGGACAATGAAACCGGACAGAGTTCTGCCATGACTTCGCTTCGTCGTAACGATTTTGTTCAAGTGCTTGTCAATGTGTCGTATAACGAAAAGACTGGTGAGTTGAATTTTGAAGTAGCGGATTGGGAGAAGATAGACGGAGAGGTGACTTTTGATTAACAACGAAAGAAGTACGAGTATGAAGAATTATATATGTAAATCAATATTAATAGTGTGCGCTTGCCTCTGCTCTGTTTCGTGCACTGAGGACCAGTTGCTAACACAATCTGTCGTAGGCAATTATGTTGATGCGGTACTTGACTTCGGAACCACACCAAACACAGAAGTCAGCATCAAAACACGCTCTACCTACGCACCTCACTATGAAACTATGGTGCGCAATCTGTATGTAATGATTTTTGCTAACGACCATAAGGTTTACGGACGTTACTTCGGCGAGAAAGACTTAGATAAAACCGCTGCAAAGGAGTATTGGACGGTGAACAATATGACTTCAGACAATACCGTACAAACTTCAGGATCGCTTCACATGAGTGTGCCAACCATATCATCTAATGCCGAAATTGTACTTATTGCCAATATTGACTTGGACTTCCTCAACTTGTCAGAAGAGCGTCTGGGATTGATACGCAACAAGGGAGACCTGCAGGACATGATAGTTACACTTAACCAAGAAATTCCTGACAGAAACGCTGGATTTTTCATGATGACAGGTAGCAAAAACGGGGTAACAATAGCTTCTGACGGGAAAATAACAGTACCAGGAGGTAAGATTTTGCTTAATCGCTTAGATGCCAAGATTGAGGTAAACGTGCGTATAAACCCCTATGAAGAAACCAACAGGCAAAAGGTTGAGGAGTTTACTCCTGAGTCATGGCAAGTGATAAACTTGCCCAAGAGTTCATTCCTGATACCAAATGATGCACCTATTTCTGCATCTTTCTATAATCTGAGCCCTAAGAATTTCGAAACAACAGAGAATGAAGTTTCCAACGGCACATCAACAGGTGCGGTCCTGCATGGTTTCTCGTTCTATTCACTCGAGAACCTCCGTTCTGACGAAAAAAAGAAAAGCGTAGAAGGCAATTACCACCATCGCGACAGACGTATTAAACACCTCGACGACGTAAATTCAGAGGACTATGGCACTTACGATACAGAAAACGGAATGTGGGAATACGCACCAGAAAAAGCCACCTACATCATTATCAAGGGAGAATTGCAGATGGTTGTCGACCCCGGATTGACCAGTGAGCAGCATCTGATTGCCGATGTCACCTATTATGTGCATCTTGGTGACTTCGCCTCTGACAAGGACAACTACAACGTGGAGCGCAATACGAACTACAAGTACACCATTAATATCAAGGGTGTAGACAACATCGAGATAGAAGTGGAAACATCTAACGACAACCTTGAAGGAATAACGGAGAACCAACCTGGTGCCATGGGCCATCTCTACGAAGCAGAAGAGGACATCTACACTTTTGACGCTCATTACGGTCAACGGGTATATACCATAAAAGCCAGCGAAGTAGACGTTGACAACATGACTTGGTACGTACGCACACCTTTCGGACGTGAAGGCATCCCTACCAAAGACGAATCTGGGAATGAAATTTACAACGATCTGGACTACAAATGGGTGGAGTTTATGCTGAACGACAAGAACGAAAATACAGACGTATACTCTACATCAAACATGCGCTACCCTGCTGATAGAAGCAAACTCCTTAATGTAATCGACATGCTTAAGCTGGTAAAGTCAGAGGTTATCAAATGGAGGGCTGGCAAGACTAGTTTATTTGACCAAAATGGCGAAATAAATTTTACGGTTTTTGTTGACGAATTCTACTACAACGAGAATCCTATGAATCCAAACGACAAGGAGATCCTTTGGAAGAAATTTGTGAACCAACCAAATCGACTCATGCACATCCTTTGCAAAAACAACCGAAGTGCTGACGGGGAGAGTTCTGTTACAGGAAGCATACTAACCATACGACAACGCTCCATACAGACCCCTTTCAACATAAATCAGGAACGCACAGACCTGAACGAGGCATGGGGATGCGAAACAGAGGACGAAACAAAAAACCGTGCATGGTTCTACCACCCCAACGAGCGTCTGGGCACCCTCACAAACGCGCATAAACCATCGTACACTCCCGACAACACGTCACTTACTGATGGACTTTACAACACCGCATGCCTAATAAACCTTGTTAATGGAATCGGGACTGGTAAAAGTATTAACACCACTCTGAAATGGGACACATTTCTTGATTACTCAGACAGAAATTTAGAACTGAAAGATGATTATTTATCAGGGTTATATTCCGTATTTTTACGTAATCGCGACCTTGACGGCGATGGCTTCGTGGATCCCGAGGAACTTCGCTGGTACATTGCATCACTGGACCAGTTGTGCGGACTCTTCATCGGTGACCAAGGACTTAGCACAGATGCACAACTCTACCCTATAGCGGCAAGTCGCGAACCGAACTCGCCAATTAACGGAGGCGCATTTGACGGCGTATATCCATGGCGCCTTCATGTAGTAAGCAGTACTGCCTGGAATCAAACAGCAGGCAACGTGCCAATCATTGTTTGGGCTGAAGAAGGTGCCTCTACAGGTGAATACCAGGTCCATTACGGAAAACCAGCATATTCACCAGTCAGATGCGTGCGCAATTTGGGAACAGAACCACCTACAGCAACAAGCATTTGCACAGCTGGCGCAAACTTCCCCGAAGACATGCTCATCAATGTTACTCGTCCAACAGGGAACATCACTGTAAACTCCGTCTTTAAATTTGACATGCAGAACATGAACAAGGAATCTCTTCGTGCATACTACACAACACATGAACTTGTTCCTGGTAATGAGTATTCTTCTATGTCACGCGTATATGACGGATTTGAAACAGGCGCATTAAAACAGTACACAACAACAACCCCTGCATATAACACATTGAAAAGCGAGCTGGAACAAGGAAATTCACCATCGCCCGAAGGTTATCGGGTACCGAACGTTCGAGAAGGAGTTATCATGCACCTCTACTGCAAAAACGATGGCAGCTGGTGGGATAACAACAAGGGGACCCTTGTCAGCAATTTTTACTCGTTCGGTTACCATGGTAATAGATACGATGTGGTTAACGGCGAGCAATTTTACTCTTGGACAATTTACAACGATCGTGTCACTCTGGGTAACCCTGCATCACAATACATTCGCTTCGTCAAGGACCTGCAAAACTAACTATATCCCTTTATAAAAGAGTATTTCAGCCCCAGAGTCAGAGTTGATTTCGAAACGAAAAATAACTTAAAGGGCTGAATCCGCTATGGAATCAGCCCTAACTTTTATATTAGCCCCTACAATAGTTTTACTTCAGTCTTGCGAGAGTCTCTTTGATGCGCTTCATTGCCTCGATGATGTTTTCATCGCTTGTGGCATAGCTCATGCGGAAGCACTCTGGAGAACCGAAAGCGTCGCCGGCTACTGCTGCCACATGACCCACTTCGAGGAGGTACATGGCGAGGTCGGTAGAGGTGTTGATGACGCGGTCGCCATCAGCCTTGCCGAAGTATGCAGAGCACTTAGGGAAAAGATAGAAAGCTCCCTGAGGTTCGTTGACTTCAAGTCCTGGGATTTCCTTTGCGAGACTTACGATGAGGTTGCGTCTGCGCTCGAAAGCCTTGCGCATATCCTCAACAGGCTGCTGTGTGCCCGTGTAAGCCGCCTCGGCCGCCTTCTGGCTCACAGAGCAAGGACCGCTGGTGTACTGTCCCTGCAGTTTGTTGCATCCCTTAACGACCCACTCCGGCGCTGCGATGAAACCGATGCGCCAGCCTGTCATGGCGTATGCCTTGCTGACTCCGTTGATGATAACAACGCGGTCGCGGATGTCTTCAAACTCTGCCATAGAAGCGTGCTTGCCCACATAGTTGATGTGCTCATAAATCTCGTCGGCAACTACAATGACACGCTCGTGCTTGAGAAGCACGTTCTTGAGCGCCTCAAGTTCAGCCTTGCTGTATACGGAACCTGTAGGGTTTGACGGAGAGCAGAGGATGATAGCGCGAGTCTTAGGAGTGATTGCTGCTTCAAGCTGCTCTGGGGTGATTTTGAAGTCCTGTTCTATAGTTGACTCAATAAACACAGGTGTGCCATCTGCAAGCTTCACCATCTCTGGGTAGCTCACCCAGTAAGGAGCAGGGATGATGACTTCATCGCCTGTGTTGACAAGAGCCATTATGACGTTGCAGACAGACTGCTTGGCTCCGTTAGAGCAGAGGATCTGCGATGGCTTGTAATCAAGTCCGTTTTCGTTCTTGAGCTTTGCCACGATAGCATTCTTAAGCTCCGGATAACCTGGGTTTGGCGAATAACGTGAGAAGTTGTCATCAATAGCCTTCTTGGCTGCCTCCTTGATATGGTCTGGAGTATTGAAGTCTGGTTCACCGACACTGAGGTTGATTACATCCACACCTTGTGCCTTAAGTTCGCTGCTCTTCTGCGACATAGCAAGGGTGGCAGAAGGCGAAAGTCTGTTAAGACGCTCTGAGAGAAGTTCCATGTATATATTATTGAAAGTTTAATGTTTAGAGTTTAGGGGTTAGGCCAGGAGACTTCCACTATTTCTTAAAGTGCAGTGTGTGTCCCATTCTGTCCATCTTAGTGCGAAGATAGCGCTCGTTATATTCGTTCGGGCATATCTCGATAGGTACGTTCTCAACGATTTCGAGTCCGTAGCCTTCCAGACCCACACGCTTGACAGGGTTGTTGGTAAGCAGACGAATTTTGCCTACCCCAAGTTCGCGGAGGATCTGCGCACCCACACCATAGTCACGCTCGTCTGGATCGAAACCAAGGTGGATATTGGCATCTACGGTGTCGAGCCCTTCCTCCTGGAGCTTGTAGGCTGCAATCTTATTCATAAGACCTATGCCACGGCCCTCCTGGTTGAGATAGACAACTACGCCCTTGCCCTCTTTGCTGATAAGTTCCATAGACTTATGCAGCTGGTCGCCGCAGTCGCAGCGCTTAGATCCGAATATGTCACCAGTTACGCATGACGAATGCATTCGCACAAGTACAGGCTCGTCCTTGTCCCACTCGCCAACGAAGAGAGCCACATGCTCAAGCCCGTTGCTCTTCTGGCGGAAAGGTATGATGCGGAAATGTCCGTATTCAGTAGGCATGTCAGCCTCAACGCCTTTCTCCACAAGCGACTCGCGCTGCAGGCGGTAGGCTATAAGGTCCTTGATTTGGATAAGTTTCATGTCAAACTGCTCTGCCTTCCTGACAAGTTCCGGCATACGTGCCATCGTTCCGTCTGGATTCAGAATTTCTATGAGTGCAGCCGCAGGGCGAAGACCCGCTAAGCGAGCAAGGTCGATAGACGCTTCTGTATGTCCGGCGCGGCGAAGCACGCCCTTATCCTGGGCATAAAGCGGGTTGATGTGTCCTGGACGGCCAAAAGTCTGCGGCGTTGATGCTGGATCAGCAAGAGCCTTGATAGTCTCTGCTCTATCATGTGCGGAAACTCCAGTTGTACAGCCTTCCAACTTGTCAACGGTGACAGTGAACGGAGTGCCGAGCATGGAGGTGTTGTCCTGCACCTGATGCTGAAGTTCCAATTCGGCAGCACGCGACATCGTGATAGGTGCACAAAGTACGCCTCTGCCCTCGCTAAGCATAAAGTTAACCTTTTCGGGTGTTATCATTTCGGCAGGAGTGATAAAGTCGCCTTCGTTCTCGCGGTCTTCATCATCGACCACAATAACGAACTTTCCTTGCTTAAAATCCTCTATTGCCTCTTCTATTGCACTAAATTTTATCTTGTCCATTTCAATGGGGATTAGAATGCATTAAACACTAACCGTCAAGCAAAGCTCCTTAAGCGCACCTGCGGTCTTGACAATCTGGCGTAAATCCTTGCGCAAACGACGGCGGAAATACGATATGCGAAACATCAGAACTATTCCTACAGGAACCAGAGCCCCTGCAAGGATATTCAGTTTGCGGTTGCGGAACGGCGCTGTATGTGCATGGGCATCAAGCACGGGCAGTGCGTTCAGATCTTTCAATATGCGGCGATCCTTGCTGTTGGCGAGCGCCTCCACCACATATTCCATTCTTTCGCTCAGGTCTGCAATCTTCTCATCCTGCCCATTGCGGAAAAACAGATTGATATAGTTTGGCAAACCTCTGAGGTCATGCGTGCGGCGGTAGTCATGGCTGTCTGCAATAATTTTATCGAGCATATCAGCCATCATACCATAGTCTGGATCGTCGATGATTACTTCCTTGCGCACAATATAGCGCTTAGTACGTATGCCGAAGAGCTTACGGAAGAATGCCGCATACGAATCGAAATTAAACACAGTAGAGTCATTGTTCGATTTTATCGTGAAGAACAGGCCCATAGGTGCCAGCACAATCGTACTAAGCCACATTCCGAACCACACAGGGATGCTACCCTCGCGGCCAAGCTTCATGCCTGCCGTATTGATGATGTAGTAGACAATGAATATGATGACCGAAATGACTATCGGCAAGCCCAATCCGCCCTTACGGATAATGGCTCCGAGCGGCGCACCGATGAAGAAGAACACCAGGCATGAGAGCGACATCGTTATCATTTGCCAGAACTGAATCCGATGGCGGCGTATCTGACGGTCGTAATCTTCCATACTTGCAGAGCGGTATTCGGAATCCATGCGCTGCATTGCAACACGCTGGGTCGCATCGCGATAAACTCTCGACAACTCCGATGGCGACATTGCAGCAAGCAACGAATCAACAGGAACAATCTTTTCACCTTTTGCTGACGCTTCTACCGCCTTGATGCTATCGTCCTTACTCATGTTTTCGATTGCCGAAACATATAGGATTCGCCTGTCCATTTCATCCACAAAAGACCTTGCAAGACTGTCTGTCTGCTGCTCCATAGAATCAATATCGGCAACGAGCGATGCCATGTCCTTTGTAGATGCCGATGTGGAGAAGGACTCCGAATCTGCCATATTGAAATTCGTGTCGAAGTCTATAATGAAATGCTTGCGCACGAATGTTTCTCGGCGGTAAGGTATATTCTTTGTTTGCAAAGGATTATCGCGCAGATTCTCAAACTGCTCGCCGTTGTACAGATGAAGCGTAAGATGCTGCTTGTCTGCACTCGTCTCCAGGCGTCCTGAGTCGGCTAAGATAATTGTCGCCTTATCCACGCCCTCGGCCAGATTATAAATCATCACGTCGTAGAGCATGCCTGTCTCCTTGTTCTTCTTGTCGACAAAGAGGTTGATGCCTTCAATGCCATCATAGAACACACCTTCAGGAATATCCAGTTCCGGCGACTTCTGACGCATCGAGAAAAGAAGTTGCATAAGGTTTTGCTGGGCGCGCGGAGCTACAACGTCCTGGAAGTAGAACGACCAGCAACTCAGAATGACTGTAAATATTACCAACGGGCGCAATGTGCGGAACAACGACACGCCGGCGGCCTTTATAGCAAGAAGTTCAAAACGCTCGCCGAGGTTGCCAAACGAAATAAGCGAAGCAAGAAGTATGGCAAGAGGCAATGCGAGAGGCACCAGCGTTTCGCCTGCATAGAAGAAGAACTTTGCCATCACTGTGACTTCGAGTCCCTTGCCCACAAGTTCATCGACATACTTCCACAGAAACTGCATCATCACCACGAACAGACTGATACAGAACGTACCTGCAAACAGAAGCAGATAGTTCTTCAAGATATACAAGTCAAGTCGTTTGATAAGTCGCATAAAATAACACCATTTACCATCACGCCAGACACCATTCTGGCAGATGCAGTCCTTTTCAACTTGCAAAAATACGATAAAAAAGAATAGCAACGCCCCCTTTTTGCCAAAATAACGGTACAAACACCGCAAAAACAGACCCTCCAGGCACTTTTTCTCACCTGGAGGGACTTTACGGTAACGGGAACGATAACGATAACGTTTATGGTTTATCGTTGATGGTTGATCGATGACGGAACGGGAACAACAATGCTCGTGTAGGGGCAGACCTGTGTGTCTGCCCGAAAAGGACTTGCTGTAGGACATGTGTCAAAATGCATTTATCCAATCATTTTGTCATTCTGAGCAAAGCGAAGAATCTCATGAAAACTTTTGCAGATGATGAGATCCTTCTTCGCTTCGCTTATCAGGATGACAATGGCAGGCGCTTTTCGGCGGACACGTAGGTCCGCACGCTACGACGGTAACGGGAACGATAACGATAAACCATAAACGATAAACGTTACTCCGTTCCCGTTATCGTTACCGTTTTTAACGTGGAGGGTGTGCAACAAAAAAGGGCGGACTTGTCCGCCCTTTTATAACATCACGGTTCACGACAACGATGTCGCCCGTGCTAACCCGTAAAATCCTTGTCCGTTATCTCAACATGACTTTCTTTACAACGATGCGTCCGTCGGAAAGGGTCTGGCGCATGATGTTAACGCCGCGCTGCGGAGCAGACACTGCCACACCTCCGAGAGTGAAAAATTCGGTCTTAGCAACCGAAGCGTCTGAGCTGATGCCTTCGATACCTGTCTGCACGTCAACGAACTTAGCTACTGCTGCATTGACAATCATACCTGTGTTATTGTCAACAAGCATAACGACAGCCTTTGCGTTGCTCCAGTTGCTCACCTCCGCAGGGAGTTCGCAACTGACTGTAGCCTTATACTCTGCATTTGCAGCAAGGTCTGCAGGTATCATGCCAAGTGTTCCGTTGAATGTGGCACCGATGACAGCTCTTGCCACATCCTCATAGACAACGCCCTTAACAGCACTCTGACCATAGACGCCGTTCTTGCCCCAATCGCCAAGAAGCGGATCTGGGTTGCTGTGATAGTTGTTGGACTGAGTACCAGTCAGTCCATCCTCCACTATTACTGTAAATATGCCATAGTTGAGGTTCTTTGAGTTGATTGCGCTCTTGACAAGCACGTCAATAGAAATAGTGTCGCCAGATGTAGCGTCGTACTGAGCATCTATGTCGATGTCGACAGTTGTGAGTTGTCCCAGCTGCCAGTTCATCAGGTCAAGCCAAGTGTCGCCATCCACTTTGTTTGAGAATGACAGCATGCCATAGTCGTCGTCGTCTTCATCATTGTTTTGCCAGAGCGGACTTGAAATTATTGGCAATCGGTCGATTCGTCCTGTTGGCGCTCCGCTAAGATACAAGAAGTCAGAATAAGCGGAGAGGCCGGCACTGAGGTTGTCGCCCGTGTACGTATGGATTGCCACTGGGATAATCTGGTCACCTGCCACACGCTTCATTTCCTCCACAGCAATGATACCTCCAGGACAGAACTGGCAAGTTGTACCTGTCATCTTTTCAAGCACGACACGCTTTGTAGGCTTGAACGCAAGGTTCTTGATAGAACTGCGAGTGAGGTTGACGCGCTCGTCGAGAGTAACCTCGATCGCAAAGTCATTCTCCTCGCCCACTAAGAGCGGAAGTTCCTTCTTAAAGTCAAACTTATAAGCAGAGCCCTCGCTAAGCGACAAACCTGATTCTGAGATAGTTTCGAGAATATTGCCCTCCGCATCAATAAGTTTGAGGACGATTGAAGAGAACGTAAGGTCGTTAGCCTCAATGACGACTGAACCTGCAATGTCGGCAGAAGACTGCTGAACCACGGTTCCGTCGGAGTTGAGCGCCACGGAATAAATAAGGTCGCGCTCAACAAGGACGTTGTCGACAAAAATAGCGCTCTGGTTATAGTTGTCGTTAACGAATGCTATATAAATCTTCTTGCCTGCATAGTCAGCAAGGCTGATTTCAAAGTGCTGCCAGTCGCCAGAAAGCGTCTCCTCGGAAGTACCAGGAACGAGGCGTGTGTAAAGCACGCGCTTGCCTTCAGCCTTGAATCGTGCCATAACCTCGTCAGTAAGCACTCCTATATTCTCTTCGCTCTCGAAGATTATCACACTGAGCGAGTCTGACTTTGAGCTATAGTAGCTCTGCGCGTCGAAAAAAAGATAGCAGCGCTCATCAGGTATCGCAAGTTGCGGTATTACAGCCCAGTCGTCGCTCTTGCCCGACGGTGCATAGAGTGAATGTGACGCCATGCAATAGTCGTAGCTTTCATCCGACTCACGGATTGAGAAGTTCCACGGCTGGTTGTCGGCATCAAACTCAAGAGCCGACATATTAGACGCCGGATTGTTGTGGTCGCCTTCATAACGCAACCACATATAAAGAGAGTTGGATATATTATCGAATGAATCGTAGAAGAGAACAGAGCCGTTAGTGTCAATCTTCTGCACGTATGTGCCCTTGTAGTTGAGAATTATCTCACGGTTTCCGCAGTTTCCGCCCGCATCGACAACTGAGCTGTCGCTAAGAACCACGCGGTAGTTGTGTCCCTCGTAAAGATACTGAGTAGAAGAAGGATAGATTGCCACCTGGTTGTCCTTGTATGCCACAGTCAGCCTGCATATTGGCAGTTCGAGGTCTTCACGATAGAGTTCGGCATAAGCCGTGTCGGAGAGGAGCACGTTTGAATCGAACATTATGATTATCGGACTTGCGTCCTTGTCAATCATAGCGAGTTCGCTACCGTCGGCAGGATCAGCCTTTACCATTGCGATCGGCGCAGAAGAACGGCCGTGATAGATTACCTCAATCTTACTGTTTGTCTTTGTCGCGTCGCCCTTTATGCAGATGCTTCCTGCTGGAACTTCAACCGTATAAGTTTTGCCCGCCTCCAACGCTTGGGTACGGAAACCTATATTAACGGCCTTAGGGTTGTTTGCATCAACGGCAAAGGTCAACGAATTGCGGATGACGCTTCCGTCGGCGCCTTTAAGCATGGCTGTTTTTGCAGCAGCAAGGACTTCCACATTACGGTTGAAAGTCAGCTTGACGCTCTTTATGCTGGCGGTTGTTGAACCGTTGGCAGGAGTTGCGGCATAGTCGCCAAGAAGGTTGATGCCCGCACAAGCATCGCTTAGAGGTTCTGACGCAACAAGGAGATAGCTCTCGCCTGTAGGGTCTACCATACTGTTAATTACCATTCCGTTGCCACTCACTGCAACAGGGGTTCCAGTTTGCGAATAACCCGTCTTAGCGAAGAAGTTGAGTCCGTAATACTGGCTGCAAATCTGGTCGAGGCCAATCCAATACTTGTCGTGACGGATGAACATATCACGAAGAGGATTGCCTGTAGGAGTTGCACCATAGACTACGCCTTTATTGTCAACAGCCACACCATAGACATCTTTGTCGTCTTCTTCGTCAAACACCTCAAAATCCTTAGTCAGCACATTGTAGCGGAACGCTGTTCTGTACTCCGAACCAAATTCCGAGCCAGCAACAGACTTCGCCATGTAAGCAGTACCTGTAACCCACTGGCCATCAGCACTCATTGTAGGGAACTCCGTAAACAGCAATCCCTCTGCCTTCGGAATCCAATCGTCAATAGGATGCTCATTAAATCCGATCACATCATAAGTGGACGTTTCACGGTCATAAACGTAGCAGAACAACGCTGCAGGCGACACGTATGAGAAGTCCATGCGTCCGAGGATATAGCGTCCGTCTGGCGAAATGTCTGAAAACGCATTTTGATGCTGATTGATATGAACCATGTCGCGAGTTGGCAAGCCTGGTGTCTCGATTATCTTGCCTGTAGACAAATCCCAAAGGCATGGAGCAATGTCATACTCGTATGAAGCTTCTACGTCTTCATCCTCATGAGTACCATAAAATCCGGTACAGATACCTACGCCATATTTACCGTCAGGAGTAACGGCTGTTATAGAACCGCCGCTCCAATTTGGGAGTATTTCCATCTGAATCCACTCCTGCCCTGCAAAAACGCCCATAGTGTAAGGCGTCTTCTTCCAATAGGCAGGCAATCCGTCAATGCTTCCCACAACGATTTCACCGTTGTCAGTAACATCATTCACATCACAAGCCTTTCCTTCAAAACCAGAAGAAAGAATCTTCGAAAACGTCTTGGCATAAACATCAATAAGTTTAGGAGCCGATTCGCCATAGCTGGAACCGCCGCTCTTTGCCAGTGCCCACTTACCGTTGGCAGAAAGCCCATAGACAACAGCTGCGTCGTCAAACACATACTTCTGAAACACCGGAGGTGTCACACTCTGCGCGCTTGCGCAAAGAAACGAGAACGCACCTACAAAGAAGGCAAGGAGCGTTCTGAATTTTAAATTCTTCATATATAACAAGTTATTATTTTTGTTGCTAACGCACATCCCGACCTTATCACTGAATCCACCCACTTTACAAGAGTTGTCCTGGCAAGGGACTCATGAGCGAACCACAAACAAGGTCATTTGTGCGCAAATTTACAAAAAAATGCTTGTTATTTCGCAAAAAAGTTCCATTTGTTTCCCGCAGAGCCATCGTTACCGCCCCCAAATATTAATCCGTAAATCTGTGGTCTGCGTCACATTCGGGCGGGCAAACCCCGCCCCTACGATAAACCATAAACCATAAACGATAAAACATTAACCATTAACCTTAAACAATAAACGTTATCGTTATCGTTAACGTTGTTTTCGGGTATCAGAAAACGATAGCACCTCGGTAGAAAATTCGCACCCCCTCGGAGTGTCTTTTTGTAAAATAGGTTGACTCATTAAAATTTTAATTTTATGAGTATACTTCGCAATGGTCTTCTTCCTTCGATATCAGGTAAGACCGAGAAATTCAGGGAACTTTTGGAACTTCATTACATCGA
>JAZNGW010000008.1:0-64330 GCA_045576655.1 Bacteroidaceae bacterium
GAGGACAATGAAACCATACTCGCCGAGCCGCGCTTCATCGACCACGGCAAGGTGACCGCCGAGGTGTTTGCCGAGGATGCGCGTATCCTCGAGATTAATTCCAAGTCGGGCTTGTATCCGCTCTATATGGCCTACAGCATCTACCGCACACGAGTGGCTGGCCTGCTCACCTCTCCATCAAGCATTGAGGAGGAGCAACGGATATGGGACAAGGTGGTAGCCGAAAACATCTTCGTCATCTGCAAGACCCCGATGGCCAAGAGCATCACCAAGCGCACCCTCATCGGCTTCCGCAAAGCCAAAGTAAACACACGCTATTTCGAGGACCTGATCAATCAAATCAAAAACAAACCAGAGAACTTCGTGGCAAAAGTAGCCAAAGGCAGTTCATACTGGAAAGCAATAGACAATGATAATATGAAATTTACAGCTATAGTGGGCAATCCACCGTATCAAGAGGTAGTGGCACAAAAAGAAACGGCTAACGGGCAAAAGAGAAGTGTTAGCATATTCCATCATTTTCAGACCATCAGCGATAGATTAGGAAGATACACTTCACTTATTTATCCTGGTGCAAGATGGATTCATCGTTCAGGTAAGGGATTGGAGCAATTCGGGTTGTCACAAATCAATGATCCGCATTTATATTTGCTGAAGTTCTTCCCTAATTCAACAGACCTTTTCAAAGAAGTAGGAATTGCAGATGGTTTGTCCATTGTAATGAAAGATACGCAGAAAAAAGAAAAAGGATTTAGGTATATCTATCACAAGGAAGGGGAAGAAATTACTGTAAATGCAGCCAATCCTGGTGAGAAACTGTTTCCTTTAAATCCTCTAGATGACGGAATTGTACTTCGCTTAGACAGCATGATCTCAAAGTTCTCAACGTTGCACGATTCTGTCTTATCTCAGAAGTTGTTTTCTATTGAGAGTGATTTCGTTGAAAAGAATCCGACTCGTGTTAGGGAATATAATAATGGAGATAAATTTGACAGTAACACTGAGATAAAACTATTCACTAACGATAAAGCTGGAAAAAGTGGTAGAGCACGTTGGTATGTGGCAAAACGAGATGTAATAACAACAGGCCTTGACCACTTAGATCGATGGAAAGTAATAGTTTCAAGTGCCAATGCTGGAGGTCAGAAGCGTAGCAACCAAATTGCAATTGTTGATAACTATAGTGCATTCGGTCGTTCACGTGTAGCTTTGAAAACATTTGCAACAGAACAAGAGGCCAAGAACTTTTTCAAGTACGCAACAAGCGAAATTATCCGCTTCGCCTTCCTGCTCACTGACGAATCCCTCACCTCACTTGCCAAAAAAGTCCCCGACCTATTAGACTATTCTGACAACAATGGTCTTATAGACTACAGCGGCAATGTGAATGAACAACTCTACGCTCTATTTGGCATTGACGAAAAGAACCAACAACATATAAGAGAAGTATTAGCAAGTAAGAATGCTAAAGAGTAATACAGTGATCGAATAAATGATTTCTGCCAAATATTTGCCACTGGTGGGGTTCTTGTGTATATTTCCCATTGTTTTATTATTTGCATTTGAAGTTGCCAAATTTACTGTTAGAATTTGAAGGATTGTCTGCAAAAAAAGGCTACAAATTAAATTACACTATCTGATATCTTAGCGAAAGAGTCTTGTATGTACTACAACAATATGGAACAACGTCTTATTATTCAGCGAATACAAAAGAAAATCCGTAAAATATCGTGGGAATGCATGTGCCCTGGATGCAATCGAATAGCAATAAATACTCATCGACTTCAACGAAAAGGAATCTTAAACAAAATATCCTCTTCTCATCATTATGTGGAAATTAAGTATAAAGATGTAATGTACTGGTTCAAAAATGATGAAAAATTCAAATATAAAAATGTTGGGATAAATGAAGCTATTTCATGCCCCACATTTTGCAATCAACATGATACAGAACTCTTTTCAGAAATAGAACATGGCGAAATTGATTTAGACACTTATCGTAATCAAATATTATTTTGTTACCGCACTCTATGCTGTGATTTAAGAAAATATGAAATCGTTTTAAGCGAATGGCGTGAGTTTGCCAAATGTAAGGAATTTAAAATACCGGATTGTGAAGCGACATTAGAGCACATAAAAAAGATAATCCGTGAAGGTGAAGAACTTAGAAACTTTAAGAAGGAATTAGAACATGAATTGGAAAATCCGTCTAATCTATATGTTTTTAGCCATTATACATACCCGAAAATTGAGGTTTATGCATCTTGGTCAGATGGCATTAGAACTGAATGGGAAATGCCTTATGGAACAGTCTCCAAGACAAGCCTATGTTTTATACATATAATACCACAGGAGCATTCATTGGAGATATTAATTGGCTACCAAAAGTCAAATGTGTGCCATCAGCATTTAGATTATGTTAATCTGTGGAATGGTTTAGACTTAGAGTCGTTGGGATGGATGTTAACCGAAGCAATTGCAAATCGTACTGAGAATATCGGGATTTCTGCAGAACTATATGAACGAATAAACCCCTCATCAAAACAACGACTATGTACATATATGTCTGAAAATATAAATTCAAACAATAATGTCCCCCAAGGTATTGACTTTAATTTTTTTGAGGGGGGGGGTGATTTAAAGGTTTAATAATGGGTAGTATTCATCGAGAGGATGATAAAACCGATGTAAATATAGCAAATCCCTATACAAGAATGCTTATTTTGACCACATTAATCAAATAAGGCATTGTTGTTTTTGTATATTTGCAGATAACATTTCTTTTTCAAATATGTGAAATGAAATAAGTTATTCTTTAATGTCGTTAAATTAATCAATTGGGCACAATATGGTTTTAAATTATAAAGGGAAATACTACTCGGAGAAGACATAGCAAAGCGTGTTTTATTAGCGAAGACTGAAATTATAGATTCAAATACACGTCTGTTTATTATGAATCTCAGTAAAACAAAGTTGAAAATTTTGAAAGCACTAAACACCGATATTCAAGAAATTTGTGACTGCCTATTTCTCGGGAAACATACGGCAGCACTAACTATGACTAACCTCTTATTTGAAACCATGATAAAACTAACATTAGCATATTATGAAGCGCAGGGTAGAAGCATTGATGAGGATGGTGTAGAATTTGAAAACCTTCTTAAAGACGAGTTGAACGAATATGGAGAAAAAATACTTAGCAATAATATTATAACGCTTTGGAAAAAGGGAGTTATTACAGAATCTGGGCGAGACAGACTTCTTGATTTAAAGGATTTATTTAGAAACCCATATTCGCACGGTTCTAATAATTATTATGTAAATAAGGCAACCACAACTATATACAAAGGAGAATTGGGTAGCGATGTAATAGAAGAATGTAAAGTCCCTGTAACAGGTAATCCCGATCTTCTCCTTGATGCAAGAAGAACATTCGTTAAGCATTTTGGATTATCATACTTCGCAGAACTTATTACATATATAGAGGATTTAGACAAAGGGTTATATGAACTTTACAAGAAATAATGCAAACCAGAAAGGATCCTTGATTATGTATAATAGAGATTGTACCGTTAAAGAAGAACTCTGTCGCTTTCTAATAATTTTCAACTCATAAGATTGTAAAAGAAAATAAATACAACGATGTTTTGTGCATACAATAAGTGAAAAGATTTCTTAGTTGATTCAAGATTAAATTTATTAACGATTGTCCTTATGGGATTATATGATTTGCCAGAGCGTATTTTATTTATTTAACAATTTTGCATTACGTCATTTTTGTGTAAATCGAAAATTCTTTGTTTATTTGTGATGTATTATAAAGAAACATAAAGGACAAACCTTTTTATAGTGATATGGTTCTTAATAGTAAATTATAGAAATGGAGGTAAGTATGTATATAATTAAGGAATTCGGACACTTTGTCAAAAGAAGTGTGATTACATTCCGATACGCTTCCAGAGGACAATATCGTATAGAAGCGGATGGTGTTGCTGAAATCAGAAAAGAAATTTTGGAAATTGAATGCCATCGTTCGGATGATCGTCGTAATCTGCAAAGAGATCGTAAGGCTATTGAAAGAGATGTTCGTGTGTCTTTTGATAAACTTACGTTGCAAAATGGGAAAGCAAGAGATTAAGAAAAAAGAAACGCAGGTTGCTACCGAACAGGGGGTAGGAAAACAATTAGAGCAAGTTTATACTGTAGACGATAATTGTTTGCCTTCCCCTCAGGAGTTAGAAGCATATCAGAGAATAGATCCTAATATTGTCAGTTATTTGATTAATGCTTCTGTGAAGGAGCAGGAGCACCGTCATAAAATGGACGAGCGGAAGCTTAAAGTTGTAGCTAAAGCAGATAGCAGGATTGAACGAATGAATTGGTGGGGAATGTGTTTTGCTTTTTTTTGCATGATTGCTTTATTGGCAGTTGTCGCATATGCATTATATTTGGATAAACGATGGTTAGCTGGTATATTGGGTGGTACAACTATTATTTCTGTCATTTCTTTATTTGTGAGAAAAGACCAACAAGAAGAGCGGCCTCGCAAAAGATAAGTTTTTTCCAAATTAAAACTATAAAGACTCCTTTATTAATCATATAGTTAGAAGGTTCATTGGAGAACGAATGACTAATCACAGGTCACAAGAGGTGAATTCTACAATGAATTGCCTATATTGGTAAAGAAAAACTTCTTGTGCCTTTTCTACTTTGATATTTGCAGTTCCATTCGATTTGCACTACCCTTGCAACTCAAGAACCAGCCAATCCTCTTTACAATGCTTAAATCGGCGGGGCGTTTTTTATACTATGCGTTACGACAAGACGAGGTGCATTTGAACGATATAGAAGGATAGTATTCTTTCTAATTCTTTCCAATTCTTGCAAAATTGGAAAGAATTGTATAGTTTTGCATTCGCAAAACGCAAAGGAAGCGACACAGATGATAGAAAAACCTCCATTTTATACACAACAAGATTTGGCAAATGCGTTGTTTGTCAAATCTAAAATGCCTGACGAGAAGTTTACGGCATTAATTGAAAAGATTAATGACGAGTATGAGTATTGGGATACGGTGAAGTATAAAAAGAGACCTGAGAATTGTGCTTCAGCACAAGAGTTGTGGACTCATGTAAAGGCATCACGTATCACTACTACCGTTTATACATGGGATAAGTATTGCGTGTCGTTCGGCTTGACTAATAGGATGCAACGTATGTGTCACGAGTTTGACATGAATTTTGGTGGATCATGGGGAAACAGTGCGGTACTCTCTAATGAAAACAGGGAACTCTACCTCATAAGTTCGCTGATGGAAGAGGCTATCTTTTCCAGTCAGATGGAAGGAGCTGCCACCACACGAAAAGTTGCCAAAGAGATGCTACGAAAGAAGATGCTCCCTAAGGACAAGTCACAACAGATGATTGCCAACAATTATCAGACCATCCAGTTTATAGTGGAGAACAAGAATACTCCGCTAACCCCTGAATTGGTCTTCCACATCCATCACCTGATGACCGAAAAGACCCTGGAGAATCCTGAAGATGCGGGACGACTCCGTATAAACGACGAGGTAGTGGTGGAAGACGGCATTACCCACGAAGTAGTGCACACGCCCCCTCCTTATAAGGAACTACCTATGTTCATCAAGGAGTTATGCAGGTATTTCAACGAAACAGATGCCAAAGTATTCGTGCATCCCATAATAAGAGGTATCATCATCCACTTCATGATTGCCTATATGCACCCCTTCGTGGATGGCAATGGACGTACGGCACGCGCTCTCTTCTACTGGTATATGCTGAAGCAAGGGTATTGGTTGATGGAATACATGTCGGTATCGCGCGTTATTGCCAGTTCGAAGAAATCGTACGAAAAGGCTTACCAATATGTGGAGTCGGACTGCATGGATATGGGGTACTTCATCATCTATAACCTAAAGGTATTGGACAAGGCTTTCAAGCAATTGCAGACCTACATAAAGAAGAAGCAGGAGGATAAACTGCTGGCCAACACATTGTTGCAAATAGGAGATATAAATGAACGGCAAGCACAAATAATTCGGATGTTTATAGACAATCCAAAAGAGGTGTTAACCGTGAAGGACGTTCAAGCCAAGTTTTTGGTTACTCCTACTACGGCCAAAAGTGATATAGTGGGACTTGTGCAACGCAAACTGCTGGACGAAATATCGTTCAACAAGGTAAAGAAAGGATATATCAAAGGTAAGGAGTTTGACGAGTCTATTAAAAGCATAGCCTTTCCTTAGTTCGAGCAGCTGGACAAGGAAAGGCAATCAAATGTTTACAGAAGTTTATCTTGCGGGAAGAAGTGCGTGGAGCGACTCATCGTAGACCACAGGGATATACCGGATGGCTACAGTTCCGTTCTCTTGACAAATGACAGCATCAAGATTTATGCCCCGACGCTTCATCTCACAGACAAGGGCATGGGAATAGTAGGAACGCTCTGATGTCCATCCGCGCGAGGCGGACAAGGAAGTAAAATTGATTGCTAACTGGTGGTTCGTTTCGGTCCTGAAACGTGCTTCGTAGAAGCTGATACGCTCTTGGGCGTATGTAGTAAGTTCTGTCATAATTGGATGTTTTTTGACGTTAATAATTATTTTCTCTAAACTTCGCAAGTTAGGGACGATACATTCAACGTACTAATATCCCCTTTCTTAACTCCTTAGCAAAGGATAACTCCTTTACGTCTTTAACTCCTAGTTGAGCTTGCGAAACATAGATTTGTCCACATCGTAATTTGACCACCGTGGCATCCCTGCTCGGTTGGTGCAGTCGTGTTACACTGCTCTTGATGTTTCGACGGCAAATTTACATTTTTTCCGGCAATTCGCAAAAAGCGTGTTAAAAAATGGGTTCAAAGAGATTTAGCAGTTGTTCTGACCCATAAGGAGTAAAAAAACATGCTTCCACCGCTAACAATTAAGAAAGAAATAGTAAATTTGCAAGGTTATTGCCGTATTGTAGGCTATTAGACCGGCACGAAAGGCAACAGACGCAACATTGAGAAAAATAAATAAAACACATAATATGATTAAAATCACATTCCCTGACAATTCTGTACGTGAATACGAAAACGGCACTACAGGACTTCAAATCGCTGAAAGCATCAGTCCGCGACTCGCTCAGGACGTTATTGCTTGTAGCGTAAACGGAGAGACAACTGAACTCAACCGCCCTATCAACGAGGACGCTAACTTCGTCCTTTACAAATGGGACGACGCTGAAGGCAAGCATGCTTTCTGGCACACATCTGCCCACCTCATGGCTGAGGCTTTGCAGGAACTCTACCCTGGCACTCAGTTCGGTATCGGACCAGCCATCGAAAACGGCTTCTATTATGACGTAATGATGCCAGAGGGCGTGAAGCTCTCAGACGCAGACTTCCCAAAAATCGAGAAGAAGATGCAGGAGCTCGTGCAAAGAAAGGAAATTCTCGTGCGCAAGGAAATAGGCAAGCAGGAGGCTCTCGAATTCTTCGGCAGCATGGGACAGACTTACAAGAACGAGCTTATCGAAGAACTCGAAGACGGAAAAATCACAACATATACTCAGGGTAACTACACTGACCTCTGTAAGGGTCCGCACCTCACAAGCACTGAAAAGATTAAGGCGGTGAAGGTAATGTCGGTTGCTGCTGCTTACTGGCGCGGTGACGAAAAGCGTCCGATGATGACTCGCGTGTACGGTATCTCATTCCCTAAGAAGAAGATGCTCGACGAGTACCTTGAGAAACTTGAAGAAGCAAAGAAGCGCGACCATCGCAAGATTGGTAAGGAAATGGACTTGTTCTTCTTCTCAGAGAAGGTGGGCAAAGGTCTTCCAATGTGGTTGCCTAAGGGCACAGCACTCCGCCTACGCCTTCAGGACTTCTTGCGCAAAATACAGAAGAACTATGGATATCAGGAGGTTATCACTCCGCACATCGGAGGCAAAAGCCTTTACGTAACATCAGGTCACTACGCTCACTACGGCAAGGACTCATTCCGTCCTATCACCACTCCTGAGGAAGGCGAAGAATACATGCTCAAGCCTATGAACTGCCCTCATCATTGCGAAATCTACGCATGGCAGCCACGTTCATACAAGGATCTTCCGCTCCGCCTTGCCGAGTTTGGTACTGTATACCGCTACGAGCAGAGCGGCGAGCTACACGGACTCACACGCGTGCGTTCATTTACTCAGGACGACGCACACATCTTCTGCCGCCCAGACCAGGTAAAGAGCGAGTTCCTCCGCGTGATGGACATCATCAATATCATCTTCAAGGCGCTCGACTTCAAGGACTTTGAAGCACAGATATCACTCCGCGACCCTAACAACACCGAAAAATACATTGGTTCGGACGAAGTATGGGAAGAGGCAGAAAGAGCAATTATCGAAGCATGTGAAGAAAAGGGACTCCCTGCACGCAAGGAGACTGGTGAAGCTGCATTCTATGGACCTAAGCTCGACTTCATGATTAAGGACGCACTTGGCCGCCGCTGGCAGCTCGGAACAATTCAGGTAGACTACAACTTGCCAGAGCGTTTCAAACTCGAATATACAGGCTCGGACAACGAGAAGCATCGCCCTGTGATGATTCACCGTGCGCCATTCGGTTCGATGGAACGTTTCATTGCTGTGCTCATTGAGCATACGGCTGGCCACTTCCCTCTCTGGCTCACTCCAGACCAGGTGGTAATCCTCCCTATTTCAGAGAAATTCAACGACTACGCAAAACAGGTTAGTGAATACCTCAACAACAACGATGTGCGCGCAACTGTTGACGACCGCAATGAAAAAATCGGACGTAAGATTCGCGACAACGAGCTCAAGCGCATTCCTTACATGCTCGTAGTAGGCGAAAAGGAAATGAACGAAGGCACTGTAAACGTAAGAAAACAGGGTCAGGGAGATGGCGGAACGCAAATCAGCATGAAATTTGAAGATTTTGCGAACAAAATCAACGAAGAAGTTCGCCAAATGACAGAAAATTTCTAAATTTGCAAGTCGATTTTGACAAAATGCCAACTATTTAGTAAATAGCATAGGCAAAAACTACAAGATAACTAACAACAAAACCAGAGGAAATACCATCATTTTAATGAAAGGTGACAACAAAAAGCAGCAATATCGCATAAACGAACAGATTAGAGTTCACGAAGTTCGTATCGTAGGTGACGACATCGAGTCAGTGGTAATACCAACATCAAAAGCGATACAGTTAGCAGAAGACAAAGGCGTAGATCTCGTAGAGATATCACCAAATGCAACTCCTCCG
Source organism: Bacteroidaceae bacterium (assembly GCA_045576655.1). Lineage (GTDB taxonomy): Bacteria > Bacteroidota > Bacteroidia > Bacteroidales > Bacteroidaceae > RGIG8745. Next base: position 9,289 of record JAZNGW010000008.1, read on the forward strand.
GTTTGTAGACTTATTGACTACTCCAAGTTCTTATACCAACTCAAGAAGAAAGCTAAGGACCTGAAGGCAAAGCAAGTGAAAGTCGAAGTAAAGGAAATCCGTTTCGGACCACAAACTGCAGAGGCAGACTATAACTTCAAGCTTAAGCACGCTCGCGAATTTATTAACGAAGGAAACAAAGTTAAGGCATTCGTATTCTTCAAGGGACGTTCAATTGTATTCAAAGAGCAAGGTGAAGTGCTTCTTCTCCGTTTTGCAAACGACTTGGAAGAAATTGCAAAAGTCGAAAGTCTGCCAGTGCTTGAAGGAAAGCGCATGAGCGTAATCCTCGCCCCTAAGAAACCTGGTCAGCCTAAGAAAGCGCAGAAACCTGCAGAGCAGCAGGCAAAGCAGATCAAAGAGGCGCCAGCAGAAAAGGAAGCAACTGAAAGCGCTGAAGAATAGTCTACACATTAACAACATTGTAAAAGAAAGTGCGTAACGTCCTGGTATATACGTTGCCACAAATTATTAATAATTAAAAACAAAAAAAAATGCCAAAAGTTAAAACAAATTCCGCAGCAAAGAAGCGTTTCAAGCTTACCGGAACAGGAAAGATTAAGAGACAGCACGCTTACCACAGTCACATCTTGACAAAGAAGACTAAGAAGCAGAAGAGAAACCTCGACCACTCAGCAATCGTAGTTAAGGCTAACGAGAAGCAGGTGCGCGAACTTCTTTGCCTCCGTTAATCGCCAATTTAAGCACAAACGAACTTAAAAGCGGTAAGAAATTAACTAACAAAAAATGTTTAACAGAATGATTAGCCTGAAGTTCACAATAATAAAGGTGTGGCGCTAACATTCAAAAAGAATCAAAATTATGCCAAGATCAGTAAATCATGTTGCTTCAAGAGCAAGAAGAAAGAAGATTTTAAAGCGCGTTAAGGGTCAGTTCGGTGCCCGTAAAAACGTGTGGACAGTTGCAAAAAACGCCTACGAGAAAGGTTTGACATATGCATACGTAGGACGCAAACTCAAGAAGCGCGAATTCCGTGCACTTTGGATCCAGCGAATCAACGCAGCTGCACGTCTTGAAGGTATGTCTTACTCTCAGCTTATGGGAGCACTCCACAAGGCTGGAATCGAAATCAACCGTAAGACTCTCGCATATCTTGCACTCCACAACAATGCAGCATTCAAGGCTATCGTTGAAAAAGTGAAGTAATCACTAAACCAAAGATAAGAAAGCAACGTTATTAAGACGTTGCTTTTTTTATTTCTCCACTCTTTTCCACTTTTTAGCGACATGTTGCGTCCGAAGAGCGATAAGCAAGGAAGCGGAGCCTTAAACTCTCAACATTAAACTTTTGCAGTCTCAAAAAGATATTTTATCTTTGCATAAGTGGAAAAATGTGGTTACTCAAAACTAACAAACTAAAACATAAATATTATGGAACAAGAACTTATCAACCAATGCACAAGCGTAGCTCAAAAATGGGCTAATGACAGCGTTTTTGATGCAGATACACAAGCAGCTGTAAAGGCTATGATTGAAGCAGAAGACAAGACATCGCTCATCGATAGTTTCTATCAGACACTTGAATTCGGTACAGGCGGACTCCGAGGCATCATGGGTGCCGGTACAAACCGCATGAACATATACACCGTAGGCGCCGCTACACAAGGACTGGCTAATTACCTCAACATCAACTTCAAGGATATGGAGCAGATTAGTGTCGTAGTAGGACATGATTGCCGCAACAACAGTCGTCTGTTCGCCGAAACAGTTGCGGACATCTTCTCTGCTAACGGTATCAAGGTGTATCTTTTCGAAGATATGCGCCCTACTCCTGAAGTTTCATTTGCAATCCGTCACCTCGGATGCCAAGCCGGCGTTAACATCACTGCCAGTCACAACCCACGCGAATACAACGGATACAAAGCATATTGGGATGACGGCGCACAGGTGCTTGCTCCGCACGACAAAGGCATCATTGATGAGGTGAACAAAGTGAACTACGAAGACATCAAATTCGCAGGCAACAAGGAACTCATCACTATCATCGGCGAAGAAGTAGACAAGGTATATCTCGATCAGATACAGACCCTCTCTATCGACCCTGCCGTTATCCAGCGTCAGAAAAATCTCTCTATCGTCTACACTCCAATCCACGGAACAGGTATGACACTCATTCCACGCTCATTGAAGCAGTGGGGATTTGAGAACATCAACTGTGTAGAAGAACAGATGGTAAAAAGCGGGGACTTCCCAACAGTAATCTCCCCTAACCCTGAAAACGCTGAAGCACTTACGCTTGCAATTAACCTTGCAAAGAATATTGACGCAGACATCGTTATGGCCAGCGACCCTGATGCAGACCGAGTAGGTATGGCCTGCAAGAACGATGAAGGCGAATGGGTACTCATCAATGGTAACCAAACCTGTCTTCTCTTCCTCTACTACATCATCAAGAACCGAGTGGCACAAGGCAAAATGAAAGGCAACGAATTTATCGTTAAGACCATCGTAACGACAGAACTCATTAAGAAAGTTGCAGACAAGTACAACATAGAGATGGCTGACTGCTATACCGGTTTCAAATGGATTGCGCGCGAAATCCGTCTCAACGAAGGTAAAAAACAATACATCGGTGGTGGAGAAGAAAGCTACGGATTCCTCGCACAGGACTTCGTACGCGACAAGGATGCCGTCAGCGCATGTTCGCTCCTTGCAGAAATCTGCGCATGGGCAAAAGACCAAGGCAAGACACTCTACGACATCCTGATGGAAATCTATCTTGAATACGGATTCTCACACAATAAGGCTATCAATGTAGTGAAACCAGGAAAGAGCGGTGCCGACGAAATCAAGGCTATGATGGAAAACTTCCGCCAGAACCCTCCAAAGGAACTTGATGGTTCTAAGGTCATTCTCATTAAGGACTTCAAAAACCTTGAAGCAACTGATGCAGATGGAAATAAAACAAAGCTTGACATGCCAGAGACAAGCAACGTACTCCAATTCTTCACAGAAGACGGCACAAAAGTCAGCGTACGTCCTTCTGGAACAGAACCTAAGATCAAGTTCTACGTTGAAGCACCAGGCGAAATGGGATGTTCAAAATGCTACAAGTCAGCATGTGTAACAGCAGACAAGAAAGTAGAATCCATCGCAAAATCCCTCGGAATTTAAACAGCATAACACACAAACAAAAAAGGTTGTATCGCATGATACAACCTTTTTGTTTTTACACCGACAAACTTATCTAAGTCTAATAATCACCAACTTCTACTGGAAATAGGAACGGAATTTCTTGAAGATCTTTGCACGAACGCTTTCTGTTGGAACTACATTATCACTCTTTCTCATCTTTTCAAAGAAATTCTTCTCATCCTTTGACAATGTTTCAGGGATATATACACTAACATTCACCACTTCATCTCCACGCTTACCTTTATTATATCCCTGCATTTCAGGAATACCCTTACCTCTCAAGCGCAATACAGTTCCAGACTGAGTTCCTGGTTCAATTTTAATCTTTGCCTTACCATCTATTGTCGGAACTTCAACACTTCCACCGAGAACAGCATCAGGTAACGAAAGCAATAAATTATAAACAAGATCATTTCCATCACGCAGAAGAGTTTCATGAGGTTTCTCTTTAATTATTATTTGCAAATTACCATTAACACCATTACGTCTTCCTGCACCACCTTTTCCCTCTAGTGTAAGTACCATACCTTCAGAAAGACCTGCTGGAAAATTCACTTCTACTAATGTTTCTCCCTGAACAATACCCTCACCATGACAATGTGAACATTTATTCTTAATCACAGTTCCTTCACCATGACATTCCGGACAAACACTTTGACTTTGCATCATTCCAAATATGCTCTGCTGAGTACGCATAACATATCCGGCACCATTACAAGTCGGGCAAGTTGAAGTTTTTCCATCAGACGAACCAGTTCCGTGACAATGAGTACACGTCACATCGTTCTTAAGCTTGAACTTCTTGGTTGTACCATTAACTATTTCTTGCAAGTCAAGTTCGATACGTAACCTTTGGTCACGTCCTCTAAACTGAGGTTTGCTATATCGCTCACCTCCACCAAAACCGCCAAAGCCGCCAAATCCTCGCCCTCCAAATATATCTCCGAACATGGAGAATATATCATCCATATTCATGCTTGCACCGCCACCGAAACCACCTGCACCACCCAAACCTGCATGTCCAAACTGATCATACTGCTGACGTTTCTGAGGATCGCGCAATACGTCATAAGCCTCAGCAGCCTCCTTAAATTTATCTTCAGCCTCCTTATTTCCAGGATTACGGTCTGGATGATATTTAATGGCCATCTTCTTATAGGCTCTTTTTATCTCATCGTCGCTCGCGTCTTTATTAACGCCAAGTACTTCGTAATAATCTCTTTTTGACATTATAAAATATATTTATTCGTTATTCAGCAACAGCAACCTTAGCATGACGCACAACCTTAGTATTCAATGTATAACCAGCCATTACGCAATCGATGATTTTTCCACGCATTTCATCAGGCTGTCCTGGAACCATAGCTATAGCCTCATGGAAATCCGTATCAAAATCCTTTCCTACCACATCCATCTTCTCCAATCCTTCCTGCTTCAATAATTTTGAGAACTTCTCAACTATCAACCTTACACCCTCTTTTAAAGAATCAAGATCCTCCATCTTTTCCATATTAGATTCAGCTCTATCAAAATCATCAAGTATAGGTAGAATACTCGTAATTATCTTCTCTCCGCCATTCTTTATAAGTTCAGCCTTCTCCTTAATCACACGCTTACGATAATTATCAAACTCTGCAATTTGGCGAAGATATTTATCATTAAGCTCATCAATTTTCTCTTGCGCCTTAGCAAGCTGTTCTTCTATTGTCAACTCATCTGTCTGTTGTGAATCGTCTTTATTTGGAATTGTATCTTGCACATCAAACTCTTCATTCACAACTTCATTATTCATTTCATTGTTATTTGTATTCATTCCTAATATGTTTTATATATTATTTTAAATTATCTCAATGCAAAATAAATGCTAATAACATAATCCGACATTATGTCAGACCTTCAGCAGAGCATGTCATGCTGACACAAAAAAAGGAGTGTACAAAATGACACTCCTATAGCATTGTCAGATTATCTAATAATCTAAAACTCGAACTGCGAACTTACCGATTCATTACATTCTACACATCGTATTGCCTTAGCGAACATTTCTGCCACAGAAAGTTGTTTAACCTTGCTACAATCCTGAGTATAAGGAATGCTGTCTGTAAAAACAATTTCATCAAGTGCTGATTTTTCGACTCTTTCGCTAGCAGGTCCACTCATTATACAATGAGACGCAACAGCACGTACTGACAAAGCACCTGCTCGCTTCATTTCATCTGCTGCCAATGTTATTGTTCCTGCTGTATCAACCATGTCGTCTATAAGAATAACATTCTTATCTTTAACATCACCTATTATTTGGATTGACCCTACGACGTTAGCTCTTTCACGTGTCTTGTTACATAACACCAAAGGCACATTCAATTTTTTAGAGAACAATGCGGCCCTCTTTGAACCGCCAACATCAGGAGTAGCAATTACTAAATTCTCAAGATTAAGCGATTGAATGTAAGGTATAGATACCAACGAACCATAAAGATGGTCTACAGGGACATCAAAGAATCCTTGAATTTGATCTGCGTGCAAGTCCATTGTAATAAGTCGATCTATACCTGCAACACTTAATATATCTGCGATCAGTTTTGCACCAATGCTCACCCTCGGTTTATCCTTACGATCCTGCCGTGCCCAACCAAAATAAGGACATACAGCAATAATGCTATGAGCCGATGCTCGTTTTGCAGCATCAATCATCAGCAACAATTCCATCAAATTATCGCTATTTGGGAATGTTGACTGAACTAAGAATACATCTCTACCTCGTATTGACTCCTCAAAAGATACGGAAAATTCTCCATCGGCAAAGTGGGTGATTATCATGTTACCAAGGGGGCAGCCGAGATGTTGACATATCTTTTCCGCCAAATATCTTGATTTCGTACCGGAAAACACCTTAAATGGTTTTGGTTCGCTCATTGTTTCTTTATTGTTATATAGATTTTGACCCAAATATTTGTTTATCTTTTGCAAAGTTAGCAATAATAAATTGATTAATTCAAAATGGCAAGAGCTTTAATTTGCCGCTTCTCTTATTTTTTTGAAATAATCAATTAACTTCTTGAAATCTGCTGATGAATGGAAATCAAAATTTTGCCAAACAGCTCCCATAATTCCTACTCCCCCAAAGCCCAAACGCTTTGCTATTTTCACATTATCTACAGTCACACCGCCTAATGCTATGACTTTTTTGTTAATTATGCCTTCTGCACTTGCTCTTTCCAATTCTTCAAAATCAATGGGAGGCAGGTCGCTTACAGAAGATAACTTTTCGAAAATTGGGCTCAGAAAGACATAGTCACATTTTCTTTTCCACTCCTTAACTTCTTCTATAGTAGAACAAGTGCGACTTAAATGCCCTTTATATTTAGTTGGAGGTTCTGGATTTCTATTATTTAGATGAATACCCTTCAATCCGAATTCTTCCTTTAAGTAAAAATGATCATGAACAACTATTTTCTTATACCACTTCTCAGGTGTAAGTTTTAGTAATCTTTCGCATAGAACTGGTTCTGAATTCGGTTTGCGCACATGCAAAACATCTAACCCCTCATCAAAAAGCGTGTTAATTATTATATTTTCCTCAACAAAAAAATTGTCCGTTGTTACTAATATCAGTTTCATATCTATATCATAGATGAAAATCATGCGACAAATATTATAAATCTTTCGCTATATTACGTTCTATTAGTCTCATTGCAAACTTACATATTTTTTTTCAGATTCGAGTAAATATTTACAATTCTTTTACAAAGTAATTATTGCAACCTACGCCTAAACTCAGCACAAACAATTGACGTTGCAACAGCTACATTAAGCGATTCGCTTGTTGGACGATCTGGCGGATAACTTGGAATAAGAACTCTCTTAGTCACATACTTTGCCATATTCTGCGAAATACCACGTCCTTCATTCCCCATTAGAATCACTCCATTAGAACAAAGTTCCTGAGTATATATATTTTCACCATCAAGAAATGTCCCATAAACAGGTATATCAGCTGGTATCTTTCTCAAAACCTCCTCCAAGTTGCAATAATGCACTTTTACTCTGGCCAACGCCCCCATTGTTGCTTGTACAGTCTTAGGATTATACACATCAGCACACGTTGAAGTACAGAATACATGCTCAATTCCAAACCAGTCCGCAACACGCATTATTGTTCCCAAATTACCTGGATTCTGCACCTCATCAAGCGCTATACAAAGATTTTCACGAGCTATATGTTCTATCTCAGCCTTGTTTTCAGATTGTAAAAAGACAGCCAATATATCTTGAGGTGTCTCCTGAAAACTCATTTTCCGCAACTCTTCATCAGTAGCCTCATCCACAACAACACCATACAGCTCTTTTATTTTGCAAATCAAAACATGATTTGACTCCATCCATTCTTTTGTTGCAAAAATATTGCGCGGCACAAAATACCCTATCAAATCAGCAAACAATTTACCGCCTTCTGCAACAAACGCATTCTCCTCCCTCCGCACTTTTTTTAATGCTAAAGAACGCACATATTTAATACTATTCTTACTAATCATGACTGCAAACTTACATAAAAATATAAATCCCCCCAATATTATTGTAACGGAAAACATGGGCATCCGTATTTTTTCATTCGTTCGTTCTTTCATTCTTCCAATTTTCTTTAACTTTGCAAAAAATTGACTTTCAATCTAAAAGATATATTATATGATAGAATTAGCTAGCAAATATACTCCTGCAGACGTTGAGTCCAAATGGTATGACTATTGGATGAAGCATAAGTTATTCAGTTCAAAACCAGACGAACGAGAATCATACACAATTGTCATACCACCGCCTAATGTGACTGGAGTACTTCACATGGGGCACATGCTCAATAACACAATACAAGATATTCTTGTACGCCGTGCACGCATGGAAGGAAAAAATGCGTGTTGGGTACCTGGCACAGACCACGCATCTATTGCAACAGAAGCCAAGGTCGTAAAGAAACTCGCAGAGAAAGGCATCAAAAAAAGCGACTTAACTCGCGAAGAGTTTCTTGAGCATGCATGGGAATGGACACACGAGCACGGTGGCATTATCTTAAAACAATTAAGAAAACTTGGTGCATCATGCGATTGGGATCGTACAGCTTTTACCATGGATGAAGCCCGTTCACAAAGTGTGATTAAAGTATTCGTCGACCTTTATAACAAAGGACTTATATACCGTGGCCTTCGTATGGTTAATTGGGATCCTAAGGCTCAAACTGCACTCAGCAACGAGGAAGTCATCTACAAGGAAGAAAAAAGCAAACTTTACTATCTCAAATACTATGTTGATGAGCCCAATGGATGCACAGACGGCGAAGGAGAAGAAGGTCAAGTAATACATCGTGACGAAGAAGGACGCCGCTATGCAGTTGTTGCCACAACCCGTCCTGAAACAATCATGGGCGATACAGCAATGTGTATCAACCCTAAAGACCCTAAGAACACATGGCTCAAAGGAAAGAACGTGATTGTTCCACTTGTAGGAAGGAGCATACCAGTCATTGAAGACCGTTACGTAGAAATTGAATTCGGAACAGGATGTCTAAAAGTAACACCTGCCCACGATACGAACGACTATATGCTTGGCAAGAAACACAACTTGCAAACAATTGACATATTCAATCCAGACGGAACGCTTAGCGAGGCAGCAGGCATGTATGTAGGCGAAGATAGAATGGATGTACGCAAAAGAATTGCCAACGACCTTGCAAACACTCTACTTCTCGAAAAAGTAGAAGATTATGTAAATAAGGTCGGGTACTCTGAACGCAATTCTGATACAGCTGTCGAACCACGCCTTTGTATGCAGTGGTTCCTAAAGATGCAGCATTTTGCAGACATTGCACTTCCTCCTGTAATGAATGACGAGCTTAAATTCTATCCGCCCAAATATAAGACAACTTACAAGAACTGGCTTGAAAATATTCAAGACTGGTGTATAAGCCGTCAACTTTGGTGGGGACATCGTATTCCTGCCTACTTCCTTCCAACAAATGAAGGAGAAGAAGAAAAATTCGTCGTTGCAGAAACTGAAGCAAAAGCTCTTTGCCTTGCTCGCCAAATTCCTGGATACGAATATCTTAATGCCGAAGATCTGCGCCGTGATGAAGACGCCCTTGACACATGGTTCTCTTCATGGCTATGGCCTGTAAGTTTATTCGACGGGATCAACAATCCGGGCAATGAGGAAATCAAATATTACTATCCCACTTGTGATCTCGTAACAGGGCCAGACATCATATTTTTCTGGGTTGCACGAATGATTATGGCTGGATATGAATATATGGGTAACATGCCTTTCCGCAATGTTTATTTTACAGGCATCGTCCGCGACAACCTAGGACGTAAAATGTCTAAACAACTCGGCAATTCACCAGATCCGCTCGACCTTATTGCACAGTATGGCGCTGACGGCGTACGCATGGGTATGTTGCTTTCTGCCCCAGCCGGAAACGACATTCTTTTTGATGAATCACTCTGCAAGCAAGGCATGGGATTCTGTAATAAGATTTGGAATGCCTTCCGACTTGTCAAAGGCTGGGAAACGGCTGACATTGATCAACCTGCAAGTTCAAAAGTTGCAGTCAACTGGTTTGAGGCACAAATAAAGAAGTCTTGTGCAGAAATAAACGACCTTTATTCTAAATATCGTCTTAGTGAAGCACTAATGTGTGCGTTCAAACTTTTCACAGACGAATTCTCTGGATGGTATCTTGAAATAATCAAACCTGCCTACCAGCAGCCAATAGACAAGACTACATACGAGAAGACACTCGAGTTTTTTGAAGTTCTCATGAAGGTTATACATCCGTTTATGCCTTTCATCACAGAAGAGTTATGGCAACACATATGTGAGCGCAAAAACGGAGAAAGCATCATGATCGAAAAACTCGAAGTTGCACAAACAACAAAAGAAGAGGAATGCTTGCTGGATTCATTCAACATTGCCAAGAATGTCATTGCTAACGTTAGAGCCATTAGAAATCAGAATAACATCTCGCCAAAAGAACCTTTGGCTCTTCAAGTTACAGGACACAACCCTATTGCGTTACTTGACGAGGTAGTAATTAAAATGGCAAACCTCTCTTCACTTGCTATTGTAGATACAAAGAGTGAGGGAACATCTGCATTCCTCATAGGTACAACAGAATATGCTGTACACATCGGAAACCTTATCAATGCAGATGAGGAAATAGCAAAGATGGAAGCAGAAGTGAAGCGACTTGAAGGATTCTTGCTTGGCGTTCAGAAGAAACTCTCAAACGAACGCTTCGTTGCCAATGCACCTGCAAACGTGGTTGAACTTGAGAAGAAAAAGCAAGCAGATGCAGAATCAAAGATCGCAGCGCTCAAGGAAAGTATCACTTTACTAAAAGGATAGTCTGAACAAAAATACATCTATTATCATAAATCAAAGGGGAACTGCTGTTCCCCTTTGATTTTATTTTCTCACAAATCGCCTTGCATAGCAAAATTCTCAATCTCTGCTACAATACGTTTCGCATCATCCGATATTGATAGTAACAAATTGCGATATTTTCCTTTTTCCATAAGATTTTGCAACATCGGATACACTGGCATTTCTTCCATCCAATATTTTTCACCCAAGAACACCATCGGACTCGCATAACCAAAACTAAGATAATGGTTCTGCACCGCATCTTGGAAAATCTCTTGCATAGTTCCAGCACTACCAGGAGAATATATAACACCCCCCATAGCAATCGTCAATATTCCATCTTCACGAATTGCATTATCAAAATACTTAGCGATATGAGTTGCGAAAGGAGTTGCAGGTTCATGTCCATACAACCATGTAGGCACTCCTAAACTTCTATAATTATTTTGCGGAAACTCATCCATAACACGAAATGCCGAATCAAGCCACCCCACATCTGAATACGATGGCGACACCGAAATCTCCTCCATAGCACGGTCTACCTCCGCCTCTGTCCTACCTGCCATCCACGCACCCAAATGGGTTGCCTCCATCGCCCCCGGCCCTCCTCCGCTTACCATTAGGCACCCCATTTCCGTAAGGCTTTTGCTTATATCCACAATCTTGCGATAATATTCATCAGTGCGTAAGAGGCTATGACCACCCATGATACCAACAATTCTCCGCTCATCATAATCTGCAAGAAATTCATGCAAAGCATCGCTTATCGCTCTATCATGAAGCGTTCTGGCAAGTGTCTCCTTTATGTCTGTCGCCACTTTTCCTTTTTCCAGATAGTGCTGATAGACAATACTATCGTAAGAATCAGAATAACTTTCTGGACACCCCTTCCGATAGCCTGCATAAAGTGTACTTGCAGAATATAAACTATTGCGAAACGCATTAAAAGGAGTATCCAAGCGTGAAAACACTAAACAAGTCTTGTCTATCTGCGTTTTCATTCCCTCTTTAAAGTTACACCCCATAAACATGCAATCCTTAAATAAGCAACTAATATTATGTTGCTCAGTAAAGTCAAGATTTTGGAAACAGCACCTTCTTATTTCACCCCCTCTTGTCAGGAGCGAACTAAGTTCCTCTTGGGTCTCCACCTCATAATATCCTATATTCTTCAAATACCTTGTATCATCCATAAGTCTTCCATAGTATTTAAATTCTCATAAGTCACATATCACCCAATAAGAGCAAAGATAATAATTATCTTTCAACATATAAAGGCATTATCAGCGAAAATACGTATCTTTGTACAAAGAAAAACACTGTTACGCCCTCGTAGTTCAATGGATAGAATGGAAGATTCCGGTTCTTCAGATTAGGGTTCGATTCCCTACGAGGGTACTGCGGTAGTTCTACAAAACTAGTTCTCCGAGAAGAAAACATTACTTTTGCTTATATCCAACTGCCAAATGCAAGAATAATGGCACATAATAAACAATAAACGAAAGTAATCCGGAATTTACAAGGTTGCTATCGCCAAAGGCATAATTAATAAACGCGATCAGTTGAGAAGCAATAACAACTGTTATAAAAAAAGGTGAAATTTGCCGTATCAATTCACAATGAGCTAGAACGAAATCATTGGTTGTAACCAAACGGCCTGAAACAAACCCGTAAAAGTTGCCCATCAGCAACAATGATATCACAATAATCCCTAATATGCCCCTTCCCAAAGGAGAACCAGAGATTGTACCCAGTGCGCTCAATAATATAGAAGAAGAGAAAAACATCAATAAAACCAACGACACACAATAAATTAAGAACAAAGCACCTGTCAATTGTAATGCCCTCCGCTGTTTCGGTGATAATTTTCTCGAAAATATTTTTAACAATCCTGATTCTACAACAACGCTAACAGCCATCAACAAGAATACGATTTCAGCCAATGGAGACAAAGCCATATTGGGAATCAGATTCTCAACAAACCATCTTAGACCGTCCGCAGAAAGAATATTACGGACATTAAATCCATAATAATTTCCAAGCCACGATATTATTACAATCAAAACAGCCGCGACAGAATAAAACACTGGCAGTCGGAGCAGAAACTTATTCATCATCCGGATGTAAATTATCGACATCAAGAATTCTTAGTTCTATAGCACGAGTAACAAGGCGAGTTGCATTCACAGAGCGCTCACCTCCCTTAAACAATCGTGCCACCAAATCATTCTGACGTTTCTCAATCGACTTAACCCCAAAAGGCATACCTCTAAGGCCTGTTATCATTTCTTTTGTATAACCTAACGCCAGATGCCTCAATAAACGCTCATCATACTCATCGATATCATAATTTATCAGAGCCTCTGTACGTTTATTTTCATTAACTACTGATTGACGGAAACGAGCAAGAATCTTCTCCAAAACTGGTTGGTTGAATACCATTCTCTTACCGTTCATAACGCTCTGAACATCCCAATATGTAAGCAACTCCCCACTCTTAAGAATTAGTCCATCGGCACCAGCATCCAATACGTCAACCCACAATTTCTCATTCAGGATTTCGCCTGTAAATATCAACACATGAATTGCAGGATGCTTTTTCCTGATATTACGGCAAATATCAACTCCTACAGTCGTAGAGCCTCCTAGCCCCAAATCAAGAAGAACCAGATCCGGGACATTTACATCCATCAATTTCCAGAAATCCTCTTCATTCATTGCCGTCCCTATAATTTGAGCCTGCGGAATCTCATTACGAAATATTTCTTCCGTACCTTTCAATTCCAACTTTACGTCTTCAACGATTATAACTTTAAAACTATCCATAAATGTTTGTTAACTTCAAAATTTAATTTGACACTCCACACATTGGCAAAGTAAATACAAGTTTGTAACCTGGCAAGTCCGCATTTGTAAAAGCATTAATCCTACATCCGCGATGGCCGGAATATTCGTCATGCTCTCGTATTATCTGCTTACAAATCAGCATTTGCATATTCTTCTTGACAAACTCCTCATCAGCCGTTGCTAATGTGTCGGGATAGAACAGCGAATTTAGCTTTTCAGTTGTATAATTCCCCCTGTCGTCTGTAAATGCAAATTTAACGAATCCGTCCGACATTTCAAAACCTAATGAAATTGTACCAACAGACTTGTTTTCAAACGACATAAGCAACAAAGTGTAAAAAAGATATTGCACTAAATATTCATCACCAATTACAGCAGAGTCTGACATAGGCTTTTCAACTTGCAAATTCAGATCCACACCGTATTTCTTCCGCATCTTCTGAAAAGCGATTTGAACATAATCAGCTATTGCACAAAGCGCCATTTTTCTTCTTTTGAACAAAGTAGTTTCAAGTTGACGCAAAGCATAACGACGCAAAATTGTATATATATCCTTATAATAGAGCATTAATTCATGCATTTTCTCAACCTCCGTCACTTCTACATTGCGTCTTTGCCTGATCTTATCAACAATAAGCTTTATTCGATTCGGATAATACATCGTCTCATGCTTTATTGTCGACAGACAGTTATCCATAATTTGATTCTGTACATGTATCATGTTTTCTTCGTACTGAGCCTTTCGCCTCTGATCCTCAAGAACTTCGATATCCTGCAGTTGCGACTCTATCAACATATCTGAATTATAAATGTTCAAAGCGGTAAACTGAGCTACTAAACGAAAGACAATATCGTCATTATTTGTATAATCAGCACTATGAAACGCCACAGCAAACGCACCTATCAAAAGATTTTCATCGTTTACAAACAACGGAAAAACTCGGACTCGTTCATTACGTCCAACTACCACTTCAGCCTTATCAAAAGCGGCAAGCAGCAAATCTTTCAAATATTCCGGCTCTGGACACTCTAAAGAAAAAACAAAGACACCATTATCCTCATTCCCCTTATTGATGTATAACGCCACACCATCAGAGTTCTTTATGTCCGTCACGCATTCATACAAAGTGTTTACATAGTTTTGATAATGAGAACCTGAAACATCCCTACCTTCAATAACGCTTTTGCATCCCTCCGCATCCATATCGCCGTATACATTGGAATAAGTTCCATAAACTTTACGATTCATCCACAACAACTGCTTCATATTCAATATTGGCAAAAACGTATTTTTGTAGTATATCATGAAAATCACTACCAGCACCAAAAATACGGCGATAAGCACAAACAACAACAATGTCTGTTTATCTACATTCGCCTTTTCTATAGCATTACAATAGTCCTCAAGCCCGTCATCCTGAGCCATAATCTTGTAAAGGCGCGTATAAATCTCATTATTATAGTGATATGTATCCCAACGATTCAACGCTAGAGCAGCAATTGCCGCCTCATTTCTAATATCAAGAATTATATGATAGTCAGTCTTAACCCCTTCCGCATACATCACCTCTTCAGGCATCTCCCCTCTGCCGTCAAGCGTCATCACGCGCGATGTCATATTCGCCTTCACATGGAATCGGTTAAGTTCATTTATCGCCGAATCGACATAGACCAACGCATTGGCATAATCACCCTGCACATTTGAGTAATAAGCCTGATCTGCATAATAAGATGCATTCCGAAGCATCGTATCAGAAACAATCGTGTCATTATTCGTCATTCCCATTCCTTCCTCTAAACCTTTCCCTTCATTACCAACACACGAAAACAGCGCTATCGGGAAGACAAGAACCAAAATCAACATTTCCAAAGAACGCAGCACCCCCTTCGGCAAAGTAAAAGAAAACGTACTCCCCTTCCCCAACTCACTCAACACGCCAAAACGACATACAGAAAAGACAGGACTTGTTTTCCTATATTTATCTATAATGCCTTTGCAGTTCATTAGCCCAAACCCGAATCCCTTATTCTTCTTCAAATCCTCGTTACCTCCAGAGCTACCGATGGCAGACGAATCATACACTTTTTCATTAACAATTGTGTTAATGTCCCATTCTGACAAACCGCATCCTGAATCTTCTATAAAAATCTTAACCCCACCGTCATCTGTCTCTTCCGCACCCAATCTAATGTGCCCGCCTTTTTCGGTATATTTACGCGCATTATCCATCAGAGTGTTTATCATAAAAAATGTCAGGGCCATATCAGCCTTAACCACCAACGAAGTCTCTTCAATTTTTAAGGTCAATCCTTTCGCCTCAAACAAGTTACGGTTCTTGTCTATAATCTCGAACATTGGTTGCAAGGCAAAGTTCTCCACATTCAGACTCACCACACCTTGCCTCATCATTACCCAACGCGACACGACATCGTTATAGTCATTGATTTTATCGATAAGTTCACTCAAGTAGTCCAAATCTTTTTGGCTGTCAACTTCCTGACTATTATCTATTTTAGTCTTTAGTTTCTCTATTTCTTTAATTGCACGGTCCATAAACGGCGCAATACCGTTTATCACTGACATACATATCAGTTTGGATATATTATCGCGTTTTTTCTCTTCAATACGCTTTTCAAACAGATAGTTCTCACTTTCTATTCTGCGTTGCAAATCATCCAGTTCCCCGCTAATGCATTTGTTATGCCCCACCCAGTCCGTAAACACATCAATTACAGGTTTCAGTTCTTTGTCGCTCACCTCGGAAAGGCGCAGCTCCACCGCGCTTATTTCGGAACTACTTTTCCTTAAAGACAAAGCCAAATACTCCTTGCAGTCATCAATCACTTTCAGAAGTCTCTGCCTCTGAAGAATATTATTCCTCTTTTGCCTCCTAACAGCAATAACGAGCAACAGCACAATCAGCAATATCACACCTCCACACACTGCCAGCGCCCAATCGAGCGACCTTTTCTCGTCTGCCAAAGAGTCAAGACGCTGCTGCATACGCATATCCTGGCGAGTAGCATCCAAAATATCCAGATAAATATTTCGGTTATAATCCGCCCCGGCCTTATCGCCCAATGCGCTATATATCATAGACAACCGTTCTCTTACTTCTGCAATCCACCCTGGCAACGCTACTACCTCAGAATCATTTATCCAAAGCATCTCAGTAGAAACAGAATCCGTCACGTCTGAATACACATAAAGCTCTGTGCCAGTGCCTGCAGAGCTTCGATGGTGTTCGTTTATTAAGTTCAAAGCCATTTCCGCATATTCCAACGACTTGCCGTAATCCTCTTTGTAGAAATAATAATCCGAGACAGACAAATAAGAGAACGACTCCATATAACGGCTTCCATACAACCTCGACATCTCCAGAGCCTCCATACTCAAAGCAAGAGCAAGAGTGTCGTTCGCCACATCTCTCTTATCTACCAGCCCTTTAATATTTTCAATTCTGTATTCTGCCAAAGAATCCGTCCTTACCAATTCAAAAGCCAACATCTGCAAAGACTTGGCACACAGATACAGAGCATTTTTCTCACGACCAATCCTATAAGCCCTGACCACATTGCGAAACTTCGAACTGCTTTCATCATCACCCACAAAAATATCATTCACACTCTTAAGCAATATAAACCTTGCCATCTGGACCGAATCAGCAATCATTGACACCATATCACTCTCCAGCAACTCTATCTCATCATTTGCCTCCGACTCCTGCCTAAGACTATAATAATACTCCGAAGAAACTATATGAAACTCGCTCAAAGCCAACCGCCAATACCTCCTCTGCCTCTCAGTCATCATCGCCTCATCCATCTCAATGCGCTTCATGTTATTAAGCGCATTGTTCCTATAAAAGAAGAAATCCTTATTCGCTGCGGTTAAGGCACTAATCCTCATCAGATGCACGTTGGCCATAAGGCATACCAACTCATTGTTCGAATCATCCAGCACTGACTTACACACAGCCATCGCCTCCTTAAAGTCCATACGCATATATTCAGCAAAAGCCTTATTAAGCAAAGACAAATGACGACCGTCAACATAATTCCCTGACCTATCGTAAGCCTCAGCAGAATACTTCGCACAAGAATCCAAAGACACATATCTGAAATCGTACGCCCTGTCATTCAAGGAATCAACCTCAACCGCCCTCGCAGCATCAACAAATGCACCGCTGCATCCGCAACAGAACAAACCTGCCAACAAAGCACACAATAACAATGAACATTTCATAAGCAATATTGTTTTATTCACAATAACCATCAATTACAAAAATAGCATAATATGATTACTTTTTTGCATTAGATTAACCACTTTTTAACATAAATGTTTTAAATTAGCACAAAACATTGAGACAAAGGTGAACAACGCATATTACAATCAACTAATCGAACTTCTTACCTACAAGCCTGAGGGGATGAAAGTCTGCAATATAGCACGCTGCATTTACAACACGCACTGCACGCTTTTCGACGACGGCCACCTATACCGGCAAATCCATTCTACCGTCAGGCAATACCTTTGGAAACAAAGCAAACTCAAAAACTCGCCATTCAAAAGTGTCAGCAACCAGTGGGGAGTATACGCTATAAAGAAATCATTCGTCGCCCAACTTGAGCTCTGCTTTGACAACTGGGAATACGATGTCATAGAGAAAAGAAAGCCACAACCTGCACCAGCGCCACAAATGCTCAACCTCTTCGACGGCATTTAAACAGAGCAGTAGCAATTCATAATTCATAGCTCATAATTTATAATTCATAATCATATGATCACCTATCCTAACGCAAAAATAAACATCGGACTCAACATCACAGAGCGTCGTCCGGACGGCTACCACAACATAGAAAGCGTATTTTACCCTATAAACCTCCAAGACGCCGTTGAAATCAAGACCATCGAAGGCGAAGAACCTCAAGGCGGATACAAACTGAAAGTCAGCGGAACAATCCTCGACGGCACACCCGACGACAACCTTGTCGTAAAAGCATACCAGCTTCTGCGCAAAGACTTCAACTTCCCAGCGCAAAAAATCCACCTTTACAAGCACATCCCTGTAGGGGCTGGACTCGGAGGAGGTTCGTCCGATGCAGCAGCAATCATCAAAATGCTCAACGACAAGTTCGCACTCGGACTCACCTCAGAGCAGATGCAACACTATGCAGTACAGATTGGAGCCGACTGCCCGTTCTTCATCAACAACACCCCAGTATTCGCAACAGGCATAGGCAACATATTTACGCCAATAGAACTTAGCCTGCATGGCAAAACCATCATACTCGTCAAACCCGACATATTCGTAAGCACACGCGATGCCTACGCACTCGTAACACCAAGCCCTGCAGCCATTCCGCTCACAGAGGCCATCAAACAGCCAATCCAGGAATGGAAACAAGCAATCACCAACGACTTCGAAAAAAGCGTATTCACAAAATATCCTGAAATTGCAGCAATCAAAGACAAGCTCTACGACATGGGCGCACTCTATGCCTCTATGTCCGGAAGCGGCTCAGCAGTCTACGGCATTTTTGACTCACCAATAGAATACGCCGACGAAATCTTTAGCGGTTACTTCTGCCGCCAAAGAGAATTATAACCTAAGCCATCATAAAAACGTATTACATAAACACCCATATTAAGGCATCCTTTCCAGATGCCTTTTTTGCTTTTTCCTGTATCAAGAGAAAGCTATTCATTTTACAGACATTTGCCAACATATATTATTAATGTATATCCATCTATTGCAGCACCACGCTAAAAACTCGTCTTCACCTCGCTAAATAGTCATCATCACCACGCTAAATACTTAATACCACCGCGCTCAAAACTTACAAACCTCTCGCTAAAAACTATAAATAAAACTTATATTTGTAAGAATAAAACTAATATTTATATAAATAAAACTATTATTTGTACAAATATTACTTTTATTTATACTTTTCTCCGCAGTGCTTTCAAATATCTACCGAGGTTTCGCAAAGTTTCCACTGCGGTAGTTATGATTTTCCACCGAGGTAACGATGACGGCCCACTCTAACTCCCCCAAGGGGGAGAACGATAACGATAACGGGAGACAAGCCAGCCTTGGGCGGGCAGGTCAATACATATTGGATAATGCTCCTTCTGCCACTACGGGTCGCGCATCTTTTGTTCAACAATGGAGGCATCTGTTACCGTATCCCTCCATTGTTGAGTCTGGATGTTTATTGATGCTGTTATTTCGCAGTGTTTGAATTAGTCAGACCCGAATCATTGTCTGAATTACTAATACGTTTTCCTACATGTCCACGCGACTTACCTTGGTATAGGTTGTATGTTAACTTTACCGAAATCAGATTTTTGAAATTGTTCCAAACCGTTTCTTCAGAATAACTAAAGCCATTGATATTAGCATACACTCGTGATGGATAAGGATTATATATATATTCTAACCCCACAGACATTGACTTAAACTTATACAATGCAGTAGCATTCATGTTTAACCCCATTTTAGTATATAAATCACCATTAACCATTGTCATAGGTAAATTACAATTGTATATGAACTGCCAATTCTTAGGCAAGAATTGAACGCTTAGACCTGCATTATGTAGGCTATGGTTTACCAATTGGTTAGGCGTTCGATACTTTGAGTATTCATAGTTATAGAATGGTTGTATGGTAAACCAATTAACGGGCTTATAGCTCAAAGACATTGATGCTTGTATACTATGCACATTGTTTATGCTTGTCATTCTTTGTATTACATTCTCTCCTTCAATGAAAAGTATGGGCATATTTTTATTGGGATAATAAGAATATGACACAGATGGAGCCAAATATAGTTTCCCGTTTTCTGAAGCATACTTGTAACTCAAATTGGTATAATAGTAATAATAAGGTTTCAAATTAGTATTACCTTGAGTATAAAAGTATTCGTCAATAGTTACCACGCTATTAGTCAAATCTCCAATATTGGGAACTGAAGAATTAACAGAAGCGGTTAGACGCATTGCAGAATGTTTGTCATACTGCATATTTAACGAAAGAGATGGACGAAAAACCAAATAGTTGTAGCTGCCATTTGCTGCGGTATTATAGTGGTTGTTTTCCAATCCTAATCCAAGATTATAGGAGAACTTACCCATAGCATTACTGTAATCTACATATACATACTCCTTGTGTATCCTAATGTTAGATTTATCAGTATGGTTATATTTCTGGTCTAGATTCTTATATTGATAATAGATGCCCGCATTAAAATCTCCATTCCAGAGTTTATCACTATATAATGCCTCTGTTATCAAAGAGTATGATTTATTATCAATCTGGTTTTCAAAGGAGTATCCACACATATCACTCGACAGCATATTATCGGATTTAGAATCATAATATGTGTTTAGTATATTTAATGATACGTTTCTATTTTGATTAAACATATACATATAATACAAATCAGCAGAGACAGATGAATAATCACTGTTTAGTTTGCGATTATTCGTAAACTGATTATTATTGATACCCGCAAGTTCTTGTACGTATTCCTGTTTGCCAGGCGACTTGCGATAGTCCAATTTTGCATTGAATAAATTCTTGCCTTGATAACGTTGATATGTTAGTTGTCCTAAATGGTATTGTCCTTGATAACTGCCAGGAAGTCCTCTATATTCATTTATCTTGTTAGGGTATGAATATGTGTTATTCATTCTATTGTCATTCAGAGCACGATAATCAATAAAATAGGCTGCAGTAACCATATTTAATGAATCCATATATGCCAATGATAACATATCTGTACCATATCCCGTTGTCACACCATTCTTTGTATCAAGATATAAACTATATAATCTATCTACCTTTTTCTTGGTTGTTACATCAATAACTGCTCCGATGTTTTCATGAGCAAAACGAGCAGGAGGTTCGCTATAGAACATTATATTTTTTATATCATCAGCTTTAAATAGCATTAAATCGCGAGAACTCCTTCTTATGCCATCTATTAATACTAAGACACTCTTATTGTCAACGGTAATCAGATCTCCATTTCCTGCATTAGTCCTGAATTGTGGCATACTGCCTATAGCATCCAAGGCATTGTTTCCGACCTTCTTTGCACTTTGGCTAAGCATTATTTCATCTTTACTGCCAAATGCATTCAAAATCTGAGGAGTAACAACGACCTCATTTAGTAACATCGAATCTTCACTCAACACAATTTCACCCAAATTTCCAGAACGACAAACCATACTAACTTTTTCGTAGCCAATAGAGGAAAACTGTATAAGGTATTCCTTATCCTCTATTACCCTCAATTCAAACAGTCCCTCCAAGTTTGTTGTACTTCCTGTAATTTGTATTGAATCGGGCAAATTATATAGAATGCAATTCACCCCAACAATTGGAGCAGCTTCTTTATCAACAACCTTACCCGATATGTTTTGGGCCGCCAAATGACTCCACGAACATGCGCCCAAAAAGAATGCTAATAAAACTTTTTTCATTTCACTTTACTTGTTAATTTTTGCAGCAAAATTACTTTGATAAAAGTTTTCTATGAAAAAACAAGCTACTTTTGTTTATGTGATAACCCTTTGATAATCAAATAGTCTTAATAAATAAAGTTTACCAATTGAGTTTTTGGGAAAGTCAAAGTTTACCCTTGTTGATTTTTAAGTAGTTTTTGAAGAAAAATAGAGAGATTAGTATCGTTTTCTGCTAGTCCTAGTTTTTGACGCACTTCACTACTGTCTTTATAGTGACGATTACTAGTATATGATTTCACTTCTTTTCCTTTCATGCCAATTGCATAAAGGCAACAAAAATCAATTTCATACTCTTCAAGTCCTTTGCTAAGAAGGTAGGCGAAAAAGCTAGGATAGTTGTCTTCTAAAGTCAAACGAGTAGACTTTATGAATGATTCTCTGTCGGATACCAGATTCTCCAACTGCTCATTTGCACGTTTAATATCTGATTTTCTATCTGAAAGATGAGAAATAACGATGGTGTTTAAGATTTCTAATCTCTGACGAATAACAGTTATAGTTTCTGCTTGTATTGACGAGTTTGTAACCATGTTATTCAAAGTATCTCGTTCAGAAAGAACTTCTAAATACATTTGTTCATAGCGTTTTTTCTCTATTTCAAGTTGGGTGTTATCAAAATAAACTTTTCTCAATCTTTTACGGACAGAATTCAATAAAAGTAAGACTGCTAATAATGCAACAATACAACCGAGAATAATTGCTGTCCTTTGATTTTTAGCAACTTTCTCATTAGCAACCTGCATTTCTAATGTATGTCTATCTTGAATAAATCTTAATCCTTGTTGGTTTTTTATCTGGTCTAGCGAATCTGTTAGATGGACATATTTAAGATATACATTCATCGCTTCTTCATGTTTTCTCTTATGTTTATAAATGTCGGCCAATAAAGCATAATATCTAGCTTGCTGTTCTTTATTGGTATTGATCTCATGTTTTTTGATTGCATCCATAGCTAAATCAATTTCGCCAATATTCAAATATGCATTTGATATGGAAAGCCAATCTATAAAGTGATGGGGAACGCGAATAGTATATTGATTGATGCTAGATTTAATCTCTTCAACTTTTCTTTGGGATTGACTTGCTAAATAAGTTATGTGGTTTGAATAAAAATAAGCTTTTATATGCATACTACATTCTTCCAAACTGTTTAATCCCAATGATATATAATGTGCAGCCTTCTCATTGTCGCCAACAATTGTATATACATTGATGATAGAAGATATACAATTTACGTAACTATCTAATCTTCCATATTGTTTAAAATAATTCGCAGCGTCACTATATGCAACGATACACTTATCCCATTCAAAAATCGTACTGTATATCAGTCCTTGGGTATACAATATTCTTGCCTTAGTCAGCACATCTTCTGAATCTACCCCTTTATCAAGGGCGTTTAAGAAACAATCCAGAGCTTCAGCATTACTCCCTTGATTCTGATAGATTCTTCCTTGATAATAAAGTGTACGAAGCTTATCAGTAGAAGTTCCATTGTGCTCATAATAATCAATGGCAGGTTGCAGAATCACAAAGTCTGTCTTATCAATGACATTCTTATCTAATGCCATTGAGAGTAACAGGGCGTACTTCGCTTTCTCTTCCATTCCGGACAACTCTTCTTTGTCCATTCCTTGCAGAACGTTCAACGCACTGTCTGGCCTCTCCTCAATATATGACTCTGCCTGTGTCAGCGTTTTCCAATGCTTGGAGTGGTGGCTACAAGACACCAAGCAAAAAGACATGATGATTACTATGATATATTGTTTCATATACTTTGCCTATTTTTTCTGCAAAGGTATTGGTTTTCTTCCGAAAATAGACTTTAAACACATTAAAACCTCTCTTCCCACATGAATACATGTTTCATGATTGCCGCTAATTATTCAATAATTGTCTTCAGCTCTTTTTGAACGCAGATTACACTGATTGGACGGATTTACACGGATTTCCTCTTTGGGTACATTGTTTAATCCGTATGTATCGGTGTGATCTGTGGTTTTTAGTGCCTAATAAATGATAAGACCTATTCGGGCGGACACCTAGGTCCGCACCCTACGGCAATAACGGGAACATTAACGATGACGAGAACAAAATAAGGCAACCGCAAGGGATGCCCCAACAATGCATGCGCTTTCGGGCGAGCGAACCTAACCCCTACTCCATCTTTTCAATCATCTGAAGGAGGGAATCCATCCAGTCGGCATCTTCAGGTACGAGGAGGCCGTGAATACCTACAGACTCTGCTGATTCGATGTTGCGTGGTCCGTCGTCGACAAATATCGTTTCTTCCGCCCTGAAACCAGACTGCTGAAGCACTTTCTGGTAGATTGAAGCAGAGGGTTTATAGTCGTGCAAACGGTAACTGCAATAAAGGGTGTGGAAATAATGCGCTATGGAATGGCCGTCGCCACTGAAACGTGGCGACTCCGCCCAGTCCATTATGAAAGGATTAGTATTGGAAAGCAGGCAAACATTGTACTTCTTTTTAAGTTCCAGAAGGTTGTTCAGTCTTGCCAAAGGCACTTTTTTTACATAGCCCATCCATGCCCATTGCGCTTGTTCGAATGAATAGCAAGGGGTGCACTCATCTGCAAACATTGATGATTTTTCCTTTGCTTGGGCTGCAAGCTGCCGGCAAAACTCGTCAGCGCCAATACTGCCGTTTTCCACTTGAAGGAATATGCCCGTCTGTCCGTATACACCCATCTGCTGGCGTGCATCTGCTATGCCGAGCTGTTCAAATCGGGTAAACGCCTCATTAGGATCTAGAGTTATAACTACTCCTCCAAGGTCGAATATCAAGTTTTTTATCATACCTGCATGTTAAATCTAAGAATTACCAATCTATCGAAGTTAATCCGTTTCGGACAAGATAGTCGTTCGCCAAACTAAAATGATGGTTGCCAAAGAATCCTGCATGAGCAGAAAGCGGAGATGGATGCACTGAACGTAAAACCAGATGGCGCGACGAATCAATGAGTGCGGACTTGCTCTGTGCATAGGCGCCCCAAAGAATGAAAACGACATTTGACTTTTGCTCGCTTATGATTCGTATGACCGCATCAGTGAATGTTTCCCATCCACGACGTTGATGACTCCCCGCAGAATGTTCGCGAACAGTAAGAGTGGCGTTAAGAAGAAGCACTCCCTGAGTTGCCCAACGAGTGAGATTGCCGTTTTGGGGTATCGGCGCACCTGTATCGGCATTGATTTCCTTGAAAATATTGCGAAGTGAAGGAGGAAAAGGAACTCCATCGTTCACAGAAAAGCAGAGTCCGTGGGCTTGACCAGGACCGTGATATGGGTCCTGTCCGATTATGACCACCTTTACTTTGTCGAAAGGACATAAATTGAAAGCATTGAATATTTGAGAACCAGGAGGATATATGCGATAAGATTTGTATTCGGCACGCACGAACTCAGTAAGCTCTGCAAAATAAGGTTTGTCGAACTCCTCCTGCAAAAGTGCTTTCCAACTCTGTTCTATTTTCACATCTAACGCCATATTTTTTCAGTAATTATCCGTTAACACCAACAAAGTTAACATTTATAGATTTAAAACACGGATTAGAAAGGATATAAAATGATTTTTTCATAACTTTGCATATCTATATTTCGCATAGATGCAACGGTATGAAGATTATAAGAACTTTAATATATTCCCTATACTTACTAACACTACCTATTGGAGCGATTGCCCGCACAACCGTGGATGGGGCTATTGACGAAGATTCGCAAAGAAGCGACTCTATTGTAGCCAACTATCTGAAGGGAACTGGAATTGAAATAACAGACAACAACTCCGTAAAGCTGCTGATGAGCGGACACGACAAATTCGTCGACATGTTTGAATGCATCAGAAATGCCAAATCGTTTGTCCACCTTGAGTATTTCAATTTCAGGAACGACTCCATAGCAGGACTGCTGTTTAAGATCTTGACACAGAAAGCGAACGAGGGCGTGGAAGTAAGAGCTTTGTACGACGACTTCGGAAACAGGTCGAACAACCAGCCTATCAAAAAGGCACAGCACGACTCCATCAACAATCTTGGAGTAAAACTTGTTAAATTTGACCCGCTAAAATTTCCTTATGTTAACCACATCATACCGCGCGATCATAGAAAGATTGTTGTTGTGGACGGTAAGGTTGCCTACACGGGAGGCATGAACGTGGCAGACTACTACATAGAAGGCATTGAGGGAATTGGTCCGTGGAGGGATATGCACATGAGAATCGAAGGTCCTGCGGTTAATGAGCTGCACAGGATTTTCGCCACAATATGGGAGGATGTTACCGAAGAAAAAATAGAAGGTCATAAATACTTCCCACAGCACATTGGCAATAAAGGGAACAAGAGAGTCGCAATAGTTGACAGAGCACCAAAGGTGAGCAATGAATCAATAAGAAACCTTTTTGCCAGTATGCTTGACAACGCCAAGCACAATGTACGCATCATCAATCCCTACTTCGTACCGACGCATAAAGTAAGGAAGGCGTTGAAACGCGCCATAGGCAGAGGTGTTAATGTGGAAATCATGCTTTCTGCCAAGAGCGACATAGCCCTAACCCCTGATGCGGCGTTCTATGTAGCGAATAATCTTGAGAAAAGAGGGGCAAAGGTATATGTTTTCAACGGCGGATTTCACCACACCAAAGCCATGTGGGTGGACGACACCTTCTGCACGATAGGCTCGTCAAATATGGACAGCCGCAGTCTTAGATGCGACTACGAAGTTAACACTGTAATATTCAACCGTGAGACTATAGACGAGCTTAACTGCATGTTTGAAACCGACATGGAAAATTCGGACTTACTCACACGAGATTATTGGAAAAAACGTTCTACTTGGAAAAAGTTCGTAAGTTGGTTTGGAAACTTGCTCACACCTGTATTATAATCTATTAAAATCTGATATTATGAACATTAAGACTCTTATCATAGCTTTTGCTTTATTTGCAGGAATCTGCACATCCACAAACGCGCAACATCCTAAGAGAGAATTCAGAGGCGCCTGGATTCAATGTGTCAATGGACAATATCTTGGAAAATCGCCAAAAGAATTAAGACAGATGTTGTCTAACCAGCTCGATGTGCTACAAAATGCAAAAATTAACGCCATAATATTTCAAGTAAGAGCTGAAGGCGATGCTCTTTACCATTCAAAACTGGAACCATGGAGCAGATACCTCACAGGCAAACAAGGCAAAGCACCAGAAGACGGTTGGGATCCACTGGAATGGATGATTAAGGAATGTCACAAACGCGACATGGAATTGCATGCATGGATAAACCCTTACAGAGCAAAAACCAAAGGTACAACATCACTTGCAACCAACCACGCCGCCATCAAATATCCTGAAAGAATATTCCAGTACGGAGACCTGTATATATTTAATCCTGCATTAGAAGACAACATCGAATACACTTGCGATGTTGTCGAAGACATTGTAGAAAGATATGACGTAGACGGTATTCATATCGATGACTATTTCTACCCCTACCCAGAAGCAGGAAGAGAAATACCTGATGGGGATTTTTACAGAAAAGATAAGCGCGGATTTGACGATATAGGCGACTGGAGAAGGGATAATGTCAACAAACTCATAGAGGCACTCCACAGTTCCATACACAAGACTAAACCTTGGGTAAAATTCGGTGTCTCTCCTTTCGGAATATATCGTAACGACAGAAATGGGGGAAATACCAAACACGGCAGTGCTACTAACGGGCTCCAAAACTATGATGACCTTTATGCCGATATAGTTTTATGGCAAGACAAGGGATGGGTTGACTACCTTGTGCCACAAATATATTGGAATATCGGTACTAAGGCGGCAGACTACGATGTCCTATGCCAATGGTGGAACGAATATTGCAGCAAACGGCCTCTTTATATCGGCCAAGACGTGGAACGCACAGTAAAAGGCGTTGATCCAATGAATCCTAACAGACATCAGATGCAGAAAAAGTATGACATACAGCGCTCTCTTCCAAATGTTTCCGGAAGTTGTCAATGGTATGCAGCCTCTGTAGTAAATAATCCTGGAAACTACAGGACAGTGCTTGAACAGGTGTACCATAAGTATCCGACACTTCAACCAGAGATGACCTTTATAGACAAGAAAGCACCTAAGAAACCAAGAAAAACAAGAATCGAGACTCACGACAATCGCGTGTATCTCGCTTGGGATGCTCCCAAAGCAAAAAAGGAGATGGACAAGGCAAAACAATTTGTTGTATACCTATTTGAACCAAATGAAAAAATTGATCTGAATAATCCAACAAAAATACAGGCCGTATCTCACAAACAAAACTTTGAGCTCAAAGGCAACCTAATTGGACACACGATTGTTATAACAGCGTTAGACCGTATGCACAACGAATCTAAAGGCGTAAAAATTAAACTATAAACCCCAAAACACATCTATTATGAAAAAAGCATTATCAGGTGTTGCTACATTATTTTTTGCGTTTGCATTATCATCATGCCTTGACGATAGCAACAAAAATGCAGAAGCAGAAATATCATACTTTGCCACTTGTGACAGTATCACCTTTTTTGATGAGAACGACACTATATACAAGGATGTCATTATCGACGGATTTGACAGTCTGAAATTAGCAGGAGCTAACTCCCTGTTCACAACAAAAGCAGTCATTGATTACGGATATATGGCATTAGCCATAGCGGAATGTAATCGCCTTGCCTCTGAAAAATATGGCAAACTAACACAACAGTACAGTTTGGAAGATATAAAGGAGGTTATATTTCAGATAAAACAAAACACGCTTGGAGTAAATAACGCTTCTGAAATTCCGCTTGACGAGTTCACCGCAGCATTGTCATTAAGGAGTACATACACAAGTAATGCCGACACTGTAAAAACTTTCAAAACAATATTTTGGTAAATGAAAAGAGGGTTACTCTGCATCATAAATGTTATTTGCGCTATATGCACTATAGCACAACCTAATTATAATCGCGACCTAATTATTCACGAGAAGTTAGGACGCGGTTTTGTGGTTTTTAACGACCCTGACAACAGCGACAGCATTTGTCTCTCATGGAGACTCCTAACAGATGACCCTAAAGATATCGGTTTCAACATCTATTCCAACGGTCAGAAAACGAACCACTCACCAATAACGCAATCAACATTTGTCAAAAAGGGAAAACCTCTAAGCAAATCAAACATCATATACGAAATAACACCCGTAATCAACGGTATTGAAGATAAAAGCAATACGACATCATACACATACCAACCGGATTCACCATCAGGTTATTTACCAATCAAGCTCAACAAACCGAAAGGAGGAAGCACTCCTGATAGGCAAAGATACGATTATATCGCAAACGACGCTTCAGTTGGAGATATGGATGGTGATGGGGAATACGAGATCGTTTTAAAGTGGGAACCAACCAACTCACATGACAACTCTCATGAAGGGTATACAGGAAATGTCATTTTTGACTGCTACAAAATAACAGGAGAGCAACTGTGGAGAATTGACTTAGGGCATAACATAAGAGCTGGTGCCCATTATACCCAGTTTATGGTGTATGACCTTGACGGCGACAACAAAGCAGAAGTTGTGATGAAAACCGCCGACGGTACTATCGACGGCAAAGGGATATGTATAGGCGACTCTACTGCTGACTACAGATTTACAGGCTACATAAACCAGCCAATAACAGGTAAAGGCGCAAAACCTAGATATGTAAAAGGACGCATACTTAACGGCCCTGAATATCTAACAGTGTTCAACGGACTGACAGGAGAAGCCATGTTTACAACCGATTACATTCCTGCAAGAGGCGCCCCTATGGATTGGGGAGATTCATACGGAAACAGATGTGACAGATTCCTTGCTTGCATTGCTTATCTTGACGGAATAAGACCTAGCGTTGTTATGTGCCGCGGTTACTATACAAGAAGCGTACTTGCAGCTTGGAACTGGGATGGCAAAGAATTGACCAACACCTGGACTTTCGATACCAAAGAACCTAAATGGCAACAATATTCAGGACAAGGTAACCATAATCTGCGAGTTGCGGATGTTGACGGAGATGGATGCGATGAAATAATTTATGGTTCAATGACTGTTGACAATGATGGAACTGGGCTATACAACACACGAATGGGACATGGCGACGCCCTTCACCTATATGCATTCTATCCAGACAGCAACAAACTTCAGTTCTGGAACGTGCACGAAAACCGCAGAGACGGTTCTTCGTTCCATGACGCAGCAACAGGAGAAGTTATATTTCAGATACCAAGTAAAACGGATGTTGGAAGAGGTATGGCTGCAGATATAGATCCCACAAACTACGGTCTCGAAATGTGGTCATTGGATTCAAGAGGTATTAGAAACGTAAAAGGAGAACTTATTGCTGAAAATGTGCGAATTCCCGTAAACAGTTGTGTTTGGTGGGATGGCGATTTATTGCGCGAAATGCTTGACAGAGGTACTATCAGCAAATACATACACACCTCTAAAGAATGCGTTACAATAAAATCATTCAGAGAAGAATGCTCTTTTAACAACGGGTCTAAAAGCAACCCATGCTTATCTGCCGACATCCTCGGAGACTGGCGTGAAGAAGTAATTGTAAGAACGCACGACAATTCAGAACTTCGGGTATACACAAGCAATCACCCCACCACTTATCGTGCCCCCACTTTTATGGAGGATATTCCATATAGAATAAGCGTTGCAACACAAAATGTGGCTTATAATCAGCCTCCTGAACCAGGTTTTTATTTTGGTTATGAATTGAGTGCAAAAATTGGGAAATAAAAAGTTAAGAGTTGCACCCCTTAGCTTTTAACAGAAACAATATATACTTTGAGATGTATCATTTGCTGATATTCTCCAGGAGTTTTAGTTCGTGTCCCTTATTTAATTTATAATAACATTCTTTCAAACCATCGAACCACAAATCCGTCTTATCAGAACTATACCTACGTGCCGACTCATAATTCTGACAAGCCATAGCATATAAAGACTTTAGTCTGCCTTGAGATTCTAAATAATCATTTTTAGAAAAAGAATCAGCGAATAACCTAGTAAGCCTTTTATCCTCCTCACGTGCCTTCTTCAAATAAACATCCGCTAAACAAGAATAAGATTCAGCGTCATCATTTTTGATTTTTATCGCATTGCTATATGAGACGATAGCAGAATCCTCTAACTGACAAATTTGTTCCTCCGTTCCTTTGACAAACCAATAGTTTCGGTTTGCCGGATTCAGTCTCACTGCTTCTCGCGCTAGATTCAATGCATTAGCAGTATCTCCCTCGTCATTATAACACTTTATCAATGATGCGAAAAAATATTCCTTGTCAGGATACTTTAAAAAACATTTATTCAATAAATTCAAATACGAAGTCTTATCACCTATCTGATTATATGATTTGCACGCGAGTTCCAAAACCAGTGCTTGACGCAAAGAATCTCTTACAGCAATTGGATACATCTTTAAAAGAGTTTTGTAATCTTCCGTCGCATAAGCAGACATTACCGCTAATATTGCCAAACGGGAAGCATTTGCATCTAATAATGCCTCAGGAATCGAATCCTCCTTACTATCAAATGTATAAACTCCACTTTTCCACAACTCTGTCTTAATATACAACTCTACAAACTTGCAAGTTCTCTGATAGTCCCTCTTAGTGTAAAAAAATTTTCCTGCATTCTCAAGATTTGTTGCAAAGAAAGAGAATTTTTCATTAATGTTTTTGTAAAACTTACGTTTAACACGCCCCTTGGCATCCGGAATCCTACTAATGCTGTCACATTTCAACCCATCAGCAAAAACCTCATATATATAATCCATATATTTAACGGTGTCCGGATTGTTTGAAAGATATATTTTCCTATTTTCAGCAAGAGCCAAATTATAGTTCGCATTCATCCATATATTATATAGTTCTGCATCAGACTTCGCTTCTGTAAATTTTGACATTGCAGACTTTATCCGGGCATTGACTTCCGAATACTTATCATCCTTAATATAGCTACGCAATTCCTTAAGAAGTGCCTTCCTATTATAATCGGATTCCTGAGCCTTCAGAACAAAGATATTAAGAAGCAGAACTAATGACAGTAACATTTTCATATATAACAAACACTAACAAATTAATCTTACGAACTATTCTAAAAAGATAGGACTGCTAAAAGAGCAGCCCTATCTTTCTTATAATCTCATTTATTCAGACAACTCTATTTTGAGTAATATTGTTTGTATGGTTTTGCCTTTGCTGGCTGATTCAAATTTGTATAACAAACATAAAGCTCATATCCATAAAGGTCAGATTTCTCAGGATAAGCAGATTCTACTTTCTGGAAGAAACCTATAGCTTTATTAAATGCTTCTTCGCGGACAGCCTTATTTGACTGATTTACCTGAGCAATCATCATTGCAGAACGCCCTGCCATAGAAAGAGCTTCTGCATTATCAGAATCAACTTCAGCGGCTTTTGCATAAGCATCTGTTGCCTCTGCATACTTCTTCAATTCATACAAAACGCGTCCCTTGTTATAATAAGCAAATTTATCATCTGGGAATGCAGTAATCAGTTCATCACACAAAGTCAAAGAAGCATTCCAGTCTTGCTTTTCCAACAAAGATGTAAGCAACCACTGTCCGTACTGAGACATATCCTTATAGTTATCGTAACCATATTTGATATATTTATCCTTCATCTCAGTTTTTCCTAACTTGTCGCAAAGCATGACCAACTCACCGCAAGCAAACTTTCCATACTGCTTAGATGCAAGCGACTTCTCCAACGCTACAATAGCATTTGCTTCATCCCCCTTAGTTTTATATGCTGTTGCAAGATAATAATTAATATCGCCTACTACAGAATCTGGATCTGCAATATCAGTCAATCCTGTAAATATAGAGTTTTTAGCACTCTCATTGTAATAGTTGATATACATAATGCTCAAATCAGGATCTGACACAGCAAGCATACCTCCCGCATTGCGAAGATTCATACGCGCACCTTTTGCTACAGGCTGATTAAGCGGACGATAAACCTCTTTTGGCAACTTACCTTTCTTATTTGGAGTATGCTCCAACTCGTCACACTTTGAGTAGTATTCTACAATCAGTTTCTGATTCTCAAAGAATTTCTTAGTATCAAGTTGTCCTGTCACATTACGGTCATTAAGCATCCTGTTCATATAGAACACCTGGACTTTCGCAGCCGTATTCCAAGTGTCTGCCATAACCGCAGTTTGAGGATGCTCCATTGCGAGCTGAATCAGTTCCCACGCCTCATCCAATTTCTCGTATTTGAGTTCTTTGGGATTGGCATTAAATGCAGTAAGCGCAACATTAGCCTTATTCAAATTTGACTTTTGGGCAAAGACTGTACCTGCAGCCATTACCAATGCACATAATAAAACCTTTTTCATTACTAATATAGTTTTAAGGGTTAAACTTATTCTTCTGTATTTTCTTGCTCAATTGAAGAACCATCAACTTCCGGAAGTTCTGTTGCCAGATTTTCATTCTCATCTACAAGTTCTTCCTCTTCGATATGTGGAACCTTGCATACACTGCTGATTACATCATTACGCTTCTTGAGGTTGATAAGAGAAACTCCCTGAGTATTTCGGCCTTGCACTCGTATATCCTTAAGAGCAAGACGAATTGCAATGCCGCTCTTATTTATAATCATGAGGTCGTCCTCGTCTGTTACAGACTTCAAAGCAATCAACTTACCAGTCTTGTCTGTAATATTGAGAGTCTTGACACCCTTACCGCCACGATTTGTAATTCTGTATCCAGCAAGCACAGAACGCTTTCCGAATCCCTTTTCAGAAACTACCATTACGGTTTCTGCTCCATTATCACCGTCTATCAATTCATCTGTCAAAACCTCGTCATCACGAACGTCTTCATTCTCAGCCAAATCTTCAAGCACCTCTTCAACAACAGCTGTATCGGCTTCTTCAACATCGGCAGACATCATTTCGAGCTGTTCGTCTGTCAACGGAGGGTTACAGTCCATAACAATCATTCCAACCACTTCGTCGTCTCCGTCATTGTCAAGACGCAAACCGCGAACACCTGTAGCTACACGTCCCATGAGGCGCACTGTGTTCTCGTTAAACCTGATTGCGCGACCATTACGATTTGCGATGATTACATCATCGTTTCCTGATGTCAGACAAACATCTATAACCTCATCACCTTCAACCAGATTGATTGCATTCAAACCGTTTGAACGTGGATGTGAATAAAGTTCGAAACGAGACTTCTTCACTGTACCTTTTCGTGTACAGAATATGAGGTTGTGCCTCTTCACCCATTCTGCATCATTGATATTCTCAATGCAGATGAATGCAGTAACTTTATCAGAACTTTCAATATTGAGCAAATTCTGTATAGCTCTACCTTTGAAAGTCTTATTACCTTCAGGAATTTCATACACCTTCATCCAGAAACAACGTCCTCCCTGAGTAAAGAACATCATCGTGTTGTGGGTCATTGCTGGATAGATATGCTCAATAAAGTCTTCATTACGAGCGTTACCGCCCTTAGCACCCACACCGCCACGAGCCTGTGTTCTGAACTCGCAGAGCGGAGTACGTTTAATATATCCCAGATGAGACACTGTTATCACAACTGGTTCGTTTGGATAGAAATCTTCAGGGTTGAAGTTTTCGCTTGCAGTATAATCTATCTGAGTGCGACGCTCATCAGCCCACTTCTCCTTAACCTCAATGAGCTCATCCTTCATAACCTTCTTGCAAAGTTCTGGATCATTAAGAATCTGATTGAGGTAATTGATAAGATTCATCATCTCCTCATATTCAGCGCGCAACTTATCTTGTTCCAGACCTGTCAAATGGCGCAAGCGCATTTCAACGATAGCCTTAGCCTGAATCTCGTCGAGTTCAAAGCGAACCATGAGGTTAGCAATAGCTTCCTGAGGCGATTTAGCGGCACGGATTATATGTACAACCTCATCAATATTGTCTGAAGCAATAATGAGTCCCTTAAGGATATGGGCTCTTTCTTCTGCCTTACGTTTATCAAACTTAGTTCTGCGAATCACGACCTCGTGTCTGTGCTTCACAAATTCAGAAATACAGTCACGCAACGACAGTAACTTCGGACGACCTGAGTTCTCACCCTTAGCGTCAACCAACGCAATGCAGTTCACACTAAAGCTTGACTGCAGTTCTGTCATCTTGTACAATTTGTTCAAGATAACATTCGCATTAGCTTCACGCTTCACGTCTATAACGATACGCATTCCTTCACGGTCCGACTCATCATTAACGTTTGAAATACCCTCAATCTTCTTCTCATTTACAAGATCTGCAATCTTCTTAATAAGCTCTGCCTTGTTGACATTGTAAGGTATCTCGTTTACGATAATCTTGTCATGATTACCGTCTGACTCTATTTCTGTCTTCGAACGGATAATTATACGACCACGACCTGTCTCATAAGCATCCTTCACGCCATCAAGTCCACAGATAATACCGCCGGTAGGGAAGTCTGGAGCCTTCACATACATCATCAGTTCCTGCACTGTGATTTCAGGATTATCAATGAACGCAACACATCCATCGATAACTTCACCCAAATTGTGAGTTGGGATATTTGTCGCCATACCAACGGCAATACCCGTTGCTCCATTCACAAGCAAGTTCGGAATACGAGTAGGCAACACTGTAGGCTCGCGCAACGAGTCATCGAAATTGTTTCTGAAGTCGACCGTATCCTTATACAAATCGTCCATCATTGCCTCGCCGAGTCGTGTCAGACGCGCTTCTGTATAACGCATGGCTGCAGCACCGTCACCATCGATAGAACCGAAGTTACCCTGACCGTCAACGAGAGTACATCTCATCGCCCACGGCTGAGCCAATCTCACCAAAGCGCCATACACGGAAGAGTCGCCATGAGGATGGTATTTACCCAAAACCTCACCCACGATACGTGCACACTTCTTCGTTGGCTTATCGTAAGTATTACCCAACTCCATCATTCCGTACAAGATACGTCTATGTACAGGCTTAAATCCATCTCTCACATCAGGCAGAGCACGAGCTACGATAACCGACATCGAATAGTTTATATACGACGAACGCATCGTTTCATTAATGTCTACCTTAATAATTCTGTCTTGATCTTGCATGTTTTATTTTAGTCTTTTTGTTTTTCCATACATATAGGACATTGCAACCGCAACTACATCCGTCCAAAAATCATGTAAAATTACTAAAAATACGGGACTCAGACAAATATCAACTGCAAAAAATAGATGAGTTAAATTAACCTATCCCCCTCAAAGTGGACACCCTACTGCAAATTCAGCTCAAGCACGATGAAAAATCACCACTACCGTAGTAAATATTTGGAAGTACCGAGGAGAAAACTATAAATAAAAGTAATATTTGTACAAATAATAGTTTTATTTATATAAATATTAGTTTTATTCTTACAAATATAAGTTTTATTTATACTTTCCAACCAAGGGAGAGGAAGTTTCGAGCGAAGTGGTTTTAAGTTTTCAGCGAGAAAAATACAAATATTTAGTGAGGTGATTGCACTTGTGAAGAAACCTTACACTGGCTACACAATATCTCCCACGCAACTCCCCCTATGCCCCCCACTCCATACCTAAAAAAAATGGCACCCCTTATGCGGGATGCCTATAGCTCTAAGTTTACTTCCTTATAATTATCACAGTGCATTTTCTTCCAATATTCGCATTGCGTGATTGAGGACTTCGGGGTTGTCAATCTTACAAATACCGCCATCAGGACCTGGTTCAAGATGAAATCCTACGGCCTGCCCTTCATCATAATTGTCACCGCCAAAGAAATTGCGGACGGTCTGCTCCTCCATGCCAAGTTCGCCGGCTATACGTTTTATGCTACCTGCAGGAAGAGATGCTTTAATTCGTCTTAATTCATTGAATGTTATTGTCATAGTTAGTATTTTAAAGTTTTGCCACATTTCTAATTAACACCTTGTGATACAGCGATGATAACCAAGAGGACATAGTTAAAGAATATCACATCGAGAAGGCGCGTCATGTCGGACTTCATATATCCTGTTGAAGTGAACTGTTCTGATATCAAGCGCTTTGATCTCATACGCTTCTGTATCAATCTCAGAATCAGATAGAACACAGCTCCTAAGAGGCACCCTACTATCATCCCTACAAGGACATCGCCTAAATAATGAACTCCCAGATACAGGCGAGTGAAAGTTGTACTAGCCGCCCAGAAAAACAGGACTGCGGTTACCCAACCATGACGGAATACCCACGAAAGGAACATTGCGACACAGAATGTGTTGCAGGCGTGACCGCTGAAGAATCCGAAACGCCCTCCCCTATATTCTCTAACCACATCAAAAAGATACATTAACTGCGGGTCTTGGGTTGGTCGCCATCTTGCAACAGTCGGCTTCACCCAACCTGAACAAAGACGGTCGGCTACAAAGATGAGAAGTCCCATCATCACGAATACTAGCAAAGCTTCGCGCCAGGTGTTGTTTTTGAAAACTATAATAATCAATGCCAGCATAACCAAAGACCAAGAAAGCGTATCGGTCACGGTGTACATAACATTATCCCAAAACAACGAATCGCTACCGTTTATCGCCAGCGTAAGCTGATGGTCCAACTCATTCAGTTCTTGAATATCCACGTCCTTTCGTATTAGTTTAAGTAAATTAGTTAGATAATCGCCATGACATCAGTCTGTACCCAACCTTCTTTCCCCTCCTCTAGCTTAATCTTAGCCCAATCTGTCATCGTATCATCCAAAATCTCAACTTTTGACCCAGTATGAATCAGGAATAAATCGGTACCTGCATCATTCGGAGAACTCTTGACTGAAACGACTGGCTGCATGATTATAGCTGTAGTACGGTTCATTATCGAATCTCGTTGGAACGTGGCCGCCAAATTAAAGACAATAGTCAACAGCAAGAACAGCGCAGCGCTGTAGAATCCTATTTTGCGAACAATGATTTGTTCCACAAAGAGATAAGCGGCAACACCCAAGAGCAAAAGCACGAAAGACACTACAGCCACAACAGCCCATGTGTCTACACTAACCATGTTAGCAAAATCGCGCCACCATGAAACGAAAAACATTTCAGAAGGCGGAGTAACCTTATCAACTGTTTTACCACGTGCCAACGCCAAATTAGCTCTTATATCTTCGTCACCTTGATTGAGCAGCAAGGCTCTCTCGTAATTAAGGATGGAGCGAGCTATCTCGTCAAGTTTGTAATAGGCATTTCCCAAATTATAGTACAAATCTGCAGACACTCCGTTGTTAGCAATGATGGCCTCGTAAGCATCGGCCGCCTCCGCATACAGACCTTTGTCGTAAAGGGAATCTGCCTCTTGCTTTGTCAAAACACTTTCTGGAGTGTCAGTGACAGCGAGGGAATCAGACTGCGCTACGGCAGAACTGGAAACAAAAAACAAAACGACTAATACATTAAATATCTTAAGCATATCCTATCTGTTTAAAATGATTCGTTAAGAGATTTTCCCGCCTTACTTTTTCCGAGCTTTAATCTGGTTTTCCATCTTACTAATCACACCTATTGCACTGTCGTAAACCGCCCCCATCGCATCGTTGCCTGCAGTCGGTGCGTAACGGGCAAACTCACAACGGTTAAGCACATCTATAAACTCGCTTATCAATGCTTGTTCTGCTCCGCGCTCTTCAAGACGGGTCTGAATATTATCTTTATTCAACTGCTCTTGAGGCATATTAAGTTTATCTGCAATGTAGCCCCACAAAGCCTTCAGTACTTCTTCGTAAAATTCAGTCTGCTTCCTCTGCTTGAGAAGCAAAGCAGAAAGCTTCAAACGCTTAGTAGCGATCTTATTAGCCTTACGGCCCCTTGCTACTGCAACATTAGCATTCTCCTTTCGAACCTTACTAACAAGTATTACGACTATGGCGAAAATAAAAAGTGCCACCACATAGCAGAGCCAATAACTCAAAGTCGCAAAGAAAATTTCCTTATCACTACGCAGCACCGTATCTCCGCGCTTTATGTAACGAATATCAGTACCAAGATTATCTACAGAACGCTGTACGTTCGTGAAATCGGCAACAGCACCATTAGCACCACCTTTCCCCTTCGCTACATTTATCTCATATGGCTGAGTCTTTATAGTCTTATACGACTTGGCGGACGGATCAAAATAGACAAATTCAACAGGAGGAATCGTAAACTTACCATGAGAACGAGGTACCGCCAAATACTCAAATTCGCGGAATCCGGAAAGTCCTGCACTCGTATTAGAGAACTTATCTGTTATCTTAGGGTCATAGCACTCAAAATCAGCAGGGAAGTTCACATCAGGAGCGCCTATAAGTTTCATATTTCCCGCACCAGTAATCTTCACTTTAAGATTTATAGCTTCATTTGTTTTCAAATCATCAGTGTTGATTGAGGAGGAAATGTCGAATTTACCCACAGCGCCAGAGAAACCTTCTGGTTTTTCAGGCAACGGCAACACATTGATAGCCACCTGCGGAGTTGTAAGTTTCTTCTTTAAATCTATAACACCACCAGTACCGTTGAAGAACGCTTCTATTGGGTCTATATTAGGATTAACCTCCTGAACTACACCCTCGTAAGTAATCGATGGAATGACAAACTTTCCGCTTTTTTGAGGAAAGAGCAGATACTGGCTCCAAACAACAGTCCTGTAATTACGCCCGTTGTAATGCTCTATCTGAAACTGCTTTGTGCGAGGCAGCGGTATTTCCTGTATTTGAAATCCGTCAAGACTCGGCAATTTACCATCAAGCTGAGTAAGATTAACAAGCGTATATATCTTATAAGTCAATATAATTGCTTCCTGTTCATATACTTTAGTTTTATTTGCCGTAGCTGTCATAAATAAGTCGGAAGACTTAATGTTGCCTCCTGTAGTAACAGGACGAGTGGTCTGCATTCTGCTTGCTCCGCCAGGATTATTTGGTTGCGAAGATGCGCCCTTACCCAAAGGATGAACTTTTACACTTACATCATTGGACTTAATAGTCTTTCCATCCACCTCGACTGTAGCTCCGCTAATCACATAAGAGCCAGCCTTTTCACACAAAAGGGTGTATGCGTAAGTGATTGAGCTACTTGAGGTTGCTCGTCCGTTTATAAATTGATAGCTACTTGAAGTAGAGGTACTTGGCCCATACAGCACCTCAAAGCCCTTAAAGTTAGGAGCATTGAATTGAGAAACATCAGTGGTGTTTACCTTAAATTTAATCTGAAACTTATCCCCCACCTCAACTTCAGATGGCGCGGATGCTGTTACCTTCACATCTTCAGCAAAAGTTGCAGATGCTACAAAAAGAAAACCTAATATGAATGATATAAAACGATTCACAATAATGCTGTTATAATTTATTAAACTCAAACTTACCAATAACATCTCAACGATTACCAATCCTTTTCCAACTGGCGTCTTTGACCTTGCCCCTGCTGATTCTGAATTTTTCTCTGTATATTGTTCTCGTCTTGCTGAGCTGAATTCAGCAACTGCTCAACAACCTCATCCGACATACTATCTTTCTGCTCATGCTGCTGTTGCTGTTGTTGTTCTTGCTTCTGTTTCTGCTGCTCATCCTTTTTCTCCTTCTCATCTTTTTGTTCATTCTCATCATCTTTACCTTGACCGCCGCCTTCAGACTGATTCTTTTTCAACATATACTGAGCCATCGCCAAATTATAACGCGTTTCACCATCTGAAGGATTATTACGCAATGAACTTTTATATAATTCAACAGCATTTTTAAATGACTCTGAAGCCTTTGAATCCTGTCCCCTCATCTGAAGACACCCAGCGGAATACATCAAATTACCCATGTTATGAAACGCCTTAGCTTTCTTCTTAACATTTGTACAAGGCTGATCCAAAGCTCTCTTATACTCCTCAAAAGCAGTAGAGTCCTGCCCACTTAAAGCATACACATTTGCAAGGTTGTAGTGCGCCTCAAAACTCTTTTTTTTATCCAACGCCTTATTGTAACTTGTGGCAGTCTCATCCATTAGTCCTTCGTTATAGTACTTATTTCCCAAACGTATAAAATCCCTATCCGTTTCTTGCGCAAAAGAACTAAACGCCAACAATGAAAAAAACACCAATATGTATAACCTAATATTTCGCATTACACCTTTTTTATAAAATTCAATTTAGAACAACACGATAACGGCTTCTCTATCCAAACAATTTAAACTTGCCCAATAAAGGATTTTTCCTCTCCATAATACAGACCTCTAACACCAGAACTATTAGCAAAAGAATTGCTACTGCAACAAATTGCTCATCATATTCAGAATACATAGAGGTAATCGCATCCTCTTTCTGCATCTTGGCAATCTCCGCCTCAAGCATTTTCTGAGCTTGATCAGCCTGATCCACATGCATATACACACCGTTTCCCGCTTTTGCTATCTCCTTTGCAACATCCTCATTTACCTTAGTTATAACTGTATTACCACTTTGGTCTTTCTTGTATTCATTATTGCCCATAGGAATGGCTCCTCCATCCGCAGTGCCGACAGACAAAACAAAGATACGCTGACCTTTTTCATTAGCTTCCTTTGCAGCTTCAAGTGCTCCAGGTTCGTGGTCTTCGGCGTCAGTTATAATTATCAAAGCATGACCTACAGTCTTCTTAGCAGAAAAACCGTTGGAAGCTTTTTTGATCGCGTCGCTTATATTAGTTCCCTGAACAGCAGCAATAGCAGGATCCATCTGATTCAAAAACATTTTTGCTGAAACATAGTCTGAAGTCACTGGCAACAGCGTCAATGCCGTACCTGCAAAAGTTACCAAACCGACCCTGTCCTCATCAAAGTGCTCTATCAGTTTAGAAACAATCATCTTAGATTTCTCAAGACGATTAGGCTTTATATCCTCACACAACATGGAGTTAGATATATCCACAGCTATAATAACCTCTATACCAGACCTCTTGACCTCCTCATTTCTTGTGCCGAACTGCGGACGTGCCAATACAATTACAAGCATACTTAAAGCCAGCATCAACAGGAAAAACTTCAAGTTTTTACGAGCGGGAGAAACATCTGGCATCAACAACTTAATCAAGTAAGGATCGCAAAAGGTGCGGATATTCTTTGACATTCTCCGACGCATGTAGATATAGGCCAATATAAATGCCGGAACTAAGACTAACAGATATAAATATGTAGGATTTGCAAATCTAAACATCGTACTCAACTTTTATTTAACCACAATATTAAATTTATGGTAACCTTTTAAGTACCAATAATCTAAACACCAACTCTAAAACAAACACCACAAAAGCAGCCAAAGCAAATGGTATATACAATTCATTACGCTTACTATAATGCTTAACGCTAAATTTCGTACGTTCCAGTTTGTCTATCTCTGTATATATCTCATCAAGTTCTGCGTTTTTGTGAGCACGGAAATACAAACCACCCGTTTGGGAAGAAATAGAGCGCATTGTCTCTTCGTCAATTTCTACAGGCATCATAGCTGTACCACCTGTTGGTAGTGGAAACGGAGCCATTCCGCTGGAGCCTATTCCGATGGTGTATATTCTAACATTTTCTTTCTTTGCTATCTCGGCTGCTGTCAGAGGCGAAATGTTGCCACTATTGTTCACACCATCAGTAAGCAAGATTATAACCTTAGACTTGGCTTTACTATCACGCAGTCGAAGCAAAGAGTTCATAATACCGTCACCAATAGCGGTTCCGTCATTGATTGTCCCCCTCAATGCCATCTGGCAATCAGCGCCATTATATAATGCCATTAAAACCGAATGGTCTGTTGTCAAAGGGCACTGGGTATAAGCCTCGCCTGCAAAGAAAGTTAATCCGATATTATCATTAGACCTCTTTGCTATAAAGTTTTGAGCAACCTCTTTAACGCCCTCCACGCGGTTCGGCTTAAAATCCTCAGCCAACATACTAGTAGAAACGTCAACAGCCAACATGATATCTATTCCCTCGACGTCTGTATCGCTCCAGGAATGTTTAGTTTGCGGACGTGCCAATATTATTACGACAAGGATAAACAATACTACACGCAACAGAAAAGGCACATTTAGCAGGTAAAGTCTAAAAGACTTAGGCATATACCAATATTTGGCCGTTGCCGGCATCTTTATTGCTGGTTGACTTTTTTTGTTCCTCAATATATACCATACGATATATGGAATTAAAGCCAACAACAAAAGTAGAAAATATGGATTCTTCAATATCATTATTCAACTATTACAAATTAAGGAAATAAACCTTATAGAACAGATAACCAGAAATACCAACAAGTGCTAACGCAGTGATAATCACGCAAGTTACAAGTATGTATTTTGCTGTCTTTGAAGACTTTTCTTCCACAACAATTTCTTCAGGTTGAGGAGGAGCGACCTCTTCAACTTTCGTCTGATTTATATACTCTATCGCACTAACTAGATTTCTGTCATTTTCATTTACCAAAGTATTGTATTTAGCAAACTTAACAAGATCCGCAGTAGTAAACAAATCTTTAAGTTCCCTTATAGCCTCTTCATCGTTAACACTTTCAAGACGAGTTATTATTTCATAAGATGTCATCTCCATTGCGTTAAAGCCATAACGGTCGTTGATATATTGACGAAGAGTATCAGTAAGAAGGGTGTAGTATTCTTTCGAGTCTTCCCTTTGCCAAATCTTATCCTCCTTGATTCGCTCTATTTTTTTCATAGCCACCTTATGAGGAATAACTCTTGGTTTAAGCTTAATCCGGCGAAGAATTGGTTTATTGTCCTTAAGTCGTATAATAACATAAATAAGTAAAATAGCTAATATAAAAGACGCAAAAGACAAGTAAATAACGCTCTCCCACTCTTTGAAATCGAAAGGAGGAGCAACTACACTTTTTAATCCCCAAATGCTATCTGTATTCAATGTATCAACGTCAAAAGTGTAAACTTTTAGCGCCAAACTTTTTGTTTCATACTCCTTGTCATCCACTATTATTTTGAAAGGTGGAATATAATACAATGCAGTATCAAAGGACGTAAGTATATACTTGCGAGTAAGTGTCACACGCTTATCATCATTGATAAAATTCGTATCCACACTCTCCATATTCACAAGTTCCACCCCAGGTGTCACATATTGCAACGAATCATAAGACGGAAAAGCAATATTACTTTCCTTAC
Source organism: Bacteroidaceae bacterium (assembly GCA_045576655.1). Lineage (GTDB taxonomy): Bacteria > Bacteroidota > Bacteroidia > Bacteroidales > Bacteroidaceae > RGIG8745. Next base: position 53,505 of record JAZNGW010000008.1, read on the forward strand.
CAGCACTAACCTCCAACGTAACCCCTACTCGCTGCCCTATAAAGATGCGAGTTGAATCAATCTGAGCATCAACCACAACTTGACAATACGCCACAAAGGGGAGCAACAGTTGCACTAAAACAAACAATATCTTAAATAAAAAACTATTCATCGACTTTTCAATAAAAATCCGACTACAACTAACGCACAATTATATATTAGCAATCTATGCCCTTCTTCTAAAAAGCATCATTAAAGCCTTTACAAAATCCTCGTCAGTTCGTATAGAAATATTATCCACATTAGATTTTGTGAATATATTACGCAATAACACTTGGTTTCTAACCCACCATTCATGATGCTCCCGACGCGTCCGTTGTGAAGATGTATCAATATAAGTCTCGGCACCAGTCTCAGCATCACGTACTTTGACAATTCCAATATTTGGAAGTTCTGTCAAACGCTGATCATAAATCTGCAATGCTACAACATCATGTCTTCTATTAGCAATCGTCAACTGAGATGTAAAATCACCTTTATCAAAGAAGTCACTCAAAATAAATACGGTACAGCGTTTCTTTATTGCATTAGTCATAAACTCCACAGCAGCACCTACATCCGTTCTGCTACTAACCGGTTCAAAATTAAGCAGTTCACGAATTATATATAATATATGCTTCCTACCCTTCTTTGGAGGTATGAACTTTTCCACTCTGTCCGTAAAGAAAATAACACCAATTTTATCATTATTCTGTATCGCTGAGAAAGCCAATGTTGCAGCAATCTCTGTTGCCAACTGGCGTTTTGTCTGCTTTGACGTTCCAAAATCAAGACTACCCGAAACGTCAATCATAAGAATAACTGTCAGTTCGCGTTCTTCCTCAAAGACTTTTACATACGGTTTTCCCAAACGAGCCGTAACATTCCAGTCAATATCACGCACATCATCACCATACTGATATTCCCTTACTTCTGAGAATGCCATACCACGTCCTTTGAAGGCGGAATGATATTCACCTGCAAAGATATTATTAGATAGCCCGCGTGTCTTGATTTCGATTCTACGAACCTGGCTTATCAAATCTGCAGTTTCCATATCTGCCATTAATAAAAGATCAAAGATTAAGGAACTTCAACCTTATTGATTACACGACTTACAATTTCTTCAGAAGTGACATTATTAGCCTCAGCCTCATATGTCAGTCCGATTCTATGGCGTAACACATCATGAGCTACAGCACGTACGTCCTCAGGAATAACATAACCTCTGTGCTTAATGAAAGCATAAGCACGTGAAGCTAACGCCAAATTTATCGATGCACGAGGAGAGCCGCCAAAACCAATCAACCCCTTCAAATCCTTAAGTGAATACTTTTCTGGATATCGTGTTGCAAATACTATATCTGCTATATACTGTTCGATCTTCTCATCGAGATAAACGTCATTAACAACTCTTCTTGCCGATTCGATATCAGCAGTTGTCATAATAGGTTTCACCTGCACCTTCTCGCCTGAGATATTTTGGCGGATGATTTTTTTCTCCTCCTCAAGCTTTGGATAATCAATCACAACTTTAAGCATGAAACGGTCTACCTGCGCTTCAGGAAGAGGATAAGTTCCTTCCTGTTCAATAGGATTTTGAGTTGCCAATACGAGGAATGGCTTTGGCAGTTCATAAGTGTTAGTGCTTATTGTAACCTGACGCTCCTGCATTGCCTCCAAAAGAGCACTTTGCACTTTTGCTGGAGCACGGTTAATTTCATCAGCCAAAACAAAATTAGCAAAAACTGGTCCTTTTTTAGCCACGAAAGCACCGTCTTTCTGGCTATAAATCATCGTACCAATAACATCGGCAGGCAACAAGTCTGGGGTAAACTGGATTCTGCTAAACTGAGCATCAATCAATGAAGCAAGAGTCTTGATCGCCTTTGTCTTAGCCAGTCCAGGAACACCTTCAAGCAATACGTGTCCGTCAGAAAGCAAGCCTATCAATAATGACTCAACAAGATGCTTCTGACCAACAATCACTTGGTCCATCCCTGTCATAATATTTGTAACAAATGTACTTTGTCGTTCAATTCGTTCATTCAATTCACGAATGTCAATAGCTTCAGCCATATCTATTTACTTTTAATATTTTACTTTACAAATTTACCATTTCATTTATATTTCCTCCAATAAAAGATTTGACCGAAAAGTCTTTTTTAAGAGTATTTAAAATCTGAACTTCCTTTTTTAAGATGCATTTACACACAAAACTCTTAAAAGAGACTGAATCGATCATATTCTGTCAAGGCAGAACAACAATAGTCCCGACATGCACGTTATTCGGGTCTGAAAAATCATTTGCATTGATAATGTCAACAACGTGGTCTGGCGAGCCATAGAATCTTCTCGCAAGCATCGTCAACGTCTCACCTTCTTTCAAAACATATTTATCAGGTTTTACTACAGGATTTTCTTGTCTTACAGAAGACTGAGACATAACCTGCAGAGCAGTTTCAACACCCAAAGAGTCTTCTTTATCTGTTCCACTTTTTTCCTCAACATTGCCAGTTATGCCTACAGACTCTGTTCCGTCTATAACTGTAGTATCTGCTTTTTCAGAAACGCTCAACGAATCGAATAATGTAGTATCTGCAACAACCTTAACAATTTGTTCCTCTGCAGTAGTTTCCTCTACATCAACGATTACATCCGAACTTGATTTTACATTGTTATCATGCACAAAGAACCAATAATACCCACCGGCAAATATCAGAAAAAAAAATACCAGCAGAAGTACCCAGAACCACTTTTTCTTATTCCTCTCCTCTCCATCACCACAAGACATCTCCCCACAAAACACTTTTTCCTCTTCCCTTACAGGTTCACTAACCACGCTCGTTGAATCAGATCCACTCACCACCTTACAAGACACAGCGCCTACATTACAACAATCCTCACTACCAATAGTATCGTTCTCCTGATTTTGTGAATTAGACGTCGGTATATAAACTTCAACACTTTTATTCTTTTCGAGATTTTCTATCAAAGTCTCAAGTCTCAACACTTCGCGTTCTGCATTTTTTGCCAAACTTATAGCCTGCTCAGCCTTTGCACGCATAGTTGCTGCAACATTTCGAGCCTTCCACAAATCTTCTTTTGCTCCCTCTATGCATTCCGGAGTAGAAATAAGCAAATCTATACCCGAAAAATCGTCGTTTTTTTGTTCGACTGTATCAGTAAAAACAACATCCCCATTTAGTTTCTCATCCAAATCAGAACAATCCACAGATTCTGAATTCTGTTCTGCCTCTGAATTAACATCCTCAACATCAACATCCACGGTCTCGCCTTTTGTCTCTTCTGAAATCATCGCATCTTGCTCGCCTTCTGTTTCCAACAATATATCCTCCGGAATAAAGGTCACTTTCTTGTATCCTGGTATTAGGACTCTCTCGCCAGTGGAGACACTAACGCTTTCGCGTGCGCCTATATCTACAAGCTTGAACGTACCCCATCCTTTCACCTTAACCACACCGCTGGTTAAAAGTCCTTCTGTTACAGTATCAAACAAATGTTTAACAAAAATTTCAGACGTTTTTTTCGCCAAACCATTAGATTTGGCAAAAACCTCTGATAACTGTTGCAATGTCACTTTCGCGCTCATGAAACTTCCGACTATAAAGGATTATTGATTTTTTCTTTTAATACCGGGCTCATTTTGAAATTAACAACATGTTTACTCGGTATGACTTTAAACGTCTTTGTCGACGGATTATAAATCTTACGCTCCGACTTTTCTTTTTTCTCAAAATTGCCAAAGCCCTGTACTGCCACCACCTTATCACTATTCATCGTATTAGCCAGTACTCCCACAAACGACTCCACAAGTTGAGCCACCTGTCTCTCTTCCATCCCCGTCTTTCGGGTCATGCTATCGATAAACTCTTTATTGTTCATAGTTTCAGTTATTTATTCTTTTGGCATATAAATCGAAGTCGTCCGAATCAACTATTTCCATATCATAGAAACACCCCTTACGCAATTTCCCATCAGAAACAGGAATCAGCACCTCCGGATCCACTTCAGGAGAGTCAAACTCTGTACGCCCCACATAATACTCGCCTTCAACACGATCAATCACCACCTTCATTATTTCACCGACCTTGCGGTTCTGTACTTCTGCCGATATTTCTTGTTGAAGCGACATTAGTTCCGAGAGACGTTGTTGCTTAACCTCGTCCGGCACATCATCTTTAAAATGCTTTGCAGAATACGTCCCTTCCTCTTCAGAATAAGCAAATGCGCCCATCCTATCAAACTTAGCCCATCTTACAAAATCCTTCAGTTCTTCAAACTCCTCTTCCCCCTCACCTGGAAATCCAACCATAAGAGTCGTACGTATATGTATCCCCGGGACTTCCTTGCGCAACAAAGTTATCAATTCGTATGTTGTGTCCTTATCTACATGACGACGCATATTGCTAAGGACACTTGTACTGACGTGCTGAAGGGCTATATCAAGATATTTGCATACATTCTTTTTTTCTCGCATCACCCTAAGCAAATCCATTGGGAAATTAGTAGGATAAGCATAATGCAGACGAATCCACTTAACGCCCTTAACATCTGCAATCCGCTCTACAAGCTCTGCTATAGCCTGTCGCTTATACAAATCCACTCCGTAATATGTAAGTTCCTGGGCTATAATCTGAAACTCCCTTACCCCCTTCGCGACAAGACTTTCAACCTCAGATACAATATCCTCAATCGGCCGAGACACATGCCTGCCCGTTATTATTGGTATTGCGCAGTATGCACAATGTCGGTCACATCCCTCAGATATTTTAAGATAGGCATAATGCTTAGGAGTGGTTATACGACGCTCATACTCATTTGCTTTGTCATACACTTTCCCTAAATCTTCTAATAATTCCGTCCAATTAAACTTCCCATAGAACTTATCAACTTGCGGAATTTCCTTGCCTAGTTCTTTCAGATATCGCTCAGAAAGACAGCCCATTACATACACTCGTTTGAGTCGTCCTTCCTCCTTGGCCTGACAAAATTCTAAAATCGTATTGATAGACTCTTCTTTTGCATCACCTATAAACCCGCAAGTATTGATAACGACCAATTCTCCCTGCGGATTTGGGGAGTCATGAGTAACCTTGTATCCGTTTAGTTCCAATTGGCGAATAAGGCGTTCTGAATCAACCAAATTCTTCGAACATCCCAAGGTAATAATATCTATCGTATTCTTTCTCATCACATTATAATGTCACTCTAATTCTCGCCAAAAAGAGAATTAACAAACTCCTTGCGATTAAACGGTTGCAAATCTTCCATACCCTCACCAAGACCTATGTATCTAACAGGAATCTTAAACTGGTCTGAAATACCTATAACCACACCTCCTTTGGCCGTACCATCAAGTTTGGTAATGGCCATAGACGTTACTTCTGTTGCCTTCGTAAACTGCTTTGCCTGCTCATAAGCATTCTGCCCTGTTGAACCATCAAGCACAAGCATCACATCGTCTGGAGCATCTGCGATAAGCTTCTTCACTACATTCTTAATCTTTGTCAGCTCATTCATCAACCCCACCTTATTATGGAGTCGTCCTGCTGTATCAATTATTACCACATCTGCGCCGCTTGCCATGGCCGAGCTGACCGTATCATAAGCAACCGAGGCAGGATCACTTCCCATCTGCTGCTTAACGACCGGAACACCGATTCTCTCACCCCAAATGCACAGCTGGTCAACCGCTGCAGCACGGAATGTATCGGCAGCACCTAAACAGACCTTATAACCAGCATTCTTGAATTGATATGCCAATTTGCCTATGGTCGTAGTCTTGCCCACACCATTTACACCAACAACCAATATGACATAGGGCCTTCCTGTATTAGGAATTTGGAAACCTTCTGTATCCGAACTATTATTGCTTGCCAACAACGCTGCAATTTCATCTCGTAAAATAGAATTTAACTCCGATGTGTTAACATACTTGTCACGCGCAACCCTCTCCTCTATTCTCTTGATTATTTCCAATGTAGTATCCACTCCGACATCCGACGTGATAAGCACCTCTTCAAGGTTGTCAAGAACTTCATCATCAACCTTCGACTTACCAGCTATAGCACGAGCAATCTTACCTAAAACACCTTCTTTGGTCTTTGCCAAACCACTATCAAGGGTCTCTTTCTTTTGCTTAGTAAAAAAATCAAAAAATCCCATCTTCTAATCTTTTTAATTAAATTTGGATAGGCACTGAATAGCATAACACGATCTGCTACAGCACACTATTCCAATAATAGTTACAAAATTACAACCTTTGAACGAAAAGAACAAAAAAAAGCCCCTCTAAACGAGTTAGAGGGGCTTCTATATTTTATCAGAGATTTTACTTATTTACTTGAAGAAATCCTTAGCTGTCTCAGCAGGAACCATCTTCTCTTCGAATGCGTAAGCGCCAGTCTTTGGAGACTTAAACATTTTAATAACCTTTGTATAAGAACGACCGTCCTTAGTCTTGAGGGTTGCAACTACTTTCTTTGCCATAATCCTATATTATTTAATTTCCTTATGAAGAGTAACTTTCTTAAGGATTGGGTTATACTTCTTAAGCTCCATGCGGTCTGGAGTATTCTTACGGTTCTTAGTTGTCACATAGCGTGATGTTCCTGGAAGACCGCTGTCCTTCATCTCTGTGCATTCAAGAATCACCTGCACTCTGTTACCTTTTGCTTTCTTTGCCATATCGTTTATCTCCTTTTTTTACGTTAACCAATTACCTGGATGTCTTTCCAATCGCAATATCCCTTTGCAACAGCCTGCTTAAGAGCTGCGTCAAGACCGATACGGTTGATAATGCGGAGTCCAGCTGCACTTACCTTCAATACAATCCAACAATCCTCCTCTACATAGTAGAACTTCTTTGTAAACAAGTTAACGTCGAAGAGTCTCTTTGTTCTACGCAATGAGTGAGAAACATTGTTTCCTACCATTGACTTCTTTCCTGTAATCTGACAAATTTTTGACATATCGTTTTTTTCAATTTTATTTGCTTACGTCTGAGCTCATCCCAAACAGCGCGCAAAATTAACGCTTTTTTATTTAACACACAAAAATAATAACGAAAAAGAACATCTTCCTTCCGCCAATTCGCTTCATTTTCCGCAATTTCTGAAGCATTTCATTTGTTGTGATCCAAGCCTCCGCCTATTTTTCCGCTTCACAGCGTTCGCCTAAAATGCGCAAGACTTTTAGTTTCCATTTGCAAATATACGAATATTTATCCGCCCGACCGACAAAATTTGATTATTTTTTCCGAAAAAACGATTTTATTCCTCTGTTAGCGACGACATTGAGTCACCAGCAAGCATTTGAGTATCGTCATCATCCAAAAAGACAGGCGAATCAGCATCACCATTAATTATGCTCTTTTTCCTCTTATTCTCCCTGCCCCCGGCCTTTATCAGTTTCTTCGCGGCTGTAATGATGCTAAGACCGCTTTCCGAAGTCGTGATTTTCAACTTATCCATCACACTCACCGTGTCCCTCATCTTCGATTCCACATCCGCAAATCTTATGGCAAAATCCTGCGTACGCTCTATTATCTGGCTCGCAGCCTTAATCATATCTTCCTGATTGTTAAGCTGTCGCACCTGAGTCCACATCATCTCCAATATTCGCAAGTTCATATACATAGTCTGAGGCCCCAATATAAGCACTCCTTTGTCATATGCCTCCTTCCAAAGTCTGCCGTCATTCATCAAAGCCAAATTCAACGCACCTTCTGTATGAATATACATTATCACAAAATTCAGCTTATTATACCCCTCCTTGATGTATTTGCTATAGTCCTTCTTAGACAAGCGTTCCACCTGTGCACGCACGCTTGCGATATGCTCTTTCAACCATTTTGCCTGTTCCTCCGGATCTTCCGTATTCACATAGCGCTCATATGCCGTAAACGACATCTTCGAATCAACCACAACATCTCTATGATTAGGAAAATGCAACACAAAATCTGGTATCAAGAACCGTCCGTCGTCATCCTTTATAAGCTTGCCCGATTTATCTCTCAAGTGAGCTTGTGAGGAGAATTGCTCACCATCCTTCAAGCCAAGATCCTCAAGTAGTTGCCTAAGCTTCAACTCCCCGAAATTGCCTTGCACCTTCACCTCACCAGTCAAAGCCCTTGTCAAGCGCGCAGCGGTCTCTCCCAAATCAGCGCTATTCTTCATATTCGCCTGAATAGTCGCATCAAGTTTGTGAAGGGCCTCCTGATGCTTCTCTTTAGAATCGTTCAATGCCTCACGCATCATTTTAAGACTCTGCTGCAAAGGATCCACTATCTTAGAAACTTGCTCCACATTTCGTTTGCCGAGTTCCTCCTGACGCTCCTTGAACACCGTTTCCGACGTAGTACGTATCTGCTCCTTCAGCAGTTCCGCCTGTGCCATCATCTGTTCCTTCAGCAGCTTCAACTGCTCGTCCGAACTCACCTTCAATTGCTCCAATTGCCTGTCAAAAGTCTCTTGCTGCCTCCTCAAGTCGCACTCATGCGCTTCTGCCATTCTACACCGTGTCAGATCAGCCTGTTCACGACATTCTGCTAACTGTTTCATGGCGTTCTTCGCATTTGCCGCCTGCACATCACGCTCCGATGTAAGTTTCCTAATCTCAACCACATAATCTTCAATAGTGCGACTCTGCTCCACCAGTTTCAGCTCTAAGGCGCCAGCATGCGCTTCTGCATCCTTTTTAGCAATTTTCCGACCCACAATAAAACCGACAACCGCCATAGCCACAACGCCTACAACAGCAATCACCAACATTATTTCCATATCATTTTATTTTACAAGTCTTCCGAGCGTTAATACCAAACGAGATACTTAAAAGGCTCTGTTATTGTTTTTATTATTCACATCTCACATAACACACAAACTGAATACAAATATAATAAAAAAAATGCGCCATTAAAGAATGACACATTTTCTATTCCACGTTTTTACATTATTAAGCCTTATTTATCATTTCTCCGGTGAGGATTTCGAGGGTAAAACTTGTTCAAAGCCTCCATGCCAAACTCCTGAATAGCGCATTTCACTTTAAACATTTTCTCCCAACTGAGCACCTTGTTAAATCTCTCATAATAAGACTTTTCAATCTCATTTTGCTTTATTTCCAAATTCACAATACGTTCCATGATACGCCGATAGTCCGCTTCCGACTTCGCAACTTTCCCTTCGCGCACCAATCTGCCCATCTCACGCCTAACCTTCCTCTGCTCATTCATCATTTCGTGAAATATAGGGAAAAAAGCACTTGCCTCTTCCTGAGTAACCCCCGCCTTCTCAACAACGAAACGCTCAAGCATCTGCTTATACTTCTCTGGATTAAATTTCGTCCTCTTATCACCCGAAGACTGTGCAAACCCAACTAAAGAAAACAGGGCGAAAAGAACAAATAATAACTTTTTCATACTTCTATTCTCTAAAATTCAAATACACATATTTAATCATTAGGCCCTGCCAAGTAAGCATAGACATCTTCATAATCCAACATCGCGTAATTCATTACATCTCTGCTGAAATCCTCGTCATAAACGGCACCTTGCATGTCCGCCATCATGTCCGCCTCATCCGAACCCTTATCCAAAGGAAGCACAAACATAACAAACCCTACGATACAAGCCGCAGCAGCACAAACCGCATACTTCCCGTACAGGCTTATACGCCGAGCAGGTCTCTTGTCCTCAACCGCCTCAACATCACCAATCCTCCTCATGATCTTCTCTGTCAAAGAGTCAAAATACCCTTCAGGAACAGCAAACTGCCCTTTGTCGCTTAAATGCCTCTTTGCATTCACTTCATTAATGTCCATATATTCATTCTTTTTATCAGACACAGAACCGCAAATAGTCATTGCCATAGTTCACGCATCTACCTATAAGACACAATTATATATATATAGTTTAATAGCACATCATTCTTTAGACTTGAAAAAGTCCTCAATCTTCTTCACCGCATGATGATACGACGCCTTCAAAGCCCCCACGCTCGTGTCCAGAAGTTCCGACATATCCTCATACTTCATACCCTCAAAATACTTCATGTTAAACACGACCCTCTGCTTGTTAGGCAGCGAAGAGACAACCTCCTGCAGAAGCGCCTGTACCTCATCACCGTCAAAATAGGGGTCGCTAGCCAACTGTTCAGCCACACCTTCCATATCTGCCTCCACACTCTGGTTCTTCTTGCTCCTATTAAGAAAGGTCAGACTCTCGTTCAACGCAATCTTATACAACCAAGTCGACAATTTAGAGTCGCCTCTGAAAGAATCTATGCTAGTCCACGCCTTGACAAACGTATTTTGCAGCACATCATCAGCATCATCATGAAGCACCACAATACGACGAATCTGCCAATAGAGCGTCTGACTATATTCATTCACAATATCTTCAAAAGCCCTACTACGCGTTCGCCTGTCATGTAATCGACTTATTATATCCTCCTCCTTAAGACTTCCCATCGGAAATTACCACTAGTATTTAGGGGTTCGCAAAAACAGGAATCCAAATTCATACCAGATTCCCATCTCACAAACATTTTATTATTCTGACTCAACTCAAAACAAAAAGTTTAGTGCAAAAATACTAAATCCCCATAGAAAAACCACATAGCCCCCGCTCAATAATTACTACCACCACAGAAAAAGTACAAATTAAACTAATATTTATAAAAATAATAGCTTTATTTATACAAATAAAAGTTTTATTCTTACAAATATTAGTTTTATTTGTACTTTTCTCCGCGGTGGCGCAAAATATCCACCGAGGTGGAGCGATA
>JAZNGW010000009.1:0-41170 GCA_045576655.1 Bacteroidaceae bacterium
AGCAAATAACAACCACAATGCTCAACCCAAAACACAACTAAGCAAAAACATAGTCAACTAAATTTAAAACTAATCTTAAACCAAGTCAACCTAAGATATAAATAAGACGGAAAAGGTCAACCAAATTCGTTAAACCACAGTTTTATTTATAGTTTTCAGCGAAGGGTCGGGAAGTAAGGAGCGAGGGTCGGAAAGTAAGGAGCGAAGAGTTGGACATTTTGTACCGAAGTGTCGAGATTTTTTGACATACATATCGCCCAGTTAGCGGTTGGCGATTTATAGGCAAAATCCCTCCCAAACTCTAATCCCTTAACGACAATCCTTATTGGGGCTGGAAGAAGAACGCAAAACGGGCACGGCTGTCTCATGACCGCCATGCCCGCTATGCTGTATTGTAATAAAAGTATGTATTAGTCGATAACTACCTTTGTCCATCCGTGAGTGTCTGGTTCCGTGCCGTACTGTATGCCACGCAACTTGTTGTACAGCTGTGTGCTGACAGGACCAGGCTTGCCATCCTTGGAGAAGACAAACGACTTCTTTTCCTCCAAATCGTCAATCCTGGCAATAGGACTGATGACCGCTGCTGTTCCGCACGCTCCTGCCTCTTCAAACGTAGCAAGTTCGTCCTCCGGAATTGGGCGACGTTCAACCTTGAGACCTAAATCCTCGGCGAGCTGCATAAGGCTCTTGTTGGTGATAGACGGCAGGATAGATGTTGACTTCGGAGTGACGTACGTGTTGTCCTTGATGCCGAAGAAGTTTGCGGCTCCGCACTCGTCCATATATTTCTTTTCCTTTGCGTCAAGATAGAACTCGCATGAATAGCCGAGGTCGTGGGCCATCTTGTTGGCACGAAGACTTGCCGCATAGTTGCCGCCAACCTTGTAAGTACCTGTTCCGAGCGGAGCTGAACGGTCAAACTCGCGAATGATGACGTAAGGGTTAGCTGCGAATCCTCCCTTGAAGTATGGTCCTACAGGGGTGACGAACATGAGGAACAGATATTCATCAGCAGGGTGAACTCCCACTTGCGCGCTTGTTCCGATGAGAAGGGGACGGATATAGAGCGAAGCGCCACTCTCGTAAGGCGGAATGAATCGTTCGTTAAGGCGGACTACCTTCTTCACCATCTCCTCAAACATTTCAGTAGGGACTTCGGGCATGAGTATTCCGCGGCAAGTAGACTGAAGGCGCGCCGCATTCTCGTCCATGCGGAATGTCCTCACTTTTCCGTCCGGACAACGATAGGCCTTAAGCCCTTCGAAAGCTTCCTGTCCGTAGTGCAGACAAGTTGCCGCCATATGGAGAGGTATAGTTTCCTCCGAACAAGTTTCTATCTCACCCCACTTTCCGTCGCGATAGTAGCAACGCACGTTATAGTCTGTCTTATGATAACCAAATCCAAGATTTGACCAATCTAATTCTTTCATATCTTTAGTTTTTTTTATGGTTTTGCTTGTTTAAATCATTTAGCGCCGAACTCCCTCAAACGAATCTGAGTCAGCACCTGCTTTGTGTTAAGGGCAAAATCGCCCTGCATCATCCAGGCGTAATAGCTCGGTTCGATGCGCAACACATCTGCTACCTTGCGCCCCTTGTGCTTGCCAAAGTTGAACACTTCCTCATCTTTCTCGTTCAGGACTATGCGTCCGGCAAAATCCACATTGCGAGTGACTGTAGAGAACTCCGAAAGGAAACCGACATCATTACTCAAGTCGTCAGGATAGCGGTCGAGCTGAGCCTCGAGCACCTCAAGAGTGGCACGCGTGTCAGCCATTGCCGAATGGGCATTTTCCAGGTCCTTGTCGCAGTAAAACTTATAGGCAGCAACGAGCGTGCGGCGTTCCATCTTGTGAAAGATATTCTGCACATCGACCAGTTTGGTTTTGCGCAAGTCTATGTTAACGCCGCTGCGCAAGAACTCCTCAACGAGCAACGGGACATCGAACTTGTTAGAATTGAACCCAGCCAAGTCTGAATCTTTGAACGTCTGTTCCAATTCCTTCGAAACCTCCTTGAATGTTGGGCAGTCCTTCACATCCTCATTCGTTATGCCATGCACTGCCGTAGCATGTGCCGGTATGGGGATTTCGGGATTGATACGCATTGTCTTCGACTCCTCGTTACCGTTGGGCATCACCTTGATGTAGCACAGTTCGACGATTCGGTCGGATGTCACATTGATGCCTGTAGTTTCGAGGTCAAAGAATATTATCGGTCTTTTTAAGTTTAGTTTCATTGAAAAAGAGAAGCACGGGCGTACATACCACCCCGTGCTTTATCATTTAGTTAGTTAAATTGGGTCACTTTACAAATTAGTCGTTGAGCATCATCGGCATGAGCAGCATGAGCAAGTCTTCACCCTCCTCCTGTTCAGCAGGCACAAGCACTCCGGCACGTCCCATGTCGGCAAGTTCGATGATAGTGTCCTGCCCGCCAAGTCCGTTGAGGATATCGAGCAAGTAAGTACCCTTGAAACCTATGCTCATAGGCACACCTGTGTAGTCGCACATCAAGCGTTCCTCTGCCGAAGTAGAGAAGTCGATGTCCTGAGCAGACACGGTGAGGGTGCTGCCGTCAATGTGCAACTTGATAAGTGCGCTGCTTACGCTTGCAAACACTGACACACGGCGCAAAGCGCTGATGAGAGCCTGGCGGTCTACAGTCACGCGGTACGGATTGCCTGCCGGAATAACCGAATTATAGTTAGGATAACGTCCTTCGATAAGACGGCAGTTCACCTTGAAGTCGCCTGCCTCAACAACGGCATTGCGGTCGTCGAAACGCACGAAAGCTTCGCCGTCAGCCTTCGGAAGGATATTCTTGAGCAAAAGCGCAGGTTTCTTTGGAAGGATGAAAGATGAGCTCTCATCGCCACGAGTCTGATAATTGCGATAGCGCACAAGTTTATGGCCGTCGCTTGCCACGAATGTAACGTACTCCGTACAAATATCAAAGTAAACGCCATTCATCACCGGACGCAACTCATCGTCGGCTGTAGCGAAGATTGAACGCGAAATACCTCCAAGCAGGACATCTGCCGGCATAGTGAGCGAATGCGCACCGTCGCCGATCTCAGTCGGTTCCGGATATTCGTTACCGCTCATTCCCACAAAATTGTAATGTCCGTTCTGGTAATCTACAACAATTTCAAATGTGTCCATATTGACGTTGAAGACAACTGGCTGCTCTGCTATCTCGCGCATCGCATCGATGATAGTCTTTGCATTAATCGCAAATCTGCCATTTGTGTCAGCCTCGTTCACTTCCATTGTTGTAACAATTGTAGTTTCGCTGTCCGAAGCCGTCATCTTGAGTTTGCCGTCCTCCACACTGAAAAGCACACATTCAAGTATCTGAAGCGTGCTTTTTGAAGCTATCACCTTGCTAATCATTTGCAGACGACTACAAAGCGCCGTACTTGATACATTAAATTTCATTGTCGTATTCTGAGTTGTTAAAATTCAAATTCGTTAATCAGCACAAAGTTAGGAATTGTTTTGTAATCTTGACAAAAAAAACACGGCAAAATTAGTTTCATAACCCATAAAGTTGTAATTTCGCAACAAAATAACAACTAAAAACATGGAAATAACAGGAAAAATAATCGCCGTGCTCGAGGCAAGAGGCGGAGTATCAAAGACTACAGGCAACACTTGGAAAACACAAGACTACGTAATAGAGACACACGAGCAATTCCCTCACCGTATGTGCTTTAACGTTTTCGGAGAGGACAAAATCGCACAAATGAACATTCAGGTAGGCGACGAACTGACTGTCTACTTCGACATCAACGCTCGCGAGTACCAGGGACGCTGGTTCAATGACATCCGAGCTTGGAAAGTAGAGCGCGGAGTGCCAGGAGCAACACCTGCAGGCGACACTGCGCCATTCCCACCACAGGCTGCAGCACCTATGCAGCAGGCAACGCCTACTCAGCCCGTAGACTTCACATCAGAGAACTCTGCCGACGACCTTCCGTTCTAATACGGGAAAGGACGCTGCGCTTAATGACAGCATTATGTCTATCGAAGAAATCTATTCAATATTCCGTTGCCACCCGACAATCACGACCGACAGTCGCAACTGCCCTGAAGGCTCGATTTTCTTTGCACTTAAGGGCGAAAACTTCAACGGCAACGCATACGCATCAAATGCGCTCCAGCAAGGGAGCGCATTTGCCGTTATTGACGACAAGCAGTACTACGACCCTGCTGACAGCCGAATGATATTGGTAAATGACGTACTCACAAGCCTTCAACAACTTGCACGTCATCATCGCCGTCAGCTCGGCACGCCAATCATTGGCATCACAGGAACAAACGGCAAAACCACTACCAAGGAACTCATTGCCGCAGTGCTGAAAAAGAAATACAACATCCTCTACACTCAGGGCAACTTCAACAACCACATCGGAGTGCCAAAGACGCTTTTACAACTCAACTCCGACCACGAACTCGCAGTCATAGAGATGGGAGCAAACCATCCAGGCGAGATTCGCGACCTCGTCAACATTGCAGAACCCGACTATGGCATAATCACCAACGTAGGCAAGGCGCATCTGCTCGGATTCGGTTCTTTTGAAGGAGTCATCCGCACCAAAGGCGAACTCTACGACTTTATGCGCTGCAAGTCAGGCACAGTGTTCATCAACAACGACAATCCGTACCTCAACGGCATAGCACAAAACTTACAACTCGTTCGCTACGGACAGAACCACGCCGAAGCAAACTCTATCGAAGGGCGCTTGCTTTCCTGCGCACCATTTCTCAAGTTCGAATGGAAGAGCACCGACGGCAGTTCGTTCCGCACCGTGCAGACTCAACTCATAGGAGCATACAACATTGACAACGCTCTTGCCGCAATAACAATCGGCACGCACTTCGGAGTCTGCGCCGACGACATATGCTCCGCCCTTGAAGAATACGTACCATCAAACAACCGCTCCCAGCTCAAAAAGACCGGAAAGAACACGCTTGTCATCGACGCCTACAACGCCAATCCCACAAGCATGGCGGCGGCGCTCGACAACTTCGCCCTCATGGAAGCCCCTCACAAGATGTGCATTCTTGGCGACATGAAGGAACTGGGCGAGGCAAGCCAAAGCGAACACATCAAGGCGCTGCGCAAAATCATAGAAAGCGAATTTGAGCAAGTGTGGCTCGTAGGCGAAGAGTTTAAGAAAGCACTTAGCGCATTAGATACCGAAACAATCGGAATCAGTACATTCAGCGACGCAAACGAAGTCATTGCACAACTCAAAGAAAGCGAAATAGCAGGACGCACGATACTCATCAAGGGCTCCAATAGCACACGACTTATCAGTCTTGTAGAACATTTATAGCCAATCGCATGAAGGAAATTGACAAGATGCGCAACCAAGAGGCATACTACTTCTCAGACCCAGAGATTACTGCCAACATCACCCGCAGCCAGCGGCTCTGCGCACGTTTGCAGACAATGACGATTGCCGACCCCGACTACCGCAGTACAATCGAAGAGTTCATACCTGAGATACCCGAATCGGCACTAATCTGCCCTCCGTTCCACTGCGACCACGGCACAGAAATTCATCTTGGCGAACACGTGTTCATCAACTACAACTGCACAATGCTCGACAGCGGAGGCGTCCATATCGGTGCGCACACAAAAATCGGCCCCAACTGCCAGTTCTACACACCGAACCACCCGACAGACTACATAGAGAGACGCGAACCGAAGGAGACAGCCTTCCCCATCCGCATTGGAGAAGATTGCTGGATAGGCGGCGGAGTCATTATCCGTCCGGGAGTAACCATCGGGAACCGCTGCATCATCGCAGCAGGCAGCGTAGTCATCCACGACATCCCCGACAATTGTTTGGCGGCAGGCAACCCCGCTACGGTCAAACGAAAACTATAACATACATCAACGAAAAACAATGAGGGCTCGCCTGATATCAGACGAGCCCTCATTAGTTCACTAACGTAGCCAAGTTATTTCAGCGCCTCTTTGAAACGTGATATAAAGTCGTCAGCATCTGCCTTTGTCATGCAGAGAGGCGGAAGCAAACGAATCACGTTCGTACCGCTGCATCCAGTGAAGCAATGCTGCTCCTTAACGAGACGCGTACGGATTTCCTTGTATGGCTGATCAAGTTCAATACCTATCATTAGTCCGCGACCGCGCACATCAACAACGTGCGGTAGGTTCTCGCTTCTAAGTTTACCGATAAGATATTCTCCCACTTCAGCGGCGTTCTGCACAAGTCCCTCTTCTTCGATAACATCAAGCACAGCAAGTGCCGCAGCGCATCCAAGATGGTTCCCGCCGAAAGTTGTGCCGAGCTGTCCATACACAGGAGTAAACTTCGGAGAGATGAGAAGTCCGCTCATTGGGTATCCGTTAGCAATACCTTTTGCCACGGTTATCATGTCTGGCTTTACACCAAGATACTGGTGAGCAAAGAACTTGCCCGAACGTCCGTAACCGCACTGAATCTCATCACACACAAGCACAGTGCCGTACTTGTCGCAAAGTTCGCGAAGCTCCTTCAAGAATGCCTCTTCAACCATGCGAATACCGCCCACTCCCTGAATACACTCGATGATGACGGCGCAGACGTCGCCCTTCTCAATCTCAGCACGCCAAGGAGCAATTTCGTTCAATGGAAGATATGTCACATGCCCGTTGGCGTTTATCGGAGCTATAATCTTCGGATTGGCCGTAGCCTCAACTGCCAGCGAAGTGCGCCCGTGAAAAGCCTTCTCAGCAGAAAGCACACGAGTACGTCCGTTATGAAACGAAGCAAGTTTGAGTGCATTCTCATTTGCCTCTGCACCGGAGTTTACAAGGAACAACTGATAATCCTCATATCCGCACGCCTTGCCAAGTCGCTCTGCCAACTGCTGCTGCAGGGGGTTGATAACCGAATTGCTGTAGAATCCGAGTTTGCCCAACTGGCGTGTCATCATCTCCACATAGTGCGGATGGCAGTGGCCGATACTTATCACAGCATGACCGCCGTAAAGGTCGAGGTACTCCTGCCCCTTGTCGTCCCACACCTTGCATCCTTGTCCTCTGTCGATCGTTACATCCATCAGAGGATACACATCGTATAAGTTCATATATTTTAGGTTTTGAGGTTCCGAGGTTTTGAGGTTCTGAGGTTTTGAGGTTCTGAGGTTTTACAACCTTAAGACCTACAACCTTATTATTTAAAATGCGCAAGCTTTAAGGCGCAGACCAGCACACTCGTCTATGCCAAACATGAGATTCATGTTCTGCACAGCCTGACCCACAGCACCCTTCAGCAAGTTGTCGATGGTAGACGTGATAACAGCCTTATTGCCAAACTTGTCAACATGAACCAGGCACTTGTTGGTGTTGACCACCTGCTTCATGTCAATAGCCTTGTCCACATAATGGGTGAAGGCAGCATCGGCATAGAAGTCCTTATACATCTGGGCAAGTTGCTCGCCTGTAGGGTTTGTTGCACTTCCCTCCTCACCGTCAAACTTCACAACCTCCGTACAGAATATTCCGCGCGGGAAGTCACCGCGGTAAGGGATGAAATCAATCGAAGCATCGAGTGCGCCCTGCAACTCAGTGAGCGACTGACGAATCTCGTGCAGATGCTGATGAGTGAACACCTTATAGACGCTCATATTGTTGTTGCGCCATGAGAAATGTGTCGTACCTGTAGGTTTCTGCCCAGCACCAGTTGACCCCGTGATAGCGTTGATCGAAACATCGTGTTTCAAGAGTCCCGCCTTTGCCAACGGCAGCAGACCAAGCTGTATGCAAGTGGCGAAGCATCCAGGATTAGCCAAGTGCTGGCAGTTCTGAATTTCAGCCTTATGAATTTCCGGAAGTCCGTACACATAGTCGTGCGTAGGGGCTGCAATACGGAAGTCCTGTGCCAAGTCAATAATCTTAACGTGAGCAGGGATTGCATTCTCCTTAAGAAACTCCTCACTCTTGCCATGACCGAAACAGAAGAACACAACGTCAACCTCGTCGAAAGGCATCTGGTCGGTAAACTCCATGTCTGTCTCACCAAGCAGACCACCATGAACGTCGGCAACCTTATTGCCTGCATTCGAACCGCTGTTTGCAAAGACAATCTCCGCTTCAGGATGATTGAGCAGGAGGCGAATAAGTTCACCTCCTGTATATCCTGCCGCACCAAGTATTCCTACTTTCACCATAAATCATCAAGCCTTTTTAGGGGCGAGAAGCCAAAGGAGGATATATGCCCAAAAAACCAAGTGAACCGCAAATTGCGAACACGAGGAACAACACTCTCACGATGAGCGGGTCAATGTTGAAATACTCTGCAATACCGCCACATACACCGGCAATCTTCTTGTCTGTTGAAGACAAATAAAACTTCTTTTCCATAGTTCGTTAATTATTAACTGTTAATAGTATTAATTACATAATGACGCGTTATCTCTCCTCGTCTGGATGAGCCAGATAGTAAGCGCGGAGAGCAGTAGAAGTCACCTTGATGAATCCCTTTGCGTCCTCAGAAGACCATGCCTTGGCTGTTTCACCATATTCGCCAAGCTTGTTCTTAACAAGGTCATCAGGAGAGTCAACGCCTACTGTCTGGAATCCGAGCGGACGGAGTTCGAGAGTAACCACACCGTTCACGTTGCGCTGGCTGCTTGTGAGCATAGCCTCGATGTCTGGCATGACAGGTTCGAGATACTGGCTCTCGTGGAGGAACATTCCGTACCAGTTGCTCACCTGGTCTTTCCAGTACTGCTGCCACTTTGAGAGTGTGTACTTCTCAAGGAAACGGTGCGCACCGATGATGAGCATCGGAGCTGCAGCCTCGAAGCCGACACGTCCTTTGATACCGATGATAGTGTCACCGACATGGCAGTCGCGGCCTATACCGTAAGCGGCACCAATCTCCTCAACAGCCTGGATAGCCTTGATCTTGTCGTCATACTCCACACCATTCACAGAGCAGATTTCGCCCTTCTTGAAACCTATCTTCAAGAGTTCCGGACCTTCCTTCGTAGGGTGCTTCAGATATGCGCTCTCAGGAAGTCCCTGGTTAGAGTCAAGAATCTCACCGCCGCAGATTGATGTGCCCCATATACCTACGTTGTAAGAATATTTGAGTTTAGTAAAGTCAGCAAAATATCCGTTAGCGTTGAGGTAATCCACCTCTTCCTGACGGCTCAAGTTCTTGTCGCGAGTAAGGGTGATGATTTCCACACCCGGAGCAAGCACGAGGAATGTCATGTCGAAACGGATTTGGTCGTTGCCCGCACCTGTCGAACCGTGAGCTATGGCATCAGCGCCGATTTCCTTGGCATAGCGCGCAATGGCTATAGCCTGGAAGATTCGCTCTGACGACACAGATATTGGATAACAGTTGTTACGGAGCACATTGCCGTATATCATATATTTCAATGACTTCTCATAGTACTCGTCCATAACGTCGAGAGTCACATACTTCACAGCACCGAGCTTGTAAGCATTCTCCTCGTTTGCCTTGAGTTGCTCTTCAGAGAAACCGCCGGTATTAGCACAAGCGGCATATACCTCATATCCCATCTCTTTTGTGAGATACATCACATTGTAGGAAGTGTCAAGTCCTCCACTAAATGCAACAACAACCTTTTTCTTTTTTTGTTCCATCATCTTTAAGTATTGGTCCAATTGGCTAATTAGCCTAATCGGACATATTTTTACTAATTTAAATCCTATCTCAAATTCTGCTCAGCAGCCTTCTTCGCCATTTCCACAACATCGGGCGGGAGTTCCACCGGCAGCGGTTCGCCCACATGGTCCTTCGGGTCGTAGAGCATGGCTGTGCAGACGCAGTACATGCGCTCCGTGCGCGCCAGAATGTCGCAGTTCTTACACTTCGGGTCTTCCGGCGTACCGCATCCCGCCCAGTAGGCATCGTCCTGAGTGAGTTGGGCAAACGTAACAGGCACATAACCCAACTGAGTGTTTATTCTCATCACGGCAGCCTGACTTGTCAATCCGAACAGTTTGGCATTTGGCCATCGCAAACGGCTCAACGTGAATGCTGTCTGCTTGATACGCTTTGCCAAATGGTGGTTGCGGAACTTCTCCACTACAATAAGTCCGGAGTTAGCAACGTATTCCTTGTTGCCCCAACTCTCGATGTAGCAGAAACCTGCAAACTCCTCTTCCTCGCCGGCAAGCGCGATGATGGCCTTGCGCTCTCTCATCTTTGTGGCAAGATATTCGTGGGTACGCGATGCGATGCCGCTACCCCTCTTCTTTGCCGAATCTGTGATTGTGGCAAGAATCACATCCACGTACTTCTCGTGCGAAGCGTCTGCCACTACAACCTTTATACCGTCGTTATATTCCATATAGCATTTCTGTTGAACAGGGATATTGAGCACCCCCAAAAATCCTAATTCACAATTCCTAATTCATAATTTTAATAGCCCTTTCAAGTTCCAGGCGCACAACCTCTTTCGACGCCCCCTCCTCAAGCACTATCATTATAGTATCATCACCTGCTATAGTGCCAAGCACATGCTCCAAATTGGCATTGTCTATGTCATAAGCCATACGGCTGGCATAGCCTGGCATAGTTTTCAGCACTGCAATATTGCCCGAAAAGCGCAGCGACACGAATCCGTCGGCATGACGAGGCTCCACAAAGTTATTGTCCTTCACACGCTTGTACATCGTATTGCTGGGCAAAACGTAATAAGATTTACCCACCACCGAAGCCGCCTTCGCCACCTTCATCTGCTTCAAGTCGCGCGAGAGCGTTCCCTGTGTCAGTTTATAGCCCTTTTCCGACAAGGCGTCAAGAAGTTCCTCCTGGCAGGTTATTTTCTGCCCCGATATTATCTCCCTGATTGCATCCAGACGCGTATTCTTTACACCCATAGGTTTATTGCATATTTATTCAAAAACAGATGCAAAATTACAAATTATCATACATACAGACAATAGCAAACAAAAGATTTTTGCATAATTATGCATAAATATTCAATTCAGGAGCGAATATATATGCATTTCACTGGATGCTTCCAACAAAAGTCACGAAGGAAGGATATTAAAGGGCACAACCACCTTAAAAACTTCAAACTTAGTCTAAGTATGTACAAACTCAGATTAAAAACATACAAACTCAGTCTAAGTTTATACGAACTCAGTCTGAGTTTATAGATTTCTCCGCACCATAAAAGGAATCCCGAACACGACTCTGCGCATTCGGGACACTCTCATATTTAACTAAAATCAAATGTGCTCAAAACCACCGCTAATGCAGACGATAAATGATCGGCATGGTATAGCGCACACGGACAGCCTTGCCTCTCTGCATCCCTGGAGTCCACTTAGGCATGAGTTTCAGCACTCGCACAGCCTCCTCTTCAAGCGCGATGCGGGCGTTCTGATATGCCACCATGTCCTGGTCTATTTTATACTCCTTGCCTTCCACTTTCAGTGTCTTGACAGCCTTGCCATTGATAGTCACATTGCCCATCTCGTCCATCTCCGCACCTGGCAGTTTCTGGACAAGTTTCTTCAGCTCAGTTACAGACAAGGTATTAGGATCGCCACTGTCTGTCATCTCAAGCGCATTTACCATAACCTCATCAAGCATTGTACCCTGTTCTGCAGCTATGCGCAGAGAATCTGTGCGGTTAATCGGACGCACAATCTTCGAACTAAGGATGCTGTGTTCACCTACGGAACCGTCTTTATCCACAACAAACTGCACCAGCACGCGGCCTTTCACTCCATATTCACAAGCCAATTTAGGATAGCGGATATTCTTCGCAATGAACTTCATCAATTCGCCATGTCCGCCAGGGAACTGAGGCATCTGCTCGCAGACCATAAAGACCTCGCCTTCATCTGCTTCCTTAGCCGCTTCAATTGCCTTAACGGCCTTTATCGAATCTGCAGCAGCCTGCTCCATAGCCTTCTCTACCGCCTTCTTTGTAGCAATCTCAATCACACCGTTAGCGCCTTTCTCGCCATAGATAGCAGTACCGCTCACACCTTTAAGCACTGTGACGTGCGCTATATCTTCCGGCTTCAGATCGCCTATCCTGTCGAGTATATCCTGCGTAGGCGCATTCGGGTCCGACAACCCATCCGCTTCCACCTCCTTGCCGTCGACAATAATCAGCGGCTCCTTCTTTTCAGACTCTTCTGCCACTTGAGGTTGAGTAATCTCTGGAACTGACTCTACCACGCTGGCAGTCTCGGTCCTCATTGAAGAATTCTGCTCTGCCTCTTGCATCATTTCAGGCAAATCATTAACTTTGCTCTCGCTGATGAGTTCCACGCTGTTAGTGAACTCACTTGTGGCGAACGCACTGAGTGCGATTCCTGCCACCGGGATGACGTAGAGAGCTTTCGCACGCATCCACGGACTTGATTTCTTTTTTAACATCATAGCGATACGTTTTTTAAGTAAACTGTGATTGAAGCTGTTGGCAAAGGCGTAGGAACTGGAGCCAACGGCTTTTTTAATTAATAACATCTGATACGAACGGGCATCGACACCGCAGTTCAGCACCTCTGCATCCGCCTCATATTCATGCACATCGCTGAGCGACGACGACATCAGCCACACGAATGGATTGAACCACTGCACTACCTCGCACACCGCCACCAAGCAAACGTCGTAGGAATGGCCGCAACGGATATGTGCCTTTTCGTGCAGCAAAATCTCTCTGCCTCCCTCATTATAGTCGCGCTCAGAAATGACAATCCCATTCATCCAACTGAAAGGCACGACATCGCGGGCGTGGCAATAGACAGTCACACCGTCCTCTTTATTAGTCCACAATACACCCCTGCGCATGAACCTCAGCATCTTCAGCAGCTGGGCAAGCTTCACCGCCAAGACCACCACCGCGCCTAAAATATAGACCGCGACAAGCGCATCAGCCCACCCCACACTCACAGTAGACGTTGAGGCGAGCTGGTCAGACGACGCATACTCGTCAACGAGTTCCATCGTCGGCGCACCAATTTCAATCATAGGCACACCCACTTCCGTAATGGCGCGGTTCATTGCCCCAACCTCCGTCTGGTCGAGAAAAGCCCACGGAGCAATGTTAAGCAGCGGAAGGGCAAGCGACAAAAACAGTATCGCAACAAGCACGCCTCGGTTGAAGCGGAAGAATGTCTCCCTCCGCAACATAAGCATATATGGGATGTATATCAAGGCAAGGCAGATTGCCGACTTGATGGCATAGATACTGATTGCGCCCATACTCAACCCTCCACCATCTTAATAAGTTCCTGCAGTTCCTCTGCCGAAATCTTCTCCTCCTTCATGAAGTAACGCACAAACGAGAGTTTTGAGCCGTCAAAGAAGTTGTCCTTCACCTCGTCCATCACCTGACGCGTATAGTCCTCCTTCGACACGAGAGGGACGAAACGCTGCTGGCGCCCCTGCATCCTCTCACTTCTCACAAACCCCTTGTTCTGCATAATCTTCAGAAACGTAGCAACGGTTGTATAGGCAGGTTTAGGTTCGTCATAATGCTCCAGCACATCATAGACGCTTCCACCATTTGGCATAGTCCACAGGATGCTCATAACCTGCATCTCCGCCTTGGTTAATGTTTTCTTGTCTTTCATACTAAATCCGTTTAGTTGTAAGCACAAATCTAAACGAAACATTTAGAATACGAAAACATTAGTAAAAGAAAAAATCGCTCCTACTCAAACTTTTAACCTTTAGTTTTAGTAATAGGAACGATTTTATTAGTAATTAACAGATAAGGCGTAATCTTTACGGCGGAGGTACCATACCCTCGTTGTTATAGAATATGGAGTTTGTGTAGTTGGTCAGCGGAGTGGCGCTGTATGTCGTAGAGACCTCGCCGCCCTCTTCAGCCTCAAAAGCGTAATAGCCAGGCATAGCAGTCTTGATAGCATCGACATCATCTGCCGAAAGACCTGACAGGCAGCACGACATGCGCATGGTGTCGGCATCCTCCATCATCTGCATAAGAGCAAAGCGCAGATTGCCACGCCCCAGAGGCATGGAATAAGTAAAACGGCCGTTCGTCTCATAGCGAAACACGAGCATACCCTCCACTATAGCATAGCGCGCGTTGGTCTGCTGGCGCCTGCTCAATATATCGTCAAAAACAACTTCCGGATTTTCGCACTTCCCATTAATGAGATACTTCTCAATGGCAGGTTTGTCAGCCAAAGTAATATTTCTGAATGGTATCATAGATAATTGGTGTTTTTGTTTATATCAAATGTCCGACTGCAAAGATAGCCTTTTTTCATAAAAGCGAAATCAATAATTCCACCTCATTGCAACCAAGCACACCCGAAAATGAGAATTGCAAGAAATATTGCTTGGAGATTTGGCACAAATACCGCCGTGCATAAACGCTTATTCAGAGAAATTGCCTAAATTTGCAATAAGTGTGCAAGTGCGCAGAACAACTCTTACACCGGAGAACAATCTACAGAAACGATAACTATATATAACAACTATCAAATGGACTTAATTAGCAGTATCATTGAACGCGCTAAGGCTAACAAGCAGCGCATCGTGCTCCCTGAAGCTACAGAGGAGCGCACTCTGACTGCAGCTGACAGCGTATTGGCTGACGGTGTGGCTGAGATTATCCTCATCGGCAATCCTGCCGAAGTTATGGCTCTTGCTGACAAGCTCGGACTGAAGAACATCGACAAGGCTACAATCATCGACCCTCAGAACCACGACAAGAAAGAAGAGTACGCACAGCTTCTTTGCGAACTCCGCAAGAAGAAGGGCATGACTATTGAAGAGGCTCGTCAGAAGGTGCTCGACCCTCTCTATCTCGGATGTCTCATCATCAAGGCTGGCGATGCTGACGGCCAGTTGGCTGGTGCGCAGAACACTACAGGCAACGTGCTCCGCCCTGCCCTCCAGATCATCAAGACTACTCCAGGCATCTCTGTTGTGAGCGGCGCTATGCTTCTCATCACTCAGACTCCGCAGTATGGCGAAAACGGCGTGCTCGTTGTGGGCGACGTGGCTGTTACTCCTGTACCAGACGCAGCACAGCTCGGACAGATTGCCGTATGTACAGCACAGACAGCAAAGGCTGTTGCCGGATTTGAGGACCCTCGCGTGGCTATGCTTTCTTTCTCAACAAAGGGAAGCGCCAAGCATGAAGCAGTCGACAAGGTGACAGAGGCTCTCAAAGTAGCTCAGGAACTTGCTCCAGAACTCAAGGTTGACGGCGAACTTCAGGCTGACGCAGCACTCGTTCCAAGCGTAGGCGAAAGCAAGGCTCCAGGCAGCGCAATAGCAGGGCACGCAAACGTGCTCGTATTCCCAAGTCTCGAAGTGGGCAACATCGGCTACAAGCTCGTGCAGCGCCTCGGCAATGCTGACGCCATCGGACCTATCCTCCAGGGTATCGCTCGTCCGGTTAACGACCTCAGCCGCGGATGCTCTATCGACGACATCTACAAGATGGTGGCAATAACTGCTTGTCAAGCTCAGAGTTAATTAATAATAGCGACCCCTCCCTAACCCTCCCCGGAGGGAGGGGACTGGAAAAAAACATATAAAAAAGAACACCAATAACAATTAAAGCCCTTTCACCCCAGGGAACAATTCGAGAAAATCGGATTATACGCCCCTCCATACAGGGAGGGGACGGGGGTGGGTCTTCATTATGAAAATACTTGTACTGAACTGCGGAAGTTCATCAATCAAATATGCGCTCTACGACATGGATGACCAGAGCGTACTCACATCAGGAGGAATTGAAAAGATTGGCCTCCCTGACTCATTCATCAAAATCAAACTTGCTGACGGCAAGAAGGTGCAAATCGACGAGCCAATCCCTGAGCACACAAAGGGAGTAAAGTTCATCCTTCAGGTTCTCACTGAAGGCGAATACGCAGTGCTCAAGAGTCTTGACGAACTCGATGCTGTAGGTCACCGCACTGTACACGGAGGTGAGAAGTTTAACAAGAGCGTGCTCCTCACCGACGAAGTGATGGAGGCTTTCGCTGCTTGCAACGACCTCGCACCGCTCCACAACCCTGCAAACATCAAGGGTATCAACGCTGTGAAGGAACTCCTCCCTGAGATTCCGCAGGTTGGCGTGTTCGACACTGCATTCCATCAGACAATGCCTGACTACGCATACATGTACGCTCTCCCTTACGAACTCTATAAAGACTACGGAGTGCGTCGCTACGGATTCCACGGTACAAGCCACCGCTACGTTTCTGAGCGTGTTTGCGAGTTCCTTGGCATCAAGGCTGAAGGCACAAAAATCATCACTTGCCACATCGGTAACGGCGCATCAATCGCAGCAGTTAAGGACGGCAAGTGCGTTGACACATCTATGGGTCTGACTCCACTCGAAGGTCTCGTGATGGGTACTCGCTCAGGCGACATCGACGCCGGCGCCGTGACATTCATCATGGACAAGCTCAACCTTGACACTAAGGGCATCTCTGATCTCTTGAACAAGAAGTCTGGTCTTGCTGGCGTGAGCGGACTCTCAAACGACTTCCGCGACATCCTCGCTGGTATCGCTGAAGGCAACGAGCGCGCTCGTATCGCTAAGGAAATGTACACATACCGCATCAAGAAGTACATCGGTGAGTACGCTGCTGCAATGGGCGGCGTGGACGTAATCCTCTTCACTGGTGGCGCTGGCGAAAATCAGTGGGACGTACGTCAGGAAGCAACAGAAGGCCTTGAGTTCATGGGTGTCAAGATGGACAACGAGAAGAACAAGGCTTGCCGTGCAACTGAGGCTGTCATCTCTGCCGACGACTCACGCGTAAAGGTTTGCGTCATCCCTACTGACGAGGAGCTCATGATTGCTCTTGACACCCTCGCTCTTGTAAAGTAAGTCAAATTACATACTGCGTTTTATAGCATTAACGGAGGTTGCTCACCAGCAGCCTCCGTTTTTTTTGTATTGCTCGCAACAAACTTGACAGCACCTCGACAGAAAAACACAAAATACGAAGAAAAAACTATATAACGCAATGCGTTTTGTATATAATGCAGTGCGTTATATACATATCACAGTGCGTTATGCACATATTGCAGTGCATTATGGAGTTTATAATGAAGAATAACATGTTTTTCACCGAGGAGTGCGAAAGTAAGTTGCGGTGTACAAACAAAAAAAGTCCCTGACTATTCGTTTGAATAATCAGGGAGAAAAAATATAACTACGTGGGCGTTGACGGATTCGAACCGCCGACCCTCTGCTTGTAAGGCAGATGCTCTGAACCAGCTGAGCTAAACGCCCTTGCGCTTTCCGCTTTTGCTCTGCAAAGGTAGGCAAAATATGCGGAATGCACAAATATTAGTAAGCATTATTGCTTAGAATTCTGCAGTCTTAGGTGTGCGTGGGAACGGAATAACGTCGCGGATGTTCTGCATACCTGTCACGAAGAGGATGAGACGCTCGAATCCGAGTCCGAAACCTCCGTGAGGGCAAGATCCGAACTTGCGTGTGTCGAGATACCACCACATGTCCTTCATCGGGATGTTCATCTCCTCGATGCGCTCCATCAACTTACCGTAGTTCTCTTCACGAACTGAACCACCGATAATTTCGCCAATCTGAGGGAAGAGCACGTCTGTACCCTGTACAGTCTTTCCGTCCTCATTCATCTTCATATAGAACGCCTTGATTTCCTTTGGATAGTCTGTGAGGATAACAGGCTTCTTGAAGTGCTCCTCTACAAGGTAGCGCTCATGCTCACTTGCAAGGTCGCATCCCCAACTTACAGGGAACTCAAACTTGTGCCCGTTAGCAATTGCCTCTTCGAGTATCTTAATACCTTCTGTATAAGGAAGGCGTACAAATTCCGTGTCGGCAACTGAACGAAGGCGCTCAATAAGTCCGTTGTCAATCATCTTGTTGAGGAACTCAAGGTCGTCCATACAATTGTCAAGAGCCCACTTCACGCAATACTTAATGAAATCCTCTTCAAGATCCATAAGGTCGTTGAGATCGATGAAGCACACCTCTGGTTCAATCATCCAGAACTCAGCAAGGTGGCGCGGAGTATTAGAGTTCTCGGCACGGAAAGTAGGTCCGAATGTATAAATCTGACCAAGAGCTGTAGCACCGAGCTCGCCCTCCAACTGACCGCTCACTGTGAGACTTGTTGTCTTGCCGAAGAAGTCGTCGTCATAGATGATGCTGCCGTTCTCGTCCTTCTTGAGGTCGTAGAGATTCTTTGTAGTTACCTGGAACATCTGTCCTGCTCCTTCACAGTCGGAAGCAGTGATGATAGGAGTGTGGAAGTAGAAGAATCCGCGCTCGTGGAAGAACTGGTGGATTGCCATCGCCATGTTGTGACGAATGCGGAACACCGCACCGAATGTGTTTGTGCGAAGACGCATGTGAGCATGCTGACGCATATACTCGAAGCTCTGTCCTTTCTTCTGCATTGGATAGTCAGAGGGGCAAGTGCCGAGTACCTCGATTTCTGCAGCCTGAATTTCCACGCTCTGGCCTGCACCGATGCTCTCCACCATCTCACCAGTCACGCTAATGCACGCTCCTGTAGTGATGTCCTTGAACATCTCTGGGTCGAACTTTTCTACATCAGCAACAATCTGCACATTCTTGATTGTTGAACCATCATTAAGAGCGATAAAGTTGACAGCCTTGCTGCCGCGCTTAGTGCGCACCCATCCCTTAACATTGACCTGCGAACCATAATCCTTGCGCTGAAGCAGGTCTACTATTTTTGTTCTGCGAATAGCCATTTGAATTATTGAGTTTTTGATTAGTCCTACTGGTTTTACCTGCCCGATCAGACTAATTAGCCGATTCCGACTAAATAGCCAATCAAACCGGTCTGTTTACTCGTATGCACCCATGTGGAGCATTGCCACCTCCTGCTCAGTAAGGAAGCGCCAATCGCCACGCTTGATGCCTTTCTTAGTGAGTCCGGCAAACATTACGCGGTCGAGCTTCACAACCTTATATCCGAGCGATTCGAATATGCGGCGCACGATGCGGTTTCTGCCTGAGTGGATTTCGATACCAACCTGCTTCTTGTCTGTATCAGAAGCATAGCTGATAGCGTCGGCATGAATCTCACCGTCCTCAAGCATGATACCGTCTGCAATCTGCTTGAGATCGGCAGCCGTAACATTTTTGTCAAGGAATACATGATATATCTTCTTCTTCAGGAACTTAGGATGAGTAAGCTTTGAAGCAAGATCGCCGTCGTTAGTAAAGAGAAGCACACCCATAGTGTTGCGGTCGAGACGACCAACAGGGTAGATGCGCTCACGGCAGCAGTTCTTCACAAGCTCCATCACAGTCTTGCGCTGCTGAGGATCGTCAGAAGTCGTAACATAATCCTTTGGCTTATTGAGAAGCACGTACACCTTCTTCTCTATGCTGATAAGTTGGTCGTGGAAGTGCACGGTATCAGTGCGCTGCACCTTTGTACCGAGTTCTGTAACGACCTCACCGTTAACGCGTACCACGCCTGCCTGAATGAACTCGTCCGCCTCACGACGTGAGCAAACGCCTGCATTAGCAAGGAACTTATTAAGACGAAGCGGTGCATTAGGGTCTTCAAGATACTCCTTGTACTCAATGCGCTTCTTCATGCTATATTTTGCGTTAGGATCGTAATTGCCTGAACGCTTGTTATATCCGCCCTGACGATTTCCGTAAGGACGCTGTCCGTTACCCTCGCCTCTGTTGTAACCGCCCTGACGACTACCACCGCGATAGTTGTGGACATAAGTTGAGTGCTGATCGCTAAATGACGGGCGGTCGGTATTCTCATATCCGAATCCGCGAGGCTTGTTATACTGCGGACGCTGTGAATAACCTCCCTGGCGGTAACCTCCGCGCTGTTCACCCTGCTGATCTCTGTTGCCGCCATAAGGGCGCTCCTGAGAGTTGAAACGAGGACGACGAGGACGTTCTCCGTAGCCTCCGCGATTGTTGTTGTCATAACCACGACGCTGTGCGCCATAACCATTGCCTCTGTTGTTAGAACCTCTATAACCATCACGGCCACCAGAAGTCTCCATTCTGCTGTCGGCAGATCTGCTCTGCCATTCTTCAAAATCTTTCATTTAAAATCGTTACCTTTTTACTTAATAATGTCATCACCATCCCTCACGGACGGTCCTGCAAATATCGTTGTTGTATTAAATTCCCGTATATGAGTGAGGAGTAATCTGACGAAGTTCCGCCTTCACGCTTTCGCTCACGTCAAGTCCCTCAATAAAGTTTGCTATGCTCTCTGCAGTTATCGCCTCATTAGTACGAGTAAGCGCCTTCAGTGCCTCGTATGGATTAGGATAAGCCTCACGACGGAGCACAGTCTGTATGCCCTCGGCACATACTGCCCAGCAGTTGTCAAGGTCGCTGTTGATCGCATCTACATTGAGAAGGAGCTTGCGAAGTCCCTTAAGGGTGCTCTGGATCGAAATCACAGCGTGTCCCATCGGCACACCTACATTGCGGAGCACTGTCGAGTCAGTCAAGTCGCGCTGCAAGCGTGAAACGGGCAACTTATTGCTGAGGTGCTCCAATATAGCATTGGCGATACCGAGGTTACCTTCCGAGTTTTCAAAGTCGATAGGATTAACCTTGTGAGGCATAGCGCTTGAGCCTACCTCGCCAGCCTTAATCTTCTGCTTGAAGTATTCCATTGACACATACATCCAGAAGTCGCGATCGAGGTCTATGATGATGGTATTGATGCGCTTCATTGCATCAAAGATTGCGCCGAGGTTGTCGTAGTTGCTTATCTGGGTAGTCCACTGTTCGCGTTCAAGTCCGAGTTTCTCGCTGACGAACTTATTTCCGAACTCCTTCCAGTCATACGCAGGATATGCCACGCGGTGGGCGTTGTAGTTACCTGTAGCACCGCCGAACTTAGCTGTTATCTTGCATGACTTAAGCACCTTTAGCTGCTCTTCCAAGCGGTAGACAAACACCATCACTTCTTTTCCGAGACGAGTCGGCGAAGCTGGTTGCCCGTGAGTCTTAGCAAGCATGGACACGTCGTTCCATTCTTCTGCATACTCGCGAAGCTGTGCTATAAGTTCTTCAACCAACGGATAATAGACCTCATTGAGAGCGTCTTTGATTGAAAGGGGAACGCTGGTATTGTTGATATCCTGGCTTGTAAGACCGAAGTGGATAAATTCCTTATACTCTCCGAAATTACCGATTGCGTCAAGTTTCTCCTTGATGAAGTACTCCACTGCCTTAACATCGTGGTTTGTAACCTTCTCGATGTCCTTCACTCTCTGTGCATCCTCCTCTGTGAAATTGCGATAGATGTTGCGCAATGTCTCAAAAAGGCCTTTGTCGAACGATTCCAACTGAGGAAGCGGCAATTCGCAAAGCGTAATGAAGTATTCAATCTCAACTCGCACGCGATACTTAATCAATGCGTACTCTGAAAAAAACGGCGCCAAACCTTCGGTTTTGCTCCTGTATCTGCCGTCAATAGGCGATACGGCAGTCAATGCATCAAGTTTCATGTATTATTGTTATAATCGATTATTTTTTGTCCTATATGTCCGCGCGCATCCCTGCGCCGCCGAATATTCTGCAAATGTACTCTTTTTCCCTGAAATAACTGGTGCAGAACGAAAAAGATTTCATCCGCCTTTTTCCTTCTTTATCTGCGCTGGTATTCTGAAGGCTGTGTAAACCTCCAAAACCACGAACACCATAAAAGGAATGAGCCATGCCGTAGAGCGCAAGTACATCCCCAGATAAAATCCTGGGGGCAGATACATCACCACTGCAGAGAGCAGCAAGACTATTGAGCCAAGGGTGCGCTGTCCGTAAAGACGGGCCAGCACTATGCTGCCCTTCTCACTTTTCTCGCTCAAGCGCCCTATAACGAAAATCGTAGCTCCCGCTGCATACAGATAGTCCGCAATGTCCGTTCCTGTTATCCAGAGCATTGCACCAACTATGACAAGCACTTCGCCCACGCAGGATATAATGTTATAAATCTTATTCTTTTCCATTAGCGTCAATCCTCCTCAACGTCTTCAATCACAAAAACGTCCTCATTGTCTGCCTTCATGTAATACCTTTCACGCGCAATTTCCTTGATTGCTTCCGGTTCTTGTTCAAGTCGGCGCAGAGTTTCCTTGTCTGTATCGAACTTTTCATTCAGTTCGCTGATTTCACCTTCAAGACGACGTATTTCGGCTTTATGCGAACAGCGGTTCACAAGGCTGCTTTCACCGAGAAAACCGATACACACGCCAAACACAATTAATGCCAGGGGGTATTTTCCCTTCAGCAGAATATTTTTCAGTTTAGGAGACATTATTTCAGGAGTTAAGGAGTTAAGGAGTTAAGAAGTTAAGAAGTCTCTACCCATTCATACTGAGCAGGAACTCGTCATTGTTCTTGGTTTTGTCCAGATGGTTCATCACCACATCCATCGCCTCAAGCGCATTCATGTCAGCAAGATGCTTGCGAAGAATCCACATGCGGTTGAGCGTGGTCTGATCCTGGAGCAAATCATCACGGCGGGTACTTGATGCTGTGATGTTTACTGCTGGGAACACACGCTTGTTAGCAAGCGAACGGTCGAGCTGGAGCTCCATGTTACCGGTACCTTTAAATTCCTCAAATATCACTTCGTCCATCTTGCTTCCTGTATCAATCAACGCCGTAGCAATGATCGTGAGCGAACCGCCGCCCTCAATATTACGCGCCGCTCCAAAGAAACGCTTCGGTTTGTGCAGAGCATTGGCGTCGACACCTCCCGAAAGGACTTTTCCCGATGCAGGACTCACGGTGTTGTAAGCACGTGCAAGACGAGTAATCGAGTCAAGGAATATCACCACATCATGGCCACATTCCACCATTCTCTTTGCCTTTTCAAGCACCAGCCCCGCAATCTTCACATGGTTCTCTGCCGGTGCGTCGAATGTTGACGCTATTACTTCGGCGTTAACCGTACGAGCCATGTCTGTCACCTCCTCCGGACGCTCATCGATGAGAAGCATCATAAGATACGCCTCTGGATGGTTCTTTGATATAGAATTTGCTATATCCTTCATCAGCAGAGTTTTACCTGTCTTAGGCTGCGCCACAATAAGCGCACGCTGTCCCTTTCCTATAGGCGAGAACAAATCGACGATTCTCGAAGACTTGCTGTCGTTAACCCCTGTACAAAGATTAAACTTCTCGTCTGGGAACAACGGCGTGAGATGCTCGAAAGCTATACGGTCGCGTGCCACAGAAGGGTCACACCCGTTTATTCTGCTGATTTTCATCAGCGGGAAGAACTTCTCGCCTTCCTTCGGAGGGCGTATCGTACCTTCCACCACATCGCCGGTCTTAAGTCCGAAATGCTTCACCTGCGAAGGGTTCACATATATGTCATCTGGCGAAGCCAAATAGTTATAGTCTGAACTGCGGAGGAATCCGTAGTGATCTATCATTTCGAAAACGCCCGAAACAGTAATTAAGTCACTGAAGTCATAAACCTTCTCCTGCTGTTCGCACACTTGCTCCTTCACAGGTTCAGGCTCAACGGCTTCCGCCTTCTGCTCATTCTTGTCCATGCGCTCAAAGAATCCCATCGGACCCTCATCACTTGCATCCTCAATCGAAGGGATGTCCTCTATGATGATGAAGTCAGCGCTCTCGTCAGCCACCGTTTCAGACTTCTTCACGATAGTCTTAACTTCTGCCTTCTGCTCTGCAGGCTTATTTTCGGCAACAAACACTGCCTCTGGAACCACATCCTCAAAAGCGGTCTTTATCTCGTCTCCGCCAGCAGTTTCATCCGCCTTAGCAGTCTTGCGCGCACGCTTTTTCTTCTCTGCAGGCTTTGCCTCATTCTCCGCCGCAGCGCCCTCAGTCTTAGACTTTGCGGTCTTCTTTGCCTTCTTCGGTTCTTCAGCAGGCACCTCAACCGGCTGCACATCAGGCTGCTCAGGCTGCACATCAGCAGAAACAGGTTCCTCTACTGAGACAAGCATACTTCTCTCCTCCTCCGTCAGATCAGCAAACAGCGATTCATCCTTTGCCACCTTCATCTGCTTATCGACTTTCTTAGCCTTCATCTGATTGGCCGTGTAAACCCTGTCCACACTCTTCACGCTTATGCGCGAACGCTTACGACTCCCCGTCTTTTCCGCCTTGCTCGATGCCGACGACGCCTGCTCGTCCAGGATTCTATATATCAAATCCATCTGTTCCAAACCGCCCGTCGACTCCAATCCCAAATCATCAGCAATAGACCTCAGTTCCTCAATACTCTTCCCAGTCAATTGTTCCTTATTGTAACCCATATAAATAATGTGAAATATCTTACAAGAATACGCCCAACCGAGTTATTCCACAATAACCCGCAAGCGCAAACACAAATAATCGAATAGTAAAATAAAAAATGAATCAGCAATCCATTGACATACACACATGAAAACGAATCAGTACTTCGTCTCCAAACCAGCGATGTCTGTATCGGATAAAATGTTTTCTTGAATTTAAAATAAAAGACACGAGGCGCTCCGCCCCATCAAATACGCTTTCCTGCACGGAAATCCGATGCAAAAATAGTTATTTTCTTTCAATCACAACACTTTTTTGCACAAAAAAGTTTACCACACTAACACGAAACAACATATTACTCACACAGACATCCTGGCGCACAACATCCGCCAAGCTCTGCCCCTAATCGCAAAAAACACAAATAAATGCCTAAAAGAAGACCGTCCGCAAAGAATATAAAGAATACTTTCCTTAAATTTGCGCACAAACAAATCATCAGCCATGAAAAGACTTTTTTACATCATTCCGCTCTGCACACTCATGTATGCTTGCACTCAAGAAGAAAAGTTCAAATCAGTAAGTGCAGAAGAGTTTGCATCAGTCATATCTGACACAACAGTACAGATCCTTGACGTGCGTACTCCTGAAGAACACTCCGAAGGCCACATCCCCGGCAGCCTGAACATCAATGTAAACGACCAGTCATTCGAACTTGACGCGCTCGATGCGCTCGACAAAGACCGCCCCGTGGCGCTCTATTGCAGAAGTGGGCGCAGAAGCAAGAAAGCCGCTGAAACGCTCACCAACAACGGTTTCCAGGTTATAGAGTTATCAACGGGCTATAACGGTTGGAAAGAAGTAAGTTTTTGAGTTTTGAGTTTCTAAGTTCTTGAGTTACTAAGTTATTGGGGTCCTAAGTTCTTGAGTTTCTAAGTTATTGAGTTCCTAAGTTATTGAGTTGTAAGGACGCCATTATTGCGACCAAGAAGGCTATAAGACTATCGAAGAGATAACTCCCCTTAACAACTTAACTACTATCGGCATGCCACCCCAATCAGGACTATCTTTTCTTTGACAGTAGCCCAAGCAAAAACCTTTGAATCATTTTAATCTGCAATTGCACACTATAAAAATCTCCGCACCGCAGCTATTATTCATCGGTTCCCCACTCGAAACACCGCCACACCTCGGAGAAAAGTATAAATAAAAGTAATATTTGTACAAATAATAGTTTTATTTATATAAATATTAGTTTTATTCTTACAAATATAAGTTTTATTTATACTTTTCTCCGAGGAGGTGGAAAATATTTACCGAGGTGAAGGTATGTTTTGAGCGATAACTCGGACTCTTCCCCATCCAAATGTAATCTTTGGGGAAGCAGACCGTCCATGCCTGGCGGGTAAAAAAAAGCGCCACAGACTACTCATCAACGAATAGCCTTGTGGCACTTTGCGTGTTTATTTTTGTGGCGCAACCTATAAAAGCGTCGCGGGTTCAGAAGAATGATGTGCTCGCTGGCGGAGTGACTATCTGCGCTCCCTCAACATGCTGCAGGAAGTCAATTTCTACGATGCGGAGTTCGCTCCTCACCTTGTCGCCGTCCTTAGCCTTGAAGAGGTCGAGTTCGTTTGCCACAGGTGCGGCAAGTTCGGTTATCTGTCCGAAGGCATCGCTCTCGGTGGCTGTACCCTTCAAGCGTATTGTCACCTTTGACGCAACTGTTGGTTTAACCCACAGATGGACATAACCGAGCGACATAGGTGTCTTGCCCTCCCACACGAGGGTGGTGTCGGCAAAAATCTCGATAGGATAACTGCGACGGCGCCAACCAGTGAACTTGATTGACACTTCGTCGAGGCGCTGGGGCTCAGCAAACTCGTAAGTAATCCATGATGTGCGGCTGCTGCCGTCGTTCTTCCATTCGGTTTCCTCGTTGTCGTCAATGCTGTGGTGGGCTGTCTCGTTGTTGCATCCTGCTGTAACATTCTTGACAGCGATAGTTCGCTTGAGGTCGGTGTAGGACGGTGTTGACGGTGTCTCGCCTCGTCCGAGATAGCTTGGCAGCACGTCGCGCTGATGCTCTGTGCTGAGTCCGTTGCTGACTTCCACAGGTTTGCTCTCCCACTCTATAGTCTGCGGAGCGAGTCCTTCGGCTTGGGCTATGATACGCACCTTGCCCGATTCTGTGAGACTACGCACTAAGGCACGGAGGATTACTTCACTACAGCACGCACTGCGCACCCGTAGCTGCGGTAGTTGCTGTACAGGCGATGATTGTCCGAATAGAAGTAGAGGCAATACGCTCTGTTCGGATAGCCGTCATCGAGCGAACTCGACCAATAGCGGCCTAAAGAACCGGCGTCGTGGAGACCGCTATTGTCGCAATAACCCGCGGCAGGAAGAAAGATAGACTTGCCGTTCGGACCGGTTACTTTATAACCCGTCACGCTGTTCTGAGTGGTCCATGTCCAGGTGCATTTGTACAAAAGTTCTTCGCATTGCGTACTTGTCGGCATGCACCACTTTGCGCCCCAGTTGGCTGTGGCAGCATCATCAGACGGTTCAAGAGTGATCTTGTTGTCTATAAAACCATTGTATCCATATTCTCCATTTGTGCAATACTTGGTCATTGAAAAAGACGAACCGTTATACCATTTGTAGGCACTCCATCTGTAAGTGGACTTCGGCTCAGTTTCGCCCCAGGCGAAGTAGTCGCCATAGTCCTCAGGAGAGTCCGCACCGATGTTGCGGTCGGCCCAGAGGGTACCGCTTGGAAGACCGAGGTCGACAGTTTTTGCATTTCCAGCATTTACTCCACCCTCGCCTTGTATTGCATCATCCTCAGACGAATCACCTCCGCCCTGTCCTGTATCTCCGTCACCATCCGGTGCGGGAACTTCCTGACCAGGAGGATTAGGATCATCCTCATCGTCACCACTACAAGAAACAAATGCGCAGCATAAAAGAACGGCAAAGAGTCCCGTTCCGATCAATCTTAATGTTTTCATTTCGATAAATATTTAGAGATTATATTGAGTCTTCCGCCTCATAATTTAGAATTCTGAATTCATAATTAGGAACGTCTTTCTACTATTAACTTTCAACTTTCTACCAGGGAACATTAAACACATTCCGAACACTCTTTAACCTCACGCATAACCATATAAAGAAAGCGTGAGTTGGTTATCACGCTCTAAAGGTACGACCAAATACCCGCACACAAGATAAGCACAACCCACGCTAAGCGCAGGCGTTTCGTGCCTATTGTTTCTGTGTACTTTTCCTGAAATTGGTCGTTTCTTAGAGCAAAGAACAATAGCAAAACGCTACAATTATTATGTCTGTGGCGGAACGAAGTGTTCCGTCCACATGCAAAGTTAATGTTTTAATCAGAAACCTGTGCAAGTTCCATCGTTTTATTTTTTGAAAAGATGTTACTTGCGTTTATCGTTGCATTTATTCCCCTGCCCCAATAAAAAATTCGCATCACCCCGCTAATCACTTCCCGCCCCTGCGCTCCCCCGGAGCATGCTGCAGAAAGTCGATTTCGACGATTCGGAGTTCGCTGCGCACCTTGTCGCCATCCTTGGCCTTGAAGAGGTCGAGTTCGTTTGCCACTGGTGCGGCAAGTTCGGTTATCTGTCCGAAGGCATCGCTCTCGGTGGCTGTACCCTTCAAGCGTATTGTCACCTTTGACGCAACAGTTGGTTTAACCCACAGGTGGACATAACCGAGCGACATAGGGGTCTTGCCTTCCCACACGAGTGTGGTATCGGCAAAAATCTCTATCGGGTAGCTGCGACGGCGCCAACCAGTGAACTTGATTGACACTTCGTCGAGACGCTGGGGCTCAGCAAACTCGTAGGTCATCCATGAAGTGCGGCTGCTGCCGTCGTTCTTCCATTCTGTCTCCTCGTTGTCGTCAATGCTGTGGCGGGCTGTCTCGTTGTTGCATCCTGCTGTAACGTTCTTGACAGCTATAGTACACTTGAGGTCGGTGTAGGACGGTGTTGACGGTGTCTCACCTCGTCCGAGATAGCTTGGCAGCACGTCACGCTGATGCTCTGTACTGAGTCCGTTGCTGACTTTCACTGGTTTGCTCTCCCACTCTATGGTCTGCGGAGCAAGTCCTTCTGCCTCGGCAATGACACGTACTGTCCCCGCCTCCGTAAGACTACGCACAAGGGCACGGTTCACTCCACACTCTACTGGGAGCGTGGTGGAAAGGACGCAGTTGCCATCGCCTTTTGCCAATCCGCCTCGCCACTCGGCAGGGCCTTCGAGACGGAAGGTAACGTTGCGGTTGTCGAGCGGACAGCGTCGGCCTTCCTCGTCGACGACTTCGAAGGTGATGAGTGCCATGTCCGCTCCGTCGGCACGCATGCCATCGGGCGCCGTCATGAGGGTGAGGCGGAGCGACGCCGGTTCTCCTGCTGTCTGATGCTCGTATTCAGATACGGCATTGCCCAGCTTGTCGTAAGACACGGCACGGAGCGTGCCTGGCTGATATGCCACTGAATCGAACGTAAAGAGGAAATCGTATTCACATTTTGCCACACCTACGGGCTTGTCGTTGAGGAAAAGCTTCACATGGTCGGCATTCGACACGACATAGACGGGTTTGACCGTCCCTTCTGGGTAGTTCCAATGACCCATGATATAGGTCTGCGGAGTTTCGGGCAGCACCCATCCGTTCCACATCACCTGATGGGCGTAGTAGGAGTCCTTTGGCAGACGCATGGCATCGCTGACTCCGCTGGTGCGGTAGTTGGATTCGCCACGGAAGTGGGTGTTGGTGTCGGAGAAGATAATCTTCACTCCTCCCGAACTGACACGACGTCCCATGCCCGGACGCACCAGCCAATAGTCGTACCAACGGCGTATGTGCTCGACGGCAAGCTGATCCTGATTGTGGTTGTAGGCCGAAGCGTCGGCATTGCGATAGAGCGGTCCGTCGCCACTGCGATGGTAAGGATAGCTCCAGTTGTCCCAATAGCGTCGCAGTCCCTCGTCGCGGCAATACTCCATTGCCCAAAGCGGTTGTCCGCCGCTCTTGTTGATGTAGAGCATTTCGCCTCCGTATTCAGAGACCTTGCTGCCCAGCATCTCACGGCTTCCGATGGCACGTCCGCCATGCGGGTCGTACTGGTCGCGCACGGCCTTCATCTCTGCCATGTGCGGCTCTGATATGTTTTCGTTTCCACATTCGTAGAAGATGATGCTCGGATTGTTGCGGTTGTAGATTATGGCATCGCGCATGAGTTCTACGCGGTGTTCCCATCGGCGGCCTTCTACATCCTTCTCGGCATCGCCTGCAGGCATAGCCTGTATGAGTCCGACACGGTCGCACGACTCAATGTCCTGTTTCCACGGAGTGACATGCATCCAACGGACGAGGTTGCCGCCTGACTTCACCATTTCAAGGTTGGAGTAATCGCTCAGCCATGCAGGCACACTCATGCCCACTCCTGGCCACTCGTTGCTGGTGCGCTGTGCATAGCCGTGCACCATCATCACTCGGTCGTTGAGTCGGAAAAGCCCGTCCTTGAATTCTGTCTTGCGGAATCCGGTGCGTGTGCTCACCTCGTCGGTACATTTGCCATTGACTATGAGACGTGTCTTGACGGTGTAGAGATAGCCGTAGCCCCAGCTCCAGAAGTGGAGCCCGC
Source organism: Bacteroidaceae bacterium (assembly GCA_045576655.1). Taxonomy (GTDB): domain Bacteria; phylum Bacteroidota; class Bacteroidia; order Bacteroidales; family Bacteroidaceae; genus RGIG8745. The sequence goes on from JAZNGW010000009.1 coordinate 29,930, forward strand.
CGAGCCGTTTGCTCGCCGAGAGGGTTGCGGTCTGCCCCGCCCCGATGGTCTGTTCCCCGCTGCTATAGGTTGCTACGTTCTTGCCGTCGTTGTCGATGAGCTCGACTTCATACGCCACCCGCTTGTCCTTGCCTGTCTCGTTCTTCACTTCCGACTGAGCAACAATCTCTGCGCTACGCCCTGCCACATCAATGTCCTTGGCATAGACATAGACGCCAGTAGTCTTCAGGTTGGAATAGAGCGGAAGAGTCTGATAGAGTCCGTCCATGACGTGCAGACGAACATGCTTAGGCAGACCACCATAGTTAGCGTTGAAGTTCTTGTTGTTCCATTGGTAAGGGCTATGGTCGGGATGCTCCTGCTCATGGTAGTTCCAATCGTTGTCGGTCAGCACCTCCATGCGGTTCTCGCCCTTGTACTTGACATAGGGAGTGAGGTCGAAACCGAACGCCATGACTCCGTTCTCGCTCATGCCCAAGCGGTGGCCGTTGAGCCATACGGTAGCACCATGACGGGCGCCTTCGAACTCGACAAACACCTTCTTGCCCTTTGCCGACTTCGGCAAGCGGAACGTCTTGACGTAGCGCACCGTGTCGTCGGGCAATTTGTCTATCGCCACCTTGTAGGCATAATCCTCGTTGAAGGCGCGAGGCAGGGTTGCCGTGTGCGACTTTCCCTCGTAGGAATAATGCCAATCGCTATCGAAATTATATTCTGAACGTTGGGCACTGGCAAGCAATGAACAAATAAGCGCCGAAGTAAATAATATATGTCGTTTCATGTACTATACTAATTATAAGCTCCTTAACTTAACGTCAACGTGGGCAGACACGCAGGTCTGCCCCTACTCTAAACGTTATCTTGCCACTTTCTTTCCGTTAATGATATACACGCCCTTACCGCTTGTATTGCGGAGTCTGCGTCCTGAGAGGTCGTAAATCTCCTGCTTGCCGTCGGCATCAGCCTCTATGCCGCCGATGCCTACAGGGTCTGCAATGACACGGATAGTACCGTCAGTGGTGAGGGTTGAGTAATCCCACAGATAACCTTCCAATGGCACAGACGGTTCGAACACAGGTTCGCCGGTAAGCGTAATTGCGCCGTCGCCAACAAAGAGTTTCATCTCATCGCCTTCCTTGAATTCACCGTTCAGGTGCTCTATCTGGAATACTGGCGAAGTCAAAGTAACCTTTCCTGCCACATCGAGTTCATCATTACGAAGAGTAGCCGTACCGCGCGCACGAAGACGAATGATTCCGCCCGCCTTGACATTGAGCGAACCAGTGAGAGTTAAAGTGCCCAGCGTCATGGTACCCTTTCCTGCACCAATTGTTCCGCCGTTATTCACAACTGCGGAAGCCGCCTTACCTGTTCCCGCTATCAAACCTCCGGCATTAGCCGTAACGGTTCCAGTTGTGGTCGATGTGGTATTGTTCAGATGCACCGCACCAGCATTGACATTAACCTTTCCGGCGCTGCTTCCGCTAAGTGTCAGGATTCCGTCGCCGTACTTGTTAAGAGTTGCTGCCGAATTGAACGTGCCGGCATAAGTGTCATTATTGCCGAGATAGCCCACATTCCAGTTACCTGAAGCAAGAGTACAATCGGTTGCCGTGCTGACTAGCGAACCTATCTTTGATGTCAGCACCTGCTCATCACCGCTTCCGCCTTTTACATGGGCAGCATAAACGCCGGCACCGAGTTTGAGCGTTCCCTTCGAGAGGTCGAACGCACTTGCAAAGCGAAGCTGTCCACCAGTTGACTCGAACACACCTTCAAAAGCCGACATATTGGTGTAGACATCGCCACGAACGTAAGGGAAGGAAATCTTCACATTGCCCGCACCTGTCAGTTTTCCACGGATTGCGCAACGTTTTCCCGTCTCAATTGTCAAAGTCTTGCCCTTCATCACGTCGATGGTGTTGTTGATTGTAGGCACCGCCGAAGTGGAGTTCTGGTCGAACACACGAATGGTGCTGTTGCCCAGCACTTCTATCTTGGATGTGGCAGTTCCGAAAGTTGTGTTCCAGGCACCCATCGCCAGCGTACCAGCCTTGAGTTGGGTTCCTCCGCTCCAGGTGTTAGCGCCACCGTAAGTAATATTGAGCTGTCCTGCACCCGACTTAACGAGCATACCCGTTCCCTTGATGATACCCTTGAGCGAAGTTGCTCCGCTTGACACGAGGATTGTAGCCGTGTCGGTGAGGGTTATGCCGCGGTTGGTCGAAGTGTTGGAGTTGTTTATCGAGAGTGTGGCCTGACCTATCTTCAAGTTATCGGCAGACGATGTAGCCGCACCGAGCGAACTTGCCATACCTCCGTCGGCAAGTTCCTTCACAACTACCGTACCGCTGTTGATTACCGTAGCACCCGTGTAGTTGCTCTTCGTGGTATTGAGAGTGAGTTTGCCTTTGCCGTTCTTCACAAGCATGCCTACTCCGCTGAATCCACCGTCGCCGTTGAAGGTGTATGCCTTGGTGTCATTGTCGATTGTCACCTTGCTCACCGGCATAAGTTCGTCGACAGTAACAGTAGCAGTAGTTGCATCGTCATTAAACTCCACCGCATCCTCTGCCACAAACTCTGTTGCGGCATCATCAAGCATGAAGTTCTTTGTCTGATAGTTCCACACGCCGTCAACATCGCCAGTCCACTTCACACCAAGTGAAGCCTCGCGCTGAGCGTTGATGACAAGATAGATAGCCTTGTCCTCATTAACAATCTTGTAGGAAAGGCCTGTAAGTCCGCGAACAGAGAAGTTATCCATGCTTCCACTGAACTCGCCCGTGTATTCTATGAGTTTGTATTTGCCTGGTTCAAAATCATCATCAACATGATAAATCGTAAAGACTGCTTCTGCCGACACTTGCAAGTCGCCTTCCACTTTCAGCAAGTCCACTTCAGTTCCTGAGCAAACATCCATCTCCAAGAACGTCCGTTTGTCGATATTCAGCCCTTTCTTGAACGTAACGGTTCCTACCGAAAAATTAGGCAATCCGTTAGGATTATCCATTGCATGAGCCATTGCACCAGGAGCAATGCGGCAACCCTCATAGTTGAGAGCGCCTTCGAAGACGATGTCATTAACCACGGCGTCACCGGCAAGTGTGCCACGTGCACGCAAGTCAACACATCCCTTCACCTCACCGTTCACCTCCAGCATTCCTTCCGAAATGATGGTCTTGCCCGCAGAAGTGTTGTCGCCATTGATAATGAGTGTTCCCTGCTGAGACTTCCACAAGTTGGCGCTGCCATCAAGCCCATTGAGAGTAAGAGTCTGGCCCTTCACCGGCATGGCGTAGACGTTCTTCATGCCGCTGCGAGGAGCGATTGCAGCATCGCCAAGAGCGATACCAAACACATCGTTCTCATCGTCTGTCACCATTACAGGAGGCAACTGAGGGCGAGGCATGTCATAGCCCAAGTAGAATCCGGTGTTCGGACTCTGGTAATATCCCTTCGTAGTGCATTGCATACGATAGGCTGGATCTTCCTGCAAGCAGTAGATATTGTCAACGTCGGTCGTGTAGTCGGTCGTGAATCCCACGATTCCCACACACACGCCGTTCTCCTTATGGAGCAACACCAGCTCTTCGCGCCAGTCGCCGATGATGTCGCCCCAGAAAGCCGCACGCTTGGCGTAGACGGTAACATAGCGCCATCCACTCAGTTTGGCGATTTCAATGAGACGGCCGTTATAGAAGTCCTTGATATACACATTATAATGACTGTCACTTGTTTCCACAATCTCGCGGTCCAACTGATTGTCCCACCATATACCCTCCGTCGGATAAGGGGCAGTATGCTGAGGAATCAAGTCACCCTTGGCATTGTAGACACCGCCCATTGTCGACCACATCTCCCAACCGAGATGATTAGGGTCGACATCCATACATTCGCCACGGCCCACATCGCCCACGGCCGACAAATACCATTTCTTAATGGCCTTGCCCGTAGCCGCATCGTAGAGAATCTGGCCGAGCATGTCGCCTGCGTTCTGCTGAATGGCAAACGTCTCCAGTCCAGGGCGCTCAGGGTCGATGTCGCTTGTGCGGAAACGGTCACCATGCGAAATACCAGGGCTGTTGAGAGTTGAGCCGTCATCATCCATAGTGTAACCGCCCGTCTGCATCTCATCCCTTCCGTCGCCGTCAACATCGGCAATACGTATTTGGTGAAAAGCAGGACCGCCTGTATTCTTGCAGAAGAGTTCCTTCCACTCGCCAGCCTTGCCCGTGCTGAAGTCGTATGCAAAAGCACTGTTATGGTAGTTGTGAGAGCCGTTGCCGTTGCGGGTATGCCACTCCATAATCACTGCCGGATGCACTCCGTCGTTGTAGAACACACCCACATGGCCCACATGCTTGTTATATTCGTCGCCCATCAGAGCAGAGCGGTTCGTGCGGTTGTACGACGAGTTGTAAGTCTGCTCTACACTTGCCTTCTCCCCTCCTGTCATACCGTCGATCACCGTCATATAGCGCGGAGCGTTCCTCGTGCTCTGCTTCTCATAGTCGATGATGCCGTCGCCGTCAGTGTCGCCAGTAGTGCCTCCGTTGACATAGAGTCCGAAAGCCTTCTTGTCCGCATCCCAGAACTGGGTGCCGTCGCTCGTCTGCGCCACCACATCAGCCTTGCCGTCGCAGTCCATGTCGTAGGCAAGAATCATGTCATCCTGCCCCGCACAACTCAACTCGTTCGGGCCGAGCTTCACGGTCCACAAATGCTCGCCAGAGCGCAGATAGGCCTCTATATAGTTGTCAAGCCCTGTCGACACACTCTTTCGGTTGACCACATAGTCCATCTCCCCGTCACCATCCAAGTCGGCAGGCCACACATAGTCGGTCGTGTAATTGGCAGCAGTCAGAGGCGACTTGTCGAAGCGGATACTCATGAACATATTGCGAAGGTCGAAGTTGCCCACCTTATGAGGCACACCCACAGAGCGCTCCTCCCCGTCATACACCGCCTTAACCTCCACCACACTGCCGGCAGGCACTTTAGCCGCCGTAGTGGCAAAGTTCGTATTAGCCAACGGTTCGGTATTAATCTTCGATCCGTTCACATAAATGTTGTAGGCAGCATTCTCCGGCTCCTGAGCCAGACGGCGCCAAGTCAGCGTAGCCGCCGTTCCGTTCTTAGCCACCACCACGCCGCGGCCCAATTTCTGCTGAATACGCTGCGCGCTTGCCATGCCTGGCACCCAAAGCAGCCCAAGCATCATAAGGAAAGGAAAAAGTTTTTTCTTCATATCGATTTAAGTAATTTAATCTGTTAAGGAGGTAAGGAGTTTAGAAGTTTATGGCTGAGAGTTTATGGTTTATGGAACTCAAGAACTCACAAACTCAAAACTTACAAACTTAAAAACTCAAAACCTTCTAAAGGCACAAAAATAGTAAATATCGACAACAAACAAGACAAAAACTTACAAAAAAACGCATCCCAAGCGTAACAAATCAGCACCACCGTCGTATATAAGCAAAAGAGCATATTTATGCAACCGTTTAAAAAAACTATATATTTGCACATAAATTCAAAGAGAAAATGGACAGACAAGAATTTGAAAAGTCCGTCCCCCTGTTGAGATTAAAATTTCAAAAAGTCGTTCTTTCCTATCTTCCAGATGAAAACGAGGCAGAAGACATAGTACAGGACACACTACTGAAACTATGGATGGCACGTGACAAGATAAGCAATGCCAAAGGGGGCATTGAATCTCTCGGCGTAACCATAGCGAAAAACCTAAGCATAGACCGTCTGAGAGAACAGAAACGTCATCCACACGACGGATTGGCCGACAGCCATATTCATCACTACGCAGAGAACGCACAGACACGACTTGAAGAAAAGGAAAATGAAAACTGGATCAAGGCCGTGGTTGGTGCTTTGCCCGATAAGTACAGGGCCGTCCTTCAGATGCGCCAAGTGGAACAATTGGAATTTTCGGAGATTGCGTCCGTAATGGGAACTACGGAAACTTCGGTAAGGACCATCCTATCGAGAGCAAGAGCAAAGTTGATGGAACAAATAAAACAAAGGAGGATGTGATTATGACTAACAGTAATAACAACATATCAGACAAAGGAGAGCTGCGCCGACTGCTCCAAATGTTCATGGACGGAACGACAAGCATAGAGCAAGAGAACAAGCTTGCTGAATATTTCCGCAACAATGAAGTGGGTGAGGAGTTTGCCGACTACAAGACCATGTTTGCTGTTTTCAATAGCGGCGAACTGGCACAAGCGGAAGAACTCCCTATGCCAGCCATCAATCAGGCAGAAGAGAAGCAAATGCCTAAAATATTAAAGCCTTTTCTCAAATTCACCGCTATTGCCGCCTCCATCGCCATAGCATTTTTCGCAGGAATGCAATTCGCCGGCAAAGACGAGGAACCTTCGCACACAAATGCCGAACAGATTGCAACTGCCACAGTTTCGGAAACAAGGACAGAAGTCAAGACCGACACGGTATTTGTGGAAAAGTTGGTGACACAAACAGACAATCAGGTGGCAACGACTATTACTCCCGCAAAAGACCCTTCCAAACCAAAGTACACAGAAGTGGCACAAGTTGCAACATCCGAAGTTGCATCCGATGTGCCTCACCTCACGGAAGAAGAAGTTAAAGAGATACAAGACGAAGTGAATCGTCAGTTTGACATGATGATGCAGGAAATGGAGCAGTTTGAACAAAAACTAATGAACTAAAGCACAGAAGATATGAAATCAACGATAATAACACTCATAGCAACGTGGTTTGCCATAAGCATCTACGCACAAAAACCGACCAACACAGACGTTGCACTGGAAATAAGCAGAGAAATACACAACGCATACCCGGAGCTCTCTTGGAACCTCGAATGGAGTTCCAAACAAGCCCTGATGATTAAGACGGGTGTGGCTGTAGCGCACGAACAGAACAACAGCCAGAAGTTTCTTGACCTCGTCACGCTCATAAACACAAAGATTGAGAGCATCGGTAATTACCGCATCTTCTCCGACCGCCAAAACGATGACAAGGGCATACGCGGGCGTTATGTAGTCAGTGTGCGACCCGACGAAGACGATATTATTTCTACTCTCTTCTACAGCTATAAAAGAATGAACCACGAGCAGGGACAGAAAGATTCAATCTCTTTTATATTCTGCATCAACATGGGCACCAGTCCCAATATAACACAAGACATCCACCCAGGCATCAGAAGCTTGGATGACTCATCATATACAAAGAATCAACCTTCGTCAGAGAAATACATGAAGCCCATCGAAGATTTCTTCCAAGAGCAGTATAACGACCAACGGGCAATACGCCGCCAAGCCTTCTACCAGCTCGATGGTAATTCCGCAGGACAAAAGTGGGCTTGTAAGATAATCTACAACCAACAGCACCCAAACCCAACAATCGGCACAAATGCCATTTTCAGCCAGCGCCCCGTCACCGATTCCTCCGATTTCGAGGCTCTGCTCCAAGTGGCAAAACAATACAGACGCTCATCCAAATGCGACCTGTCGATTCAATCAGGCAACTTTAATTCTATTATAGGACAGGGATTGCTACTGAATTTCACAGACAAGAACAACCTTCCTGTCATCTACCACGCTATTCTCGAGAACAACGTGTTCAGCATCATGAAAGCCACAGGCACTACACCCGAAGGCTTCTGCATAGCATCCTATTGGTGGAGATAACAAGAAACGAGGACAGCAGAAAAGGGCTGTCCTCATTTCTTGTTCCTTTTTCTGTCACAAACCTGACTCATGTTCGTATATATAGTAAAAATTTCAAACACACATACGGACATGAACAACTTCAAGACCTTTCTACTCTTAACGGCACTACTCATGGGATGTGTAGAAACAAGCGCCATAGAAGCGGAGAAGGAATTTGCGGCAGACACAGAGAAGAATCCCAAGAAGGAGCGCACCATCATACTTTGGGGACACGTGAGAAACTCATTCACCAAGCAAGGGGTTCTCAATGCCAAAATTACGCTGATGACGTCGGACAGCATTGTCATTGACTCCATCCGCACCTGGCGAAACACAAACGACAAGGCGAAGGTGGATGCGGCATACAGATTCTTCATCCCTGCCAAGCCTGCCAAATACATCATTCTTGCCCAGCACCCAGAATACGAGGACTGCTATGTCGACCACGAAGTGAAATACATTGCACGCAACACTTTCTTCGACGCCAAGTGGCACAACATGCGTCGCAAAAATCCGCATCCCGATCTGCATCAGATGCTTGACCAGGTGGTGGTGAAAGCCACAAAGGTGAAAATCGCATACAAGGGCGACACGGTGGTATTCAATGCCGACGCCTTCAATATGCCAGAAGGCAGTATGCTCGACGCCCTCGTGAAGCAGTTGCCTGGCGCTGAACTAAAGGAAGACGGGCAGATATTCGTGAACGGCCGCAAGATTGACAATCTCACACTCAACGGTAAAGACTTCTTCAGAGGCGACAACAAGGTTATGCTCGACAATCTGCCAAACTATATGGTCGAGGAAGTGAGCGTCTACAACAAATCCACAGAGAAGAGTGAATGGCTGGGGATTGATGTCGAAAAGAAAGAGTACACCATGGATGTACGTCTGAAGCGTGAATACTCCATCGGTTATATTGCCAACGCCGCTCTCGGCGGAGGAACAGAAGAACGGTACAAAGGACGTCTTTTCGGATTACGATTCACCACAAACTCCCGTCTGACACTTTTTGCCGACCTGAACAACGTGAACGAGACACGAAGTCCTGGTAGCGAAGGGCAATGGGACCCTACCAAACTAAGCACTGACGAGATAGCACTCAAGAAAGTCGGAGCAAGTCTGCTCATCGACCAGAAGGACAAAGTATGGATGGAGAAAGCCCAAATCACAGCAGGCTTTGTAGACAGGACTGCCATATCCCACATCACAACGGAAAGTTTCCTCAACTCAGGAAACGTATTCAGCCGTGCGGAAAATTGGTCAAAGAGCAAGGCTTTCGAGATAGCCGCAGCAAACGAGTTCACCCTGAAAAAACCTTTTTGGTTGCGGACTATGCTACAGTTCCACTACGCCAATTCCGACGAAGACCGACATAACCGCAACGCACAGTTCAGCGCCAACCCCGCTCTTTTCGGAACAACACCTCAGATACTCGATTCCGTCTATAGCAGAACCCAATCTGCCGAACTCGCCAGCATACTGACCACTCGCTTAAGAGAGGAACGGTGTGGAGAGTCGAAAAACTACATGACTGATTTTAACGTGAACTTCGGTTACAAACTACCGTGGGGCGACGACATTGACATATATGCAAACACCGGATACAACTGGGCAAACGGCAACACTCGCGAGGTGCAATCTGCCGACAGGAGCATCAGGAGCATGGTGACAGACTATCGAAACAAATACTACGACAGAAAAAGCAAGGACCTGAGCATAGACAGCGAAGCGAAATACACAATCCACCAACTCAACAACTGGAACTACAGTTTCTACACAAAGTTCTTCCGTTCATACAACTACAGCGACTTCGAAGCGTTCCGCCTCGACCTCCTCGACGGATGGGGTGCGGACAACATTCACGACATCCACGCCCTGCCATCGACACGCGACTCCATGCTTCTTGCCATCGATGCCAACAACAGCAACGAGTTGTCAGGTTATCGGACAAAGTACATCCCCGGAACACGCATATACTACAACAAAGAGGGCAACGGCGAGTCCACATGGTTCTGCATCGACCTGCCTTTCCACACCGAAAACCGCAAATGCCGCTACACAAGTCTGCTGACCGACACCCTCGTCAGCCGCCGTAACCTCATCCCCACCCCATTAATAGAGTACACACGCCAAACCCACAACTACGACCGGCGCTATTACGCAAAATACGGCATGAGCTACAACCTGCCTGGCATGAGCCATTTTGTAGACGTGCGCAACGACCTCGACCCCATGAACATCTACGTGGGCAACCCCAATCTGAAGCCCGCCATCTCTCACGAGTTCGTCCTGGAATACAGCATACGCAAGCGCGAACGCAACCAAAACCTTGCTTTAGGAATGAACGCATGGCTGCGCACCAACAGCATAGCCAACGGCTACACCTACAACCCCCACACCGGAGTCAGGACCTACCGTTCTGAGAATGTCAACGGTAATTGGAGCACATACTGGTTTGTCAACTTCGGGCGCGACATCGACAAGCAGAAACGATGGAACTGGCAGACACGCACCAGTTTCAGCTATCATCGCAATGTCGACATCGCATCGACAGAAGGCACCGCCAACAGCAACGATCGCCTGAGCAAAGTGAACAACTGGCTGCTATACCAGTATCTGCGCCTCGCATACCAATGGGGCGACATCAAATTGGGCGCAAACGGCACATTGCAACACCGCACCCTCACCAGCCAACGGCAGAACTTCCAGACCATCCACACATGGGACTTCAACTACGGACTTACGTGCGAATACCAAATGCCCTTAAAACTCCAGCTTGCCACCGACATGAAGATGTACTCACGCCGAGGCTACGGCGACAGTTCGATGAACACCAACGACCTCGTATGGAACGCATCCCTCACCCGCCCGTTGCTCAACGGCAGAATGCTCCTGAAAGTCGAGGGCTACGACCTGCTCAACCAGCTATCAGCAGTCTATAACAGCTATAATGCACAAGGACGTTCCGAAACATGGTGCAACTCCATACCAAGCTACGTAATGCTACACCTCACATGGAAAATCAACGTGCAACCGAGAAAGAGGCTATGACGATGACTGTTGACAATGACGATGGCTACCTATGGCGATAGCTACAAAGCTGGCACGTTCGATTAAAACGCTGCAGCGTTAGTCTGCAAACGCTTAAGCGTTGAGTAAGAAATGCAGTCTGTAACCTTGCCGTTTCAGTAGTTTTTGGGGGAATAGCCGTAAACTTTTTCTTAGCACCCCATGCAGAAACTTAGCGAAACCTCGGTAAATATTTTGCAGCCCCTCGGAGAAAAGTATAAATAAAACTTATATTTGTAAGAATAAAACTAATATTTATATAAATAAAACTATTATTTGTACAAATATTACTTTTATTTATACTTTTCAGCGAAGGGTCGGAAAGTAAGGAGTGTGGTTTAACGAATTTGGTTGACCTTTTCCGTCTTATTTATATCTTAGGTTGACTTGGTTTAAGATTAGTTTTAAATTTAGTTGACTATGTTTTTGCTTAGTTGTGTTTTGGGTTGTCCATTGTGGTTGT
>JAZNGW010000010.1:0-7778 GCA_045576655.1 Bacteroidaceae bacterium
CATTGTGAAAATCACAGTCGAAGTTGTATTTCGGTTTAGGGCATTTCCTAAAAAACAATGTGATATGACAATTATTGAAGCAACAAATGCCGTTGCATACCATTTTGGAATGATGAGACTGTCTGAAAAACCGTCAATTGCAGGTAGGCAACAAGCAAAAAATAGCAGCAGATACAAGATGTGAAACCATGCGCCTGTTATAAATTGCTTTGCCATATCTACGTCTGTTTTGTTTCTTTTAATGAGTTAAGAAGTTAATTGGCTAAGATTAAATGGACAGCCCTCCGCCCCCTACAACCTAATAATCCCAAAATCTATTTAATTTGTTGATATCCCAATGTCTTTAGTTTTCACTTATTATAAACTTTCCGTCCTTAGTAATTCCCTCGGCTGAAATGAACATCTGTGTGCAAGAGGAGTTATTGTAAAACTCGACTGTCGCTTTTCCGTCCTTGTCGGTCTTCACGTTCGGATTCCAGTAGAGGGTTTTTCGGTAGTCCTTGACCTTAGGCATAGCTATCTTGCTGTAGTCAGGGCTATAGAACTCAGCAGGGCGGTTGAAACCTTGCAGATTTATCATTCGCCCTTGCATGAAAGGGCGATAGTAACCTTCAGGATACCGAACAATATTAAGGAATGTTGCATATTTCCCTATAGGGACAAGGGAAAAAGTACCATATCTCCATGAAACAGTATCGTAGTGACGTAATTTATACCGACTTTTTCGTATAGGATTGTCTGTAATGACATCTATGCGATCCAATGCAGGAATAAAAGACCACCCCTCTTTTGATCGTTGTTCAAATCTGTGGTTGACAACATTGCCGTTGATGCATATTTGTGTAGTTTCTCCTTTCCATGCTTTATAGTCCGTACCCATAAGCCTGTCAAGACCACGGAACACGTCGCTGAGGTTACAATGTACGTTAGTGAATTTTGTGAAGCGTTCGTAATATCCCTTGTCCCATTCAGCGTTGATGAAATCCAAGAAGTCTATGCTATATGAAGGGCGTGTCAAATTTCGTTTCCTATGCAGGCGGCTTTTTGCTCGCACTTTCACTTCTGGCAGTACATAATTCTGAGAATAGACATCATATTTATGCCCTGTATGCGTGAGTTTTACGAACTGGTTGATGTCAGGTTGGTTCGTTTCATACCAACTAAGTTCTTTCACCCTTTGAGGGTAGAAATAGTCTTGCTTGATAAATAAGTTCCAATCGTGTTCAAAATTATCGAATTTCTTGTTTGCCGTTAAAGAGTCGTTTTTTGCCTTGAGGTTTAGAGTTTTATAACCATAGAAAGGTTTATAGTGGAACGTGAATCTTCCGTCCCTGTCTGTGCGTACAGTCTCCCCTCTGATATTGAGGCTGTCGTCTAATGATTTAATGTCAAAGATCAAAAATGTGACATCTACAGGCTTTTTCAATCCAGTTCCTTCTCCGCTTTCAATGTTGTAGACCTCTCCAGAGATGCTAGTATTTGTTTCAGGCAAAAATTCAGGAGCAAAGCGGTCCGGCCGACTTGTGTCCGCCCATTTATACCGTCTCCATCCCTGCACCATCATCAGCAAGTCTAAGCAGCAACGGTGCAAGCTGTCGTTGCTCTCAAAATAGAAATCAGGATTTTCAATAAACCCTTTGACTTCTGATTGCAACAAAAGCTCTGTCATAATATTACCCGAGGCAAAGGAGTAGTCCATTTGAGCCGCATCACGTACTGCCAAAGAAATTCTCTCCCCTGAAACAGGCAAACCTAATTTGTTAGTGAGTTTAAGGTTCAGCGTCGCCTTTGATGCAGGACTGACATTCTGTCCCGAAAGGGTTATGCTAAGGTTATTTCTCTGTCTGTCAGTATTGTTGATGAATACAAGGCGGTCGGCAAATATGTTGTTTGCGTCATCGTGTACCGTTAGTCTCACCACTCCGTTAGCGAGGTCTCCACAAGCTGAAGATATGGTATCACTCATGTTTTTGTTAAAATCCAAATTGAACGTCCTTGAGATGAATCCGCCGGAAGATATTGATAAAAGTAAATGGCTGTTTCCTAATCCCTTGCGGTTAATAATAGCGTATAAACTGTCAGATTTCTGTAGCGCCCTCAAACTGCATCCTTCTGGCATAACTTCGGGTAACCTGAATTTATATTCTTTGCCCTTATAAGTGAACAGCGCAGTGTACTTTTGGTCTGGCTCAGGCGTAAAATCCATTATTCCTCGTCCTGCATGAACATGATTAAAAAGAATAGCAGAATCCCCAGCAAGTTTTCCGTCCAAGTTAATTCTCATCCCGTGTTCATTTGTGGCTTCATAAGCAATCCTTACAGGCAGTCCAGCCACAATATAGCCTCCTTCGGGGTAAAATTTGACCTCCAGATCTTCCTCTGGTTGAATGATAGAGTAGTCGCCCATAGTGATTTTTGCAGGCATCACTTTACGGTTGTGGCTTTCTCCTTTGCCATTGCGTTCATATACAGGGATTACGCGTGAAAAAAGATTATTATGCAGTCTTGCGCTATACATCCATGCTGAAGGCTTGAACGTAAGCTCCCCGTAATGGTAAAATTCCTTTTGTATGCTATCGCTGAGTTGGCTATCTTCAAGTCCCTTAAATTCGTTTTTCTTGTAGTAAACTTTCTGCTCATATCCGAAATTCATCATCCATCTTGTATAAGCGCGTATTTCGTAATATCCGGCAAAAGTCGTATCGTTCAGGCAAAACTGTCCATGAGCTTGCCCAATGTCGTCAAGCGACAAACGCTGACGCTCCACGAGAAAGCCCTGCTCGTTAAGCAACTCTACATAAAGAATTTTGCTTATTTCGCTCGGAGTATTATTGTCCGCTCTCACCGTGTAAGCCTTATACCATATAGTGTCGCCAGCAAAGTAGCAGTTATTGTCAAAATGCAGATAAACTTTTTCTTGCAAAGCCTGGTGCTTTATGGTGTTTTCTTGTTTAACCTTTCTGCTTGTAATGAATTTTCCGTCTGCAGCCATTCCTTCTGCCGATACGAAAAGCCTTTTGCTTGTTGAGTTGTTATAAAACTTTATCTGAGCCTTTCCGTCTTGGCCTGTTGAAATGTTCGGATTCCAGTATATGGTTCGTCTGAAGTCGTCCATCGGTGGCAGTACCGAATAATCTTCCATTTCGAAAGTCTCTGGTACGTTATACCCCTGGAAGTGAGTGCGGCGCAATCCTTTGGCGTTATCTTTAAGGCTTTTTCTGTCTTGGAAAAACTCCTCAGGTACAGTATAGAGAAATACCGTTACAGGCGACATCCCAGTTAGATTCTCGCTAAAAACGTACTGCTTATATGCATTTTCGTCCTCTGAAACGTAAGCGGTTTTCACTTCGTCGAGCATTAACGGCAAGTCGAAAGCCGCATTTTGTAGGCTTACAGTGTCTGTCACAAATTGGCGTGACCGATAGTTAGTTATGGTGCAATACCTGTTGTTGACAATCCATATTATCGGACGCCCCTTGTATGCTAATCCGTCGGCATAAAGTTTCCGCCAAGGACGTGGCGGATTATGGATGTAAGTAGGTGGAAGGGATGATTCTTTTTCCAGCGTAGATGATTTCCTTTTTAGCTCACCTTTGCTGTTAAATTCCTCGTATAGACCGACTTCGCCTGCAGGGTTTACAAGCGACGCATCACCAAGCATACTGCCGCTGAAAAATTGATTCTGCTCCTTGAACCATTCAAAAAGTTCTGGGATATTCTCTCCTTTGTCAGCAATCTCTTCACAGGCGCTTTGGCAGTTGTAAAATAACGAAGCCCTTGACGCTCCGAAAGCTTCATCATACCAAGTTAACCTGTTCATGTTCCCCCTGAACGACCGCTTGTTCTTTATCTTGACAGTTGGGAGTAGATGACTTTTCTCTGTGATAGATAAGGTGTCAGCAGTTAAATCGGCGAACTTGCTGGTGTCTTCTATAAGAAAGAACGGCGAACTTGTAAGGTCATGCAGTACAGCCTCTTTCTGAAACAAGGCTCTTTTTAGAGGAGAGAAATGCCTGTCAATCAATACCTGCACATCCTCATCAGCCCCTGTGGCTTTTATTTGCATATTCCATTCGCCCGAAATGTCTGGAATGCTGAATGCGTATTGTCCGGTGCTGTCAGTTATAGCTTGTCCTGTAAGACTTGTTCCAGAACGATTGAACAGGAACGTATTCAACGAAATGCTATCTGCAACCGTTTTTCGTTTTTTATCCCTGACATTACCATATACATAAAGTTGATCTTCGATGGGCTGGGTGAAATTAGGAGATTGGCCTGACGACATTTGTTTCCAGTCGTATTTGCGCCACCCCTGTGTCAGCATAAGCAAATCCGCCGCTTTGCGATGTTTTTCATCATCTGCTTCAAAATAGTATTCAGGGTTGTCAATGTAGCCTTTTAGTTCAGATGACAGCAGCATCCATGTCATAATATCTCCAGACGTTCCGTTTACAGTGTTGTCTGCATCCATTACGGACAATGACATATTAGAAAATGGAGCAGCCTCTATGTCAAATTCTATGCTTTTGCATGGCTCAAAAACAGAGGTGTTAGGACGGATTCTTATGTTATAGTCTGTCTCTTTTTGAGTAGGGCAGATAAAAAACATGCGTTCTGCTAAAATGGCTCCTTTTGAGTCAAATAAGGTGAGAATATTCACACCCTCTCTTATCCTGTCTCTTTGGAAAAATCTTCTTATCGGCTTGTCGCTTGCCGTCAAAGTGTCTGCGTGCCAAACTTCACCATTATTCGCGATGACATACCCCAAAATGTCACCTTTAATATCTGCAGTAGATGAAATGTTCACAGATATATTGCTGTCGCTTCCTGTCATGTCAAAGTGCACCACACATCCCTCTTTTCTTGCGGAAGGCAAGAAGTGCGAACTTTCGCCACAGCGTAAATAGTAAGTTCTTCCGTCTGGGGTAAAATAAAACTCGCCATATCCGTTGCTGTCCACAGACAAATTCTCTATGGCGCAGTTGTTAGAATCAGCAAGTATGCATTTGGTTCCATTTTGAAGGTCAGAAATCTTGAAAACAACTCTGCTGCGGAGACCTTTAATGAGACTTCCACCCTCAGGGAAGAACCTCACGTTCGTTTCTGATTTAGCGGAAGTAGCAGTTGAGCCTTTTTCTTTATGTCCGTTATCGTCAGGTTTTTTATCTGCCCTATTGTTCGGAAGCCTTTTCTTATGGCTGAGCTTATCTATTGTTGGGGTAGAGTAGTCGCCTTCATTTTTCGGAGTATTGAATATAGGGAATACCCTTGAGAAACAGGCTTCAGCGCCCCAATTAGTCATGTAGCGAGTGTACGCCCTGACTTCGTAAAATCCAGAATTTAACACCTGCTCTAACTTGATGTCTCCATACGCCTCTCCGTTCTCAATCTTCAGTTTGCGCGTCTCTATCACGTCACCGCTTGGATTGAGCAGTTCTACATATAGCACCTTGCTCAGGTCGGTTCTGTTTCTAGTGTCAGTTCTCGTCACATAGGCCTTAAACCAGATAGTCTCTCCCTTGAAATAGCCCGTGTTGTCGAAATGCAGATATACCTTCTCCTGCGGATAAAATTTGTTGAACAGCATGGCATGGCGCATCTGCGCCATGATGCTGTCTATCGTCGTATGCGTATGTTGCCTAGTAATTGAAAAACTTTCTGTGGTCAAAAGATAGACTGATAAGAATATAATAGGTAGATTAATACGCATTTAAGTAGAATTTAATTAATTGAAAATGGATGTGAGACGGTAACAGTTGCGTCCCCTCCGCTTCCACTCATACTATAATAAGGATTTGCAGATGTTGCATATACGGTTACGCTTGCTCCATTTGCATAGAAGAAACATGAAGAAGTACGGAGTGATACAGCATCAGTACTTACATCGCTAACGCTTGAATAGGAACTTCGATATTTAGTTATAGTATCCATCGCTTCGACTGCGGTAAGTTTGAATTCTACATATTTGCTCCAAATATTACCTGCGGTATTAAAATAAAATGTGTGCGAAAATTCATCAGTTACAGAACGTAAAATTATTTCATTCTTTTTTAGAAATGTTGGTTGATACTCTCCCGCTCTTGTCATCATTCTTGTAGCGAGTGAGTATTGTCCTGTGATGTCGCCGTTAAGGTCGCCTCCGAAGTCGTCTTCGCTGTTGCAGGCTGTGAACACTACTGTTGTTACCATTGTTAACGCTCCAGCAAAGATAATACCGAAATTGGAAATTACTTTTGTTTTCATGTTGTTTTTTCTATTTGTTTGTTGATTAATAATTTTCTTGTCAATTAATTGCTGTATTGCGTTTCTTTCTTTATTCTCAAGGCATCGGCAGAGATGACTTTCATCTTTTTTGTTGATATGGTTTTAGATATATTCCTTGCTTTTGTGGTATCTCCTTTATTCAGGTATGTATAATACAGACCTTCAAGCGGGGCAAAGCGCGATGGGCACATGTAGCTTGCCGTCTGGTAACTCTGTATCGCATTGTCATATTGATTGAGTTTTTGATAAATATCTCCTGTGAGTAATTCCAAATTATATCCCGACCAATATTCCCTGCATTCTTTAGCAGTTTTTACTGCATCGTCAAAAAGTCCAGCATGATATAGTTCAGCTGTATAGTTGTACAGAAAGTAAGGGTTATTGGCGTAGTGCGCCTTTAGATCCTTGTAGAGCGGTTCCGCTTCCGCAAAATGCCCATGCAAAGCGTATTGCGACGCCAGATACCATTTCCGTTCATTTGAATACATCTTAAATAGAACAGTTAGGACTAATATACTCGCCAAAAGAAACACACTTTTTATCAATTGTTTTCTCATAAAAACTCTGTCTGCGGCAATCAATTGACTAAACAATTGTACATACCCTATAATCATTATTACCCATGTCACAGGGTAGTTGAAAGGGTATGAAAAGCACGAAAAGACTAAAATAGTTGTCATTGCCATAGACATTGCGCGATAATGAAACCTTTTCTTCCAGAGCATAATGATAGGCACAACAATCAGAGCGAGGAGTAACAAAGGGGCAAGCGCTCCATATTCCACCCAAACCTTGGCAAACTCATTGAGCGGATGCCTCACTTCATCGGCAAGCATGGCGTATTTGCTATCAGGGTTTTTCATAAAGAAATCTGCCTGCCTCTTCATGTATTCTCTGTTGAAGCCACCTTTGCCATGTCCTGTAAACGGTGCTTCACATATCAAATCCCACGTGCGTTCAAGAATGAACCTTCGTCCGCTTGTAGAGTCGTGTTTCTGTGTAGTCACATAACCCCCTATTGCAATAATAATGCCAACGGTTAGTGCAATCTTAGTAGCAATATTTTTGAAAATTCTGCTTTTAGATGACAGAAGTGCCATTGCGATTATTATGCCAGCAGAAATCAGACCTGTTCTCGATTTCGATATAAATAGTATTACGATGAATGAGGCAGTTAAAAGTATGCCTGCTGTTCGTTGCCACCATTTGTTACCACCATGTATGAACATAACGGTAAATGGTAAGCATAGACAAACGTACAGCGCAAGTCCTGCGGGATTGTCAAAGGTACCTGTAATTACAGAAGGTTTGATACCTGTGCATAGAACTTCGTTAATCAGCACAAAGACACATTCTGAAATTCCAACTATGAGCATTGTGAAAATCACAGTCGAAGTTGTATTTCGGTTTAGGGCATTTCCTAAAAAACAATGTGATATGACAATTATTGAAGCAACAAATGCCGTTGCATACCATTTTGGAATGATGAGACTGTCTGAAAAACCGTCAATTGC
>JAZNGW010000011.1:0-79304 GCA_045576655.1 Bacteroidaceae bacterium
GTTCCACAATGGTTCGGGCCCTGCATTTTTTTGTATAACCTTATAACCTCACAACCTTTTAATTCCTGCAGGGCTCTTCACTTTTTCCTGAAACGGTTTGGAAAAAGAACGATTCGGTAGTAACTTTGTGGTACTTTAAAATAAGTGTATGCAGATAAAGACTTTTGCTCCTAAATATGTGAAGGGGAAAGTGATTTTACCATCTTCAAAAAGCATCAGTAACCGTGTGCTTGTCATCAATGCTCTTTCGGGCAACAGAGGTATGTTGCCTGAGAATGTGTCGGATTGTGATGATACGAGGGTGATGATTAAGTGGTTGGGAGGAAACGACGAGACTGTTGATGTTGGTGCTGCTGGTACGGCAATGAGGTTTTCGACAGCATTGCTTGCTGTGAGCGAAGGCAGTCGTGTCATAACTGGTTCTGAACGTATGAAGCAGAGGCCTATAGGCTTGTTGGTCGATGCCTTGAGAGTACTGGGTGCTGAGATTGAGTATGTGGAAAATGTAGGTTTTCCTCCGCTTAGGATAAAGGGTTGCCCAATGTTGGAAGGTGGATGCGTGGTGCTTTCGGGTGGTGTGAGTTCGCAGTATATCTCTGCATTATTGATGATCGCTCCTGTGATGAAAGATGGTCTTACTTTAGAACTTGAGGGCGAAATAGTTTCGCGACCATATATAGATTTGACTATTAGTCTCATGAGGAGATTCGGTGCCGACGTTCGTTGGATTTGTGAGAATGTGGTGAGAGTCGAACCTAAAGGCTATGTTGCAGGCAATTTTTTTGTGGAGAGTGATTGGAGCGCTGCATCATATTGGTATGAGATGATGGCGTTGTGTGATGATGCTGAAATTGTACTTCCAGGGTTGTTAAGTAATAGTTGCCAAGGTGACAGAAAAGTTGCGGAGCTGTTTAAAAAACTTGGAGTGGCAACTGAATTTGTTGATGGTGAGGGTTTTGATTCTTGTGTGAGACTCTATAAGGCGGGGCAGGTGTGTGAACGCCTGAATTACGATTTTGTTGACCAGCCGGATTTGGCACAGACTTTTGTGGTGTGTTGCTGTATGATGAATATACCTTTCAGATTTACGGGTTTGCAGAGCCTGAAGATTAAGGAGACAGATCGTATTGCAGCATTGCGGACGGAAATGGCGAAATTAGGTTATGTTGTGGGCGAGGAGAACGGTAGTGTGTTGTTTTGGAATGGAGAACGTTGTAATGGTGATCCTGCCCCTGTAATAGATACTTATGATGACCACAGGATGGCAATGGCTTTTGCTCCGTGTGCGTTGAGATTGGGCCAGATAAGGATAAACAACCCTGAGGTGGTTTCGAAGTCTTATCCGAAGTTTTGGGATGACTTGCGCATGGTCGGTTTTGTTATTGATGAAGTTGAAATATAGAGAATTATGATATACCTGATAGTTGCTTTAATTGTTTTGACTTTTGTGGCAATGCTTGCTGGTTGGTTGCATAACAGAAATTTGCAGAAACAGCTTGAGAGGGGGGAGATAACAGAACTTCCTTCGATTAAGGATGTTGAGGATATGGAGTGTTGTGGTCAGCATGAGACGTGTGAGAAAGATAGTCTGCTGGCAGCTGTGAGTAAGAATATTGAATACTATAATGATGAGGAATTAGACCGATTCAGGGGGCGTAGTAGCGATGGGTATTCGGAAAATGAGACAGAGGAGTTTCGGGAGGTGCTTTATACGATGAAAGAAACGGAGGTGGCTGGTTGGGTGAGGAGTCTTCAATTGCGTGCAGTGGAACTTCCTGACGGAGTGAAGGATGAGGTGTTCCTCATAGTGGGTGAGCGTAGAATGGGGTGATGAAGGTTTTTATGCAATATAACCCTTTGGTATTCGTTATTATATAGTACATGAAGAATATTCTTTATATTATACTTGTTGTCTTCTGCGGTGCGGTGGTCTTTTCGTGTTCGACAAAAAAGAATACGGGTTTGACGCGGCGTGTGCAGGCGATCAAGGCCAAGTATAACACTTATTATAACGGACACTTAGCCTTTATTGAAGGTATTGATGCTCAGGAAGAGGCTAATAAGGATAACTATTCGGAGGTTATCCCGCTATTTATGACGGGCAATAAGAATACTGTCTCGGTGGGAAAGTCTAATTTTGATCGTGCTATAGAAAAGTGTCAGAAGACTATCAAGCAGCATAGTATTACGAAGCGCCCAGAATGGAAGAGTAGCAAACCTAAGACTCAGAAGGATAAGATTTGGCTTAGCCAGAAAGAATATAATCCGTTTTTACATAATGCGTGGTTCCTGATGGCCGATGCCCAGTTTCACAAAGGCGAATATCTTGAGGCTGCAACGACCTATGCATATATTCAGCAGTTGTTCTTTTCAAAACCAGACATAGTGGCAAAGGCAAGAATGCTGGAGGCTAAGTGCTATGCAGAAATGGAGTGGTTCTATGATGCGGAGGATGTGATCAATAGGGCTATGCGCGACAGTTTCCCTGCTAAATATGAATATTTGAAGGCTTCAGCGCTTGCTGCATCGCAGATTCGTCAAGGGTTGTATGAAGATGCTATCCCAAATCTGCAGAAGGCTATAAAGAAAGAAAAGGGACTGCAGAAGTCGAGAATGTATTTCTTGTTAGGTCAGTTGTTTCATAAGGTGGGAAAGAATGATTTGGCTTATAAGGCTTTTAGGAAAACAATTTCGAGAAATCCTCCTTACGAACTGGAATTTAATGCCAGAATTCAGCAGACAGAGGTGATGTCGAAGGGTAACACTAAGCAGATGATTAAGAAACTGCAGTCTATGGCTAAGAATCCTAAGAATAAGGATTATTTGGATCAGGTGTTCTATGCTATAGGTAACATTTACTTGGCTAAGGGTGATACGATGAGGGCTATATGGGCTTACAAGGACGGAGTGGAGAAGAGTACGCGGAATGGTGTGGAGAAGGGTGTGGTGATGCTGAAGTTGGGGCAGTTGTATTATGAGACAGAGGAGTTTGTGAAGGCGCAGGAGTGTTATGCTGGGGTAATAGGACTGATAGATAAGGATAGGGATGACTATGAAGATATAGATGAGCGTTCGAAAATGCTTGACGAGCTGTTGCCTTTTGCTCAGGCTGTTGAACTGCAGGACAGTTTGCAGGAACTTGCAAGGATGGACTCGGTGGAGCGCATGAAGGTGATAGAGAAGATAATAGAGGAGGTGAAGAAGAAAGAGAAAGAAGCAAGGAGGGCGGAGAATGCTACGGGTGTGGGTGGCTCAAATACAGGCAGGCAGAATGTGGCAAACAATGCTAATAGGGGCGGTATGGCTGGTAGGACTCCTGGAAGGCAGTCGGCGGTGTGGTATTTCTATAACCCTACAGCTGTGGCTGCTGGTAAGGAAGAATTTAAGAAGAAATGGGGGGCAAGAGAATTGGCTGATGATTGGCGACGCAACAATAAGACTGTGTTAGGAGGATTTGAGGAAGATTCTGTGGCGCAAAATGATTCTGTGGCATCCGACAGCATGGGAGTAAATACTGAGGATTTGTCAAATAGTGGTGAAGAGAAAAATAAGGAGGAGGAATACGCTAATGATCCACATAGACCCGAATATTATTTGAAGGATATACCTTTCACCGACGAACAGTTGGCTGCATCGAATGCTGCATTGGTGGACGGACTTTTCAATTCAGGCGTCATATATAAGGATAGAATGGAGAATTTCCCTTTGGCGGAAAAGACTTTGTTGCGTGTTTGTAACGATTTTCCAGAGTATGAGGGTATGGATGAGACTTACTTCAATCTTTTTCAGTTGTACCTACGACTGGGTAGATTGGAGGAGGCGCTTGCCTTTAAGAATAAACTGATATCAGAGTATCCTGATAATGAGCATGGGCAACAGATTGCAGACCCTAACTATGAGTTTAAGGCCAGATATGGCAGGCAGGTAGAAGATTCGCTTTACCAGATAGCATACGAAGCTTTCAAGGAAAATAACTTTAACAAGGTTGTTTCGACCAATGATTATTTGGCGAAAGAGTATCCTGATGGCGATAACAGGGCGAGACTTATGTTCCTTACTGCGCTCAGCCGTCTGGAACTGGGAGAACGTGAACAGTTTATGAGTTCGCTAAAAGAAATTGTTGAGAAGTATCCTAAGAGTACGGTGAGTGAACTTGCGGGTCTGTATGTTAAGGGACTTCAGGAGGGACGTATTCTTGCTAGCGGAAAGATGGAGATGGGGTCAATATGGTCAAGAGCGAAGGGCGCTAGTATGATGGCAGATTCGCTGATGATTGACACTGCCTTCACTGTAGATCCGTTGACAAACTTTGTTTTCGTTGTTGCTTATGAGCATGACAGCATAAATGAAAACCAGTTATTGTATGAGATGGCGTACTATAACTTTACGAAATTCACAGTTCGCAATTTTGACTTGAACTTTGAACAGGGGGATGGTGTTGACATGATGCAGGTGAGAACATTCCTGAATTTTGAAGAGGCGTACATCTATATGCACAGATTGATGAGCGATAAGGACATGATGGCTAAACTTGAGGGACTTAAGATGTTTGTCATATCAGAGAGCAATCTGAAATTGCTGCAGAACGGAAAAAGTTTTATGGATTATTTCGAGTTCTTTGATGCTAACTTCAATGCGATGTTGCCAAATGACCTCATCAATAGTACACTTGACGAGCCAGAGGAATTGCCTGTAAGGACGGAAGAGGAAGAATACGACGAGGAGGAATATGAGGAAGAGGAGAACTGGATTTTCTAATCATTCAGAGAATACAAGACTGCAATATATATGAATAGTAACGGTACACTTTTGTGGGTGGATGATGAAATTGATTTGCTGAAGCCTTATATTATCTTTCTTGAAAAGAAGGGTTATGAAGTTGTGACAGCCAATAACGGGCAAGATGCTATAGACCTGTGCCGTGAAAAGGACTTCGACCTTATATTTCTGGATGAAAACATGCCTGGATTGAGCGGGCTTGAGACTCTGTCCGTCATTAAGGAGATTAATAATAATATCCCTGTAGTGATGGTGACCAAGAGTGAAGAGGAGAATATTATGGATTTGGCCATAGGTTCGAAAATAGCAGACTACCTCATTAAACCTGTGAACCCAAACCAGATTTATCTTACCATCAAGAAACATCTGCACAAGCGTGCTATAGAAAGCGAAGTGACAAATACCGGTTATCAGCAAAACTTCATGAAGATTGGTATGCAGATCAACGACTCTTACAGCCTGGAAGAGTGGGTGGAGGTTTACAAGCGCCTTGTGTTTTGGGAACTTGAACTTGCTGAGACCAACAGCCCGATGACCGATATGCTGAGGATGCAGAAGGCTGAGGCGAACCAGGAATTTGCCAAGTTTGTTAGGAAGAATTATATGGACTGGGTGGCAAATAGCGAAACACGTCCGCTGATGAGTCCTGATGTCTTTAAGAAGAAGGTGTTTCCTCTGCTCAGTGCCGGTGAAAAAGTGTTTGTCATTGTTTTCGATAATTTCCGCTATGACCAGTGGAGAGTGATAAGCCAGGAATTGTCAGAGGACTTCTCTTTTGATGAAGAACTGTACATGAGCATATTGCCTACGGCCACTCAATACGCACGCAATTCCATATTTGCAGGTTTGATGCCTGACCAGATAGCCAAGATGTTTCCTGATTTATGGGTGGATGAGGACGAGGAGGAAGGCAAGAACCTCAATGAATCTCCGCTTATAAAGACTTTGTTGGAGCGCTATCGCAGAAAAGAAATATTCTCATACAATAAACTAAACAGTTCCGCCGATTCGGAAAAGCTTGTGTCTCAGTTCAAAGGATTGATGTCCAAGGACCTGAACGTGATAGTTGTGAACTTCATAGATATGCTCTCCCATGCGAGAACGGAATCGAAGATGGTGCGCGAACTTGCTTCGGATGAGAATGCTTACCGAAGCATTACATTGTCTTGGTTTAAGCATTCGCCTATATACGATCTTTTCAAGGCCATTGCAGAGACCGATGCAAAGGTGATCATTACGACTGACCATGGTTCGATACGCGTAAACACGCCGTCGAAGGTGGTGGGTGACAAAAATACCAACACAAACTTGCGTTATAAGTTAGGCAAGAACCTCAGTTACAACGCTAAGGATGTATTTGAAATTAAGAATCCGGCTAAGGCTTTTCTGCCGTCGCCTAACTTGAGCACTTCGTATATCTTTGCGCAGAATGACACTTTCTTCGCTTATCCGAACAACTATAACTACTACGTAGGATACTACAAGAACACGTTTCAGCATGGCGGAATTTCGATGGAAGAGATGCTTATCCCATTGATAACACTGCATAGTAAGCGTGCAAGGAAGTGAATGCAGACAGTAGCGAAGTTTGTCAATGCAATAGGAAATATAACAAAAGAATCGAATATATATGATAATAACAATTAGTTCAGTAGAACAGATAACGGAAGCTGCCCATGAGTTTGTTGATGCGATGGGCGACAACACAATCTTTGCTTTTTATGGCAAGATGGGAGTGGGCAAGACAACTTTCATTAAGGCAGTGTGTGAAGAGTTGGGCGTGACGGATGTCATAAACTCTCCAACCTTTGCTATTGTCAATGAATATCTCGACGGACACGACTGTCCGATTTATCATTTCGACTTCTATCGCATAAAGAAAGAGGACGAGGTGCTCGACATTGGTTTCGAAGACTATGTAAATAGTGGAAACGTCTGCTTCATGGAGTGGCCCGAACTTATAGGCAGTTACTTGCCCGACGAGACTGTTAAGGTGTACATCGAGGAGCGCGAGGACGGTTCGCGTATTGTGATGATGGATGCCGAGGAGGAAGAAGAGACCGACGTCGTTTCCGAGATTGTCTCAGACGTGGTGCCCGACATAACTCCCGATATAATTTGACGAGAACAGTGGCGGTTTACATATCCGCTTTTAATAGAAAAATACCGCAGCGTGCAGGTTGCATGTTGCGGTAGTTTCTGTTTTATGAGAAGTTAAGATTGTGTTTTTTGGCGCTTTGCTTTACTCGAAATAGAAGGAGATGACGATCATCTTGGAGCGTCCTTTGTCGACCGACTTGGTGAAGATGAGTTTTGTTTCGTCGGTGAGGTCGCTGCGGTCTTTGTCGATGATGTCAAGGAGTCCGTAGCAGAATTTGATTTCAGGGATGAACTTGAAGAACGGCAGGTAGAAGTCGCAACCGAGACCCACTTCCAGATAGCAGTCGAACGATTTGAGCAGGAGGTTTTTCTGCTTCTTCACGGTGAGGTCAAGCATGGGGTTTACACCGCACATCAAGTAGGGACGGTAGTTGTTGAAACGTTCAGCGCTGAACTTGAGGTCGATAGGGACTGAAATGTATGTCGATTTGATGTTCTGATGCTGGATGTCGCCGTTGAGCTGGTTGCGGAACGTGGCGGTTTTCGTGCCGAAGTGCATCGTTGGCACTGCCCTTAAGGCGAGGTGCTTTGTGAGGTATAGTTCGCCCAGGATGCCCACGCTGAACCCTGGGTCATAGTTGGCTATATCTGTAAACCACTGGTTGCCTTCCTCGTCGATGAATCCGTTGTTCTGTATCTCCATGTCCTGCATGTGCACGCCGGCCATAAAGCCGTAGTGGAGGCGGCGCTGGTCTATGTATGGGCGGTTCATGACCTTGCGTGTCTGCGCACAAGCTGAGGTGGCAGCCACAGCGGTGAACGCTATGGTTACTATCATGAATAGGTATGTGCGTAGATGTTTCACGTCTTTTTTGCCTCAATGTCTTAATTATAACGTATTCTGTCCGGCATTATTGTATTGTGTGGGGAAAAACAAAGGGACTGTGTCAGGTGTTGACATAGTCCCTTGCTTTTTGTTATGTGCAGCAATTATTCGCCTGCAACGATAGCGCCAGTTGGGCATGCATCTGCGCAAGTACCGCAGTCTACGCATACGTCAGCATCAATAACATACTTGCCATCACCTTCTGAGATAGCACCTGCAGGGCACTCGCCAGCGCAAGAACCACACATCACACAATCGTCTGTAATTACGTAAGCCATAATTTTTGTCTTTTAGAATTATATAAACCGGTTAAATAGTATTCACAGTCGCAAAGGTAAAAAGAATTTATGACACACGACAAGTTTTCGCCGAAAAAATGTGCAAAGTAAATGTGTGGGATGCTCGGCAACTTGTTGTGGCATTCAGGGAGAAAACAAAATTCCCATTGCGCGGTCATGCGTAATGGGAATTTCTGTTGCAGGTTGTGCTGTTATTGCATCTGAGTGGCAGCTGCTGTCATTTTGTTTGTGATTTGCATGTATCTTGAAGCCTGGGCAGCACTCATCTCGTCTTTGGAATCTTCTAATTTTTTGCTTACTTCTTGAGCCTTTTCCATAAGAGCCGGATATTCTGTCAAGGCGCTCATGTCTCCATTTGCGGCTTTTTTCATGTATGACACGTATTGGTCTACATACTCTTCGTAGCTGTCAAGAACTTCGTCGAAGTCGTTGCTTGCAGTACTTGTAGTGCTGGTTTCTTCTTCTGCCTCTTCTTCAGTTTCAATATCGATGTTTTCCACTACTTCTTCAATTGCGCCAAGGCTCTCTGTCACGCCTTCGAATTCTTCTAAAGCATCCTCAGTTGCATCTATGACTTCTGAAAAATCTGTGGTTTCATCTTCAGAATAACTGTTGTCGTTATTGCTGTTTCCTCCTCCGCAGCTTGTGATTAAAAGGCCTGCTGTTGCGACCATGAAAATTTTTTTAAACATAATTTTGTAGTGTTTTGTTGGTTTTGTCTACTTCCTTTTATGGGCGTTTCGACTTTCTCCCGCTTTATCCTGTCCCTAAATGTGCATTGTCTGTGACAATTTAATGCTTATTGAGTTAAATCGGGCGGTGTTAATGCTACCAGTTTCAATATTGCAGGAATTTTTTCTATTGGTTGCCATGTTGGCATTCCTGGCATCCACGCGAGAGTGTCTTTGTTTACGTTCTTCTGGCTGATGAGCCGCGACATTTCACTGTCGTTAAGTGGCCCTATTGGTTTGCCTTCCTGTGCGACATAGTAAATCTGCGGAATAGAAGTGTTTATGGAATTTCCAGAGCATGGGATATCCATTGTTCGCATATATTGGTTCATCATTCCAACCATTTGGTTGGCTACTCCTATTCCCAAGCCGAACTCAACAAGCCTGTCTAAGGAAAAGAAACTGTTGTTGTCCATCGCTTAAAATCCAGTTATCATCAAGTAAATCCACCAGCATGCGTCTAATAGCAGCACTATGCCGAACCATCTTGTCATTGTGCCTTTTTTTCTCAGATATGGAACCAAGAAGGTTATGAGGGCGAAGAATACGCACAGGCCTATTGCCACATAGCATAGTGCGGAGGCGTCTTCTATGCCTAAAAAACTGCCGGCACTGCCGACAAACATTGCCATAAATGCCAGAGCCGATACGGCGAAGGTTATTATAAACCAAATTGTTGAAATGAAGAATCTTAGCATGACTCCTCCGAAGGTGGTCTTTCCTTTTTTCTCTTTTCCTTCAAGTTTGTCTCCAGCTTTGTCGATTGCTGTTCCGACTACGTCGTCCATGTCGATTAATCCCATAATATTATGTGTTTTAGTTGTTTTCGTCTACTCCCTTTGGGGCGTTTCGACATTTTCCCATATATGATTATAAATTAGGTGGCGGCGGTGGTGTACCAGGTGTTGGTGGCATAAATAGCGCTTGCAGTTCTGCTATGTTTCCTGCCATTTCCCATCCTGGCATGCCTTGTTTCCAGACGTAAGTCTGCATCGTTAGCTGGCCGCTTTGTGTCATCTGCGCCAACTGTTGCATGTTGAACGGACCGCTTTGTGTTCCGTTAGCAGAAATGTGGTACTGCACGTTCGGGATTGGTGGTGGCGTGTTCATGGCTTGCTGCATCTGTTGACCCATGCCATTCATCATGCCTGCCATTTGCTGTCCCATGGCTCCTCCCATCATCATTCCGGTCATCATGCCTGCAGGGTTCATGCCGCCGTTGCCTCCGCCCATAGTTCCCATCGTGCCCAAGCTTTGGGCGCCGGTTTTCAGCACGTCGGCCTGCAGGTTCATAGCATGAGCTCCCATGAAGTTTGCCTGTGTTTGCAGTTGCTGTGCCCTCTGGGCTTCTTCTCGCTGAATGCGGAGAGTTTCGGCCATGTTTTGCGCGTTGATGGCTTGTGTGTCTTGCAGATTCTGTATGCTCACATCTGTTTGGGCATTTATGGTCCGTGCCGTATTTCCTGCCGTCAGTTGCCGCAGTTCTTCGTAGTATGGGCTTTCCTTGTCGATCTCCAGTGAACCTAAGTCCAGTGCCTTGAGATTTACTCCGAAATCGTTTTCCATACGTGGCTTCAGATAATTATAGACAGTTTCGTTTATGTCCAATATCCGGCGTTCCATTTGTACGGCGGGGATGCCCATATCGCTCGGAACATTCATCACGACGGCTTTGATGTATTTGCTGATGGCGTCCTTTACCTGCTTCTTGAAGTCCTCAAGTTCGAAGTTGATGAGCCGGTTAAGTTTGATGAACCCCTTGTAGTCTGTGACATTGAATGTCAATGTGCCCCTTGCCGACATCGGAATGCCATGATCTGGGAGACGGGGGTCGAAGACGTCAAAGTAGGGCACTCCGAAACGTATCTGGTTGTTGCCTGCCAGATTGATGAAGTATATTTCTGCTTGGAATGGTGACTCACCTCCAAATGCCAGTCCTACAATGCTTGATAGCACCGGAAAGTTGGCTGTTTTGATTGTGTCGTCATAGGGGCCTTCTATGAAGTCCTGGCACGTTCCGTCCTTTTGCTTATAGACGAACACAGCCATTTCTCCGTCTTTCACTCTCAGGCTGCTGCCATAGCGGATTGCGTTTTCTCTTGACGTGGAGTTTGCCTCTTGTCCTTCAGGGCGCCATTTCCATACCAAGTAGTCCTGTTGGTCGCAGCGGATGACATTCATGAGTCCGCCGCTTTTGCCTCTGCCGAATAATCCCATAGCTTATTTTATTTTCAGTTCTTTTGCGTATTTCTCTATTTCTGCCAATGTTTCCTTGTCGTTTTTCATAGACAGCCTGGCTTTTATGATGATTTGCTCGCATTTGGCATGCCAAGCCGGCACGAGTTGGTTGTGCTCCATATTTGCGCTTCCTGCATCGCCCATTTTTGCGAAGAAACCTCCTTTCTTTTTTGCAAGAGGTGCAGCCATGACTAAGAACTCAAGCATGTCCTCTTTAGTTGTTGGGAATGGAAAATTTGAAATGATTTGGGCTTTACGCTGCACGCGGCGCATGGCAGAGCCTGTAAACATGTCTACTATTTCCAATCCTCCAGGGTTCTTCGTGTCATAGTCATACAATTGTTGCATCAAAGTGTTTATGCTTGTCGATGTGTTTATGTTCCTGAATTCATGTCCGCAGTCAGGACAGCGTGTGCTGAAGGATTCGACGATTGCTCCGCATCCAGGACATTTCCTCACATCCCCGTATTTGTCGGATTTTGGTGCAGCTTGAGAGTTTTGAGGAGTTTGCTGCATCTCTTTTTTCTTTTCATAGAGCTTGGCGTCCAGCACCATCTCGAACTCGTCAAGGTCAATGCCCATAGCCTGCGCTCTTTTGAATAGCACCTGCTTTTCTTTCTCCGTCAGTTCTCCGTCGGCTAATGCCATTTCGATGAGGTTTTCCAGCATCGGGTTGTATATTTGCGTGTTTCCCGATGGTGCCGGTTGCTGTGCCTGTGCCTGTGCCGGAGGTGGGGGTGGGGCGGCCTGCATCTGCTGCTGACAATTTGTCTCAGCAGGTTGCGGCTCGCTTGAGAAATAATTGCCCAATCCTAATCCGGATGTGGCTTCTGATGCTTGTTGCTTGAGTTTTTCAAATAGTCCCATGTTAGATTTATTTTGATGTGTAGTTTAACAATCGTTTTTTGTGTTGCAATTTTAGACTTTTTGACCCGCTTCTGATTGGTTCAAACAAGTTCTTGTGGAGGTGGAGCGCAATAAACTCTTTGATATGGCCGCGGCGGGTGTGGGAAGCGACTTGTATGCGCGGAAGTCGGCGGATATGTGCTATGTCCCGATGGCCTCGGTGAAAAATTGCGTGCATTGCGCTCCGAAGTTTATAGCTCTGCGGAGAAAAGTATAAATAAAACTTATATTCGTACAAATAATGGTTTTATTTATATAAATATTAGTTTTATTCTTACAAATATTAGTTTTATTTATACTTTTTAGCGAGGTGGCGGAGTTTTTCCAGCGGTGTCTGACGGATTTTGTAAGCCTCTTTAGTCTTATTGTGCTGTGGCTTAACGATTTTAGTTTTACCTTTTCAGCCTTGTTCGTGCCGTAGGTTGGCCGAGGTTAGAGATCCGTTTTGATTTTTGCCGGATATGTTTTTGTGAGAATGTTAGTCTGCTGACTCCATGTATTCGGCTTCCAGTATGCATCCGATTTTTTTCATGCTGCCATTAGGTTGGCGTTCGTATACAAGTGGTCCTCCCCATCCGCGAAATTCCAGGAATACCTTTGTGCCTTTAGGGTAGGTCTTGACAATTTTGCCTGTAGTGCTGCCATCGTTGTCTTCATAGACCTCTATGCTGCCGTCTGATGCGTCAAGGGCGGTTTCGTAAAGGTCCAGTTCGGGAACGGTGAAGCTGTCATCCACGAATTTTGAATCAATAAAGCCAATGCGCTCATAGTCGTCGTTGTATACTGCCGCATATGCTCCTTGCCATGTTATTATTATAGGTTTGCCATGATACAATGTGTCAGTTATTTCATCTCCTTCCATGTCTTTATGCAGGTATGCCACTCCCTCTTTCTCGGCATTCACCACTGCTGAAGTTCCGTAGGTTCTTACATGGTAGCGGAATGGGTGTTTCAAATAGTCGTCATACTCGTCGCCATTGAATGTGCCATATTTCAAAAGGAAAGATAAGATGGACTCTGAACGATATTTTACCTCTACGCTATACGATAGTTTGCGTTGGCTGGCATATTTGTAGAGCGATGGTTCTATTACGTTAAACTCTCGTGTCTCGTTTGGGGCAATATCTACACCGTCCACAGTCTTTGTCGCAAACGTATTGTCTGTAGAGGCCTGTCTTGGCGAAACGTACAGATAGTAATCCTCGCCTTTGACTGGTTGTGAAGAACTGTTTTGTACGGTGAAATTCATAGAAACAAAGTAGCCGCTACTATTGCGTCCCCATGAGTATGCGCCATAGTTTGCCCAAAGAGGGGTGATTTGTTTCATGAGTTCTAAGTCTTTTATGAAATTGCCTTGTGCGCTCAACAACTTGGATAGCTCCAAGTCAGGAGTTTTCTTGATAGGTACGCCCGCTTTCAACGCTATTTCCTCGGCTACGGAGTCAATGTCGAACACGCCATAGGCGTCGATCATCAGGACTGTGCCGGCGCTGTCTGCTGCAAACACGAGGCGCTGCTGTTTCTGCTCATTGATAGTGGCTATATAATAGCCGGTGGAATCATCCTTTTCGACATTTATTTCATCTCCCTGTCCGATGGTGCCGGATATGGAGAGATTCTCACAGGTTTTGACTGCTGGCAGCATTTCATAGACAGCGGCTTTGTCGTTGTCGTTATAAGCCATGATAAATTGCTTTGACATTTCCTCTGCCTTGTCAAAGTTTTTGTCGCACGATGTTAGCATCAGTGCAGGCAAGGCCAATAGGCTGATGATTTTTGTTGTTTTCATGATAGGTTAATTGTGTTTGTGTTCTTTCTTTTTGCAATTTTACCTTTTTTCAAATGCGCTCGTTTGGTTCAAATTGGTTCTTTTGATAAAAACGGCTCCAATTAGCAGTAGAAATGCTTGCATGGAGTAATATTTTCATAATTTTGTATGCAGATTTGCAGACCGTCATGTTTGGCGGGCGATATGATTTTTTTCTTATGGATGAAGCGAACAACACAGAATTGATGCGACGGATGTTGCTTGAGCGTATGGAGAAACGGGTGGGGCGGTCAATACGCACACCGCGTGACTTTGACTTTCTGGCCATGAGCATATACGAGGCCACGAATATGCAGGTGAGTATTTCCACTCTGAAAAGGTTATGGGGCTATGTGAGGTCGGACAATAAGACGCTGCGAATTTCAACGCTCAACATTTTGGCGCGTTTTGTGGGATATATAGATTGGGACGCGTTTTGCCGGCAGTCGGGTGTGGCGGAGAGTGATTTCGTGCTCAATGACCATATAAGCACAAACATGATGTGTGAAGGCTGCATAATTAAATTGATGTGGCATCCGGACCGTGTGCTGAAAGTCCGTTATGAGGGGCATGATCTGTTTACCGTGATGGAGTCGGTCAACAGCAAACTTTCAGAGGGTGATACATTCCATATAGGGCAGATTGTAGACGGGGAGCCGTTGTATCTGCGCGGTTTGGTGCATGAGGGTGGCGAACCTGTGGGCTATGTCTGTGGCAAGGTGGGAGGAGTGAAATATCAAATATTAAATTAAAGTAATAAGCAATCATGTATTTAGGGAGTAACGAGGTTTCGGATTTTGTGGAAGTTCCAGTAACGTTTGAAAAGATTGAGCTTCTGACAGACGGCGGAGGAGTGTCGCTGTCGTATGTCGTTCGCATCAACGGCAAAGAGTACTTCATGAAGCAGTTACGCCCCGAATACGCATCAGAGTTGCGTTACCGCACCTTGTTCTTTAAGGAATATGAGACAGGCCGCCGTATCAGCAATGAGCACATAGTGAAATATGAGAGCATAGGCGAGAATGCAGACGGGCTGTATTTGCTGATGGAGTATATCAACGGAAGCACATTGGAGGAAAAAGTGGCCAATGAACCAGAATGGTTTGCAAGCGAAAGCAATATGGAGCGTTTCCTCTTCCAACTCCTTGATGGATTGAAAACTCTGCATGACCAAAATGTGGCATTTCTTGACTTGAGTCCACGAAACATCATGTTTGCCCAGGTGTCGGGCGGAGTGAAGATTGTCGACCTCGGCTTCTGCCTGACCGACGGCTATGCGCATACGGCTGGACGCACATTGGGTTTTGCCGCACCAGAACTTGAAGAGGGGCGGCTGGAAGATATTGATGCACGCACCGACATATATGCCGTGGGTCGGCTGATGAAATATATAGAGGAGCGCGCAGGGGTGAAGTATTCCCGCCGCATGAGGAATATTATGAGGCGCTGCTTGAAGGAAGACAGACATGAGCGCTTTGAGAACGTGGAGATGATAAGAATGGCGTTAAACCAGAAGCGCCGGATTATGAGAACCGTGACTGTACTGTGCAGCATCATTGCAGTGATTGCAGCAATATGGGGCTGGAAGAACTTTGAAGGCACTGAAGAGCACAAGCAGCTGATGATGTATCTGGAGAGTGATGCCGAAGTGGGAGGAATTTATTATGTAATCACGTCGGAGGACAGCGCCACATGCATGGCTATAGGGCGTAAGACCAAATTGGAAGAGGACAAGGAGACGGGCGATGTCAGCATTTACATGACCGACAAGCTCGATATCGGCGGAAAGGACTACGTAGTGACTAAAATATCCGACTGGGCTTTCTTCAATTACCAGGACATAACCAGTGTGAGTTTCTCTTCAGCCTTGAAGGAAATAGGAGCGTATGCTTTCTGCGAAGATTCGTCGCTGGTATATGCGAGCATTCCGGAGGGGGTGACGACGATGGGCGACCACGTCTTTTTTTCCGCAGCCCTGAGGGGTGTGAAGTTGCCTGGCAGTCTGCGCATTATCGACAACGCCTCGTTTGCAAAGAACCGGTTCCTGGAGGAAGTCGTGATACCTGAGGGTGTGGAAACGCTCGGCGTCGATGCTTTTGGCGGCTGCATTTCCTTGCGTTCGGTAACTCTGCCGTCAACTCTGAAGACTATAAGGCGAGGCGTATTCTGGGAGTGCGGCAAGCTGACAGAAATAACGATTCCTGCCGCTTGCAGCGCCATAGGCGAATATGCTTTCTTCTACTGTGACAGCCTGAAAGATGTCTATAACCTTTCGCCCGAACCGCAGGACATACCGCGGATTTTCAACAGAAAGGACATAACCGTCCATGTGCCGGCTTCTTCTGCCGAAAAATATCGCAATGCGCAGCACTGGGGCGACCTGACTATCGTGGGCGACCTGTAAGTTTATCTGTTTTTCTTAGGTATTAGTTCGTCGGGCGACTGCTTGGTAAACATGTCGACCTTTGGCGCTTCCTTGGTGAAAAGGTCCTCGATGAGCTGCACGTCGAGCGTGTGGCGCGGACGGAACTTGTCAGAGTTCATATAGCGCAGTATTGAGTGGCGCATCTGTCGTGCCGCTATGCGCCCTCCGAGGTTGTTGCTGATGTCCATGGTTGTCATCATGAGTTTGCCGCCCATTACGTTGGCTTCGAAGAGCATGCCTATCTTGCGCGAGATAAACCATGTGTCGATGCTCTGGACTATTGGCTGGAATCCCTTCGGGAAGTCGCTGAGCTGCATCACCTGAGCCTTGTTTGCAAGTTCCCACCATTGCATGTCGCTGTGGTAGCTGGTAGGGAAGTCATCGAATACGGGATGTCCGCTGTCGATGTGGAGTCCCGTGGTGTGCGGAGGGCGCATCTTGAACCATGATGTGTTCCAGAATGCAGGTGTGAAGTACTGCTTCACGTCCTGCCCGTATCTCACCTTGCCGGCGGCGCATAGCAATACCTTGCCGCCTTTCTTTAGAATGTCCTTTGCCTTCTGGTCAAGGCTGTCGCATACGTACACGTCGCCCTCGCGGCTTATCATCTCGGCAGGGTAGACCCACACGTCCCAACTGTTCGATGCGTCACGTCCGCCGTTCAGATGGGCTGTGCCTGGGATGGTTATGCGCAGAGTCAGTCGTGTGGCTTTCTTTATCGAATTGAGCGGGAAGGCACAGCTGCCCAGCCCAATGTTGCTGCCTATTCCTATATCGCCGTGGCGCAATGTCCTTTTGGCTATTACTTCGCCTGTGAGAGCGTCGGAGAGGGTGCATACAGGTTCTGCATTCTTGATTGCCTCGGATGAGAACTGTGCCGCCTCTGCCGTTATCTTTAGCTGCTCGTTGTTCAGGTATGTGAACTTAGGTATTCGGGCAAGCGGTACGATTGGTGCGCAAAACTCGCGGAAGTCCTCGGCTGTGCAATAGCCCTTGTCGTCGAAGAACACGTCGGTCAGTCCGACGAGCGCAGAACCCTGCCCAGAGTAGTCGTTGAGCGACAGCAACTGGAATCCCGCATAGTCAGGAGTGCGCAACGTGCGCTCTATCTCGCTCTTGTAGCAGAGCAACTGCAGTTTGCCGCTTGCCATGAGGAATTTCTTGCCCATAGCTCCCATGTCGTTGTCGCGGAGCAGGTCGCGGAAAATCTCGAAGTTCTTCGCCTTGTTCACGCCCTTGTACTTCTTGATTTCGTCGAAGTTAGGGAATGCGCACCACTGGCCCGTTTCGTGCGACACGTAAGGCTGGCTCACTGTGTCGATGCGGCTGCGGTAGTCGTAGGTCGCCTCAGGCGCGCTCTTGGTCCATTCGCCCAGTCCGCGCGCTCCTGCTTTGACGTGAAACTCGCTCTTCGGTTGCCAAGCCCAACTGCCGCCTACCGATGCACCGGTGTACACACGGCGCGAATCAGTCTTTTTCCAGTAGTCCACAAACTTGCTTACCCACTCAACCCATCGGCCGGCAGGTTCGTTGCCGCATGCCAGCATACAGAACGACGGATGGTTGCCGTAGACCCTGCTTATTCGCTTCGTTTCGTCCATCAGGTAAGTGTCTATGTCATTGCCGTAGCCCAGTTTCACACCGTGGTTAGGCCAGCTCGGACCCTCAGGCTGTATGTAGAATCCCGTCAGGTCGGC
Source organism: Bacteroidaceae bacterium (assembly GCA_045576655.1). Lineage (GTDB taxonomy): Bacteria > Bacteroidota > Bacteroidia > Bacteroidales > Bacteroidaceae > RGIG8745. The sequence continues at coordinate 17,869 of JAZNGW010000011.1, forward strand.
TGCCTCGAATGCCGCTTCAGTCGGACAGTAACTGTGGAAACGCATGTGGTTCAGTCCGTACTCGCGGCAGCGATTAAATACCCTCACCCACGACTCCACGTCCATCGGAGCATATCCTGTGTTCGGAAAACAGCAGTTCTCCACCGTGCCTCTGAGCTGAACCTCCCTGCCGTTGACGTAGAACATGCGCCCGCGAATCTCAAACTTCCTCATGCCGAAAGTCGTCTCCCTGCTGTTCTTTTCGTCGCCGGCGCTGATGCTTGCCTGCAGTCTGTAGAGCGCAGGCGAGAATTCGTCCCATAGCAGCACGCCTTCACCCATAGGCAAGGTCATCTCCGCCTCGCTGCCGCCTTCGCCGATGGTGAAAGTCTTCTCCACAGCAGAGGTCTCGTGCGTAATGTCCGTATTGAACGCCTTGGCCGATATGCTGATTGTAGCCGTCTCTCCAGCCTTGCCCTCGATGCGCATCTTCACCACCGCCACCTTCTTGTCGATGTCGGGGTAGACCTGAAGGTCAGCAATGCGTGTGCGTGTCTCGCGGAGCAGTTCCATCCTGCCCGCTATGCCGTTCCATGCCCCCTGCGTCTGGTCGCTCACCGAGTGGCTGTCCTGTCCTACGTTGACCGTCTCGTGCCTGTTGTCCACCCTTATGGCGATCACGTTCTTTCCCGCCTTCAGATGCTCCGTCACGTCATATTCGTGAGCCACGCACAGACTGTTCTGTCTGCCCACGCTGTCGCCGTTGACATATAGCGTCGTTTCTATGTGTGGGCGCTCCAGGTATATGGTATATCTCGCCTTGCTGTCATACTCCTTCAGCACGACCGTGCGCCTGTACCATGCCGCGCCAACGTAGTGCTTCTCCGGCGTGAGGAAGAACTGCAGTTTCATCTTCCCTGGCTGGCGATATTTCTCCATGTAGGGGTTGTAGAAGTACGAACTGTCGTAGAGCGATCCCACCCACTGCGTGTTGACGCTGATGTCGTCGCCCTTCATCCGTTCAGGCATAGACCCAGGCAGTTTTATCTTGTCCTCCAACTTCTTCTTCTCCCACCACTTTTCACTTATGCCCACGTCTTCGCGGTCAATCTGAAACTCCCAGTTTCCGCCGATGTTGATTGTCTCCTGTGCCGTCATGACAGCACATGCCAATAAGAAAATAACTGATAGCACCTTGTGTCTCATATTTTGGTTTTTGAGTTTTTAAGTTCTTGAGTTTTTAAGTTTGTAGGGTCATTAAGGTCCTTAGAGTCCTTAAAGACTTTAAAAGACCTTATCGTTCTTAAGGTTTTATGCCGTTTCAGGGCTGATCACTCCGTGGATTGTGTCGATATACTTCGCCAGCGGGAGCATGTAGGTGGTAAATACCGACAGTCTCTCGTCAAACGGGGCTTCGTTCACCACAATCTCCTTCGTGATGTCGCCATTCTCGCACACATACGATATTATCGACATCAGGAACTCCTCCTGCTCGGCGTTCAGCTCCGAGCCCGAAATGAACGTGGAGAATCGCTCCACAGCGTCCTTGCGGTTCACTCCTATGATTGAGCGGATGAAGATTGCCACGTTTGCTCCGCACGGCATACCTTCCGTGTAGCGGTCGTAGTCCTTCCTTTCGCCCAGTTCGTTCCAGAGTATTCGCTCCAGTTCCCTGATGTCGGCATTGGTCAGTTGCTCCATGCCGTAAATCTTCTTCAGCACAGGCAGGTCGCGGTTCTCGTCAAGAAATTCCATCACCTTCTGCTTATACGACATCCTTGTCACTATTCCCTCGCTCTCTCCGTCGTATGTCACCACGTCGTTGATGTCGATGACAAACCACTGTTGCTTGTCGCCCAGCAGGAACTTCGTCAGCGTGCGCAAGTCCTCGCGCACCTTCTCCAGCCACTCCAGCGACGGACTCTCCCAGCATGCAGGAGTCAGCACCTCCTTGATGGTCGCCATCTTTGCCTTAATCTGCGGGATGGAGGCTTTCTCCTGTAGTTTCTCCGCCACGGATTGCACATTCCTCACCGCCTTGCCCGCCTTCGCCTCCTCGTCGAGTCGGGAGAGTTCGATGGCAAGGATGAGCACGTCAAACTTCTTCGCGTTCTCGTCCTTCGTGTCCTTGGTGAGCAGCGGAGCTATATCGTTCTTCAGCGTCAGCATGTCCAGTTCGGAGATGTACACCCACGAACTTTCCTCCTTGAAGTGGCTCACCTGCTTCCACTTGCTGCGCACCGATATGTGGCTGTCCGACAGCAGCGCCACCTGACTCTTCATCTGCGCCTTCAGGTCGTCGTGGAGTTTCTTGGCAAACTCGTCCTCCTGATAGTTCTGATGCTGCAGATGGAAGGCTATGTCCGTGCGCAGACAGAACATGCGCTCCGTCAGCGACTGCGTGCTTCCCACCTCCTTGCCGTTAGGGTTCTTTTCGAAGTAGTCGAAGTTGCAGCACCAGTCGAAGATGTAGAACTCCTTCTTGTCCTCATCGCCGAAGACGCCCTGCGACAGGCGAGTGCCGCGGCCTATCATCTGCATGAACTTGATCTTCGACTTCACCGGCTTGAAGAACACCAGGTTAAGCACGTCGGGCACGTCGATGCCCGTGTCGAGCATGTCGACCGACACCGCTACCTGCGGGTCGCTGTCCCTCTTCTCAAACTTGTCTATCAAGTCCTGCGCATAGGTCACGTAGTTGTCAATCAGCACGCAGAACTCCGCCCCGTATTCGGGGTAGAGCGCGGCAAACCGCTCCACGATGAGTTCGGCGTGGCGGTGGTTGTAGGCAAACACTATGCTCTTGCCAATCCTCTCGCCGCTCTGCACCTTCAGCCCCTTCTCCATCAGGTCCTGCAGCACGGCATCGATGGTGTCGATGTTGTATATATAGCTGAAAATCTCGTTGTTGTTGATGTCGCGCACGTATTTTGATTTCCGGTACGGCTCCGCATCCTCGGCGGCTATGGAGGTTTCGCTGTCGCTGAAGCCTTGCGGGTCTTCAAAGTCGTTAAGACTCTTGTGCAGTTCCTCATACTCCCATATCTGCTCCATCTGCTCCTTCTCCTCTTCCGAGAGTTTGCTGTATTTGATGCCCTCCTTCAGTATCACAGAGCCTCGCTTGAAGCCCGTGTAGTTCACCAGGTAGCCGTCCGACACGGCATCCTCCAGTTCGTAGGCATAGTTCGGCTCCCCTTGCTCCATCTCGAAGATGTCGTAGGTCGACTTGTCCACCTCGTCGCGCGGAGTGGCAGTCAGTCCTATGAGCATCGAGTCGAAGTAGTTGAATATCGCCCCGTACTTGCCGAAGATGCTCCGGTGAGCCTCGTCAATGATTATCAGGTCGAACCGCCCCACCGAGAAAGTCTTCTCGTCGGTGTCTATGCAGTTTATCATCGTCTGGTAGGTCGAGAAGATGATGCGCGCGTTCAGGTCCCTCTCGCCGCCCTCGCTCCATACGCAAGTCGTCTCGTTGGGCAGCAGCTTCACGAAGTTCTTGTGAGCCTGCTTCACCAGCGACGTCCTGTCGGCAAGGAACAGCACGTTCTTCACCCATCCGTTGCGCTTCAGCACGTCGACGAGCGAGATTGCCACACGCGTCTTTCCCGTACCCGTGGCCATCACGAGCAGTCCCTTGCGGCGCTTCGTGTTGTAGTGCTCGCAGACAGCCTTGATAGCCATCTTCTGATAGTATCTGTCCGTTATCTCGTCCTTCACCGCAAAGTCCGTGATGTCCTTCCTGCCGCGCTTCTGAATCATGCGCTCCAGGTCGCTCTCCGTGTGGAAACTGTACAGACGGCGAGACGGATAACCCAGTCCGTCGATGATGTAAGTCTCAAATCCATTGGTGTAGTAAATCACAGGGCGCACTCCGTACTGCCTCTCCAGGCAGTCGGCATACAACTCCGCCTGGTGCTTGCCCTTGATGGCCGATGCCGACGTACGCTTAGCCTCGACCACAGCCAGCGGTCTGCCGTTGCTGCCATACAGCACATAGTCGGCATAGCCCGTGTCGTGGCTGTTCGGCATGCCCCTCAGTTCCACCTCGATGCACGCCTTCGATGGCTGCACCAGCCCCTCCTTGTCGAGGATGGTCCATCCAGCCTCCTTCAGCATCAGGTCTATGTACATGCGCCTTGTCTCCGCCTCCGATATGTCCGTCGGCAACGCTTCCACCGGCGCCGTCGACTCCACAGCCGCCTTGTCGGCAACCTTGTCCAGCGCACCCTTCTCCGCATCGCCCTTGAGGTTCGTGGTGAGGACAGTACGCTCTATAGAGTTCGGCACAAGCGTCTTGTCGAAAGGCCTCACGTTCTCCACCACCTGCAGTTTGAGCAGCATGGCAGCCACCACATTATATATATTGAGCAGACAGAAGAACGACTCCTTCTTGCTCACCGTTGCGGCGTGGGCACCCAGGTTGCCCACCTTCCTCACGTAGTGCACAGCCATCATCACCCTCTCGTCGCCGATGAACTCCCTGAACGGTTCGCCGTCCACCAGTTCGAACAGCGCCGTCCTTTCCGACACCTCTATGTTCTTCATCCTGTAGAGCGACCGCACCATATACTCCAGCGCCCTCCTGGCGTTGATAGCGCATATGTCGGGATTGCTCACCTGGTTCTCCTCCGCCGCAGCACAGAAGCGGTGCAGGTCATGCAGTTCCAAGTCTTTCAGGTAGTCGAAGTTTCTCATATAACAAGTCTTTAGTTATCAATTTGCTCATAATAATAGGAGTAGTCTATGCCCTTCATAAACATTTCCCTGTCTCCGATCAAATCAGTCATCGCACCTTTTAGCAAAATCTTGATCGGGGCGGCATTGGTCGTACTTTGCCGCATAGCAGAAAGATAATCTTTCTTATCTATTTTGCTCCAATCGACACATAGCCTCAACCGTCTCTTAAATATAAGGTCAAGCCAGATTCGTGTAGAACGCCCATTACCCTCCATGAAAGGGTGAGCCACATTCATCTCTACATACTTGTCTACAATCTCATCAAATGTGGTTTCGGGCATCCGCTCTATTTTACTTAAGTTTTCCTGCAAATATTCAGCACGGCAAAACAGAGTGCCATCCTTCCATATCGTCTTGGTTCGTATCTGTCCGGCAAAGTCATATAGCCCGCCAAAGAGGTAGGCGTGAATTTGTTGAAGCGAACTGATTGTCCCAATCTCCATCCCATCGAGCAGTCCGCTCTCTATAAGCGTGTAGGCTTTTTTCTTACTTTGCCCGTCAATACTGTTGTCGCTATACACAAACCAGTCAAGAAAGGCACTCGCACGATTGTTAGGGTAGTTTTTTGCTACCGTCTGCACACCTTCGGCATCCAACACATCGCCAGTTCTCATTTTCCCATCGGGAGCCTCGAACTTGAACTGGTTAGTGGCACTAACCAGTTGAACACCCATTTTCAGCAGTTTCCCTTTCAAGTACTTCCAATAGTTGCGACCCTTTGCATAGTCGTCTTCATCATTTATGGCACGCACTATATCTGTGGCAGAAAACCACCACTTGGCCTGTTCTTCATCCCAAACTGCCCTCACTTCCCTGTCGTTGAAGAAGCGGATTGACTTTTTATACCGTTTGCTACCACTCATAAACCTTTTACTTTTTTCATTCTTTAAGGTCATTAGTGCCCCTAATGTTTTTAATATTCTCCCCACTTGGGGGAGTTAGAGGGGGCACCTTCACTCAAAATACTCCTGCATCCTGCTTGCCAACAGCGTCTCCACTTCCCCAATCGACGCCTTTATCAACTCCTTCTGCTTCTCTATCGCCTCTATCTTCTTGGCAAATTCCTGCTGGAGAGGGAGAGGGGGGAGGATTACGTTGTAATCGGATATTGACTTTTTGGAAACTTCTTTGAAAGTCGCGCCTCTACCTAATGCTTTTATGTTTTCCATTGTAAGCAATAGATAATAATAAAGGAATAGATTGTTTAAGCAGTACTTACAAATGATATTCTTGAAACCTTGATTACAGCACATAGGAATAGTTGAGATTGCTAACTTTCCTATAGGTGCTCGTGTAGATAATAGCACCGTGCCTATAGGCATTAGTGTCAAACCTTTTGCAGCCTTTTCGGTAATTTTTCTCACAGTCTCACCATAGTATAATTGATTACCCATTTCTGCGGGGGTTATCCAATTAATCTCACCATCCCAATTAGTTGGGTCAGTTGTAGATGGGGTAGAACCTGCAATAATTTCACCAACCTCTCCCAATTTCTTCACCTCCCATCCTTTGTCATTTTCCACAGGGTCTCCGAACATGGTGTAGAAGATGGACTGAGCGAGGGCATCGAGTTCCTTCAACTGCTCCTTCTTCTTTTCTATAATCCCTGATATGCAATCCAATTCCTCTACTATGCGCTCCTGAATAGGAAGAGGGGGGACGGGGATGTCAATTTCTTTTAGCAATTTATAATGGCGAGAATATCCTAAACTTGGGACATTATACCATATCAGAAAATAGTAAAAATACTTGCTAATAATATCATTAGTTGGAACTAGTATTTTGACGCCATCAGCACCAACAACAAAATCAAAGTCCACATATTTCAGCACTCTAGTATGATCTCCAAATACAACTACCGGTTTTGGTACACGATACACATAATTCTCAAAATCAGTGTAACCAGAAATGATACTTGATTCTTGTGAAACAATAGGAAATCTGCCCTCTAATTTATAATCGGAAGTCTTTAACTGCTGTGGTTTAGGAATCTTTCCTATGCAATCTTCAAATTTTTTTCTTTCCCACCCTTGTTTCATATATTATAGCGTAGTTTCGTTAGTTTAACTGTTTCCTTGCCCTGCCGTAGAGACGTCACACTGTGGCGTCTCTACACTGTGCATTAGAGCCTATATCTGTTCTTGTGTACTTCTGTCCTAAATCCGTGTCGATTTGTGCAATCTGTGGTTTCCCATTAGCGCTATTGCTTTCTTGTCCTGCCGTAGAGACGTCACACTGTGGCGTCTCTACACTGTGCATTAGAGCCTATACCTGTTCTTGTGTACTTCTGTCTTGAATCTAACTATTAATACTCACAACTAATTCCAATTCCTTCATGGCCTGCTGTATCTCGCTCTCCAGTGTGGTGATGCGCTGCATGATCACGTCGGGCGATTCGTACTCGACCCGTTCGCGCTCTATCTCCTTGTACTTGTTGATGGAGAGGTCGTAGCCCTTCTCGCGTATCTCCTCGACAGGCACGAGGAAGGAGCGGTCCTTGCGGGTGCGCTCGGTCTCTGCATCGAGGTTGCGGAAGCGGGTGATGATGTCGGGGATGTCGTTGTCGACTATCGGGTTACGCTTGTCGTCGAGCGAGAATCCGTCGGCTTTCATGTCGTAGAACCACACCTTGTCGGTGCCGCCGGCATTGGTCTTGGTGAAGATGAGGATGGCTGTCGACACTCCGGCGTAGGGCTTGAACACGCCCGAAGGCATGGATATGACTGCCTGCAGACGCTGGTTGTCGACTATCTCCTTGCGGATGGCCATGTGGCCCGTGCTGGTGCCGAAGAGCACTCCGTCGGGGACGATGCTGGCGCAGCGGCCGCTCAACTGGAGCATGCGTACGAAGAGAGCCATGAAGAGCAGTTCGGTCTTCTTGGTCTTGGTGATGGCGAGGAGCGACTTGCTCACTGCCTCGTAGTCGAGACTGCCGGCGAAGGGCGGGTTGGCAAGGCAGAGGGAGTAGCGGTTCTCGTCGGTGTTGTCGGTCGAGAGACTGTCCTTATACTCCACGTCGGGGTTGTCCACTCCGTGAAGCATGAGGTTCATGGCTCCGATGCGGAGCATAGTCGAGTCGGTGTCGAATCCGTGGAGCAGCCCGCTCTTGTAGTGGTCGGCATTGCCTCGCTTGAGGAGTTCGGACTTGTAGTGCTCCTGTATGTACTTGGCGCTCTCGACGATGAATCCCGCCGACCCCATTGCAGGGTCGCAGATGGTGTCGTGGAGAGTGGGCTGCATCATTTCGACCATCATCTTGATGATGTGGCGAGGGGTGCGGAACTGTCCGTTGTTGCCCGAGGCGGCCATCTTGCCGAGTATGTATTCATAGACGTCGCCCATAGTGTCGCGGTTGTTCATGTCGAGCCCGTCGATGCCGTCGACTACCTTGGCAAGCGTGCGGGGGTTCTGCAGCAGGAAGGTGGCGTTGGCCATGAAGCGGCTGTAGGACGAGTCCTTGCCGTCGCCCAGGTTCTTGATGAAGGCGAAGGCGTCGCGGCTGACGATGCGGTACATCTCCTCTACATCCTTGTTCTTGAACACGCTCCAGCGCAGGCTGTCGTAGGGCACGTCTGCGTCGGTGTCGGGGTTGTGCCACATGCCCTCCCTGAAGGTAGGGTCCTTGACCGCCACGCCCATGATGCTGGCATTGGCCTCCTTAGTCTTCTGTGCGTCGTCGAGCATCTTCATGAAGAAGAGGTATGTCATCTGCTCAAGTATGGTGATGGAGTTGGTGATGCCGCCCGTCCAGAACGTGTCCCAGATTGAGTCGATGCGACTCTTTATCTCGCCTGTTATCATAGTATGCTGTTTTATCGGTTATTATTGGTATTATCCTTCTCGCAAAAGTAGCAAAAAAAACTGTGCCGTGCTAATTATGAGTGGGATTTTGTCTTTGGGATCAGTAAAGTCTTCGGGGTGGTCAGAGTCTTTAAGGTCGTTAAGGTCAACAGCGGTGCTGTTGAGAACGGATAAGTCTTTAAGGTCGTTAGGGTCTTTAAGGTCATTAGGGTCTTTAAAGGCCTTAAAGCCCCTAATAACTTTGCAACACTTCGGTCCAAAATTCCTGCCCCCTCGGAGAAAAGTATAAATAAAACTTATATTTGTAAGAATATAACTTATATTTATATAAATAAAACTATTATTTATACAAATATTACTTTTATTTATAGTTTTCAGCGAAGGGTCGGGAAATAAGGAGCGGGGAGGATGACGATAACGATAACGGGGACGGGAATTGATTTCGGGCGGACACATAGGTCCGCACCCTACAGCTTGACTCCTGGTTCGGCATCGGCAAAGGATGCTCCAACCATGTCTGCGCTTTCGGGCGAGCAGACCTCGCCCCTACATGAAACAATAACAAAAAAGGCTGTGCCAACTCTGGCACAGCCTCTATGGACTTTAATGTTTGGGGATTGGGGTTATTCAGAGTGCTCTGAATGCTCGGATTATTCTGAATGTTCTGAGTTTTCTGAATGTTCTGAGTTTTCTGAATATTCTGAGTTTTCTGATTATTCGGAACTCTCTAACCCTTAACCTCTAACCCCTAAACCTTACTTGAGGGCGTCGATGTTCTGCTGGTTGAGGAGCTGCTTGCCCTCAGATGTGTACATGTACTTGATGCGGTCGGCGTATGCCTTCTCGATCTTTCCGCGCACCATCTTCATTGTGCTGTTGATCATCTGGTTTTGCTCTGTGAACGGCTCTGCCAATACGGCGAAGCAGCTTGGCAACCAACGCTCTGGGAACATGCCCTCGAATTCGCCGCCTTTCTTGTATTTGTTGAGCTCGCCGTCGAGAATCTTCAGGGCTGCCTTGCGTCCGTCCTCTGTTGTGAGGTCGAGGTTCTGAGCCTTGAGGGTGCGGATGAGCTGGTCGCGGTTAGGAACGACAACGGCTGTTGTGTATGCCGACTGGTTGTTGTAGAGCATAACCTGGTCGATGTATGGTGATTTCTCCACGAGTGACTCCTCGATGCCCTCTGGGCTGTACTTCTCGCCGTCGCTGCTGATGAGGAGGCTCTTGAAGCGTCCCTTGACGTAGAGGAGACCTTCCTTGCTCATGTAGCCGAGGTCGCCTGTGTAGAGCCATCCGTCGCGCACTGTGTCGGCTGTTGACTCTGGGTTCTTCCAGTAGCCTGCCATGACGTTCTCGCCCTTAACGACGATTTCGCCCATTTCGCCTACAGGGAGTTCCTTGCCTTCGCTGTCGCAGATCTTGAGGTCGATAGGCTTGACGAGCTTACCGCTTGAGCCGAAGCGGTAGAGTGTAGGTCCGTTGCTTGAGATTACCGGAGTGGCCTCGCTGAGTCCGTAGCCCTGGTACATAGGCATGCCGATGCCTACATAGAACTTCTGAAGGTCTTTGTCGAGCAATGCGCCGCCGCCGATGAAGAAGCGGAGTTCGCCACCGAAGTTAGCGCGTACCTTTGAGAAGATGATCTTGTCGAAGAGCCAAACGAGCGGCTTGAGGCAGAGACGGAATCCCTTGAAGTCGAGGTTGCTCTCGCCGAAGTAGACTTGGCGAACCTTCATACCCCAGTTGAAGAGTTTCACTGTTGCAGGTCCCTTGGCACGGATAGCGCTTTCGATGTTCTTCTTGAATGTCTTGGCGAGTGCAGGAACTGAGAGGATGAAGTGAGGGCGAACCTCCTTGATGTTGAGAGGGATGTTCTTGAGAGTTTCGAGCGGAGTGCGTCCCACCTGAGTGGTTGCGGCTGTTGCGCCCACTGACATCATGATATAGAATCCTACGACGTGTGCGAAGCAGTGGTCGAGAGGAAGGATGATGAGTGTGCGCCAGTGCTCATTGATGTCGACGAGAGTGAGCGACTGCTCCACGTTGGCTGTGTAGTTGCGGTGGGTGAGCACCACTCCCTTAGGGTCGGCAGTCGTACCGCTGGTGTATGTGATAGTGGCGTAGTCGTCGTTCTGGATTGAGCGTGCCACCTTGAGGAACTCATCCTCGGTGTGAGTGGAAAGGAATCCGTCGCCCATCTTGAGCACGTCGGCAAGAGCTATTTCCTTGTCCTCATACTCCTTCTGCTCGTCAAAGACTATGATGTGCTCCACGAGAGTGAGCTTGTCCTTGATGGAACGGATCTTCTTGAGCTGGGTGCCGCTCACCATGATGAACTTCACGTCGCCGTGGATGAGACGGAAAAGGAGGTCGTTGCTCTCTTCGAGCTTGACGCTGAGAGGTACGTTTACCGCACCGGCATAGAACATGGCCAACTCGCCGATGACCCACATGTTGCGGCCTTCGCTGAGCAATGCCATCGTGTCGCCCTTCTTCACGCCTAAAGCCTGAAGTCCGGCACCAAGACGATAAACCTGCTCTTTTACTTGAGCATAGGTTGTTGGTTCAAACTGCTTGCCGGTCTTCTCCAACAGGAATGTGTTGTTGGGGTATTTGCTAACCGACGCTTCGAACAAATCTACAAGAGTCTTTTTCATTAATTTTGTCTATTTCATTGATTTTCGAGCACAAAGGTACGCAAAATGTGCAAAAACGCAATGAAAATCAGACAAAAACTACACAATAGGCGATTAAATGTGCAAAATTCGGTGTAAAAGCTCTTGAAGTCCTAAAAGTTGTCAGGGCGAAAAGGTCTACAGGCTCTGCCGGAATTCGGACGGCGAAATGCCTGCCGCATTGCGGAAGAAGCGAGTGAAATGGTTGGGATAGTTAAAGCCGAGTCGCGACGCCACTATATTAATAGGTAGGGAAGGGTCGGCCAGCAGCGACTTGGCCTTATCCATGATTTTGTTGCGTATGTATTCCTTGGCAGTGATGCCCAGTTCGTGCTTCACCACATCGCCGAAGTAGTTTGCCGAAAGATGAAACTGACCGCTGCACCATGCCACATGAGGGGGGCCGAACCGCTGTGGCAGTTCGCTGCCGTCGGCCAGATAACTGTCGAGCATGGAGTCGAGTTGGCGCACAAGTTCTGACGCCTTCGCCTTCTTCATGTCGAACTGGCGGTCGTAGAATCGGCGGCAATAACTGAGCAGCTGGCCTATGCCGAGACGGAGCATGTGGCCGGTAAACTCATCGTCGGGGGCGCGCAGTTCGTTCAGTATGGTGTTGAAGCAGTTGAGCATGATGCGCCGCTCGCCTTCAAAGAGCTTGATGGCCTCGAACACCTCGTAGTCGAAGAAGTTGAACATGTAGAAGTCGCGCCCGAGTCCGGTGTTGATAATCAGGTCGGGGCGGAAGGCCAGCATCCACCCCTTGGGGCGCACGCTGCGGTCGAGATTCACGCTCACCACATGGCCTGGCTTCATGGTGAAAGCCGTGCCTGCCTTGTAGCGCATGCACGAATCGCGCAGACGCAACTCGCCGAAGTCGGCGTCCATCAACACTACGCAGTACATGCCGAAGTCTGTAGGCTCGAAGAGTGACGGATCGGCATCGGCAAGATTACACACGCTGACCTGAGGATGGTAGGTCGGCTGACCAAAAAAACGGTTGAACTGGTCTATACTTTCAATCTTTCTTGTCATATATATCGGTAAATCGGGTATAAATATAGATATATTAGCCGATAAATCGGTAATATTGGTAGCGCAAAATGGTAGAAAGTCCCGATATAGGTAAAAAAGGTATTTTTATCAGTAAAACGAGTACTATCATTGCCAAAGATTAAGCATATTTTTGCGCCCGTTCGCTGAAGGACTCATCCTTCGGGCACCAAGCAGAAAAATGATAACTTTAAAAAATATAAGACTATGGCAGTAAAATTTTACCAGGAACAGAACCAGGTTCCACTCGAAATGCACAAGGTGCGTATGGTTCAGAAGCTCTCACTCCTTCCGGTAGAGGAGCGTTTGAAGAAAATTCAGGAAGCAGGCAATAACACTTTCCTCCTGCAGAACCGTGACATATATCTCGACATGCTCACTGACTCGGGCGTAAACGCAATGAGTGACTTGCAGATGGCGGCTTCGATGCGTGCGGACGACTCGTATGCGGGTTCCGAAACCTTCAATCGCGTAAAGGACGCCGTTAAGGAGGTGTTCGGTACGGAAAACGTGCTTCCTGCTCACCAGGGACGCGCCTGCGAAAACATACTTGCGTCGGCGCTTGTGCAGCCAGGACAGGTGGCGCTTATGAATTTCCACTTCACAACTACCAAGGCGCACATCACACGCATGGGCGGCACCGTTGAGGAGCTCGTGGCAGAGAAAGGACTCAAGCCGCAGACGAACGATCCGTTCAAGGGCGACTTTGACCTTAAGAAACTGAAGGCCACAATCAAGGAGAAGGGCGCTGAAAACGTGGCTTTCGTGCGCGTTGAGGCAGGAACGAACCTCATTGGCGGTCAGCCGGTGTCATTGGAGAACATGCTTGCCGTGACTGACATTTGCCACGACAATAACATCGTCAGCGTGCTCGACGCTTCGCTCCTCCAGGACAACGTCTACTTCATGAAGACGCGTGAGGCTCGCTGCAAATACATGGACCTCAAGTCAATCTATCACCTCCTGGCCGACCACTTCGACATCATCTACTTCTCTGCCCGCAAACTCGGATTTGCTAAGGGTGGTATCATCACAAGCAAGGACCCTAAGTATACAAAGATGATGATGGAGTACATCCCGCTCTACGAGGGATTCCTCACTTACGGAGGTATCGACGTGCGCACTATGGAGGCTATGGCACAGGGACTCTACGAAAGCCTTGACATGGAGTATATCAACCAGGGACCTGAATTTATCAACTACCTCGCTAATGAACTCAACGAATACGGGGTGCCTGTGATACTTCCTGCCGGAGGACTCGGATGCCACCTCAACGCCGGTGCTTTCGTGCCTAATATGCCTCACAATGAATATCCTGCTGCAGCTGTTGCCGCAGCCCTCTATATTGCCGGAGGTATACGTGGTATGGAGCGCGGTACTCTCTCTGAGCAGCGCAACCCTGACGGAACGGAACCTTTTGCCGAACTCGAACTCATGCGTCTTGCCGTGCCTCGCCGCGTTTACACGCTCTCACAACTGAAGTACGTTGCCGACCGTGTTAAGTGGCTTTGGGACAACCGCGAACTTATCGGTGGACTCGAATGGGTGGAGGAACCGTCAGTGCTCCGCTTCTTTGCCGGCCGTCTCAAGGAAAAGGGCTACTGGCAGGAACAGCTTGCCGAGAAGTTCCGCAACGACTTCGGCGAAAGTCTGTAGGCAGACAATCATTTACGACCATAAGAGCGGGGGCGTCTTTCTCAACGAGGAAAGGCGCCCCTGCTAATTATTCCGTAGTTCTGCACAGGGGTGTAATTTTTAGTGAGTAAATTTGACTTTCCTTTCTCTATTCGCTATATTTGCAGATAGGACTAATCTATGAAAACCGGAAAATATTATGAGAAAGGCTATTGGATGGTTAATGGCTGCGGTTTTGGCAGTGTGCGGCATCACGGCAACGGCGCAAAACCCTATCATCACGGGACAATTTACTGCCGACCCTACGGCGCGAGTTTTTGACGGACGCATGTATGTCTATCCATCGCATGACATCAGGCATCCGCACGACAAGTCGAACACTTGGTTCTGCATGCCTGACTATCATGTGTTTTCTTCGGACAATCTGACTGACTGGACCGACCACGGTGTGATTCTTGACCAGGAGAACGTGGAGTGGGTCAACTCAAAAACCTATTCGATGTGGGCTCCCGACTGTGTGGAGAAGGACGGCATTTACTATTTTTACTTCCCTGCAATCGGCAAGGACGACGTGCATCGAGGCTACGGCGTAGGTGTGGCTACGAGCAAGCACCCTGCAGGTCCGTTCACTCCTATGGCGCGACCTATCGAGGGTATCGGCGGAATTGACCCTTGCGTGTTCATAGACAAGGACGGCGAATCGTACATCTACTGGTCGGGCTCGGCAGGGCAGGGGCTCACAATGGCGCGGCTCAGCAGCGATATGACAAGTCTTAAGACAAAGCCTGAAGTCATTGGCGGACTCCCTAATGGATTCAAGGAAGGCCCGTTCGTGTTTGAGCGCCAGGGCAAGTACTACCTTACATTTCCGTGGGTAAGGAAGAACGTTGAGGCGTTGGCCTACGCTATGGGACCTACGCCTGAAGGTCCGTGGGACTTCAAAGGCGTAATCATGGACGAGTCGCCAACACGATGCTGGACCAACCACCATTCGATTGTCGAGTATGAAGGGCAGTGGTATCTGTTCTATCATCACAACGACTATTCGCCTGAGTTCGACAAGAACCGCTCCAGCCGTATCGACTCGCTCTTCTTCAATGCCGACGGCACTATTCAGAAGGTTACTCCTACGCTTCGCGGAGTGGGCATTACCGACGCGCGTTCCGTCATACAGGTTGACCGCTACAGCGCAATCGACAAGGCTGACATCGAGTTTGTTGACACTAAGAACAAATTTGAGGGATGGAAACTCGTGATGAAAGAGGCTGGTGCAACGGCTACCTACAACCGAGTGGATTTCGGCGAGAGCAGTCCGCAGAAGATGTGGGCGAGGGTGCGCTCCGCAAACGGAGGCAAGCTGACTCTGAGCATCGACGGCAAGGTAGCCGCTAAAGCGAAAGTGAAGAAGAGCGGCGAATGGCAGACCGTCAGCGCATCGGTCAAGGGCAAATGGGACGGCGTTCACAACCTCGCAATCTCATTGCTTGAGGGCGATGTGGAGGTAGATTGGATTACGTTTGCCTCGCCGTCAAAATAGCCTCCACGCCAAATCCTTACATGCATGAAAAAGACAATAATGACAATGATGCTTGCTGTGGCAGCGGCAACGCTCACAGCGCAGAACCCCATAGTACAGACTTGGTTCACTCCCGACCCTGCACCGCTCGTTGTGGGCAACCGTCTTTACGTCTACACTGGCCATGACGAACCAGGGGCAGACTTCTTCTGGATGAACGAATGGAGAGTCTATTCAACCACCGACATGGCGAACTGGACCGACCACGGCACACCGCTCAGTCTGGCATCCTTCTCATGGGCAGACGACCGTGCTTGGGCGGCTCAGTGCATTGAGCGCAACGGCAAATTCTACTGGTACGTCTGCGCCCACTCGAAACTTTCGGGCGGCATGGCAATAGGCGTGGCTGTGGGCAATTCGCCTACGGGACCTTTTCGCGATGCGATAGGCAAACCGCTCTTTGAAAACGGTTCGTGGGACCACATCGACCCTACGGTGATGATTGATGATGACGGACAGGCATGGCTCTACTGGGGCAACCCTAACATCTACTATCTCAAACTGAATGAGGACATGATTTCCTACAGCGGCGGACTTGGGACTATCGAACTGACGGAAGAAGGGTTTGGCGCACCGTCACCACGATTCAGACAAAAAGACAAGACGTATAAGGACTGCTACACCGAAGGACCGTGGATAGAGAAGCGCGGGGGCAAGTACTATCTGCTTTATGCGGCGGGCGGAGTGCCTGAACATATCGCTTATTCCATGTCCGACACCCCTACAGGCCCGTGGAAGTACATGGGCGAAATCATGCCTTTGCAAAATACTGGGTCGTTTACCAACCACTGTGGCGTAGTGGAGTATAAGGGGCATAACTATTTCTTCTACCACACCGGCAAACTCCCTGGCGGAGGCGGATTCGGCCGTTCCTCTGCAGTTGAGGAGTTTAAGTATAATGCCGATGGCACATATCCTATAATCAATCCTACTGACCAAGGCGTCGCACCCGTAGGCACGCTAAATCCTTTCCGCCGCGTAGAGGCAGAGACCATCGCTTTCTCAAGGGGGCTGAACACCGAGCAGAACGACAAAAAGGGGGTCTATGTAACCAATGTTCACAGCGGTGACTACATAAAAGTGCGTGAGGTCGTGTTCTCATCTCGGTCGAAGGCGTTCTGCGCATCAGTGGCAAGCGGGCTGCACGGTGGAACTATAGAGGTGCGACTCGACAGCATCAAGGGCGAGAAAATTGCCGAAATCAACGTGCCAGGCACTGGCGGTTGGGAGAACTGGAAAACGCTTAAGACAAAGGAGGTCAAACCTGTTAGCGGAAAGCATGATGTGTACTTCGTTTTCCGAGGCATGAAGGGTGGCAAACTCTTTAATTTCGACTGGTGGAAGTTTGGCGACTGACCTTTGCCTAAATCAGACAACTCAATAAAACACATAACAATACAATGAAAACAACAATCATGACAATGGCTGCAGCGGCATTTATGCTCTGCTCATGCGGATCGACCGCAACACAAGAGACTCAGGAAGAAGAAATGTACCTCTTCTCTTACTTCAACGGAAACGGCGACGGGCTCCATCTTGCTTACAGCACTGACGGCATGAAATGGGAGGCGCTGCGCAACGACACCGTATGGCTCCTCCCAGAAATAGGCAAAGACAAACTCATGCGCGACCCAAGCATCGTGCAGGATGAGGAAGGCACCTTCCACATGGTGTGGACCAGCGGCTGGTGGGACCAGGGCATCGGTTATGCTTCATCAAAGGACCTCATTCACTGGTCGGAGCAGAAGGATATACCTGTGATGAAAGACTTTGAGGGGACGCGCAACACTTGGGCGCCTGAACTCTTCTACGACAAGAAGGACAAGACCTTCTACATCTTCTGGGCTTCAACAGTGCCAGGCGCGTTTCCCGAACTGCCTACTTCAGAAAGAGAGAAGGGCATGAACCATCGCCAGTATTACGTCACAACGAAAGACTTCAAGACTTTCAGCGACACAAAACTCTTCTTCGAACCTGGCTTCTGCGTTATCGACGGTAGCATCCTGCAGAAGGATGACGCATACTACCTCTTCGTGAAGAACGAGAACTCTGCACCGGCAGAGAAAAACATCCGAGTGACGAAGAACAACAAACCTTACGACTTCCCGACAGAGGTGTCAGAACCTATCACAGGCGACTACTGGGCTGAGGGACCTGCACCGCTTCAGGTAGGCGATTACGTATATGTTTATTTCGATAAGTACACTCAAGGAAAATATGGAGCAGTCCGCTCTCTCGACATGAAGACTTGGGAAGACGTCTCCGATTCTGTACAGTTCCCTAAAGGCATCCGCCACGGCACAGCCTTCAAAGTTGCGGCTTCAGTCGTCGAGAACCTGAAATAACGCTACGCGGTTGGCGGAGCGCAAGCAATCTTGAATATATGGGTAAAGATAGCAGTCAACATCTTAGCATACAGGAGCGTGTCAGAACCTGCACGACTATTACTGAGTTTCAGCGGCGGGTATATATGGAACTGCTTCGCGTGCCGCAGGGTGAGACTGTAACGTATGGTGAATTGGCGCGACGCATCGGTTGTCGTAGTGCACAGGCTGTGGGACAGGCGCTAAAGCGAAATCCTTTCGCTCCCGAGGTCCCTTGTCATCGTGTTGTTGCGGCCGACGGATCGTTAGGAGGTTACTTCGGTCTGCTTGATGGCGATATGCTTGAACGCAAGCGGCAGCTTCTTGATGCGGAGCGCTCTAACGCGTGATTTCACTGGGCTCTATTGCTTGTACCTGTCAACAAGATGTTGTGGGAGTTTAACGATGCAGATATTCATTGAGCGGCCGTCCTCTGATAGCATGGCAGACTGAATCTCGATGCTTGTGCCGTCTGGTTTGAAAGTCGGATGCACATGATCACGGGCTGTAGTTTTATGCCCTGCGGTCAGCAAGATACGTTCCTTTGTGTGGCGGTCTATCAGCCACAATTCACGTGCGAAGTCATCGCCAGCCACCCAATGCCCGTCTTGCGAACCTGCCACATGCCAGAAATTATCTCCGTCAACTTGCCCCTCCATTGTCAACTGACGTGTACGCATATTGACTACGGCTATTCCTGTAGGATATTCCTTTGTGCCCGACGGTCCCCAGTCCTTTTCGGTATCCATGTTGCGCTTTCCCTCCGTAATCTTTCGATGGCCCAGAATCGCAATGACCAGTTCGTCCTTCGTGATGACAGCCTCGTGAGTCACCCAATCGTATTCCGTCTCACGATAAATCGGACGTAGATTGCTACCGTCAGCATTGACCATCCACGTGCGCTGAGGGGCCTTGCCGCCAGTCTCCCAACAGAAAATCACCTCTCCTGGTTGCCAAGGATTGCCCTGGATGTGTCCCACCTGGAAATGCACGCTCACTACATGCTCTGCCTTACCGGTAGTCAAATCGATTTTGCCTATACCGCCAGGTCCTGCACCCATGTTGCGCGGTCCGAACGTTCCCGACACTTCCTGCGCTATAGGAAACTGTCCGGCATACTTCTTTCCCAAACGGAAATAGGCAAACTCCTCACTTCCGTCAAGGGCCATGTCGCCACCGGCGCCCATCTCTGCAGGAATCACACCACACACGCGAACATATTTTTCCGTTTTCTTCATACGTCCCGATTCTGAATCCGCAAACAAGCGTCCGAGGTCAGTTTCCACGACCTCCATTTCGCCTGTACGCTTACCGTCTTCATCCCTCACGGCTCGCATGTGGTACAGACGCATCGACTTGCGAGCCACGCAGAGCATACCCGTGTACCCACCTTCTGTCACCTGCACCATGTCGCCTGTCTCCTCATTCACCGCCATCGCCTCACCTCTCACCCGGTCGGAACGGAATATGACCCATTTCCCGTCGCTCGTCCACTGGTTGTGCGTCTGATAAATCTTCGAATCCCCCGTACCGCTCCTACTCGTCAAGAACACCAATTCCACCCCAGTTTTAGGGTCAATAATCACTTTCCTTTCAGACGGAAAACGCTTGCCTAGTTGCGCCCATACGCCTAACGAGCACATTGCAGCCATCATAATACAAAAGAAGTAGCGCGTTGTTTTCATTCGTCGTTTTTAAATTGCTGTTATAAAGATATGAAAATCCAGCCATACTCCATTGTGCCATGGAAAAAACAAATCCTGATTTTCATCGAAAATCAGGATTCTACGTTGTTTTGCTTTTCTTTGCTGTGGTGCCACCAGGAATCGAACCGGGGACACAAGGATTTTCAGTCCTTTGCTCTACCAACTGAGCTATGGCACCAACGTGAGTATGTGATGCAAACTTTAAGGAGTGGTGCCACCAGGAATCGAACCGGGGACACAAGGATTTTCAGTCCTTTGCTCTACCAACTGAGCTATGGCACCAATACCCTTTTTAGTTTTGCGACTGCAAAGGTATGTTTTTTTTCTGACTCGCCAAAATTTTACTGCAAAAACATTGTAATGTTTGCTACGACAAACTGCTTAATGGCATTTTATGGCAGTTTTTACTGTCCCTTTTTGCTGTGAGTGCAAGATTTATAGGGCGGAACGGCGTTTTTTTATTCGCTTTTTTGAATTTTTTACTCTCTCGTACTATATTTACTAAAGAGCGGCATTGGTTAAATTAAACATTTAGGCTATTATGGCACTAAAAATTACGAACAGGGGTGTGACTATGAATTGGTGGATGGTGAAGAGGAGAGCGTTATGATGCGAGGGATGTGATGGGTCGCGAAAGTTTCAGGGGTGATAAAAGGTTGAAACGCATTGTGTTGCATAATCTTATAAGGATTGATAGCTTTGCTTTCGAGGGGTGCTCGGAACTGACTGAAGTAGTCATCCCTGCTTCGGTGAAGAGCATAGGCGCAAATGCTTTTATCGGTTGCGACAAACTGGCAAGTGTGGTTATAGGCAAAATTAAATCGTAAACGAATAAGAATATGGAGGTAAAGGATTCATTAGATTACCTTTGGAAAAATCCGGAGGAATTTGACATTGACGAGTTTCTCGTGCTGATTGGTCGAGAAGAATTGCTCGGCAGAGAAGAGGAACGGATGCTTATAGAGCAGGCTCAAAAAGATGGAGGTGTCAGTGCAGACTCGAGTCGGGCTATGAGCCGTCTGAAATGCCGTAAGCTTCGCTTTGTGGTATCTTTGGTCAACCAATATCATAATCAGGGTCTTAGTCTTCAAACATTGATAAAGGCGGGACTGATTGGTCTGGAGCGTGCGGTTATGGACTACGACGTGAATTCAGAAGAGAAATTTATGCATTTTGCCGTACCGCAGATGCGCAAAGTGGTTGAGTATTGTATTGGCATAGGAGGTCTTCCTAAACCGCAGGGCCAAGAAAACTCAAGATAACGAAGAGTGTCACGAATAGGGACGCAAAGCCGGATTCTTGTGAAGAGTAAACAGGTTCAGACTAAGGGAGTGATTTGACGTGCCTAATGTCTGCATTAGGTCTATATTGTTGGCTACTTCCTGTTTGCTTTCATGAGGAAAAGCATCTGCATGGCGTAGCGTCTGCCGAGGTTGCGGTAGCCCTCGGCGTCGAAGTGGGTCATATCTTTCGCTACCGTGCAGCCTTTTGAAGAAATGACATGGGCGTTGGGGATGGTGCGCGGCAAGGTGGAGATGATTTCATTCATCGCGCCGCAAGTGCCACCATGATCGGAGTGGACCACTTCGCCTGCAAGAAGAGGTACTTCTGTAGGGCTTAACCCCAAGTCCTTCATGAGACTGTCGTAGACGCTTTTCACTTTGGCTGGCCAGGTGCGGTCGCCAGTGTTTGATTCGCCTTGATGTATGAGTATGCCTCTGATTACTCCGTCGCGCTGCGCCAGACGCGCCATTTCCAGAAGTCGGTCGTAAGGTCGGTCGTCGTATGCCTTGAGCATCCCTACCATCCAGTGAGGAGCAGTCTCGACGTAGTTGGCAACGCTATCGCGCATAAACGTTTCAATCTTGCATCCGCCTATAGACACGTTGATTACTCCCACGCGATGGTCGGAAGGGAGGTTTGCCACGAGAGTTCGTCCGAAGTAGTCCACAGGGGTGAGACCCGTGTTCTGACGGCAGAGAGGCGGAACGGCGGTATACCAATTGCCTTTCTTGCGTTCCATGCCAGGATTGTCTGTGGCTGCCATCATCAGGAATCTATCGTCAACTCCCTCTTTGTCGCATTGTTCAATTCGTGCCGCTCCTTCCATGTTTGACTGGCCGAAGCAAAGGAATATGTGGAATTTCTCGTCGGGAGTATTCACCGATGAGGCGTTCTGCGCCAATGCCGCCATGCAGAGGAACATGACAAGGAGGGATGCGAAGATTTTACCCATATAGTTTTAGTAGTTCTTGTTGTCGATATAGGTTTCGAGGAGTTTGGTAGTGCCAGCCGCATTGTTAGGCTCGACGTAGAGGTCGGCTACGGATGCAGGGATGAGACAGCTGTTGCCCTCGGTGAGACGCACGATGGTGTCTTCTTCGGCAGGCATGACTCCGTCGCCAAATCCTTGAGTGCTCTTGATGCGGATGGTACAGTCGCCCTCCAGACACATATATGCTATGAAAGAGTCGTACTTGTAGAGCTTGCGGTGGAATGAACGGTCTACCTCCAGCAGTTTGACTATGAAAAATGAGGTTTCTACCAGCGGCACAGGCTTGTTGTTTTTGCGCTCGTAATGAGTGCGGTAGTCGTCGTGTACGCTGTAGTCGATGGCATCGGCGGCTTCCTCAGTATGGAGCTGGCGAGGTTTGCCGTCGAGTCCTACGCGGTTGTAGTCGAAGATGCGGTAGGTTATATCACTGCTCTGCTGAATTTCCGCCACCATAAGGCCGCCACATATCGCATGCACACGCCCTGCAGGAATAAAGAACACATCGCCCGCTTTGACATCATGCCTCTGAAGCACATCGCAGATGCTTCCGTCCTCAATGCGTTTGTTGTATTCGTACTTGGAGATGGATTGTTTGAGGCCGGAGTAGAGGAATGCTCCTGGTGCAGCCTTCATGACATACCACATCTCGGTCTTGCCGAAACAACCGTGGCGCTCTTTGGCAAGGGCGTCATTAGGGTGGACCTGTATGGAGAGGTCTTTGGCTGCGTCAATGAACTTGACGAGTATGGGGAACTGGTCGCCATACTTTGCCGCTACAGCCTTGCCCAGCAACAGTTCGCCGTATTCGGCAGTGATGTCGGCAAGATCTCGTCCGGCAAGAGGTCCGTTCTTTACTACGGACTTGCTGCCAGGCACAGCACTGACTTCCCAACTCTCGCCTATGGTCTCGCTGTCCTGAGGGAGCCCCTTGAGGGGTTTCAGGTCGCAGCCTCCCCACACGATGGTGTGGAAGTCATTCTCAAAAAGGAGGGGATAGAGGGAAATCATAATGCGGCTAAAACTTTAAGAGTTTAAGGATGAGGGGTGAACCTTATAAATGGTTTATGCAGATGCCTTTGAGATACCACTCATAGAGACGGTGCACACCTTCGTCAATTTCGATCTTGTGGTGCCAGCCGAGTGAGTGGAGTTTGCTCACATCGGTGAGTTTCTTCATCGTGCCGTCGGGTTTAGATGAATCCCAAAGGAGCTCGCCCTTAAAGCCTATTTCTTTCATGATGAGTTCTGCAACCTGGCGAATGGAAATCTCCTTGCCTGTGCCAACGTTGATATGGCAGTTGCGCACCTCAACTATTCTGTCGCTGTTCTTGACCGTAGCGTCATAGGTGTCTTTGAAGTCGACGTTGAGAAGTACATGCACACTGGCATCCGCCATCTCCTCGCTCCAGAGGAACTCACGCATCGGCGCTCCGCTGCCCCATAGGGTTACGGCCTCAGGAGTGATGCCATAGTAAGCAAGTGCCGGAAGAATCTCTGCCTCCGTAGATGTTGCATCAACCTTGAGCACCTCGCCGCCAGCCTTATATGTTACAGGGCGCAGTCCGATGTCCTTGCGCACAGCCTCCCAATCACCCTCGTTGAGACACTTGGCAAGATGAATCTTGCGTATCATGGCAGGAAGCACGTGGCTGTTCTCCAAGTGGAAGTTGTCGTTAGGACCGTAGAGGTTGGTTGGCATTACAGCTATGTAGTTGGTGCCGTACTGCAGGTTGAAACTCTCGCACATCTTCAGTCCGGCAATCTTTGCAATGGCGTATGGTTCGTTGGTGTATTCGAGCGGGGATGTAAGCAGACAGTCTTCGGGCATAGGCTGCGGAGCCTCGCGAGGGTAGATGCAAGTGGAGCCGAGGAAGAGGAGTTTCTTCACGCCGTGCTTCCAACTCTCGCCGATGACGTTCTGCTGAATCTGCAGGTTCTCGTAGATGAAGTCGGCGCGATAGGTCAGATTTGCCATGATGCCGCCCACGTGGGCTGCCGCAAGCACTACTGCGTCGGGTTGCTCCTCATCGAAGAACTGCTTGACTGTAATTGGGTCGAGCAGGTCAAGCTCCTTGTGGGTGCGCCCCACAAGATTGTTGTAGCCTCGCGCTTTCAGGTTCTCCCAAATGGCAGAGCCAACGAGTCCGCGGTGGCCGGCAACGTATATTTTAGAGTCTTTGGATAGCATAAACGTTAATATGGTATAACACTAATTTCCAGTAATTTGGCACTAATTGTTAATGATTAAACACTGTTTTTTTTACGTCTTGGAATAAAAGATGTCACAATTATTCGTTATGGGGTCATACATGTATGTTTCTGATTTAAAGCTATATTCACCAAAGTTCATCAATATCCCTATTTTGGAATTTGTTAAGCGCAAGTAATTGAATAATTGAGCTCTGTGCTCAGGTAGAATCTTTTCTACAGCTTTCAATTCTACAATGATATTATCATAGCAGACAAAGTCTGCACGATAGTATTTGTCTAATGGTATACCTCTATAATATATTTGTATCCTTTTTTCGGCTTCATGAGGGATTTTGCGTAATCCCAATTCTATAGACAACGCTTCTTGGTATACAGGCTCTAATAAACCTTTTCTTAGTTCAGAATGCACTTGCATGGCAGCGCCTATAATGGAATAAATCCTTTTAGCGATTTCGTCATGTGACATTCTTGAGGGATTATTGTAAATTAGTGAATATTAGTGTTTTGTGTTACTTCACAATTCCCTTTTCGAGGTACTCTGCGAGGTTGGTGCGTACCTGCTCGCCGGCACGCTCGATAGCAACTTTCGCCATGTCGTTGTCTACCATGAGCTTGACGAGTTGTTCGAAGGTTGTCTTCTTTGTAGGATCCCAACCGAGCTTCTGCTTAGCCTTTGTAGGGTCGCCCCAGAGGTTGACAACGTCGGTAGGGCGGTAGAAGTCTGGCGACACCTCTACGAGGCACTTGCCTGTAGCCTTGTCGTAACCCTTCTCGTCCATGCCCTCGCCACGGAACTCAAGTTCGATGCCGGCATGCTTGAATGCATAGTAGCAGAACTCGCGCACGGAGTGCTGTTCGCCGGTAGCGATGACGAAGTCTTCAGGTTCGTCCTGCTGGAGGATAAGCCACATGCACTCCACATAGTCCTTTGCATAGCCCCAGTCGCGGAGCGAAGAGAGGTTGCCCAGATAGAGTTTGTCCTGTTTGCCCTGAGCGATGCGTGCTGCAGCAAGTGTAATCTTGCGGGTGACGAAGGTTTCGCCACGGCGCTCGCTCTCGTGGTTGAACAGGATGCCCGAACAGCAATACATGTTGTATGCCTCACGATATTCCTTAACGATCCAGAAACCGTAAAGTTTGGCTACGGCATAAGGGCTGTAAGGATGGAACGGTGTATTCTCGTTCTGCGGAACCTCTTCGACCTTTCCGTAGAGTTCGGAAGTCGAAGCCTGATAAATGCGACAACTGTCAGAGAGTCCGCACTGGCGCACTGCTTCAAGAACACGCAAAACGCCTGTTGCATCGACGTCAGCAGTGAACTCAGGCGAGTCGAAGCTGACCTGCACATGGCTCTGTGCAGCAAGGTTGTATATTTCCGTAGGGCGCACCTTGTTTACCACGCCCAAGATGCTCATGGAGTCGCCAAGGTCAGCGTAGTGGAGGTGGAAATTAGGTTGTCCTTCCAAATGAGCGATGCGTTCGCGGAAGTCAACTGATGAGCGGCGGATAGTGCCGTGCACGTCATAACCTTTTTCCAAAAGGAACTCAGCCAGGTACGAACCGTCCTGTCCTGTGATACCTGTGATCAATGCAACTTTTTTCATTTTTGAAGTATGTATGTGTGTTGTTAATAGTTTGCTTTATCCATAGATGTGCAAAAATACATAAAAAATGCGGGGCAAACAATATGCTCCGCATTTTTATGTGAATTTTAAGATAGCCTGATTTGCTTAATGTTGTTGACTAAATAACAGTTATTTAGAAAGAATAACCTAAACGGAAGTAGATGTTGCTGTTCTTGCTCTTAACGTCTGGAGCGTTGTCAAAGTCAACCTTGATGAGATCCGTGAATCCGTATTCATAGCCAACCTTCAATGAGAACTGCTTGTATTCAGCCTTGAATCCTGCTGACAAACCGAAATCAAGAGCAGATTTCAATTCGCCCATGTCTGAGTCGTCTTTGCCAATCATGTAACCAACATAAGGACCAGCGAGGACGCTCAAGTTGATTTCTTCGCCCTTGAAGAATTTCCAACCTGCATTAGCGTCAATCTGTATGAAAGATGGACTCCAGTCTTTTCCTCCCTTTGTAACATAACTAACACCTGCAGTCCAGTCGAAAGTCTCGTTGATAGGAGCAGTGTAATCAACGCCGATATTCAAGAACTTGAATTCTGCATCAGCATCTTCATCCATGATAACGTCTGCCATGTTTGCACCGTACCAAGCTGTAAACTTACCATCCTGTGCACTTGCTGTGAGAGCTGTGAATGCTACTGCGATAGCCAAAAGAACTTTTTTCATAATTAAATTAGTTTTGTTGAGACCATGTACATTTGTTACATCACTAATGAAAACCTATGGTCTCGTTAAGTCTTCATTAACGATTCATTGCAAATGTATACAAATATTTTGGTTTTACCCCCCCCTAAAGGTTAAATAATGTTAAGTATGCCGATTTCGCGTAGGAAAAGAGATAATTGTTTATAATGAATCATACACCAATGATAGTTTGCGTCAATCAGTGTATAATGTCAAAAACTGTACTGCACACCGAGGTTTAGGGATTGCAGAAGCATATAGTCGCGCGTCATGCTTTCAGGTAAGTTAAACTTTTTGAAGACGTAGAATGTAGGTGACAGGAATAATTGTACTTTATGGTTGATGTCGTAAGATAGGTTGAGACCTGCGTTGGCACCTATATAATTATCCTTCAGCATTTTGTCATCAATTATATACTGATGGTTTTCTTGCCTGCGCTCTAATGGACTCATTTCGTTGCTTTCGCCGAAGAGCATAGCTAATGTCGGACCTGCATATAATTCTAAGTGCCATTTGCGGTTCTTCTGGTTTGTGAATAGATTTGTGAGGTTGAGGACATAGTCTGCGGAGAGGAGTCCGAAGTGGAACGTTCTCTTCCATAGTCCTGTCCTGCTTACTGGAGCATAGTCCAATTCAGGGTAATCAAGGTTATAACCGACGTAGTTTGACATGATGTTGCCGCTTAAAGCCATGTATTCAAATCCAAGTCGTACGCCAGAATAATTGTCGAATCTGTATGTTGCAAATGCCGAAGCGTTCCATTGCAGAGTGTTGCTGCCCTCGTAGTTTGACTTTGTTGACATCAAGGTCACACCACCGCCCGCTCCAACTGTGAAACGTGATTCCTCATAATTCACATTCTCCTTTTCGTTGAGATATTTGTGCGGACGGAGCATCATGGAGATACCTATGTTGGCGCTGAAAACGTCATCAGCAAAGCGTTTGTTCCAGTTAACGTTGCGATAAGGAAGTTTATATATATTGCGCGAGTATCGCGGTTCGACAAACAGACGCAGACCATCGTGGAGTTTCGTCCATAGTTGCAGGCCAGCTGTATATGATTCGGAATGGCAACTGAGACGCTTCTTGTCTTCGTGGTGCTTTATCAACCACCCCATCTCGCCTCCTAAAAGAATATGGAGTCCGAACTGTTCGTCCCAAGTGTATTTTTGTGTGAAACCAAACGGATCAATCATAGCCTCCGCACCGACACCAAACAGGAGCGAGTGCATCTTGTTTACGTATTCAGGCCTGATAGGAGGATCGTTTTTAGCAGGGGTAGTTTCCTTGCTCCAAGTAAATGTCATTGACGACAGCGAGAATCGCAGACCTATAGCAGGCGAGAACCATTTTCCAAGCGAAGCCCTCAAGTTATGTCCTAAAGACCCTTCAAAACCCAGATTGGTCGATTTTGTGAGAGTAACGCCATTTGACAGCTCGATGAAAAATGGCGACTGCCATGATTTTAGTAAGTTGTCGTCGCCTGGAGCGTGGACATATCCTTTGCGACGCAAGTATTTTGTTCGGGCCTCTGGTGTAAGGTTGTTGTTTAAGTAGTATACGAAGTTGAGATTCGCCCCATAGAAAATGTCATACTCGCGCCAGTTTCTTTTCTCTGAAAGGTCGTAATGATCCTGTGCAATGCCGATGTAGGGTTCGATGTTGAGGTATCCTTGCGGTCCGGTGAAGAAACGGAATTGTAGACCTGCATGTCCCTCAAATGCGTCCTCCTCTCTGAAGTTTTTTATCTTGGAGTGGTGGTAACCTAATCCCAGTACGGTAGACACGTTCATATAGCGGTCGGGCCTGTAACCATTGAAGTAGGCGCTGACGTTAAAGAGATGGTCTAAGCGTATGCCATAGCGTTGAAACAGGATATCCTTGCTTCTCTGGTAACCAAACGCTCCGTTGATGTACAGCCTTAAAGAGTGTTGTTCATTTATATGTCGTCCAACTCCGAACTGCACCGCTGTCAGATTGTCAAATTCATAATTGCTGGCAGGAGGGAGCATCTGTTCCATTCCTGCGCCGAACTGCAAGTATGTATGGTTATACCAATGCGTCGTGCTGTCATACTTGAGTGTATCGGTAAAAATTTCGTTCTTAGGACGGTATCGTTTGTTGGGGATGTCAAGTATGTATAAGGAGTCGTTTTTTGCTTTATTATCGCGTGATTTTAATGCGGAATCCCCCCTTAGAAACATCTCCTCGTCAAGACTGTCGTTGGGTACGGTAATATTTTTAGGTATAATTGTCTGCCCACAAGCGGTCTGCGTGTATAGACTAGTTATTAGCAGAAATGCTCCAATAGATATGTGGATTGATTTAATGTGCATCGTTTCTATTCTGTTGTAGAAGTGTTACTTTCTTCAGTAGACTGTTCGCTATCTTCAGATTCTTTTTTGTTTTTTCGTTCATATTCTCTTGCCTTCATTATCTCTTCGAACCTTTCGCGGTATAGTGGTATCTCCTGTCGTTTATATCTGTGTTTTTTTCTTACTAGTTCTTCGTTGATATTTCCCTCCTCAAAATAGAGAAATTTACAACTATGGTCAAGGTCAAAACAATGCTGGAAATATGCGAGGAATTGTTTGGTGTTGTTTTCCCGTTTCTTTATGCCACCAGTTTCATTTAGCCATTCTGACTCAAGTTCGTTATATCTCTTTTTAATAGAACTATAGAAATTGTACTTTTTATTATCCGTGTCATACAAATCGTCTTCTTCTTTTGTTGTTAAAAGACGATATTGTTTAAAATTTTCTTTTGATAGTTTTTTTAATAGCTCTTGATCCGATGTTTCTAAACCTGTAATTAATTCATCTAATCTCTTTAGATTAGCAGTTTCATCAAAAACTAAATTTCTTTCGTTTTCAAGATACTTAGAGTCTGCGTGTAACATTCCGAATAGATACCACTTTCTTGGATCAGTATCGTCCATTTGGTCAATCAAGTCATATGTTTCTTGCCATGTAATACCTAATATGTCTTTTAATGTGGTGAAATATTCGGTGTATAGTATTGCCTTGTTTGTTAGGTTTGAATTTATCACGAAATCAAAAGCTTTTTCGCCTTCAACTATTTGTTCTTCAGTCTTTAATTCATTTGGACGGAAATACAATTTTAAGTTTAAGAAGTGCTTCAGATTTTGTATTTTGGGTTCATCTGGCATTACATTCACAATTGCTTTAGCAGTGTCCGAGTCCATTGACTTAAAATACATGATAGCTTGGTTTATAAGAATTTCTTTTCTGTTTATTATCCAATGCCCAGCTTCGGGTACCAATGAATCGAAATATTCTTTTTTGTCTTTATCAATAGCGATAAAAGAACCCTTTGTCGTGTCTGCACTTATAGTATCTTTGGTTATTGAGTCTATTTTGTATTCTATTTTTATTGAGTCTATTGCAAGATGAATGAATGGGCGAAGAATGTTTAAGTCGACAATGCCCTTTTTTTGCTGTAGGTTTGCCATCTTGACGGCAATATATGGTGAGAATTTATTTTTTTCATAGCCTGCTTTTCTGGTGATCTCCTTATAAGCAAAAGGGATAAGTTTTTCAAGTTCGGCACTATCTTTAATGACAGAGAAAAGATTGTAAAAGTCTCCATCCGAAAAATGTTTAGTGCCATCTTTGTATTGAGGGTCGTTGTAGTATTTGTCTGCGGCTTCTTCTGGTGTTAAAACCTTGTTTGTAGTGTATGTGTATGAGCATTTCATAACACGCAAGTTTTCTAACGCCACTTTGATAGTCGTGTCATAATTAGATAGTATTCTTTTAAGTGTTAGATTTATGTTACCTTTGTCACCTAAAGCTTTTATGAAATGTCTTACAGTGTCAGCCTCTGTTTTGAATCCTAATTTTTCAAGTTCTTTTGCTGCATCTTCCCAAGTGTAAACTTTTGGTGGAAGAACTTTAATGTCTTGAGATGTGAGTATACCTCTTACATGTTGTAAAATCATTGACTTTGCAACTTGTGCTCTTTGGTTTGCCAGCAATGTGTTTCTACTAATACTGCCTTCAGGAGATGCTCCTCCCTCGACGGAAACGCCCCAAAGATCGTCTCCATAGGATCTCAGCTCCTCTCCCATTTTTTGTGACTCAATAAGATTGGTAGAGTCTTTGGTTAGGATTGCTGAATTTGATTCAAATTTTAGTTTTAGATCTCTGGGGACATCTATTGGATTCGCTTTCGCTATTTCTTTAAATTCATCAGATAGGGGTAAGTCTACGGCAGCTAGAGAAAAATCAATGAATTTCATTGGCCTTATTCTATTGCAAGTTGTATACCCTGTCACATAATGTGTTTTGTGGGTGAAGTCATCCAAATATATAGGGTAGCACCCTTTAAGTTTCTTGTCTTCTAATTTTTCTTTTTTTGTTTTTGAATATATAACAGTTGTTCTTAATTGATATTCACCAGGTTTTTCTCCTAAATCTTTAAGGTCGCTTTTTTGATATTTCGCAACAGGGTCATTCTTTTTATAATCATAATCCATTCTTTTGTCTTGGATTGTATAATATGTACTGGCGTCATATACTAAAGGTTTGAGATAATGGATAGTGTCCTCTGTAGAACAATCTACAATACAAGGCTGTATGGTTAGCCTTGTATTATCTTTAATTCTTCCTTTTTTGAACCATGAGTTAATGTTAATTATTATTTCGTCTTCTGTGTCAACTGTTGGTAATGGTTCGACAATAATTGTGCGCTTACCACTGATTGTGACGTCATCCAAATTATTACCATCGTCAAATATAACTTTACCTTTATTGCGGACGATTTTTTGTACTGATTCTATTTGTGAGTTGAATGCTGAACTAAAAAACACAAATGACGCCCCTGGCATCACAGATAATTCCTCAAATACACCATTAGGCATTGTTTGCTTTAATGCTATTTTTTCAATTTCGCAATAGATTCTGAAGTTCTTTTCCACATCGTAAAGATTTTTTTTATGTTTGTTCTTTAACTCGTCAATTTTTGTTTTTACTTTTTCAGCTCTATTGCTTTTGACAACAACATAAAACATTAAGCGTGGAGTTTCTTTATTGTTTTCGCTATTGTCTTTATCGATGACAAATACCTGACCTTCTACTTTCATTGTCTGTCCCGCCATTGTTTCTGGCAGAGCGAAAGCGATGAGGGTGAGTAGGAGAGAAAGGAGGAATATACTGGTGGATTTGTTCATGTGGATATATAGGTTAAATCTAAAGTGTGTTAACAGATTATTTTAAAAGAATCGTGGCATGGTTGATATGTTGATGAGAATGTGCGCGTCTTCAAATATAACTTTGCCATTATTGCAGATGATTTGTTGAACTGATTTTATTTGTGAATTGAATGCAGAGCTAAAGAAAACGAACGAAGAGTCTTGCATTACGGACTCCTCAAAAGTTCCATTTGGCATAGTGTGTTTTAATGTTATTTCTTTATTTTCGCAATAAATTCTGAGAAACTTTTCTGCATCATAAAGATTTTTTTTATGTTTGTTCTTTAACTCGTCAATCTTTTTTTTTACCTTTTCTGCTCTACTGCTTTTTACAACGACATAAAACATCTTGTTTGGAACTTCTTTTTCTCCGTCTTTGATAAATACCTGACCTTCAATTTTCATTGTTTTTTGACTCATGGCCCTCTCGGGCATAGCGAACATGAGGAAAAGAAGCGTGAAAGCGACTGTGAATGTGCGTATATGGGGATTTTGGCTCATATTGATAGTTTTTGGAATTATAGTAATCTGTTAAAGAATAATGTTTTTGTGAAGGCGCTTTATTTCAAAATGTACGTCAGAGACACTCCGATGCGAGTGGGGAGGAGATAGTAGCCAGTGGCGTTAGTCTTGATGGCTCCGTCCTGGGTGAAGTCGTTGTAGTTGTCATACTGGTAGTATTCTTTGTGCTTGTAACCGATGATACCGAAGCCGGCATGGGTATCGATATTGAGACGGTTGGTTATGTTGAAGACGTAACCGAAGGTAAGTCCTGCACCGTAGGCTGTTCCGTCATAGAATTTTCCTTTCCAAAATATGTCGTATGAGGCGCCGATGGCACCGACTCCGACGAAGTGTTTGTGCATTGGTCGTCCGCCGAACCAGTAGCGCAGTTCTGGCTGTACTCCAATCATTTTCATATCCTGTCCCCAGGGTTTGTAGTTGCCAAAAACGTTCAAACCGATGGTTGTGCGTTCGCCTGTAACCATTTCTGCTCCGATGTTAGGGGTCTGAAACAGATCGAGCATCAAGTCTGTTCCGATAGCCAGTTGCTGAGCTTGTGTCTTGGTGGCACAGAGCAATGTGAGCATGAGTATGGATATGAGTCGTTTCATGTTGTGATGTGTAAGGGAATGTTGTTGGGTAATGAGGGTACGCCTCGAAGACGTACCCTCATCAAATAAAGTGTTTATGAAAAATGAGATTGCTTAGAACTCAAGATCACCGATGTTTGTTTCGTCTTCAATCCAAGCATCGAGAGTACCTTTCACTTCGATAACCTTAGGACCATTGATAATCATCTTCACGTTGTAAGATTTTCCAGCCTCGAAGTTGTCTGCGTTACGAATTTCCATAGGGTGCTCTGGCTGGAAGATGTTTCCATTTTTGTCCTTGAGAACAACGTTTACATAGTAGTGGAATGCAGGATCTTCAGGGACAGGGAGAAGAATGCCGCCGCCAATCTTGGTTCCTTCTTCTAATACCCAGTACTCTTCGCCAAGTGGTGAGTCGTCAGCTTCGCAAAGTTCAAAGTCTTCGAGGTTGTAGCTCCAATCAAATGTGAGCACACCATCGTTCTCTGGGTTTGTCCTGTCGGCAATGATGAGGTTACCTGTTGTAGGTACGCTTAGGATTGTGATTGACTCAATACCCATTTCGAGCGACTTGGCAATAGAACCGTCTGCATCTGCTCCTGGCACACAACTGAATGTCATGCGCATGAGCTTGTGCTTAAATGTGATGGTTGGTGTTACGTCTTTGTGCTCAGGGTCGCGGAAGTATTTAGCACAGTATGCCATGCTGTCGTCTGCAACTTCTGTCTTACCCCAGATGATGTCCTGTGTTCCGTCGATAACGAAGTCAACGCTTCTCTGAGTATCTGTAGAGTTAACTTCTTCTTGACGAGGGTAGTAACCGTAGAAACGGTAACTATGCCAGTTACCTGTAGGATACCAGCGCTGTACGCCGTCAGTCCAAACGATGTCAGTTGACAATCCGTCTTCGTTGATAACAGCGTCAGCCTCCACGTTGTCCATCCAGACAGAATACTCTGTTGCTGCAGTTCCTGGAGTCCAGTCGATATCGAGCTCTTTAGGATTGATGTTGAGCGAACCTTTTGCTAAACAGAATATTCCGAGACCTTCTGCCTCAAACACTCCGTTTTCATCAGATTCGATGCTGGCACGAGTACCTGCTGCACTTCCTGTTGAAAGTTTGATTTCCACATCGCTGTTGCCGATGTGTGTGCTTACAGATCCGCCTGAGATATTGTCGTCAGAAGAGCAACTTGCTAAAAACCCCAATGCGACAAATGCTAATATGCTTATTTTTTTGTTCATGATGTGTCTTAATAGTTTGTTTGATATTACATAAGGTCTTCGATTGGCAAGTCAATGTCGTCGCCCTCGCCCCATGGAGTGAGTTCTGTATTGATAGTGATCTTGCTCAATCCCCAGAGTGTAAGCATTACCTTGTAAGACTTTCCTGCTTCGAAAGTTGTTTCTGTTGTAGGCTTGAATGTAGTCTTGTATACAGATGTTACGTCTTCTCTTGTACCGTCAATCTTTACTTCAACATTTTGCTTTACGCTAACTTCAATATCATATTCGTCAGCAGGAGCAAGAATCAAAGCATCGCCTATTGGAGTGTAAACAGGGTTACCTTCGTCGTCCAACTTTGGAGATGTTATCGTCTCGTCGAGATCTACGAGTTCCTCGTTCTGGTTCAATGCGTCTGGGCGCTGCTTGAGTGTAAGCATTTCTCCCTCATCTGTGGCGTCGAATACAACTTGCTCTTTTTTAACATCGCCAGTGTAAGCGATAGTGAATGTACCGTTAGTCTTAGACTTGATCTTAATGGCTGTAACTGTAATCTTGTTTCCTGCACCGCCTTCGCATACTGTAGCATCGCCACCCTTAACCTGGAATGTTAGACGAGTGAGGAGGTGCTCGAACTTAAGGTTTGGTTGTACATTTCGGCGAGCGGCGTAAGCACTGTAAATACGTGTTGCGTTCTCTTCGCCTATAGCGAGGATGTCGTCTTCTGTAGGAACAGCCTTGGCAGCCATGATGTCCTGTGAACCGTCGATAACGAAAGGAACAACCATGCTCTGAGTACCATCTTCGTTTTCTACGATTTCAGGAGTGTTTGTTGGGTCCCAAGCATCGTCGAGGTGGAAACCCCAAAAGTCGAAACTGCCCTGTACTGGATAGTACTTGATGTATTCGTCTGTGCGGATAGCTTCACCTGAAACGGCACCGTCAGGAGCGTTCAGTGTTGTGTTAGCGTCAAAAATATTAACCTCTTCGCCTGTT
Organism: Bacteroidaceae bacterium; assembly: GCA_045576655.1. Lineage (GTDB taxonomy): Bacteria > Bacteroidota > Bacteroidia > Bacteroidales > Bacteroidaceae > RGIG8745. Next base: position 52,725 of record JAZNGW010000011.1, read on the forward strand.
GTCTGATTGATTTCTGTAGCATAGTAGAGTGTACCCTTGTTGAACATACAAACGTTGAGTTCCTGACCGCTCCATACGTTTTCCTCAACAGTTGTACCTCCGACAGTACCTGTACCTCTGGTGCCGAGATCCATTTTGTTGGCAACACCAATCTCAATTTTTACTAAACCGTTGTCATCTGTGCCTCCGTTGTTAGCAACGGGTGCCTCATCCTGTGAACAACTGCAGAGCATTGCTGTAGCAGCAAATGCAAAAAGAAATGACTTTCTCATGTTTTTGTTGTTTTTGAAAAGTTAATAAATAATTATAATCTCTATATTAATACTTTTTGTTGTTTTTTATTCTAACGGAACGTCGAAGAAGTCATCTTCATCCAAATCAACATCGCCGCCTTCCTTCCAGCCTTCCATCTGTGCTACTATTTCAATAGGTTGCAATCCATAGACGGCAATCTTGATGTCGTAACTATAACCTGATTTGAATTTATAGAGTCCGGTGGATTCTTCTATGTTTTGCTGTTCTGAAGGTGCTTTTATATCGTAAACTACGTGCGGGTAGCGGATACCGTATTCGTCACCGTTTTCGGAAATCTGGTATTTCTCCTTGTAATGCAGGATGAGTCTTATAGTTTCGCTTGGTGGAACGAGAAGGCAATCGCCAATAGGTGTGGCTGTTCTTTCCATCCATTTATTGTTTGGCAGTTTCTTGTCTTCCTCCGTCATTACAATGTTGTAGAAGTCTTGGCGCAGGGGCTGGTTTTCTTCGATGCCGTCGATCGACTTTTCTTTTAGGTATATGCTGCTGAGCGGTTGGTCATCTCTGAATGTCAATCCCACTTTGCTCAGGTCGGTTGAAGCGACAACGAGTTTGCCTTGGGTAATGGTCTTCACTTCAATGCCAGTGATAGTGATGTTTTCACTTCGTCCATCACCAGGGTACGCGGTGAATTTCAGTCTTGTCAATTGGTGCTTAACGTCGATAGTAGGGTTTATCCCTCTATGTGCAGAGTAAGTACTGTAGCCGTAACTCAGGATGTTGTTTATGTTGTTTTGCTCAGTGTCGGACAAAATGTCATCGTACATTTTTTGTGCTTTCTCCTTGCTAATTTTACCATCATCGTCTCTGACGTTGTATCCTAAATCATTCATGACCTCTTCGATTTCGAGTTTCGGCGAATAACCGCACATGATGTCCTGAGAACCGTCGATTTCGATGTTGTAGTAAATCTCATTTCGGGTACGTGTAGTGTTTGTTGAGTTAGGTTCAAAATCGTCAATGTAGTAGGCAAAGAAATTATAGCCGTAGTCCTGATGGACAGAACTGTAGTAGAGTTGTTCAGGTTCCTTTGTCTCTCTATTTTTCAGGATTTCAACGCCCTCGTTGTCGCTGTTGAGTCGTGCTGGTCTGCCCATCCAGTAGAGGTTGCCACTATTCACTCCGTTGTCAATAAGGCAGTTCTCGTAGTCGGGCTCAGAATTCCCGCCATGTACTGAGTTCATCGATTCAGCCATGTTTACATCTTGCGAGTTATGGAACGCAAAGATGTTGAGGAGTATATTCTTGCGTTTCGCCTCAAAGTTTGATTCATTGGGGTCGAAGGCGCCGGTTCCTCTGGTTGTGATTGAAAATAATGACGGCTTCTGCACAAAAAGCATGATTGGTGTCTTTGATGATGCCTCTTGGTTTTCGATTATTGGTTTGTCGTCTTCAAATTCCAAACTTGGGTATGACTCCGAGCAACTTGAGAGTGCAAGGAGACATGACCACAGAGCAGGAATAAATGAATATTTGCGTCTTAAGCGTTCCATTTCTTGTATATTACCTTTACCTTAATGCTTAATGAATTAGATGTCTACGATGATGTCGGAAGTGTTCACCCATCGGTCAATTTTGTTCTCGTTTTGGTTCTCAATGATATTTCTGCCGTCAATCTTCAAAAGATCTTTGATATTGAGTGTTCCATGTGCTTTTGAACGGCGTGCGTGTGTGCCATCGTCAGTTATTTCGATTAGTCCTGCCTCGTCAATAGTGTTGCAGAGGTTTATCCTACCTTGTATCTTTTTCTTGAATTTGTATTCCCCGCCAGTGTCGTTGCTATTTGTGGTGGCAGTGACAAATATCATCACTTGCAATATGCCTGGGCCTACAGTCATTTCAGATGAGCTGCTCCTGACAATGCTGGTTACGTTAATGTTCTTTTTGCAGACAATCTGCTTGTTAGTGTAGTTGTCTTCTTCGATGGGATTGCCGCTGCCATTCTCCATGTTCATTTTGAAGAGCATTTTATAGGTCTTTGTGATGTCAACAAAACCATTGGATAGGTTTATCTTGTGGGGTATTCCTGCTATTTCGGCTATGACCGAATCAACTGCTAATTTGACGCCCCCTTCTTTCTGTATCTTAAAAATAATGTCTATGTCTTGGGTTAGAGGTTTGGGGCTGAATGCGCATTCTGCAGGTTGTTTGTAGATAATCTTCTTACTTTCTATCGTATCGAAGTATACGGCTGGCATGTCTGCCTGAATGTATTGTGCGTACGGGTTGTAGTCGACCCAGTCGTCTGTAGGGCGCCTAAGTGCGGGGTCGTTCTTTTGGTATGACTTGTACGACACGTATATGTCCTGAAGTTTTATTTGGTTTTTTGTGTCAGCCATGTAGTTGAATACCTCGCTGTAGTCAAGTTCGGTATCGTCCATGTTGAAAGCCAAAAACTTATAGTCGCCAGAGAGAATTTTGAACTCTTTTACTTCGTTGTGGTTTTCTGTCGTGTTGATTGTGGGAGCGCTGTTTGCCTCATCCGAATTGCTTGTGTCGTCAGTTGGGGCGTCTGGTGGTGTATCAGAATCAGATGGGGGAGCTGGGACATTCTCTTTTGGACCGTTAAATAAGTATTCGCCGTGTCCTGTCTCTGTATCCACCTTGAAACCGCATTTCCAAGAGTTGAAGACTCTGTCTGCAATGATAAACATGGAGTCAGGTGCTGTGGCGGTTTCGTCCCAACTGAACGTTACTTTTAAGCCAGTTCTGTGAGGATGTTCCACGTCATAGCATAGGTCTGCGTCAGTGCATGCGCCACAGAAGCAAACTATTATGATTACAGACAACGAAAGGATGAAATGCTTAAACATAACTTCTCCTCCTTTCTTCCTTCATAAGGATTACGATGGACCAGTCCTCAGACTCTTCTTTTATTATAAAAGCAGTGTCTCCGTTCTTCTTTTCCTCTTCGCCTTTTTTCTTTTTCCCCTTTTTTATCTTTGGACTATTTGCCTTGTCTGCTTTTTTGTTTCCATTTTTTTGCTCTTTATTTTTCTTTTTTTCGGCTTTGTCTTTTTCTTTTTGTTCTGCCTTATTTTTCTTTTCCCTTTCCAGCTCTCTGTGCAAACTGTCTTTACGTGTTATATCATTATTTACTTTGCTCTGATATTCACTATCCGCATCGTATCTCCAACGATACTTCTTAGTAATAGGATAGCTGCCTTCCCAAATGACTTTTTCAATATCATTGCCGTTCTTGTCTTTCTTCTTAACGGCATACTTGCCGAAACGATACACAAATCCCACCTTGATCTCTGTGATGACAGGATAAGGGACAATGTGCCAGCCTTTGCTCTCTACGACAGAGTAGCAGTTGCTTTCACGATTGTGTCTGTATGTGTCGTATTTGGTGTAAGCGATCCCTCCGCTTATGCCGAGTTCAAAGTCAAGGCTACTGCCATTTTGGTATTCAAATAGAGGACGGATGATGCCGTAGGTCATGCCCAGCCCGAAAGCGCTACCTTGCTTGCCTTCGCGACCTAATAGGATAGAGTAGTTTGAGTGGGATAGATATACGCCTCGATAGTAAGTTGTCGTGGCGAATTTGGTTATGTCTTTTCTTCTTGGAGAAAACAAGCGTGCAGTCCACCACCTATGAGGGTCAAAACCATTGTTTTGTCTTTCGATAATAGTGTCGCCTTTGGAATTAATGATGGTGTCTGAATAATTCATCTGGCGTCTGCGGCGGTAGTTTCGGAGTTCAAGTTTTACTCCTGAAGTATTATAAACCATGCCAGGTTTGTAGGTATGGGATGACTGCCAGTTGCCGCGTAAGTTCATGCCTATGGCCCAACGGCTCCAGTTTTTGTTGAGAAGGTCGTATTCCACACCGATGTTTGGAGTAAGAAGTAGCCAGTCAATGGCGTTAGTACGCAGTGACAGGCGTTGGCTTGTAGTCAGCGTGTCGACTTTTGTGCGTGTCTCCATAACTTGCGCCTGCATGGAGGTTGCTAATATAAATAATATAAATCCTGTTAATAGGGAACAGCCTAATCTTACCACCTTAAATGTTGCAAAAATACAAAAACACGAACCTTTTGATAGCATTCGCGTTTTATTTGTTATATAATTTTTGCAAAATTAAACAAAAAGAGAAAAATTACCCCCCCCAAATGTTAAATATTGTTAACATGGTGAATTGTTGACATTTGAGGAGTGAGGAATTCTGTTTGTTGAGTTTAAAACTTCGGACTTAGTCTGAGTTTGTATAAACTTAGTCTGAGTTTGTACGTTCTTAGCCTAAGTATGTATAAACTTAGTCTGAGTTTGAAGATTTTGGCGGGGACTGGTTATTCAGGATTCCCGCCCATGACGAGTCGGTAGAGGTTGCATCCGATGAAGTTGCCAAGGGCGAGGCACGGATGCAGGATGAGGATTTCGCTCCAGTGGGTCTGTAGGTAGTCAAAGGAGATGGTGCCGTAGTAGAATGAGTCGGCTACGCAGTGAGGGAATCCGCAGATGATGAAGAGCGGGATGCCGAGCAACATTGGCAGGAGTATGCCTTTGCGGGCAAAGGTGACGACGGTGGTCATGATGAATCCGCAGGCTATGGCGAGGATGCCGCTTTGCCAGTAGCCTACAGTAAGACGGCCTTCGAGGATTCCTTGTGCGGCAGCACCTAATTCAAGTGGGGAAAGACGGGCAAGCAGGGCGATAAGTAAACAGCCTACAACATTTCCGAGCAAAATAAGAAGTAAATGGCCCAATGAAGGCGCAACTGACAGTTGCCCCTTGTCGTTGTAGAATTTTATAAACCCTGCTGTACCCGTGTATAGTGCAAGTTTGTAGTTGACGACGGCGAGCAGACCGAAGGAGAAGAGAGCTGCTCCGATGATGTTCATCGTGGCGAGATACCCCCATCCGGCTATGCCGATGCAAAGGCCTGCGATTATGGCTGATTTGAATGTTTTTATCATGGTTGAGTGTTTTGTTCTATCCGAAAAACATGTGTGCCACAAACATGGCGGCGATTATTCCAGCCAGGTCGGCGAGGAGTCCGCAGCTCACGGCATGACGCATGTTCTTGATGCCTACGCTGCCGAAGTAGACGGCAAGGATGTAGAATGTGGTGTCGGTTGACCCCTGGAACACGCAGCTCAGGCGTCCAGCAAAGGAGTCGGCTCCGTAGGTCGACATAGTGTCGACCATCATGCCGCGCGCACCGCTGCCGCTCAGCGGTTTCATTATGGCTGTAGGCAATGCGGCGACGAAATCGCTGTCGCCTCCGCACATGACCACGAGGTGGGCGATGCCGTCCATGATGAGTTCCATGCCTCCTGACGCCCGGAACACTCCGATGGCCACGAGTATGGCCACAAGGTATGGGATGATGCGTATGGCGGTGGAGAACCCGTCTTTGGCTCCTTCGATAAAGGCGTCGTACACGTTGACCTTCTTTCTCATTCCGGCAATTATAAAGCTGAGGATGATTCCGAAGAGTATGATATTGGCTGAGACGGAGCTCGCTAAGTCCATCTCGTTCTTGTCCATCTGCCCGAACAACCATACTATGCCAGCCACAAGGGCGCATGCTCCGCCGAGGGTGAGAAGCAGCACCGGACGCAGCAGGTTGATGCGTTGGTAGATGCTCACGACTATTATCCCTACGAGGGTGGATATGAATGTGGCGAGCAATATAGGAATGAAGATATCGGTAGGTTGTGCTGCTCCCATCTGCGCGCGATACACCATTATGCTGACAGGGATAATGGTCAGTCCGCTGGTGTTGAGCACGAGGAACATGATCATCGGGTTGGAGGCTGTGTCCTTTTTCGGGTTAAGTTCCTGGAGCCCTTCCATAGCCTTCAGCCCCAGTGGGGTGGCGGCGTTGTCCAGTCCGAGCATGTTGGCTGATATGTTCATGAAGATGGAGCCTGTCACGGGGTGTCCTTTAGGGATGTCAGGAAACAGGCGGCAGAACACGGGACTGAGGAGCTTGGCTATGGTGTTGACCACGCCTCCTTTCTCGCCGATCTTCATGACTCCCATCCAGAGCGACAGCACTCCTGTCAGTCCGAGGCTTATTTCAAATGCAGTCTTGGAGTTGTCGAACGTGCTGTTGATCATGTCAGCAAACACACCGCTGTTGCCATAGCAGAGTGCCTGGATGAGTGCAAACACTGCGGCCAGCAGGAAAAATGCTATCCATATGTAGTTTAGTACCATGATCTGTTGCCTTATGATGTTATCTTGTACAAACTTACACAAAAATCCCCGAATCATCTGCCGGGGTAGGCGAGAAAATGACTCGGGGATTATATTTTGACAGTTTCGGAAGCGTCAGTGCTATCCTTTCCAGCTTTTCCACTTACTATCTGTCAATGTCGATGACGTTGAATTTCTTGTCGAAGGTGAGCTCCCACCCGTTAGATAGATCTACGTCGTGGCGGTTTTTTTCGCGCTCAATCTTGATGATCTTAACTCCGGCATGGTTCTTCTTGACATAGTCGGTAATCTGTGCAGGAACGGCTGCTGCGGGCACCTCGTTGTATTTGCAGTCAATGTCGGTCCAGTTTCCTTTGCGGTCGAACTCCAGTTTGTCGCCGTTTGTGAAGATTACGTCGTAACTTCTCTCTATGATACCGCTTTCAATCTTTGCTATGGCAACAGACTTGCCGTTGAAGTGCTTGTTGATGAACTGTTGTGCAGGCTGAGGCAGTTGGTCGATTGTGATAGGCTTGTCGTTGTCTGCGAATACTGCTGTCTGGAATGCGAATGCGATTGCGAACAATAAAGCTAGTTTTTTCATAATCTTTCAGTTTTTAAGTTGTTATTAAAATTGAGTTTTCGTTTTCTTTTGATACAAAGATGAACACTAATTCTGAAATAAAACTGAAAAAAGCGGCTATAGGTTCATTTTTTTTGAAAAAACTTTATCGGAGCATTTCCATGAATTTCTCTTTCATCTCCTTCTTTTTTTCTTCAGAGGTGTCGCTGAGGAACTCGCTAATAACGATGTCGAAGGCTTCCGATGCTTTTTGCCGCATCTGCGCCTTGCCGGCTCGTAGGCCGGCGCCGAGTTCGTTTTTAGGGAGCAGGGCTCTGTTGAAATTTCCGTCGCTCATGCTTGTTGAGGTTTAAAGTTTAGGGGTTAGGGGGTAACGGGGAGTAGCTCCTTCTCGTTTCGATTATCTTTTGCTTTTGAAGAAATCTTTCATCAAGGCAGAGCATTCTTCTGCCAGGATTCCGTTGGCGACTTCGGTTTTAGGGTGGAGCGCTTCGGGTGCGTAGCGTTGATAGCCTCGCTTCTCGTCGGAGGCGCCAAAGACGAGGCGTCCGAGTTGCGACCATGCGATTGCTCCGGCGCACATTACGCACGGCTCGACTGTGACGTACAGTGTGCATTGATCCAGGTATTTGCCGCCGAGCCATTCCTCGGCCGCTGTTATGGCTTGCATCTCTGCGTGAGCTGTTACGTCGTGGAGGGTTTCCGTGAGGTTGTGGCCTCTGCCTATAATCATGCCATTGGCTACGATGACTGCCCCGATGGGTATCTCGTCCTGAGCCAAGGCTTTTCGTGCTTCGGCAATGGCTTCGCGCATGAATCTCTCGTCCATTGTGTCAGTCTTTTATTTCTTCAAATTCGACATATTCGCCTTCGTCTGCGGTGAAGACTTTCTTCTTGTCAGGATGTTCCTGCGCTTTCGAATTTTGTGTTGTCTTTCTTGATTTGTGTTGCTCCGACTGTTGGGAAGAACCTTGCTGGCCGAACTGACCGAAGAATCTGCGTATCTTCCGCTTGATATACCATTTGCCAAGATAGTATAATGCAACAACTATGAGGATGAATATAAGAAATCCTTCCATTTAAGTTCTTAGGTTGTAGGTGTTGAAAAAAAGAAGTTTACAAAGTACGCGGTGCGTTGTATGGACTTAAGCCTTGTTCCTGGTTATTAAGGCAATGAGAATGTAAAGTCCGATGCATGCGGCTATGCCTCTTGACATGTACAGGATAAGATTGTTTGCTCCGTCTGATTTCAGTGCCGCAAAGGTAAGTATTGCAACTACTAATATAATAAATATGTACTTAACCTTGTTGTTGTCCCATGACATGTCTGTGAATTTAAGTGAGAACATGCGTATCTCGCTTACCATGAGCCAGCAGAACATGATTATGAATGCCAGCAGGAACACGGCGTTGAATCTGGGCCCGCAAAGGAAGTCCTTGCATCCTACTATGAGCGATGCCCAGAAGATTGCATTTGCTGGTGTAGGCATGCCGATAAATCCTGTGTGCTGGCGCTCGTCAATATTGAATTTTGCCAGTCGGCAGGCGGAGAATGCGGCAACGAGAAATGCGGTGAACGGAAGGACTGTGAACCAGAATTTATGATACATGAATCCCGGATAGTACACTTGGGTGAAGAGTGAGAAGAGCATGGCTGACGGAGCCACTCCGAATGTAACCACATCTGCCAATGAGTCAAGCTGTATGCCGAATTTTCCTGAAACGCCCAAGCTTCTTGCGACGAGCCCGTCGAAGAAATCGAAAACTGCTCCAGCCAAAATGAAGAAAAGAGCTGTTTGATAGCCTCCGCTAAATGCCGCTCCTGTTGCGATGCATCCGCAGATGAGGTTGCAGCATGTTATGGCGTTAGGTATGATTGAACGTGACATGGTTTTTAACGGTTAGCGTTTAGTGGTTTGTGGTTAAGGGTTAGGGGTTAACGTTAGCGTTAACGTTTAGTACTTAAGGTGTGGGTTGCTTGAGTTTTGCGATGATTGTTTCGTCGCCGACAGTTGCTTGACCCATTTCTACTAAGATTTCTGCGTTGAGTGGGAGGTATAAGTCAACTCTTGAACCGAACTTTATGAATCCCATGTGGTCGTCGATAAAGCATTCGCTGCCTTCCTCGGCGTAGGTGACTATTCGGCGTGCCACTGCTCCGGCTATCTGTCGTGCCATGATTTCTGTGCCTTGTGGTGTGCGGATGACCACTGTGGATCGTTCGTTCTCGGTACTTGCTTTTGGCAGGTATGCCTTCATGAAGTTACCGTCGTGGTGTGCCACCTTAACGATGGTTCCGTCGCATGGAATCCAGTTGGCGTGTACGTTTGTGAGGCTCATGAATATTGACACCATCTTGCGGCGGTCGTGGAAATATTCTGTTTCTTCCACTTCCTCAATAACAACAATGTGGCCGTCAGCAGGGGCAACAACGGTGTTTGTGGTCGGACCTTGGAACATTCTTATCGGGCAACGGAAAAAGTTGACCATGATACCGTATATGATAGCGAAGAAACCTATAACTGAGTAAGATACCCATCCGCTACCAACAAAGTAGAGCATTACGGCTATTATGAGGGCAAGAACCAATCCTGCTACGAGCAGAATGTTTGTGCCTTCATGGTGGAGGCGTATCTTGTTTCTTCTCTTGTTGCGTATTATTGGTTTTTCTGACGACATTATGTATTTGATTTGTATGGTGAAGTTAGTCACTTAGGTGCACACTCTGCGCCTTAAACTAACTATATTTCTGCAAATATACAGACATTGCTCGACAAATCAAACTAAAAACTATTTTTTTTGGCTAAACGGAGCGTAGGCAGGGAGTAGGAGAGGATTTTCGGGGGTTCGTTTGGTCCTAAACGCTTCTTCTTTTATTTGCCAACACTGTAGTATTTATTTCTAAACTCTGCAGCGTTGACTAGTTGATGCCTGTTGCATGGCGGTAGTTGGCAAGTGCTATGCGGTAGTTGTAATGCGACTGAATGAGACTGGTATTGGCTTGTAGCCAAGTGAGTTGCGCTGAGAGCACATCAAGTATGGTTAGCCGTCCTTCTGTGTAACTGAAGGTGTTGATGTCGAGGTTCTCCTGTGCCAGGCGGCAGTTCTCGGTGGCGTAGTCGATTTGCTTTCTGCTTTCCTGCACGGTTGTGAACGACGTTGTCAGTTCGAGGTTCACCTGGTCATACTTGTCGCTTTGCGCAAGAACGGCCTCATGGAGCATGGCGCGTTGCGAAGCGCGTGTTTTGGAGCGTTTTCCCCAGTGGAATAGGGGCATGCTCATTTTCGCAAAGAGCACAGGCGAAAACTTCGGTTTGCCGTCGGTGTTGATAATAGGCGTTGCTATCTGTTGTTGCAGCCCGACCGACAATGTAGGTTTATGCTGGGCTATGGCCAGATTCATCTGTCGTTTCTGGTATTCTACTTGCAGGCTGTCTATGGCGTAGTCGGAACGTTGCTCCAGAGCTGTTTCTAAGTCTATGGCAAGCGGCATGGGAGGAGGGTCGGTGAGTGAGTCGCTTGGGGTGATAGGCGAGTCGGGTTGGCGTCCCATGAGAGAGTTCATAGCTTGTGTGGCATTGCGGTAGGCCAGCAGTGCTGACGAACGTTGCAGTTGCGCCTCGGCGAGCCGTGTCTGCATTTGCAGGAGGTCGGTTCTGCTTATTGCTCCCGCTTCGTACTTCTCCTGGAGCGTGGCGGTGAGTTGCTCTATTATGCCGATGTATCGGCACGCTGTCATGTAAGTTGCCTTCTTTACTGCTGCGTCCCAATAGACGGTCTGCGCCTGGTGGACGATGTCGTTAATGGTTTGTTGCACGTTCTTCTCTGCCATCTGCGCTTTGAGTCGTGCAGCCTCATAGGTGTTGCTTATTCTTCCGCCTGAGAGTACAGGCTGGATTATGTTGGTGCTTAGCGAGTAGGCATAGCGCTTGAGCGCCACGTTTCCGCTTCCCATCTTGATGTCCGTGCCACTGAGGTTGTACTGGTATGAGGCTTCGTTGCTGACAGAAGGCAGGAAGTCGGTCTTTGCAGCCCTTGAGGCGTGGTGCATGGCGTTGCTGTGCTCAATGCTTCTGCTCAGAGTGATGCTGTAGTCTATGACCTCTTGTTCAAACTCCTGGTATGTGATGCCGTCTTGCGGTGCGCTAAGCGTTGCGAGGGTTAGGATTAATGATAACATAGCAGACTGGTAATATGAAAATTGTCAATATGGTTGAAACGAATAATCCTCCTATAACGGTGGAGGCGAGTCCTGCAAACATGGAGTCGGCAAGCAGCGGGGTCATTCCCAGAATGGTGGTGCCCGATGCCATAGTGACTGGTACGATTCGGGTTTTGGTGGCTTCGACTACGGCGGTTGTGAGAGGCAACCCTTCCTGCTGCTTCAACCCGATTTCATCAACAAGGACTATGGCGTTCTTGATGTTCATGCCTATGAGTCCGAGCAGTCCGAGTATGGCGAAGAAGTCGAGCGACTTGCCAAAGGCAAATAGTCCCCATACCACTCCGATGAAGATGAGCGGAAGCATTGCCATAATGAGCAACGGTTTGCTGTAGTGGGAAGGGAACAGGATGAGCAGCACCGTGTAGATGAGCAGGAAAGTGAGCGGGACGAACTTGCCCAGAGCGGCATTGCTTGCGTCCTGCGTGTCCTGTTCGCCGAAGTATTTCATGCGGTAGCCTTCGGGCAGTTTCATTTGCTGGCTTACGGAGTCCCACACCTGGGTGAATGCCGCCATTGTGTTACCTCCGCGTAGCGGTTCGCATTGCATCATCATGCAACGTTCTCGGTTGTACCGGCGTGTCATGTTGTAGTCGTAGCCGAGGCTGTATTCATCAGTGACCTGCTCAATCTTCACTCCGCGCCCTTTACTGCTTGATGCAGGCAGTGAGCCTATGTCGTTGATGCTCATTGCGCTGGCATCGGCATCCTTGAGCAGTATGGGCAGCGACTGGTCGCCTTCACGGTATGCCCCAAGAGGCACCCCGTTGGTGGCAAGTCGCAAGGTGTTTGCCATCTGCTGACGACTTATGCCGAGCCTCGACCCTTTCTGTTGTGAGAATTTAGGTTTCCACACGGGTACCTTGTTTCCCCAACTTGAGCGTATGTCCGTGACCTTGTCGCATCGCAGGGCTATTTCTCGCGCTCTTTCAACGAGTGAGGTCAGCGTGTCTGTGTCTTCGCCGATGAATCCTATCTCTATTGCCGCTTCAGGGACGGGCGAGAGTGCAAACAGCGATGATCTGGTTATAGCATCAGGGTGGTGCTCTCTCATGTATTGGTAGAAGTCCTGTTCCGCTGCTGCCGCATCGTCGGCGATGTGCGTCTCAACCATCACATTGGCGAAGTTGGGTTTCGGGCCGAACGAAGAACTGGCTAAGTAGTAGCGCAGAGGTGTGCCGCCGAGAGTTACGGCATACTGTTTAATCCTCTTGTCGCCTTTCAGGTAGTTCTCAATTTCTCTGGTGTCGCGGTCAACGGTGTGGATGCTGAATCCTTCGGGGTAGAGCAGGTCGGCGCGGAAGTACGGTTTGTCCATCTTTGGGAAGAAGCTCTGAGGCATGAGCGCCATGACCACGAGCGACACGATGAGCATTGCTGCCACACCGCCTAATGTTATCCAGCGGTGGCGGATGAGGCTGTTGAGCAACGCGCCGAACTTGCCGTAGAATTTCGTGTCGTAAGGGTCGTTTTTCGGACTCTTTTCCTGAGCCTTAAGGATAAAGTTGCCGAAGGTTGTCGTTTGGCATAAGGCCAGAACCCAACTCAGCCCGAGCGATACGGCAAGCACTATGAATAGCGGCTTGACAATCTCCGCCACCGATGCCGGTGCGAGGTAGAGTGGCAGGAAGGATATGACGGCAATGAATGTGGCGCCGAGCAATGCCCACTGAGGTTTTGTGGCTCCACCGATGAGCGCGTCCCTGCGGTTCATGCCTCGCTTGATGCCTACTTGTGCGTTGTCGGTCACTACGATGGCGTTGTCTACAAGCATGCCCATGGCTATGATGAAGGCGGCAAGCGAAGTGCGGTTCAGCCCGACTCCCCAAAGGAGCATGATGAGCAGAGTGCCTCCTACGCTGAAAAGCAACGAGCTGCCTATGAGCATTCCTGCCCTCACTCCCATAACGAGGAAGATGATGAGGATGACTATGGCGAGCGACTCTATGAGGTTGACGATGAACCCGTTGTTGGCTTCGTCGGCAATCTTGTTTTCTGGATAGAGCGAGGTGAGCGATATGCCTAATGGCAGTTCCTTCTCGATTTCAGACAGACGCAGATCTACTCGTTTGCCCACATCAACCACATTGTCCTTTGCACCGCTTGCTATGCCTATCCCAATGGCGCGTTTGCCGTCAACTCTCATCAGCGTCTGGGGCGGGTCGGTGTAACCTCGCTCGATTGTTGCCACATCGCCCAGGCGCACCTCCACGCCGTTCTTGTTTGATATGACCTGACTTCTGATGTCGTCGAGACTGGTGAACGTCCCCTCCGTCTGCAATCGTAGTTGGTATGTTCCGGTGTTCATCTCGCCCGTGTTGACCTGGGCGTTTTGCCTTTGCAGAGCTACGCTGATGACGGAAGGGTCAATGTCGAGTGTGGCGAGTTGCGAACTTGATATTTCCACGTTCACCACCTCGGTCTGTTCGCCGTAGAGCATCACCTTCTGCACCCCCTCGAGCGGAGTGAGCAGGGTGCGTATGCGCTGAGCCCAATGGCGCAAGTCTCTATAGCTAAATCCGCCGTCGGCGGTCAGAGCGTAGTAGATGCCGAACACGTCGCCGAAGTCATCGTTGACGGTAATCGCCGATGCGCCTTCAGGCAGGCGCGGCTGGATGTTAGCCACCTTGCGCCTCAGTTCGTCCCACTTCACCGGCATGCGCTCTGGAGCAATGTCGGGGTTGAGTTCGATAGAAATTTTAGAAAGTCCGAAGTATGATTCCGACTTTATCTGATACACTTCGCTCATCGACTGCACTTCGCGTTCGATGGGCTCGGTGACGAGCATTTCCACTTCTTCGGGAGTTCCTCCAGGATATTGGGTGACGAGCACCGCTGTCTTGATTACGAACGGAGCGTCTTCCTTCTTTGGCAGACGGAAGAATGCGACCACTCCTCCTACGAGCAGTATGGCAAGGAAGAAGTAAATGACCTTCCTGTTTTCGAGCGAATATTTCGGGATGTTCATGGTTTGACTTTGACGATAACGATAACTTTAACGATAACTTTGACGGGGCTTCCCCACGTGACGTCTCTTCTCAATCACTCATCTTCCCATTTTTCAACACCACTACGCTGTCCCCGTCGTTGAGGAGTGATGCACCGGCAGTGACAATGAGAATGTCTTTGCCCAAGTTGTCGTCGATGACGACGAGGTCTCGTCCGGCAATGTTGCCTTGCTTGGCGATGCAGCGCCTATGCACCTTGTGAGTGGTAGAGTCGTAGACGAATACCGACATTTTACCCGTAGCGTTGTCAAACACTATGGCCGAAAGCGGTATGCCCAGCTTTCCTGTCATTGCAGGGTCGGGTTTGCTTATGTGCACCTTGCAGGAAAATCCCACCGATATGCGGAACACCGAAAGGTCAAACTTGGGGTCGTCTATGACGATGTAGGCAGGGATGCCGGCACCGTCGGGCGACGCCTCCACGTATTTCTTTACATGAGCCCTGAATCGCGTCCCCTTGTAAGCGTCAAACTCCACTTCGATGTTTGATGGCGAGGCGATGAAGTCGACACTCGTCTCAGGGATGGTTGTTACGATTTGCAGCAGTTTAGGGTTGACCAGGCAGACGATAGGTTCGCCAGGCTGTACGCGCTGGTAGTTCTCGACATACTTTTTCTGGATGAACCCATCGAACGGCGCCCGTAGTTTAGTGTTGGCAAGGGCGTTCTGAGCATTTTCAAGCGCGATTCGTGCGTTTGTGTATGTCATAAGAGCGCTTTCAAACTCCTGGCGCGATACGGCATTCTTTGCAAACAGACGGCTTGTGCGCTCTTTCTCGCTCGACGCTTTCTGGTATGCCGCCTTCTTGTCGTCTACAGCCAGCAGGAAGTCGGCAGGATCCATTTCGGCCACAATGCTGCCCGTTTTCACATGCTGCCCTTCTTCGACGTTCATCTCGACCAGTAGTCCCTGATTCTTGAACGCCAAGTCGCTGAACTGGTCGGCTGCAACGATGCCGGAATACGACTTTTCCGCGCGTTCCAGACTTACCGCCTTCTCCACTCTTACAGGGCGCAGAACGGCGGCGGGAGTGTCACGCTCGCTGCATCCGCACATAGACACTACGGTGCAGAGAACGATGCCACAGAACGATGCTTTATGATACTTTTTCATTGGTTAAGGAATTAAGTAGTAGGGGCATCCCTTGCGGGTGCCCTCACATAAGTAGTTAAATCACTGAAGTTATAATCGGAAATTAAGTCAGGGAAGTTACATTGAGGACGATACCAAAGGGTGTTTTGGAACGCGGATGACGCGGAAAGGACGGATACTCATGGATTTGGGTTGTAGGGAGGCAATACGTCTTGTACTGGCTGCTCCTTTATGCGATCCATAGGATGCACTTGGTAACCGACTTTCGCGAAGTCAATTTCCGCCAGGCTGATGCGGCGGATCGTATTGTTGTGCATCGTCTTGTAGTAAACGATACGGTGAGTCAGGTCGATAGCCGACGTCCACTGCGTTGCGCTTGGAATCTTCGGACCCTCGCCCCTCCTGTGCTCCACCCCAATCGGAATGTCAAAGTTGTTCAGGATGTGGAAACACTGCTTCACGGTCTCGAACCCTGTGGTTAGCTGCGGTGCTGTGGCACAGAAGAAAGCCGCGCGCACAAACCGTGAAGGCGGAGTGAAATCGCCTGGCAGGCCGAGAAAACCGGAATTGCCTCCGAAGGCCTTGACGTGCTGTGCTCCGAGGTGCTGCTCGGCTGCGTCGCCTGGGAAAAGGTTGACGTAATTATTCAGGTTCTTCAGATGCCATCTGAAATCAGGCGAGTTAGTCAGCACCCCCACCGTGTTCTCATGAAATTGCACCGCACCGCCAACGATTTCCATCACGACCTGCCTGCCCGAAGGCTCGCCTATGCGCCAGTGCACCACCGACGTGTGCTCCAGTCCCGCAATCCGTACCCCTGCAATAGCCTCCTTCACCTCGTCGATTGTCTTGAACTGCGACAGAATCCATGCGTTCACCTGCAAGTCGCCCAGAGTCCTCTCCCTCTGCAGCGAGTCGTAAGGCAAGTAAGCGCCGTAGTCGGGGAAGAAGAACAGCCCCGCCGACAGTCCCGCCTCGTTTATGCCCTCGGCTATGAACTCCTCTCTCACCACCGACATCCCCACGACTCCGTATTTTGCCTTGAACTTCAGTCCCTTCTCGCCGGTGGGCGTGTAGGACTCGATTGTGTGTCCGCGAGGGATAATCACACACGCGCTCTCCAGTTCCATATGCGAACCCTCGATAGTTCGCGCCTGAATGTAGCTACCGTCCTTCGCCGTCAGCGATATGCCTGTGCACGCCGTCGAAGCTATGTCACCGCCCGCCGTCAGGGCAGCCAATCCTAAAATCATTCTTTTCATGTCTCTTTCATTTCTTTTGTTAGGTTGATAAATTGCTGTCTACTCTTATCTTTGCGGTTATAACGCCGAGCCCCTGCCTTTTGTTCGATGAGGTTCGGTAGGCAACTAGTCAACGAGCGCTCGTTGAATTATTTTCGAGGGCTCAAAAATTTACAAACGAGGGCTCGTTTATTTTCAAAGGCGCCCATCCCGACACTGCGGATGCGTGTTACAGGTGTTTTTCAACATCTGTGTTACCGTAATCAACATTTGTGTTATTATATATGGTAAAATAGTGGTAGTTTTGCATCTGTGAAAAAACGCATAAACTTAAATCGTATATTATGACAAACAAATCATCGATTCTTGTTTTGGTTATGAGTCTGCTGGCAACCGTTGTGTCAGCCCAGCGTCCTTACGAATTCAAGTGCAGGGACTACATCGCAACTCCTGACCGCAGTCAGGACAAGTTCTCCTATGACGAGGAAGCGAACACCTTCACCATCAACGACACGGGGACGAACAATATCGCTTTCCAGATGGACAAGAAGACGGACTATGCCTACTGCATCACAAACGAACAGACTTGGTTTGTCGTGAAAGGCACGAACCTGAGCACAGCGACGGCCAACAGTGACATATGGTGGTTCAACGGGTTTAACGATGGGGGCAGCACGGAGGCCAACCATGCCGTGACGGTTGCCGACGGCGAGCAGGTTGTGGTGTGGAATATCAAGGGCAGTTCCAAGCTCAATGCCAACATGAACTACGACAATGAGCAGATATACATCTCCTCGCAAGGCAACCAGTTCAGCCACTGTATGGGACTCACGTCTACAAGGGGCACGTCGACCATAAGCATGATAGGATATTTCGCCCCTTACGAGTTGGCTGCCACATACCCGGAACTAATGGTGCGGATTGGCTACTCTGCCGACGGCAAGTCGCTGACGGCTGAACTTAAAGACAAGATAAGCGCCCTCATCGCTAAAGCGGACGGGATGATTGCCGACAGTAAATATGAGGATTACAAAGCAACTCTCGAAGAAGCAAAGAAAACAGCGGAGGAGGCTCTGGCAAGTATGGGCGAGACTGACTACCAGAATGCGCTTCAGACAATGAAATCTCTCCGCGAGGTTGTCGAGTCGATTTCAATAGAAAGCACAACAGGCATATCGTCGTATGCCCGTACGGCCAACGGAATCGATGCCATGCAGGGCGATGTGTGCGTGAAGATTATGTTCCATGCTGACAGAGTGGTGAGGATTTATAAGTCGCCAGTCGCAGATATAACTAAGAAGAGCCTCACGGTGGTTCAGCCAACGGCTGCATCGGCGGAGTTCAGCCTCGAAGAAAAAGACGGGGTGGTTACGATGGCTGGCTCGCATGCAGTTGTCTGCCTCGACCTCGCCACAGCGCGCGTCACTGTGCAGCGCAAGGACGGCACCGTGCTTACGGAGGAGACGGGCAGTTCGTTTGCGCCTTATATGGACGGACCGAACGAGAGTCATCAGATACAGCAGTCGTTCCGACTTGCCACAGATGAGTACATCTTCGGAATGGGACAGGTGCAGAACGGTGCCCTCAACCAGCGTGGCAAGGTGATGAACATGGTGCAGGACAATATGAAAGTCTATATCCCTTATTTCCAGTCTACAAAGAACTACGGACTTTTCTGGGACAACTACTCACCTACGATGTTCTCCGATTCTGAGGAGCAGACACGCTTCATGTCGACAGGCAACGAGATAGACTACTACGTGCTCGTAGGGGAGGAGAGCGCCGATGTGCTTCCGCTCATGCGACAACTTACGGGACAGAGCCCTATGCCGGCACTATGGAACTTCGGACTCTATCAGAGCAAGGAGCGCTACACCAGCGCCAATGAGACTATGGGCGTGGTGAGCGAGTACAGGAAGCGCGGCGTGCCGCTCGACTGCATCGTGCAGGATTGGCAGTACTGGGGCGACGATGCCCACTGGAACGCAATGGAGTTTCTCAACCCTGCCTTCTCGAACTACGCCCAGATGATTAAGTCGATTCACGACAACAACGCCAAACTCATGATTAGCGTCTGGGCAAACTTCGGTCCGCAGACCAAACAGTATGCCGATTTCAGCCGGAAAGGCAGAATGATTGAGGCGGTGTCTTATCCGTGGGGAGCAGGTGTGAAACCGTATGACTGCTATGACGCAACGACTCGCGACGAATACTGGCAATACCTCTACACAGGGTTGATGAACAAAGACATCGACGCCCTCTGGCTCGACTCCAGCGAACCGGACTATCAGCAGAAGAGCGCAAGCGACTACGACTATGTGACTGGTACGGGGCAGACTTGGCGCGAACTGCGCAACGCATTCCCGTTGGCACACGTCGGCGGTGTGCACGACCACTTCCGCGCCGATGCCCTCGCTGGCAAGACCGGACTGGCTGACAAGCGTGTGTCTATCCTGACACGCTCGGCATTTGCCGGACAGCAGCGCTACGGCGCCAACACGTGGAGCGGCGACGTGACTTCGAGTTGGGAGAACCTTGCCAACCAAATACCGGCTGCGCTCAACTTCTCTGCCTGTGGCATACCTTATTGGAACAGCGACATAGGCGGATTCTTCACAGGTGCGTTTGGTGGAGTGGGCGATGCCAACTGGCGACGTCTCTATATGCGCTGGCTGCAGTTCGGCACATTCACTCCGATGATGCGATTCCACGGAACCAATACGCCTCGCGAAATCTATCAGTTCGGATCGGAGAACGATGGCATAGGCGACTACGACCACATACTCAAGTACATCAAACTCCGTTACCGCATGCTGCCTTACCTCTACAGCACGGCATGGCAGGTGGCAAGCGCCGACGCCACGTTCATGACAGCGCTGCCGATAGCATTCAACGGCGACCGTCAGGGCTACGACGTGAAGGATGAGTACATGTTTGGCGATGCGTTCCTCGTGGCGCCAATAATCCAGGACCACACCAACCAGCGCGACGTCTATCTGCCTGCAGACCACAAGTGGGTGGACTTCTGGACGGGCGAAACCCACGAAGGAGGCCAGACCGTGACAAAGAAGGGAACAGCCGACATCATACCTCTCTACATCAAGGCTGGTAGCATCATGCCTTGGGGCCCAGATGTGCAGTACTCAACAGAAAAGAAATGGGACAGCCTCGAAGTGCGTGTCTATCCAGGTGCTGACGGCAAATTCGTGCTTTACGAAGACGAGAACGACGGTTATGCTTACGAAAACGGCAAGTACACCGAAATTCCGTTCACATGGAACGAACAGACTCAGATGCTCACCATCGGCAATCGCACAGGCGAGTTTGAAGGCATGCTCACAGAGCGCACGTTCCGCATCTGCAAGGTAACAAAATGCAACGGCACTGGCGATCTTCACGCTAAAGAATATTCAGCTGAAGTGAAGTACACAGGCGAAGAAATTTCAGTAGTTCTCAACGACAAGCAAGGCAAACCAGCCGAACTCACCGACTGCACTGCCGAGTACATCCAGAACCCAAGTTTCGAGGACGACGGACGTACGCTTACACAGTCAGCTCCTCGAGGATGGACTGTCAAGAGCAGCACTGCATGGTGGGGAGTGAACCAGGGCGGTGGCAATGGCGACCCTGTTGCGACGGACGGAAACTTCATTTTTGGCGTGTGGGATGGCAGCAACACTCTTTCTCCAAGCATCAGCCAGACTATCTGCAACCTTCCTAAGGGTAACTATACACTTACTGTCGACATGCATGCATCGGGAAATATAGGCCAGTCACGAGTGGGCAACCAGCGCCTTTTCGCCAATGAGGATGAGGCTTTCTTCCGCGATCAGATGACAACGAGCGGTACTGGCGACAACTACCCTATGCAGACACTCACGCTCCGCTTCATCCAAGAGGAGGACGGCGAGCCCGTGACTATCGGCGTAGCTACTGACGGAGCCCCAGCGCAGACATGGTTCAAGATTGACAACTTCCGCCTTTACTCAACTATCGACGACGACTTCGTTCCTACATCAATAACCGCTGCTTCGGCAGAGGCGAAGGTGGTTGCTACGGAGATTTTCGACCTCAGTGGACGTCGACTCCAGCACCGTCAGAAAGGCGTGAACATCATCCGCGAACGCATGAGCGACGGAACGCAGAACGTGAAGAAGGTGATAATCAGGAATTAGTCCTGGGTTGATAATTATTCTCGATAATCTTTAAAATCAATAATATATAGTATGAAACATTTATTTAAGTCTTTGTGCGCACTCGCAGCTGCTTTTGCCGCTTCAGGATTGATGGAGGCAAACGCTCAGAAGGTGACATTCTTCACACCGCGCACTGTACGCATTGAGAAACCTCAGAGTGGCGATGAAAGTCGCAAGTCGTTGGTCGTAATCGCTGAGCCTGGCAAGGTTAAGGTGAAAGAGAGCGTTGTTGACGGCGCTAAGGTCTATAAGAGCTCTGCGCTTACCGTCACAGTCAAGGACGGCCAGGTAACATTTGCCGACAGCAAGGGCACTTTGCTCACTACTGACGGAAAGCCTGTGTTTACACCTATCGAGAAAGGTCCAGACCAGGGTAAGTTTAAGGTTAAGCAGTCGTTCGCTATGGATGCTGATGAGGGCATCTACGGTGTCGGTCTCCTTCAGAACGGCAAGATGTCGCAGCGCGGCGAGAACCGCAGCATGCAGCAGAGCAACCTTGAAGACTATGCCCATGTGTTCCAGAGTGTAAAGGGTTACGGAATCTATTGGGACAACTACTCTCCAACACAGTTTATCACTCCTGAAGAGGGCGTGAAGGGCGAAATGGTGCTTGAGAGCGAGGTAGGTACTGCTGTTGACTACTACTTCATCTATGGCGGTGATGCCGACGGCGTGATTGCAGAAATGCGCCACCTCACAGGAAAGGTGCCTATGCTCCCGTTGTGGACTTACGGTTTCCACCAGAGCCGCGAGCGCTATAAAAGCCAGAACGAACTCCTTGAGGTCGTGCGCAAGTACAGAGAGCTCGGCGTACCGTTCGACGGAATCATCCAGGACTGGCAGTATTGGGGCTCAAACTACACATGGAACGCGATGGAGTTCCTCAACGACGAGTTCGGCAACGCACAGCGCATGATTGATGAGGTGCACGACAAGAACGCGCACATCTCCATATCAATCTGGTCGTCGTTCGGCCCGCACACAAAACCTTACAAGGAACTGAAGGATAAGGGACACCTCATGTCGTTCTACACTTGGCCTGAGAGCGGACTTGGCTTCTGGCCTCCACGAATGGACTACATGAGCGGCGTTCGCTGCTATGACGTCTACTCCGATGAGGCTCGTGACATTTACTGGAAGCACCTCACTCGCCTGCATAAAATGGACATTGACGCATGGTGGATGGACTCAACCGACCCAGACCACATGCAGTACAAGGATTCCGACCTCGACGAAATGACCGCTATGGGTTCTTGGCGCTCGGTGCGCAACCTCTATCCGTTCTTCGCTGTGGGCGGTGTAGACCAGCATCAGCGTGCAGTCGACTCTACAAAGCGAGTTTTCATCCTTACACGCAGTTACTTCGCAGGCCAGCAGCGCTACGGAGCTAACACATGGAGCGGCGACGTAGGCTCTTCTTGGGAAAACCTCCGCCGACAGATACCTATCTGCTTGAACTACACGATGACAGCTAACCCTAACACAAACACAGACATAGGTGGATTCTTCGCTGGTTCATACAGTACTCAGGGACACAATTCAGCAACTCGCAACCCTCAGTATCAGGAGCTTTATGTGCGTTGGATGCAGTACGGAGCGTTCACTCCTATGATGCGCAGCCACGGAACAGACGTCTATCGCGAACTTTACTATTACGGCAAGCCAGGCGAACCGGTTTACGACGCCCTTGTCGACGCTATTAAGTTGCGTTATCGCTTGATGCCTTACACTTACAGCCTTTCATGGCAGGTAAGCAAGAACGACGACTCGTTCATGCGTCCGTTGGTTATGGACTTTAAGGCAGACAAGAAGACTTGGAATATGAGCGATGAATACATGTACGGCCGCAACTTCCTCGTTTGCCCAGTGGCTCATCCTCTATACACTCGTGAGCGCATCATCCGCACTGACGAACTCTCAGGATGGAACAAGAACGAGACTACTGGCGAGCTCTATCGCCCTGTAGACTGGAAGCAGATGAAGACTTACGAAGTTTATCTACCTGCAGGAACTAAGTGGTACGACTACTGGACAAATAAGGTGTATGAAGGTGGTCAGGACGTAAAGGCAAATGCTCCTCTCGCTTACTCTCCTCTCTACGTTAAGGCAGGTTCGATCATCCCTGTAGGTCCAGAGGTGCAGTACACAAGCGAAAAGCCTTGGGACAATCTCGACATCGTGGTTTACCCAGGTGCGGACGCAGAGTTCACTCTCTATGAGGACGAGGGCGACAACTACAACTACGAGAAGGGCATGTATACAACCATTTCTTTTAAGTGGAACGACAAGAGCAAGAGTCTCACAATTGACAGCCGCAAGGGCGAATACCCTGGTATGCTCAAGAGCCGCAAGTTCAACGTGAAAGTTGTCGGCGTAGGCGAGAAAACTGTTGATTACAGCGGCAAGCGTGTGAAGGTAAGCATGTAAGCATTTAGGACAATAAACATAAGAACAAAAATGCAGTTAAGATTGAGAACTATAGCATTGTGCGCTCTCGCGAGCGCATCAATGTCGCTCGCCGCACAGACTGTGGTGAAGCAGAAGAACGGTGTGAAGGTCGACCTCGACGGCAAGCCTACAACTGAACTTACTGTCTACTCTTCTAACATCGTCAGAGTTACGAAGTATGCAGACGGACTCGATCAGATGCCAGAAAAGAAGAGCTACTCAGTGGTGCTCACTCCAGGCAAGGAGAAATTCACTATTGAGGAAAACGCTTCGGCTGTAACTCTCAAGACAGAGAACATGGCTGTTAGCGTAAGCAAGCAGACAGGCGACGTGGCTTTCAGCAGCCTCGACGGCGTGTCTTTGCTCAAAGAAGGCAGCAAGAGCGAAGTTAAGCTCATCGCTTCGGGAGTGGACAAGGGCCACTACAGCATCAGCCAGGAATTCCTGCTCGGCAGAACAGAGGCAATCTTCGGTTTTGGTCAGCGCAAGAGCAAGAAGATGAACCAGCGCGGCGAGGATATCGACTTCTGGAACGCCAACACAAACATCAACATACCTTTCTTCGCATCAGAGAAAGGCTACGGACTCTACTGGGATAATGCAGGACGTTCTCGCTTCAACGATACAAAGGGCGAGACTGTGTTCTCATCTCAGGTGGCACAGGGTATTGACTACTACTTCATGTACACCGACGGCAGCCAGGACGGCGTAATCGCTTCCGTGCGCGAACTCTCAGGACAGGCCACTATGCTTCCGCTTTGGACAATGGGCTACTGGCAGTGCCGTGAGCGCTACAAGACAAGCGACGAACTCTGCGGCATCCTCGACAAGATGCGCGAACTCCACATTCCTCTCGATGGTATTGTGCAGGACTGGCAATATTGGGGACAGGACTCCAACTGGAACGCCATGCGCTTCATGAACCCTTACTACATCAACAAGGTGGGCGACAAGCAGTGGGCAAAGTATCTTCCTGAAGATCTCCGTCCGCTTGCGGCAGAGTATATAAAGAAAGGTCTTCAGCCACGCATCAAGTCGCCGCAGGAGATGGTTGAGTATGTGCACAAGAACAACGCACACCTCATGATTTCCATCTGGGCAAGTTTCGGACCGTGGACCGACCAGTACCGCGAACTCGACTCTATCGGCGCACTCCTTCCGTTCGACACATGGCCACGCAACAAGGGCGTGAAGCCTTACGACCCATTCAACCCTGAGGCACGAGCCATCTACTGGAAGCACCTCAAGCACCTCTACGACATGGGTATGGACGCATGGTGGACCGACTCCACCGAGCCAGACCATTTTGACGAGACGCAGGCCGACTACGACCATATGACCCACGACGGTTCGTGGAAGAGCGTGAAGAACGCTTTCTCACTCGCAACCAACAAGGGCATCTACGAGAACCAGCGCAAGGTGAAGGGCAACAGCAAGCGTTCGTTCCAAATGACACGCTCAGGTGCCTTCGGTATTCAGCACTACGGCACATTCAGCTGGAGCGGTGACATTAACTCCAACTGGGAGACAATGAAGAACCAAATTCCGTCAGGACTCAACTACATCGCTTGCGGTATCCCTTACTGGAACACCGACATAGGCGGATTCTTCTGCTGGGACGACGACAACAACCCTAAGAGCCCTCACGCTCAGGAAATCCAGGTGCGCTGGATGCAGTGGGGGTGCTTCATGCCGCTCATGCGCAACCACGTTTCCTCACCGATGATCAACGAACTTTGGAACTATGCCGAGCCAGGCCACTGGGCTTTCGACGTGCAGAAGAAGTTCATCGAACTCCGCTACCGTCTCCTCCCTTACATCTACAGCAACTGCGGCGACATCACTCAGCGCAGCGGTTCGATGATGCGTCCGCTCTACTTCGACTTCACCGACGACCGCCGTGCCATCAACCTCACCGACGAGTACCTCTTCGGACGCAATATCCTCGTCAAGCCTGTGACCGACCCTCTCTACACATGGAAAGACGAGAACAAGAAAGGCCACACCATCTATCCCGAAGTGGAGAAGGCTGCCGCCCCTGTCAGCGTTTATCTTCCAAAGGGCACAGACTGGTACGACTTCTGGACCAACCAGCGCATTCGCGGCGGCAAGCAGATTCAGCGCCTTGCTCCAATCGACATCATGCCTGTCTACGTGAAGGCAGGTAGCATCATCCCATTTGGTCCTGCAGTGCAGTACTCAAGCGAAAAAGCGTGGGACAACCTCGAAATCCGTGTCTATCCAGGTGCTGACGGCCAGTTCGTCCTCTACGAAGACGAAGGCGACAACTACAACTACGAGAAGGGACAGTTCAGCGAAATCACCTTCACATGGGACGAGGCACACGGCAATCTCATAATCTCCGACCGCAAAGGCAAGTTCCCAGGCATGCTCAAGAATCGCAAGTTCCGCATCCTCCTCGTCGACGGCAATGCACCTTCGGGCGACAAGGAACCTGCTCAGTTCACTCAGACAGTCGACTACACAGGCAAGGCCGTCACGGTGAAACTCGCCGAAGGTACACTGCCAGACAACTATACCGACTTCACAAACCGCATCCAGAACCCAAGTTTCGAGAGCGACGGACGCCAACTCACCAAGCGCGCTCCGCAGGGGTGGACTGTCGACAGTAAGACCAACTGGTGGGGCGTTAACCGTGCAGGCGGTAGCGGCGACCCTGAAGCGACCGACGGCAACTTCATCTTCGGTGTTTGGGACGCAGCAAACGACCTCACTCCGAGCATCAGCCAGGTAATCGAAGGTCTGCCAAAGGGCAACTACGTTCTGACGGTTGACATGCACGCATCCAACAGCGGTGCCACAGTGCGTGTGGGCAACCAGCGCCTTTTCGCCAACGATGCGGCAGTACGCTTTGCCGACAAGGTTGCGGAGCCAGGCACAGGCGACAGCGCGCCTATGCAGACCCTCACTCTTGAGTTTACACAAAAGAGCGACAACGCCCCTGTGAAGATTGGTGTGACGACCGACGGTGCGCCATCAGCCACATGGTTCAAGATTGACAACTTCCGCCTTTACAGTGTTAAGGGCTAGCGTTGAACGGTTAACGTTGAATGGTTAACGATGGACGGTGAGGGGTTAGCGGTTAGCGATGAACGTTTAACGATGAACGGAATCTTCAGATATAGACGATAAAAGAGGGTTGTAAAATAAGGCTAATAATTGGGAGTGAGGGGCTTAGCGGCTCCGAACTCCCGAGCACCCCTCCCGAAACTTCTCTCCTCATGGGCGCAAACTTCCCGACACTGCGGAGAAAAGTATAAATAAAACTTATATTTGTAAGAATAAAACTAATATTTATATAAATAAA
>JAZNGW010000012.1:0-9184 GCA_045576655.1 Bacteroidaceae bacterium
GGTCAACCCAAAACACAACTAAGCAAAAACATAGTCAACTAAATTTAAAACTAATCTTAAACCAAGTCAACCTAAGATATAAATAAGACGGAAAAGGTCAACCAAATTCGTTAAACCACAGAGAAAAGTATAAATAAAACTAATATTTGTAAGAATAAAACTAATATTTATATAAATAAAACTATTATTTGTACAAATATTACTTTTATTTATAGTTTTCAGCGAGGACCTCGTAAGTTTCTATCGCAGAGACGATTAGTTTCGAGCGGGATTGCCGGATATTTATTCAAGCGCCCTTAACAAAATCGGCAATCCGCTTGCTGAAAAGATTAATCGAAGTTATATTTGTAGTTTGAAACTAAACTGACAACAACAAATGGCACTAATAAAGACTGTATGCGGACTGACTCCAAAGTGGGGCAAGGACTGCTATTTTTCAGAAAATGCAACAATCGTAGGCGATGTGACAATGGGCGACCAGTGCACGGTGTGGTTCAACGCCGTGGTTCGCGGCGACGTCAATTATATCAAGATAGGCAACCGTGTCAACATCCAGGACGGCTCTTGTCTGCACACATTATATAAGAAGGCTGCCATCGAGATTGGCGACGACGTGACCATCGGACATAATGTGACGCTGCACGGCTGCACAGTGAAAGACTGCGCTCTCATCGGCATGGGGGCGACGGTTCTCGACGATGCCGTAATCGGAGAAGGAGCCATCATCGCTGCCGGCGCACTCGTACTGAAAGGCACTCAGGTGGGCGACGGTGAACTTTGGGGAGGTGTGCCCGCCAAGTTCATCAAGAGGGTTGATCCCGAGCAGTCAAAGGAACTGAATCAGGGCATTGCCAGCCACTACCTGATGTATGCAGAATGGTATAAGGAATAAGTGCGCCAAAGAGTATAAACGACAAAAGGAGGGGATGCATCTTAAACCAAACGGAGGAATGCACTATCTAAAACAATAATGGGGGAATATAATTAACAAAACAAACAAAACAAAAAAGAATATTTGATATGATGAAAAACTACACTCTTCACCGACCAGCGTTCAAGATAATCGCCGCAGTCGTGGTTGCCATGTTCGCAGGAAACAGCGCAAAGGCACAGATCGAAACAGCAAGCCAAAATCTTGTAGCCAACAAGATTACTGACGGTGTGCTTCCTTTTGACATAACGGCAGAGGGAGAGCAACTTCCTATAATATGGGGACTTGACACGGCATGGCCTGACGAGGGAAACATCAGGCGAGGCACTGCCTTTATCGGAAAGGAAAACCTCGGAACAGGACGCGTATCGTTCCAACCAAGCGATTTGATTGTAGACGGACAACTTTCTACAAGCCAGAAAAGCATGCTAAACAGGCGTTTGAATCTAATCAAACTGTCTGGAGTAACAGATATAGCCCTGAACTGCGACCATGAGGTGCTCTGCAACACCGACAACTATCCTAACGCGGCACAGAACGCCGCAAACTACAAGGGCAAACCTGAGGAGTGGGTAAAACTGTTCAAGGCTACAGTTGAATACTGCCAAAGCAAAGGATTTAACGTCGTTTCCATATCGCCATTCAACGAACCAGACTACACTGCATGGAACCAGGGAACAGTGCAGGACTTCCTCAACATCATCAAACTGATGAGACAGGACTCCTTCTTTGACAATATCCGCATTTGCGGCGGAAACACTCTCAACTGCGACGAAGCATTGAAATGGTACAACCAGTTGAAGGAATATCTTGACGAGGGCAACACCCACCAGTTGGCAGGTTCATTCAACAACTATGCAAGCTTCTTTACCCAAGTCAAAAACGACGGCAATCACGGCACTGCCGACGAGCTCCACAATGTGATGGAAGCAATGGTAGGCGTGGAGTACGGCATGCAGACCGGTATATGGTGGGGATTTGAAGGCCTTGCACGAGGTGAATTCTGCCGAGCAAGCTTCGGCGACCGTCTCGCCTATGCAGAATCGCGTCCAAAGTGGTCAGCGGCTTCGGTCTACCGTAACAACAAGGAGAACAAGGTGCAAGCATTCCTCGGAACATCAGAGCGCCAGGCCAACAACTCAAGCTACCGCTTCATCTCGACCGACCGCGACGTGTTCTTCGACGGATACGGACCAGTACGTGAATTCGTGGTTGACATGCCAGGAGGTACAGGATACCAGCAAGGACAGACCAACGCCGAGCGAGTAATCAACATCACATGGGGCGAGGACGTAGCTCCTTACATCAATGGCGACTACGTCGTGATGAACGCAGCCAGCGGCAAGGTGCTTTCGATGAGCGGAGCATCGGCATCGCAAGGTTCAGCATTAGTTCAGCGCACATTCTCAAACGGCGCCGACTACATGCAGTGGACAGTCAAGCCGGTAGACTCACGCATTGGAGGCGACTTCAGCTACTACTCCTTCATCTCTAAAAACAGCAAAAAATACACCCTCGACGTGCTCAACTGGGCACTGAACGCTTCAGACATCATCGCCTATCCTTTCGCAGGAGGTGGCAACCAGCGCTGGTACTTCGAGTATGCAGGCAACGGATACTTCTACATCCGCAGTCACCACAGCACGCTCTACCTTGAAGTGCAGAACGGAAGCAAAAGCGAAAACGCAAAGATACGCCAAAACACATTCTCAGGAACAGAAAAGCAGTTGTGGCGATTCATCCCTGTAGGCGCCGACGTAGAACTGGACGCTCCTGCCGCTCCAACAGGCCTCACTGCAACACCGCAGAGCGCATCAATCCGCCTCGACTGGACAGCAAATGCAGACGCAGACATAGCGAACTACACCATATTGCGCGCAGAAGCAGGCAACGAGACCCCTGAATACAACACTATCGCCCGTGGTATCACAGGCAACGCCTTCCTCGACAACTCGGTAGCACAAGGAGTAGAGTACCTCTACAAACTCAAGGCTGCAGACAAGTCAGGCAACGTCTCCGAGGCTTCAGCAGAAATCACAGCAGCCACAAACGGAGAAAAATGCCTCATTGCCCATTATCAATTTGACGACACGCTCAGCGATGAGTCGGAGAACATGTTCAACGCCGTATCTCTGTCAAAGCCTACATACTCTTCCAACACCAAAAAGGTTGGAACAAAAGCCGCAGGCATGGCAGCAGCCAACAACTTCATACAGTTGCCGCCGCAAACCGGCAACATGCGCGAAATGACAATCTGCACATGGGCCAACTTCCGCGGAATGACTGCTAAGCAAAGGCTCTTCGACTTCGGAAACGGCACAGACCGGTACATGTACCTCACTCCAAGCAACGATTCGGAAATGCGTTTCGTCATGAAGAACGGCGGCGACGAGGAGATTCTCAGCGCTCCAAAGCCATCCTCATACAAGTGGGTGCACATAGCCGTAACCATCGGTGAGGACGCCGTAACCATCTACGCCGACGGCGAGGAAGTGGCAAAATCAACATCTATGACAATCCGCCCTTCCGACATCAAACCTGCTATAAACTACATCGGACGCAGCCAGTTCAGTTCCGACCCTCTAATCAAGGCTTACATCGATGACTTCCGCATTTACAACTACTCCCTCAGCGCAGAGGAAGTGAAAGAACTCGTTGACCTCGCCAACGATATCGAGTCAGTAGAAGACATCGCTAGTCCGATAACCGCTACAGAATACTACAGCATCAACGGCACACGCCTGTCTGCACCACAGAACGGCATAAACATCGTGAAGCACCGCCATGCCAACGGCAGTGTCAGCGTAAAGAAAATTGTTAAACACTAAACTTTCTTAAGCAAAAACATGAAACTTTTAAAGACTCTCGCCATCGGAGTGCTGATGGCAGTACCTGCATTGCAGACACAGGCACAGGAGGCAGGAAAGTCACCTTACTCAAGCTATTTGTTTGCCTTCTTCTCAGACAACTCCCCACGCGGAGAGCAGGTTCGCTACGCTATCAGCGATGACGGATTCGACTACAAATCGCTCAACTTCGGACGCCCAGTAATCGCATCCGACACAATATCCCTAAAGAAAGGCGTGCGCGACCCACACATCATGCGTGGCGAAGACGGCAAGACATTCTACATGGTACTGACCGACATGCGCTCAAGCGAAGGATGGCAAAGCAACGACGGCCTTGTGCTGATGAAATCCACCGACCTCATCCATTGGCAGCACACAGCCATAGACTTCCCTACCCGATTCCCAAACCTCGAAGGTTTCGACCGCAAGAACCTCCATGCCGTATGGGCTCCGCAGACAATTTGGGACCCCGTAGAGAAGAAATACATGATTTATTACTCCATCGGACGCCACGACTGGGAGTACCCTACCGACGATCCTAACTTCAACCAGCCGTACTTCCGCATATTCTATTCATACGCCAACGAGAACTTCACCGACATCACCGAGCCTAAACTGCTCTTTGACTTCGGCACGGCTGCAATCGACGGCGACATCGTCTATGACGCGAAGAATCAGGAATACGTACTGTTCTTCAAGGATGAAGGCCGCTCTGTAATGAACAAAAAAGGCAACTTCCGCACCCGACAAGGAGTGATGCGTGCCACAAGCAAATCGCTCACAGGCCCTTACACTGTTGAATACCGCCACCTGCAGAAGCCAGGCCAGTATCCAGTCGAAGGCTCAAGCGTGTTCCCTCTCATCAACAGCGATGAGTTCATACTCATGTATGACTGCTACGCCAACGGCTTCTACCAGTTCTGCAAGGGCGACCTCAAGAACTTCACCTACATCAAGGACACCCCTACACGCGGCACATTCACCCCTCGCCACGGCAGCGTAGTGCACATCACAAAGGCTGAGCGCGAACGCCTTGAGGCATGGTCCGATCTAAACAATGCTATCAGCAGAGTCATGCGCATCCCAGTCACCCACATCTCCAACGAACAGATTGAAGCACGCAAGGCTTTAGTGGAGAAGACACGTAATACACTCGCCACAAAAAGCGACGCGAAATCTTTCCGTTCAATGCAGAAGAAACTGGAAAAGATGATACGATAAAGTCTTCACAAGACTATTCCATAAAGGGTTGCACCGCGGTGCAGCCCTTTCTTTTTTTGTTAAGTCATCGCCAAATATTACAGCAAGCCTTATGCTATTCGCCCGTTTGTCCCTCTATTTAGATAATATCGGATGCGGTTCGGAATTACTCAAACAAGTTTGGCACTTCGCTCACCTTTCACTATATTTGCACAAACAAGCGTGACTAATACGCCTAAGTGAACATTCTACAAACCGTTATTCATGGAAACAACACCTAACCCAGACATAAAGAAAAGCAAGACGAGCATTATCATCGGCACAGCAGCCATCATCCTCGTAGCCATATGCGCCCTACTTGCATTTATGCTCATCAACGAAAGCGCAAAGAACGAGCAGCTTCAGGAACTTGCCGAACTTGACAAGATGGAGATGGAACTCCAGTACGAAGAGTTTGACCAGCAGTATAACGAACTGCAGCAACAACTCACAAACGACTCCCTCATCGCACAGATTGAAAACGAGCGTCGTCGCACCCAGCAATTACTCGAAGAACTTCGCAACACTAAAGCCACCGACGCTGCAGAAATCACCCGCCTGAAGAAGGAAATAGCAAGCCTGCGCAAAGTTCTGCGCCACTACGTCGAGCAAATCGACTCGCTCAACCGTCTCAACGAGGCGCTTGTCAGCGAAAACACACAGATCAAGAAGAAATACGACAAGGCAGCCACCCAGATAGACGAACTCTCTATCGAGCGCAACGAACTTCTCGACAAGGTTGACCTTGCCGCACAGCTCGACGCCACAGGCTTTTCAATCACACCGAAGAACAAGCGCGGCAAGTTGGCAAAGAAGATCAAGGACGTAAAGAGTTTCGAGTTCGGATTCACCATCGTCAAGAACGTTACGGCACAGAACGGGCAGCGCATCGTCTACGCCCGCATCCTCAAGCCCGACGGCAACGTGATGGGCGTAAACGGCACCTTCGAATATGAAAACACAACTCTCGAATATACCGAAAAGAAGTACATCGAGTATACTGGCGAAGAACAATCCGTTGTGATGTACGCACAAGTAGGCGAATATCTCGAAGCCGGCACATACCGCCTGTCCATATTCGTTGACAGCCAGATGATTGGCGAGACAACCTACACGTTCGAGAAGTAGAAAGTCGCAAGACTTAACGGGAACAATGTAACGTTTATCGGTGATGGTTTAGGGGTTATCGGAAACCCTAAAAACCTTAAAAGACCTTAGAATAATAGTATGATAGTCAGCCCTTCATTACTCGCGGCAGATTTCGGAAATCTGGAACGCGAAATCGACATGATAAACCGCAGCGATGCCGAATGGCTCCACCTCGACGTTATGGACGGAGTGTTCGTGCCAAACATCAGTTTCGGATTTCCTGTGCTTGAAGCAGTTGCCAAACTGTGCAAAAAGCAGTTGGACGTACACCTCATGATCGTTGAGCCAGGCAAATTCGTGCGTCAAGTGGCAAAACTCGGTGCCATGATGATGAATGTCCACTACGAGGCATGCCCTCATCTGCACCGCACTATCCAGGAGATTCACGAAGCAGGCATGAAGGCAGGCGTAACGCTCAACCCCGCCACACCAGTATGCGTGCTTGAGGACATCATCCGCGATGTCGACATGGTGCTGCTCATGACCGTCAACCCAGGTTTTGGCGGACAGAAATTCATCGAGCACTCAATCGAGAAAGTCAAGGCTCTCCGTGCCATGATCGAGCGCACTGGTTCGAAAGCCCTCATTCAGGTCGACGGCGGCGTCAACGGCGATACAGGCAAACGCCTTGCCGAAGCAGGAGTAGACGTTCTCGTTGCAGGAAGTTACGTGTTCGGAGCGCCAAACCCAGAAGAACGCATCAGCCAACTCATGAGCCTGTAATCCGATGGGGTGGCAGAAATATCCCCTGTTCCGTCTGCTGCTGCCATTCGTGGCTGGCATGCTC
Source organism: Bacteroidaceae bacterium (assembly GCA_045576655.1). GTDB lineage: Bacteria > Bacteroidota > Bacteroidia > Bacteroidales > Bacteroidaceae > RGIG8745. The sequence continues at coordinate 6,956 of JAZNGW010000012.1, forward strand.
ATCGCCGACGCTACAGCCGTACTGCTCACTCAAAACATCACGATTTTATTCATATCTCTCTGCCTTTGCGCCATCATTCTGTTCATGCAGAACGGTCGCAAAAGCAGAGATTCTTTTTACCCCAAGTTTGGCATTGCCGCCCTGCTGTTCTTCCTCATCTTCGGCGCCACGCTCTACACACTCAGTTACAACGGCATACGCACATCACTCAGTCCTGACACCAAGCAAGGCATCGTCGCCAAAAATCCCGAACGCAAAGCGCGTTCCTGGGCACTGACAATGCGAACCGACGCAGGAGCCCGATTCATAGCCTACATCGACGATAAATCAGACAGCGCTGCTATCTCAGGCATCCAAATCGGCGACACCATCACCTTCTCCACCCGCAATTTCTATCCCACATGTCCCGTCGACCTGCATGAGCAGGATAAGGAGTTCACCCCCTTCCGCCGCCACCTGTTCTGCTCAGGCATCAGCGCCACATGCTATATACGTCATGACCACTGGAGCGTCGCACCCACATCCGCCTCATCCCCCAACCTGTTCACCCGTCTGCGCTGTGCCATGTCAGAGGCATACCACGATGCCGGCCTCTCCGCCGAAGAAGGCGCACTGCTCGAAGCACTCACAACAGGCAACAAGTCCAATCTGCCCGGAGACCTCAAGACCCACTATTCCCGCTCCGGTCTCAGCCACATACTCGCCCTTTCAGGATTTCACCTCGCCGTAATCTTTGCCATCCTCAGCCTGCTACTCTACAGCCTGCCGCTACCCTACCGTTGGCAGTGGGTAAAATCGCTCATAATCATTGCCTGCCTCTGGACCTTCACCTTGCTTGCCGACACACCCCCTTCACTCGTCCGCGCCGCAGTCATGTGCAGCATCATGTCGTTAAGCGGATGCTTCGGCCGCCCCACCCTGTCCGTCAATTCACTCACCCTCGCCGCCTTCCTCATGCTCGGGTTCAATCCCCTAATGCTCCACGATGTAGGCTTCCAACTCTCCTATATCTCAGTCCTGGCAATCTGCACCGTTGCCGTTCCATGTTGCCGCAAAAGCCAGGAACACCTCTACGAGCGATTCCAGAGTAAAAACATCCTCACCAGAGCCAGCCTGCGCATATTGGAATACTTCACCGGAGTAGCCATCGTCAGCCTCGTCTGCACCCTCGCCACCGCACCGCTCGTAGCATACCATTTCCACACCATCCCGCTCCTCTCCGTCCTCGCCAACCTGCTCGTCTGCCTGCTGGCGTCAGTCCTGCTCTATGCCGTAGTCCTCTGGTGGATGCTCTCCTGGTGCGACGGGATAAGAGTCATGCTCACAGAAGCATTGCACGGCATGGCATCAGCCATGAACACCGTAGCAGAATGGATTTCATCCGTCAGTTGGGCAGTCGTGGCATGGTCGCCCACAATATTACAGTTGCTTCTTTGCTACCTCCTCATAACATCCGCTATCGCCTTTTTCTATCGGCACACAGCCACTTCCCTGAAACTAGCCCTTATCTTTTTAGTCGCGCTGCTCGCCACATTCCTCTAAACCCGACTCAAAACTTCGTACTCAGCTTAAGTCTGTACAAACACAGTCTAAGTTTGTACATATTCAGACTGAGTTTGTATAAACTTAGACTAAGTTTAGAGATTCCAGCGAAGCGCCACACTATTCTTGAGTAGTTCAGGAGTTTCTGTAGTTCAGGAGTTCATACATTAATTTTAAGGAATAGCCGTAGGGACAAGGCGTGCCTTGTCCGAGTAAAGTGTAGACCACAGATTCCCCAGATTTACACAGATTGGTATTTTTTTGCACGGGAACGATAACACACATCATTCGTCTGAACTACTAAGCGAAGCGTCACTCCTGTAACTTCTGAACTACTAAATAACCGTGTTGTTCTGTGTTTTTCAGCGTATTCCGTGCCCTCAAAAAGGGCACCCTATGAGGGTTGCACTTTTTCGGCGGTGAATTATTTTTACCGCCGAATTTATTTATACACAAGATATTATTCTTTTGTATTGTGAAACGACTTTGCTTGTAAAATCGTTTGAACTATAATTTATTTTTGGCGTGTAGTCTTCTATGTAGTCTAAAATAGGACCCAATACAAGTGCGACATATAATATTGCCTATTTTTAATTTTCTGCTGAAAATATTTCATTTTTCTCTTGACTCGTCCCTAAGGGCATATATTAACTTTGCACTCGCTAGCAAATGAATCGTACGATTATG
>JAZNGW010000013.1:0-4907 GCA_045576655.1 Bacteroidaceae bacterium
TGATGATGTCACCCTCCACAGCCTGCACCTTCAAGGCGCAACCGCTCAGCAGCGCCTCAGGCAGGGCGAACTCCTCCCACTTAGCCTTCTCGGCATCAGTCTGCACCGCCATGACCGAAGCCTTTCCGTCAGATCTGACGACTGCCAGTCCTCGCCCCAGCGAATCAGTGGATGTGCTGTACAATACCGTGCCCTCGGAATCCTTAAACAGACATTTCGCGCTAAGAGGGTAGCCCTCAGTGTCAGTAAGAGTGAACGCCACCCTGCTTTCGAGTCCGCAGATGAGATTGCCCCCTTCGGGGTAGAACGTCGCTTTCGCCCTCTTGCCCTCCTTGCTGTCATCCCCACCGTTTCTGTAGCTCGGCAGACGCTTCTTGTATGTAATGCGGTCAATTGTAGGGTTGGAGTAGTCGCCCTCGGTTTTTGGTGACTTGAAGACAGGGAACACGCGGGAGAATATTCCCGTATGTCCCCAGTTAGTCATATATCGGGTGTATGCCCTGACCTCGTAGAATCCAGTAGTGTAGATGCTGTCAAGCTTCAGCTCCCCGTGCGTCTGTCCCGCCTCGTCGATATGCAGAGTCCTTTTCTGCACTACCTCACCGTTAGGCGTCACGAGTTCCACGTACAGCACACGGCTTATGTCGGTCGACGTCCCCTTATCCGCCCTTGTTACATAGGCCTTAAACCATATCGTCTCCCCCTTGAAATATCCCGTGTTGTCGAAATGCAGATACACCTTCTCCTGCGGCATCACTTCATTGAACAACATGGCATGGCGCAGGTAGGAAATAATATGTTTGCTATAGTCTATCGTTTTGCCTGATTCAATGTTTTGAGCATTAAGGGCTATTGTATAAAATAAAACTATAAAAAGGGAGGTCGGGTATCTCATGGCCTGTTTTTATAAAATTCTAAAAAACATAGTTGCCAACTTTTCCATGGCAGTCTACTCCATGTTCGCATCTACCACTTACTGTTATAAGATGCGTTCCTGGATATGTGTGCTGAACTAATGAAACGCTGTAAATATAGCAATTATCAGGTGCTGTATAACGTTGTAAGTGAACGTTTAATTCGTTTTTTTCGTTTCTACTGAATTTAACATAAATAGTAGCGTCAAATCCGTGGGCGTTGTCAAAACTCCCAAGAGTTGTTCCATATGGATATACTATAGTATCTGTTACAAATATCCCTTCCATAGGCCTTGTCATCATTCTTGTAGCGAGTGAGTATTGTCCTGTGATGTCGCCGTTAAGGTCGCCTCCGAAGTCGTCTTCACTATTGCAGGCTGTAAACACTATTGTTGTTACCATTGTTAACGCTACGGCAAAGATAATGCCGAAATTTGAAATTGTTTTTGTTTTCATCGTTTTTTCTATTTGTTTGTTAATTAATAATTTTAATTGCAGTGTTTGGTGTTATTTTTACCAATATACCTGTTTGCCCTCTTTGTATTCAAAAAGTCGCTCGGCAGCTCCGCGGGTGTAGTTTCGCAGGAGCAACAGGGTATTTTCCGGAATGTCGTGATAGACTAATGAATCGGATGTGGCAGGCTGAATGCCTTGCGGTATCCAGTTGCCATCGATGCAAACAAATAGTTCATACACATCGTCCTTGCGAACGAAATTGTCTCTGTTGCGTGGTGTATAGACTATTTTGTCTATGCGCTCAGGCTTGTCGAATTTCAGACCTGCCCAACCTCCGTGTCCTTTGGGATGGTCGTAGGATGTGTCGGTCTTTCCGTCGAAAACATTGAAATAGGAATGGTCGCCCTGCGCTCCCTCTTTTGGTCCGATAATAGTGCCTTTTAACGGGGTCTCTAAATTTTTGGCGGAGTAGAACTCCACCTCTGATGTGTTGCCATAACCTTCTTCTGGCCCGATGTATCGTACATATCTGTATGCTTGGGGATTTGAGACTTTAACGGTCGTGCATAGGCGACAAGGTGCTTCTTTTATGTGATAAATTGTGTCGGCGTTTAAGAAGTTTGCATTATTGCTGCCTTCAAAAGCTCCGCCTTTCATACGCTCAAGAAAGTATTCGCCTATCATGCCGAATTTGCTCAGCAAGGTTACATCGTGCTTCTCATTGCTTGGGGTGAAGAAATGCATTTCTCCGGTTTCCAAATCCACAGAGAACGGGTCGGAAAGCATTTCAAGTTTGTCTGCATGGGCGTTATATCTGCCTAAGCAATAGACAGTTCCGCCGTGGCAGTTTTCAAACTTGGCGTTTTCCCCATCGTAGATGTTCCAATCGACAGGAATCCATGTGTGCCTTTTAGACATACAGAGATAGAGCATGTCACCTTGTTTTGCGTTTTTGCCTTTTAGAAACTTAGATTTCGGTATTTCCAAAGTCCAGCCTTTGTCTGTAGCATACAGATGAGTGACATCTTCAATGCAGGGGTATCTGAAAAATGGATGCAACGAGTCCTGAGGCATATTCATTTCTTCCATCATAGCCTTGTTCAAACTGAACTTGTCACGATACACTTTCCCATAAACATCGCCATAGACTTCTGCTTTGAGCAGTCTGTGCCACCAATAGAACATGGAGTAATAGTAGGTAGTGCCGTCAGTGTCTACGATAAAGTTCCAGTAGTGAGGTGCATTGTTGTTTCCTCTTGTGGGCAAAACCTCTATTCCGCATGGGATGCCCAGCGCTCTCATGATATATACCATCATGTCCGTGAGGTCAAGGCAACTTCCGCCGCGAGTATCGACAATCCTTGGACCGACTCTCACTTCTGTGGCAATCAACTCAGTAAAGTGGAATGGCGCACGCAGTAGAGAGTCAAACACGACGTGAGCTGCCTGTTTGGGCTCGGTTATAAGAGTGTCTTTCATGGCCTCTTCGAGTATAGGCATGAATTGCTTGTATATTTTCTCGCGCCAAGGGTAGAGTTCTTCGTTCCCGATTCTGTATGGCAGGACATACTCGCAGAATTGCTCGAAAGGAATGTTCTTTCCCCAAGGCTGTTCATGCCAAACCTTGAAAGCCCAGTCGATATTGTCAATAAGAAAGTCTGGGTCAATGTATGTGTCGTTCCTGTAGTTGACAGAGTTGAAGAACCACGTTCCGAATTTTCTTGTAGCAGAATCCTTAGCCTGTTCCGGCGTGAATTTTCCTGTGCCGAACAACTCGTATGTATGGTACATGGGAGTGAGGTCCGAATAAACCACGCCTTCATGATAGGGCAAGTTGTCGATAAGAAACAATGCCGCCTCATATTTAAGGGAGTCATTCTTGTATTTGTCAAGAATTTTGTGCAGTTCGGGGTTCATTCTTAAGATTTCAGCACGACTTATGATGTCATGAACAGTATTGCTGCGCTTGCAACTTGTCATTGCAAGCATAACGCATAGGATAGTGGCAATCGTGATTCTGTTCATTGCTTGTGTTGTCCCGTTTATTCTACAGTGATTTCGCCGTAATATAAGGTATTATCTATTGTTATATATATAAAGTACTCGCCTGTAAGCCATTCTGGAAGTTCGTGCTGTGACTCTTCTGACGATTTTATGGCGCTATATACGATTGCAGAATTTTCATTATCTACACCTTTCTGCGCAATCTCAATAGTGATGTCTGAGTCAAACTGATCGTAGAATCTTAACAAGTGTCCGTCGATAGTCACCATAGGGACTAAAATAAAGTCACGTTTGATAGGGTTGCTACTTGGTTGTTGGTTTTCTAGTTTTATTGGTTTCTCATTACTATTTTCTGCCTGTTGTGCAAAAACAGAAGCAGGAATAGTGGCAAGTGCCACGGCTGTGTAGAGTGCTGTTTTCATTATTTAAAGTATTAATTGGTTTATGACTACAAATTTACGGCAGTGCAAAACTGAAATCCAAGGATTTTACTTTCCATTTTGTTCACATTTACTTCACAAATACTACACAAAGTTAATAAATGTAAAAATGGGGGGGGTGATTTGTAAAGAAATGTTTATATCGGGCGTGCCTGATATACGAAGTTCGGAAGTTCAGTGGTTTCAGATGTTCAGACAAAAGTTAAATCTGCGTCAACTTTCAAAAACACTAATTTTCTCTAATTATTAAAAATTAGTGTACAAATAATCAGGACTGATACATAGAAATTCGCGTTAATGTTACTAAGTCGAATATATTTGCTATTTTTGCTTTTGTTAAAACTTAAAGTTCTGTAGTTTCAGAAGTTCAGACAAAGTTAAATCAGTGTTCAAATAAATAGGGCACCCGCAAGGGGTGCGCCCTACGGGACATGGCATGCCCAGTTCCTGCGACTTAACTTCATTTAACTTCTTAACTCCTAATTTGAACTCCTGTAAGTTGAGCTTGCGAAACTTAATTTAATGCTTATGCGACAACGATTTACTATTATCATTCTTGCGCTAATGTTTTTATATGGATGTGGCAAGAGAGAGTCTGTTTTTGTGGATTGCATAGAAAGCGCATCTGTATTTTTGGATGAGGACAAACCAGACAGCGCTTACTACGTTCTGATGGGTTTGGACAAGGCTGTGCCGAAAATGACAGAGGCGGAGATGATGCGCTATGAAGTATGCAGAGTTAGTGCGAAGAACAAGATGTTTGTTTCGCTCAAGGATGAAGAGGAGACGATGCAGCGTGCCGTTGAATATTATGAGGAGCATGGAAGTCCTGACGAGAAGATGGAGGCTTGCTTGCTTCTGGGCAGTGTTTATCGTGACATGGGCGATGCCCCTCAGGCTTTAGAGTGGTTTGACAAGGCAATAACTTATGGAGAGAAAGGCACTAATAAAGCACAGCTGGCTAAAATACATGGGCAAAAAGCGGACTTGTTTTATAGGCAGCGATTGCTTGACAATGCTTTAGTTGAACTGAGAATAATGGAAAACATCGCAACTGAGATAGGGGACAGAGAATTGGCTGTTAATGCAAACT
>JAZNGW010000014.1:0-5855 GCA_045576655.1 Bacteroidaceae bacterium
ATATTATGACATTTTGAAAGTTTGTGCGAAATTAGCACAATACATCCATTTCAAAATCCTCCGTATAAAAATAACTTCATAACAAACTGATACACAAAATACAAACTGCTAAATTAACAAATTCTTTGGGACAGTAGTGCAACGTGTTGCGTCCGAATGCCACCAGTGTCTGTCCGTGACCTCCGAAACAAAAAAATTAGTAATCTGCACGAATTAGCTAAATCTGTGGTTCTGATTTATTATCTTTGTCATAGGAAAAGCGAGTGATGACGGAACGCAAAATCATACATATCGACATGGATGCCTTCTTTGCTGCAGTGGAGCAAAAAGACAATCCCGCTCTGCGCGGACTGCCCATCGCTGTGGGCGGCAGGAGTGAACGCGGAGTCATATCGACGGCAAGCTACGAAGCGAGAAAATACGGCGTACACTCCGCCATGTCGACCAAGAAAGCCATGCAACTCTGTCCCGAACTCATCGTCATCGAAGGCGACCATAGGAAATATCAGGAGGTGTCGCACCAGATAAGGGAGATTTTCCACGAATACACCGACATCATCGAACCGCTCTCGTGCGACGAGGCTTTCCTCGACGTCACCGTCAACAAGCCTGGCATGGAAATGGCCGTAGACATTGCTCGCGAGATTAAGCAAAAGATACGGGAAAGACTCAGTCTGACGGCCTCGGCAGGGGTGTCGTACAACAAGTTCCTTGCCAAGATAGCATCCGACTATCGGAAGCCTGACGGACTATGCACCGTCCACCCCGACAAGGCTCTCGACTTCATAGCGGCGCTGCCGATTGAAAGTTTCTGGGGAGTGGGCAAAGTGACTGCCAAGAAGATGCGTTCGCTGGGAATATACAACGGATATACGCTGCACCAGTGGTCGCTCGACGGACTGCGCAAGATGTTCGGCAAGATGGGCGAGGTGTACTACAACTTCGCCCGCGGAGTGGACATGCGCCCTGTAGAACCTACCTACGTGCGCAAGTCTGTGGGTTGCGAGTTCACGTTTGAGAAGGACATCAGCACCCAGGCAGCCGTGGTCATAGAGCTCTACCACGTGGCGGAAGAACTTATCCGCCGTCTGAAGAAAGAGAAGTTTCGCGGCTACACCCTCACGCTGAAAGTCAAGTTCCACGACTTCAGCCAAATCACCCGCAGCGCCACACGCACCGACGTGTTCGTATCGATGAAGACCATTCTGCCCGAGGCCAAGCGCCTCATCAAGGAGGTGGACTATACAGAGAAACCCATCCGTCTGCTCGGACTCACCGTGTCGAACACCCACAGCACCCTGCCTTCGACAAGCAACAAAAAAGGCAAAGCCGAATGGGAACAGCTTTGCCTTGAGTTTAGATGAATCGTAGTGACATCAAAATACAATAATTTTTTATAGATTTGCAGATATAAACATACAATGAGGCATGAGCTTTAATATTATAATTATCTTAGTCATACTTGGGTTCATTTTATTAAGAAAAAAAGATGATAAATCAAGGGTAAAAAAAACTATTAGTCAAACAAATTATTTAAATCAAAACCAAATGATATTACCTAATAACATAATAGATGACATTATTGTCTACAAAAAAGAGAATGGATTAATACACGCATATTTGAATCAAAAAGCATTGGACATATATTTATATAACCGTGCAAAAGAACTGACTAATAATTTTAAAATCAAGGAAGAGTACGACGACGAAAAATTTAAACGAAATCTTAATATAGATGATTTACCTAATATACGACATACCGTATGCAACAAGCCGCTTAACAATGGAGAATTTGTAAAAGAGAATGAAATTGTGATAGTTGTCGGATTAGATTCCGTTGATGAATACTTAAGGAAAAATAACATTTCACAATTAAATACCAGTTTGTGTGTTGGTGTTAAAATTTACTCAAAATATGAGGGATATATTACAAACCACATAAACGACACCTTCGTTGGTAGTTGCAATTTAGGGAATAAAATAAAGGACGGTGATTTGCTTTTCACAATACAACCAAGTGAAAAACCAAATACACAACAAACACTACCCTATGACATTAAATTTGAATATAAAATGTTGTCTAGGGAATTTTTAGATTGCATTCCATATTTAAGTGATATTAGCATTAACAAAAGTTTGGTTGGAAACTTTTCTTATGTAGAAAAAGGTGATGAAATCTTAGAAGTTCAAGAATTCACTCATTATGAACCGCGTTTCAAATGCACGATAAAGGCTCCATGTTCTGGCATATTTGTTTTTAAATATAAATCGCACGTATCAAAACTTAAAAAAGGTGACCTTCTTTTTTCAGTCTACCATGATTATGCTCAATTGAAGGAATGCTATCCAAATAAAATATCAACATATACAGACGATTTTAGTAATAAAGTAATTATTAAAGGAAAAGAGTATGGCGGAAATTGGTTCGGATTTAAAATGGGCTCTATATATTTTAAGCTCGAATACTTTTCACAAAAGAAATTTTTAGTTTTACATTTTGACCGTAGAGAAATAACATTAAACAACAAGTGCAGTTTACATATTCTACTAGAAAATGGTATAATTATAACTTTAAATGCAGAAAACAATCCTATAAAAATAGACAATTTCAATTATGAAATAAAGTTCCTTTTGAAGGAAGAAAGTGCAATAATGCTAGAGCATGAAAAGTTTGTAAAATGGCAAATTACAAATGACGAAGGTATTTCTATTTTAAACGGGGAAAATAATTGTTTTACTGATAAAAATGATAGAACAGGCTTATCAAAAAGACTTTCGCATGAAATATTCCAAGATTTTATTGTTGAATTTAACTATGCAACAAAAGAAGACTTGCTAAAATCTTCCACATTTGAAAATATAAATGTTAATAAAAAAGACATTAAATGCTATGTATACTTAATGATAGATTTAACCAATAAATTCTACAAAATAGGTATTTCTAATAACCCAAGATACAGAGAACATACATTACAAAGCGATAAACCTACAATAGAGTTAATATGCGCTAAAGAATATCCTACAAGATCTATTGCCGAGGCAATAGAATCTTCTCTACACAAAGTTTATGCAAATAAAAGGATACGAGGCGAATGGTTTAATTTAACTGAAGACGATGTTAAAGTCATTAGCAAGACTTTAAATGACTAATTAATTCACATATAAAAGAGTGCCTCATTTTAGATCGGAACATTTAATAACACACTCACAACAATACAAGCCCTTGCATGGTGTCTTTCTATTCAGACCCCTCAGTCACTCATGGCAAAACGCTCTGCTTCGTTTCCTAATCCCTATATGCAACAAAAAAGGCAAAGCCGAATGGGAACAGCTTTGCCTTGAGTTTGAATGAGTCGCACTGACTCTTCTCCGTCATTTAATATCTTCTTTCATCTCCCTAATCTGCTGGAGCACATCGTTTGCCACGCGCTGCACTTTCCTGTAGCGCATAACGCCCATTATCAAGCCGATTGTGCCACCTATCAACATGCCGTTGAGAGCGGCATCCATGTTCTCGCTTGGCAGCCCTGCATTGTTCAGTTCGTAGAAGAACCAGGCAAACCAGCACAGAACGAACGGTATGCCGTAGAGCACCCATGAGGAATAACGATGCTTGAGCTTTGCCACCTTTTCACCGACAGCCACGAGGTCTTCGTTCATCAGGTCCATCCTGTTGATGTCGCGATGAGTAATATATGTATAGATGAAGGCAAAGGAGAGATAGACTGTGGTGACAACCGTAAAGAGCATAGACATTCCTAAGAACCAATTGCACCATAGCATTAGTGGCACGGCAAGAAAACATGCTAAGGTCTTGCCCAGCCCCACAGTCTTGAGCGACTTCGCCTTATCGTTGAGAATGCGTCGCAGCATGGTGTCGCTGACAATGCTTTCTTTTTCCAGTTTGCTTTTCAGCAAAGCAATCTGCTCTTTCATTTCCTGGAGTTCGGCGGTATCTAATTTGTTGTTGTCCATGTGTCTGCTGTTTTTAATCGTTTGACATTTTTTTCAGTTCCTCTTTTATGCGAAACAGTCGCACTGAAACATTCTTCACGCTGATTCCGACAATCGATGCAATCTCATCATAGCTCATGTTCTCGAGCCACAGCAGGACTATCGCCCTGTCAAACGGCTGAAGACGGCTGATGCGTTTGTGGAGCATCTGAATCTGACGGTTGTCGCCGTCGGAGGCGCTTCCCCCGAAGAGTTGCAGTCCGGCAGATAGTTCCGCTGACTGGCGCGCCTTTTTCTTGCGCTCCGAAGAGATGCATGTGTTGAGACTTACTCGCCATATCCATGTGGCAATGTTGCTCTGCCCCTTGAACGAGGTGAATCCACGCCACAAGTTTATGAGTGTTTCCTGGAAGAGGTCGTCGACCTCGTCAGGGTCTTTCGAGAACATGTAGCACACGGTGTATATGGTGCTTTTGTTCTCCTTTACAATTTGCGCAAATTGCGTTTCCAATGTTTCCATTTCTTTTCTGAAGTACTGTCTTTTTTGTTTGTTTACGCCTATTAGACGCACCGCAACGACAAAAACTACACAAATGTAAAACTTTTTTGGACACAAAATAAGGGGCAGACCTCGTGAAGAGACCTGCCCCTATGCTTTAGAGTTGAGGGCGAGCGAACCTCGCCCCCTGCCTTAAGATTTATCTTACAAGCACTTTCTGCACCTTGACGCTGCCGTCGCTGAGGACAGAGCGGAGGATGTTGATACCCTTCTGAGGAGCGGAGAGAACTGTGCCGTTGAGCGAATAGATTGTTGTTGATACAACCTCTGCCTCTGCTGCGCTTTCAACGCCTTCGATAGCAGTTTCGATATTGTCTTCGCCGAGGTCGCCGAGATAGTAGAGGTTCCATGCACCTACAACTTCGTAGTCGTTAGCGAGGATTTCAGTCTTCTCAAGACCGATGCGTGCCTTGCCGTCTTCGCCAACATAGAACTGGAGTTTGTTGAGGTAGTGGCCCTGGTTGAAGAACGCTACTGTAGAAGATGTTCCGTCAGGAGCATAAAGTCCGTTAGCGAGAGTGTAGCAGTTTACGTCGTAAGTCTCTGTTGCTGCATCCTCGTAGAGGTTCATTACCTTAGTCTCGTACTTCTTGCTCGATGTTGTAGCGTAGAGAGTAGTGAGGTGAGTTTCTTCGCCTGCTTCCTTGCGGTCCCACTCCTCATAGTAGTAACCGGCGCGGTAGTAAGTGTGAACTGTAACTTCGTAGTTACCCTTTGGCAGACCCACGAGATCCTGGTAGAGAGTGATGCCTGCTCGGTTGTAGCTTACAGTGTTCTGCTTGTAACCGTTCATAGCGCTTGTTGTCCAACCCTCAATCACACCTGTGTTCTTGTCGCCCTTGGCTGGGTCGAATGTAGGGTTGACGATTACAGACGTCATGTCGACTGTGTCAATCTCCTCTTCTTCGACAGCACCGAGGTAGTAGAGTTTCCAAGAACCTACAACTTCGTAGTCGTTGGCGAGGATTTCAGTTTTTGAGAGACCGATGCGTGCCTTGCCGTCTTCGCCCACCACGAATTCAAGTTCGTTGAGGTAGTGACCCTGGTTGAAGAATTCGACTGTAGGAGTTGTTCCGTCAGGAGCGTAAAGTCCGTTAGCGAGAGTGTAGACCTTCACTCCGTAGTCAGTTGACTGAGCATCCTCATAAAGGTTCTTAACCTTAGTCTCAAACTTCTCGTCAGTTGTAGATGCGTAGAGAGTAGTGAGATGAGTATCCTCGCCTGCCTCCTTGCGGTCCCATTCCTCATTGTAGTAACCTGCACGGTAGTAAGTGTGGACTGTAACCTTGTACTTACCAGGAGTCAAACCTACGAGGTCCTGATAAAGGTCGATGGCAGCACG
>JAZNGW010000015.1:0-5318 GCA_045576655.1 Bacteroidaceae bacterium
GGATTCGGCACTCAGGTGAGCATCCATCTCACCCTCAAGGGCTGCATTCAAAATACGCTCTAACATTGGAGCCAGAGCACCGCCTTTGCCAAACAGGGCTTTGCCTGTACGTAACTGTTCGGCGGCCAACTTGTAATCAATTTCTTCGTTTGTCATCTTAAAATAAACTATTTCTTACTACTATTATTGTAGCTTGACACAGTTTATTTTACACTCTCTGTTGTTTGTCCCAAAGATATGTACATAAGCCTCCTGCGATATCTACAGTTGGAAATAGGTCTTTGCTTAATTCATAGTCGTACAATCTTGCAAGACGAGTGTCAGACATCATTTCGGTACGGAACTCATCTAATCCTCGCCCTCCAGCATACCATCGTGACGGCATAATCAGACTTATATAATTGGGGTTTGTACGTTTGGCTATATTCATAAAGTAATGGTATACAGGGATTGCCCCTCTGTCTGTACCTCCATCCATCACTTGATACGGTGGGTTCCCCACTATTGCATTGAATTTCATGTTGTCGTTGTCTATTGCTTTCCAGTATGAGCTTCCTTTGGCAACCTTTGCCACGAAGTTTTCTGGTTTGTTTTTGATTTGATTAATCAGGTCCTCGAAATAGCGTGTGTTCACTTTGGCTTTGCGGAAGCCTATGAGGGTACGCTTGGTGATGCTCTTTGCCATAGGGGTCTTGCAGATGACGAAGATGTTTTCTGCCACTACCTTGTCCCAAATCTTGTGCTCGTCCTCCACACTCGATATGGAAAATAATGACGAGGCAACCCGTGTGCGGTAGATGTTGTATGCCATATACAGAGGATAGAGGCCCGATTTGGAGTTTATTTCAAGGATGCGTGCATCTTCGGCATACACTTCAGACGTTACTGTTCCGCGGTCAATGAATCGAGGTTCAGAGAGTATGGTTTCATTGTCTTCCGCAAGGAAACAATATCCTCCCAAACAGTCGCCCAAGTGCATGTTTACAACACGCCACGGAGTGAGCACGGTCTCCTTGTCGGGATTACGGAATGTGCTGAAGATGTCGGTAATACGCTCTATGCGTTCTTCCACGCTCAGTTTGTCGGCTGCACGTGCCATAGCCCTGATTCGCTTTCCTGCCGCACTGAATATTTCCGGGTCATAGTATTTCTTTATATTCTCGAACTTCTCTTTTGTGACGCCTTTCGGCATGAACTCTTCCCATGACTGGTCGTCAATGAGTGAAGAGAAGTTGTCGATGGTTATCTCCTCGTCCTCGTTGCTCACCTCGGCACCATAGATGAGCAGGGGCATTCGGATGGATATGCCGCGCAGGATGGATATGGCTGCATCGCGGTTTTCACGCTTCTTCTTCAGTTCTTCGAGTCTTTTCTTCTCCTCTTCCGTCAGCGGTTGCTTCTCCTTGCCCTTCTTCTTGCTCTTCTTCTGCAAGTCCTCCAGTTCCTCATACTGCTCGTCAGTTAGTCCCTGGTTGTTGATGTCCACTTGATTGGTCTTGGCCATCGCTTTGGTTTGGCCTATGATTTTCTTCAGGTCGTTAAACTCCTGCAATTCGAGTTCGTTGAGTTTCATCAACTCGTCATTGTACAGGCTCTTGTCCTCAAATCCGTTGCGCACTACACGCTCCACATAGACCTTCTTAAGTTGCTCAAGCATGTGAGGCACATCAAACTGGTTCATCCGTCCGCCTTCGACAGAAATGATTGGGCAGAAGTTGAGGAAATCGCCCATCACCTTGCGGTCGTTGCCGCTTGTCTTGCCGGCTTTGGCTGAAATCTTGGCAGTCTCGGCTATGACTTTCAGTGTACGGTCGGGAGCGAAGTCAAAAACATAGCACTGTTCCTTCACGCGTCCGTTTATGGTTGCCGGTGTCTGCACTCGGAAAATGGTCTGCATATAGCTTGACGCTGCCGTGTTGTACGAACCTGAAAGCATAAACACGGCTGTCCATGCCTTGACGCTGACACCCGTCGTCAGTCGTCCGCACGACAAGGTTATGGTACGTGTGGCATCGGGATCATGCCCTATTGCCTCTTCGACTGCAATTAGGGCGTCCTTGCTTTCCTCATCGCGGTCACCGTCGCCAGCAACATTCACTATCTTGAAGTGCTGGAACACAGGGTGGCTCTGCAACATTGCACTAAGTGCGCGTGCCTCCTTCACTCCCGGCACCATCCAAAGGGTGTGGCGGAAGATGTTGCGGTATTCCTCATTGGCAAAAGGATAGCAACTTTCCTTGTCCTCCTTTGTGAGCAGATTGAGGAATGCCGCCACGTCCTTTTCGTGGATAAAGGATTCCGCATCGTTTACTCGGAAGAACTCACGGAAGTTGAATGCCACATCTTCGTCAATGAACTCATTGAGCAATCGCCCGAGGTCATAGGTGTAGATGTTCATCGTAGGCAGAGAGGCGTATGGGTTAGGGTCGCCAAAGTGCAAGTCATCCCACGATGCCTTGGCGCGTTGTTCCATCACGTAGTCCCACGTGTATATTTCCCCCTCTGTGAACTCGTCGAGCAGATTGAACGGTGTGCCCGACAGACGCAGCACCTTGGTGTCGCTCTTTACAAGTTCCGTCATTACAGCTTTGCCCAGTTCGGTCTGTGTGCCCTCGTGTGCCTCGTCGACAATGATGAAGTTCCACGGTGTGGCAAACACTTCATTGTTCTTGTCGAAGTTGCCGCCCACAAGTTCCGAACCGCGGAGGTCCTGCATGGAGGCGAAATACACATAGTGGCATTTGCCTTGTTTCGCCCTCGCCTCCAACGAGGCATGGCTGTCACCATTGTTTTTCGAACCGTAGGAGAAGTCCTTGCGGTCATAGAATATCTTGCCGAAGTCCTCAAACCATCCGCTGTCGACAACGGGGCGGTGGGTCAGAATCAGGGTGCGCGTGAAGTCCATGTCCTTGACCACTTGCAGGGCTGAAAGTGTCTTACCGAAGCGCATCTTGGCATTCCACAGCATCTGGTTACCTTTCCTGAACTGTTTCTTGGTCTTCTCTATGGCTTCACGCTGTTCAGGACGGAACACGATTGGAGTCCTGTCGTGGGAAATCTCTGCAGAGGTGAGCGATTCACGTCCCTCCTTCACAGCCGCGATGGCTCGCTTCACAGTCTCAAGGTCGGTGACGAACCATTCATTTGCCTTGTTGGTCGTATCAAACACCTTCTTCTTGATTCCCGAACGCTCCAGCACATTGTGTACCTCTTTGTCGTTGAACGAGCATAGTCCCTGCTTGCTGTTGTATATGGTCAGTTCGGTATAAAGAAGGTCGTAGGCAATGCCGGCAGTCTGTGTGTATTGGTTTATGCGCTTCTTCGCCGAGTCGTTGAGAGCCTTGCTGTTGGGGGCGAGACCGAACACGTTGTCGCTGTCGCATGTGGCTTCGCCGACTTTCAGACATCCCTTGTGCGCTACATCATTAATGCGGAACACATAGATAAGCTTCAGTTTGAGTAAGGATGTGAATTTCATGTCGCACTATTTTATGAGGTCTATAAATCGGATTTTCTTATGCTCTTTGCCACCCCAATCCCTGATGAGGCAGTAGGTGCCGTTATGCCGGCGGATGTCGTCCTTCGTGCAACCTTCGCAGGGAATAACACTCTCAGTGCAGCCTCCGAAGAAATCGTGTTCCACCAACACCTTGTCGGTACACGTATCAGGGACGACTCCTTTGAGACCGTCCATCTGCCACACGTTCCACGAAATGATGTAAGCGATGTATCTGATGGATTTAAGCATTGGGTGCTTCCCGAACTTCGCTTCGAAATACTCAATGAAGGAAATGAGCATGGATTCGCGTGCTATAAGCAGGCTGTCGCCCTGCCACTCGTAGCCGTAGACGCTCTTGTATGCCACTTGTGCCCATTCGAGCCATTCGCCTGTGGTCTCTGTGTTTTCGCCCACCACCCTCAATTTGCGGTCGAGCATACCAATACGCTCTTCTATAGGAATGGTTTCGCCAGTTGTGGAGTCGTAACGACTCACGAGATAAGGGGCTTCGCCACAAGTGATTTCCAAGCGGTTGTCACGCACATAGTCCTTCCATGTCTTGCCTTCAGGGAAAGTTATCTTCTCAGTCGTAGCGGTCCAAAAGTGCCGCCCCTCACCGTCTGTATGCTCAATGTTGAACACTTCAGTACGTCCAAACCAAGCATCGTCGATGAGATTGTTTTGTGCGTTGCAAATCCACGAAGGGGTGAACACTTCAGCCATTTCGCGCGAACGGGCAGACTGGGCGTCACGGGTTTTCAGCACACGTGGCATGATGACACGGCCGTTGCGGCCTGTAATAAGATGTGGAAGTATGGGCGAACGGTATTCGTAGCCTTCGCCAAGCGGTTCGTAATCCTGAGTCGCCCAAAAGATGTTGCGCTGTGTGTCTTCAGTGCTCATGGTGTGATCCTTGAGCAAAGTGTCAAGCAAGTCGGGCGACATGTTGCGGATGAAATCTTCCGGTATGTCCGCATTGATAGGCATAGGCTATCCCTTTATCACACGGCAGAGGACTACGGCAACCGTCAGATTAATATTATATAGGTATAGGCATAAAAAAGACGTGAAGTCCTGCACTGTCGCTCGCTTCACAATCTGAGGCTCCTGAGAATGGCCCTGCAAGTCGAAACGAGCAACGCCGAACCCCACGCCGATATGTATATAACACCACAATACGCCCCAAAGTTGCCATTGGTGCAAGAAGATACACCAATGGCTAACAGGCATAATGAGGCATGTTTATATATAACACACCCACGGGGCATCCACCGCTGCCTTGTTTTTGACTTGCATTTGAAATTTTCTCAGGATTTCAGATTGTCAAAACCAAAGCGTAGTAAACGCCTTAAATTATGTCTGCCCCCAGCCACCCGCTCTTCCGAAGAAGAACCATCGGCGAAGGGACAATGCAAAGATAGGGGAATTAAATTAAAAAGTAATGATTAAAAGTTAAAAAGTAGTATTAATGTTTAGCTATTCGTGTCAAGCAATTTGTATAAATATTAGTTGCTTTGTGAACTCCATTAATTGCTATCACTTTGAACTCTCGTAACGAGTGTGTTCAACATTCGTAGCTACAAAAATTGTGACGAAACGTTGTGACAGTACGATTTCGGTGATTTTTTCTTACGACCTCGCTATATACTTGCCATCACCGCGCTAAAAACTTGAAATGACCTCGGTGTGTCTTTTTGTAAAATAGGTTGACTCATTAAAATTTTAATTTTATGAGTATACTTCGCAATGGTCTTCTTCCTTCGATATCAGGTAAGACCGAGAAATTCAGGGAACTTTTGGAACTTCATTACATCGATTG
>JAZNGW010000016.1:0-33560 GCA_045576655.1 Bacteroidaceae bacterium
ATCAACTTGTGCTGAGCATTACGAAAAGAACTATAATACATATCAGGACATCGCTGTAGAACTTCCTGTAGGTATCTACCGAGTTGCTGTTAAGGGCTTCTATCGTTCCGGCGGTACTGACAATGACTGGAACACTAAGGACGACCCTGCTTCTCGTCATGCTAAGCTCTATGCTGTTTCAGGCGAGGATTCACTCTACACAGGTATCCCTGCTCTTTCACAGTGTGCTTCTCCATCACCAGTGGAAGGTGCTGGTCAGGAAGTGACTTACTCAGGCGTATATCTCCCTAACTCAATGGCTGACTTCACTGTTTACAAAGAGGCAGGTCTCGTTCCTGAGGTTTATGTTCTTGTTCCTGTAAACAATGGCAAGCTCCGCATCGGTCTTGTTAAGGAAACAAAACTCGGTGCAGACTGGACTATCGTTGACGACTTCACTCTCGAATACTACGGAAGCACTCTTGCTGCTTACGAACTCTACAGAGATCAGGTTCTTGCTTCATACCCTGCTCCAGAAGACGCAGTAGCTGATGACGCTCTTTACAAGGAGTCTTATCTTACTGCATACACTGAGGCTTACAATGGTTTGGCTACTGCTACAGACGCTGCTACTATCTCTACAGCATCTACTAAGCTCGCTCCTACATACGACGCCCTCAATGCTAACGTTAAGGCTTATCAGGATTACGTGGCTGCTGTGGCAACTGCAGAAGAATTCTTGGGCAGCAATGGCGACCAGCTCGATCAGGAGGCTGACACTGTGGTTTACCTTTCTGAATACATCACTGGTGAATATGCACCAGGTGAGGAATATCCTTTCCCTAACGGTGCTTACCTCTATATTACAGGTATGGAAGAGCCAGGTGCTTGTACTCTCGAAACAGAGCAGGTTATTGCAGAAATCACTTATGTAAATACTTTGGTTACTGGTGCTGCTAAGTGCACAATGGAAGGTGGCGACGTTACTAACCTTCTCGTTAACCCTGACTTCTCTAACGGTGGTAATGGTTGGACAACTGGTGGCAAAACTCCTGCATATTCTTGGGGCGTAGCTGAAGTATTTGAAGGAGCTGTTGACATCAGCCAGACTATTACAAACGTTAAGCCAGGTATCTACTCTATCTCTGTACAGGCATTTGAACGCCCTGCTGCAAACGGTTCATACGACGGAACAGAAGAATCAAAGGTGTTCCTCTATATGGGTGACCTCGAGACTCCAGTTCAGAACATTACTAAGGATGTTCTTCCTGCAGAAATGGCTGTAGATCGCGAAAACTGCTTGCTTTCTAATGACTACCAATGGACATCTGCTGACGGCTCTATCAGCGGTTATGTTCCTAACGGAATGGAAGGTGCTTCTATCGCATTCGCTGCAGGCCGCTACTATCAGGAGTGCTACGGTATTGTAGGTGACGACGGTATCATGAAGATCGGTCTTACTTCACACGGTGTATCAGCCGGAGGTGGTTTCTGGGTACTTTGGGATGACTTTAAACTCAAGTTCTGGGGTAAGAATGCAGAAGCTATGACAGAAGTTCTCACAGGTAAGTATGAAAATGGTACTGAGTATCTTGACGCAAACGGTTCTGAATTGAGTCAGCCTGCATATAACGCATTGAACGATGCTCTTACTGCTGCAGAGGCTGCTATTGACTCAGAAGATTACGACCAGATGGCTGCTGCATTGTCAGCAATCTCTAAGGCTCAGCTTGCTGCTAACGAAAACAAGACTGCTGTTGCTGCTCTCGTTTCTGCTATTGATGATCTCGACGTTGCAGTAATGGAGAATGAAGCAACTGCTTCAGAGGAGACATTAGGTAAGGCTGTTGCTATGTTGGAAGAATTGGGCGATGAGGCAGCTATTATGGCTCTTACTACAGAGGAAATCAACGCTAAGATAGAAGAGATCAAGATCATTAATTCTCTCCTTCCTTACAATGCTCTTTACCTTGCAGACCTCGAAAGACTGCCTGAAATCCCTACAGATCCTGCTGATTGTCCATTCGATATGGCTGGTTATTTCCAGAACGGCGGTTTCGATGGCACTGACTTCTGGGAAATTGCAACTACAGCTCAGAACAACCAGGGTCTTGGCAATGCACGTGAGTTCTGGAATGGTTCAGCAGACGGTCTTACATTCAATGTAAACCAGACTCTCTATGCTCTTCCTGAAGGTAAGTATGTTCTTGAAGCAGAACTCGGAAATGCTAAGAACGGTGCATTCGTAGAGGCTAACGAAGGTCGTGCACATCTCTATGCAGATGTTATCACTATCGGTGTTGACACTGTTACAACTTCTACTCCTGTTGAACCACGCGATGCTGACTTGAGTGATTCATCTTTGGATCCATATTCAATCGAATTTGATGTTCCTGCACATAAGGACGGACTCAAGGTTGTTGTTGGTATCAGAACAGTAGGCACAATGGCTGCTCGCTGGTTCGCATACGACAACTTCGTTCTCAAGATGCTCTCTAACCCAGCAACTGGTATCGAAGGTGTAGAAGAGAAGGTTGAAGCAGCAACTCCAGTTGCAGTTTACAACATCTCTGGTACTCGCATCAACAAGGTTTCTAAGGGCATCAACATCATCAAGATGTCTGACGGCTCAGTGAAGAAAGTGCTCGTTAAGTAAATAACAGCCCCCTCCCAACCTCCCCCAAAAAGGGGAGGCGCAGGGTAGGCATAAATCAAAACCCGTAGGGGCAGACCATCGTGTCTGCCCCTTTTTTTGTAGCCCCACCCCTAACAATAGGAACTCCTATTCCGTTCCGCCCACAGGGGAGGGGATTTATATGCTTGTTCTCGTTAATGTTATTGTCATAGCCGTAGAGACGTCACATTGTGGCGTCTATTTTATTTGAACACGGATAACACCACAGATTGCACGGATTTACACAGATTAAAAATCTACGACGATAACGTTAACGGGAACGATAACGTTAACGGTCTAGCCCCTACAAAACCCCATTAACGTTAAACTCTTAACCCTCAACGTTACATGGTTCTCGTTCTCGTTAATGTAAAACCATAATTACAGAGGGAAATATACCATTTCCTTTTGTATATTAATAAAGATGCTGTATTTTTATACTGAAAAGTATTTTTGGCATGTAAATGGAAAAAACAAAGCAACTCGACACGGTCACACAATGTAATTTATTATCACCAATTATGGGTGATAAGGTGCGAAATAGTATTGTAATTATAAGGAAGCAAAATGTAATATCTGATGCTGATGTTGCATATTTATATGGTGTGGAAACAAAAAGGGTAAATGAAGCCGTCAGGAATAATCCTGATAAGTTTCCAGAGGATTATATGTTTACTTTGACGGCTGAAGAACTTCAGGATTTGCGGACGAATTTTTCGACCACAAAAATTTCTACCAAAAGTAGGACTATGCCTAAGGTTTTTACGGAAAAGGGACTATATATGCTTGCAACAATACTTAAAAGCAGAAGCGCCCTTGAGGTCACATTTGCTATTATCGAGACTTTTGCAAAGGTTAGATACTTGAAAAAGGAGATTGTGGATTTGCACAAAGAGAAAAATCCTCAAAACCAGACGGAAAAATTAAAACATTTTGGGGAAGTTCTTTCTGATATAGTTATGCCTGATTTAGAGACATCTGAAACAGAATCCACATTGGAGCTAAACTTTTTTATTGGAAAGATAAAGCATACGGTTAAAAGAGTAAAAAAAGGATAGCATTTACTCCATTTGTCTCAATCATCGTCCCCGTATTGATGTAGGGGCAGACCATTGTGTCTGCCCCTTTTTTTGTAGAAGACCCACCCCTAACCCCTCCGCAAGGGAGGGGAATAATTAGCTGTAGGGTGCGGACCTATGTGTCCGCCCTTTTTGTCATCGTTACTGTTCCCGTTATTGCTGTAGGGGCGGGGTTTGCCCGCCCGAATATGGTACAAACCACAGATTGCACGGATTTACACAGATTAAAATCCTTGTAATCTGAGAAATCTGTGTAATCTGTAGTCTGCTCCTATTCTTGGCACCCGCAAGGGGTGCGCCCTACGACGATAACGTTAACGGTCTATCCCCTACAAAACCCCATCAACGTTAAACCCTAACCCCTCAACGTTACACGGTCCCCGTTCCCTTTTTCTTGTAGGAAAATTTTTATTCTGCACACGTGCGTATATATGGAAAGAGATATTTGGAAAAGGCTCTTTTCGGGATGTATCTTTGCATCGTCAAAAGGAAACGGGGCGCGCCGAAGAACGATTGACGCTATGAAAAACACATTATAATCAACACATTTATTAATCTATTAAAAACACATTTATTACTATGGGACAGATTCAAGTAAAGACATCAGTGCAGAAGTTAGTGGCACAGGACAAAGACATCTATGTAAGCAGAGCAGTACGCTTCTCAAAAATTCCTACAGCGGAACTTATTGAGCATGCGGCAAGCGACTCCGGACTTTCTGACTCGATGGTGGCTGCAGCATTCTATGCAATCGTCAAGCAGGTGAAGGAGCTTATGCTTAACGGACACTCAATAGAGTTGGGGACTCTCGGCACACTGCGCTTCTCAATGAGTTGCAAGGCTGCGAAGACTGCCGAGGACGTGAGCGCTACAAATGTGAAGACTCGACGCATTCTTATCGCTCCGAGCAAGACTCTTAAGCAGGCTCTTGACAATGTTACTTTCACCGGATTCTCTGTAGCTGGTGAGGATGCTGCCACTGGCGAAGAGGAAGGCGACGAGATTGTGTAAATAACTAACGGGAAGCGTGTAACGTTGAGGGTTAAGGGTTAACGTTGATAGGGTTGCGTAGGGGGAGACCGTTGCCGTTAACGTTATCGTCCCCGTTATCGTTATCGTTGTAGGGGCGGGGTTTGCCCGCCCTTTTCTGGAACAAATCAAAAAAATTATTATTATGAATAAACAGTATATTAGACAATTATTGGATTTTGTCGATAAGAACCGAGAGTTGGTAATCATGTTCCTTACATTGTTGAAGAACTGCAAGAAAGGAAGGGGCGTGAGTGATGAAAATTAAACTTGTACGTAAATATAAAAAGCAGGGCTATACCATTGGCGCCCTGCTTATTGACGGAAAGAAATTTTGCGATACACTGGAACCGGAGGACAGGGGGTTGACTTCGGACATGACGAGTGAGGAGGTGAGGAGTCTGAAGGTGGTTGGCAAGACTGCCATTCCGAAGGGACGCTATCAGGTGAGAATGGATGTGGTGAGTCAGAAGTACAAGAAGCGTCCTGCGTATGAGTTCTGCGATGGTAAGTTGCCTCGTCTGGTTGCGGTGCCTGGATTCATCGGCATTCTTATCCATATAGGAAACTGGAAGGAGGACACTGGCGGGTGTATCCTTGTTGGGAAAAATATTGTGAAGGGCGGTTTGCTGCATTCTACCCGGACTTTTCAACTGCTGTATGCAAGGCTCAAGGAGGCTAAGGAGGATATTATGATGGAGATTGTTTAAAGTTAAAAGTTTATGGTTAATAGTTTATGGTTAATAGTTTATGGTTAATGGTTAATAGTTTATAGTTAATGGGTTAGGGGGTTATGGTTAATGGCTTATGGTTAATGGGTTAGGGGTTATCATTCCTGCGATTTTAACTCTCAACTTTAAACTCCTAACTCTTAACTCTTAACTCTTAACTATAAACTCTTAACTCTCAACTCTCAACTCTTAACTCTTAACTTTTAACTTTATCAATGATACTCCTATGTCGTTGTGCTGCTTCGAACTTGCGCCATTCGGTGACTTTTTCCGTTGTCTTGCGGTCGAAGAATGCGGTGCAGAAACGTTCCCAGATATATTCTACGGCGAGCGGAGATGGATGGACCATATCGTCGGCATAGAAGCGGTAGTCGCGCAGTTCATCCATCATTATCTCGTAGGCAGGGAAATATAGGCATAGTTCCTTCCGGAGTTCGCACAGGCGATCGACAGCAAGCAGAAGGGTTGCTTTGCTTAACTGGTTGGCATGAAGGCCGTCGCGCTTATGGCGTATAGGACTGACGGTGAACATCACCTTGAGGTGCGGGTTTGTGTTGTGCAGTTCGTCGAGAAGGGGGAGCCACTCATTAACGATGTCATCTGTATTCAGGCGATTGCGGTTGAACAGTGTTTCGCTCATCTTGTGGCAGTTGGCAACGATGCGGTTGTCTTCCTTAAGTCGGTAGACATAGGACGAGCCGAGTGTTATGACGAGCAGGCTGGAGTTTATCAGATGCTCATGAGCTGTGCGGATGGAGGCGTTGATGTTTTCGACTAAGGATTCGGCGCTGTCTGCCGAAAAACGGCTGTGGTGCATCCAACTGTGCCAGATGTTCTCGGAGTTGAATATCTCGCTGTCGGTTGCGGAGTAGTTTCGGCAGGCAATGATGTCTTTGAGTGCCTGGCTTACAGACATGGGATTGTAGAGAGTGCCGAAGGGGTTGATGCAGCAGCGGAAATGCGCCTCTTGCAGTTTGCCTCCGATATTGTCGGCAAAGCATGAACCCATGAGAACCATTCCGTCCTCATGGGTTATGCTAATAAGTTTGCGAGAGATCTCGATGGGGGTTGTAAGTTGCATGTTGATGCAATTTAGAAATTGGGTTTTATTCAGCGGTAGCAAGCGGTGAAGGTGTGTTGTATACGCGTGCAGCAAGTTCCTTGTCGAGCATATACATGCCGTACTTGTTGCCCTCGACAGCCTCGACAGCCTGAATCATGTCGCGTGCTGACTCTTCTTCCTCAACCTGCTCGTCGATGAACCATGTGAGGCGGTTGATAGATGCGAAATCTGCGTCTTCCTTAGCGATGGCTGCAAGGTTGTTGATGAGTGCAGTGACCTTCTTCTCATGCTCAAGAGTCTGTTTGTACATGGCAAGTACGCTGTCCCACTCTGCAGGCACTTCATCGATAGGTTTGAGCACAACCTTTGCATCGCGTGAGTTGAGGTAGTTCATGAAGATGCGAGCGTGGTCTTGTTCCTCTTTGAACTGGATGAAGAACCAATTTGCTACTCCTTTGTGTCCTTTTGTCTCTGCGTCCATTGACATAGCGAGGTAAAGGTAAGCTGACCAAAGTTCTGCGTTGATCTGTGCATTGATTGCATCGTGTAATTTCTTGCTTAACATAGTCTGTATTAGTTTTTAAGTTTTTAAGTTTGTGAGTTTGTGAGTTTGGGTGGGCGATAATACTCGCCCACATTCTACTTTCTACAATTCTACTTTCCAGAGTCCGTGGAGGTTGCAGTATTCGTAGACTGCTGTAGGAGTGCCGTTGCATGTGCAGTACACGGCTTCAGGCTTGTCGGTGAGATTGATACGGGTGCCGCCGTTCTCTGTCTCTACGTAGATGAATGCGATGTGATGCTCTGGCAGCATAGGGTGTGCAACGCTTCCTACTTCGATCTTTAACGTATTGTCATCGATTTTTGTCACAACAGGTACATGTTTCTCTGTGCTTGCGTCTACGGTGTTGGCTACCAACTCCTGCATTTTCTCGCCGCAGCAAACTACTGGAACTTTTGAATCTACTACTTTCTCTATCACGTTGCCACAATGTGCGCATTTATAAAACTTTGTTGCCATAATTTGTTTCCTTTCTTTAGGGGTTAATAACTTTCTTTTGTTTTTCTGATACAAAGATAGGGGTTATAAAAACTTCTTGCAAATAGTTTCTGTCTATACGGATATAGACCGAATTTTTGAGCATGCTTCGTCAATAAGAACGGATGTTATAGCAAGAATGTTCATTTTACATAAAAGATAGGTGCGTCGGTCTTTGGGTCCTCAGGATAGAACTGTATGGCGCTGTCGTTCATCTGTATGTGATGAGTGCGCACCATTTCGATTATTTCCGCAGCAGCCCAGATGACTGGTCCGTAACCGTGGGCGGCGAAGTTGTTGACCGGACGGTAGGCGTAGAATGCTGGATCGAATGCCATGCCTGTGCCTACGCAAGTGCCGCACACCTGTCCTTCCTGGTTGATCTGGGTGTTGACGTAGTTCCATGCAAGAATGGCTGAAGGTCCGTATGCCTGTGGGTCAATCCACCCTTTGTTGATGGCATGTGCCATGCAGTAGGCATAGATGGCTGTGCAGGACGTTTCCAGATATGTATCGTTGCGGTCGAGCAACTGATGCCATGCTCCGTCGTAGTGCTGAAGGGGCACTATGCCTTTCAGGTGGTCCTTGAATGCTTCCATGACGGAACCGCGTGCAGGATCGCCTTCAGGCAGGGCATCGAGCAGTTCGCATGCTGTGAGCAATGCCCATCCGTTGGCTCTGCCCCAGAAGAATGATGGATGTGGGTCCATGTCTGCCACCCATCCGTGGCGATATAGGTTCTTGCTGCGTACCCACATCTTTTCATGGAAGAGCCGAAATTGGCGTACTGCTTCATCGAGTCCCCCCTTGTCGTTGTTGGCAGCGGCTTTCCATGCCAGTGCAGGGATGCCCATGAACATGTCGTCGAGCCAAACGGTGTTTTTGAGCGGACGCATACGTGCAAGGGTGCCGTCGCTGAGGCGGTACTGCCCTTTGTCGATGTATGTGTGGTAGACGGAAATCTGCCTGTCAAGGGCTTCGGTCTGCTTTTCGCTTAGTCCGAGCGGACTGGCGTTCATCTTCGCCTTGATCATTGCTGCACAGATTGCTCCGGCATCGTCGAGTGCGGCAGGGCGTGTCACCTGATGCATAAGCGGGTCGATCTTCTTCCCTTTCTCGGCAAGGCTGCTGAAATAGGGTGCCACTTCGGCGAGCAAGGTCATGCGTCGGGTTGCATAGTCCGTGTATTTCTTGTCGCCTGTCACTTCGCCGGCTCTGAGCATGGCGCTGTAGGTCACTCCCCACTCGTAGGATGTGAGTCGGAATGTGCCGCGCACGAGTTGGCTCTCCTCGTCAATCTTCTTGTAGTTGGTGATGACCTCGTGGGTGTTCTTATTCTCCACTTGCGCAAAAGTGGTGCGCTCCAGATAGTCTCTAACTCTGTCCATAGTCTGCTTCACATCTTCCGCTTTCGGTATGGTGTAGCCGATGCGGTAGGCTGGTTTCATGAGGTGGAGCGGAGTGTTAGAGTCGTTCACTTGCTGTGTCTGTGCGCATAGTGCTCCTGCAAAGCATAAAGCGATGGCACATGATGTGGTTTTTCTCATAGGATGTGTATTTTACCGTAAAGATAGTGAAAAAAGGGAGAATGATGTGCAAGCGAGCGCTCAAAAAAACACATACGCCTCGACCGATGCCGGCACATTGAAAAACTTTGTTTATCTTTGCGATACTATATACGCTATTAAAACTAAAATAATTAAAACTATATATATATGACTTTTTTGGAACTTTGCGAGAAACGTTTCTCTGCACGCAAATTTACTGAGGAACCTGTGAGCAAGGAGGATTTGGACTATATCCTCAGGTGTACACAGCTGGCTCCGTCGGCTGTCAATTTCCAACCATGGAAATTCGTCATCGTAGAGTCGGAGGAGGCTAAAGGGAAACTTCGTCAGTGTTACAACCGCGAATGGTTTGCTACAGCACCTATGTATATCGTAGCTTACAAGAACAAGCAGCAGGAGTGGGTGCGAAAATACGATCAGAAACCTCACGGCGATGTTGACGTATCGATAGCTGTGGAGCATATTTGCATGGCTGCCACAGATCGTGGACTCGGTACTTGCTGGGTGTGCGCCTATAAGCCGGAACCGCTTGCAGAACTCTTTCCGCAGTCGGAGGAGTGGGAGGCAGTGGCTATTGTTCCGATAGGGCATATTGCAGAGGACTGTCCTGTGGGCGAGAAGAAGAGAAAAGACGTCAGCGAGATTGTGGAGAGAGTTTAAAGTTGAAAGTTAAGAGTTGAAAGTTAAGAGTTAAAAGTTGAGAATTAAGAGTTGAAATCGCAGGAATGACAACCCCTAACCCATTACCCCTAACTATTAACTATAAACTATAAACCATTAACTATTAACTATTAGTAACGGTTTTGAATACAAAAAATATACAGATAGCAGATTATAACTATCCGCTTCCAGACGAGCGCATAGCCAAATTCCCTCTTTCGGAGCGCGACAGTAGCAAACTTCTTGTATACCGTGGAGGCGAAGTGAGTGAGGACAAGTTTACGAATCTGCCTAAGTACCTTCCGCAAGGGGCGTTGATGGTATTCAACAATACGAAGGTGATTCAGGCTCGTCTGCATTTTCGCAAGGAAACGGGTGCTACGATTGAGGTGTTTTGCCTCGAACCTGCCGCTCCCAATGACTACGCTTTGAATTTTCAGGCCACGGAGCGAGTTTCGTGGTACTGTCTTGTGGGCAATCTGAAGCGCTGGAAAAGCGGTGCGTTGTCGCGCGTTGTGAATGTGAAGGGAAAGGATGTGACCTTTTCTGCCACACGAATGGGCGAGCATGGTACGAGTCACGAGGTGGAGTTCCGATGGGACTGTAAGGATGTGACTTTTGCCGAGATTCTTGAGGCTGTGGGCGAATTGCCTATACCTCCGTATCTGAATCGTGAGACTCAGGAGAGCGACAAGCGGACTTATCAGACTGTGTACTCAAAGATAAAAGGTTCGGTGGCGGCTCCAACAGCGGGGCTTCACTTTACAGAGCGTGTGCTTGCCTCGATTGATGAAGCTGGCATTGATCGTGAGGAACTGACGCTGCACGTTGGTGCAGGCACGTTCAAGCCTGTGAAGAGCGAGGATATCGGCGGACACGAGATGCATTCTGAATATAT
Source organism: Bacteroidaceae bacterium (assembly GCA_045576655.1). GTDB lineage: Bacteria > Bacteroidota > Bacteroidia > Bacteroidales > Bacteroidaceae > RGIG8745. Next base: position 10,721 of record JAZNGW010000016.1, read on the forward strand.
AGTAGTGAAGCGTCAGACTATAGAGAAACTTATCAATCATGGCGGCGAGGCTATAGCAGTAGGCACAACATCGGTGCGCACGCTTGAGAGCCTGTACTATATAGGATTGAAACTTGCCGCTAATCCTAACGCTACAGAGGATGAGTTGCACGTAAATCAGTGGGAACCGTATGCAGAAGATGTGGTACAGATGACAGCCACTGATTCGCTGAAGCAGATTCTTGCATATCTGGATCGCAACGGATTGGCTGCTTTGCACACAAGTACTCAGATAATCATAGCTCCAGGGTATGAATATCACATTGTGCGCCGTATAGTGACCAATTTCCACCAACCTCAGAGCACGTTGTTGCTGCTTGTGTCAGCATTCGTCAAAGGTGACTGGCGAAAAATCTATGATTACGCTTTGAATCATGACTTCCGTTTCCTTAGCTACGGCGATTCGTCATTGCTCTGCCCGTAATAAATAGTAAAACGAAGATGCAGTATAAAATAGAAGATATATCCAATATTATCGGAGCTGACAGGTATGGCAGTGCCGATACTGTTGTAAACTGGTTACTGACAGACAGTCGTTCGTTATGTTTTCCGGAAGAGACTCTCTTTTTTGCCATTAAAACTCAGCGAAATGACGGTCATAAATATATAGAGGAACTCTACCGCAGGGGAGTGCGTAATTTTGTTGTGACGTCGTTGCCTGATGATGTTAATAATTATGCCGGTAGCAATTTCCTTGTAGTGGGCAGCGCAATAGAGGCCTTGCAGGCGTTGGCTGCACACCATCGGCAGAAGTTTGACATTCCGGTGATTGCAATAACCGGTAGCAACGGAAAGACTACTGTGAAGGAGTGGTTGTACCAACTGCTTTCGCCTGATTTCAATGTGTGCCGTTCTCCACGCAGTTACAACTCACAGGTGGGAGTGCCATTGTCTGTGTGGCTCATGTCGGAGCATAACGATATAGCTATCTTTGAGGCTGGAATATCTCAACCTGGCGAAATGGAGCGCATAGAACGTGTACTTAAGCCAACGATGGGTGTGGTGACAAACATTGGAGAGGCTCATCAGGAGAATTTCTTGAGTTATGACATTAAGTGTGCGGAAAAACTAACTCTTTTCAAGGGATGCAAATCTGTCGTGCTAAACTACAACGATGAGGTTATACTGAGAGGTGTGCCAACCATTCCGAGCAAGGCAGAACGTGTGACTTGGACGAAACCAATTCATGGGGGCGGACTTGAAAGGGAGGCTACACTCGTTGTGCATAGTATAGAAAAGACTGACAATCATGCTGTTGTAAATTATTCTATAAATGGCGAGTCGGGGCATTACACTATCCCGTTCATTGATGATGCGGCTATAGAGAACTCAATAACATGCTTTGCTACTTGTCTGGCGCTCGGTGACAGGATTAAAATTGAAGATATATGTCAGAGGTTGGCAAAACTTGACCCAGTGGCGATGCGACTGGAAGTGAAGGACGGGCGCGGAGGTTGTACGCTCATCAATGACTCTTACAACTCGGATATTCAGTCGCTTGATATTGCACTTGATTTTATGAGTCGTCGGCCAGATTCGAAAGAGCAGCGCCGCACTCTCATTCTAAGCGATATTTTGCAAAGTGGTGAGGCGCCTCGTTCGCTCTACAGCCGTGTGGCTCAGATGGCTGCAAGCCGTGGCATAGATAAGGTTATTGGCGTGGGCGACCAAATAAGTAACTGTGCTGACTACTTCCCTATGGAGCGTCATTTTTTCCTGACGACCGACGAACTCATCGCAAGTGATGTTTTTGCACAGCTTGCAAATGAATTTATCCTTATCAAAGGGGCGCGTCAATTCCGTTTTGACAAACTGTGCGACTTGCTCACTCTGAAAGTGCATCAGACAATACTTGAGGTGAACCTCAACGCTCTTACCGACAATATAAATTATTACCGTTCGCTTATGCGCCCTGAAACTAAAATGGTTTGTATGGTTAAAGCATCGGCGTATGGTATTGGTTCGCTTGAAACGAGCAAAACACTTCAGGACAACGGTGTTGATTATCTTGCAGTAGCTGTGGCCGATGAGGGCGCTGACCTTCGTAAGGCAGGAATAACTGCCAATATTATGATAATGAATCCGGAAATGACATCTTTCAAGATGCTGTTTGACTACAGGCTTGAACCTGAGGTTTTCAACTTTGAAATACTTGAGGCGCTGATACGTGCTGCAGAGAAAGAGGGTATTACGAATTTTCCGATACATATAAAACTCGATACAGGCATGCACCGTCTCGGTTTTAACCCTGACACGGATATGCCGCGACTGATAGAGCGTCTTACTCGTCAGACTGCGCTTGTGCCATGCTCGGTGTTCTCGCATTTCGTGGGAAGCGACAGTGATGACTTTGATGATTTCTCGCATAGGCAGTTCGAACTCTTTGACCATGCCAGCAGTCAGCTTCAGTCGGCTTATAGCCACAAAATATTGCGCCATATATGCAATTCGGCAGGGATAGAGCATTTCCCAGAGTACCATCTCGACATGGTGCGTCTCGGTTTGGGATTATATGGTATTGACCCTCGCACAAACAATCACATAAATAATGTCGTCACTCTAAAGACTACTGTATTGCAGATTCGCCAAGTGAAGAAAGGAGACAGCATTGGCTATAGTCGTCGTACTATACTTGAGCGTGACAGTAGAATTGCGGCTATTCCGATAGGTTATGCCGATGGATTGAACCGCCGTTTGGGCAACCGTAATTGCTATTGTCTTGTTAATGGCAAGAAGGCTCAATATGTGGGAAATATTTGCATGGACGTATGTATGATAGATGTGACTGGTATAGACTGCAACGAAGGTGATGTAGTTACGATTTTTGGTAGTGACTTGCCGGTAAGAGTTCTGAGCGACTCTGTCGGCACTATTCCCTACGAAATACTGACAGGTATATCTACACGAGTGCAGCGAGTGTATACTCAGGAGTGATGTTGGCGGCGAAGTAATAAATCGTAAGATTTTTCGTTTATAAATACGGTGCTTAATGTAAGTTTACTCAATGAATACACATACATTTCCAAATGGGTTGAGAGTCATTCATCACAGAACGGCTGCTGATGTCGCTTACTGTGGCATTGCCATTGATGCCGGTTCTCGCGATGAGCAGGAGTCGGAGTTTGGCATAGCGCATTTCTGTGAGCACATGCTGTTTAAGGGCACAAATAAGCGTAAGGCTTGGCACATTCTGAACCGGATGGAAACTGTGGGAGGAGACTTGAACGCTTACACGAACAAGGAAGAGACTGTGGTTTACTCTGCTTTTGTGAAGGAACACTTTGCAAGGGCGGCAGAGCTGATTTGCGACGTAGTGCTGAACAGTACTTTCCCTCAGCATGAGATGGAAAAAGAAGCGGAAGTTATTGTTGATGAGATTGAAAGTTACAACGACTCGCCTTCGGAACTTATTTTTGACCGTTTTGAGAATGCTATTTTCAAGGGGCATCCATTAGGCCACGACATCTTGGGCAGTGCCGAGAGGATTAGAACTTATGCGACTGATGACGCAAAACGCTTCGTACGGTGTATGTACCGTCCGGAACGAATGGTTTTCTTTGTGCTGGGCGATATAGATTTCAAGCATATACTGAGGACTGTAGAGAGGTGTTTTGTGCTTCCTGCAGAGGCTTCTGAAAATACCGAAACTTCTGAGTCTTCAGAATCTTCAGATTATACTGAAAGTTCCCACAATATAGAGCATCGGTCTACTCATCAGGCGCATGTTATGTTGGGTTGCAGAGGCTATGCTTCAAAGGATAAGCGTCGCATAGCATTATATTTCCTAAACAACATAATAGGCGGTCCAGGCATGAACTCAAGGCTAAATGTGGCTTTGCGTGAGCATCACGGACTGGTTTATACCGTGGAGAGCACTCTGACTAACTATACCGACACCGGCACCTTTGCCATCTATTTCGGTTGCGACCCTGAGGATGTGAAGAAATGCTTGAGGATAGTCCGTAAAGAACTTGACAGGTTTATAAACGAACCTTTGACTGATAGGCAGATGAAGGCCTACATAAAGCAGATGAGCGGACAGATAAGGGTGGCTTGCGATAATCAGGAGAATTACGCCCTGGACATGGCAAAGAGTTTCTTGCATTACGGTAAATTTGAAGGTATAGATGAAACTCTGCGCCATTTGAACTCGCTCACTCCTGAATTTGTTCAGATGGTGGCTTCTGAGACTTTTAGAGAGGACAACATGACTATAGTAGAATTCGTACCATAAATAATAGAATTATGAAAAAACTGTTGTTTGCAATTATTATATTCCTTGCAGGTGGTATATCTGCATTTGCTGAGAATGGCGACTGGCGTGTCTATGCGGCTTATCACAACGCTACGAAGGTGGCGAAGATGGGCGAACGCCTGTATGTGTTAAGCGATGGCGGACTGTACAGTTATGATCCGGAAGATATGAGTGTGGAGACTTACGATAAGGCTACGCTGCTCAGCGACAACGGTGTGCTTGATATTACGGAGTGTGAGGCGACAGGCGAACTGGTCGTTGTCTATACAAACGGAAATGTTGACATCTTGGATTCTACAGGCGATTGCTATAATATGCCGGAACTGAAAAACAAGGTGCTTGATGATAAGAGAATCAACAGCGTGTCAAGTTTTGGAGCGTTGGTCTATGTTTCCACAAACTCAGGAGTGGTGGTTATTGACGTAGATAAGAAGGTTTTCACCAATTTCTACAATATAAATCAGGCGGTATTGAGTGTTGCCGAATACGACGGCGCGATTTATGCGTCGACTGCCGACGGAGTTTATAAGGGAGATAAGAAAAGCAATCTGCTCGACTCTAAAAATTGGGAAAAACTGAACACGGCATCTTTGGGCGAACTGATTGTGTTTGGCAATGAATTTTATACTTTGGCAAACAAGGCTGTGTATAGGATTACAGACAAGTCTAACTTCTCAGCGTTTAAGATTTTGTCAGAGACCTACACAGCCCACTCTGTTTCCGGTGGCAAACTTTATCTGTTCAGTGCGAAGAAAGTCGTTTCAATTGGCGCTGGCGGAGAGATGGAAAGCTATGCCATGAGCGGAGTGGAGCATATGATTCTGAACGGCGGAGTCTACTGGGCAGCAAGCGGAAAGGAAGGTCTTGTAGGTCTGAAACTGGCTGATAATGCTTTTGAAAAGACTGTCGATACCGTTATACCGGACAGTCCGGTGCGCAACTATTGCTACAAACTGAATATGATAGGCGACCGATTGCTTATAGCAGGCGGTTCGTTCGACTATAACGGTCTGGAGCGTGAGGCTACGCTGATGAAGTACGAAGATGATCGCTGGACTGCGTTTGATGAAGAGAGTGTGAAGGAGGTTGTCGCAGCTCGCGACTACAAGGATATGACCGATATCGTACAGGACCCTTCTGATACGGAGCATCATTTTGCATCAGCTGCCAGTTCGGGCCTGTATGAGTTCCGCGACTACAAACTCGTCAATCATTACACTTACAACAATTCTCCGCTGACGAGTATTTTGCCTAATTCGTCACGTCCTGGATTCTACACCCGAATCACAGGTCTCAACTTCGACAAGGACAAAAACTTGTGGATGTGCAACACCGAGTGTGACACAATAGTCAGAGTGAGAAAGAACGACGGGACATGGAAGGCATTCTATTTTGAAGATATAGCGGGCTATCCTACATTCGACTATACAGTTTTCGATTCGCGCGGTTGGGCATGGATTAACAGTCGCCGAAGCACGTCTTTAGGCCATCGTGCAGGCGTGTTAGTATTCGACACTAACGGTACGCTTGACGATACCAGTGACGACCGTCATAAATTTATAGGAGCTTTCAACAATCAGGACGGAACGCCATACGCTCCCGACCTCTTCAACTGCATTACGCCCGACTTAAACGGCGCAATTTGGTTCGGAAACAGTCTTGGACTTTTCGTCAGCTACAATCCGGAAGATGTGTTCAAGCAGAACTTCTACCTCTCGCAAGTTAAAGTTCCCCGTAACGATGGCACTAATCTTGCCGACTACCTCCTTAACGGAGTGAACGTGAAGTGCATAACCATTGATGGCGGAAACCGCAAGTGGGTAGGTACTTCAGGCAGCGGAGTCTACCTCATCAGTCATGATGGACTGGAAACAATCCACCACTTCACAGTTGACAACTCGCCTCTTATATCTAATAACATTTACTCCATTGCTATCGACGGACAGACCGGAGAGGTATTTATAGGAACTGACCGCGGACTCGTGTCTTTCATGGGCAACGCCACTGAACCGGAGAGTGAGATGGACGACGATTTGCTAAAAGTCTACCCTAATCCTGTTCATCCTGATTATCAGGGACAAATCACCGTTACAGGATTGATGTTCAACAGCAACGTGAAAATAGTGAATGCTGCTGGCCGCCTCGTTTACGAAGGCACATCCGTCGGCGGCGAATTCACATGGAACGGTCGACTTTCTTCAGGCAAGCGCGCCGCTTCCGGCATCTACTACGTTCTTGCCACCGATGAGGAAGGCAACGAAGGCGCTACGACTAAGTTCCTTATAGTGAGGTAGTGATGGGGCAGCTAAGTCGCTATCATGTATCTGCGCCAAACAGCTTTGCACTTCTCAGATACCTTTTCGCTTTTTGCATCTTCTGCAATCATGCGTGTATAGCATCGGGCAACGACATATTTCTGTGCGAAAGCTCTGTTTTCGTTTGGGGGTTCTTCGTAATAAGCGGACTGCTCACGTTCAACAGCTACATCAAGACTCCAGATTTGAAATCCTTTGTAGCGAGGCGAATAAGGCGAATACTTCCCGCTTATTTGGCTGTCGTGCTGATGGGTTTCATTGCAGGAATGTTTCTGACCTCTCTGCCATTTAGCGAGTTTCTGCACAATGCTCAGACATGGAAGTATCTCGGTGCAAATGCCGTCTTTCTCAACTATCTGCAACCGACTCTCCCAGGGGTGTTTGAAGGCAACGTTCTTCCTTTTGTCAATGCGTCGCTGTGGACTATGAAGGTGGAAATAATGTTCTACGTCAGTGTTCCAACTGTCTATTGGTTAATCAATCGGTATGGTAGAAATAAAGTGATCATTTCCATCATCTTGCTTTCGATTCTTTACGATGTGCTTACTGCAGAACTCTACAGTTACACCGGAAATCCTGTCTATGCCAAACTGAATCATCAAGTGTTTGGCATGTTTGCTTACTTCTATGCGCCGGTGCTGCTTCTTTTCAATAAGGAACAAATCAGAAAGCATATCATCCCATTGCTCGTTCTGAGCATCCCGCTCTTGCTGTGTGCCTATTCGAACGAGTGGGTTAAGCGCTTTTCTCCGTTCACTCTGAGCATCGTTCTTGTCGCTTTCGCCTACGGAGTGAAAAAGTTGCATTTTTCCTATGGTTGGAAAGATGTGTCCTATGAATTTTACCTTCTCCATTTCCCCGTCCTACAGGTTTTTCTAGCGATTAACCCTAGTATATCCCTTCCCGTGCTTCTCGTCATGTCACTGACCTTTACCCTTGTTTTGGCTATGGCGCTCAATAAGGTGTTGGCCTTCAAACGTTAGAACATACACATGTCGCCTTTTATGACTTTTCCGTCTTTGACTTTTATGCGATAATACACAAGAGTATCACCCTGTTTAATTGCCAACATTTTACCACCGAAATAAGCATCATCCACCACTGAAACTTCCAATTGAGCATTATTATTTCTCAACGTTTGGAACTTACCCCTGATGTATTCTTTATACCCATTGCAATCTAAAGAAGAAAACACCCACTGGGAATCGTAAACAAACGATTCATCCAAATGCTTGCAAATCAATTCAGCATCCAACGTCTGCCATGCTGTACAAAAATCTTTAATAATCATGTCCATAAACTTTATTTTTTGTTGTTAAAAGTTGCTTGTTTACTAGCAATCTATCTTTTTTGTAAGAGTATCTGATGAGATCTTTTGAATTTTCTTTTTGAAAGTGTAAAAATCACGACTATTCTTCTCTACATTAGAATTGAGCAAATTCTTGAAAGACAATTCATCCAATGATTGATTATTAAAAGCCTCAATTAAAGACAAATCGTTCTTCTGCTCTTCTTCAGTATCCACTTTAAGGAACTCTCCCTTACCTAAGATTTCTCTTCGAAGTATTAAGTACGCTTCAATGCACTCAGGGCATAATTTTGCCAAACGTCTGCAAACTTCAATATTCGAGTTTCCAAGCATCTCATTCACTCTTGCCTCAAATAAATATTGTTTCATATCTACGGTAATCTTGTCCTCTGAAATTTTAATGGCATTTAGTGTCTGCTGATTCATTTCATAGGCTTCACTGAATTTTCTCAAAGCATATAATGCACGGCCTTTGATATACATTGCTTCAATACAAGTTCTTCTATCGAGAACCATATTTGCATATCCTATAGCCTCTTCAAATCTATTACCATAAAGACAGAATACAGCATTAAGAAAGTTGCTTGTCATGCTACAATCCTTCAATAGCTTCACATTAGCTGTTCGTCCAAAGAGGACATCATCATCAAGCATAATGTCAAACATGTTTTTTGCCATCAATGCCGCATTACGACAATCATTCCTTAGGGTTTTATCTATTACTTGCGACAAGCAATATGATACTCTGTTGTCGTAATCCTTATCGCGCATATATTGATAAACAATCTTTCCTATAGCCAACTCATTATTTATCATTTCCATATCGTTAAAAGAATTGGCAAAAGCACGGATTTCCGGATTCAAAGTTATATGGCAAGGTGATATTGGGTTACTCAATGTAAGTCCTTCCAATGAACGCATACGGCTTACCGCAACATAAGCCTGTCCTGGAGCAAAAGTTCCACGAGTAAGATCCAAATGCATACGATCAAAAGTCATCCCCTGAGATTTATGTATAGTGATAGCCCAAGCTAATTTTAACGGATATTGAGTGTATGAACCCACAACCTGAGATTCAATTCGATGCTCTTCCTCGTTATACACACCTTCACGATTTTCCCATATGACCTTTTCTACAGACAACACTACACCGCTTTCCAATCGCACCCGTATTGAGTCATTACCAAGACTAACAACCTTTGCGATTGTACCATTAGCATATTTTCTTAAGCCGGAATGGTCATTCCTACAGAATATTACCTGAGCTCCAACTTTAAGTCTTAGTCTCTCAGGGGCCAAAGCATCCTTCCGTTTGAAATCACCGACAATCTTTCCATCATAAACATATTCATCTTCATCCAATTCTTCCAACTTCTGCTCATTTATTCTATCAGCCATATTATTGAACGCCGTTAGCGTAACAGAGAAATCCATAGTATCTGCTACAGAGCTTACTCTTGAGTTAAGCACACGCAGATCTTCTCTTCGTGCCTCTCCCACACGCATTTTATTAAGCAAGTCCAAAAATACTTCATCATCTTGTCTGTATACTTTTTGGAACTCTATTTTGGGCAGATTAATACGTTTCAGCACACGTGCCTTATAGAAGAAAGGCATTCCATTCCCGTACAAGTCATTAAGCATATCTTCGTCAGCACTACCTCTGTTGACAACTGGAGGTAACTGAAACAAATCCCCAACAAACACCACTTGCTTTCCGCCAAATGGGGCATGCGTGTTCATTATGGTTCGCAAACATCTGTCCATACAATCAACCATATCGCTACGAACCATAGATACCTCATCCAAAATAAACGTATCTGCCTTCTCTATCATCAATCTCTTCTCATAAGATATTTCCAAATGAGAATGCGGCCCCAACACCTCCAAAGGGAAACCAAAGAAAGAATGCATAGTCTGTCCACCTACAGCTATTGCTGCGATTCCAGTAGGAGCTAAAACAATAAAATTCTTGTCTATTTCCTCCCTAATACGCTTTACAAATGTTGTTTTTCCTGTGCCCGCCTTTCCTGTAATAAAAACACAGGTATTTGTGTTTGCCACAATATCAAAAGCTAACTCCTGCTCTACATTTGTTAGATCCTTAAATTCTGCTTGCTTCACACTTTTGTTTGCCATAATACCCTGTCATTTTTAATTACACGGCAAATATACGAGGCAGGCGCGAACTCTATTTTCGCAATTTGGGCAAACTTAATATTACACAGCGTAAAAAAGGAGGTATTGAGATACCCCCCCCCTTATCATAAACAAAAAAAACTTCTATAAATTAAATAATCGACATTCTAGTTCATTAACTGACAATTCATGATTTCCGTTGATTGTCAATTTATAAGTCGCACGTGTATGTTCATTATCAACATTTTCTCTTAAATATTTTAACATCTCTGTAAAATACTTTATTAACTTAGTATGCTCTTTATTAGATGCAGAATTTCGTCCTCCTTTTTTTAACAAAGATGAATATAGGCTATTTACTGTTATATACTGAGAGACAGTACTAGAATTGTTTATAAAAGCACATAATTTATGATCTGCATATAGCCAATAATAATTAGATACAATACGTCTATTATGTGTATCAGCATAATACTTTGAACCTCTAGTCAAACCTATTATGTTCATATTTATAGGATATGTTTTTTTAAAAGCCTTTTTTTAATTTGTTTAATTCGGTTGCAATATATTCATAAGGACACTCTTTAAGTTCAAAAATTATTACGACTTGATAGACTCCCTTAAAATTATCAGGTAGGATAGAATGCAATATGCTTTGTATATTATCAATTCCATTACGCCTTGATTGAGTGTCATTTGTAAATAAATTCCTGTCAACAATTAGTAGCGAATTTGACGGCGTGTTTTTAATAGGTTCTAAGACGTCCCTCCAATTGCATCCTACTTCTTTATCTTCTAAAGAATAATCTTCACGTATCTCTAAATCTTTTGTATCAAGCGAGTTCACCGATTGAAATATAACTCCATAGTCTTTTTGGATCTTTTTGGCAACCCCTGCATCTATATCAAGCAAGAATGCAGCACAAGGCTGTTCCAGAACCTTACTATTATCTGTTAACACATCTTGTATATATGCAGTTGCATTCTCGTAGGCTATATTCGTAGCCTGCGAGAACTGCATTAAGGGTTCATTTTTATCAAAATTTATATCACTACCATCAGGCGATATATAATATATAGTCTCTTGATTAGACAAAATCCTAAACCATTTGTTTTGCTCTTCGATAGGTTTGTCCATCTCCTCCAAACAAATAGAAGATAGGGCATTTACATCTATATAAACTTTAAGCATACCATCACCTCCTATCATTCTTAAGAAGAGTCATATGCATTTTGCTTGCTTCGTCCATGAATCCTTCACCAAATTTTTCACCAAATAAGCCATTTGTTCTATAACGCATATCGTACAACTGAGAATCTTTGGTAATATAATATACTCTAAAAGGATTCTTTTCATTTAGCTCTTCCTGAGATTCATATCGCTGTTCAGATGTTATAACCTGAGTTCTTCTTATCAAATACTCACTATGAGTCTCAATTATGAAGTGTATATTATATTTCTGATATGCCTCCAGAAACATATCAGCCAATAAAGATTGGTAGTTCGGATGAAGATGGATTTCAGGTTCTTCTATAACAATTAAAGATGGTTTAGGGGGTTCTTCTGATAAACGATTATATACCAGTATCCTTGTCTCTATCTCCAATAAAACAGACACAAGTTGAGTTATTCCATATCCTTTATCCGCTAATAGTTCGCAATATGTTTCCTCCTTATCATCATATAAATAGATAACAACTCCATCATTCTCTTTTCTTATAGAGACATGATCGGCAATACCAAATTTGCTAAGCCACTTGTTAATGAAGGCACCAGGAACAACTTCACCAATGCTGGCATAATCTAATTCTTCATAGGACATTCCAAATGAGTCATATGCTTTTCTATAACTAGCAGAGAAGTGCCTTTTTGCCTCAAAATATCTTTTCAGTAATAATGCAAAATCATTATTATCTTCCAATGTGTACATTCTTCGAACATCTACTCTTGAAGATCCAACATAGGACATACCTAGGAAGTATGGTTGAAATAACTGTTCTATAAAAAGACGAGAATAATGTTTAAAAACATTAGCGGCGTGATGTATAAGTATAGGCCAAGCGTCAACATCAGAAAGTTCGGTAAAATAAAAAGATATGTCAGATTCTTTCTTTGTAACCGTTTCTATTTCGCATAGTAGAGTGTAGAGATCTCTAAAAGACAAGATATAATTTTCCCGTAGGTTATTATAAAACTCAGAATCCTTGTCTTGAATATTTCTTTCAGTCAATCCGTTATCTTTTAATTTATCTTTCACACGATTAGGAATTTTAGGAATAAACGGTAATATGCCTTCAGTGTGACAATACTTATTGAAGTCAGTGAAGGATTTACTCATGCTTTCAGAATGTGATATGTTAGTCAGATACATCTTTTCCTTAGAGTGGAAATATTCTATAAAACAGTTATAATCCGATTTTGTAAAATCTTGTACGAGGATTTCTATCGCATCTTTTAGTTCATTAGAAAATTTAACGTTTTTAGGTCTGTCCGCATTTATGTGTGAGTATATTGCTTCTTTCAAGTTGTCACAGGTGCATTCACCCAACCACTCGAACAGGTTGAATGCATATAATGAATTGTATCTCTGTGATTTTTCCACCACAGTAGGAAGGACCTCTTTAATAGCAGATATAGCAGATATAAGTTTACCACTTGTACCAGGTAATTTCCTGTTATTTCCATTATTTTCTGATAGAAAAGTGTAAAAACGAGAACAGAAAAACTCCCAAGAAACACCTACGTTAGTAAAGATTATTTCGCCTTCTTTGTCTAAAACACAAAGTTCTTTAAGGAAGGCGTCTCCCAACTCGTCATTTAGGTCTTTTCCAAACTTTAGCCTAACAATCACTTCTTCTTTTATCAGTGGGGAATACATCTCATACTCAAAAGTGATTAAACCGTCTTTTGAATAGCGATTTAGCACTTTCCCGAAATTTCCAAGAAGACTATATGGACGTTTGTTGAAATCAATTTTGGAATCATTCAAATTGACATCATGTCCTTGTTGGATATTCTCTTTAATGGGTGAAAGAAAACTATCAAGCAACAAGAGGCTTTTTGCAATGGAACTTTTTCCGGATGAGTTACATCCTGTAAGTATTGTAATAGGAGCGATGTCAAGTGTTACACCTTCGCTGTCGAAAACTCTAAAATTCTTTACTGAATATTTCATATATCGTATAGTTTTAAGTTATCTTTTGTTTAACGTTGCAAAGTTACGTCCTACTTGCGAATTCTATCTTCGCAGTTCTGAATAAACTTTTTTCATATCTGAAATTCTGTCGAATACCTTGTCCTGAATGTCTTCGGGGGAGAGAACTAACAGAGCATTTCCAAAGGAACAGAGTTCGCGGATTAGTTCATAGTTGCATTTGCAATCGATTGAAAAGAATGCTCCACCATGCAACATTGGATATTGTTGACGTAACTGCACATCCTTATCTCCTGTGTAATGTTTTTGCGAACCGTGAATTGGCTTAGTAAGAACATAATCTTTACTGAAATCATTTACCCAAAACATGATATGCTGCACAGGTTCGTCTGTATAGTTTGTAACTCCGATAATATCTTCAAAATAATCTTCCAAATCTCCATCAAAAGGCATATAACTATTTGACGGAAGTGCGGTGAAATCATCTATTCTGTCTAATGCAAAAGACAAGAGCTTGCCATCAGACTCAGAAGCTGCTAAGAGGAACCAACGGTGATTATACTCTTTCAGCATATATGGATGAAGACTAACTTTGCGGAGTTCTGACTTATCGACAAATCTGTGATAAGTTAACTCTATAACTTGTCTTTGAGAAATAGCAGTAAATAAGCGACCTATCAAGGAGGTGTCCTCCAACATGTTCTTAGTAAAAGATATTATGTTCTTGTCGGACGAAACAGACAAACCGCATCGCAAACTTTCCAATGCTTCAAGATTAGGGAGTCCGTCAAATTGTCCAAGAAGAGACAATGCTTCGGACAACAAATATTCTTCATCGCTTGACAGTTCTTTTTTGAATATGGAGAATGAAGGCTTCGCATAGCGCAAACAGCGTTTTGAATAGTTCTTTTGCTTTTCAACACTATATGCTGGTACAGAATAACGCTCGATCTCAACCATAAAAGGACTATCGTATTCCAGATACTGAATATCAAGTTCTATGCATCTACGAGAAACAGGTTCCGAATCGTATTCAACCAAACGTCTATTTACTTCATCTGTAATATCATTAATGCTGTAATCATGATATCGGTTACTCAATAATTCATCCAGAATTTGGTAACGAGTCATCGCATTCTTATTCTTCGGCATGTCGAGTTTTGTTTTTCTGGTTGCAAAGGTATTTTGCACTTGCGAACTCTATTTTCGCAGTTCTGCATTCAAATGTAATAATTTTTCAGAGAATACGGGTAAGCTGCCACATATTATATAATAATGTAGATTTCTTTTGTTGGCGGATGTTGTTCTTGGTAATTCATGAAATCAAGAGTGATGTTATGGTATTTTCAGACTGATACGTGGATTCGTATAATATAGGGATTCTTTTGTTATTATGTTGAAAATCAGGATTATCCGCATAAGAACTCCTTATAACCTCGGTGCAAACTTTTAAGTGCTGCGGAGAAAACTATAAATAAAACTAATATTTGTACAAATAATAGTTTTATTTATATAAATATTAGTTTTATTCTTACAAATATTAGTTTTATTTATAGTTTTTAGCGAGGGGTTGGGAAGTATTGAGCGGGGTGGTCTTAATTTGTGATGTAGGAGTTATGGATTTTGTTGTGTGCTGTTGATAATTGGAGATTCTATTATGAGTATTTTTATTGCTGTTGCTGAATAATTACATCTATTCATGGTTTTTTGATTATTGGTATTTTTCTCTAAGGGATTTTGTATCTTTGCGTGTGGTGAATTTTATAATTTGGAGTTATGATAAGGGATATTCTGGTGCCGCTGGTGTCTGAGCGGTTTCTTCGGGAGGAGCGTTACAGACAGGGGCATATACGCATAATCAATGCGCTGCCTGGCAGGTGTATCTTGGGACTGCATGTGCCTGAGATGAAGGCGGTGGCGAAACGGATTGCTGGGGGCGAGGAGGCGAGGGAGGTGATTGGCGGATTCGAGCGTGAGCATGATGGGGACCGGTTTTCGTTGTGCTATGAGGAGACGGTGGTGTGGGGACTGACGATTAATGCGATGAGGTGTGATGCGGAGGAGCGCCTGGAGATGGTGCGCCGGTTTGTTCCTGCTATCGACAACTGGGGCGTGTGCGACACGTTTTGCTGCAATACGAAGTGGGCGAAGCGTGTTGACAGTGGCGAACTGTGGGAGTTTCTTCAGCCTTATTTCGATTCGGACAGGGAGTTTGAGGTGCGCTTCGCTGTGGTCATGTCGATGTGTCATCTGCTCGAGGAGGAGTGGTTGGAACGTGTATTCTTGCGGTTGGAGGGGCTTGACTTTGGGGGGATTCGCTCTGAATATGTGTCGCTGAAGGAGGCGCGGAGGATGGGGCATGAGGGCAGAGGTGTGGCTTTGGGCGATTCGCCTTATTATGTGCGTATGGCTGTGGCGTGGTTTTTCGCTACTGCTTTGGCTAAGTTCCCTGAGCAGACGAGGGAGTTTGTGCGGTCGTGTGCTTTGCCCGACGATGTGAAACGTCTGTATGTGAGGAAGGCGCGTGAATCGTTCCGCACGCGCAATGTGGCTGCGCTGTGAAACAGTGATTACACTATATTTTTGTATCTTTGTCGGATAATGTATTAACAGTATGAAAAAGAATATCATTATAGTAGGTGCGACTTCGGGTATAGGTCGCGAGGTGGCAAGGATTCTTGTTGGCGAGGGATGGAAGGTTGGTGCTGTAGGTCGCCGCGAGGAGTTGCTGGAGTCGCTGAAGGGCGAGTTTGAGGATGGTTGTGTGCTGACGTCTGTGGCTGATGTTACGCAGGAGTCTGCGGTTGAGGCTGTGAGCGGACTGGCCGAAAGGATGGGAGGGATGGATGTGTTCTTCCTGAGTTCGGGCATCGGTTCGCAGAACGCGAATCTTGATGTGGAGACTGAAATGCGTACTGTTATGACCAACTGCGAGGGTTTCACTCGCATGACTACTTTTGCTTTCAATTATTTCAAGGAGCGCCAGAGGGGCGGTTGGGATGGTCGTGGCCATGTGGCTGTGATCAGTTCGATTGCCGGCACTAAGGGGCTTGGCATTGCTCCGTCGTACTCTGCCACTAAGAGGTTTCAGAACACATATGTTGAGGCGCTGTCGCAATTGGCTTGGATGGAGGGTCTTAGGATTGACTTCACTGACATCCGTCCTGGTTTTGTCGATACGGAGCTTCTGCGCAATGCTCGCTATCCAATGCTGATGGCGGTGGGGCCGGTGGCGCGCTCCATCGTGACGGCTATTAAAAAGCGCAAGCACACGGCGACCATTGATTGGCGCTACCGCGTGCTTGTGGGTTTCTGGCGTCTTATCCCGCGATGGTTGTGGATAAGACTAAGAGTGAGGTGATTTTTGAATTATGAATTAGGAGTTATGAATTAGGAGTTTAATTATTGACGCTCGGCATTACTCATAATTCCTAATTCCTAACTCCTAATTCATAATTATTTTCTCTTCTTCTTGCTGCTTTTCTTTCCTTTTGCTGCTTTGGCTTTCTTGCTGAAGACGTCGAAGAAGTTCTTTGCCGATGAATTGTTTTCAAATCCGTCAGCGCTGAGTTTGCGCACGAACTCGAAGTCGAGCTGTTTCTGTATGAGGTTGGCTTTTGCCACCTTGATGCGGATGGCATCGCCGAGCGAGAAGCGGTGGTGTGTCTTGCGTCCAACGAGACAGTAGTTGCGGTCGTCGAAATCGAATGCTTCGTCGCCGAGGAAACGCACGGCAATGAGTCCTTCGCAGTGGTTTTCGTCGATTTCGGCATAGATGCCGTGTTCGGTCACTCCGCTGATTTTGGCGTCAAACTCTTCGCCGATCTTGTCGGCCATGAACTCCACTTGCTTGTACTTGATGCTGGCGCGTTCGGCGTTGGATGCCAGTTGCTCCATGTCGCTGCTGTGCTCGCACAGAGCTTCGTACTTGCTTTGGCTTGCGCTCTTTGCTCCCTCGGCGTAGCGGGTGAGCAGGCGGTGAACCATGAGGTCGGGATAGCGGCGGATAGGCGATGTGAAGTGTGTGTAGTATTCGAACGCCAGTCCGTAGTGACCGATGTTGACGGTGCTGTACTTCGCTTTCATCATGGCGCGGAGCGACACGTTCTCTACGAGTTCCTGGATGCGCTGTCCCTTGACATCTGAAAGCAGTCGGTTGATGCTCTTTGCTACGGCGGTCTTGGTGCCCTGTGTCTGCAGGAAGAGGCCGAAGCGTGCTACAAACGAGCTGAGGTTCTCAAGTTTGTTAGGATCGGGCAGGTCGTGTATGCGGTAAGGCAGGGTCTTAGGCTTTTCGGCGCCTTTCTTCACTTTGCCCACGCTTTCCGCCACGGTGCGGTTGGCGAGGAGCATGAACTCCTCGACAAGTTTGTTGGCATCCTTTGCCTGTTTGAAATAGACGCTGAGCGGTTTGCCTGTGTCGTCAATCTCAAATCTTACTTCCTCGCGGTCGAAGTTGATTGCTCCGCTTTTGAAGCGTGCTTCGCGAAGTCGCTTTGCGAGTCTGTTGAGCATGATGAGCAGTTTTGTATCTTCCTTGCTCACTGGTTCCACCTCCTTGCCTTCCATCTCTGCGGCAGGGACTGGAGCGGTAGGCCGTGCCTTGCCGTCGAATATGAGTTGGCACTCGGTTGCTTCGCCCATCTCTTCAAGCAAGTGCTGCACCTCTTCGTATGTGAATCGGCGGTCGCTCTTGATGACGGTGTGTGCTATGCGGAACTTGCGCACTTCGGCATCCTCGTTGAGCTCGAAGATTACGGAGTATGCGAGTTTCTCTTCGTTAGGACGGAGAGAGCAGATGAAGTTGCAGAGGCGTTCAGGGAGCATCGGTATGGTGCGGTCTACGAGATAGATTGATGTGGCGCGTTTCTGTGCCTCCTTGTCTATGACGCTGCCTTCGAGCACGTAGTGCGACACGTCGGCGATGTGTACACCCACTTCCCACAGTCCCTCGCTGATGGGGCGAATGGAAATAGCATCGTCGAAGTCCTTGGCGTCGCGCGGGTCGATGGTGAATGTCTTTACCTCGCGGAAATCTTCGCGCCGCTTAATCTCCTCGTCGGTAATGCCTGGTTCCAGCCGGTTGGCGTATTCCTCCACCTCCTCAGGGTATTTGTATGGCAGTCCGAACTCGGCAAGTATGGCATGCATCTCAGTATTGTTGTCGCCGCTCTTGCCCAGCACGTCGATTACCTCTCCCTGCGGGTTGCGCATATTGGCAGGCCAGTCAACGACTCGCGCCACGACCTTGTCGCCGTTTTTGCCGCCCTTGAGTTTGGCGGTAGGTATATATATGTCGTGAAGCATGGATATGCCCGAAACGATTAGGAAGGCAGTGTCGCCGTTAATTTGCAGTGTGCCCACATATGGTTTCTCGCATCGCTCTATGACTTCAATTATTTCGCCACGCATCTTATGGCTGTCGCGACGCTTGGCGTGCAGACTTACTTTGACCTTGTCGCCAGGGAGCGCATGGTTGAGGTCTTCGTCGTATACGCTTATGCCCAGTCCGTCGTCGGTGTCGACGAAATTGCGACCTCCGGAAGTGCGGTGGTATATGCCTTCAACTACCTGGGTATGTTTGTGGAAGATGATTTCTCCTTCTTCGTTGCGCATAATCTGTTCCAGGTCGAGCATCTCATTGAGGATGTCGACGCAGAGCATCTTGAGCGGATGTGAGGTGAACTTCAGTGCGCGGAATATCTGCTTGAGTGTAACAGGACTGGTGGAGTGGGACGACAGATATTCTTGTATCTGGCTTCTCATTTCGTCCTTGTTGAGCTTTGTACGCTTAGGGTCTTTCTTCTTTCCCATATGCTGATAGAATTTTAGGTTGGCAGGTGCGAGGTCCGCTCGCCCTTTGATATGAAATTGCGTCAGCCTTTTTGCAAACGCTGATATAAATATAAGTGTTTTTCTGCAGTTTTGTTGTTGCAAAAAGATTAAATTGCTGTAAATGGGCGAAAAAATGGTAACTTTGCATCGTCAACTGAAAGATTATGGCCGAAAAGAAAAAGATTCTCATAACGGGTGCGAGCGGGTTCATTGGCAGTTTTCTCTGCGATGAAGCCTTGCGCCGAGGTATGTCAGTATGGGCAGGAATGCGCAAGAGTTCCAGCCGTAAGTGGCTGCAGAACGAGTGGCTGCAGTTCTGCATCCTCGACATGACCAAGCGCGACACCCTGAAGCAGCAGCTTGAAGAGTTCAAGGCGAAGCACGGGCGCTGGGACGTGGTCGTTCATGCGGCAGGGGCAACGAAATGTTTGCGCAAGGAGGATTTCGATTTGCATAACTTCCAGTGTACCAAGAACCTTGTCGACCTGCTCATCGAACTCGATATGGTGCCCGATACGTTCATCTACGTGAGCAGTCTGAGCATCCTCGGCCCTCTGCGCGAACAGATTGTCAAGCCGCACGGTGTGGCTTTGCTGCCTGGCACGGGGGCAAGCCAGAACTTTATCGACACTTACACGGTGAAGAAGTCGGTCTACGAGCAGATGACCGAACTCGACGAACCTCGTCCTAACACTGCCTACGGCGAGAGCAAACTCAAGAGCGAGAAGTATCTGCACCGCCTTGCCGTAGAACTTGAGCAGGCAGGCAAGCCGAAGTTCCCTTACGTCATATTCCGTCCTACGGGAGTGTACGGTCCTCGCGAAATGGACTACGCCCTTATGGCCAAGTCCATACGCCAGCATGTCGACTTTGCCGTAGGCTACAAGCCGCAGGAAATCACATTCGTATATGTGCAGGACCTTGTCGATGCCATCTTTGCTGCAGTCGACAAGGGAGTGAGCGGACGCACCTACTTCGTCAGCGACGGATTTGTCTATACCAGCCGCTCGTTCAGCGATCTCATCCAGCGCCAGCTCGGAGTCAAGCATGTGCTCCACATCACAGCGCCGCTGTGGGTGCTCCGATGCGTTTCGGCGGTGGCGGAGACTTTCTCCCGAATGATAGGTAAGACATCGACTCTCAACGGCGACAAGTACAAGATAATGAGGCAGCGCAACTGGCAGTGCGACATCACGCCGCTGCAGCGAGAACTCGGCTTCACCCCTCAGTGGAACCTCGAACGCGGAGTGAAGGCCTGCGCAGAGTGGTATAAGAAGGTTTAAAGTAGGGGCGAGGTCTGCCTGCCCTTGAAAGTTTAATGTAGAAAGTTTATGGATTATGAACTTACTGACTAAAAAGTTTAATCTCTTGAGCGTGGAGATAATCACGCTTGTGTACATATTGTTTACAACGGTGCTGACCTTCATCCACTGGAACGGGCTTGCCAACCCTGTGGGCATGATGCTCACTCGAGTGGGCGTTGTCGCCTTCATCGCTGTGGCAAATTGGATTTACCGCCTGCGCCCTTGCCAACCCCTCATCTGGTTGAGAGCGCTCCCATTGCTCGGACTCCTTGCCATCTGGTATCCTGAGACCTACGACTATTGCAGCCAATATCCGTATCTCGACCACATCTTTGCCAATATGGACCACCAGCTCTTCGGCTGTCAGCCCGCCCTTGAGTTTGGCGAACTCCTCAGCAGCGCCTTCTGGAGCGAAGCGTTCAACCTTGGCTATTATGCTTACTACTACATGATGATAGGCACAATGGCCTACTATCTCTTCCTGCGTTATGACAAGTTCGACAAGGCAAGTTTCATCTTCCTCGGTTCGTTCTTCATCTTTTATATTATATATGAGTTCCTCCCATGCGCCGGACCTCAATACTACTTCAAGGCCGTTGGCACCGGAGCCGCTGATACAGGCGTGTTCCCTGCCGTAGGCTACTATTTCCAGACCCACACCGACATGATTGTGCCAGAGATAAAGGGCATCTTCAGCCAGTTGGTCATCGGAGCGCAGGAAGTTGGCGAACGCCCTACGGCAGCCTTCCCGAGCAGCCACGTCGGCATGAGCACCATTACCATGATGCTCGCTTGGCGCATACCAAAGATGAAAGGCCGCTGGCTCTTCTGGGTAATGATGCCGCTCTACTTATTGCTCTGCTGCGCCACAGTCTACATCAAGGCCCATTACCTCGTCGACTCCATTGCAGGATTCTTCACCGCCATCGCATTGTTCTTCTTCACGTCATGGCTCTACGGTAAGACAGTAGGATCTGCTCGTTGCTACAGAGCAGAAAGTAATTAGTGATTTTACTATTTGTTCTACTCGCAAATGATTTGTATATTTGCCTGTAGATAAAGAACAATGCTATATGTCACGCGAAGAAAATAACAGACTGAAATATATGATAGCGCTGATAGCCGAGTTCGCAAACAGATTCGGAATCGGAGAGAAACAAGCGTACAACTATTTGGCACGTTTCAAGGGATTAGCGCATCTTGTTGCTTATTACGATGTGATACATACGCTGTCGTTTGATGATGCAATAGATGCAATGGTGCAAGTTTGCGGTCATAATGGGGGAGGACTGAAATGATACTATATCACGGATCAAATGTTGAGGTGCTCAAGCCTGACCTCTCTAAATCTAAACCGTTCAAGGACTTTGGGCAAGGTTTTTATCTGTCAGCCGATAAAGAGCAGGCAAGGCGAATGGCAGAACAGAAGACTTTGCAGTTGATGTGCGGAGAAGCTGTTGTGTCAGAATTTGATTTTGATGAGACATGGTTGCAAAGCGATGAACTGAAAGTGAAAATTTTTAATGATTATAGTGTGGAGTGGGCAAATTTCATTCTGAAGAACAGGGATTTCCGCAGTCACCACCCTGCACATGATTATGATATCGTGTTTGGTCCGATAGCCGATGATGGCGTTACTTTCCAACTTCGTCGTTACCAGTCGGGAGTTATTAGCATAGAAGAGCTTGTGCGCGAGCTGCAGTATGCACGAGGCATAACATTTCAGTATTTTTTTTGTTCAGAATTAGCGTTATCAAAACTCATAAAACTATGAAACTCACCACAGGGCAGATTAAGATGATGCAAGAGGATATGTATGCCGAACTGATACAAATGTTGATGGATGGATACGGATATACATTAGAAAAGGCAATGGAAACCCTATACAATTCTGACACCTTTGCCCGCTTGCAAGATGCAAATACAGGCCTATATTATCAAAGTTCGGGTTATGTATATTCATTTCTCGTTAGCGAATTAAACCTATGTGACTATAGGTTGTGATTCGCACTTTAATCATTCATTTTTTATGGAAAGCTATTGACCGCGAGAACGACTCTCCGCCATAGCACTGAAAGATAAGTTTTCTATTGGCAGAACGTATATCACGTTGCGACGTACCTTTGGGGAAAGTCGCAACGTGATTCTTTTTGCAAGGTGTAATGCGCATTAAATCAGAGGTATAAGTATTTAAATCAGTCCTTTTCCCGCTGAAAAATTATCTTCTCTGCGCTCCTTATTTTCCGGCACTTCACTGAAAACTATAAATAAAACTAATATTTGTACAAATAATGATTTTATTTATATAAATATTAGTTTTATTCTTACAAATATAAGTTTAATTTATACTTTTCTCTGTGGTTTAACGAATTTGGTTGACCTTTTCCGTCTTATTTATATCTTAGGTTGACTTGGTTTAAGATTAGTTTTAAATTTAGTTGACTATGTTTTTGCTTAGTTGTGTTTTGGGTTGACCATTGTGGTTGTTA
>JAZNGW010000017.1:0-14291 GCA_045576655.1 Bacteroidaceae bacterium
CGGTGGAACTATTTTGCTTGGTATTGTAGAACATTTGAAGGAGAAAGATCTACAGAAACGCTTTCAGATTGTGGGTGTTGAAGATTCAAGGAAGATTGTTACTGATTTTTGGAATACTATCAATAGCAATAAAGTAAACGACAATATCCTCTCAGACAGTGATGTAGAAGTTATAAATGTGGATGGCAAGGAGGTTGTATGCATCCATGTTCCTCAAGCAGATTGGAGTATTAAGCCAATCTATTTGAATAATGATATCTACAAAGGAACATTTAGACGCAATCACGAGGGAGACTACCATTGTAAAGAACGGCAGGTGAAAGCCATGATTCGTGATTCTTTTGAAGATGGAAATGACGGAATATTGCTCGAACACTACACCATGGATGATATAGACCTTGATTCATTACATCGTTATCGCAATCTGTTCCGTGTATGGAACACAGACCATGTTTGGAACGAAATAGATGATAAATCATTCCTTCGAAATCTTGGTGGATACATTGTGAACCGGGAAGAAGGAAAAGAAGGGTTATCACTGGCAGGATTGATGATGTTCGGTAAGGGCCTGCCTATTAGAGAACGCTTTGGCAACTTCCGTATGGACTATCTGAATTTCTGCAATCTTATTAGTGAAGAACGTTATAGTGATCGCCTTACCTACGACGGACGTTGGGAGAACAACCTTTATCAGTTCTTTAGTATAGTATTGCCTAAAATGACGTTTGACCTTCCAAGACCTTTCCGCATGGAGGGTATGCAACGAGTAGATGACACCCCTCAACATAAGGCTGTCCGTGAAGCTTTCACGAATGCTATCATCCATGCTGATTTAATGATGGATGCTGGTATCTTGCGAATTGAAAAGCATGACGACAAACTTTGCTTCCGTAATCCAGGATTATTGCGTTTGCCAATGGAGCAGATTTATGAAGGTGGTAACTCAAAAGCCCGTAACCCTCGTATTCAAAACATGCTCCGCATGGTGGGATTCGGAGAAAACATCGGTTCCGGCTTTCCTCAAATCATTGCAGCATGGAAAGAAACCAAATGGGGAGAACCTGAACTGAAGAATAAGATCGAGTTGGATGAAGTGGAATTGGTTCTGCCTTTAGGTAAAAAACAGAGTGGAACTTCTTTTAGGTCAAATAGTGACCGAAAAGATGACCGAAAAGAACTAACTGAGCGCCAAGAGGTTATCATTAACTTGATAAAAGAGAACGACCGAATTACCATTGATGATATGACCGAAAAGATTAAAGTGTCGGAGAAAACTATTCGACGAGAACTTTCGATCCTTTACGAAAAAGGTATCTTGATACGTGAGGGTGGACGCAAAGATGGTAGATGGGTAATACTGAAATCAAAGGAATGACCATGGAAGAACCTGAGAATCCTAAGATTTTTCTGCAACAATAAAATTTACAATGGCATTAATTCCCCATTTTCTACATTTATGTAATTAAGTAAAAATTATATGGCAAAAAAAAGATTTATACCTCAAATAATAACACCTGAAATTAAGGCGGATTGGAAAGAATACCAAGTAGCTGAAGCATTTCTTGCCATGAAAGGTGACAAAAGAAGATGGTCTGAGGTTGCACATACATTAAAGTATACGGGAAATAATAACTTAATAAACTATACTCTAAACAATTTATTTAAATCCTCCCCCATATTAAATAGTGTTATATGGGGCAATATGATTCCTAAACGTATTGAAGATTTAGGCACCGGTTGGAATCGTTATTTTTATAAACCTCAATCAATTGACATTGAAATCAATTGGGTATTACAATGTTTGAAGAAAAATAAAAACATTTTGAGACAGTTTGTATCTTTACGTGATAATGTCGAAAAAAGTATACTTCTTGGTGAGTATTCTCAGGCTGAATTATTATTGGAAGAATCTGTAAAATGTATTGGATATACTGTTTGGTATTACGAAATGAAACTAACAATAGCAGGACTACAAGATAATTTGTCTAAGAGCATTGAAATAGTTAGTAATTTTAATACAATCCACAAAGATTTAAAACGTGGATTTGTCCCAATAGTATTGTCTAATATATTTTCAAGAAGCCAACGCGCTGTCCCGTCTTATGAATATGATGCGAATTTATATTCAAGATATAAGAAAAATAGAACAGACTTACAAAATGATCGCTACTACTATTATTTATTTCGATTGAATTACTATCAAAATTATGATATAGATGATTTATCTGTCACTTTAATGATGGAAAGTTTAAACTCTGTAGTAGACAGGTATATATTGATGAATTATGTTCTTAAATCTTATGTTATTAAAAATGCAGCAAACAAAGAACTTGTAAGCAATTATGCATCATCACTTTATCATATTACATCTGACCGCTGTTGGATTCCATACATTCTCCTTAAGCCTAACAAAAAATTACCAGAAGGATATTACGATAAGGACTTTATATCTATACTGGATAAATACTATACAGGAGAATATGATAACGTAATCGAAGAATGTAGATATTTTTTAACTAGGAATCCTTATCTTTTTGATGTGTTAAAATTATACTGCAGAGCACTTCTATTCAAGAATAATGGTTTTAAACCAATCACAAAAAATGTAGATTCTGTTTTAAATGAAGTTGCAAAGTTAGTTTATTCAGTAATGACAGAACAAGATAATGCGACGAGTCTTGATTTACTATATCAACGTAGTAAAAATTTGTACGGATTAAGTTTTGCATGTGGACTTGACTATTATATAAAAGAAGAAAAAAAATGGAAGAAAGATTCATGGCTTCATCTATCAACAATGACATGTTTCGACCCGTTATTTACAACCGTTTATGAAGATAACGAAGAAAAACTTGCATATCTAGATTCAGGTCTTAAATATGATAAAGAGTCTATTGTTATACCATATCAAAAGAGAAGAGTTGAGAATTTAACTACAGAAGAATCAAAAGTTGTTGCATATATACGTGAGGTTGATAATGCAAAAATTACGTTTGAAAATAAAGAATATGAAAAAGCAGTTAATTTATGGAATAAAATTATTGAGAATAACTCCGAATATATTCCTACTGTTCAAACAGCTGTAGAATATACGTTCATGTCATACACATATATGGACACATCCTATAGGCAGAAAGCTGTTCGTTTTTACGTAGACAAGTATATAGAGAATAAGGCTTTTGTGTCTAAAATCGACACAAAACAATTTATGTTGGATATAAAAAAATCAAGATACGAAGGGCTGAAAAACGATATTGATTTCTTGATATTTGTATTTTTAAATGCTGAAAATTACCCTCAAAAACAGTATGTGCTAGAAAGTTATTGCAAATATGAAAATGTAAAATATCCATCAGAATTATTGGTTAAGTTCAAAAGAAAGGATCCCAATAAAGTCGAACTTTTTCTATATTTACTTGTTACAGATGACCTACTATACCATCATTATAAACTAAAAAGCACTTTAGAGGTGCTTGATGAAAAAATAAAAATTGCTAGCTATTTGAAGACTAATTTTTCAGATAATAATCTGTATGCAAATATGTGTACAGAATTAATGCATGAAATAGTTGCATATAGAGGAATGAAAAAACTAAATGATAGCAAAATTTATGTAAATGAGGACGCAATAATGAAGTATGAACTCTCCAATATTGATGACCTGTATGATAGATTTAAGAAACAAGCAGCCTTAGTTCGTAGCAATAGAGTTTTTGTATTAGTAAATGGAGCTAGCTTTTCGCATAGCAATGCTACAGATTTGATAGACGACATTGCAACATTCTCAAATAATGCAATAGAAGAAGTTGCACTTCAAATTTTTAATGTCATAAGATATGCATTCTTAAAAAGTAGATTTGGATTAGGTACTTATTTAAGTACACGAATTAGACATGGAGTTTTTGAAGGAGAATTAAGATCCGACTTTGAACGATTTAATTTAATCCTCAACCAATCAGGACAACAATACATGCCATCTGATTATTGGGCCGTAGAGTATTCTTTAAATTCTGAAATTCAGAAGAATTTACATAATGCACAGGTAAAATTTTCCGAAAGTATTGATAGTTTAATATCTTCATTTAAAGATTCAGTTATTCAAATTCACATAGATGAGGATGACGTAAATAATGGAGAATTTAATTATTGCGTTGACACAAAAGATTTATGTGACCGTTTGATGGAAATTGAATTCAAAACACAAGATATGGTGTCATTTTGTAAGGGCGTAATATCTTATCTTTGGGAAATAACAGAAATTCGTCTTGAGGTTATTAGAAAAAGAATTTCCAATCAGCTAAAACCTGGAATATTCAATCATTTAGAAAACTTAGAACAAAGTTTTGATTCCCTTTCTGGACATGAAACTTTAAGTGCAGATTTGAAAACAGCAGTTAATAATGCTAAAACCGCATTAGCAAATAAACTTATAAAAGTAGAGAATTGGTTTTATAAACAAGAAACCAAGTTTGAAGATTTTGACATCGACAATCATATCCGTATGACAATGGAACAAGCAGCAAGATATTACCAAGATGTTCCAGTGCAATTGGACATGACCGGGGTCTCGTTACCCACTTTAATACGTCCAGAGTATAGTTCTTCTATGTTTGACCTATTTTTTATTTTCTTAACAAACATGTTGAGATATAGCAAAAATACAAATCCTAGAATATTTCAAATATACTCACAAATGATAGATGAGAATATAATAAAAATATCATTGATAAATGAAATTCAAGATAACATTCACGAGGATGATTTAAATCATATTTTTGACGAGAAAATGAACGATATAACAAAATTACAGCAAGAAGGTGGTAGTGGCTTAGTAAAAGCTATGACTATAGTAAAATACGATTTTGGCAATATTAATAACACTTTTACTATTAAAGCTATAGACGGGAAATGTATTGTTGACATATTGTTTAACATCAAAGAAATGCTTGTAAATGAAAAGAATATTATTAGTAGAGGATTATGAGGAGAAGGCTAATAATATATTGGCTTTCTTGAAGCAAGAATTTACAGATTATGAAGTTGTACAACGTACATCGTATAACTCTGCACAAGAAGAGATATTTGAGCATGGGGATGATTATTCACTGATACTACTGGATATGTCTATGTCAACCTATGATTTATCAACAGATGCTAGTGGTGGATTGCCTGAACCATCTGCCGGTCAATATATTCTTGAAGGGATGTTTCTTAGACAGATTATGACCCCCGTTATAGTTGTTACAATGTATAACGTATTTGGGAGAAAACAATTAGACGCATTTGATATCGATCTAAAAAAGGACTATCCTCAAAATTATAAATCATATGTATTTTATTCTTCTCAAAGAAACGATTGGAAAAAACATTTAAAAAAACAAATTAAAGATATTATATCATGATACAAATTTTAATATTAGATGACAGTCAAAATAAAAGAGATTCTCTTAAATCTGTAATCCAACCATTATTTCCACAAGGTCAAATAATAATTGAGGAAGCATGTTGCCTTGTTGATGGTAGAGAAAAACTTCAGACAAAAACATATGACATGCTAATTCTTGATATGGTACTTCCTGAACACCGAGAAGACCAAGAAGGTGAAATAAATAGACGTGGAGGTGTAGAGTTACTTAAAGAGATATACATCAATCTAAGTATAAAGAAACCTATTCAAATTATTGGATTAACTGAATTTGAGGAAGAATTTTCCGAACAACAAAAAGAATTTAAAGATAAACTTTGGTATTTGTTGTTTTATTCACGCAAGACCAACGAATGGAAAACACAGCTTAAGGATAAAGTGTGTCAACTACAACAAATGAAAGAAGACATAGAAACATCCATTAAAAATCGTAACAAATATGATATCGGTGTAATTTGTGCTTTAGACAAAGAATTTACAATGATGCAAAAAGCATTTGCAGGTTGCCAATGGGAGTCAATACAAATAGAAGGACTTCCATATGTATTTAAGACAACAAAAATCACCAGCAGTCATTTGAAAGATTATTGTGTTATAGCTGCATGTGCAAATAAGCCAGGTATTTGTGCTACGTCTATTCTCGCTTCTGCAATGTACAATCGCTTTGATGTGGATGTAATTTTTATGACAGGCATCACAGCTGGCATAAATAATGGAGATATTGCATTAGATGATATAATAATTGCAGATGCTATACATGATTATGCATCCGGCAAACTCAAAGAATCAAACTCAGGCGATATTATGTTTTTGAAAGAAATGAACCAAATACCAGCAAACCGCAATTTAATTGCAAAAGTTTATGAGTTTATATCCAATCCAGAACATCTTAGAAAAATAAATGATTTAATTCATGATGCAAATCTTAAAGATGAAAAAGAAAATATATCCGCTTGTATAGCCAAAACAGTTTGTGGGCCTTTTGTTATTGCGTCTACTGAAGTTATTGATAACTTAAAAAAAGATGAACGTAAGTTACAAGCACTTGATATGGAAGGATTTGCTCTTTACACGACAGCTCATACCCTTGACAAGAAAGCACTTTGGATTAAAGCTGTATCAGATTTTGCTGATGCAAATAAAGCGGATAATCATCATAAAACTTGTTGTTATGCTAGTGGCGCTTTTTTATACGAATTCATTAGAGAAATGTTGTGATTATATGTATTTCATAATTGTCAGTACTATAATGAAAACAAATAGAAATCTTCACCATAACAAAAACATGTACAGAGAAACTGTAAATAAGAATACAAGAATCGTTAATTGGAACTTATTATAGTTATCAATAATAACCTCCAAGATGCTTTTGATGAATTTTAGAAACCATATTTGTACCATTTAATACTTATATATTTGATAATCAATGGTGTTTATTTTCGAGGAAGTGAAGTAAATTCAAGCCTAATAAAAATAGTAATAACATTTTCAGAAATAAAGGGGTGCAGCGTTGCATCCCTTTATTTTTATTTGGAGACTTATTCAAATGTCATAGAGTCACCATAAAATCTCCAATATGGCCGTTTCTATATTCATTCAGACATTCATCACTCTAAATCTGAGTGGTTTTCATTGCCATAATGAAAAGATTGCGTAATTTTGCAGTATAATTGACGAATTATGGACTCAGAAGAAAAAGAATTCCTAGTCGATATAGATAAGATTGTTAAGGAAAAGGCAGGCTCTAAAGCCAAATACATACCTGGATTTATCATTTCATGGCTTAAACGCACTTTGCACCAAGAAGAAGTCAACCGCTTCCTCGGCGGACGTGCCAAAGGAAAAGTTGGAGTTGATTTTCTTGATGAATGCGTAGACTATCTGGAAATGGACCTTAAGGTAAAAGGATTGGACGAACTGCCTGGAAACGAGGGCGGAAGATATTTCACAATTGTGAGCAATCACCCACTGGGCGGCGAAGACGGCGTTGCGCTCGGTAAACTTCTTTGCCACAAATACGACAGCAAAATCAAGTACCTTGTCAACGATGTTTTGATGAACCTTCATGGGCTGGCGCCGCTCTGTATACCAATCAACAAGACTGGTAATCAGAGTCGCAACTTCCCAAAGATGGTTGATGCAGCGTTCCAGTCAGACAATAACGTACTGATGTTTCCTGCAGGACTTTGCTCACGCCGTCAGGACGACGGAAGCATTCGCGACCTCGCCTGGAAAAAGACATTCATCACTAAAACCGTTGAATACCAACGTGATGTAATCCCCGTACACTTCTCAGGACAAAATTCTGACCGATTCTACAACATTGCACGTTGGTGCAAGAAACTAAATCTGAAATTCAACTTTGCCATGCTTTTCCTCGTAGACGAGATGTATAAGAACGTAGGAAACTCGTTCACTGTCACCTTCGGCAAACCAATTCCGTGGCAGACTTTCACTGACAAGTCGAAAACTCCTGCCGAATGGGCAGCATGGGTGCAGGACAGAGTGTACGAACTTTAATCAGACTACTTAGCAAAATAAAAAATACACAAATGGAAGAAATCATCGCTCCCGTAAGCAAAGAATTGCTAAAATCCGAGTTGACAGAAGACAAGCGACTTCGCTTCACCAACAAGAGCAACAACGAGATTTACATTGTGACATACCAAGACTCGCCTAACACTCTTCGCGAGATTGGTCGTCTTAGGGAAATTGCTTTCCGCGCTGCGGGAGGAGGCACGGGTATGGCTCTCGACCTCGACGAATTCGACACAGAAGAAGGGGCTTACAAGCAACTCATCGTATGGAATCCCGAAGCGGAGGAAATCATTGGCGGTTACCGTTACCTCATGGGCACAGAAGCAAAAATGGACAAGGAAGGACAACCGATATTGGCTACAGCTCACATGTTCAAGTTCTCCGAAAAGTTCATAAAGGAGTATCTGCCTTACACCATCGAATTAGGACGTTCGTTCGTTACGCTCGAATACCAGTCAACACGCGCCGGAGCAAAGGGACTTTTCGCTCTCGACAACCTTTGGGACGGACTTGGCGCGCTGACAATCATCATGCCTAACGTGAAGTATCTGTTTGGCAAAATGACGATGTACCCTTCCTACAACCGCCGCGGACGCGACATGATTCTTTACTTCCTAAACAAGCACTTCGAAGATAAGGACCGTCTCATAATCCCTGCAAAACCACTATTGTTAGAAATGAGCACAGAGGAGCTTGAAAGCATCTTCAGCGAGGAGAACTTCAAGGAAGACTACCGCATCCTCAACAGAGAAGTGCGCAGTCTCGGACTTAACATCCCGCCTCTCGTGAACGCCTACATGAACCTCTCACCTACCATGAAGATGTTCGGCACAGCCATCAACTACGGTTTTGGCGATGTGGAAGAGACTGGTATCCTCATCACCGTCGAAGAGATTCTTGCAGACAAATACGTCCGCCACATCGATACCTTCATTAACGAGCATCCTGAATACTTGAAGATAACCAGCGGAGCTAACAAGGTGATAAGCGAACACGAATAATCACACACAATACCCCAGCCATATGCTAAAGAAAACCCTCTCACTAATACTGCTTTTTGCTGCACTCACATTCGCTGAAGCGCAAGAAAAAATCAGAGTGGCATGCGTGGGCAACAGCATCACTTACGGAAGCGGCATAAAGAACCGCGACAAGGACTCCTACCCTGCCCAGTTGCAACAACTGCTCGGCGAGGAATATGAAGTAGTGAATTTCGGGCGAGGCGGGCGCACAGGTTTGAGCAACGGCGACCGCCCATACATCAAGGAACCTGAATACAAGGCCGCACTCGAATTTCTTCCACACATAGTGATTATCAAGTTCGGCACAAACGACACCAAACCTCAGAATTGGGTTTACCGCCACGACTTTGAAGGCGACATCGAGGCTATGGCAAAATCATTCGAATCACTCCCTTCAGAACCCGAAATTTACCTCTGCTACCCGGCTATGGCATACAAAGTGCAATGGGGAATACGCAACAGCGTGATTGAAGACGAGGTGATTCCGAAAATCAAGAAAGTAGCAA
The DNA here is from genome assembly GCA_045576655.1 of Bacteroidaceae bacterium. Taxonomy (GTDB): domain Bacteria; phylum Bacteroidota; class Bacteroidia; order Bacteroidales; family Bacteroidaceae; genus RGIG8745. The sequence continues at coordinate 9,492 of JAZNGW010000017.1, forward strand.
AGAAAAACAGATGGAAAATCATCAATCTCCACAAGGCGACAGCAAAGATGCCAGAGCATTTCCCTGATGCCATCCACCCCGATCCGTACGCTGCAGGCGTAATGGCAAAGAAAGTCTACAAAGCCATCAAGTAAGTGGCGAACAAATTGTAACGCGCCACTAAGCGTCACATCGCCCCCCCTAATTTTTCAACTACAAAACAATCAATATCGCAAACGCACTCCTTTTGGGGGTGCGTTTTTGTTTTATCGGACACCTTATGTAATTATAAATTGAAATAAAACAACCCATATATTGCATAATTTTATCTTTTTTCCTTATTTTTGTACTAATCAGCCTTAAAATTTTAACCCTATGATCAAACGATTGCTACTAATCCTTTTGTCATTTTTGCCAATATATGTCTCTGCCCAAGAGATCACGGCAGGCGAACACACCAGAGTTGAAACTGTCTATGGCCTTCAGCGTGAGATGACTGGCGCTTCGCCGTCTGCATATAAGTTTGAAAAGCTGATTAGCAGCATTTGGCTTTTATTTATAAAGACCGGCAACCCTAACGTCAAAGGTCTGCCGAAGTGGGAGCCGTTTACTGAACAGAACGGCGTGACCATGATTCTCGATAACAAGTGCTATCCGCTCAACCATCATGACAGCGAACTGCTCAAGTTGAGCAGACCTATATGGTAGTCTTCTTAGATTCACAAACCTTATAAATAATGTATTATGAAAAAACTTCTGATTTTATCTTCAATTCTGTCTTGCTCGCTGGCAGGCTTTGCCCAGACTGATGCAATTAGGATTGATCTTAACAAGAAAGGTGCGGATGTCTCGCCTAACCTCTACGGCATTTTCTTTGAGGAAATCAATCATGCCGGCGATGGCGGACTTTATGCCGAACTGGTTCAGAACCGTGGGTTTGAGGAGCATGTTCTCCCGTCAAGCATGACCTATGTTGACGGGAAGGCTGTGGCCGTAGATAGCCCTAATTATGAACACAGGACTAACCGCAAGTGGAGTATTCCATGGAACATAGAAGAGAAAAAAATGCTCGCATGGGAAGTTAAGGCTTTAGGCGGAACAGCCAAGTATGATGTGGTCAAGCCTGACGTTCCGCTTCATCCAAATACTCCAAATGCCATGGAAATCAAGATTTCTTCGCTTGATGCCGGCGGCAAGGTCACACTGACCAACACTGGTTATTGGGGTATGGGACTCAAGAGCGGCGAGAAGTATGACCTCCGCTTCTATGTCAAGAGTGCTGACTACAAGGGCAATATCACTGCCCGTATTTCTGACGGCAACCATCTTGGTTCTATTACGTTCAAGACTAAGAAGATAAAGGAGTGGACTGAGTTTACGGGTGTGCTTACTTCTTCCGGCACAACTCCTAACGGAAGTCTCATCCTTGAATTTGATGCACCTGGTACCATATATGTAGACTACGTGTCTCTTTTCCCTCAAAAGACCTTTATGGGACGCAAGAACGGACTCCGTCTTGATTTGGCGCAGATGCTCCAAGGACTTCACCCTACTTTTATGCGTTGGCCAGGAGGATGCATCGTCGAGGGTGCGACATACGAAAACCGCTTCAAGTGGAAGGAGACAATCGGCGACCCTATGACACGCCGCGGCGAGTGGGATCTCTGGGGCTATCGCAACACTTGGGGACTGGGCTATCACGAATTTCTCCAGTTCTGCGAGGACGTAGGCATGGACGCCATGTTTGTCAACAACGCCGGCATGTCATGCTCCGTTCGCAACGGTGACTACACGCACACAACTGCCGGACTTGATTCTGTCATCCAGGACTTCCGCGACGCCATAGAATATGCTATCGGCGACCCTTCAAAGAACGAATGGGCAAAGATGCGCGCCGATGCAGGACATCCGGCACCGTTCCCGCTCAAATATGTAGAGATTGGAAATGAGAACGTTGGACCGCAGTATGTGAAGCACTTCAACTATATATTCGCAAAACTTAGCGTTGAATACCCTCAGATAAAGTTTATCAACACTCTCGGTCATACAGACCCGCTGTTAGAGCAGATTCCAGGCGAGTACATGGTTGACCCTCACTGGTATCGCGACCCTAACTTCTTCTTCAACAACAACAATCTTTTCGACAACGCGCCACGCAAGCACGACATCTACGTTGGCGAGTACGCATGCAACGCTGGAGTCGGTGCAGGAAACCTCCTTGCCGCAATCAGCGAAGCTGCATTCATTCTCGGCATGGAGCGCAATAGCGATGTCGTTAAGATGACCTCTTATGCGCCTCTCTTTGAGAACTACAGCCACAGAAACTGGCCGTGCAACCTCATCCACTTCAACACAGAAGCCACTTACGGTCGTGCTTCTTACTACGTGCAGAAGATGTCGGCAGAGCACCGTGCCACATATAACGTCGGGCTCAGCGAAACAGCAAGTGCTGTCGAGGCAAAACCATTCGAAGCGGGCGGCATAGGACTCGGAAGCTATGCTACTCAGTGTGAATACCGCAACATACAAATCACTACAGCCGACGGCAAAACACAGAAAGTTGCCCCTTCGCAGTTCAAGAGCGGCAGAGGCGAATGGAACGTAAGTGGCGACATCATTGCCCAGACTTCTAACCAGCAGCTCACAATATCTACGTTCCCAGAATTCAGCAGCGACAACTACACACTCCAGCTTCAGGCGAAGAAGACAGACGGTCGCGAAGGATTCTTCATTTACTTCGGTATGGACGAGCGCGGACGCAACGGCTACGTTGCCAATATTGCAGGATGGAACAACCGTACCACCGCCTTCCAACCTATTCAGCGCGGACGCACTGTTGATGTGCTCGGCCCTCAGGTGCAGCAGTCAGTCGAGACCGACCGCTGGTACGACGTCAAGCTTGTTGTCACCCCTGAATTGGTTACTCTCTTTGTTGACGGCAAGGAACTAACCTCAGCAAAACCAATGCAGCAGACACGCTATTTCTGCCAGACAGGATATGACACTCAGACAGGCGAACTCATCATCAAGGTTGTCAACGGAACAGACAAGGCATACACACGCAGCTTCGAAATCGAAGGCGCACACCGCATAGAGGCAGAAGGCAAAGTCATCACGCTTTCAGGCAACGCACAGGAAGAGAACTCATTTGAGAACCCAACCAAACTCGTGCCAGTAGAGACAACCTACAACGGATTTGCCGACAAGTTCACATACGAGTTCGCACCGATGTCATACACAATCATGCGCATAAAGGCACGCCCCACAGAGCGCCGACGCTATTTCCCTGCAACCATGACTCATCCCGATGTGCACGACCCAGTCATCGCACGCGGAGAGGACGGACGCTTCTACATCTTTGCCACAGGCATGAACGTAGGCGTCATGTCGAGCGCAGACCTCAAGGAATGGAAGCATGAACCATCAGCACTGAAGGAAACTCCGGCATGGGCAATGGACACTGTTCCAGGCTATCGCGGACACACATGGGCACCAGACATCAGTTATCACAACGGACTTTGGCATCTCTACTACTCATGCTCCACATTCGGAAAGAACGGTAGCGCCATCGGTCTCGCAGTCAACAAAACCCTCGACCCTAAGTCGCCCGACTTCAAGTGGGAGGACAAAGGAATGGTCATCGCATCGCACAAAGGCAAGGACTGCTTCAATGCCATCGACCCTAACCTCATCGTCGACAAGAAAGGCAATCCGTACCTCACATTCGGTTCGTTCTGGGACGGCATCCAACTAATCAAACTTTCCAAGGAAGACTTCAAGACACCAGTGAGCGAACCAGTCACCATATCACGCCGTTTCGACCGCAAGTTCACACTCGACAACATTGAGTTCACCCAAGAAGGCAACAACACAATCGAGGCAGGAGCAAATGCAGTCGAGGCGCCATTCGTCTACAAGCACGGCGACTACTACTATCTGTTCGTAAGCTTCGACTATTGCTGCCGCGGCGAGAAGTCAACCTACAAGACCGTCTATGGACGCTCAAAGAAAATCACAGGCCCATACCTCGACAAGGAAGGCAAGCGCATGGACAAGGGCGGCGGCACACTCCTCTACGGACCAGACGAGACATATTTCGGCATAGGCCATAACGCCGCATTCACATACTACGGCCAGCCGTTCTTCATCTCCCATGCATATGAAAAGGCGAGCAACGGACGCGCCAAGCTCTTCATCCGCCCAATGAACTTCGACGAAGACGGATGGATAAAATAGCGAAAACCCGCTCGATGCAGTAACTGCGCAATGAGTTACTGAAACATCAAGAATATTGAAACGTTACACGCCCACTCGTGTGGCGTTTCTTTTTTCCCACAGCCGCCCGACTCTTTTTAGGCACGGACGTCACAGACTGCACTGAAGCCACGGCTCTTGGTCGCAAACAGTAAAAACCGCGGTATTTCTGTGTTTTTCAGTGTGTTCCGTGCCTAAATTTTAACTATCCGCATTGAGAAATCATCGTCTTCTCGCTCCTTAATCGCCTCCACCCCACTCTTTAATCAGCACCACCCCGTTCGAAACTTACAAGGTCCTCGCTAAAAACTATAAATAAAAGTAATATTTGTACAAATAATAGTTTTATTTATATAAATATTAGTTTTATTCTTACAAATATAAGTTTTATTTATACTTTTCTCCCCAGTGCTTTTAATTTTCCACCGAGGTGAAGGTAAGTTTTTACAGCGGTGGCAGCCATTTTGCATGCAGGGACGCAACGTGTTGCAATGTATTGCATACGAGGAGCAAGGAGGTAAGTGGCTATCCCTTGGGTACCAGCAAGCGCATCACGTAGAGACGTCA
>JAZNGW010000018.1:0-94386 GCA_045576655.1 Bacteroidaceae bacterium
GCCAATAACCCTTACTTTCTGTACAACTATACAGCTGAACTATATCATGCTGGACTTTTTGACGATGCAGTAAAAACTGCTAAAGAATGCAGGGAATATTGGTCGGGATATAATTTGGAATTACTCACAGGAGATATTTACCGAAAACTCAATCAATATGACAATGCCATACAGAGCTACCAGATGGCAAGCAACATGTGCCCATCGCGCTTTGCCCCGCTTGAAGGTCTGTATTATACATACCTGAATAAAGGAGATACCACAAAAGCAAGGAATATATCTAAAACCATATCAACAAAAAAGATGAAAGTCATTTCTGCCGATGCCTTGAGAATAAAGAAAGAAACGCAATACAGCAATTAATTGACAAGAAAAATTATTAATCAACAAACAAATAGAAAAAACAACATGAAAACAAAAGTAATTTCCAAATTCGGCATTATCTTTGCCGTAGCGTTAACAATGGTAACAACAGCAGTGTTCACAGCCTGCAACAGCGAAGACGACTTCGGAGGCGACATCTCAGGAGAGTACTCTCTCGCAACAAGAATGATGACAAGAGCCGGAGAGAATAATAGCGGTGATAATGAAAACACAGGTCATGTTATCCTATGCAAAACTGTATCAGAAACAATCAACGAAACAAGTATAGAAGGTTATCATATCAATGCTACAGCGCATTATGTCATATCTGTTTACGAAGATTATAAAATAAAACCATCTCAAACATCAGAGGAAGATAGTGTAATATACTTCTATTATCCTGGCATAGATTATTTAGAAGGTCATTCACCTTTTATGAATGTTGAAATAACAACATTTAGCATCGACCAAACTTTAATGTCCGCAAATGTAACTGTAAAAAACTCTATATACTATTGGCCAAATCCAACAACTCCATTTGAAGAAACTTATTCATATTCTACAGAATATAATATCACGGTTTACGATGAATAACATATGCATTATAAAATCTTTGTTATTAATATTTCTGTTAAGTAATTCCATTTTCAATTACGCATTATATCCTATCGACAGCATCATGACGTATATGCGCCATGCTATGCTATTTAACAAGTACTATCCACAGGAGAAGGTGTATCTGCATTTCGACAATACGGGCTATTTCAAGGGGGAGACTATCTGGTTTAAGGCCTATGTGACGAGAACTGACACTAGAAACAGAACCGACCTGAGCAAGGTGCTATATGTAGAACTGCTCAATCCGAGCGGTGACGTAATAGAGACACGCAAGCTGAAGATTGAGAACGGAGAGGCATATGGAGACATAAAGCTGGACAACATACTTGTTACTGGATTTTACGAAGTCAGGGCGTATACAAGGTATATGACTAACTGGGGCACTGACGCCTGTTTCTCAAGGGTTTTCCCTGTATTCAAGGAACCTCAAACACCTGGCGACTACAGCGACCCGAAGATTGACATGCTTTCGCACAAAAAGCGTCTCCCTGACGGACGACTTGACGAGAACGGAGAGGAAAAGGAGGAAGAGAATCCTTTCAAGAAGTTGAGCAAAGCACCAAAAGTAAACCTTTACCCCGAAAGTGGGAATCTCGTGAAAGGGCTGAAAAGCAAAATGGCATACAGCATTGTGTATGACGACAGCATCGACAGGGGAATTGTGGAAATAACACCTGACGAAGAATCAGACAGATTTGAATACACGGACCGCAAGGGCAAAAAGAGGGATGCGAAGCTGCCTGAGATTCTGGAGTCGGGGGTATCCATGACCATGAATCTCATTGAAAACGATTCGGTTAGGATACACGTGGAGTCCACGCCTGACCTCAGGGAGGAGACTATGGGGTGCGTAATCATGCACGAAGGCGATATCGTCACCGCTGACACATTCCATATTAACGACTCTTGGGACATTGCATATCCAAGAGAAGACTTGCCGAAAGGCGTAAATCAGATAACTATATTTGGCTGCAATGGAAAGCGCCATGCGGAACGGCTTTTCTTCATCTGCCCTGAAATAGCAGGAAAAAGCAACAACATATCGGTCAGCGTAAAGAACACGGAGTTTGCGCCTTGCGGGAAAATGGAAGTGGAACTGCTCGCCGAACCGGAATCTTCAATGTCATTTTCTGCCGTTGACGCAGAGACCATGACTGGTGGCAAGGATGGCAACGCACTGACATGGATGCTGCTATCATCTGAACTGAAAGGCTACATAGCCAACCCTGAATACTATTTCGAGGCTGACGACGAGGAGCACCGCCGTGCGGCTGACCTGCTGACCATGATACAGGGGTGGCGCAGATACGACTGGGAGCTTATGGCCGGACTTACTGTATGGGACAAGTTCCAGCCGATAGAAAGCGGGCTCATGATACACGGAGTGGTAAAGGACAAGAAAAACAACAATGTCATAAACGGCGCGTCACTCAGAAACGTGATGTACAACAGCAAGGGAGAGAACCTTGAAGGAGAAGTCACAACGGACTCCCTTGGCAGATACTGCTTTACTTTGCCTGACATTTACGGTGAATGGAATTTATTTATCCAAACAAAAAACGACCGCAAAAAACAGGGTTACAACGCAGGTATAGACAGGTACTTCTCGCCTAAGGGACGCAATCTCTCTTTAAGCGAGACAAAAGTTCTGCCAATTGACACGTCTGCTATTTACAGCCTATATGGAGAAAACCAGGAAGTTATAGCACATATCGACAAACACAATGTAGTAACAGACCAGGTTGTGGTGAAAGCTAAAAGAGTGTGGGACAGGGTGATGTGGAGTAACGAATCTAACGCACGCCACTACTCCGCATTATATTACGACTGCGAACAGGACTTAGAAAAAATCATCGACTCAAACGAGGAAATTCCGTATTTTGCCGATTGGCTGAAAAGCAAGAACAATCTTTTTGAAGGGGAGACGTCGCCAACGGACGTATTAATAATGCACAAAGCCCAACCTAAACATGGTAATGCAATTAAAGGCGACGCAAAATCGGGCAAATTGGAAATAGATTTTAATGTCAGGAAAATGGACGAGATTGATACCGTCAAAGCCATATACGACTGGTTTGATGTAGAAGAACCCGAATACAGCGAATACATGATAGCACCTCCGCCACCATGGAAGAAATTCTATCGTGACGGACTCACCTACAAAAACAGGCCTATAGTCTGGATTATAGACAATCAGTATTGCACAATAACAGGTTTTCATATGCGCGGCCAGAAAATGGGAATCAGATTCATCTACTCAGACAACGACAATAATATGGCAGACCTGCCTGACTTGCTTGATGAGGTGAAAAAAGTGTATATTTCTGAAAATCCCAAATCTATGCAAAGCCACATCAGATGTTCTGAAATAGAGGATATGGAACCTGTCATAATATACTGTTTCACGAACCGAAGTCTAAACAGCAAGATCAAAGGTCTGCGACGCACCCACTTCCAAGGGTATAACGTGCCAGAGACTTTCAAAATGGAAGACTACAGCATAATGCCTCCTATGGAAGATTTCCGCCGTACTCTCTACTGGAACCCGAACGTGAAGACCGACAAGGACGGCAAAGCAACTATCGAATTCTATAACAACTCATCCTGCACGCAAATGTTCATTTCTGCCGAGGGCATAACCAAGGACGGAAAGTTTATCATTAGCGGGGACTAAAGACATCGGGATATCAAGCAATTAGAGTGTAAAAGGAGAAACAACAAACGCAATAATTCGATTGAATTTGCAGGAGTTAAATAACTGAAGTTATAATCGAGAGTTAAATTTAGGACGACAGCAAAAGATGTGTAAGGACTAGGCGTGCCCTGTACGTATATGGCACGGACGGAATTTTCCTGCACACATCCCTAAAAAACGCCACAAAAATGATGCTACTTGCGGAATCTGACGCTATCTTTACAACAACATTGGCAATGAGATTGCTAACGGCCTTGTTTTTTGGTTGACGCACACTGAATTTTAAACATTTTTTCGTAAGTTTGCAGTAAACAACGGCAGGCAGGCAATTTCACGGAAAATGCGTGCCCTGTTTCTATATATTATTATGGTAAAAAAGACTTTCAAGAAAAACGAGAAGGATCTCCACACTGGCAAGCAGTCCAACATGAGAGCAAACAACGGCGAAAACAACGAACGCTGGGCGCTTTCAGGAGATTTGTGGGGACGGTTGACTCCGTGGATTAGTATATGTGCATTTGTAGCCTTGGCATGGATAATGCTCGTGGTGAACAACAGCGATTATCTGTACATGGTGCAAGAGCGCTCGCTCTTCTCGGACACCGAGGTGTTCTTCAACGAGCGCATGCAGGTTGTGCAGGGTTTGCTGCAATGGGCAGGATGCTATCTCACTCAGTTCTTTTACTATCCTGCACTCGGAAGCAGCATGCTTATAGGCATCTGGCTCTTGACGTTCTATGCCTTGAAACGGGCATTCAAGGTGAGCAACAGATGGAGTTTTGTGCTGCTGATACCTATAGTCGCTCTGCTCTGTTCTGTCATTGACCTGGGCTACTGGTTCTACTATCTGAAGTCGCCAGGCTACTGGTTTGCGCAAAGTCTTGGAGTTCTCATCACTGTGCTTGCCGTATGGGTGGGCAATGTGCTGGAGAAGAGAGGATGGCTGAAACTGGCGTGGATACTTAACTGGACTTTTTTCGGATATGCCCTCTTCGGATGGTTTGCCCTACTTGGCACCATACTCATGACGTTGAAAGATTTTGGGAAGGACAGCCCTAATAAGTTGGGCAGGGTGATACAGCCTATCGTTTCTGTCGTATTGATAATAGCAGTTCCATTATTATACTACTATAAATACACAACTATCCGCATTGAGGACTTATGGATAGCAGGATTGCCGCTATTCATATCCGAAAAGATATATTCATTCTTACCTCTTCTGCCATTCTTTGTCGTTGCGCTATCGCTGATAATTCTTGCCATCGCTGCAAACTTCAAGGATATATGGAAGGATAATAATAGCACAAAAGGCAGGAAAGTCACTTCGATTGCCGGTCTGGCTGTGATTGCGCTATGCGTATGGGTCACTAACATGGCGAACTTCGATGACTACAATTATCATGCCGAGATAAGGATGTATCGAGCCATTGACGAACTGCGCTGGAACGACGCCCTTGATGAAATGGCTGCCATACCCGACGGACCTACGCGTCAGATGGTGATGTTCAAGAATATAGCACTGATGAACACGGGGGAGACTGGAGATAAAATGTTCAAATATGCCAACACGGGCAAACCGCCTCATGTATACGACTCACTGGCTGTCCACATGGTGCAGACTGCCGGATCGATGATTTACTACCAGTATGGCAAGGCAAACTTCGCCTACCGCTGGTGCGTGGAGAACGGTGTAGAGTTTGGCTACAACATCGACCATCTGAAACTTATGACCAAGTGCGCCTTAGTCAGCGACGAACCGGTATTGGCTATGAAGTACATCAACATCCTGAAGACCACAACTTTCCATAAGGAATGGGCTGAGAGATTTGAGAAAATGATAATCGACAAAGCCGACATATCCACGACACCGGAGTTTGGCATAATCAGTCACCTGCGCCACTTCAAAAACATCACCGACGGCGACCAAGGACTGTGCGAAATGTACATCCTGAACTACTTTGCCAACACGATGAACAAGGACGACAATGTGCTGCAGGAGGTTACGCTGGCCTACTCGCTCATCCAGAAGGACATCCAGTTGTTCTGGCCGCGATTCTTCCTCTACGCCACACTGAACGAACAAAAGCAGATGCCTATCCACTACCAGGAGGCGGCCTATCTGTACGGGCATCTTGAGAAGCAGGTCGACATAACCAAGATGCCGTTCGACAAGGAACGCATCGTCAACCGCTACAACCGGTTCGTACAGATTTCGCAGGCCTATCTCCGTCAGGGCATGAGCACCGCCCAGGTAGGCGAAGCGATGAAAGCCTCATTTGGAGATACTTTCTGGTGGTTCTACTACTTCTGCAATGACGTAAAGTCTTATTAAACAGGACGCCTGACAGTTTACAATCTGACAAATCAACCTAAAAAGTAACTGAAATGAACATAAGGACTATTCTCTTAATATCTGTGATGCTGGCTGTGCTTAATGCATGTACTTCACATCCGTCCGTACCAGAAAGCCACACCAATGCGGGCAGGCCTCCTGTAATATACCCCGACTACAAGAATGTAACCGTGCCTTGCAACATTGCTCCGCTAAACTTTTCTGTCATGGAAAAGACCGACAACAGCGTGGCACGCTTCACCGCCGACAATATCTCGTACACCTACGGCAATGGACATAAGATTCAGATTGACATCGACGAATGGAAAGAAATGCTTGCCGCAGCAAAAGGCGAGAGTATCAAGGTTGAGGTATTCGCAGAAAAAGACGGTGAATGGGCAACATACACGCCTTTCTACATTAACGTTGCAGAAGACGAAATTGACCCATACATGTCCTACCGCCTCATCCAGCCATCCTACGTTGCATACGAAGGATTGTCCATCAGCCAGCGCAACCTGACAAATTTTGAAGAGAAGGACATATACAACAACATGATTGTCTCTGACGAAATCACGGCTCAGTGCATCAATTGCCACTCCTACCAGAACCACGGCACAGACAACATGCAGTTCCACATGCGCCAGGGATTCGGAGGAACCATGATAGTTTGTAATGGCGAAGCCAGGAAGGTAGACCTTAAGACCGACTCGACCATCAGCGCCGGTGTATATCCTTCATGGCACCCGACCCTCAACCTCATCGCCTACTCCACCAACCTCACTGGACAAGGATTCCATACCAAGAGCAAAGCAAAGATTGATGTGCAGGACACAAGGAGCGACCTCATCCTTTATGACATCGACAAGAACGAGGTCAGCAACATATCCGCCATCAAGAACGAGTTGGAAGTTTTCCCATGGTGGGCACCTGACGGAAAGAGCATTTACTTCTGTTCTGCCCATTTCGAATACAAGGACACCACTTCCGAGGAAACTCAGATGATCGAACGGTTTGAAGAAGTGAAACACAACATCTACCGCAAATCATTCGACAAGGCAACCATGACCTTCGGTGATACAGAACTCATTTACGACGCCGCCAAAGACAGCATGAGCGCCACATTCCCACGCATAAGTCCTGACGGACGTTACTTGCTCTTTGCTCTCGGAAAACACGGCTGCTTCCACGTATGGCATCCTGAAGCCGACCTCTATCTCACCGACCTCCAGACCATGCAGACCCGCAAACTGGAAAACATCAACAGTGTCCAGTCTGAGAGTTACCACTCATGGTCAAGCAACGGCAGATGGATCGTTGTGGGAAGCCGCCGCGACGACGGCAACTACACCCGTCCTTACATCGCCTACTTCGACAAGAAAGGCAGAGCGCACAAACCATTCATCGTTCCACAGGAAGACCCCGACTTCTACCGCTACTTCATGCGCAGTTTCAATATTCCGGAGTTCATGAAAGAGCCAGTGCAGATTGCCCCACAAGAATTTGCCAGCGTAGCCAAGACTGATGCGCTCAAGGCTAACTTCAAGTCTACAAAGCAGAGCCACGGAGTGCTACAGCAGTCTGTGTCGAAGTATGACTCACTCAAAGTGGACGGAATGACCGGTGCATCGCCTAAGAAACCGGCAGACAAAGATCACATAGTCAACTAACTCTAATACAACATATATGAAAAGACAGATCGTTTTATCGGCATTGCTCCTGACATCAGCGATGACATTCGCACAGGGCACAGTCGAAGACTACAAGCGCGCTTACAGCATCCGTGGCAAATACAGCAACAAGGTAGCCGGCAACGTATCGGCTAACCTGTACTACGGAAATAAAAAGCGGGATACACACTTCTGGTACTCCACCTTCAACGGCGACTCTACCGTATACTACGATGTAGATTTTGCCACTGGCGAGAAGACTCTCCTGCCAGGCAATCCTGTCCCTCCGCGCCGCCAGCGTCCTAACAACGGACCGCAGCGTCACTGGATGGAGGTGCCTGACGAGAAGGACGGGCACAGCCGTATGCGCGGAGAGGAAGGCCAAAACGCATATATATTCCACAAGGACAACAACCTGTACCTGAAGAATGTCAAGGACAGCACTGAGACACAGCTTACATTCGACGGCGTAGACACTTGCTACTACTCAGCATGGGGCTCATGGTCAAACAACAACAAATACTACGCAACAGTCAAAATCAAACCTGCACCAAAGCGCTACGTGACATACACGCTCTCCTCACCACGCAACCAAGTGCAGCCAATCTATTCTAAGCAGGAATATGCCAAGCCTGGCGACTCACTTAACTACCGCATACCGGTTGTAATAGACGTGGAGAACAAGAAAGTCATCGAACCGTCAACAGAACTCTTCCATTCGCAGTATCGCGTGAGCCGACCTGACTGGGACAAGAACGACAAGACACTCACATTCGAGTTTAACGAACGCGGACACAAGCACTACCGCATCCTCGAAATGGACCTCGAAGGCAACGTTCGCACTCTCATCGAAGAGGCTAACGACAAGTATGTGGCTTACTCACGCAACCTGCGCCGCGACTTCGACGGTGGCAACAAGATTCTCTGGAAGAGCGACCGCGACGGACACGCCCACCTCTACATCTACGACCGTAAGAAGGACAAGCTCACTCAGGTGACTAAAGGTGATTTCTGGGTGCGCGACGTTCAGCACATCGACTTCGAGGAAGGCAAGAGCAAGGGAGTCATCTACTTCTCAGCCAACGGCATGGGCTACAAGAACATGGGTACTGTGCAGTCAAGCTTCGACGGACCTATCCCACAGGAAGACCCTTACAACGTCCACTACTACCGCATTGACACCAACGGAAAGAACCTCGTATGCCTCACTCCTGAAGCGGGCAACCACAAAGTGACTTACACACACGGCTACTCTTCGCTCATCGACACATATTCATCAGTCGACAAAGCGCCGGTTACAGTACTCCGCAGCGCTAAGGACGGCAAGATAATCTCTACCCTTGAGACTGCCGACATCTCACGCCTTGAAGCTACAGGATGGAAAGCACCTGAAGTGTTCGTTGCCCCTGGCCGCGACGGCAAGACCGACATGTGGGGTATCATACAGCGCCCGTCAAACTTCGACCCTAACAAGAAATATCCTGTCATCGAGTATATCTATTCAGGTCCTGGCGACCAGTACGTGCCAAAGACATTCACTCCTTGGCTCTACAACCTTGCAGACCTTGCCGAACTCGGATTCATCGTTATCCAGCTCGACGCAATGACAACATCATTCCGTTCACTCGACTTCGAACAGGTGTGCTACAAGAACCTCAAGGACTCAGGTTTCCCTGACCGCATTGCATGGATAAAGGCGGCAGCGGAGAAATATCCTTACATGGACATCGAGAACATGGGTATCTACGGATGTTCTGCCGGCGGACAGGAAGCGCTCGGCGCACTCCTCTTCCACGGCGACTTCTACAAAGCAGCATACTCTGCTTGCGGATGTCACGACAACCGTATGGACAAGATTTGGTGGAACGAGCAGTGGATGGGCTATCCAGTTGACGATTCCTACAAGGCTTCTTCAAACGTTGAGAACGCCAAGAACCTCAAAGGCAAACTCATGCTCGTAGTTGGCGAAATGGACGACAACGTAGACCCTTCTTCTTCTTACCAGGTCGTTAACGCCCTCCAGCGCGCAGGCAAAGACTTCGAGTTTATCCTCCTCCCTGGCGCACGCCACACAATGGGCGAGAGCTTCGGCGAGCACAAGCGCTACGACTTCTTCGTCAAGAACCTCCTCAAGAAGGACCCACCAGCATGGGATGAATTGAAGAAGTAAAAGAAAACATAGAACATAAATCCCACAAGGGAGCATCTTTCACAGGTGCTCCCTTCTTTTTTGCATAAACTCCCATAAGGAATTTGTAACAGTGCGGTTCAAAAGTGTCGGAAGGCAGGTGAGAACTATATAACGCAGTGCGTTTTGTATATAATGCAGTGCGTTATGCACATAATGCAGTGTGTTTTGTACATAACGCACTGCAATATATAGTTTTTAGCGAGGATTTGCTTATTTTACATCAGTGCGATTTGAAGTTTTTTGCTGGTTTCCGATATTTTTTAATGCTGATGAGCATGTCTCTACATTCATTCATGATTTGCAGACGGACAATCAGTGCATTTTTCGTCATGTTTTCCCTCCATTTGTTAGGGGCATAAACTAAAAAAATGTAACTTTGTGTCTACATAATTACAACGGATTATGGCAAAGAAGTCACCGAAAGAGTTGGGAACGGAGAAGATCGGCAAGTTGCTGATGAGGTATGCTGTGCCGGCTGTGATTGCGATGACTGCATCGTCGCTCTACAACATCGTTGACCGCATCTTTATCGGTCAGGGTGTGGGTGCGCTTGCCATTTCGGGACTGGCGGTGACTTTCCCCATCATGAACCTCTCGGCGGCTTTCGGCGCGATGATTGGTGCCGGCGGTTCTACGCTGATTTCTGTAAAATTGGGACAGCGCGACTACGACACGGCACAGAACATCCTGGGCAACATCGTGTCGCTTAACGTCATCATCGGTATCATATTCGCTATTCTTGCCATAACCTTTATTGACCCTATCTTGTATTTCTTCGGGGCGAGCGAGAACACTATTGGTTATGCGCGCGACTACATGCTCATCATCCTGCTGGGCAATGTGATAACTCACCTTTATCTCGGTCTGAACAGCGTGATTCGTTCTACGGGGCACCCCACTACGGCGATGTTTGCAACTATTGCCACGGTCATTATCAACGCTGCGCTTGACCCGCTGTTCATCTACACATTCAGGTGGGGCATTGCCGGAGCGGCATGGGCCACGATTATATCCCAGGCGGTTGCATTGGTGCTTGTGATGAAAATTCTGAGCAACGAGGATGAGGTGGTGCATTTCAAGAGAGGCATCTACCATCTTAAGAAGCGCATCGTAAAGAATATTCTGTCGATAGGTATTTCGCCGTTCTGCATGCAACTTTGCGCTTGCTTCGTTGTCATCCTCATAAACAAGGGGTTGCAGAAACACGGGGGTGACCTTGCCATCGGCGCCTACGGCATAGTGAACGGTATCACCTTCATGTTCATCATGATTGTGATGGGTATAACTCAGGGCATGCAGCCTATTGCGGGCTACAACTACGGGGCGGAGAAGTTCGGGCGAGTCACTCAGGTGTTGAAATATTCCGTCCTGTATGCTACGATAGTTATGACTCTCAGTTTCCTTCTGTGCGAGTTTATGCCTGGTCCGCTTATCCGGATGTTCACCCAGGACGCTCGTTTGATTGAACTTGCCGAGGAGGGCATGCGCATCATTGTGCTGGTAAACCCTCTAATCGGGTTCCAGATTGTGGTGGGCCACTTCTTCCAGAGCATCGGTATGCCGAAGAAGAGCATATTCCTGTCGCTTAGCCGCCAGTTGCTGTTTCTCATCCCTATGCTGCTCATCCTGCCGGAGTTTTTCGGCACCAAAGGCGTGTGGATGAGCATGCCGGCTGCCGACGCCATATCGGCCGTCACTGCAGCCGTGATGATCTGGCAGTTCTACAAGAACGGTGCTTTCAAGAACAGGGAGATGGAGATATGATGTAAGGAGTCAAGAAGTTAAGGAGTCAAGAAGTCAAGAAGTTAAGAAGTTAAGCGGACAGGCTTCCGCCCTGCACTCCCAAACCTAATAACCTCAAAACCTAATAACCTCAAAACCTAATATTATGAACAACAATTTTGTTATTACTATCGGACGTGAGTTGGGTAGCGGTGGCAAGGCCATCGGCGAAATCATTGCCCAGGCTCTTAACGTACCTCTCTATGACAGCCACCTCATCACTCTCGCAGCTAAAGAGAGCGGTCTGAACCCTAAGGTTTTCGAGAAGGCTGACGAAGTGACCAACAAGGGATTCCTTGCTACAGTGGCAAGAGGCATCACTGCACCGTTTACAAGTCTTGAGAACTTCTACGGCAACAGCATCAGCAACAATTCGCTGTTTGAGGTTCAGGCTGAAATTATCCGCAAGAAGGCCGACACGGAGAACTGCGTCATCGTGGGACGCTGTGCCGACTACGTTCTGCGCGAGCATCCTCGTCACTTGAGCATCTTCGTTCGCGCCAATTACGAAGATCGTGTAAAATTTGTTTGCGACCGTGACATCATCAGTCGCGAAAAGGCTAAGGACATCATTGAGAAGACCGACAACCAGCGCAGCGAGTACCACGACTTCTACAGCGAAACTAACTGGGGCGACAGCCGTGCCTACGACCTTTGCGTCAACAGTTCAATCCTCGGCATAGATAAGACTGCCGAGTTTCTGCTCTACTACGCAAAGAAGGCGTTAGAGATACAATAAAGACAATTCAAAAAGTCAGATTGACCACGCTTCCATAGGGCGGAACGGCAGCAAGGGCATTCTCGCGTGTTGCCTGCCCCGCCATTATAAGACCACAAGCAAGGATACCACCGTGGCAGAATGCCGCAATGCGCTGGAATCCTTGCTTTTTCTTTTCTTCTACAAACTGGCGGAAGCGCTCCATCTGCTGTGCCAACGATTCT
This sequence comes from Bacteroidaceae bacterium, assembly GCA_045576655.1. GTDB lineage: Bacteria > Bacteroidota > Bacteroidia > Bacteroidales > Bacteroidaceae > RGIG8745. The sequence goes on from JAZNGW010000018.1 coordinate 12,594, forward strand.
CCTCCAGGCGATGGTAGATTGACATAGTCGCCTTCGCACCACTCGCGAAAGCGCTCGTCTTCTTTGTAGAGGTCGTCAAAACTCTTCATTTCCCACTCGCCGAAGTTTAGTTCCTTCAGACGCTCATCCTTCTCCGCATCGGCATATCCGCAGTAGGTAGCAAGCCTGACCGCACGAGAGAGCGGACTGGTGAATGCTGCATCGAAGCGCAAACCCTCAAGTCGCGCCTTCACCTCCTCTGCCTCCGTCTCAAAGGTGTCATTTAGTGCCACATCCGTGCTTCCGTAGCACGTACCTTTAGCCACTGCCACCGAGGTGTGTCGTATAAGATATAATTCCATGAATCTCTCAGTCCTTTAAACGTCTACAGTGTCGAGAGTGACAAACGACAGTCTGCCGCGACGGATTGGAAACGTCAGGCGATAACGACTCTTAACCTTCCGCTTGCCCACAGTTGCCGGCTTAAACTTCATCTTCTTAGCCACCCTGACGGCCTCTTTGTCATAGTCGGCACCTACACTCCTCACTACACGGAAGTCGTCCACCTTACCCTTTTCGTTTATGACAACATCTATTACTATATCCCCCTTCACATTTCTGTCACAAACAGGCGGATTCTTGTAATTCTTCTTAATGAATCGTTCCAGTCCCTCGCTCCCATCTTTAAACTTCGGAGCCGTCTGCTCCTCACGCGGACGAACATCACGCCGATAGCCGAAGAACTGGGCGTCTGCACTAACTGCCGACATCAAGAGAACGAATAACAATATATACTTCACCACTACTAATACTTTTTTAGGTTACGGACGTAAAATTACATTTTTCCGCCGAATCAGCAAAAAGAGACTCTCTGATTCTTTTATCCATCAGAGCATCGGGCAAGGTGTCCGCTAACGGACACCTGTTCGGCACCGAACACACCGCGCATACGTTTCATCGCTGATTTTCAAGGATTTAAAGTTGTGGCACGTATTTTGCTATATACATAGGGCAGATGTCGCAAATAATACTTAAAAGAATATGAACGAAAACAACACAATGGACAGAATCATCACCGACGAGGAGAAACGAAAGCGTAAAATCCTCCGCCTGTCCAAAATCGGTGCAGGCATAGTTGCGGGAGGAATCGCCATCTATGCCATATCGCAGTTCATGCGTACAAGCGTGAGTCTTGACAACCTCACCGTCAACGAAATCAGCCGCGGCACCATCGAAACCACAATCAACGCCAACGGAACCGTGGTGCCTGAATTTGAAGAGGCTATAATCACTCCCATCAGCACAAAGATTCTGAAGGTCTACGCACAGAGCGGCGAGATTGTGGATGAAGGCACTCCGCTTCTACAGCTCGACTTGCAGACAGCGCAGACCAACTATGCCAAGCAGCTCGACGAGTATCGCATGAAGCAACTTCAGACCGAGCAGTTGAGAGCCAACAAGCGGACGCAGCTGAGCGATCGCGAGATGCAAATCAAGGTGTCGCAGATGCAACTCGGCCGCCTCGAAGTGGAACTCCGCAACGAGCGCTATCTCGACAGCATAGGCTCAGGCACTATGGACCGAGTGCGACAGGCGGAACTCGCCGTCAATACCGCACGCCTCGAACTGGAGCAGATGCGTCAGCGATTTGACAACGAGCGCAAAGTAAGCGAGGCGGACATGCAACTCAAACAACTCGAAAACAATATCTTTGCAAAGAGTCTGGAAGAGACACGCCGCACTCTCGAAGGTGCAGAAATCCGTTCGCCACGCCGCGCCACACTGACCTACATCTGCAACGAGGAGATAGGCACACAGATCAGCGCCGGCACCAAGGTGGCTGTGGTGAGCGACCTGACTTCCTTCAAGCTACAGTGCAACATAGCCGACGCCTACAGCGACCAGGTGCGCAGCGGCGGCAAAGTCGTCGTGAAGATAGGCAGCACCAATCTGCCTGGCACCATCAGCAGTGTCACCCCTATGAGCGAGAACGGACTCATCAAGTTCAACGTGACGCTTGAGGAACCCGACCACAGCAAACTGCGCTCCGGACTGCGTGCCGATGTCCATGTGCTCACGTCAATCAAGGACAACGTACTGCGCATCAAGAACTCCTCGTTCTACAAAGGTCCCGACACCTACCAGTTGTTCGTGCTCACCGGCAACGGCACGGCTGAAAAGCGCTCCGTGCGACTTGGCGACTGCAACTTCGACTTCATCGAGGTGCTCGAAGGACTCAACGAAGGCGACCGCGTAATCATCAGCGACATGAGCAGCTACTCATCCATAGCCGAAATAAAGATTAAGGAATAAGAGCAACCATACGGGGCAGGATTTGATTTTAGTTTAACAATAGTGTAATAGGGAATCTCAACACAACGTTTCACTTCCTGCCCCTATCAGATTTTCTCGGAACACTCCTAAGATTCAGATAACAACAAAAGAAAAAACAAATAATTATGGAAACAATCATCAAACTAACAGGCATCAACAAGATTTATCGTACAGACGAAGTGGAGACTCAGGCTCTCGAAAACATCAACATCGAAGTAAAGAAAGGCGAATTTCTCAGCATCATGGGACCATCAGGATGTGGCAAGTCCACACTGCTCAACATCATGGGTCTGCTCGACAACCCCACATCTGGAAGCATCGAACTCTCAGGCACCCTCATCGACCCAAAGATGAGCGACAACGCACTGGCGGCATTCCGCAACAGCACACTCGGATTCGTGTTCCAGTCGTTCCACCTAATCAACTCCCTCAACGTGCTCGACAACGTGGAACTTCCGCTCATCTATCGTGGCATGGGCAGCAGCCAACGCTCCCGTCTCGCCAAGGAAGTCATCGATCGCGTCGGACTGAGCCACCGCATGAAGCACACACCAGTACAACTCTCAGGTGGTCAGTGCCAGCGCGTAGCCATAGCACGTGCCATAGTCGGCAATCCTGAAATCATCCTTGCCGACGAGCCTACAGGAAACCTCGACTCGAAGATGGGTGCAGAAATCATGGAACTCCTCCATCGCCTCAACAAGGAAGACGGACGCACCATCGTGATGGTGACTCACAACGAGCAGCAAGCACGTCAGACCGACCGTATCATCAAAATGCTCGACGGAAGACAGATTGGATGAACTTAATTATGAATTAGGAATTAGGAGTTATGAATTAGGAGTTCTCCGATTATTCCGAATACTCTGATTACTCCGACTATCCCCAACAGCAATGAAAACAACCATCAAGCAAACCCTCGCGATGATTCGTGAGAACCGATTGTTCACAGGCATATATATTATAGGTACAGCCGTGGCGATAGCATCGACTATGGTCATCGCCATCATCCTCTATGTAAAGATTGCCAACGTCTATCCCGAAGTGAACCGCAACAACACATACTACCTGCAACGTGCATCGTTCGTCACAAAGGATAACGGAGGCACAAACACCTGGTCTTTCTCCGACGAAGCAATGAAAGAATGGTGGTACGGTGTGAAGAACGCTAAGACAGTCAGCGGCAACAAGAAAGCGACAGTACTACTGTCTTCACAGTTGAAGTCCAAATCAGCCGAGTTCGCAGCAAAATACACCGACCCTGGATTCTTCAAGATATTTGAATACCAGTTCATCGAAGGCCGCCCTTTCACTCAGGAAGAGTTCGAAAGCATGCAGAAAGTCGTGGTTATCAGCGACAATGCCGCCCGCGAACTTTTCCACACCGACACTGGCGTGACGGGTAAGGACATATATATGAACAAAGACACACTCCAAGTTGTCGGAGTAGTCAAAAGCGCGAGTCCGCTCACTCCATACGCCTATGCCGACATGTTCTACCCTTACACCCACGGCAATAACAACCACGACAGTAACAACATCTATTACGGACCGCTCGAAGCAGTGTTCCTCACCGAATCAGGCGAACAGGCATCGCTCCTTCGTGAAGAGATTTCCGAAATTGTGCGCAAATGGAACCTCACAAACGACAGGTACGACCTTAAGATAGGCGACCAGCCCGTTTCGCACATATCATCAGTGATCAACGACCTCGGAAGCAAAGACAGTTGGGCAATTGACAACATCGACAGTGCACCGGTCATCCGAAAACTCCTCCTCATCTTCCTTGCCCTGCTCTTCGTACCGGCAATAAACCTGAGCGGAATGATTTCGCGCCGCATGGAAGGACGCCTGGCTGAGATGGGAGTGCGCAAGTCGTTTGGAGCAACACGCTCCAGTCTGCTCCGTCAGGTGCTGAATGAGAACCTCATCCTCACCGTCATTGGCGGACTCTTCGGACTCGCCATCGCATGGGCCATCCTCATCTCCGGATACCGTTGGCTGTTCGACCTCTTCACTTCGGGAAACACCTATCCTACATCTGTCGATTCGTTCATATCGATGGAAATGCTCATGTCGCCAACGGTGTTCGCCATCGCTTTCGCCGTATGTCTCATCCTCAACATCATCTCCGCCCTCATCCCTGCATGGCTCTCACTTCGCAAACCTATAGTGGAGTCAATGAATGAGAAGAGATAGAAAAAGAATAAAATGATTCCGAAGAATCTGAATATTCCGAATAATCTGAAAACTCCGATAAAACAGAACCCACAATGAAAACAACCAATAATAAGTTACTCCCCTCTTGGGGGAGGTTAGGAGGGGGCTGTCTCCTCGCCTTCAAATCCCTTTGGTCACGCCGCAAGCGCAATGCGTGGCTCTTTGCCGAACTCATCCTCGTCACTATAGTATGCTGGTGGGTACTCGACCCCGTCATCGTCACCCTCTACCACAAGAACCTGCCGTTAGGCTACGACAAAGACCGTCTGTGCTTAGTGGTATTGGGCATAGACCCTTCGCTATACAAACCAGGCGACAACTTTGAAGAACTGCAGGAACAATTCATTAAGCGTTTCAAGACAGACTTCACCACCGCCGATGTGGAGTATATATGTACTATGGGACAACGCTATCTTGAGAGTCCGGGAGGACAAAGCAATATTTACTATTCAGACACAACAAAATCAGTGATGGAGCAAGTGCAGCAAACAAATCAAAACACTACGGCATTAGTCCGTCACATCACCTTCGTAAAGGGTGAACCATTCCTCGAAACCCACGGCATCAAGATGCTTTACGGCGAGGAGGACACCAAACGTTACATCCAGAACCCTGACTTGTTCGGTACGGGCGACAATGTTATTGTTATCTCCCGTGCCACCGCGAAGTGGTACTTCGGCAAGGACGATGCCGTAGGCGAATATCTGTACTATCACAATAACCGCAAAGTGGAAGTAGACGGACACGATGAGTACCTGCCATACAATCATCCGCTGAGAATCATCGGAGTCTATGACGATGTGCGCACCAGCGAGAGCCGCCATGACGAATTTACACGTCTCGCACCAGAAAAAGCAAGTTTCATTGTCGTGCGTCTGAAGGACGGTGCCAACGTGGAAGCATACTGCAACATGGTGAGGGAAAAGGCCAAGGACAACTACGCTGTAGGTTGCATAGGTCTCAACAGTATCACCTCTTACGACCAGCTCATGGATGAAAACTCATACAACAGCGGCTACACCAACAAACTGCGCTTCAACATTGCCCTTGCCGCACTCTTCCTTTTCAGCCTCAGCCTCGGCGTGATAGGCACATTCTGGATGCAAACCAAGCAACGCCGTGGCGAAGTGGGCGTGATGCGTTCGTTCGGAGCAAGCCGCAACAGCATAATGCGCTTGATCGTCAGCGAGGGCGCAATGCTCGCCACAGCCAGCGTTGTCATAGGTTGCCTCATCTACTTGCAGTACGCCATCAAGGAAGGACTCAACCTCGGATTCTACAATTCGATGGAGAACGAAGACGGTTCTCCGCTGACGGTAAGTATTGAGAACGCCTCTAATCTTGACTGGGTGAACACCTTCAGCGACCACTTCCTGATAGTCTCCGCCATTATCTACCTCATCATCCTCGCCGTGGTCATCATCGGAGTGAGCATCCCAGCTAAGCGACTCAGCAGCATACCGCCTGTAGATGCGTTGAGGGAAGAATGAATTGAGTGTTAAGTTTTTGAGTTTTTAAGTTTCTAAGTTTTAAGTTATCAGTTTCAGAGAACTCCGAATATTCTGATTATTCCGATTACTCCGATTATTCTGAAAACTCCGATTACTCCGACTATCCCCAACAGCAATGAAAATAACCATCAAGCAAACCCTCGCGATGATTCGTGAGAACCGCCTGTTCACCGGCATCTACATTGCCGGTACGGCACTCGCCATAGCATCGACCACAATCATGGCTATCATCTACTATGTGAAGATAGCCAACATATACCCTGAGACCAACCGCGATAAGATTTGCTATCTCAACTACATCAAATTCGAGAAGCAGACTATGCTTGTTGAGCACGAGTACGAGGAGGTAGGAAAACTCTTCTCCAATCAAGGACCTCCGTCAAATAAATATATGAAGATTTTCGACGGACTCAAGAGCGTTGACTTCTACACATTGGTGGAGAGTTACCCTTCGACATACTACGCTTCCCCTCTGGGCGAGAGGCGCAAGGTCACTGCTATGGAGCTCCATGTGGACCACAACTTCTTCCGTGTGTACGACTTCCGATTCAAGGAGGGACGTGCCATCTCCCAAGCTGACTTGGAAAGCAAGACCAATTCGGCGGTCATAACCGACGAACTGGCACGCGGACTCTTCGGCAAGGATACCGGTGTGGTGGGCAGAGATATTCGTTTCCATCACGACACTCTCCATGTCGTTGGCGTGGTGGAGACTGGCAGCAAACTCGCCCCTCTGTCCTACTCCGACATCTACCGTCCCTTTACCAGCGATGAATACCGTGGATCAGCCGTCATAATGCCGAAGGAGGGATACAGTTCAGCCGAAGTAAGTGCCGAACTCAAAGAGACTGTCGACCGTTTCAACACGAGCAACAAGGAGGGTGAGAAGATTTCTACATTCCGCTTTCCTATCAGCCATCTGCAAAGTGTCTTCGACACCGGCTACGAAGAAGAGTTTACATGGGCAGACATCATCCGCAAGTACCTCATCATAGTCCTTGCCCTGCTCCTCGTGCCATCGCTTAACCTGAGCGGAATGATTTCGCGCCGCATGGAAGGACGCTTGGCTGAAATGGGCATCCGCAAGTCGTTCGGTGCGACAAAGCGCGGACTCCTCACACAAGTGCTGAACGAGAATCTCATCCTCACCGTCATAGGCGGCATGGTTGGCCTGCTCATCGCTTGGATGGCAGTATTTCTGTTCCGTTCATCGTTGTTCAACCTCTTCGGCAGAATGCTTGCAGCCGGCGACATACCACTCGTGACTGGCGAAATGATTTTCTCACCTACGATATTCATCTCGGCATTCCTCGTGTGCGTAGTGCTCAACATCCTCTCCGCCCTCATCCCTGCATGGCTCTCGCTTCGCAAACCTATAGTGGAGTCGATGAATGAGGAGAGGTAGTAGAAGAAGACCCACCCCCAACCCCTCCACAAGGGAGGGGAGGCTATTCTCATAAAGTCCTTAAAGTCTCTAAGGTCTTTAAAGACCCTAACGACCTTACAAAAACAAGAAACAATGAAAACAAACGACATCAACAAATCATCATACTCCCCTCTCTCCCAGAGAGGGGCTGGGGGTGAGTCTTGGTTAGGGGTGGGTCTCCTCGCCCTCAAATCCCTGTGGTCACGCCGCAAGCGCAACGTATGGCTATTCCTCGAACTCATCCTCGTCACCATACTGTGCTGGGCGGTGCTCGACCCCGTCATCGTGTCCATCTACGACAAGAGTCTTCCGCTCGGATATGACAAAGACCGCTTGTGTCTCGTCACTCTCGACAACATGGACAACAAAAAGCGTAGCAAGGAGGAAAACAACGAATGTCTCAGCGGACTTAAGATGAAACTCATGCACGACTTCCCTGAGATTGAACGGATGGCAAACTCCCGCGGCTATCTGCCCACAACTTATATATACGGCACAATGACGTTCTACAACAACACTGTCGTTTCACCGGAAACGGAGGTGAATGTGTCAATCATGGGGTCAAGTCCTGGCAATCCTATATTCAGCACTTTCGGGATAAAGGTCATTGCTGGCGACCTGACTATTGCCGAACTCGACTCTGGTCTGTGGAGCAAAGATGGTTACATTATCTCGCGCAGCACAGCCGAGCAGTACTTCGGTTCGCCCGAAGAAGCAGTGGGCAAAACACTTCACAAAGTGGACTGGCACACCGGCGCCATTGATGTCAACCTGGGCAGAAGGATTCTCGGAGTCATCGAGAATGTCAAAATCAAAAATTTCAGCCGCAACCGAAACTTCATCATCGAGTGTGATGATTATCACGAATACATTTGGAAGGGCAAACTCTCGCTCATTGTACGTCTGAAAGAAGGAGAGAGTGCAGAAAAGTTCCACGACAAAATAGCAGACCGCATCAGAGACGGCTATGGTTCGGGTCACTTGGAACTGACCAAGGTGCAGACAATGAGCGACCTCAACAAAGAGAGGGAAGTCACCTTCGGCTACACGGAAGTGGTACAGACATATTCCATACTCGCCGTGCTGTTCCTTGCCAACCTCTGCCTCGGAGTGATAGGCTCGTTCTGGTTGCAGACTAAGCAACGCCGTGGCGAAGTGGGCATCATGCGTTCCTTCGGCGCCACACGAGGTGGAATAGTTCGCCTCATCCTCAGCGAAGCAACGATGCTCACCACGGCGTCATTTATCATCGGCTGTTTCATCTACCTGCAGTATGCACTGAAGGAAGGACTGTACCTCGGCATCCTCGCCGGTAACGTCGACGAAGGCACAACCTGGGTGTCCGACTTCAGCCAGCACTTCATCATAACGTCGGTGATAGTCTACTGCGTGATGCTCACCACAGTGCTCATCGGCGCTTACATCCCAGCACGCAGTCTGAGCCGCATACCGCCAGTGGATGCACTGAGAGTGAGTTAAAAGTTAAGACTACTCTGAATATTCCGAAGATTCTGATAATTCCGAACACTCTGAAAACTCCGATAAAACCAGAAACAATGAATACAACCAACAATAAATTCCTCCCCTCTTGGGGCCGACGCGGAATGAGCGTCGGTTGCGACGACTGCCGGTTTATCGGCACAAAGGAGTTCCTTTTAGGGGGCTTCCTCTGTCTCCTCCTCCTCTCTCTCCCTCTCTCAGCCCAGCAACCGCGCGAGTTGCGACTGACACTCGACGAGACCATCACCCTGGCGCGCCGACAGAGCGTGAATGCCGCAGTGGCTCTCAACGAACTGAAGACTGCCTACTGGGAATACCGCTCCTACAAGGCTGATCTCTTGCCGGAGATGAGTTTGTCGGGCACTATCCCTGCCTACAACAAGCGCTACAACACTTATCAGCGTGAGGACGGCGGCTACTCATACGTTCGCAACGACTACATGCAGATGGACGGATCGCTGTCTATCAAGCAGAACATCTGGCTGACGGGCGGAACACTATCCATCAACTCATCGCTCAACTTCCTGCGACAGATGACAGGAGGCGACCCCGACAACCGCAACCAGTACATGAGTGTGCCTGTGGCGCTCACTCTGAATCAGCCCATCTTCGGAGTGAACACCACGAAGTGGAACCGCCGCATAGAGCCCGTGCGCTACAAGGAGGCAAAAGCAAACTTCCTCACAGCAACGGAGAATGTGGCAATGTCGGCCATCAGCCATTTCTTCAATCTGCTGCTTGCCAAAGAGCGTGTGAGCATCGCACGACAGAACCTTGACAACGCCAAGAAACTCTACGAAGTGGCAAAGGCAAAGCGAGAGATGGGACAGATAAGCGAGAACGACCTTCTGCAGATGCGTCTCAACCTGCTAAACGAAGAATCGTCGCTCACTGAGAACGAGAGCAGTCTGAAGAGCAACATGTTTGCCCTGCGCTCCTTCCTGTCCATCGACGACGATGTCGACATAGTACCGATTCTGCCCGATAGCGTCCCTGAGGTGAACATCAAGTACGAAGACGTGCTCGACCATGCCTTGCGCAACAACGCTTTTGCAAGCAACATACGCCGCCGGCAGTTGCAGGCAGACTATTCGGTAGCAATGGCGAAGGGCAATCTGCGCCAGGTCACCCTGCATGCCCAGGTAGGATTCACAGGAACGTCGCGCACCATGCGCACCGCCTACGACAACCTAAAGGACAACCAGATAGTGCAGGTAGGAGTGAGCATTCCGCTCGTCGACTGGGGAAAGCGTCGCGGACAGGTCAAGGTGGCAGAGAGCAACCGAGAAGTGACCAAGAGCCGCCTCAAACAGGAGACGGCAAACTTCCATCAGGACCTGTTCATCCTAACAGAGCAGTTCAACAACCAGAGCCGCCAGCTCAACATAGCTAAAGAGGCCGACCGCATTGCCGAGAAGCGATACAAGACCAACGTGGAGACGTTCATGATCGGAAAAATAAGCACCCTCGACCTCAACGACGCCCAGACCTCGAAAGACCAGGCACGGCAGAACCGCATCAGCGAACTCTTCTCCTACTGGTACTATTACTACCAGTTGCGCAGCATCACCCTCTGGGACTTCGCCAACAACTGCGACATCAATGCTGACATAGATAGGATTGTAAGGTAAGTCAAGAGTCAAGAATTAAACGAGCCCTCAAAAAAATATTAACGAGCCCTCAAAAATTTATCAACGAGCGCTCGTTCGTTTACCAATGAGCGCTCATTTAATTTAACAAAACGCCAAGCAGCAAAAAACGAACGGTGCAGCGTTTACTAATCCTTACGACTAAAAGCATACGCTAACTTGCCGATATCGGCAAAAAAGACTATCTTTAAACAACTTTTCTAAGAAAACTTGCCGATAGGCACACTTCATTAACCACAAGCAATGATTCTTGTAATTGACGACGACAGAGCCATACGCTCATCACTGACCTACATACTGGAACGCAACGGCTACGAGACGAAGAACGCCGAGGGTCCGGAACGTGCTATGGAGATTGTGCGCAATGAGGCTCCACAGCTCATACTGATGGACATGAACTTCTCGCTCTCGACCGACGGTGAGGAGGGACTGACACTGCTCAAACAAGTAAAACTGTTCTGCCCCGACACCCCCGTGATTCTTATGACGGCATGGGGCAACATCGACCTGGCTGTGCGGGGTATGCGTGCCGGTGCGTTCGACTTCATCACAAAGCCTTGGAACAACGCCGCACTGATGCAACGAGTGGAGACGGCACTGGAGACTGGCCCCTCCCCAACCCTCCCCGTAAGAGAGGGAGCTAAAAGCAAAAAGAACAACGTTCCTCCCCTTCTGGGGGAGGCTGGGAGGGGGCTGCCCATCATCGGCAAATCTGCCGCACTGCGTGAAGTGCTCGACACGGTGGAACGCATAGCCAAGACTAACGCTCCAGTACTCATCACAGGTGAGAGCGGAACGGGCAAGGAACTCATTGCCGAAGCCATACACAAGAGCAGTCTGCGAAGCGACAAACCGTTTGTGAAGGTAAACCTCGGAGGCATATCGAGTTCGCTGTTCGAGAGCGAGATGTTCGGCCACAAGAAAGGGGCTTTCACCGATGCCTACAACGACAGGAAGGGACGTTTCGAGTTGGCTGACGGAGGAACGATATTCCTCGACGAGATAGGTGAACTGGAACTGCCGAGCCAAGTGAAACTCCTCAGAGTGCTTCAGGACATGACCTACGAGGTGCTGGGCGACAGCCGTCAGAGACGAACCGACGTGAGAGTGGTGTGCGCCACAAATGCTGACCTGACCACCATGGTAGCAGAACGTACCTTCCGCGAAGACCTCTACTACCGCATCAACCTCATAACCATACATCTGCCGGCACTGCGCGAGCGAACTGAGGACATACCGCTACTGGTGCGTCACTTTGCCGACAAGGCTTGCGAGCAGAACGGGCTGGAACGTGTGGAAATCACTCCCGATGCCATGAACTACCTGAAGACTCTGCCCTACCCTGGCAACATCCGTGAACTTAAAGGGCTGGTGGAGCGCACCATGCTGATGAATCAGGGCAGGACACTCACGAAGAAAGAATTTGAAGCGCGCCTCACGGCATCGCCTTCCGCAACGGAGAGCGTCGTGGCAAGCGGTTCGATAGAAGATGCGGAACGCACACTCATCATCAATGCCATAGATAAATATCAAGGTAACATGTCGAAGGTGGCATCAGCACTTGGCATCAGCCGAGGCGCACTCTACCGCCGACTGGAAAAGTATGGAATTAAATAAGAAGGGAGTTAATGAGAAGTTAAAAGAGGAAGTTAACAAGGACGTTTCCTTGAACAGACTCTTTTCTGCATCATCCCCCAATTTAACTTCCTCACCTTAACTTCTTTGCGTAGCAATAACTCCTATAAAGTAACTCCTTAAAAGAAATGAAACTCATCCACTTCTTCATAATCTTCGCCGTTCTCATCGGGGCATCGTTGGGAGTGACCATCATTGCCACAAAGGATGAGCCTACCACACTGCTCTATGTGGCGGAAGGTCTCTGTGTGGTGGCATTGCTGTTTCTCCTCTATTTCTACCGGAAGGTCATGCGTCCAATCAAGTCAATAAGCAGCGGTATGGAACTGCTGATGGAGCAGGACCTGACAACAAGACTGACCACTGTGGGACAGAAAGAAACGGACAGAATAGTGAGGGTGTTCAACCGTCTGCTCGACAAACTCAAGGACGAGCATCTGCGACTCAGCGAGCATAACAACTTCCTTGACCTTCTCATCGACGCATCGCCAATGGGTGTGGTTATGCTCGACCTCAGTGGCAATATCACCAGCGCCAACAATGCCGCACTGGATTTCCTCGACATAAAGTCGGCTGAGACGATCAAGGGCAAGAAGATTGGTGAGTTTGACTCACTGCTTGCCAAGGAGATAGGCAAGATGGAGCGCGAAACCACACAGACGTTCCGCCTCGGAAGTTCCGCCATATACCGATGCTCCCACCTCAGTTTCCTTGACCGCGGCTTTCACCATCCGTTCATTCTCATAGAAAGTCTCACGCAGGAAGTGCTCGAAGCGGAGAAGAAAGCCTACGGAAAGGTGATCCGCATGATGGCTCACGAGGTGAACAACAACGTGTCAGGCATAACATCCTTACTCGAAAGCATGGACGGACTGCCCGAAGAACTTGCACAAGTGTGTTCAGACCGCTGTTTCGCCATGAGCCGTTTCATCACTCGATTTGCCGACGTGGTGAAGATACCCGAACCGGTGTTCACCCAAATGCCTATAAACGACATTGTGGACAACTGCCACGTATTTCTCGAAACCCTCTGCGTAAAACACGGAGCAGGACTGCGCCTCAACCTCTGCGAGAAGAATCCGATGGTAAAAGCCGACAGTACGCTATTGGAACAAGCGTTGGTGAACATCGTGAAAAACTCTGCCGAAAGCATCGGCATGAGAACCGACAAGACCCAGCAAGGATTAGTTGAGATAAGCACTCACGCTGACGGTTCGCTAATAGTAACGGACAACGGCATTGGCATATCAGAAGAAGTGGCGCACAACCTCTTCACCCCATTCTACTCCTCAAAGCCAAACGGACAGGGCATCGGCATGATGATTGTGAGAGAGATTCTCAGCAAGCACCAATGCACCTACTCACTACGTACTGATACCGACGGTCTGACCCGCTTCCGCATTACTTTCAGCATATAATACAAGGGTGTATCAAAATGATTCTGCATTTTGATACACCCTCTCATTTCGGCTTATTCTGTATAATCTCTACCCCATAACCTCTAACCTCTCCCCCTTCTTCATCTTCACCTTGAGGGTCTTGCCGTTGAAGTGGAGTCGTGTGGAAGAGTCATTGCGAGCAGTGAGGGTGAGGGCAACGACCTTGCCGTCCTTCCATGTCATGTCGACAACGAAACCTCCGCGTGCACAGATTCCTTTCACGCTTCCGCTGCTCCACTGTTCAGGGAGGGCAGGAAGGAGAGTGATGCGGTCTTCTGTCGACTGCATGAGCATCTCGACCACTCCGGCACAACCTCCGAAGTTGCCGTCAATCTGGAACGGAGAGTGCGCATCGAGCAGGTTCGGATAGGTTCCGCCACCACGACGGGCATCCTTGCCGTTATAACCGTCAGGGCTGACGTAGCGAAGCAATTTGCGGTAGATGTGGTAAGCGCCCAGGGCATCCTGCAGACGTGCAAAGAGGTTGACACGCCATCCTGTGCTCCATCCCGTAGTCTCATCGCCCTTTATCTCCAGCGTTTTTGCACATGCCTTAGCCAAGTCGGGCGTTTCCTTCACCGAGATATGATGCCCCGGATAGAGACCGAAGAGGTGAGACTGATGGCGATGGCGCGGATCCTGGTCACGCCAGTCGTGATACCACTCCTGAAGGTTGCCTTTTGCGCCTATCTTGTATGGTTGGAGACGGGCGAGCGTGCGGTCGATTTCCCCTACAAACTTCTTGTCTGTGCCCAGCACCTTTGCCGCCTTGCGTGCGTCAATGAGGCACTCACGAATCATTGCAAGGTCGGACATGCTGCCGTAGAGGGTTGAACCTACAAATCCGTCGGGAGTGACATACTTGTTTTCAGGCGACGTGCCTGGCGAGGTCATCAGTTTGCCGTTCTTCTCGACGAGCCAGTCGATGCAGAACTCTGCCGCCCCCTTCAGTGCAGGATAATACTGGCGGAGGAAATCCTTGTCGCCTGTGAAAGTGTAGTGTTCCCAGATGTGGGTCGACGCCCATGCGCCTCCCATGTTCCAGCAAGCCCATGAAGGGTCGCCTCCACCGAGTCCTACGGGACACGTCATAGCCCAGATATCGCTGTTGTGCCCCAAGCACCATCCGCGGTCCACTCCGTAGTATGCCTTTGCCGTCATCCCGCCCGTTTTGCTCAGGTTTACGATGAAGTCGAGCAGAGGTTTGTGGAGTTCGCTCAGGTTGGCGGTCTCTGCCGCCCAGTAGTTCTCCTCCATATTGATGTTAGTGGTGTAATTGCTGCTCCACGGTGGCAGGAGTTTCTCGTTCCAGAGCCCCTGCAAGTTGGCAGGAACGCCCGAAGTGCGGGAGCAGGAAATGAGCAGATAGCGTCCGTACTGGAAGTAGAGAGCCTCGAGTTCGGGGTTCTGCTGATTCTCGTCGGTGTATTTCTTCAGCTGCACGTCGGTAGGGAGCGACGCCGTTTGGGGATCCGTCTTGCCGAGATTGAGTTCAACTCTGCCAAACAATCGCTTGTAGTCCTCAACGTGAGTTTTGCGCAGAGCGTCGTATGTCTTAGTGGAAGCAAGGTTCATGCGGCGTGCCACGATGCCCTTGTAGTCGGCACCCTCCTTCACAGGGTCTTTGTCAAATCCGTTGAAACTTGTGGCATTGGCTATGAGGATGAGCGCCTCGCTTGCCCCGCAGATGCGGAGTTCGCCCGAAGGGTATGCCTTCACCTGTGACGCATCGGGAGTGATGACACGCACCAGCGTGCGGAAACGTGTTCCGCGGTCGGGGTCATAATAATGCTTCGCCTTGTTGTAGTTCGGATAAGAATGGTATGCCACATATCCGTCAGCCTGGAGTTGGCAACCGTCGGCACAGACCGAGTGAGGCAGTTGTGAGTCGAACGCCACGATGGCGTTGATGCCGTCGGGTGTATTTGACCTCATGCGGACCACTATCACCGAATCGGGAGCGGAAGCAAAATAGTCGGTGCTGACGAGCTTGCCGCCCTTCAGATACTGTGTCTGCGCCGTGGCGTCGCTAATGTCGAGCCATCGCTGATAGGCTGTGACATCTGTCGCCGCATCCTCGCCTATCCTCGTGATACTCAGTCTGCCGAGCGGAGAATAGTTTTCAGAGTAATGTCCCTGCACCTTGCGTTGCAGACGCTCCGCCGTGCGATAGTCTTCCCTGTCGAGAGCCTCCCTGATTTCGGGGATGGCTTTGTGGGCATCGGGATTGCAGACAGTCTTGTCGGGACCGCCAGTCCACAGAGTAATGTCGTTGAGCGACAACACGTCTTTCTCAACGCCGCCATAGACGATGGCGCCCTGCTGTCCGTTACCGATAACCAGCGTTTCTTCAAAGTAACTTGCCGGCTTGTCGTAGTGCAGACGCAACTCCCTGCCGTCGGTCATTGCTGACGACACGCCACACATCATGGCAAACACACATAATGACAATAGTTTACCTTTCATAGTATATCGAGTTTTCAGTTGTTCCTATATTTATGCAAATATAATAAAATCGGATTAGTCACCAAACTGAAATTCCAATTCAGTCATTGACGCTGGTTGCGATGCCGACTTTTCGATCTCGATTATGACATAGCGTCCTTTCTTGCCTCGTTGCACGGTAAACCCGTTGTCCCACTGAAGGGCTTGATATGTTCCTCTCTTTCCATTTCCCTCAATGATGACGTTCTCTTTCTGCGACTTGTCGTTTGTGACATAGACGTTTGTAAATAAATGGCAGCATTTATATTTTTAGATAATGTGTGACGAAACAAACGAAAACGGACTTGACTCGACTCTTCAAGAAAAAGATGTTGGCAACTATAACGAAAAGGTACGTCACCGCATATCCCCCTTCTACTTCTACATCTGGTTAATGCCATAGTTATCGACGTTAAATCTCTTCAAGTGAAATAATCGGGAGCAAACATCTTCATATACAAACTTATTTTCTATCTTTGCCCAATACAGAGATATTTGTTTAATCTATCATTAAATCCGATACCACATGAAGAAGCTTCTACTTCTTATTTCGATGTTATTGTGCGGTATGATAACGTCGGCGCAGTTCAACCCTACCAATTGTTCGTCAAGGATTATTAACCCGAGTTTCGAAAGCGGAATTAGCGACGGGTGGACAAATAGTGGCATGGCGGTTCAGACAAACAGCGAGGCGAGTGCCGCCAAAACAGGTGTCGCTTATGCCGAAAGATGGGTGTCCGCCCCTACGGCCTTGGCCGACAGCAAAATTGAACAGACCATAAAGGGTCTGTCCGACGGGGAATATGAACTGAGCGCCACGTGTCATGCAGAACTTCAGGATAGCAGCGATCCTGTTCATGGTGTATACCTTTATGCCGGCGACCAGCAAGTTGAGATTTCTTCCACTCAAAGATACAAGATTAACGTAACCGTAAATGGCGGTACGCTCAAGATTGGTTTTAAGTGCGAGAGCACTAATGCCAACTGGATTACGGTGGACCATTTCCAATTGGTAAAGACAGACGGCGGTCTTCGCACAGGTGCTGCCAAGCCGCTCAACAGAGGACTCATGGCTGTCAACCTCCAGTCATCGGGCAGATCGGGCAATCTTGTGAGCTGGCGCATCAGGGAAAACGATCCTGAGGGTTACAGTTACAAACTTTATCGCGGTACGTCGGCAAAGACTCAGAGGAGCACAGTCAATGGAGGCAAGGCCATCAAGGGTAAGTCCAACTTCTTTGACACCAGTGGTACTGCATCATACTTCTACCGTCTGGAGGTACTCGACGAGGAGGGCAACATAGTCGACTCCATGGTTTCGGCAAAGACTTGGGCCAACCAGACTATGACGATACCGACAAGGACTCCTATCGACACTCGCGGACTTAATGCCACTTACACTCCTAACGACGCTTCGTATTGCGATATGGACGGCGACGGCGAATACGAAATCATACTGAAGTGGGACCCAAGTAACTCAAAGGATGCCGCTTCAGACGGAACGACATCCGACACCTACTTTGACTGCTACAAGATGGATGGCACTATGCTGTGGCGCATAAATCAGGGACCTAACATCCGTTCAGGAGCACACACCACTCCGTTCATAGCATGGGACCTCAATGGCGACGGCTTCGGAGAATTTGTCATCAAGACTGCTCCTGGCACAATCGACGGCAACGGCAACTATGTCGTAATGGGCAATGACGATCCGCTGCAGAACTGCCTCAGCGGACGCGGCAAGCCAGACAAAGGCCCCGAATATCTCACTGTGTTCGACGGTATGACAGGTGCAGAGATTTCTACTATCAAGTATCACACCGATTATGCCGCAGGACTCAACTATTGGGGCGACTCGAAGCAGAACCGTTCGGAACGATACACTGCTTGCCTTGCCTATCTTGACGGCAAGAACAGGAACCCTTCTGCCATCTTCAACCGCGGTTACTACTCGGGTGCATTCGTGGGAGCATACGACTTCGACGGATACACGCTGAAGGAGCGCTGGGTATCAAGAAACACATCGTCGGGCAAGGGATTGTGGGGCGAAGGAGCACACTGGCTCACGGCAGCCGACCTTGACAACGACGGACTGCATGAGATTCAATTCGGCTCAGCAGCACTCGACCACGACGGCAAACTGCTCTATCGCACAGGACTGGGTCACGGCGACGCGTTTCATATCGGCGATTTCCTCACAAACCGACCAGGACTGGAGATGTTCATGTGTCACGAATCGAAGCCTTACGGAGTGGATCTGCGCGACGCTAAGACAGGCGAGATACTTCTGCACGTAACAGCTGGCGGTGACACCGGACGCGGACTTGCCGCTCATTTCGATTCAAGCCAGCAGAGCGCACAGTTCATCTACAGTGCGTCGGGACAGATGATGAACCTTGACGGCGGCACCGTCAACGCTGACTCATGGGCCATCGGCTCGTCTGGAGCGGGCATCAACTGCAGAATCTACTGGGACGGCGACCTCTTCGACGAGTTCTTCGACAAGTCAATTATTGCACACTGGAATCCTACTGGCAAGGGATTCGACCGCATCAAGGTAAACGGAGGTAACTACGTATGGGGAACCCTCTGTAACGGAAGCAAGCACAACCCATGCGTGATGGGCGATATGCTAGGCGACTGGCGCGAAGAGATTGTGGCATACGACAATGCCAACAACAGTCTAGTAATCAACGCTACAAGCTATGAGTCTGCTTATCCTGTGCCGCACCTTATGGACGACATACAGTATCGCGAGAACGTCGTTTCGCAGAATGTGGGCTACAACCAACCGCCTCACCTCAGCTACGACCCTGCCGTATACTTTGGAGTTATCAAGGTGGAAAGACCTACGGGCGACCTGAAAGACGACATCTACTACATACAGAACGTGGCAAGCGGCAAGTTCATTCTTGGTGGTTCACACTTCGGGACACGTGCCATCGTGGGGGAACACGGCATAGATTTCACTACCACCCTCGTGGCAAACGACACCTACCGCCTTGACTCAAAAATTGCCAACTCGGCTACCGACCATTATCTCTCGGCTGACACAGAACCATATGTTGATGCTCCTGCAAAGAACATCTACATCAAAGCACTGGGTAACGGTAACTACTCTATATCAAACGGTTCGGCATACCTAACCGTTACGACTGACAATCATACCATCTACTCGGCAAGCGACGCCAACGAAGCATCAGCACAGTGGCGATTCCTAACACATGACCAGATGGTGAAGAATCTCAGCAAGGCTACAGCCGACAACCCAGCCGACGCCACTTTCTTCATACAGTGCCCTAACTTCGGACGCAATGACCAGCGCTACAATGCGTGGACTTGGTCGAGCGACTGCAAAAACAAGAATAACAGCGGTAACGACGTTAACTTCTGCGTTGAATCATGGCACTCCACATTCACCTTCAGCCAAACACTAAACGGGCTTCCTAACGGATTGTACGGACTGACAGCGCAAGGATTCTACCGTGCTGACGGTGCCGATTCGAATCATGCCATGCTGTTCATGGGCGATGAGGCGAAGACTCTGCCTAATGTTCTTTCAGAGGGCCAGGACTCACAGACCGACGGATTCTCAACACTCAATTCGGGAATGTACATCCCTAACTCTATGACCGAATCATCAACAGTGTTCTCTGCAAGTCACTACTTTACCGAAGAAGTGCAGTTCAATGTAACAAACGGAACGGTTACTATCGGTGTGAAGAACCCTACTAACGTGACCGACTGGTGCATCTGGGATAATATGGAACTTAAATATTACGGACCTGAACAGTCGGACGAGAACAGCATAGTCGAGGTGGAAGCAGAGGGCAAGGATGAACCTATCTACACTATCAGCGGCGTAAGGGTAAAGGAAATGACCAGACCAGGCATATACATTGTCGGTCGCAAGAAAGTCATTAAGCGCTGATGGAGCGGACTCCTATATGATAAACCAAAGATGAAAAGAAGTGGAGCGTGTCTTGCAATGGCAAGGCGCGCTCCCTGCGTCTATGGATGCATCCACCGATTGCAGTTAACAAGAAACGAACCCTCGTCTATGTTTTTTTGAACCCTCATTCATTTTCAAACGAGCCCTCGTTAATAAACAAATGAAGGCTCAAAAAATAACAAACGAGGCGGCGTTAATTAAAAAAGGCAAAACGGAATCGGGATTTTCGCATTTTTTCGTAACTTTGTGAAAATATACCTTATAACCTAAGCAATGAGCGACGAAATAATCGACAACGAACTTGATGCGACTCCTGAAGAAGGCGTTGACAACAATAGCGAAGAGGTGCGCCCTGCCGGAGCTCCTCCGCACAGCGACTACGACCCGACGACGATGAAGGACAGCATTACGCACCACTTGAGCGGTATGTACCAGAACTGGTTCCTGGACTATGCCAGTTACGTGATTCTGGAGCGTGCCGTTCCGCACGTCATCGACGGACTGAAGCCTGTGCAGCGACGCATCCTGCACTCCATGAAACGTATGGACGACGGGCGCTACAACAAGGTGGCGAACATCGTGGGCCACACCATGCAGTTCCACCCCCACGGCGACGCGAGCATCAAGGATGCGCTGGTGCAGATGGGACAGAAGGAACTGCTCATCGACTGCCAGGGAAACTGGGGCAATATCCTCACGGGCGACGATGCCGCCGCAGGCCGTTACATCGAGGCACGCCTGTCGAAGTTCGCTCTCGACGTGGTGTTCAATCCGAAGACTACGGAATGGAAACTGTCGTACGACGGACGCAACAAGGAGCCTATCGGACTGCCGGTGAAGTTTCCGCTCCTCCTCGCTCAGGGAGTGGAAGGCATCGCAGTAGGTCTGTCATCAAAGATTCTTCCGCACAACTTCAACGACATCTGTGAGGCTGCGGTAAGCTACCTGCACAACGAACCTTTCCAGATATATCCCGACTTCCTCACTGGCGGAAGCATCGACGTGTCGAAATACAACGACGGTCAGAGAGGCGGAAGCGTGAAGGTGCGCGCAAAGATTGAGAAGATTGACAACAAGACTCTCGCCATCCGTGAAATACCGTTCGGCAAGACAAGCGCCACACTCATCGACTCGATTCTGAAGGCCGTGGAGAAGGGCAAGATAAAGGCGAAGAAGGTGGACGACAACACCTCGGACAAGGTGGAAATCATCGTACAACTCACTCCTGGAGTATCGTCCGACAAGACCATTGACGCCCTCTACGCCTTCACGGACTGCGAAATCAGCATTTCGCCAAACTGCTGTGTCATCGACGACAAGATGCCGAAGTTCCTCACGGTGAGCGACGTGCTGCGCCTGTCGGTCGACAATACCAAAGACCTCATACGCAAGGAACTGGAGATTCGCCGCGGCGAACTGCTCGAAGCGCTCCATTTCGCATCGCTCGAAAAGATATTCATCGAGGAACGCATATACAAGGGACGCGAGTTCGAGAACGCCAAGACGATGGACGCTGCATGCGAATACGTCGACGAACGACTCACTCCGTTCTACCCGCAGTTCGTCCGCGAGGTAACAAAGGACGACATCCTGCGACTCATGGAAATCAAGATGGCTCGCATCCTCAAGTTCAACAAGGACAAGGCCGACGACTTCATCGCAAGGACAAAGGCCGAGATTGAGGAGATAGAGCGCGACCTGGCAAACCTCATCGAGGTGACCGCCGAATGGTTCCGCTTCCTGCAGAAGAAATACGGCGAGGAACATCCGCGCCTGACCGAGATACGCAACTTCGACACCATCGAAGCGGCAAAGGTGGCCGAGGCAAACCAGAAACTCTACATCAACCGCGCCGAGGGATTCGTGGGCACCGGACTGAAGAAGGACGAGTTTGTCAGCAACTGTTCCGACATCGACGACATCATCCTGTTCTACCGCGACGGAACATACAAGGTCATCAAGGTGAGCGACAAGGTGTTTGTGGGCGAAACTGAAAAGAGCAAGCGCGAGAAGCGCAAGGCGGAAATCATCCACGTGGCTGTATTCAAGAAGAACGACACACGCACCATCTACAACGTCTGCTACAAGGACGGCGCCACAGGGGTGACCTTCATCAAGCGATTCAACGTGCCGTCAGTGACCCGCGACCGCGAATACGACGTGACAGCCGGCACACCGAAATCGCGCATCACATACTTCACCGCCAATGCCAACGGCGAGGCGGAAATCATCAAGGTGACTCTCAAACCGCATGAGAAACTGAAGAAACTCACATTCGAGAAGGACTTCAGCGAGATAGCAATCAAGGGACGCGCATCGAAGGGCAACCAGCTCACGAAGCACGACGTGTTCCGCATCGGTCTGAAGGCGCACGGAGGTTCCACCCTGGGAGGCCGCAAGGTATGGTTCGACCACGACGTGCAGCGACTGAACTACGATGAGCACGGAGAGTACCTGGGCGAGTTCCACAACAACGACAGCATCCTCGTGGTGCTCACCAACGGCGACTTCTATCTGTCGAACTTCGACCTCAACAACCACTACGAGCAGAACATCCTGCGCATTGAGAAGTTCGATGCCGACAAAGTGTGGACTGCGGTGCTTTGGGATGCCGACAACCAGGGTCTGCCTTACATCAAGCGCTTCGTTATGGAGGCTATGCTGAAGAAGCAGAACTTCCTCGGCGAGAACCCAGACTCGAAGCTCATATTACTTACCGACACCCCTTATCCGCGCCTTGAAATAACATTCTTCGAGCCGGACACATTCCGCGGACCGCAGGAGATTGACGCAGAGCAGTTCATAGGGGTAAAGGGATTCAAGGCGAAGGGCAAGCGACTCACCACATTCGCCCTCGACCAAGTGAACGAACTCGAACCGACACGATTCCCTGAGCCCGAAGACAACGCATCGGACAACCAAGAAGAGGAATTCCCTGAAGTCGTCGACCCCGACGAGGGAAAGAGCGACAGCGACATCCGCGACGAAATGACAGGGCAGTTGAAATTGTTTTGATGCGTAGGAGTAGCTTCCATTGCGAAATAGTTTGACAAAGCATATCAACACAATTAAGTTTGTTTATGGATAAGAAATATAATGTGCAAAAGGATGCGTGCGAAAGACAGATGAAAGAGCCTGTGGCAGAGTATGGAACTCAGAGAATGCATTCTGATTTGCAGTTTACAGAGTTACAGACTAAATGCGAGGAAGGGTATACGGGTGAAGAGCTGTTGTCTAAATTCCGTCCAATACTAAAGGGCTTGTTCAAATGATGCGAGTTAAGTATAGCCCCAACGTTCTTTTTGAATTGGAAGAGTTGTTTGTGGTCCTAATCGACAAGGGATATTTTAGCTATTACGAACAAGCTAATGACTACGTCACCGGTCTTATTGATTACATAGACAATAATATAGGTTCGCTTCCGAAGTATAAAGTTCCCGAGAACTTTAAGGCATACGGTGCATCACTGCATTACATCTTTTATCGCAGGAGTTCTCATACCACATGGTACATAATGTTTGAAATCATCGGAGATACATATTACATTAGGCATATCACCAATAATCATGTGGCCGGGCATTTCTTCAACAACGATTAAACAATGAACAAAAACAGCCATATAGTTCAAAGGCTGGCAATGGCACTGACGCTGTTGTCAGCCTTTGTCTGTTCATACGCACAGACCGACAGCATTGCGGTCGACAACAAGACCTCCATGCGCTCCACCATGATAGGCATCGGTAGCGCCGACGTGCTCGACACCTATCTGTCGCCCTACAAGTACACTGGAATGGAGGTGCGCCTCATGCGCGAGACAATGAGAATGACGCGCCTCATGGGCGGTAAGGTTTCGAACCAGACACTCATCGACATCAACGGTTCCTTCCTCGAAAACCGCAAGAAGACTGCGGATGAGTACGCTGCCGGCATCAGATACTCCATCGGTTGGCACTACAACCTGCCCATCGTCAGCGGCAAAGGCAAAAGCACACCTACCCCATTTCACCCCTCTAACGGCGAGGGTGCACCTGGCGACTTAGGTGTGGGCTTCGGACCGATGATATCGGGTTATCTCGGCGGCATCTGGAACACTCGCAACAGCAACAACCCAGGCCAGGCAAAACTCGACCTCTGCATCGACCTCTCTGCAATGGCATACTATAACCTGCGCATAGGCAAGATGAACTGCCTGCTGCGCTACCAGCTTAACATTCCGTTCGTCGGCATGGCTTTCTCGCCCAACTACGGACAGTCGTACTACGAGATATTCTCCCTCGGCCACTACGACCACAACGCCGTCTTCGCCCACATAGGCAACATGCCGTCGATGCGCCATCTGCTCACTGCCGACATCCCCATAGGGCGCAACATACTGCGCATAGGCTACAACGGACAGTTCAACCAGTCACTGTTCAACGAACTGCGCTACCACTCCTACTCCCACAACTTCATGATAGGATTCGTGAAGAGAGTGACGAGGAAGTGAAAATCCCCCCATCAGCCCAATTAGTCATACCAGACCAATTAGTCCTATTAGCTCAATGACCATGAAACTGAAAATACTATTTTTCCTCCTGCCTCTCCTCTTCACCTCCTGCGTAGACGAGGAATACCCCACAGCCGACACGCCCCAGGACAATTTTGAAGCCTTGTGGCGATTGATGGACGAGCACTACTGCTTCTTCGACTACAAGAAGAAGACCATCGGCGTGGACTGGGACGAGGTGCACCAGCGCTATCGCCAAATGATAAACCCCAACATGACCAAACCACAACTCTTCGAAGTGCTTTGCAACATGGTGGGCGAACTCCAAGACGGACACGTCAACATCAGTGCGTCGTTCGACCTCGGACGCAACTGGAGCTACCATGAAGACTATCCGGAAAACTACAACGACAGCATCGTCAGCGCCTATCTCGGCACAGACTACATGATAGCAGCCGGACTCAAATACAAGATTCTTGAAGACAACATCGCCTACGTGCGCTGCGAGAGTTTCTCCGACGGCATAGGCAACGGCAACCTCTCCGACATGCTCAGCCGGCTTGCCCTCTGCAACGGACTCATCATCGACGTGCGCAGCAACGGAGGAGGCAATCTCACAACCGCCCACAAGTTGGCATCGGCCTTCACCAACGAGAAACGCCTCATCGGTTACGTCTGCCACAAGACAGGCAAGGGACGCAACGACTTCTCCTCGCTCGAGGCGGAACATATCGAACCGTTTGAAGGCATGCGCTGGCAGAAACACGCCGTAGTCCTCACCAACCGCTCCTGCTACAGCGCCACAAACGACTTCGTCAAGTGCATGCGCACATTCCCCAACGTGACCATCATGGGCGATCGCACCGGCGGCGGTTCCGGCATGCCGTTCACCCTCGAAATACCGAGCGGCTGGAGCGTGCGCTACTCCGCCGTGGTCTATCTCGACAGCGACAAGCAGCACACTGAGTTTGGCATCGAACCCGACATCAACGTCAGCATGAGCGGAGCCGACACCGACCGCAACCGCGACACCCTTATCGAGGCAGCCCGCCAACTGCTCAACGGCAATTAACCTCACCTGTGTCTTTCCGTGACCGCCATGCTTAATAAATGACGCTACCTTTTCGGGCGGACACATAGGTACGCACCCTACAGCCGAACTCCTCAAACGCAATAATTGCGTCCCTACTACTTAACTCCTTAACTTCTGACTCCTTAACTTCTGAATAGGACACCCGTAAAGGATGCCCCTACACTGCTTGTGCTTTCGGGCGAGCAGACCTCGCTCCTACGAGCGAGAACATTAACGACAATGGGAACGACGACGCACCGCAGCGTGCAGACCCGCATGCCCGCCCGAAAACAATTAGCGGAGGGGCAGCAAACTTCATACTCAGTCTGAGTACGTATAAACTTAGGCTAAGTTCGTACGGATTTAGTCTGAGTTTGTATAAACTTAGACTGAGTTTGTAACTTTCAGCGCCGTGCGGTTAAGTCTTTTTGCAACCATCAGAGGTTCTATTTTAGTGTGTATGGCATAATTTTACGTATTTAAGATAAATTAACAATTGGGGGGGGGTAATTTGTCATATTTCCTTTATTTTTGTGTATTATAACACTAAATGTATAGAATATGAGAAAGATTCTGATTTCAATGGTGACCATGTTGCTAATGACCGCCATGCAAATGAAAGCCCAGTCAGTGGATTACGCCAAATATCTGATCGAGCAGGGAAAGTATTTGGAAGCAGCTAAGGAACTTCGTCCTATGGCGGATGGTGGCAATGCCAAGGCTCAATATCTTGCCGCAACCCTGTTTTTTGAAGGAAAAGGCATAAACAAGAATGACGAGCAAGGTGTAAAGTATGCCACTCTGTCGGCGAACCAAGGTAATTCCGACGCCATAAAACTGCTGGCGGATTACTACTACAACAACAACCAGCTTGACAAGATGTTTCCTTTGTTCAACAGTATCACATCTTCACACCCATATTTGCTAAAAGAAATTGCAGGCGTGAAGCTTTCTGAATGCTATATGCACGGTTGGGGAGTGGAAAAAGATGAAGACAAGGCATGGGAGATAGCGCGTGAAAACAAGCATTTTATACAGATGAAGGCTTCATACTCAGATCAATGGCAGGCCTTCAAAAATAGACATCCTGAGGAATACGCTCCTGTACTTTACAAAAACATAAGCATACAAAGTGGTCCAAGCAATGTCAAAATTTTGGAAATTTATTTCGGTGATGAGACTACCATCATAAAGAGTCGTTTTACAAACCCATTTCGCGTTGCACACGGAATTGTAGGTCTTGAGACCGACCTTATAGCAAATGGCAAGCGCTATCGCATGTTGCACTGTTCGCTCGGCAATAGAACTCTACGACCAGGTGAAAGCGCAGAATACTTCACGACATTCGAATATATCCCTCGCAACATCAAAACCTTTGATTTGGAAGTTGGCAGTAACTACAAACAATTAGGAATAACCTTCAAATAATTCAGAATGTCAAAATCATTAAATACACATATATCATGAAAGCAAGTCACTTATTAACAGTTTCAGCAATATTGGCGCTCACAACGCTCACGGGATGCTCCTCCGATTCGGCAAGCGATCCTTACGCAGACATTAAATACATGGCAGTTCAAGTAGACAAAGGAGATGCCTGGAGTATCATCGACGGAGACGGAGAAATCATCGTCAAGGAAGAATATGGTTCAGACGACAGAATATCGCAAATCTTTGGCGACATTTTCTGGGTGAAGTCGGGCGACAAGTATCAGTTGTTCAATGTTAACTCACCTAAGAAACCAATTTCCGACGAATGGGATTATGCTACACTGTTCCATTCAGGCAGGGCATTGGTGGCGAATGCGGGAGAGCCGATAAACATCATTGACGAGGATGGCAAGATCGTAACCACTCTCAGCAAAGACATAGTAGAAGTTAAGCGCAGACTTTCGCCTGGATTCACTTTCAAAAAGTCAGACGGCACTTACGGATGGGCTGACAAGAACGGCAAAATAATCAAGGAAGGCTTATGCGAGCATGCGTATTTAGATGGGGGTGACATCGTAGTGGTACGCACAAAGGAAGATTCTGACCGATATGATATTTACGATGTCGAAGGTGATAAGACAGGTTCATTCACAGCCGACAAAGTACGTTCCTCCGGCAGCGGATACATCAGTATCGAAAGAAATGAGAAACAGATTCTCCTCGATAAAAATGCAGAAACAATTGTGGAGTCAAAAAAATTTGAAGCCATAAACACTCCATTCTATGGAAAATGCATTGTCTATGACTCGGATTTTAAAGATGGTTTGATTGACCTTAATGGCGAGGTACTTATCCGTCCTAAATACAATATTTTACGCCCTGTATACAGCGGCTTGTATGCTGCATTAAAGGAAGACAAAATGGGAGTTGTCAATGAAAACGATGAGACAGTAATTGACTTTGATTATGATAGAATAATGACACGCGTAGGAGATAACTTGTTGGTAAGGGACGGAGGCGCCTATATTATCTTAGACCGAAACGGTGAGCGCATTGGAAAGCAGGAGTTTTATGACTACTCCACCAACTCTTACGACACTGAAATCAAATACATCAACGTTGAGGGATTTGCTAAGGTCATCAATGCAATTGGACCTGAGCATGACAATGAAAAAACTATCGGTCAAGTAGCGAAAAAGCTGGGCTTGTCGCCTTCTGATGAATACAGATGGACTGAAAAATTCACTGTAGTCAGAAAGATAGAAGGCTATGATGTCAAAATCGATTATAACTTCACCACTTTTGGCGAATATGGCCTCAGTGAAGAAAAGTTCCATCAGGTAACAAAAAACGACGGTTGGTTTGATTACAACGAAGACGTCAGCGATGGTTGGTTCTGGAAAGAAAACATTTATTTGTCTACAATTAAGATCGAAATCCCTATTGACGAAGACGCTTCAGAAACAGCCGACATTCTGTATTCCTACTTGCTGAAAAACGGATTCAAACTACCTGAAGGTGAAATCATGGATAGTCGTACTGTAATTGGTGACAATTATAGTTTCTACATAGACACCAACTACAACGGATTAGAGATAACAGTTTGTTGATTCTGAATCAAGCAAATTGACACATTGGATTTGACGGTCTGAAATCCTGAGATTAGTCAAGGACAAAGCAAAGGTAGACGACGCCCCATTGCTACTCCTTTTCTAACAGTATAACAATTTTCCTACATTTACTTGAATTCTACTTAAGATTAGAGCAACTCCAAATGCCCGCCATTGACAAAATGTGTGTCAATGGCGGGCTTCTTTTCAAAGGGATGAGATGCACTATTACGATTAATACGTTTGCTATGGAGTGGTTGAGTAGTCTACAACTCAATCGTGCACGGGTAAATCGATGTGTCTGCCGTTACCACACCCGTAGCATATCCTATATTTCTCCGTGCCCATGACAGAGATTCTTCGCGTTGCTCAGAATGACGAGGACGGGCGTTGGCGGATGCAGAACGTGTCCACGAATAAATGGGGATAAAGGATTTTCTTGCAGGGTTTTGCGGAAAATGGTGCGGAATTTTGGAAATGCGTCACGGGTGATGATATATTTGCAAAAACGAAAAAGGACGCAATGATTGCGTCCCCACACGTTATACTTTAAACGTTAAATCTAAACTTTATATGTGTCTGCCCTTATCGTGCATTTTCTTTGTAAATTCCTTGAGGCGGAGGCGACGCATCTTGCGCTTGCGCCATTTCTTGAAGTGGTGCCATGCTATGGCAGCTAAGATGGCTGTGAAGACCACGATGATGAATGTGAGCATCTCGGTGTCGAGACTGTTGCCTTTTACGCGTGACCACATTTCAAGCATGTCTTCGTTTTTGTCGGCGCAGTCGTGCATAAGTGCGCAGCGCTCGATAACGGACCTGTCAGGATACATCACTGGATTGATATGTAGCGAGTCGGCTCCATCGATGCCGCTGAAGAAGTAGGAGAGGTCATAGGTCTCCTCTATCTCGTCGTCGGTCATGGCATTCATTACTTCCTCTGTGCCGATGACGCTGACGTAGCCTATCTCGTTCATGTTGCGCACGGCGTTCTCGGAGTTGCACATGAAGTTGATCCAGTAGCTTGCCGCTTTGGGGTTCTTGGCGTAGACTGGGATGACCCATCCGTCGAACCAGCAGTTGCTACCCTCCTTCGGAACTATGTAGTCAAGTTCAACACCGAGTTCGGCAGTCTCTTCGATGGCCCACATGGCATCGCCGCTCCAAGTGACGTTAATCCATGCCTTCTCCTGTGTCATACGCTCCTTGCCGAAGTCGACTTCCCAACCTGCTATCTGCTTCTTGGCGCGGAAGAGTGCGTCTTCTACCTTGTAGATGTTTTGGTCGGTGATGTTTGCCACGAGACTGTCGCGGCTGACCTTGCCGTCGAGTATGTCCTGATAGTTGGCGTAGCAGACCATGACGCTGTAGATGTCGCGGAAGGCGTCTTTCATAAGGATGCGCTCCTGGAAGCGCTCGTTGTTAAGCGCACTCCAACTCTCCACTTCCTCTGGCTTGACAAGACGCGTGTTGTAGAGGAAACCTGTGGTTCCCCACATAAATCCGATGGCATAGTCACTTACTTGCATTCCTGGCTGAGTTGCCATTTGCTGGAACTTGTCGACTACGAATGGTGATACGTTGCCGAGCCAGTTGGGTGTTTTTGCAGGAAACTCTTTGTTAATCGGCTGAAGAAGGTTCTTACGAAGCATGCGCTCGATGATGTACTCCGACGGGCACACCACGTCGTAGTCTTCCTGTCCGATTTCGATCTCGGTGAGCATATTCTCGTTGATGTCGAACGTTTCATACATCACTTTGATTGGTTCGCCAGTCTGCTCCTCATACCACTGCTCAAACTCGCCAATGAGTTCGAGGTCGAGATAGTCGGCCCAATTGTAGACCTTGAGCACGTTGCTCCGGTCGTTCTGCGCCGTTGCCGTCATGACAAATGTTGCCACGAGGGCTATGAAGAATGCTGAAATCCTGTGTTTCATCGGTGAGAAAACCTATTTGTTGTTGTTAACCTTCTTGTTCGCTCTGTAATTGATTATGAGCAGAAGAGTGAGAATAGAAATGAATATGATTGACGAGAGCGGTCGGAGCTCAGGTGTGAGTCCGCCTTTGCGCGCATCGGCATAGATAAACGTAGAGAGCGTGTCAATTCCGCTGCTTCCCTTTGTAAAGAGAGTAACGGCGAAATCGTCGATCGAGAGCGTTATCGAGAGGATGAATCCGCTAATCATTCCAGGCCATAGTTCTGGCATGAGCACCTTGCGCAAAGCATAGAACGGAGTGGCTCCGAGGTCGAGTGCCGCCTCGTAGATGTTAGGGTTCATCTTCATCAGCCGCGGCATAACGCTGAGCACCACATAAGGAGTGCAGAACGCTATGTGGGCGCAGATGATCGACATCATTCCGCGGCTCAGTCCGAGGAATACGAAGAGCAGGAAGATGGATATACCTGTGATGATGTCGGGGTTGATCATCGGAATGCTGTTGACAAAATTGACCACTCGGCGCTCCTTCTGCCTCATATTGTAGATGCCGATGGCTGCAATGGTGCCGAGAATGGTAGAAATAACGGCTGCCACGAGTGCGATGAACAGGGTGTTGAAAATAGCGTCGTTAAGCGCCTGGCCTGCATTGCCAGCAAAGAGCGACGTGTAAAGTTTGGTAGAGAAACCGCTCCATGTGCCTAACACCTTGGCCTCTGTGAAGCTGAACACCACGATAATGAGTATCGGTGCGTAGAGCACGGCAAGAATAAGCCACAGGTAGGCTTGTGCGAAAAACTTTTTCATAGCAGTCCTCCCGCTTCATTTGATTCGTCGTCATCGGAACCAAAGAAACTGGTAAGTCCGATGATGATGAGCATTATTAATGACAGTGCCGCTCCGTAGTTGAGCATTCCTGCGTTTATATTCTCTTGGATGGTTGTACCGAAAAGTTTGATCTTGTTCATTGTGAGGAGTTCCGACACGGCAAAGGTTGAAATGGTTGGCATGAACACCATGACCACGCCGCTGTAGACTCCTGGCATGGATAGTGGCATGATGACGTCGCGGAACACCCTTCTGCGGTTTGCGCCCAAGTCCTGCGCTGCCTCGATGAGCGACTTATCCATCTTCTGCATCGTGTTGTAGATAGGATAAATCATGAACGGCAGGAAGTTGTAGACCATACCGAAAATCAGCGCTCCCTCGCCGAGCGGCAGCTTCATGAAATCGAAGAGCGCCACGGTTGATAGCGTGCGCAGCAGGATGTTGATCCACATCGGCAGGATGAAGAGCATGGCCATGACCTTCGGTGTGCCGTATTCGGAGTTCGCCATAAAGTAGGCTGCAGGATAACCGATGAGGATGCATATGAGCGTGGTCATCATGGCTATGCCTATGGAGTATATGAACGTGTTGATTGTGTCGTAGGAAGTGCAGAACTTCTCAAAATTGTAGAGCGACAAAGCGCCTTCGTTGTCAAGAAACGAGTAGTAGCCAACGAGTAACAACGGTGCTACGACAAATATCGCCATAAAGATTATGTAGGGTAGAGCCCAGTTGCTCCGCTTCCCCATAAACTTCAGAAATTTTTTCATTGCTTTGTAATTCTCAGGTCGGACGGCTTGATTTTAATTCCCACATCGTCGTAGTCTTCCCACACGTCGTTGGTATTGACATAGAGTTTCTCTCCGTCTTTAGTTTTCAGAGTGATGTGGTAGTGATTTCCTTTGTAGAGAATGAAGTTGATCTGCGCTTCGGCAGTTCCGTCTTCAGGGTTGTCTGTGAGTTCCACCTTATCGAAGTCGAACTCGACGCACACCTTGTCGCCTTTTTCCAATGCGGAGTCTGTACACTCGAACTCACCCCCAAATATTGCCACGTGGTTGGAATCAATCATTTCGCCTTCCACGCTGTTGCATGTGCGCTCTTTCTTCATAACATGTATGTCTTCCGGCTTAACGAGCATGCCGACTTCTGTCCCTGCCTCGAAAGCGTTATAGTCGTGCACCTGCACTTCATAGCCGTTAGGAGTGTCAACAAACATTTCGTAATGTACGCCCTTGAAGATGCACGAGCTGACTTTGCCTCGCCACATTCCTGCTTCTGGTTTCTTCAGCATATACACGTCTTCCGGACGAATGACTACGTCAACTGGTTCATCTGTATCAAAACCTTTGTCCACGCACTCGGCATTAACACCCATGACCTCCACTTCCATATCCTTGAGCATGCGTCCGTTGAGGATGTTGCTCTCGCCTATAAAGTTGGCAACGAACGAGTTGGCCGGTTCGTTGTATATGTCGGTAGGTGTGCCTATCTGCTGGATTACTCCGTCGTTCATCACGATGATGGTGTCGGAGAGAGTGAGGGCTTCTTCCTGATCGTGCGTCACATAGATGAATGTGATACCGAGTTTCTTGTGCATCTGCTTGAGTTCAAGCTGCATGTCCTTGCGCATCTTGTGATCTAAAGCAGAAAGCGGTTCGTCGAGAAGCAGAACGTGAGGTTTGTTGACAATAGCCCTCGCTATTGCCACACGCTGCTGCTGACCGCCTGAAAGGCTGTTCACATCGCGCTCTTCATAGTCGGACATGCCCACCATCTTCAGTGCCTGGATGACACGGCGATCCATTTCCTTCTCCTTGACTCCCTGGAGTTTAAGACCGAAGGCAATATTTTCATAAACATTAAGGTGTGGGAAGAGTGCATAGCGTTGGAACACCGTATTCATCGGTCTGCGATAAGGGGGCATGGTCGTTATGTCATGTCCGTTCATCTTGATTTTTCCGCTCGTAGGAGTTTCAAAACCTGCCAAAATACGCAGCATGGTAGTCTTGCCGCAACCAGAAGACCCGAGAATCGTAACGAACTCTCCGCGCTTCACATTTAAACTCACGTCATTGAGCACAGTCTTATCGCCAAAACTCTTTGTGATGTGCTCTGCCTGGATGATGTAGTCCAGTTCTTTCATTTCCGTTTCTTAGTGTGTATTAAAGAAGTGAAAAACCAAATCCTCACGCATGAGGACTAAAATGCAAACGCCTGTGCATACTGTTGATTCTTAATGACTTGACGATGTCAAAAGCCGTCCGTTTCGCCGTTTTAGCACAAAAAGTATGCAATATTCGCTAAAAATGTTGATTTTTGCAAAGAAAAAGGAGAGTTTTTGCGCTTATAGCGGCCTGATTGCCATGAATATTCGGAGTGTACGGAGTATTACAAATGCTCAGACTGCCCTGGTTGTTCCAGCTCATTGTATTGTAGGGATGCTCTCGCCATTGATTTTGCGGTAGAGGTCGAGGGCAAATATGTCAGTCATGCCTGATATGAAGTCGAGCACTGCCATGATGCGGGCGTAGACATCTGTAGCACGTACTTCGTACTGCGACGACACCCTGTTAAGAAGCAGCTTTGAATAGGCCTTATCAGGGTTCATGGCTGCTGTGGTAAAGAGATTGATGAGGGTGCTGATGATGCGATAGCCGGCAAGTTCGATGTCGACCACATCCTTGCTGTTGTAGATACGCTTCACGGAGACGGCTTCGCACTGGCGATAAGCGTCTCTGACCCGAGGACTGATATTCTTGATGAGAGTCCCTTCGAACGTGCCGTCAAGAATTTTCTCCTCATTGCAAACGAAGGTCTCTATACATTCGTCAATGAGGGCGCCTATCACACAGGAGCGGAGATAGACTATCTGTTCGTTGACGTCGTCGACTTCGTTGCAGATTTCGCCGATATGCTGCCGGCGCTCTTCGCCGAAAAATCCGAGAAGGAGCGACTTGGTCTCCTCCGTAGTGAGCAGGCGCAATTTGTGGGCATCCTCTATGTCCATGACCTCATAGCAAATGTCATCGGCTGCCTCAACGAGATAGACAAGCGGATGGCGCGCGAATTTGCCGTCACGTTCCTCTATGCCAAGTTCGGAGGCGATGGCTCGATAGGTCTGCTCGTCGTCCATAAAGAACCCGAACTTCTGTTTTTTGCCCGCCATAGAAGAGCGGTACGGATATTTCACAATAGACGCCAGGGTGGAATAAGTCATGACGAAACCTCCCTTCCTGCGCCCCACAAACTGGTGCGTAAGCAGACGGAAAGCGTTGGCATTTCCCTCATAGTGAATGAGATCGTTCCACTGTTCCTCAGTGAGCAGAGGTCTGTACTGCTGTCCGTCGCCCTCGGAAAAGAACGTAGCAATGGCTTTCTCGCCCGAATGACCGAAAGGCGGATTGCCCATGTCGTGGGCAAGGCAGGCAGCACTGACAATGTCGCCTATCTCATTGATGTGGGTAGAAGCAAGTTCGGGATGCCGCTCCAAAAGGCGGCGCGCCACACCGTCGCCAAGCGAACGGCCCACGCTTGCCACTTCCAAACTGTGTGTCAGACGGTTATGCACGAATATGCTCCCTGGCAGAGGAAACACCTGGGTTTTATTTTGCAGACGGCGGAAGGGCGCCGAAAATATCAGCCGGTCATAATCGCGCTTGAACTCAGTGCGGTCGTCCTTACGCTTGTAGTGCAACTCTTCCTGTCCGAGCCGCTTGTTGGATATAAGTTTTTCCCACTTCATACAAATCTTTGCTATCGAACTTTCAAATACAAAAATACTTAAAAAGCGGAATATACACTCCACAAACGCACAAAAGTGTTCGTTTTGTTATGATTAATTGCTAAATTTGCCTTTGTTTTCAACGACCAACTCAAAAAGACTAAAATTATGAAAGTGCAAATAATAAACAAGTCGCACCACAAACTTCCTGCCTACGAAACTATCCAGTCGGCAGGGATGGATCTGCGCGCCAATCTCGAAGCACCTATCACCCTTGCACCTATGCAACGTTGCATAGTGCCAACAGGATTATTCATGGCTCTACCTGCAGGGTATGAGGCACAAGTACGCCCTCGCAGCGGACTGGCTATAAAGAAAGGCATCACTGTGCTTAACTCGCCAGGAACCATCGACGCCGACTATCGAGGCGAAGTGGGAGTAATACTCATCAACCTTTCTGCTAAAAACTTCATCATCAACGACGGCGAACGCATTGCGCAGATGGTCATCGCACGCCATGAACAAGTGGAATGGCAACCAGTGGAAGTGCTCGACGAGACAGAACGCGGAGCGGGCGGATTCGGACACTCAGGCTTGTAAGCAAATGAGAAGCATCACATCACTCCTTCGCAAGACTTTACTGCTAACGGCATTGCTTTTAATCGCAATGCCTTTTGCCATTTATGCACAGCAGAGCGAAAACGACACTACCTGCGTACAGGACGACCTCATGCGCCGCTACGAATACTTCCTTCTCGAAGCCGTGCGACAAAGACAACTCGGCAATCATGACGCTGCTGTCGAGCTACTCAGCCACTGCCTGTACCTCAACCCCAACTCGGACGTGGCACTCTACGAAATGGCAAAATACAAGAGCTACCTGCAAGAAGACTCCATTGCCGAAGAATATCTGGAGCGCGCCGTTAAGCTCGCCCCCGACAACTATTGGTACAGCACGGCGCTTGTCAACACCTACTACAAGGAAGGACGTATAAACGAGGCTATCAATGTAGTGGAAGACCTCAGCAAAAAATATCCAGGCAAAAGCGATCTTCTGCTGATGCTGATGGACCTCTACACCCGCACTGAAGACTATCCCAAAGTGATCAAGACCCTCGACCGCCTCGAAGTAAAGGAAGGGAAGTCGGAACAAATCAGCACAGAGAAATTCCGCATCTACGTGCAGATGAAAGACGAGAAGCGCGCCTATGAAGAAATCATGAATCTGGCGAAAGAATATCCTAACGACCTGCGCTACAAAGTGTTGCTCGGCGATATGTACGTACAACACGGCCACATGGACAAAGCCCACGAAGTGTACAAGGCAGTCGAGCAGGAAGACTCCACAAACATCAACGTCATGTTGTCGCTCGCTGACTTCTACAACAAGCAAGGACAAGATTCGCTCTATCAGAAGCAGATAGAAAAACTTGTGCTGAACAACCGCTTGAGCAACGACATGAGAGTACAGATAATGACAAACGTCGTCTACGAAAACCTCGCCAACAAGAGCGACTCAACCGAAGTGCTCAACAAATTTCGCAAGATTCTCTCCTACCCTCAGGAAAACTCCAGCATGACGGAACTCTGCGTGCGCTACATGGTGTCAATCCAAATGCCACCCGACAGCATAAAACCTGTACTGAAAAACCTGCTCAACATCGACCCTGAGAACGAAGACGCACGAAACCAGCTACTCTCTTACGCCATGCAGGAAAACGACACCGCCGAAATTTACCGCATCTGCAAACCCGCAGTTGACATAGCAACAAACAATCCGAAATACTACTACTTCCTCGGCATAATCTACTACCAAAGAGAAGAACCGCAAATGGCAATCCAGACCCTGCGCAAAGGGCTCAACACCGTAAGGGAGGACACGCAAATCGACATCATATCAAACTCGTACACCCTGCTCGGCGACCTCTACCACGACCTCGGCGACGACGAGAAAGCGTTCGAAGCATACGACTCCTGCCTCATCTACACCCCCAACGACGTGGGAGCGCTCAACAACTACGCTTACTACCTGTCGCTGAAGAAGCAAGACCTGGAACGCGCCGAACAGATGAGCGCCAAGACTCTCGTGCAAGAACCAGACAACTACACCTACATCGACACCTACGCATGGATACTCTTCATGCTCGAACGATACGACGAAGCGAAAAACCAAATCGACAAAGCCCTTGAAATCATCGGCGAAGACATCAGTCCAGACGACAGCAACATTATAGAGCACGCAGGCGACATCTACTACAAGACAGGCGACAAGGAAGGCGCTCTGCAACTATGGCAAAAGGCCAAAGACCTCGGAGGCGACTCCCCAATACTGGAAAAGAAACTAAAGAAAAAGAAATACATAGCGGAATGAACTGCATAAAGCAAAGAACTATAAGACAGAAACTATCCCATATAGTAGGATTACTAACCATAACGCTCCTAATGGCATCATGCGGACCATCAAAAGATACCAGCAAAGGCAGCGGCACTGCCGACGTCACAATGCCATTCTCAACGGCAGCACACGTCAGCACTGTAATCGGCAACAACACCACAGCCACCGCCATTACAGCAAAGATTAAAGCCAAGCTAAGCTTGCCATCCGACAACATAAGCACGTCCGGCACACTGCGCATGAAGCGAGGCGAAGTCATCCAAGTGTCCCTCGTCGACCCCATATTAGGAATAACCGAAGTGGTAAGAATCGAATTCACAAAGGACAAGGTGCAAATAATCGACCGTCTGGGACGCCGCTACCTCGAAGAACCCTACTCGAAAGTTGCCTTCTTACAAAAGGCAGGCATCAGTTTCAGCACACTGGAATCCCTCTTCTGGAACGAATTGTTCCAACCTGGCAAAAAAAGCATCAACGCAAAGGACTTCACACTCAAGACAGAAGAATCCGAACTGCTGACAATAGGGTTTGAAGACAAATATCTCGACTACAGTTTTGCCACAGAAAGAAGTTCAGGCAAACTCCGGCACACCTCAATAAGCACAACTAATAGCACCCGCTATCGCCTCGACTTCGCCTACGACGACTTCAAGGACTTCAACGGACAACCGTTTCCACATAGCGAAACACTCCTGTTCACCAGCGCCGACGGCAAAACCCTGGAACTGACCTTACGAATGAGCGGCATGAAAAACCACTCAGACTGGACCACAGCCACAAAGGTATCGAGCAAATACCAGAAACTGGATGCCGAAACAATATTTAATGAGTTTTTGAGTTTTTAAGTTCTTAAGTTCGTGAATTTTTGAGTTCCTCAACCATCACCATAAACGATAAACCATATCCCCTCACCCCCCTAACGCCCACAGATTCCACAATGAAGCGAATAGTCTTACTTCTCATCTGCCTTCTGTCGTTTTCTGCCGTCATGCCGCAGAAAACCACCCGCTCACGCACTAAGCAGACCCAAACAACCGCGAGCAAGAAGACCGCAACAACAAAGAAGAAGACAACCGCCACAAAGTCAAAGCCCGCCACAAAGCAGCAACTCCAGAACAAGAAGACACAAACACGCAAGAAAATAGCCCAGTCAAAGAAAGAGTCGGCAAAACTCGCAAAAGACATCAAGCAGACACTCGACAGCGTAGTCATCATCGACGGCCACATGAAAGACCTGAAGCACGACATCGACAGCCTCCAAAGCGACATCGACTCCATCAACCGCCGCATCAGAGTGCTCGACAAAGAGTACAAGAAACTGCAAGCCGAACTTCAAGACAAAAAAGACAAGTACGCCAAGTCACTCATATACCTCCGCCGGCAGAAATCCACACAGCAGAAGCTCATGTTCATCTTCTCAGCCGAAAACTTCTCGCAGATGCTACGCCGAATGCGCTACCTCCGCGAATACTCCGCATTCCAAAAAGCACAAGGCGAACAAATCAAAGCTAAACAAGCCGAAGTGCAAGCAAAGCAAGCCGAACTCAGCGCCGCTAAAGCAAAACTGCAGAAAGCGCTCAACGCCCTTGAAAGCAAGAAAGAGCAACTCGAAAAGATGAAAGGCAACTGCGAAAAGAAAGTCAAGTTCCTCAACACCAACCTCCAAACCCTGCAGAAGCAACTGAAGCAGTACGAAAAAGAAGAAGCCGAACTCGACAAGCAAATCGAAAAGATAATCCAGCAAGAGATAGCCGAAGCACGCCGCAAAGCCGAAGAAGCACGCAAAAAGCGCGAAGCCGAAGCGAAGCGCAAGACGGAAGAACTGCAGAAAGAGCAGAACCTCAAACTCGCCGATGCCCTCGAAGCCCTCCGCAAAGCCGAAGAAGCCAGCAAACGTGCAAAGACCCCAGCCGAGAAGAAACAAGCCAAAGACGCCCTCGACAAAGCCAACAAAGCCGTAGACCAAGCAAAGAAAGAAGAAAAAGAGCAGAAAGCGCAAATCCAGAAGTGGATAGCCGAAGGCGATGAAGACGTGAAACTCTCAAAAGACTTCACCGCCAACAAAGGCCGCCTCCCCATCCCAATAACAGGAGCATACAACATCGTAGGCCACTTCGGCCGATACACCGTGCCAGGCCTGAAGCGAGTCGTCCTCGACAACAAAGGCATAGACATCCGCGGACGCGAAGGAGCATCCGCACGCGCCGTGTTCGACGGCGAAGTCTCGTCAATATTCAAGTACGGCAAGACCTACATCGTCATGCTCCGCCACGGCAGCTACATATCAGTCTACTCAGGACTCACCAAAGTAAGCGTGAAGAAAGGCCAGAAACTCAAGACCCGCGACACCATAGGCGCCATAGGTAAAGACAAGAACGGCGACACCGTGCTTCACTTCCAGCTACGCAAGGAGAGCACAAAACTCAATCCCGAGCTGTGGGTAAAATAAAGGTTAGGTTTATGGTCTATTAGCCCAATAGGACTAATTAGGCCAATTAGACCAATTAGGCCAATAGATTCACCTCACCATCTCCACGCAGAGTGCATCCTGGAAGTCTCTGCCGAGCGACGCCCTGTAGAGTCCGTTGCTCATGATGGAGAATGCCAGCAGATTGCCATTGGAGGCGCGACAGTAGCCCGCCAGGCACGACACGCCAGTCACAGTGCCGGTCTTTGCCCGTACGTTCATCTCGGCTGGCGTCTTCCGCATGCGACGCTCCAGAGTGCCGTCCCTCCCAGCGATGGGAAGCGAGGGATAAAGATGGCGGTAAATGCGGGAGCCCTTGCCGTAAGCATAGCGCAGCGCGGCGACAAGGGCGGAGGGGGACGCATAGTTGTAGAGCGACACTCCGCTGCCGTCGGCCACCTTATAGCTGCGTTCGGAGATTCCGATCTTCCTCATCACGGAGTCGACCACCGCGGCGCCGTCCTTCCAAGAAGCCCATCGGCCAGCCCTCATGTTCGCCAGTTGGTAGAGCATCGACTCGGCATAGAGATTGTCGCTATCCTTCATCATTTGCTGAAGAATCTGCTCGACCGTGCGCGCACAGGTGTAGAAAGGGGTGAGCGACGAGGAGGCGAGCGTGTCTATGGCGTAAGACTCCCTATCGGGCCTGTCGAAAACGACGCCTTCGGTACGGAGCATGTCGGCAAGCGTGCAGACGAAGTAGCGTTCGGGACGATACACGCTGATGGGGTTGCTCTTTGCGGTGCGCGCGGGAGTTCCTGTCACGATGAAGTCATTGCCATTGTCCACCCAGTTACGCACAGCCTTGAGACGTCCGCTTTTAGGGCGGGTGCTGTCGGTCAGAGTCATGTATGTGGTCGGCACGGAGAAGACGGCTTTTCCGCCGCCGTCAATCTCCACAGAAGCGCACCCTCGGTTGAACGTCAAAGGCGAGAGATAGGCCTCAACAGGCGAGGGCACATCGTCCCAGCACCATCCGTTGCCCATGTGGAGCGTGTCCTTCATGCTTACGTCGCCAATGATGCGGCCTGTGATGCGGTTGATGCCCAGCGCCTTGATGTGGGCGGCAAGCAATCGGAGGTCGGCCGAGGTGTAGGCAGGGTCAAAATCGCCCACGACGTAAATGTTGCCGTGCAGAGTGCTGTCGTCCGCCGAAATCTGCCCCGTATAGAATGCTTTAGTCTCGTACTTATGGTCAGCCCCGAGTACGTCAAGCGCCGTCACGGCTGTCAGCACCTTCTGTGTCGATGCCGGACGCAGAAGTTTGTCGGCGTTGTGCGAATAGAGCACAGAATCGGCCGTAAGGTCGTAGATGCTCACTCCAGTGAAATAATGTTCCGCCTCGGCCCTCTGCACTACCGAGTCGACACGTAGGCGAAACTTGTCGCCCCAACTGAGCGCGGCTGTATCCGCCACCAGCGTGTCCGTCTGCGCAAGAAGCATCATCGGCATGGCCAACAATGCGAGCGCCAATGCTTGTATCTTTCTATCCATTGTCATAATTCAG
Source organism: Bacteroidaceae bacterium (assembly GCA_045576655.1). GTDB lineage: Bacteria > Bacteroidota > Bacteroidia > Bacteroidales > Bacteroidaceae > RGIG8745. The sequence goes on from JAZNGW010000018.1 coordinate 54,180, forward strand.
TTTATAAGAACCTCCATTTATGCGCATCATAACTCCTCGGATATGGAAGTCCTCACGCCCTCCACATACTTGACAAACTTTTCCTCCTCGCGAGGGATGAGTGACAGGATGCGCCCGTCAACACATTCTATGAGCACAAAGGTGCGGAGCGGCCTGCCAAAAATGCGCATTGCCGCCATGCGCTTCACTCGCCTGACCTGTGTCAGATCAATCACCTTGTCTTTCGCAAAACGCCCCGTGTGAACTATCAGTTTGCCGTCGGGCGTGACGGTATAGTTAGTGTGGATAATACGCTCTATAATAACGACAAGCAGTAGCAGCATGATGCAAATGGCTATACCGTTGCGTGAGGTCCACATGAGGAACACCGCTACGACCAGGATTGCAAGGAGCAACACCCAGCTGCCAGGTTCGACTTTCGCATTAAATATACGGTTCATGGCATTTGGTATTTTGAAAACTCATTCTTTTGTACGCAAAGTTACTCTTTTTTTCCATTTTCCCTTCAAGATGTTGCACTTCTACCAAGGTTTTTAGTAGTTTTGCAATGTAAATTCTAACGAAGAATGACACGTAAATTTGATTTTCTCGTTATCGGTTCGGGAGTAGCTGGTATGAGTTACGCCCTTAAAGTGGCAAGGGCAAACAAAGGAAAAGTCGCAATAGTGTGCAAAACCACACTTGACGAATCAAACACCTCGAAGGCACAGGGCGGCATTGCATCGGTGACGAACATGCTCGTTGACAACTTTGACAAGCACATTGAGGACACCATGATTGCGGGCGACTGGATAAGCGATCGCGACGCAGTGGAGCAAGTGGTGCGCAATGCGCCTGAGCAGATTATGGAGCTTGTGAACTGGGGCGTGAATTTCGACCGCAACGAGGCGGGAGAATTTGACCTTCACCGCGAAGGCGGCCACTCGGAGTTTCGCATCCTGCACCATGCCGACGACACGGGAGCGGAAATACAGCGCGGACTGATGGAAGCTGTGCGCAACCATCCTAACATCGAAGTGTTGGAAAACCACTTTGCCGTGGAGATTATCACCCAGCATCATCTCGGAGTGAGGGTGACACGCCGCACCCCCGACATCGAGTGCTACGGCGCATACATCCTTAATCCTAAAACAGAAAAGATTGACACATACTTGTCGAAGGTAACAGTTGTTGCCACAGGCGGAACGGGGGCTGTCTACAAGACTACCACCAACCCTACCATAGCCACAGGCGACGGCATAGCCATGGTCTACCGTGCCAAAGGAAAGGTGAAGGACATGGAGTTCGTACAGTTCCACCCTACTGCACTCTACAATCCGAAGGAGAACCACCCAGCCTATCTCATCACAGAGGCCATGCGAGGCTACGGAGGCATACTCCGTCTGCCAAACGGCAAGGAATTTATGCAGAAGTACGACGAGCGCCTGAGCCTTGCACCGCGCGACATCGTGGCACGTGCCATCGACAACGAGATGAAGAAGCATGCCCTCGACCACGTCTATCTCGACGTGACTCACAAAGCCCCTGAGGAGACGAAGCACCACTTCCCTAACATCTACGCCAAATGCCTCAGCATAGGCATCGACATAACCAAGGAGTACATACCAGTGGTGCCATGCGCCCACTACATGTGTGGAGGCATACAGGTCGACCTTGACGGATGCTCGAGCATACGCCGTCTCTACGCCCTCGGCGAATGTTCATGCACAGGGCTCCACGGTGGCAACCGCCTGGCATCCAACTCGCTCATCGAGGCCGTTGTCTATGCCGACGCTGCCGCCAAGCACAGCCTGAAGACCATTGACGAATACGACTTCAACGAGCATGTACCAGCATGGAACGACGAGGGTATGATGTCGAACGAAGAGAAAATCCTCATCGACCAGGACATGAAGGAAGTGTGCCAAGTGATGAGCACCTACGTAGGTATCGTCAGGAGCGACCTCCGTCTGCGCCGTGCATGGGAACGACTCGACCTCCTGTTTGAGGAGACTGAAGACCTCTTCAAGCGCGTAAAAGCCACAAAGGACATCTGCGAACTGCGCAACATGATCAATGTGGGCTACCTCATCACCCGCCATGCCCTCGAACGCAAGGAAAGCCGCGGACTACACTACACCGTAGACTACGCAAAGCACGCACTTGACAAGAAATAGACCTAAACTAACATAACAAAAACGAACAAGATGAAATCTATCAAACTATTGGCAGTTTTGGCTTTATGCCTTTCTGCTTTCAGTGGCATCAACGCCCAGCAAATGCCGCCACTTCCGTTAGACCCTAACGTACGTGTGGGCAAACTTGACAACGGACTTACTTATTACATCCGTCATAACGAATGGCCAGAAGACAGAGCCGAGTTCTACATTGCACAGAAAGTCGGTTCAATGCAGGAAGAGGACCATCAGATGGGTCTTGCCCACTTCCTTGAACACATGTGCTTCAACGGAACAAAGAATTTCCCAGGCGACAAACTGAAGACTTGGCTCGAAACAATCGGCGTGAAGTTCGGCGAGAACCTCAATGCCTACACAAGTTTTGACGAGACAGTCTACAACGTGAGCAATGTGCCTGTTACGCGCGAAGGAGTCATCGACTCCTGCCTGCTCATCCTCCACGACTGGAGCAGCGCCCTTCTCCTCGAAGACAAGGAGATAGACAAGGAGCGTGGCGTCATCAACGAAGAGTGGCGCATGCGCCGCAGCGCCATGATGCGCATGTACGAAGCCTCATTCCCTAAGCTCTATGCCGGCAGCAAGTATGCCTACCGCATGCCAATCGGCACGATGGACGTGGTGATGAACTTCAAGTACGACGATTTGCGCAGTTACTACCACAAATGGTATCGTCCTGACCTCCAGGGCATCATCGTGGTGGGCGACGTGGATGTAGACCAGATCGAAAGCAAGATAAAAGCCATGTTCTCACACATCAAGATGCCTGAAAACCCTGCTACACGCGAATACTACCCTGTTCCTGACAACAAAGAACCTATCATCGACATACAGAAGGACAAGGAGCAGGAGCGCACCACAATCTACCTGATGTACAAGCACCCAGCCTTCCCACGTGAAGGAAAGGGTACCGTGGCATACTATGCCTACTCATACATGAACGGTGCGATATCAGGAATGTTCAGCGACCGCATTAGCGAAATCCTCCAGAAGGAGAACCCTCCATTCCTCGGAGCAAGCGTGGGCGACGGCGAATATCTCGTGTCAAAGACTAAGGGAGCCTTCACAGGAGCCACAGTGTGCAAGGACAACGGATACAAAGAAGCTATTGCAGCACTCTACCGCGAGATGCTCCGTGCCACACGCTTCGGATTCACCGTAACAGAATACGAGCGCTACAAGACAGAACTCAAGTCACAGCTCGACAACCTCTATGCCCAAAAGGACAAGGTGTACAGCAGCCAGTACGTCAACGAATACGTGCGCCACTTCATTGACAACGAGCCGGCACCTGGCATCGAATGGGAATACCAGAACCTGGGACAACTCGCCGACATGATACCAGTAACAGCCATCAACCAGACAGTCAAGGCCATGCTCTCCGACTCCAACATGGTTGTAGCAATGTTCTGTCCCGACAAGGCAGACCTCACATACCCTACAGAGGCAGAAATACTCGACATCATCAAGAGCGTTGACGCTGAGAACATCGAAGCATATAAGGAAGAAGTGTCAAACGAACCGCTCATCAGCCAGCTTCCTGCACCAGGAAAAATCAAGAAGACAGCTGCAGGCCCTTACGAGTCAACACTCATCACCCTCTCAAACGGAGTGAAGGTCTATGTAAAGAAGACCGACTACACCCCTAACGCCATCACCATGCGTGCAGTCAGCGACGGAGGCGACTCATACTACTCCGACGACGAATACATCAACGCAAGCAACGCCGACATGGTAGCAATGGGCGGCTGGGGCAACTTCAGTGCCATCGAACTCAACAAGAAACTTGCCGGCATACAAGCAAGCGTAAGCCCAAGCATCAGTTCCAAGGCAGAGAGCCTCAGCGGAAGCTGCGTGAAGAAAGACCTCGAAACCATGCTCCAGCTCACATACCTCTGCTTCACCTCACCACGCAAAGACGAAGCAGTCTTCAAGTCATCCGTAGAGCGCATCAAGGCATCCATCGCAAACAGAGAGCTTGACCCAACGACAGCCCTTAGCGACACCATCGCAAAAGTAGTCTACGACAACAACGTGCGCGCACTCCGCACTAAGGTAGAGGACATCGACAAGATGAACTACGACCGCATCATCGAAATCTACAAGGAGCGTTTTGCCGATGCCAACGACTTCACATTCTTCTTCATCGGCGACATCGACATTGAGACACTCAAACCGCTTCTCGAACAATACATCGCCACACTCCCAGCGCTCAAGAGCAAAGAGAAACTGAAGTACATCGACCAGAAGATGACCAAAGGCACAGTGACCAACATATTCGAGAAAGAGCAGCAGACACCAGCAGCCAACGTGCTCTTCATGTACCACGCACCGCTCAGCGACGACCTCAAGAACGTGCTCTGCGTCGACATGCTCAAGCAAATCATGACAATGGTCTACACCGAGACAGTACGCGAAGACGAAGGAGGAGCATACGGCATACCAGTCAGTGCAGCCGTGAGCGACTACCCTGAGAAAATCGGTCTCGTGAGCATCACACTCCCTACATCACCAGACAAGCGTCAGCACATGACCGAAATCATCTACAAGGGAGTGGACGACATGGTTGCCAACGGACCAAAAGCCGAAGATCTCCAGAAAGTGAAAGAGTATATGCTCCGCAGCCATGCCGAAAAACTCAAGACAAACGGCTACTGGATGAACCAGCTCATCAACAACGTCACTGAAGGCAAAGACAACGTAGCCATCTACGAGCAGACAGTCAACAGCATCACCGCTGCCGACATCCAGAAGATGGCAAAGCGCATCTTCCAGAGCGGCAACCGCATAGAAGTGGGCATGACAGCCCCAAGCGCAAAATAAGCGCACATCCACAACAAACCACAGAAAAAGGATGCTCCCCCCAGGGCATCCTTTTCTATTCTCTCTCAGACGCCACAATGTGACATCTCTACAATACTCTTTACCTCCTCACCTCCTTAACTTCTTATTACCTTCTTAACTACTTAACTCCTCACCTACTTAACTACTTATTAACTCCCCTAAAAGTTACAAACTTAGACTAAGTTTATACAAACACAGACTAAAAACGTACGAACTTAGACTAAGTTTATACATACTCAGGCTAAGTTCATAGATTTTTCCTCGCTTGCAGCATCCACTTACCCCTCTATATAAGTCCTTAATGTGCATGATTAGAAACATATCCAATGGAGCAAAACGACAAAGAATCACGAAAAAAGCTAAAGAAGACAACAGAAACACTCCCTCCCGAAGGTCGTCAGATTGAATACGGAGAAAAAGAAACGACTTAGTTAATATATGTTAAACATATACAAAAAGAAAGCCCAAAACTGTCCGTCTTTATAATAATAGTGTACCTTTGCTACAATTAGGTAATTATTTTTAACAAATGACTCGCCGATAGTGTGCATGACTTAAATATCACTAATCATGCACATTAAGGATTTTTACTCATTAATTATATATGGGAGCACTGGTTGACATCATTCAATTCTCGTTCAGCAGCATCATTTGGGGAATACTGATTGCAGTAGCCTGCATGGCGCTGTTCGTCTTCATCATCAAAGGTTGGTGGAAAAACGCACTGTTTACTATTTGGTCCTACTTGATAGGCATTGTGCTGTTCTTGCTGCTGGCATTCCAGTGCACGCTCATAGTCGGTTCTATCAAAATCATCAACACTACAGAAGAGTACGAAGAATATTTCACAGAAATAGTCAACAGCGCATACGAAGGCTGGGAGGAAGTGTCGGAAGAAGAGGCAGATGTGGTCATCAAGAAAGCCATTGCCAAATACCCTTTGCTCTCGTACTATATCAGCGGAGGAGAGTTTAGCGGATACAATGCCAAACAACTGCCTAAAGCCATGGCCGACGAACTCATTTCGTTCATGAGCGCATATATCGGCCGCCGACTGCTCTGGTGCTTGGGATTTGTCTTAGTGGCAGGCCTTATCGGCATAAAGACCATCAACAAGAACAACCGTTCGGCACGAGCTGACAGAACGGAAAGGCTCAGTGCAAGAAGCAGCAGGCCTGCTGTGGGAAGAGAGCGCAGACCGCACATCAGCACACGAAGAAGATAAGGAAGAAATCAATAAAAACATAAAAACAAACATACTATGGCAACAAAAAGTTTTTGTAGCGGCAACCACATCCTCGTAGGACTTGGTGGTACCGGAGGTAAAATCTTACGCGCATTCAAAATGCGTATGTTCGAGGAGTTCCCAACAGCCGAGGAACGCAAGAACCTGGCAGTTTCATTGCTCTATGTCGACTCAACCGACGAGATGATGCCGAAGGACGGCAGACCTCGTCCGGACTTCAGAGTTATGGGACAGGACGCATCGTTCACCAACAACGAGTTTTTCAACATCAAGGACGTTGACGTTGAGCACATTCTTGACCACATCGGCAATTACCCTTCAGTAAAGGGAATCGTCAATAACGTAGGAGCTGTAAAGTCTGCCATCGGTTCGCTCGGACAGGCAGCAGGTCAGAAGAGACGTGCAGGACGCTTGCTCTTCGCCGCAAACGCCGTAGGCTACAACAACAGCCTTCGCAATGCCTACGCTCGATGCGAAGCCATTTCGGGCAACGGCGATGAACTTTACATCTACATTTTCGCCGGTCTTTGCGGCGGAACAGGTTCGGGTTCTATCATCGACGTGATTGTGCAGACACGCAAGGCATATCCTAACGCCAACATATCCGTCTATGCCATGATGCCAGAAATGCACCTTCCAGCGGCAAACATGGACCAGGGACGTTACTACCAGAACGGCTATGCTGCAATGAACGAACTCAACGCTCTTCAGGCAGGACGTTTCTTCCCACAGGACGTTACGGACAACTGCGAAGCAAGATTCTACACCGATGCAATTAAGGGTGTTGCCAACGGTCTCACCATCTACAGCAACGTGAACGAGAACGGACTCACTGTCAACTCATTCACCGAACTCCCTAAAATCGTAAGCGACTACATCTTTGCAAGAATCTTCTTCGTCAACTGCGGCGACATGAAGCTCCGCCCTATCAAGGACGCATTCACATACGAGAATATGGACGACTTCGCCCTCGAATACGACGAAGGCGCAAACGCAGGAGCAGACGGCAAAGTTCCAGTGGCAAGAACAAAGAAAATCAACTCATTCGGCATCAAGCGAGTAATGTATCCTGAATTACGCATCTTGAAGCACATCACATACACAGTGGGCGAAAGCGTGCTTTACCAGTTCAAATACAACAACTGGCGCGAAAACCAGGGATTCGTAAATGAGGAGCGCAACAAGGACTACCGCAAGGATTATCTCAACAGCGACAACCTGTCAAACTGGATGCTCGACGACCTCCATCTCACACAGGAACTCAAGGTGCTTGAGTCAGATGCCGACTACCCACGCTTCGCCGACTACTGGCACGACAAGGCCATTGCTTACGCCGAAGAGGCAAAGAAAGCAAGCTGCCCGCTCAACGAACTCGACAATATCATGAACGAGTTCTACATCAGCCACTTCCGCGAAGAAGGAGTAGAGGCGTTCTATGCAGGCAAGGAAAAGGCAATACCTGAAATCGCTAAGGAAATCCGCCACAAGATAGAAAGCGAGTTGTTTGAGAAATGGAAATTGGGCGACGTGTCAATCGTCGAACTCCAGAAGGTGTCAAAACTCCTGCTTGAACGCATGAGCGAAATACGCACCGAAATGGAAGCAAAATCAAAGACCGCTAAGGAGGACTACGAGGCATACGACCAGGACAGAAGCGACAACGTCGCAGAATGGAGCCGATTAGGCATCCTCCAGCGCATGGTGGGAGTAGGCGCACGCAGATATGCCGACCACCAGGGCATCCTTACCGACTACTACACAGCCAAGACAATGCTCACTGCATGGGAGTTTGCGAAGAAACTCGCTGCAAAGGTATTCGTGGAAATCGGTAAGATGGACGCTGACATCCTCTCGTTCGGACAGAAGATTAACCTCGCGCTCGAAGAGACAGAAAAACTCGTGGCAGCACAGCGCAAGGTGAACAAAGGACTTGAAGACTACAAGAGCGCAATCATCGAAGTCAGCGAAGACGAAGCAATGGTCGAGTTTGAGGTTGACCTCAAGACCGACAAGACCGATATGCCAAACATCGCACGCCAGCTCAGAGAGGCAATCCTTCCACAGGAGGACTTCATCAACTTCGGCAGATTGGCAAACGAAATCGACATTGACGACATCAAGGACGCATTCGACATCAAACTGTCAGACATAGTAAAATCAAAGCACGACAGCAAAGCCGACAGCGACAACAAGGTGCTCGGTCTGAACATCCTCACTCAGTTGCAGCAGAAGTTGAAGACTGACGAAGACATCAAGGAATTTGCATACAAGATTGTGAGCCAGAGCGGCGTATTCCTCAAGTTGAACAACGACCAGATACAGCTTCACCTGCGCAACAACGAAGGCAATCTAAGCCCTACAAACTCTGCAAGCATCAACAAGAAGGCTATCCTCGTGTCTATCCCTTCGCCTGACAAAAACGAAGGACTCAAGAAGTTTGCCGACAAGTTGGAAGCAGCGTTCCAAAGCAACATCAAGCAAGGAAACGCACGCGTAGACATCATCATCGACCGCGAAAGCCAAAGAACAGACGAACTCAGTGTAATGACAGTGTCGTACTGCTACCCTATGCGCGCTATCGACTGGATGTCAACATACAAGACACGCTACGAAAAGTTCCTTAACACAGGCAATCCTAACACCGACGCAAGCAACGCTATTCTTCTTCACAGCGAGGGCGACGGCAAAAATCTCCCTTCACTGTTCGCACTGACCGACGAGGAAATACAAAAGCGTCTGGAAGCAGAAAAGTCAACCGTTGCTCCAACAACCCCAACAGCAGGACCTACACCTGTAACAGGCGGTGCTAGTACGCCTCCTAGCATGCCACCAATCAATCCAGGTCCTGGCATGCCACCACCGCCACCAATTGCAACACCAAACATCAGTCTGTACATGGCTGCAGGTGGTCAAAACTACGGACCTTACAACTGGGATGTATGCAAGCAGTTGGTACAAAACGGACAACTTACGGCGCAGACCATGGTATGGATGGAGGGAATGGCAGCATGGGGACCAGCTGGACAGGTGCCAACACTGCAACCACTGTTTGCTCCAGCAGCACCGCCAATGCCGCCAGCAACACCAGGCATGCCACCAATGCCACCGATGCCACCGACAATGTAAAAACAACTTTAATAACAACTAATAGACTAATAATAAACAACAGACCTATATGGCAACATCTAACAGAAACGAAAGAGTACGTTTCAGATATGGTATATGCTTGAACGACAAGGATTGTTCAAAGTGCAAAGCAAAAGAAGTTCAACAAATCACAGCCCGCAAGGAATTTGTTTGTGAAGAATGCGGAAAGCCGCTGCGCGAATGCCCTCCTCCTCGTTCATTTTGGGACAAGTACGGAAAGCTCATCATTGCAGCAGCCGTAGTTGTAATAGCAGTAATAGCTGTAGTTTGTGTCATGTTCATACCAGGCGGCAAGGATGAACCGCAAGTTGAAGCAGACACGACACAGGTAGACTCAGTTAAAGTTGATACAACTAAGGTAGACACAGTCAAAACCGAACCGGTCGTTGAAAAACCAGCAACAGAACCAGAGCCTGTGAAGGAGCCAGAACCTGCGAAAGAACCAAAGAAAGCCCCTGTAGCCTTAAACGGACGCGGAACTGTAAATCTTGGTTACGGCACATACACCGGTGATTTGAAAAACGGCAAGCCACACGGATATGGTACTATCACATACACAAAATCGACCAAAATAGTAAGTTCCAAAGACTTCGTTGCAAGTCCAGGCGACACCTTTGAGGGCGATTTCCGCGACGGCAGAATCAGCGGACAAGGATATTGGACCCACGATGGCAATCAGACCGTTGTAAAACCATGAGAATTAAGGTTCTAAGCATATTGACGATAGTCATGGCATTGGCTTTAAAGGCCAGTGCCATGCCATCGTTTAATACCAAATTACATGCTAGAATCGCCAAAGAGGTAAAGATTGACATCCCTGACAACATCGGGATAGAGGCAAACAACGACAGCACGTGGTCTTTCAGAGGACGCACACTACGCATAAGAACCAACGCTTTCGGCGATGTTTCGCACATCGGATACAAGATGTTTGACAATTCAATCGTCGATGCATACGGAAACACACCTCTGCTAAATTTTATCGAACGCTACATACTGGAACTGGACCTATGCCTTGACGGACGCACAGCAGCCGACCGTATGGATATTGACAGAGTTTTTTGCGGTAAAGGAAACATCGGTATGTTTCGCAAAGTAACTCCTACTACGCCTTTCGAAATAGAAGTTGTCACAAGACGCATGTACCGAGCAAAATGGTTTATAGGCGACGAAGAACTAAGCCTAACCATCCCTGCCGACTGCCAGCTCTTGCTTGGAGCAAACGCCATAGAACTTGAAGATATGTTCGAAGCCGGAGTAAAAAGGATCATTCCTATCTCAGGCGACGCACTTATCCCTGAGTGGGCAAACGCTAAAACGTCCAGGTCAGAGAACTTTATTGTCGCTAACAGCGGGGAGTATCTGAGCAGCCTAATCAGAAGTGATATATACCTAAAGAAGGAAAAAGGCAAGCCCGTACTTGTGCTTGACGCAAAGAACCCGCAACACAGCATCAGAAATATCATGCTAACCGGTGCCTATAGTAAAGACATTCCCATGAATCTGAAAATAGACCGATACGGGCACAAAGCGACAAAGGCAGGAATTACTCTGCAACAGTTTGTTTCGTTCTGCAAACTCGACGGATGCAAACTCTATTTTGGAGTTAAGCAACGCGACAACAAAGTACTGAAAGGTACATTATTCGCAGTTAATATGCCGTTGGCCTACAACCATGTATTGAGCGTAGAATTCCCTATAGACATCCTTAACGGCAAGGAAGAGACTGTAAGTGGCACTGTTTACACTTACATCCCCCTACATAATGTCACAGACGAATTTTTCATCCAAGACCTAACTAAATAAAACGTATGATGATAAGACTTTTTTTAATTCCAATACTTGCATTGCTCCCCTTACTGACAGTCAATGCAAATGATAATGATGCTGTCAAAAAACAGATCAATAGCATTAAGAAAAACAACGTTGTATATCTTTACGGAGAAGCAACTGCTGAAACTGAAGAAGAAGCAAGAGGACTTGCTGAAGAGATATTGTACCAATCAATAAATGAATGGATTGCCCAAAAGAAGAAGATGCAAAACAGCAGAAACATCGTTATAAAGGATCAAAATGAATTGACTACAACAATGACGCTCCCTCGCGGCAATATGTTCAGGGCCTTTGTCTATGTAAAGAAAAGCGACATCATCCCTACAAACAACACCGTTGTATTAGAAAATACAGCAGTAGCGGAACCCAAAAGTCTCGGAGGAGCAGAAGAAGTTAACACTCTGCCTGAAGTTGTGAAACTTGTTGCCGCTTGTACAGAGTACAGTGATATGGTAGCATACATCAAGCAGTATAAGGCTAAGGGCGTCATTGAGAACTATGGAAGATACGCCTCGCTTGACAATCCCGACAACTACTATCTGGCCATCTACAACACTGCAGGCAAGGTCGTAGCCGTGTTGTCCCCTGGCGAGGACAGAATAAACGTCGTGACTAAAAAGCCTGACGGCATAGTTAACTACTCCGGATGCGGAGCTATAGGATTCAACTTGAAATAATCATAACCAAATACCTACCATGACAAAGTTTAATAAGATACTTGCGATATTCACGCTGCTCTGCATCACTCTAAATGCAAGAGCGGAGTATAAGCCCGTCACTGTAACTCTCACTACAGATGAAGGAGTAGAACGCACTGCAGCTCTTGCCAATGCAGAAAGAAATCTCGGCATTGTACTTACTGAAATAAACAGAGCCCAAGAAGCAAAAACAATTCTCACTACCAAACATCTCCCTATGGACGATTTCTCTCTGAAATCGCTCCTCCGTTTATGGGCTGTTACACCATTCTTCTGCGACGACGAAGAGGTCGTAGAGCGATGCTGGATTTTCAGAGACGGCAACATGATGGTAAGCCACATCCCGCTCATCATTACGCCTGAGGGAGAGGGATTCGGAATGGGAACATACCAAGAGGCTGTAGTAGAGTTCGATGCTAACGGCAAACTTACAGATTTCCGTCTGGCATTAGACGCCCACACTGCAGAGAGCATGGAAAAATGCGGTTCCGTTGTGGAGAAGGAGAAACAAATGATTATCCTACAATATGTGGAGCGCTTCCGCACTGCCTATAACCAGAAAGACATCAATACAATCGAGAACATGTTCAGCGACGACGCTCTTATCATTACTGGTAAGGTGGTAATGAACAAAAAGACTGAGTATGGCCCAAGCAACACTAAAGTTGAGTATGTTAAGCAGAACAAACAGCAGTATATAAGCAATTTGCGACGTGCCTTCATGCGTAACAAATGGATTGACGTGAAGTTCAGTCAAATTGGCGAAAGAGGCGAATCAGGCGGTTGCGCCGGAATCACTCGTTCAACCGTAGATCCGACCAAATACGGTGTACGCCTGCATCAAAGTTGGAAGTCAAGCAACTATAGCGACGAGGGATATCTGTTCCTACTTTGGGAGTTCCCTGAGGACGGAAGCAGTCCTATAATTCACGTTCGCACATGGCAGCCCGAATGGGCCGGAGGACAGAGAATGGAACCAGATGACGACATCTCCACTCTCGGCGGATTCGATTTGTAAACACATAAACTCAATTCAAACAGCATGAAGTACTTGTTAAGTTTGATAATGGTTTGCTGCTTCTGCCTGGCAGGTAAGGCCCAGAACCAATTCATTTCCGACCAGCGATATGAAGACGCCGACCGTATTGGCAACCTTAAAGGCAAGGCGGGAATCTTGATTTTATCAACTCACAACGACCTGGTCATTACTGTTACCAATGTTCCGGCTGGAGGAACGGCACCTGTAGTAACCCCAAAGGGCAAGGGTGTGTCCAACTACTACGAATACGAGGTTGTCATTGACAAGAAGGAGATTCCTACGCCTAAAATCGAGGTAAACCGCCGAGGCGACGTACGACGCACCAGTTTTGTGGGCAAATTGACTGCCAACTTCTTTACAGCCTATCTCATTGAGGAGGTTGCAAAGAAAATCGGACAAGAAAGTTTGCAGTCCGCAGGCGATGCCATCCTGGACCAAAAACTGACTGAAGTTGAACTGACATCGTCAATCGAGGACTTGAAGGTAGAGTGCTCTCCATTGCTAAAGGCCACTGTCACAACCAAACGCCAGAAGACCGACAGCAACATCAGCATTATCTCAATCGTCATCCCTGTAGCCGTATTTAGCGAAGCTGACGCAGCCCTTAAGGAAGCACAGAGCGCATTTGAGGAGAGTGAGAAGAAACTCACGGCAGAAAGTTCAGACGAGGATTGGGCAAGGTCTGAAAAGCTGCAAGAGGAACTTGACAAGAAGCGTCAAGAGCGTGATGCTATGAATTACATTACCATCTATGCACAAGGCACCAACAAATTGTCGCTCGACATCAGCGATCTGGGACCACGCGTAAAGAAATGCTATGGCATCGTTCCTCTGGAAAAGGAAGTGCATGTATCAAAGTGCAGCGGATTCCTCAAAGAGGGAGGACGCATGTTTGGTCTGCGCAAGTACAATGAGGCGCGCAGGGCTTTCGACCAGGCTCTCAATGCTGACGATGCCCCTAATGACATGATTCCTGCAATTCAGAGCAATATCAATCAGTGCGATACTTGCATTATTTACGAACGTTATGCAATGGGAGCCCTTAGCAAGATGAAGCAAATGAGGGAAAAGGGCGAAGGTAGCCAGGAGGAGGTTGTAAGGTACGCCTCTGGCGCATTGGACTACCTCGAAGTGCTCAACAAATACAACCCTTGCGACTTCTATGCCAGCAGGATAAGCACTCTGAACAACATCATTGAGGACATGCCACTTGTCATCAAATTCACCATCACTAAGTGGGAAAAGACTTATTCTGGATTCAGCGAAGGAGGTCCGCTCGGCAATGTCGAGATTTGGGCATACGAGGGTTCTTACCCTCCTGCACTCAACTCATATAAGAGCGACCGCAAGTTCCGCAGCCTGACTGGCAATAGCACTCAGTATAAGAAAATCGGGACAACTGATGCACAAGGCGAATTGGAACTCAAACTCATTCGCAAATCCCTCCCTACCGGACTCATGTTCCGTCCTGTAGGCTACGACGACAAAATCAAGATAAACTACTTGGATGCTAAAGAGATTCTCCTGCAGTCAGAAGGCACATACAACAAGCGCCAGTTCCGCATGAGAATGTATACAGAGGATTAACCCCAAAAACTACAGCAACTTTTTATCTAATCAATAACTAATAAAACTTATTCTAAAATGAAAACTGCAATTAAACTGTTAGCATTAGTCGCTATGTTCAGTGTTGGAACTGAGGTTTCTGCACAAGGATTCCTGAAAAAACTCGAAAAAGCAGCAAACAAGGCATTATCTGCTACTGACAAGGTTCTTGACGGAGCAGACAAGGCTCTTGACGCAACAGATGCCGTTCTCGGCGAGACAACACCAGCAGATAGCACGAAAAAAATCAATTGGGAGGCTATTCCTGTTTATCACACTCAAAAAATCACTGAGACAGATGCTAACGGCCAGCCTTTACTTAACGAAGACGGCACACCTAAGGTACGCGTATTCCTCGTTGACCAGTTTGGAAACAAGCGTAGCAAGGAAGCCGTTAAGGCACAGCAGAAAAAACTCTGGGCTGCAGTCGGTGCCATTGCCGGCAAAGTAGGAATAGGCGCTGTAGCAGGAGGTCTATTGAAAGGCGATGTTGAAGGTGCTGTAGCAGGTGCAGCAGTAGGTGCAGTGGCAAGCGCTGATGACATAAAAATGGCTGTGGCACAGAAGAAGTCACTCAATCAACAGAAGAAGTTGCTCAAGGCTTACGAAGAGAACTTCACTGACGAAGGTGTACCTGTAGATGCAAAAGCAGATCTCAGCAAAATCAAGAACCTCGATTTAGCTGAAGACAATTCACTTTCCATGTCATCTGAAGAATTGAAGAAGGAGTTGGAAAGCGAAGCATTCAATACTACTGACGACAGCGCTTGGGATATTTAACAAGCACTAACAACGATATGACATAAAAAAGGGATGTGCCGCGGCACACCCCTTTTTTATGTCACTCACACAAGGATACAAGTCTCACTTGCCGAGTATGCGGTTATACTCTTCTGGATTGTGAAGAATCTCGACGGCTTTGTCGAAATCGACATCGTCACGGAGACTGTTTTCAACTGTGCCGCGCTGGAAATAATAGCGCTTCACAATTTCCATCTCAACGAGTTTCTTTATGTCGTCCTTGAAGTTGTCGAAATCGCGTTCGAGGTTATGCTCAAGCTTCTTTTCGAGGGCGGCAAACTCTGCCTCGGCATCCTTGAGATAACCTTCAAACTCTGCCACCTTCTTGAGGTCGTCAAGACGCTTCTCGCTCAAACGGTCGTACTTGAAGCCGCTCTCCACTGCCATACGCTTGAACGCCTCGAAATCGGCATCGCTGATGGCAAATTCTGCTGCTGGAGCTATGGTAAGGTGAGTCTTGCAATAGTCTGTAGCGAAGTCGGTAAGGACGTCGTCGTTGGAAAGATAGAAGAGAAGGTTTGCGAGAGTGTCGTGCTTAACCTCCACATCAGGCATAATACCTCCGCTGTCGCGCACCTCACGACCGCCAGCAGTGTGGAACACGTTTGCCAGACTATCTGCCACACGGTCCTTCTGCCCTTCACGACGGTTCTTATAGTCGATGGCCTGTATGCATCGACCGCTCGGAATGTAGTATTTCGAAGTGGTGAGTTTAAGGCTTCCGTTGTAAGGAAGGTCGCGCACAGACTGCACGAGTCCTTTGCCGAAAGTCTTGCTGCCCACGATTACGGCGCGGTCGAGGTCTTGCAATGCGCCCGCTACGATTTCTGCAGCTGAGGCAGAGCCGTTGTTTACAAGCACCACGATTGGCATTTCAAGGTCGAGAGGTTCGTTCTTGCTCTTGTAGGAGTAGTTTGACGAGCGCACCTTTCCCTTCATCGAAACGATTTCCTTGTCGCGCGGCACAAAAAGATTGACTATGTTTACAGCCTCAGCCAGTGAGCCTCCGCCGTTGCCACGTAAGTCAATGACAAGACTCTTGGCACCGTCGGCCTTGACTGATATGAGCGCCTTGCGGAAGTCGCGCGAACTGTTCTCGGTGAATCCGATGAGGTTGATATATCCCACATCGCCGCGAAGCACTCCGTGGTAAGGAATCTGCGACACGGTGATGTTGCGGCGAGTAATCTTGAACTTACGAGTTTTCTTCTCGCCTGGGCGCTGCACTTCAAGCAGGAAAGTTGTGCCTGGCTCACCGCGCAGAAGATTGCTCACCTTCTCCGTGTCCATGCCCTTCAGGTCGTTGTCGTCTATGCGAAGCAGCACGTCGCCCACTTTGAGCCCCACTTCTGCAGCCGGCATACCCTCATAAGGTTCGTAAATCATGACAGTGCTGTCCTTGCGCAAACGTATTATCGAACCTATACCGCCATATTTGCCCTTGGTCATCATCTCAAGCTCTTCCATATCATCTTCGGGATAATAGACCGTATAAGGATCGAGTTCACTCAGCATCGCATCGATTCCCACTCGTATTACCTTCTGAGCCTCAAGCGAATCGACATAGAACATATCCAGTTCCTTATAGATGGAATTAAACACATCAAGGTTCTTCACAACCTCGAAGTCGTGTCCGTCTTTCTTTTTCTGCGCAAAAAACGGCATAGCGAGTGCAAATGCCGCCAGCAACAACATCACCTTTCCAGAATAAAGTTTCACTTCTTACTTGTTTTTACGATTTATACGCTCATTTGGGCGAGCGGACCTCGCCCCTACAAATCCTTTTAAAAGGACGCAACACATTACGTCCCTACTCCTTAACTACTTAAACTACTTACTCCTTAACTCCCAGGCCCGTAAACGTATCCTTCCAGCGGATGACAGGAGTGCCATCAGCCTCGAATTCAATAGGGAGCCATATATGGCGGGAGAGTGCAAGACTGCGAGGATTCCACATGTCTGCCATGAAGATAAACTTGCCTTCACCAAGCTTGAGGATGTATGTACCCTGCGTGCCGAAACTCTTGTCTGCCTTCCATATCTTAGTCTCGAAGCCTCGGCGTGAACGAACCTCCATAGTAGGGCCTTCGCCGACAAACGGATTGCCTACCTGAGTCCAAGGTCCCATGATAGATTCAGCCCAGAACATACGTCCCATATTAGGATCCCAGCCTGTGCAACCGCTGCAGATGAGCCAATATTTGCCTTCGTGCTTAAAGATTGTAGGAGCCTCATTCTGTCCGCCAGGAGCTACACGCACATACTTGCCTGTATATCCGAGGAAGTCGTCGGTGAGCTCAGCAATGTTGATTGTGAGGTTCTCCTCAGCAGAATAGATATGATATGCCTTTCCGTCTTCGTCGATGTAGACTGTCATGTCACGACTCATTTGTCCTCCTGGAACGTCACGAGCGAGCAGAAGTCCCTTCTTGACAGCCTTGCGCCATTCTGGAGTCCACCATTCCTTGTACTTTTCAGGGTCGAGTTTCTTTGCAGCCTTGATGTCCTTCTTTGTGAAGTCGGCTGGCCAGACGCCTGGGTTAGGGCGAAGCGAACGGATAAACTTGAACGGTCCTGTAGGTGAGTCGCTCACGGCAAATCCCACGCGTGCCGCTTCGTAGCCACGTCCTTTGAGTTCAAGGTGGAAGAGCATAACGAATTTGCCTGTCTTCTCGTTGTAAAGTACCTTAGGACGCTCCATGATGCAACCGCGCTCTATGTCAGCGCCTTTCTCTTCACTTACAGCGAGTGCCACGCCTTCATCAGTCCAGTTCAGAAGATCGGTCGACGAGAACACCTCAACACCTACCTCTGTGGTAAAGCCGCGCAAAGGACGGTTTTCACCATACCAATAATACTTATCGCCATACTTTATTACGCCTCCTCCGTGGGCATTGATATGCTTGCCGTTGTTGTCGGGCCATTCTTTTGCGTTAGCAAGTTCCGTAACCTGTGCTGTAGCACTAACAGCAAACATCATGGTCAGTGCCATGAAAATAAATTTCACCTTTTTCATAGTTATCATTATATTTTATAGGTAGTAGTGGTCACTTAATAACCCCGTTTTCGTCATACGACTGGTAGAGGAAGTCGTTATAAGGATACTTCTGCACATGAAGTTCGCGCACCTTACGGTAGAGCAATTCCTTGAGTTCAGGAATGTTAGTGAGTTTGGCTGCCGAAATAAAGAAGCAGTCGTCACCCATACGTGCCATCCATGTGCGCATGAGTTCGTCGAGAGTAATGTTCTCCTTCGTACGCGGGGTGAGGTCGTCCTCGTCCTTCTCCACCCATGTGTAAGCATCTATCTTGTTGAAGATTATCATCATCGGCTTGTCGCTCGCACCGAGGTCGGCAAGCGTCTTCTCCACCACCTTGATTTGGTCTTCAAAGTCAGGGTGCGAGATGTCGACAACGTGGAGCAGCAGGTCAGCCTCGCGTACCTCGTCAAGCGTTGACTTGAACGAGTCGACAAGATCAGTAGGAAGTTTGCGAATGAAACCTACGGTGTCGCTGAGCAAGAACGGCAGGTTGTCAACGATGACCTTGCGCACAGTGGTGTCAAGCGTGGCAAAGAGTTTGTTCTCGGCAAACACCTCGCTCTTTGCAAGAAGGTTCATAATGGTCGACTTTCCCACGTTGGTGTAGCCCACGAGAGCCACACGGATGAGGCGGCCACGGTTCTTACGCTGAGTTGACTTCTGAGTCTCTATTTCACGCAAACGTTCCTTGAGCAGCGCCATACGGTTGCGTATGATACGCTGGTCCATCTCCAACTGAGTTTCACCAGGTCCGCGGAGTCCTACACTACCGCCTCGCTGACGCTCAAGGTGTGTCCACAAACGAGTGAGTCGAGGAAGCATATACTTGTACTGCGCCAACTCCACCTGAGTCTTTGCCGCTGCGGTCTGTGCCCTCATGGCAAAGATGTCAAGAATGAGCGATGTGCGGTCAAGAATCTTCACCTGAAGTTCCTTCTCTATGTTGCGTATCTGCTTGGCAGACAGTTCATCGTCAAAGATAACCATTCCCACAGGTTGCGGAATATTAGGATCGTTATCCTTCCTCTTCGAACTGCCCTTATGGTTGCCAGCAATGATTACCTGCTCGTAAGGGTTGCCCAGTTCGGCCTGCTCCTCCCAATAAGCATCCACTTCATCCTGCTTCTGCTTGATGAAGTCGCGAATCTCGGCAAGTTTTCCACTTCCGATATAAGTCACACTGCTTGGTCCGTTCACTCGCTGAGTGTAACGGCGTATGACCTTCGCTCCCGCCGTATCGGCAAGAAACTCCAATTCGTCCAGATACTCGTTGGTTTTCTTCTCGTTCTGCTGCGGAGTGATGAGACCCACAATCACAGCTGTCTCAACTTTCGCTTCAGATATGACAAACTCTTTCATCTATGTCGTTTCTCTGTTTTTTCTAATGTTAAAGTGTGCATCGCTGCATCAACGTTAGCGTTGATATTTTTTCAAGCTCTCGTCTGCAAATAAATGAGCCCTCGTTGATAAACAAATGAGCCCTCGTTAGTAAACAAATGAGCCCTCGTTTTTATCGGAACTCCTTTGGCAGTCGCTTTGCTGCCGCAGGGTTGTTCTCGGCAAAGATAGCGAACGCCCTCATCAGAGTGCGCTGCAGCATCATGCTACCACCGGCGTAGGCCGTCAGTGCCTGATCTATAAACTCATCGGCTGACCGCTCGTTCATCTCGCCCTGACGCATCAGATGGCAAAGGGTGAGATAGCCGCACTGCTGGGTTATTTCGCGTTCGGAGGCTATCCATTCGAACACCTTGTCGGACGCATAAGGCAAACGGCTGAAAAGGTTCAGACTGGCAATCTGGGCAAGTTCGAGCGTACGGATGTCATCGACCCAGATGTCGGCAATCTCCGGCAGGAACGACTCAACAGGCTGGAGTATGGTGGCGAGTATGCGACATTCGCGCACACTCTCTTTCCATAGTTGTTGCGCCAGTTCATGACTGGCCTCAAACTCGCTTGCAATGTTGTGCAGACGAGGTATCTCCACTCCGAAGTTCACCCTATAGTCTTCACTCTTCCGCCCCATAGACTCGGATGCTATGCCGTTCATGTTGGCACGGAGTTCTTTCTTTATCTGGATGATAGTATCGTTCATGATGAGGAGTTGAAATTTTGTAGAGGCGGGTTCGGCCCGCCCCTTTTAGTACGTTAGTTTACGTTAGGAAGTGTACGGTAGTCGCGGCTATAGCGCAGCATCTGGTCGGCATAGCCCTCAGTGTAGTCAACCTTCACGTCGATGATATTGCCGTCGGCATCCTTCTCTGCTGTGTAGACAGGGTTGATGAATCCCTTGTAAGGTGCGAGGTCAAGGCGAGCGTAGCGGTCAAGGATTTCCTTGTGGAGTTCTGGTTCAATCTTCACACCATAGTTTTCAACGAGAGCCTGAGCTGCCGCAAGGTCGCCTGTGCTCTTGATGCGCTGCACTTCAGCAAGAAGTTTGCCGAAGAGATCGCGGAGCTTGGCGTAATCGTTAACCTTAACAAAAGTCTTGCCATCGCGCTTCACCATCTCTACGACATTGTCAGCCTTGCCCTGTTCGTATGCCCAGCGAGCAATGATAGCGCGGTTGCGCATGTGTGCTTCCTCAATGTCGTTGCCGAGGTTGATGCGCACGAGCTGTGTCATGAGTCCGTTCTGCATGTAGCTGTAGTACTGTGCCTTGTAAGCCTCGGCGTCAGGAGTAAGACCGAGTTCCTGCATCTTAGGGTCGGCAAGATAGTAGAGTCCGAAGAGGTCGGCACGCGCCTCCTCTATTGTGGAACCGTAAGCCTTCAGACTGTCAGACTCCACTCCTGGGAGGAGCTTGCCCGAACCGTGTCCGAGACACTCGTGAAGGTCAGTGTGGAGGTCGTCAGTAATGTCGCCATACTTCTTCATAAGGTCTATTTCAGTCTGGCTATAAGTAAACTCTTCCATAAATCCGTTACCTGCAGCCGCCTTGCTGTAGGCGCTTGTGAGGTTGGCAATAGTCACAGACTTGGAACCGTGTTCCTTGCGAACCCAGTCAGAGTTAGGAAGATTGATACCGATGGCTGTTGACGGATAGAGGTCGCCGCCGAGAATGGCTGCAGTGATAACCTTGGCAGTGATGCCCTTAACCTCTTCCTTCTTGAACTGGTTGTCGACAGGCGAGTTGTCCTCAAACCACTGTGCGTTCTTGCTCAATGCTTCTGTGCGCTTAGTAGCCTCGATGTCCTTGAAGTTAACAATCGACTCCCAACTTGCTTTGAGTCCGAGAGGATCGCCATAGCTTTCAGTAAATCCGTTCACAAAGTCGATAAGTGGCTCAGTGTTGTTTACCCAAAGGATGGTATAGTCGTCAAAAGTCTTCAAGTCGCCCGACTTGTAATATTCTATAAGTTTCTCGATGACAGCCTTCTGCTGGTCGTCCTCAGCATAAGGGATAGCTCTTTCAAGACAAGCAACAATCTTAGTGAGAGCCTCGCCGTAGAGTCCGTCTGTAGTCCAACGAAGTTCCTTTACTACACCGTCGGCATCCTTTACGAGACGACTGTTCATGCCGTACATCACCGGCTGGCTGTTCTGCGGATCCTTCATCTTGGCATAGAACTCCTCGGCTTCGGCCTGGGTCACTCCGTCGTAGTAGTTGCTTGCAGAAGTGAGGATAAGGTCTTCACCTTCGGCAAGGTTCACTCGCTTAGGCATGACGGTTGGGTCGAACATCACCGGACAAATAACAGCAAGCAACTCGTCAACTGTCTGACCTTCTTCCAATGGCAACTTTGCTGGATCAACATTCTTAACCGCACTTATGAAAAACTTTTCAGAGAATCCTGGAACAAATTTCTCGGAACCGTAGTGGTGATGAATACCTGCAGAGAACCATACTCGCTTGAGATACACCTCAAGGGCCTTGAAGTCCTCGCTCTGCTTGTCGCCGGCGAAGTCTGTATAAACAGTCTCAAGGGTGCGCATGATGCGGAGGTTGTACTTGCCATTCTGATCAAATAGTATGTCACGTCCATAGAGTGCTGCCTCAGAAAGATGATAAATGAGAGTCTTCTGCTTCAATGTCAAACTGTCGAATCCATCCACCTTATAACGAAGCATCTGCAAATCAGCAAAACGCTCGTCGTTATACTGGAAATCGTCTGCCGGCACAGATGTATTACCTGCGCAAGCGGTAACCAATGCTGATAACATAATGTACTTTAATGATTTAATCATAATGTAAAATTTATTTGTTATTGTTTTCGTCTCTATATCTCTGAGGAGTCGTCCCCGCGTGTTTAGCAAAGGCCGTAAAGAACGATTGTCTATTGCGGAAACCTGTCATCAGACCAATCTCATCGACTGTATAACGCTGATACTTAGCGTCTGCCAGCATCTTTCGGGCATCGCCAACACGACGTACATTGACAAGGTCGGCATAACTGCACCCCATGACTGAACGCAACAACCTTGATAACGCACTAGGGCTCAATCCTAACTCCTGTGCCAAAAGCGAAGCTGAGTAGTCCATGTCCCGATATCGCCTGCGCTTAAACATGACGTCCGTTATTAGCTTTCGCCATACAGTCATATCCTTCCCGCAGACCATACGTCCGTCTTCGCCTGGCCTCATATCAGAACATACGCTTTACGCTGCGAGACTTGCCGTTGCCCAGTGTCTGCTTCTCAATTAAGATAGCACCTTCAGCAGGTGCGGCTACAGAACGTCCGTTGAGGTCGAAATATTGACGTGAAACGACATCAGCTGCATCAATCTCTATGCTCTCAATAGGAGTTGACACCTGGTTGAAGTATGCAATACCATTACTTATCATTACAGGAAGCCAGTTGGCGTCATTACCGCCAACGTATTGAGGCAGAATCCAGTCCTTCTCACCATTTGGAAGGTTGTAGCCAGTCTCGTTTATCATTACACGCAAAGCATAGTCGCCATCGGCAGTACCCTTAGGCAGTGTGCAAGGTACCATGTATGAAGAATAACCATATAGATAACCCAAAGCCTCCAAAGCAGAACCTTGGCCAATCTTTGAAATGAAATTGCCATGCTTGTCAAACAAGCCTATGCAGACACTCCACTCCTTTGTTGCTGGATACAAGTTGTAGAATTTGTATAAGTTGCAGAAATATCTCTTTCCCAAAGAAACCGATGTAGCGGTAATCTCCATTGGTTCATAGAAACACAAAAGATTGCTTTGAGGCATAGTCTCGCCTTCCTTACTTGGTTGTATGCCATAAACGATGGACTGATCCTTAGCGAACGCATACTGCCCCATATCGAGGGTTACGATGTCGTAGTATCCGTCGGAAGCACCATCCCAACCCCAGTTAACATGCACCGGACCAGACTTTGTATAACCGTCAACGATAAATGCATGGCCTGCCGCATCAGCACCGCTACCCTTTGTTGAAGCACCGCAGAAAAGGACTGGGCGGCCTTCGTCAAGCTCTTTCTTTATCAAGGCATTCCATTCCTCCTGAGAAGAAACCATATCACGGAAAGCCAAAGAAGTATTTACGCTGTAATCAAAATGTTCATGGAAAGCGTAAAGCGCTTCAGACTCAGATGTACCGCTGCCGCTTGTGCTATAATTCATTCTTGTAGCCACACCACAATCGTAAGACAGCTGAGCAACGGCATTGCGTGAAGGAATGTTCGCAGCTCCGTTCATCATACTTATGTCGTCGCGCATCAAATCCCAGGCATAGATATGCTCATCTGTACTGAAATCTTCAGTAATATAACCGTTTGAGCCTATATTTGAGTTTTCTGTATAATAAACAATTTTTCCGCCTTGAGGACGCTCCGGATGCTTGTAGTAATACATGATCTGAGCCATGGCTGTAGCCACGCAACCTACGGGGCAAGTGTTCACGCCTATCTTAGGGCAATAACCATTGTAAGGATAACCCTGTCCCCATGTTGATTTGCACAAAGGAGCAACAGAATTGGTTGTAGCACTACCTACACCCTCGCGCACCGGCGGAGCCACCAAACCGCTTCTGACGTCAGCTACATAGCGAGAATATCCCTCAAGATAAGCAACAAGGGCATCAGGGAGCGTACCATTGAGATTGAGTCGGCCTGTTTCAGAATATCCTATCACCTCAGGAAACTCGTCGTCACCGCTGATAATCGCAAATCCCTTGCCATCCTCAGAGTTAAACATGTAAAACGCTGGCGCCTCAACTGGACTGACCGCCATGCGACTGCTTGCCTCCGAATTGAGGACAACCTCAGTAACACCGCTCTTGCCGATAGCCTTACCCGCAATCTTCTTTGCCAATTCGAGACTTACCGGTTCTGCGTTAACAGCTCCGCACAACATGCAGAGCATCCCAATAAAAAATAATCTTTTCATTTTTATCTGTTTTTATACGTTTATTCACTTATCATTTCCTGCTGTTAGTTGCTGCCGCATCACTCTATCCAAGTCGCACGGTCGAGGTTTCTATATCCGATAGCCTCAGCGATGTGGTGCTCAAGCACATTGACCGACCCCTCCAAATCAGCTATGGTGCGTGCCAGCTTGAGTATGCGGCCGTAGGCACGAGCAGAAAGGTCGAGTTTCTTCATTGCCAATCGCAAGCGTTCCATTCCAGAAGCATCGGGTTCGGCGTACTGATGTAGCAATGCCGATGTCATTTGGGCATTGCAGTGAACACCCTTGAACGCTGAATAGCGCTGTTCCTGAACGGCACGAGCCCTAACGACTCGTTCGCGTATTGCCGCGCTCGGCTCCCCTTTCGGCGCCTTAGCCATATCTTCAAACGGAAC
Organism: Bacteroidaceae bacterium; assembly: GCA_045576655.1. Lineage (GTDB taxonomy): Bacteria > Bacteroidota > Bacteroidia > Bacteroidales > Bacteroidaceae > RGIG8745. Next base: position 79,356 of record JAZNGW010000018.1, read on the forward strand.
GCTCTGCACCTCAACCTGCATATCGAAACGATCCATGAGCGGACCGCTGATCTTGTTCATGTAGCGTTGTATCTGTGCAGGAGTGCACGGACAAGCGTGGGTCGGATGGTGATGATAGCCGCATGGACACGGGTTCATGCTTGCCACGAGCATGAACGAGCAAGGCAGCGTGAAATTGTAACGCGCTCTTGATATCGTTATTTCACGATCTTCCAACGGCTGGCGCAGCGTTTCAAGCACCTGACGCGAAAACTCCGGAAGCTCGTCCATAAAGAGGACTCCGTTGTGAGCAAGGCATATTTCGCCAGGCATAAACTGTGTACCGCCACCGACCAGTGCCACATCACTTATGGTGTGGTGCGGAGAGCGGAACGGGCGTACGCTAATCAGCGAAGTTGACTTGTCAAGTTTGCCTGCTACACTGTGTATCTGCGTCGTTTCAAGACTTTCGGCAAGAGACAAAGGCGGAAGAATCGAAGGAAGGCGCTTTGCCATCATCGACTTGCCGCATCCAGGACTGCCCACAAGAATTATGTTGTGCCCGCCTGCAGCTGCTATCTCGAATGCGCGCTTCACATTCTCCTGTCCTTTCACCTCCTCGAAGTCAAAGGCGTAATCGTTCTGCTGGGCGTAGAACTCCTCCCGCGTGTTTACCTCAGTAGGAGGCACGGGCGACTTTCCTGTCAGACAGTCTATGACCTCGCACAAGTGAGTCACACCATACACTTTGAGTTTGTTGACGACGGCAGCTTCGCGCTCGTTCTCCTTCGGCACAAACAAGTGTTCGTAACCCATTTCTCGTGCTTTAATCGCTATCGGAAGAGCACCTTTAATCGGCTGAAGAGTTCCATCAAGACCGACCTCGCCCACAAACATACACCTATCCAAGTTTTCCACTTGAATATACTCAAGGGCGCTGAGCAGAGCTATCGCTATCGGCAAGTCGTAGCCGGAGCCCTCCTTGCGCACGTCGGCAGGTGCCAGGTTCACAATTATCTGACGCGATGGTATAGGGTAACCGTTCACTTCAAGAGCCGAAAATATGCGTTCCTGACTTTCCTTGACTGCGTTGTCGGGAAGTCCCACCATATTAAAGCGCATACCTGGTGTGACGTTTACTTCAATCATCACCGGGATGGCGTTAAGTCCTTGTAGAGCTGCACTAAATACCTTTGTCAGCATATAAAGTGTGTTTTTTTAAGACATCAATGCCAACTGGTGTTGTTGTTATCGCCGTTGCGATACACACGCGCCAGTTTTATGTCAAATATCAAGGTTGAATATGCCGGAATTTCACTCGATGCATTATCCTTATAGCCCAAATATTGAGGTATCACAACTTCCCAGCGATCACCTTCGACCATATTCATCAAGGCGGTAGAAAAACCAACTACGGTCTCTTTAACCGCAAAGAGCGTAGGCACGTCAGTTGCCTCATTCAGCGAACTTGCGGCATAGCTCTTGTCGAAGACTTTGCCCTGCGGATGAGAGTCAGTAGGAATGAGTCGGCCTTGATAGTGAGCTCTCACGGTGTCGCCGTCTTGCGGACGATATGACCCGGCACCAAGTTCCAGTTTCTTCACATAGATGTAGTAGCTCTTGCTGGCATTTTCGCCAATATTATCACCCATCGTATATGCTGGTATCTGAACCCATCCGCCTTCATTGCATCTGGCAAGATCTGCGATGGAATCAAGATAATGCTCATTGCGAGGTTTCCAGTTGTCATATTCGCTCACCTCTTCCGACTCTTCGCAAGACACAGCGAAAAACATCGTACAAATTGCCATGAGAGGCATAATAAACTTTTTCAACATAATGAGGTTTGGAGGTTATGAGGTTTGAGGGGGTGGAGGTTATGAGGTTTGAGGTTGAGAGGTTTGAGGGTAACCCCCTTATGCCCCTACAACCTTATGGCCTTATAACCTTATGCCTCAAAGCCTTATATATAAACTACTTCAAGTTCTTGAGGAGACTTGTGATTGTCACATTATCCTCGATGATACCGCGAAGTTCGCTGATCTTCACACGCTTCTGCTCCATTGTGTCGCGGAAACGAAGTGTAACAGTCTCGTCCTGAAGCGAATCGTAGTCCACTGTCACGCAGTAAGGAGTACCGATTGCATCCTGACGGCGATAGCGCTTTCCGATAGAGTCTTTCTCATCGTACTGGCAGTTAAAGTGGAACTTCAAGTCGTCGATGATCTGACGTGCCTTCTCTGGCAGACCATCCTTCTTAACGAGCGGCATAACAGCAAGCTTCACTGGAGCAAGAGCAGCTGGGAGGCGGAGAACTACGCGTGTCTCGCCGTTTTCAAGCTTCTCCTCGCAGTAGCTGTGACACATCACGCTGAGGAACATACGGTCCACGCCGATCGAAGTCTCGATGACGTAAGGCACGTAGCTTTCGTTTGTCTCAGGGTCGAAGTACTTGATGTTCTTGCCTGAGAACTTCTCGTGCTGACTGAGGTCGAAGTTTGTGCGTGAGTGAATACCTTCCACTTCCTTAAATCCGAATGGCATCTTAAACTCAACGTCTGTTGCGGCGTTAGCGTAGTGAGCCAATTTGTCGTGGTCGTGGAAACGGTAGTTCTCTGCTCCAAAACCGAGGTTCTGGTGCCATGCCATACGACGCTCCTTCCAAACCTTGAACCAATCGAGTTCAGTTCCAGGCTTGATGAAGAACTGCATCTCCATCTGTTCAAATTCGCGCATACGGAATATGAACTGGCGTGCCACAATTTCATTGCGGAAAGCCTTACCGATCTGAGCGATACCGAACGGAAGTTTCATGCGTCCTGTCTTCTGCACATTAAGGTAGTTCACGAAGATACCCTGTGCTGTTTCTGGACGGAGGTAGATTGTTGATGCGCCTTCTGCTGTAGAACCCATTTCAGTCTTGAACATGAGGTTAAATTGACGCACTTCTGTCCAGTTTCTTGTACCAGAGATTGGGCAAACGATTTCTTCGTCGATGATAATCTGACGGAGCTCGTCAAGGTTCATGTCGTTCATAGCCTTTGCGAAACGCTCGTGAAGGGCATCACGCTTAGCCTGCTCCTCAAGCACTCGAGGGCTTGTAGCGCGGTACTGAGCCTCATCGAAAGCGTCGCCGAAACGTTTCTTTGCCTTTGCTACTTCCTTATTTATCTTCTCGTCATATTTCGCCATCTGGTCCTCGATGAGAACGTCTGCACGATAGCGTTTCTTGGAGTCGCGGTTGTCAATCAACGGATCATTGAATGCATCAACGTGACCTGACGCCTTCCATATTGTTGGATGCATGAACACGCATGAGTCGATACCTACGATATTCTCGTGCATCAATACCATGCTCTGCCACCAATACTGCTTAATGTTGTTCTTTAGTTCCACACCGTTCTGGCCGTAGTCATAAACTGCGCCCAATCCATCATAAATCTCACTTGAGGGAAATACGAATCCATACTCTTTGCAATGGGAAACGACCTTCTTGAAAACGTCTTCTTGTGCCATATCTTTTTCTTTTTTTGTTGTTTTACGCTTTTTTCTTTTTGTAAGACCCTGTTCATTAGCACTGTTAGGGCATAATACGTTACAAAATTACAACTTTTTTCTATAAATACGGCAATTCCTCTTCATTATTCAAACTTCATGGTTTATGCAAATAAAAAAGGACAGCTACATTCACATGCAACTATCCCCCAAAAAAATGATAAACACCTATTTACTACTTACTATTATTTTCTATTTAATTTAATGCATATAGAACACTTCATTTCTTACGAAGTTCGATGCCGCCTTCTGTCAGCGCAATCAGGTTGCGCTTGTACAAGTCTCCCACAGCACGCTTGAACGTTTTTTTACTTACACCGAACACTCTGTATATTTCGTCGGCGTCGGTCTTGTCGTGATAAGGCAGGCATCCGCCTTCGCTGGCAAAGAGTTCCTGCAACAAGCGGTCGGCAAAACCCTCCACAAGCTCCCTACCCGACTCATTCTGCAGCACCAAGTCTATCTTATCGTCTGGCCTCACCTGCTTGATATAGGCCTTCATGCGGTCACCCTTTCTCAGAGGCTTGAACACATCCTTGTCAAAGAGCATACCATAGAACTTTTCATCGACGATGACTTTGAATCCCAAGTCGGTTCTCTGACATACGATTATGTCCACTTCATCGCCTTTGCTGTACGGCGGACGCTCGTTAGAGATAAACTTCTCCAATTTGGCTGATGCCACAATTCTATACGTCACCGCATCAATATAAGCATAGACCACGTATTTGTACCCCACCTGCATCTTCTGCTTCTGCTCCTTGAACGGGCAGAAAAGGTCCTTCATCAGACCCCAGTCAAGAAACGCTCCGTGCTCATTTACCCATTTGACTTCAAGGCAAGCAAAATGGTTTACTTCGACCAAAGATTTTTGTGTAGTAGCCACAAGGCGCTCCTCGCTGTCAAGGTAGATGAAGACATTCACCTCGTCGCCAACCTTACAACCACCTGGAACATAACGACTTGGCAATAAGATTTCGCCTATATCGCCGGCATCCAAATACGCTCCGAAATCAACCATACGGAGCACTTTCATATCATTTCTCTTACCTAACTGTATCATAATTTAACATTTTTTATAAGTCCAAGCCCGCAAACCAATAGTTTGCCTGGATGCAAATTCGCAAGCGCCTAAGCGCTTTATGTACATGCACTAAAGGATAAGTCCGTCGCGAAGCTGTATGTTGCGGTCGGTAATTGACGCAAGTTCTGCATCGTGGGTAACGATGACGAAGGTCTGGCCGAACTTGTCGCGCAGGTCGAAGAACAACTGATGAAGTTCTGCCTTGTTCTGCGAATCGAGACTGCCCGAAGGTTCGTCGGCAAATACTACGGAAGGGGTGTTCATAAGGGCGCGCGCCACTGCCACCCGCTGTTTTTCTCCGCCTGAAAGTTCTGCCGGCTTATGGTCGGAACGCTCCGCCAATCCCATAAACTCAAGGAGTTCTTTTGCTCTGCTCTCTGACGCTTTCATGGACTGCCTGCCTATAAGGGCTGGCATCATGACGTTCTCCTTTGCCGTGAACTCCGGCAACAGCTGATGAAACTGGAAGACAAATCCTATGTTCTGGTTTCGGAAACGGGCGAGCTCCTTCTGCTTCATCTGGGTCACGTCTTTGCCGTCTATCACGACGGAACCTGAATCGGGACTGTCGAGAGTGCCCATTATCTGCAGCAATGTGGTCTTGCCCGAACCGCTCGGCCCAACGATGCTTACCACCTCGCCCTGCTCTATGCGGAGATCTATGCCTTTCAGCACCTGAAGCGATCCGAAACTTTTGGTTATGCCTTTTACTTCTATCATAAAAACGTATATCTGCTTTGACTTTTATTCATTTATCCAGTTTGACAACCAGTTGTTCACTCTCGAATCGGTGGAGTAGACGTGGTTGTTAGGCGCGGAGAAGGTCGGATTGTCTCCCGCCCCGCCATGCTGGTCAGGAAACACAATCATAAGACTGTTGTTCGAGAAATAGCGCAAGATAAGTTTAGGCAGCAGCACGAACGAATGCTGGTAGGACAATGTGCCCGGGCGCGCTGTGACTACGACAAACAGATGGTCGAAGTTTATATCGCCGCTCAGCATCAGCAAGTCGTCCCATGACTCCATAAGCTGGTAGTCGGCACGCACGCTGCTATGCGTCTGCTTCATGTAACGCATTATCAGGGTGTTGGTGCTTTCGGTGGCATGGAACACTATGCGGCACCCTATCTCGCCTGCCATTCTTGCCAGGCGCTCCACCCACCGGTAGAAGCCTGTCTCAAACTCGGCTTTCTCCGGCACTGCCACAACGATGCGGCGGATAGTGTTGACCGGCTCAAGAAAATTGACTATGGTAAGCTGGCGCTGCATATTCTCTACAAGTCCCAGAGCGAACCGCCCGTAGAAGGAGTCGGCGACTGACGTTCTGCGATGAAGGCCCATGACGATTTCCGACGCGTCGTTCTCAAGCAAGGCATGAACTGTGCCGTTCACGAAGTTCACCGCCAGACGGCTCTGCGTCTGTATACCCACATCCGACGCTGCGGCAATGCGCTCCGCTTCTGTCAGACAGCGACGGCTGTTCTCCTGCACCTGTCCCGTAATATTGGCATCGTTGACCACATGAAGTCCTATCAGACCGCGGTTGAGCTTAGGATTGCGCATCATGACAGCCGTAGTAACAATATTTTCTATGTTTTCCGTACCGCTGAGCAGCACCATAATCTTCTCGTCGTCGCCCTTATGCTCTTCGTCGGTCATCTCGGCTGCATCGCCGGCAAGCCTGATGCGACGGGCTGCCAAGTCTGTGGCAAGCGAACTTATAACGCACGAAATCAAAATCATCATCACCACTCCGTCAAGTACGGCATTGTCCATCAACGGCACCCCAGGCTCCACCTCAAGCGACGTGCCCACCATAACCATTGCCAGGGCGCCTGCCGCATGGGCCTCGGTGAGTCCGAACATCATGAGACCTTCGCTGCTGTTGAAACGGAATACTTTCTGAGCAAGAAGCGCTGCGACATATTTTGACAAAGTGCCTGCCACAACCATTACGACCACGACAATGACCGCATTCAGGTCGCGGAACAGCGGCGCCATATTGACCAGCATGCCCACGCCTATAAGGAAGTAAGGGATGAATATGGCATTGCCCACAAACTCAATTCTGTTCATCAACGGCGAAGAACGCGGCACAAACTTGTTGAACACCAGTCCGGCGAGGAATGCCCCCAGGATTCCTTCGAGTCCGCAAAGTTCGGCAATAGCCGCTGAGAGAAACACCATTGCTATCACGAAGATATACTGCATGACTGCATCAGTGTATTTGCGGTAGAAAGCCCGCACCACCCTCGGCAGCAGGAAGAACATGAAGGCAAAATAGACCATGCACCTCACCGCAAACAGGAGCCAGAACCACACATCATTGCCTCCTTTGTAGGTACCCGCAATAGCCGCAAGGATAATCAGGGCAAAGAGCAGAGCAATCATCGTGGCGGCTATCGACACTGTGACGCTCTTATGCCGGTTCACACCATAACGGCCCACGATAGGATATGCCACAAGCGTATGTGAAGCGAAAATACATGCCAGCAGCAACGAGGCTGCCACATTGTAGCCCAGAGCCCAATAGCCGGCAGCAAAACCCATGCCGAAAGGTATCAGCGACGTGAGCAAGCCGAACACTATGCCTCGCGTCCGGTTGTTCTTCAATCCCTGCATATCCATCTCCAGTCCGGCAAGGAACATGATGTAGTAGATGCCCACCTTGCCGAAGAGTTCAAAGCTTGCGTCGCGGTCGAGCAGATGCAGTCCATGCTCGCCTATTACCACGCCGGCAAGAATCATTCCGATAAGATGCGGGATGCGCAACTTTGAGAATATCATCGGAGCGAACAGAATAATGCACAGCACCACGAAAAACACCCAAGTAGGATTGGATATAGGCAGATGGATATATGACATTATTGCGTTCATTTCAGTAAATAGCATGCTTTAGGTAACAAATACGACGCAAAGTTAACGAAAAAGTTAGGATTATAGGGATTAACTCCGCAATTTGTTATAATTTTGCAACGGACAACGGTCCGCGCAATAACATTAAGGTAAAAAGTATAACAATCAATAACACAACAGAATGAAAGTAGCTATAGTAGGTGCCAGCGGCGCCGTAGGACAGGAATTTCTCCGTGTCCTCGAAGAAAGAAATTTCCCAATGGACGAGCTGGTTCTTTTCGGTTCGTCACGTAGCGCAGGAAACAAATACACATTCCGCGGAAAAGAGTATGAAGTGCAGCTTCTTAAGCACGGCGACGACTTCAAGGACGTGGACATAGCGTTCACATCAGCAGGAGCAGGAATCTCAAAGGAGTATGCCGAAGACATCACCAAGTTCGGAGCCGTAATGATTGACAACTCAAGCGCGTTCCGCATGGACGAGGATGTGCCTTTGGTTGTGCCTGAGTGCAACGCTGAAGACGCCCTCAACCGTCCGCGCGGCATCATTGCCAACCCTAACTGCACAACGATCATGATGGTGGTAGTTCTCAAACCAATCGAGAAACTTTCGCACATCAACCGCATACACGTGGCAAGCTACCAGTCTGCCAGCGGCGCGGGAGCAGCAGCAATGGCTGAACTCCAGCAGCAGTACAAGGAAATCAATGACGGAGAGCCTGTCACAGTCAACAAGTTCGCTTATCAGCTGGCATACAACGTAATCCCGCAGATCGACGTGTTCCAGGACAACGGATACACTAAGGAAGAGATGAAGATGTTTAACGAAACGAAGAAAATCATGCACAGCGACGTAAAGTGCTCAGCCATGTGCGTGCGCATCTCTTCGCTCCGCTCCCACTCCGAAGCTGTCTGGATTGAGACCGACGAACCTGTCAGCGTAGAGGCAGCCCAGAAGGCGCTTGCCGAGGCAGAGGGAGTAACACTCCTCGACGACCCTTCTACACAGACTTACCCAATGCCGCTCTTCACTGCCGGAAAGGACGACATCTACGTAGGCCGAGTGCGCAAGGACCTCGCCAACGAGAACGGACTCACATTATGGCTCTCTGGCGACCAGATCAAGAAGGGAGCAGCCCTCAACGCCGTTCAGATTGCCGAATACCTCATTAAGGTGGGCAACGTGAAGTAAACCCTACTGCGCTTCGCAAGTTCTGCTTGCGAATGCACGACACTCCATAACAAGAAAACGAGGCTACGCTGTAAATACCACACAGCATAGCCTCGTTTCTTATTCATGCCCATACTTCAAAACATCGAAACCTCGGTAAGAGTTGCAAACTCAGCCTAAGTTCGTACAAACTCAGTCTAAGTTCGTACGTATTCAGCCTAAGTATGTATAAACTCAGGCTATGCACGAAGTTTTCAGCGCGCAGCAGAAGATTCCGCAGCGAGGGGAAATCCAGCAATCAAAGAAGTTTGTCTACTTTACCCGCTTCTTCAGTTCAGCCTTCAGACCCGTCAAATCGTAACCGCGAGCCACAATGCTGTGTGCCGAATCAGCTATGATATATGCCGGCAAACGACGTACGCCAAGTTCGCGAAGCATTGGCGAGTCCCATGCCTTCTGATCGCAGTAGTTATATATGCCCACAGAGTCCTGGCGGGAATACTCCTGCCAGCGATATTTCTTCGTGTCGGCAGAGACCGAAATCAGGCCGAGCGCACTATCGCTGTACTCCTCTCTGATTTCACGCATCAGGTCGAGAGCGTCGTAAGGCGACTGCATCCATGATGCCCAATAGAGGATTAGCGTGTGGGCGGTTTCGAGTTTTGCGATGTCGAGCGAATCTCCAGTCTTAGTCTCAATGCGCATATCTGGCAGAGACGAGCCTACGAGCCCCTTTCCGCTATGCGCCAACTTGCCTCTGACAGCAAGCAGCGACATATTCTGCGCATCATGCTCTTCCAAAACGGAGAGGACTTCAGACAGTTCCTTATCGCTCACATCCTCATCCTGAACAAAATACCTGTCGAAGATATAGAGCGCCACAGCCGACTGCGGCTTTGCCTTTATGTATTCGGCAGCCTTCTGCCTTGCTTCCGAAGCGCCCAACTTGTTCACTTCCTTATGGAAAGCCGCCACCTCTTCATTCTCCTCATTGCCTTCCACAACATAGTTTCTCAGGTCATTGGCCTTAGCCGAATAAGCGAGTTCGTCACCGCCATTCACGAAAATGACCTGCTCCATTCCGTTAGGGAAAACCAAGTAGTAGGATGTAAGTTCATCAGTGTTGCCGCGATAGGTGAACTCGCCGTCCTTGACCGCCACCGTATCGACAGTTTCGTGTCCGCTGGCAATGTTATAAATAAGCAGTTCACTCTCCTTCAGCCCTTCAAATTCGCCTTTGATGGTGAACCCAGGACCGTCATTTCCGCAAGCGGCAAGCAGAAACGCAAATAATGGAAATAAAACCTTTTTCATATTGAGAGTAGAATGCAGAAAGTAGAATGCAGAAAGCGGAGTGTCCAACCATCTTCCACCTTCTACCTTCTACTTTCAACTATTTACTTTACTTAAGGAACTTCTCAAACTCAACGTCTGCAGCAGCCTTAGCAGCGAGTGCAGGGTCAAGAGCCTTAGCAGTAGCGAGATTTGAAAGCACAGCAGCCTTGTCGCCCATGCGAGCAGCAAGCACAGCCTTGAGATAGCTTGTCATAGCATCAGCGTTCTTGATTTTCTCAAGAGTAGTCTTTGCTGAAGAGTAGTCCTTGTTGAGAATCTGCGCAAGAGCAGCGCTGTTAGAACTTACGCCAGCGAGATTCTGAGCAGCGAGGTTGTACTTGCCCTGAGCTATGTAGAGATTGCCAAGAGCCTCCTTGCTGTTAGCAGATGCAGCACCCTTAGCGAGGTAAACCTCAGCCTCCTTCATCTGACCGTCCTTGAGAGCTATGAGACCGAGGTTAGTGTTAGCCTCAGCAGCAGAAGGATTAACCTTGAGAGCCTTGTTGATATACTCAGTAGCAGTAGTGTAGTCGCCCTTACGCATAGCAATCTCGGCAAGGTTGTTGTAAGCGCGGTAGTCGTTAGGGAAAGACTTAACGGTCTGCTTCATAATAGCCTCCTTCTGAGCGTCAGTCTCAGCAAGGATGTTTGCAGCGTAAACCATTTCCTCTACGCTGAGCTTCTCAGGCTCGCTTGCGAATGTAGACATGATTTCCTCGTCAGAGCGGCCGATAACCTCGTAGTTGATAGTCATGCGAGCACGACGGAGTTCAGGGAGAACAGCGTCAGCGAGTTCCTTGTAAACCACAGCGATATTCTTGATTTCAGCCTCACGCTGCTCTGGATCTTTATACATAGAGAGAACGCTGAGGATAAGATCCTTGTCGTTGAGGTTTGACTGAGAAACAAGTTCCTGGAAACCTTCCCAGTCCTCAGCAGTGTACTCTGTGTCAACGTTAGTGTCGAGCTTAGCCTTCTTGAGTTCCTTCTTAACGAAAGCAGAAGAAACGCCCTCACGGCGCTCAGCAAGCTTCTCGTTGAAAGAAAGTTTTCCGTCAGGAGAAGCGTATGCGCTAACTTCGATGTTGTTAAGCACGAGGCTCTCTTCGTCCGACTTGATGTTCTTGAGCGTAGCGATGAAGTCCTTCACGTTGCTGCTGTTGAGCTCGCTGCCGCGGAGATTAGCCTGGCCGATGAGGAACTTGATAACAGCCGACTGCTTCTGCGAGATAACGCGCTGGAAGTTGTCTGGAGCAATGCCGTTGGCAGAAGACTTAACACACTCGCTAACAAGGTTTGAAGTGCAGTTTGTACCGTAGCCGATCTTCACGTCTGGAAGGCTGACAGTCTTCTTGCCCACCTTAGCGTCGAATGTCATGTAGAGGTCGCTCTTCTCCATGCCCTCAACGAATGGGAATATAGTGCGGAGAGTAGCATGACCGCCGTTCTTGTACGAAATAATCTGGTTGTTAGCCTCAACCTTCTCGCCCTGGAGAGTAAGTCCGGCGCCAGCCTTCTCGCCGCCATCCCAGCGAAGCACAGGAGTGCAAGTAACGACAGCATTCTTTTTCATGAACTTTGCAGGGATGTTTGCACTGATTGTAACAGGCACTTCACCTCCTGCACACTCGAGCGGAGTAGGTGTAACAGTAAAGTTGTCAGCAGCAAAATCCTTAAGTTTGCTACAACTTGAAAGCATCAGCACTGATGCTGACAAGAGAAGGAAAATGTTTTTCTTCATTCTTCTTAATTTAGTTATATTGTTAATTAATACTATAATTTCTATAATCACTCACTTACTCGGCTCAGTCGCTTCACTGGATACCAAACCGAAACGAACGACACAACCAGCACGGTGACAAACGTGAGCAGGATATCCGTCAGCTTCACCTCTACGGGGTATGCGTCGATGATGTGAGAGCCGTTGCCCGAACCGAAGGCGATGAAACCGAACTGCTGCTGCAAAAGGCAGAGCGCCACTCCTGCCGCTATGCCCACCAGAGCACCGATGAGCGATATCATACGGCCTTCAGCCATAAAGATGCTCGTTATCTGGGAGTCGGTCGCTCCCATGCTCCGCAAGGTCACTATGTCGTCCTTCTTGTCGATTATCAGCATCGACAGCGAACTGATGATGTTCACGCTTGCCACTATCAGCACGAACGACAGGAATATGTACGAGATGAGTTTCTCCATCTCCATAATCTTGAATGTCGTTTCCTGTTGTTCGTACCTGTTCTGCACAACGAACTCTGCGCCGAGCGCTTCTTCTATCCTACGTTCTGCCTCGTCAACGTCGGCGCCGTCTTTCAGCTTCAGTTCCACTGCGGTAACCATGCCTTCCTTCTCAAAAAGGCTGCGCGCAAAGCGGAGCGACGTTATCACGTAGTTGTAGTCGTATTTCGACTGCAGGACTTCAAATCCAACTCGGGGACAGAACAACTCCCCCTGATTGAAACTCTCCAACGGGTCGTTCAGGTCAATGTGTTCGCCTTTGCGAGGGGCATAGACCTGCACCGGAGAATCAAAGAATGTGCCTACGCCAAACCGCCCGTTCAACACGCCTATGCCAAACACACCGTAGTCCAGCACATCGTCGTGAAGGATGAAGGATCCGCCTCCTTGAAGTATATTTTCCACATCAACCAGTTCGGTATAGTTATCCTCCACTCCCTTGAGCGTAACTACGGCCTGCCGGTTGTAGAGCATCACCATAGCGTTGTCTTCCACCACCTCTGTATAGACCGCAACGTCCTCATCGCCCTTGAGCCCGAGAAGTTTGGGATGCGATGCGTCTACATACTTCCCTGCCGCCGGAACGACTTTAAGCTGGGGGTCAATAGCTGTGAACAAGTCGGCTATTAAACTCTGGAAGCCATTGAACACGGAGAGGATACAGACGAGAGCGGCTGTTGAGATTGCCACGCCTACTACCGAAATGCCTGAAATGATGTTAATGGCTTGGTGCGACTTCTTCGACAGAATGTACCTGCGTGCTATGTAGAACGGAAAACCCTTCATTAGTAAGGTTATGAGGTCATGAGGTTGTGAGGTGGTCCCTCAACTCTAATTTTACTTGTTGAGCAGACGGTCAATATTCTCGATGTAGTCGAGCGAGTCGTCAAGGAAGAACTTCAGCTCTGGGATGATGCGCAGCTGATGGCGCTCCAGGTTGCCGAGTTCGTAGCGAATCTGGCCCGCATTGTTGTTTACGTTAGTGAGAATCTCCTCCGCACGGGCAGAAGGGAATACGCTCAGATACACCTTTGCGATGCTGAGGTCGGGGCTCACTCTGACCACACTGACCGACACGAGCACTCCGCGCATCTGGCGAGTCTGTGCCTGGAAAATATTGCTCAAGTCCTTCTGGATGAGTCTTGCTATCTTACTTTGTCTTGTTGTTTCCATTATTTCTGTTGTTTATTCGGGATTCTATCCGTCAATCCTTTTTCCTAATTATCGTCAGACCGTCGCGGAGAGGAAGTATGACTTTCTCCACCCTCTGGTCCTGAGCCACAAGATCGTTAAACTCCATTATGCTCCTTGTCTGCGGATCTTTCACCGGAGGCGTTTCCAGCACATGCCCGTCCCAAAGAGTGTTGTCGGCAAGGATATAACCGCCCGGATTGAGGCACTTCAGCACCATCTCGTAGTAGTCGACATACTTGCGCTTGTCGCCGTCGATAAAGGCAAGGTCAAACATCACCCCAAGTCGTGGCACCACCTCCATAGCGTCGCCTATGTGCATCGTAATCTTGTCGGCATAGGGCGAACCTTCAAACCACGGACGCGTGAAATCCTCCTGCTCGTCATTTATCTCAATCGTGTGGAGCATGCCACCTTCCTTAAGGCCTTCGGCAAGACACAGCCCTGAATATCCGCTGTAAGTGCCAATCTCAAGGATGTTCTTCGGACGGATCATCTCCACAAACATCTTGAGCAGACGCCCCTGCAGGTGTCCGCTCGCCATGCGTCCGTAAAGCAGTTTCAAGTGCGTAGCCCTGTACAAGCGGTGCAGGTAGTCGCCCTCTTCATCAATGTGCTTCAGGATATACTCGTCAAGCTGTTCCGTCTCAGTCAAAACCGTTAGTTCCTTTAATTTTAAACTCTTAGAAGTTTCAGAAGTTCAGAAGTTCGGGAGTTCAGACAACACCATAGAATATGCCATCCCACATCATTCGTCTACACTCCTACACTCCTACACTCCTACACTCCTTTACCACCCAACTCTTAATTCAGCTTCAGCAGCGCTTCTACGCCCAAGCGGTACGAATCCAGCCCGAAACCGCCTATCACTCCCACACACGCCGACGAGATAATCGACTTGTGGCGAAACTCCTCCCTTTTGTACACATTAGATATATGTGTCTCCACCACAGGAGCAGTGACAGCCTTTATGGCATCGTGCAGAGCAACCGAAGTATGCGTATAGGCACCAGCGTTGAACACTATACCGTCCCAATCGAAACCCACCTCGTGTATCTTGTTGACAAGTTCGCCCTCCACGTTCGACTGGTAGTAATCTAACTCCACATCAGGATACATAGCCTTCAGCTCCTCATAGTAGTCGGCAAATCCTCGCGACCCGTAAATTCCAGGTTCACGCTTGCCCAGCAGATTGATGTTAGGACCGTTAAGTATAAGAATCTTCATAAAGCTCTAAATAATTTGCAAAGATACTAAAAAAAAGATACACAAGGCCTATGGCCTGCATAATTAACGACTTTTAGAAAACGCCATGCAAAGTGAATGCTATGTTAATACCGTTCGGTATAAAATCACAGGCCGGTTCATTCCTGCGGCGAGACAGCGCGGATTCCTCCGTTTTACTTATTGCACTTAAAATCAATACTATCGCTCTGAAAAGTCCCCTCCACCTCGGTACAAAACGCCCCACTCTCCGCTCCTTTCTTCCCGACCCCTCGCTGTGTCTTTTTGTAAAATAGGTTGACTCATTAAAATTTTAATTTTATGAGTATACTTCGCAATGGTCTTCTTCCTTCGATATCAGGTAAGACCGAGAAATTCAGGGAACTTTTGGAACTTCATTA
>JAZNGW010000019.1:0-48123 GCA_045576655.1 Bacteroidaceae bacterium
GTCGGCCAGCTCCTTCTTCAGGCGGGCGATTTCGCTCTGAAGGGATTTGTAGTCATCTGGGGTTATTTCCTTGCCGCGTTTTTTCATAAGATCAGACAATTCTGGAGTTTCGTGCTCAAAGGTACGAATCCATATTTGCAAAGTAGCACTAGGAACGCCTATTTTTTTCGAAATCTCAACAAATGGAAGACAATCGATGTAATGAAGTTCCAAAAGTTCCCTGAATTTCTCGGTCTTACCTGATATCGAAGGAAGAAGACCATTGCGAAGTATACTCATAAAATTAAAATTTTAATGAGTCAACCTATTTTAAAAAAAGACACTCCGAGGCGACGCAAAATACTTACCGAGGTGGAGGTAAATTTCTACAGTGGTGGAGCAAAGTTTCTACTGCAGTGGCGGTGTTTTGGGCGGGCGAACCCCGCCCCTACGCCGATAACGGAAACGGGAATTGCTTTTGGGCGGACACATAGGTCCGCACCCTACGTTAATAACGGGAACGATAACGTTAACGACAATACACATGTAGGGACTGGGAGTGTCCTGTCGGAAGAATTTAGGATACGGATGACAACACGGATACGATGACGGGAACGATGATGCACGTGCAGAGTAGGGTGTATCAAAATATACATTTCCTATCAAATAGTCGTGTCATTCTGAGCAGCGCGAAGAATCTCAACTCAGTTGGCATTCCTTAACGATTACGTGTAGGGGCAGACCTGTGTGTCTGCCCAAAAAAGTGAATGAATTCTTTTAGGACTTACGCTGATGCCACTGATCTTTGTTCTAACTAAACTTTTACTCCACTCTGAACTTTACTGACTGGCGGCAGTTGCTGTCGCCTCCTATCCATAGGGTGAAGTCGCCTGGCTCGACGACTTTCTGCATTGCGCGGTTCCAGAAGGCGAGGTCGCTGACTGGAAGGGCGAACTGTATGGTTTGTGATTCTCCAGGACGGAGAGTGATGCGCTGGAATCCTTTGAGTTCCTTCACTGGGCGTGTCACCGAACCGAACATGTCGCGCACATAGAGTTGTGCCACTTCTGTGGCTGTGCGGGTTCCTGTGTTGGTGAGGATGGCGGTTGCGCGGATGGTGTCTGTGGCTGTGTATCCGTTTTTGTCGGTTTTGACGTCGGAATACTTGAATGTGGTGTATGACAGTCCGTAGCCGAACGGATAGAGCGGACCGAATCCGGCATCGAGGAAATAGGATGTGCATCCGAGCGATGTCTGTCCTGCTTCGAGAGGAATATCGTCAATGAGTGTTTCGCGTCCGCTTGCAGGTCGTCCGGTAGAGTTGTGGGCGTAGTAGATTGGTGCTTGGCCGGTCATGCGAGGGATGGTGACTGGCAGTTTGCCGCTCGGTACGGCTTTGCCGAAGAGGAGGTCTGCAAGTGCCGGTCCGCCCATTGTGCCTGGATGGAACGAGTAGAGGATGGCAGAGGAGAGTTCAGCCTCGTCGCCTATGGTGAGCGGACGGCCTGCCATAACGATGGTGATGACGGGCTTGCCTGTCTTTGCTAGTTCGGCTATGAGTTGCTTTTGCGCCCCTTTGAGGTTGAGGTCCGCCAATGAGTGCGCTTCGCCTGAGAGGATGGCTTCTTCGCCAACGAAGGCAAGCACTACGTCGGCCTTCATGGCATTATCGACGGCTTCGGCAATGCCTTCGGTGCGGCGGTCGCGGCTGTATGCTGTTCCTGGAGAGTAGAGAATGTTGATGCTGCTGCCGTATTCCTGGCGGAGTGCAGCCAGCGGTGTCACGGTGCGGGTCTTTTCGCCATCGAAAGACCATGTTCCTAATTGGTCATGGGGTGCGTCGGCCATAGGTCCTGTGACGGCTATGGTCTTAATGTCGTTGCCGAGCGGCAGGGTGCCGTTGTTCTTGAGCAGGATGACTGACTGTGTAGCAGCCTCTTTTGCTTTGGCGAGATGGGCGGCGCTGTATTGTACGGACTTGTCGCCGTAGACATCGCGTCCGTCGAAGAGGCCGAGGCGGAACTTGAGGCGCAGGATGTTGCGCACGGCGTTGTCGATGGTTGCTTCTTTTACTTTTCCTTCGTTGACGAGTTGTTCGAGATTGTCGATGAACGAACGGCTTACCATTTCCATGTCTACACCGGCGTTGGCGGACTTCTCGGCAGCGTCTTTGCGGTCGGTGCAATATCCGTGGGCAATCATTTCGGTCACTGACGACCAGTCGCTGACAACCATTCCGTCGTAGCCCCATTCATTGCGGAGCACATCGCGAAGGATGAAGTCGTTGGCGCTCGACGGCACTCCGTCGTTGTCGTTGAACGAAGTCATGAACGAGGCGCATCCGGCTTTTGCAACAGCCTCGAACGGCGGCAGATATACATTGCGCAAGACTCGTTCAGGGATGAATGTGGAGTTGTAGTCTACTCCGCTTTCGGCAGCGCCATATCCTACGAAATGCTTGGCACAGGCGGCAAGGCTTGTCTGATGGCTCAGGTTGTCGCCTTGGAACCCCTTGACTACAGCCACTCCCATAGCGGCATCCAGGTGGGTGTCTTCGCCGCCCGAACTCTCGGCTATGCGTCCCCATCGGGCGTCGCGGGCAATGTCGAGCATCGGTGCGAATGACCAATGGATGCCGTCGGCTGTGGCTTCGATGGCAGCTATGCGCGCCCCCTCCTCAACGAGTTGCGGATTGAACGTGGCAGCCTGTCCCAATGGGATTGGGAAGATGGTCTTATAACCATGAATCACGTCGCGGCCCACCACAAGCGGTATGCCAAGACGTGATTCCTCTGATGCTATGCGTTGAAGTTCGTGAAAGTCGGAGGGGAGGTTTAGGAACGAACCAATTTCGCCTTTTCGCACATGCTCTTCCAGCTGCTGGCGACTGCCCCAGTTGTCCACTTGGTTCATCTGCCCGATTTTCTCTCTGAGCGTCATTTTCTTGAGTAGCGACTCGATTCTCTTCTCTGTTCTGCGTTCCTCTTTCGTCATGTCCTTTTGAGCCATGACTGCGAGAGGTGCGATGGCCATGATGGCAAGCAGTAATGTTCTAAACCTTCTTCTCATGCCTTTCAGTATTAGAGAGGGAAAACCGACGTTTTCCCTGTTTGTTGTATGTGTCTGTTTAGTTGTGTACGAGAGTGCCGATGTCCTCGCCGTCCATGACTTTCTTGAGGTTGCCCACGATGTCCATGTTGAACACATAGATAGGCAGGTTGTTCTCCTTGCACATTGTTGTAGCTGTGAGGTCCATGACCTTGAGTCCCTTGTTGTAGATCTCGTCGTAAGTGATTTCAGAGAACTTCGTTGCAGTAGGGTCCTTCTCAGGGTCGGCAGTGTAGACTCCGTCGACGCGGGTGCCCTTGAGCATCACGTCTGCCTCGATCTCGATGCCGCGGAGCGATGAACCTGTGTCGGTAGTGAAGTAAGGGTTGCCTGTGCCGCCCGACATGATGACAACTTCGCCGTTCTCCATAGCCTCAATAGCCTTCCACTTTGTGTAGAACTCGCCGATAGGTTCCATGCGGATGGCAGTGAGCACACGGCTCTTGCAGCCGATAGCGCCGAGTGCCGAACTCAGTCCGAGGCTGTTGATGACAGTGGCGCACATGCCCATCTGGTCGCCCTTGACGCGGTCGAAACCTTTGCCGGCTCCGCTGAGTCCGCGGAAGATGTTGCCTCCTCCTATTACGATGCCTATCTGCACGCCCATGTCGTGCACTTCCTTTATCTGTTGTGCGTATTCGTTAAGACGCTTCACGTCAATGCCGTATTTCTGTTCGCCCATGAGGCTTTCACCACTGAGTTTCAGCAGTATTCTCTTGAATTTTGCCATGATAACAATTTAGTTGAGTTATTAAATTTGCGTAAAAATAGAAAATCTTATCCACATGGGGAAGTATAGGCGGAAAAACAATGTTAGGAAAGATGGAAATTTCATGAAAAATGGTAAATTTGCGGAATAAACAGGCATAAATAAAAGTGATGAGAAGGTTGTTTCTTTTAGGGGTTGTGTTACTCTGTCTTTACGTTTCCGCTGCGGCACAGGAAAGCGCAAATAGCGTGGGTGCAAATGTTTTTGCGCTAAACATGTCGCAGGAGAAGGTTTATCTGCACCTTGACAACACGGGCTATTTCGACGGCGAGACAATCCGTTTCAAGGCCTATGTGCTGCGCAGCGACAGCGAGTCGTACACCGACATAAGCCGCGTGCTCTACGTGGAACTGCTCAATCCGAGCGGCGACGTCATCGCCACGCGCAAGTGCGCCATCATTGACGGGCAGGCAAACGGCGAGATAAAGCTGGAAAAAGTGTTCGGTGCCGGCTACTACGAAATCCGTGCCTACACCCGCTACATGACCAACTGGGGAAATGCGGCATGCTTCTCGCGGATAATTCCGATATTCGACACTCCGAAGCAGGACGGCGACTACTCCAACCGTACGATAGAGGACATAAGCCACAGGAAGCGTCTCCCGAACTACAGGGACGGCGGACAAAACGGCAGAATAGGCATCTACCCTGAAGGCGGACGCATGGTCAAGGGACTCCGCGGCGCTGTAGCTTTCCAGATACACGGATATATACCTTCTTTTGGCGACTCTCTTGACGGAGACGATGCGGAAGGCAAGCCTTTCGCCCAGGTCCTCTCTGCCGACGGACAAGTCGTTGCTGACAACATCGCTGTTGACAAGTTCGGCAGGGGAGTATTCGAGATAACCCCCGACGGCACCCCTCTGACTCTGAAGGTGTGCAACGTAGGCGAAAAAGACTTTACTGCGCCTCTTCCATCCGTTTCGGAAGAAGGGCTGACGCTTACCGTCAATGCCATTAACGGCAGGAACATCACTGCCAGCGTTTTGGGTTCGCAGGGGCTCCGCGGAATGAAGTTCGGCATGATGCTCCAGCATTCAGGCACGGTCATCGCCACCGACACGTTCACGCTGTGCGACGCGCCCAACACACTTGCCTTCCCTCGCGAGCAGATGCCGGCAGGCGTCTCGCTACTGACTATTTTTGACGGAATGGGCACAGTGCTTGCTGACCGCATGCTTTTCATCGCGCCGAAGGAAGACATCTCTGACAGCATACGCATCGAGGCGAAGACTACCGAACTGCGCCCATGCGGCAAGGTGGAGCTGGAACTGACAACTTTGCCAAACACCACATTCTCGTTCTCTGCAATGGACGTGGCAACCATGCCGACGGGCAAGGAAGGCAACGCCAAGACATGGATGCTGCTCTCGTCCGAACTGAAAGGCTACATAGCCCACCCTGACTACTATTTCGAGGCGGACGACGCTGAGCACCGCCGCGCTGCCGACCTGCTCATGATGGTGCAGGGCTGGCGCAAGTACAATCAGCCATCGGCGAAGAAGCTCCAGCCTATAGAGGACAAGCTCTACCTGTTCGGCCAGCTCAAGCAGGCGAAGAAGAAGCACGGAGTTGCCAATGTAGACCTGAGCGTCTATCTCTACAACACGGCGGGCGAGTCGCTCAAGGGCGAGACGACTACCGACAGCCTGGGCTATTACCGTTTTGAACTGCCCGACTGCAACGGGGAGTGGAACATGCTGATGTACACGAAGAAGGAGGACAAGGACGTGAACTACCATGTAGGCATCGACCGCCACTTCTCGCCTACGGCTCGCACTATGAATCCGCTTGAGCAGGCGCTTTCGAAGGTGAACGACCCGAACTTGTTCATCGTGGCCAAGGACAATGTTGAGGACGACGTGTTCATCCCGCTCAACAAGCGAGTCAAGGTGCTTCCGACCGTCAAGGTGAAGGGCCGCCGCATATACGACTTCGCCCGCGAATCGTGGGAATCGGAGGCGAATGCTGAGTATAAGGCACAGGTTTACTACAACTGCGACATCGAGTCGGACAAGATTGCCGACAGCGGAATGGACAGTCCTGGATTCTATGATTGGCTTTGCAGACGCAATTCCTTTTTTGGCGGAAGCACAACCGACATGGAGAACTCGGCGTCGAATGTGTTTGAAAATACCGCTGTTGAGCAGATCGAAGAACCGGAAGGCGACATTTTCACCGTAGGTGTAAATACAAGTACTGCCACGGTTTATGATGGACTCACTTATAAAAACCGCCCGATTGTGTGGATTCTTAACAACGATTTCTACATGATCACGGGCAGCCAACGTGAGGTGGAGATAATGTATATCCCAAAGAATAGTGCAGCAGCCGAGATGCCTGTTTTCCTTGACGAAGCCAAGTCGGTATATGTGCGTGACGACAAGGCCTCTTTGCGAAACTATGTTATTTCAAATGATATCGAAGGACTTGACCCTGTCATGGTGTTCGTGTATACCCACCACAAGTTCCTGCGTGACGTGAAAGGCTTGCGCCGCACTCATTATCAGGGATATAATGTGCCGGAGACTTTCGAGATGGAGGACTATAGCATACTGCCTCCTATGGAGGACTTCCGACGCACCATCTTCTGGGAGCCTAACGTGAAGACTGATGCTCAGGGAAAGGCAAAGATTGAGTTCTACAACAACTCCTCTTGTACGCAGATGTATATCTCGGCAGAGGGCATCACTCGGGACGGACGATACATGGTGAATGAGTAGAAGGTAGAAAAAAGTAGAAAGTAAAAAAGGACATATTATGAAGAAAGGATTAGCAATTGTTATGCTTTTGGTGGCATTCGTTAACGCAAAGGCGCAGGTTTCCTCCATTTGGAAAGACCATGAGGACGCTCCGATTGGTGTCACTTTAGGATATGTGTCGAAGGCATGGGAAACTGATTTCGACGGAGACAACTACAGTGAGAACCTGTGGGGCGAGGAAGGCAAACGTTTCCACGGAATACAGTTGGGCGCATTTTTCAATCCCTGTTACAGTTGGGGAGGCGGTGTGTACACGGGACTTTTCTACGAGGCGTACATATCGCTGAGCGAGAAGATGTCGTACGACAAGTTTACCGAACATAGTCTCTACCTGCCTCTGCACCTGAGCTATCGTTTGCCTTTCGGCAAACAGACATCCCTGACTGTGCGCGGAGGATTAGGATTCAACTGGGCTTTGTACGGAGAGTTCCGCGACTTCGGCTATGAAGATTACGACGGACACTATTACGGGCCGAAGGATTATTTGCTCGAATACGGGCGTGACGGCTGGCCAAAGCGTTTCAACACACAGGTCGAAATGGCTCTGAGCCTCAGGTACAAGATCTTTCAGCTTACAGCGTCCTACTCCCGCGGACTTACTGACCATGAGTTTTACAAGAGAGATGGTGGATACAAGACTTACCAGAACAAGTTCGGTATATCTTTGGGATTAGTCTTCGATACGGAGTTCTTTTAGTGTGTGAGAGACTTATCATAATTAACTATGAATATGAAGATAATATTCTTTTTCATGATGGCCGCATTCATGTCATTGGCTGCCATCGCACAGGACAACAGACGGCTTGAGGGTATGAAGGATGTCAACGGAGTGCGCGACGTCACTCTCGACTCTCTTGCGAAGGCTAATCAAGTGCGTCCTGTAAGCGGATCAAGCCGCAAGGGAGATAATCCGGTTTTGTTCCTTGTAGGCAATTCAACTATGCGCTGCGGTACGCTCGGCAACGGCAATAACGGACAGTGGGGCTGGGGATATTACGCTCGCGAGTTCTACGATAACGACAAAATCACTGTCGAGAACCATGCGCTTGGAGGAACAAGCCCTCGCACGTTCTATCGCATGCTATGGCCTGCAGTGTTGAAGGGAGTGAAGAAAGGCGACTATGTCATTCTCGAACTTGGACATAACGACAACGGACCGCTCGACTCTGGTCGCGCCCGTTCCAGTTATAAGGGCAACGACGGCAATTCGCCGCTGTCGGACGATTCCATAACTGTTACGATAAAGGAGACGGGCAAGGTGGAAACCGTCTACACCTTCGGTGGCTATACGCGCCGCTTCGTCAACGAGGTGCGTGCAAAGGGCGCTACACCTATACTCTTCACTCTTACTCCGCGCAATGCCTACGAGGAGGACGACACTATGCGCATACAGCGCAAACTCACATCGTTCACTCCGTGGATAAAGGCGCTTGGAGTGGAACTTAACGCGCCTGTCATCGATCTCAACGACATCTCCGCGCTCAAACTTGAGAGTTACGGCAAGTGGAAGACAAACTACCACTTCTTCCGCGACAAGATTCATTCCAGTGAGTTCGGTGCACAGATGAACGCCGCATCGGCTGCCGAGGGCATTGCTGCTAGCAACGACCCTCAGTTGGCAGAACTCCGTTCGTGTATACTTGCTGACAAGATAAATCCTAAACCTCTCCCAGGCAGTGTGACAAAGGCTGACGAGGTTGACAAGGACGGAAAGAAAAAGCGCAAGCCTCGTGTGTTCCTCACAGGCGACTCAACTGTGAAGAACAACGACAAGGACGAAGACGGCATGTGGGGATGGGGTAGTCAGGCCTACACCGTGTTCGACTCAACCAAGTGCGTTGTCATCAATGCCGCCAAGGCAGGGCGCAGCACACGCACGTTCCTCTACGAAAAGCGTTGGGATGAGGTGTATCGTTCCGTCCAGTCAGGCGACTATGTGCTTATTCAGTTCGGGCACAACGACACGGGTCACATCGACAGCCAGAAAGAGCGTGCTGTCATCGCTACCGCAAAGGACACTTGCCATGTCTACAAGATGGCATCCGACGGGCAGTATAAGGTCATCTACTCTTTCGGGTGGTATCTGAAGAAGTTCATCCAGGACGTTCGCGAGAAGGGTGGCACACCGATACTTGTCAGTCTCACTCCGCGCAACCGCTGGCACGAAGGTAAGGGCGAGACCGTGGGTGAACTCTATCCTGTGAAGGAAAAGAAAGGCAAGATGTACATTGAGCGCCGCAATGACAACACTTATGGCATGTGGTATCGCCAAGTGGCTGAGGAGACAGGTTGTGACTTCCTCGATGTGCACAACATCTCGGCCGATGCCCTGCAGAATATGGGCAAGGAGAAGGCTGCTGCGATGTACAACCGCGACCACACCCACACTTCACTTGCCGGTGCACGACTCAATGCACAGAGCGTGGCAAAGGGACTGAAGAAGATGAAATCGCCGCTCGCCAAACTCCTGAAATAGATAATGTTTTTGTGTGCGTAGAAGTAGAGTTGGGTGAAAGTATATTAACGAGGGCTCGTTTGTAATTAAACGAGCGCTCATTTGTTGACGAACGAGGGCTCGTTGTGAAAAGGACAATCGGATAAAATTCTGACAGATGAGAAAACTGAAAATTACGGAGATGGGGCGCATGAGCGTCGATGAGTTTAAGGAGAGCGAGAAGATGCCCCTTGTGGTGGTGCTAGACGATGTGAGAAGCATGTATAATGTGGGTTCGGTGTTCCGAACCTCCGATGCTTTCCGCGTGGCTGCCATACATCTTTGCGGTATAACAGCCCGCCCTCCTCATGCAGAGATTCACAAAACTGCGTTGGGAGCGGAGGACAGTGTAGACTGGGAGTATTTCTCTTCGGCAAAGGACTCCGTTCGCGCTCTTCAGGAGCAGGGCTTCAAGGTCTTTGCCGTGGAGCAGGCGGAAGGCAGCACCATGCTGCAAAATTTGTCGCTTGGTAATGATAAAGGCAAATACGCCATCGTAATGGGCAATGAGGTCAAAGGCGTAAACCAGGAAGTGGTTGACATGTGCGACGGTTGCATCGAGATTCCGCAGTTTGGCACCAAGCACTCCCTCAACGTGTCAACCACTGCCGGCATAGTGATATGGGAGTTTGCGAAGAAAGTTCTTTTATAATTCATAACAACAAAAATATGGCAAAGACAAAAGATGAAGTGACACCGATGATGAAGCAGTTCTACGACTTCAAGGCAAAGCACCCCGATGCCTTGCTGCTGTTTCGTTGCGGTGACTTCTACGAGACGTATGGTGATGATGCCGTTGCGGCTGCCGACATACTTGGAATAACCCTTACCAAGCGAGGTTCGGGAGGGTCTAAAAGGGAAAACGACACCGCTATGGCTGGATTCCCTCATCATGCTCTCGATACATATCTGCCTAAACTTATCCGCGCTGGGCGTCGAGTGGCAATTTGCGACCAGCTCGAAGACCCTAAACTGACAAAGAAACTCGTGAAGCGAGGCATTACCGAACTCGTCACTCCAGGTGTGGCAATGAGCGACAACGTGCTCCACAACAAGGAGAACAACTTCCTTGCGGCAGTACACTTCGGCAAGTCGGCTTGCGGAATCTCTTTACTTGACATTTCTACAGGCGAGTTCCTTACTGCTGAGGGAACGACCGACTATATAGACAAACTTCTCACTAATTTCGCGCCGAAGGAGGTGCTCTTCGAACGCGGGCGCAAACCGATGTTTGAAGGCAACTTCGGCGGACGATTCTTCACGTTCGAACTTGACGACTGGATTTTCACCGAGGAGACCGCCATGCACAAGCTTCTGTCGCATTTCCAGGTGAAGAACCTAAAAGGTTACGGTGTGCACCACCTGAAGAACGGACTCGTTGCCGCAGGTGCCATACTATGCTATCTGGAGCAGACACAGCACACCAGCATAGGCCACATCCGCAACATATCGCGCATAGAGGAAACCAACTATGTGCGTCTCGACAAGTTCACTATCCGCAGTCTTGAACTCCTTTCATCGATGAACGAGGGAGGAACGAGCCTGCTCGACGTGGTCGACAAGACCATCAGCCCGATGGGGGCACGCCTGTTGCGCCGATGGATGGTGTTCCCGCTCAAGGACGTAGGCCGCATCAGCGAGCGTCAGAACGTGGTGGAACACTTCTTCCGCCAGCCCGACTTGCGCGACACTGTTGAGAGCCAGCTTCATCGCATAGGCGACCTTGAGCGTATAGCGTCAAAGGTGGCTGTGGGCAGAGTGTCGCCTCGCGAAATGGTTCAACTGAAGGTTGCTTTGCAGGCAATAGAGCCAATAAAGAACCTTTGCCTTCAGACCGACAACGCCAGTCTGCGCGCCATTGGCGAGAGCCTTGACGTGTGCGAGCAACTTCGTGACCGCATAGCACGTGAGGTGATGCCCGACCCTCCGTTCCTCGTAAACAAGGGCGGGGTCATTGCCAGCGGCGTGAATGCCGAACTCGACGACTTGCGCAGCATAGCATACTCAGGCAAGGACTACCTCCTTCAGATGCAGCAGCGCGAGATAGAGGCTACGGGCATACAGAGCTTGAAGATAGGATTCAACAACGTGTTTGGCTACTACATGGAGGTGCGCAACACATTTAAGGACAATGTGCCTGCCGAGTGGATTCGCAAGCAGACCCTTGTCAATGCGGAACGCTACATCACTCAGGAACTCAAGGAATACGAAGAAAAAATTCTCGGCGCAGAGGAGAAAATCCTTTCGCTCGAAACTCGTCTCTTCACCGAGCTTGTCACTGCTGCCGCCGACTTTATACCAGCGCTTCAAACCAACGCCCATCAGATAGCACGCCTCGACTGTCTTCTCTCCTTTGCCATTGCCGCAAAGGAATATAAGTATATCCGCCCTGTTGTGGACGAGAGCCTGACCATTGACATCCGTCAGGGACGCCATCCGGTGATCGAACGCCAGATGCCTGTAGGCGAGCAGTACGTTGCAAACGATGTCCTCCTTGACTGCGACACACAGCAGATAATCATTCTCACAGGACCGAACATGGCAGGTAAGTCAGCCCTTCTGCGACAGACCGCCCTCATCACTCTGCTTGCCCAGATAGGTTCGTTCGTGCCTGCCGACAGCGCACGCATCGGAGCGGTCGACAAGATTTTCACCCGTGTGGGAGCGAGCGATAACATCTCCCTCGGCGAATCAACCTTCATGGTCGAAATGAACGAGGCGGCGAGCATCCTTAATAACCTTTCTCCGCGTTCGCTCGTGCTCTTCGACGAGCTCGGACGAGGCACATCGACCTACGACGGTATTTCAATAGCGTGGTCCATCGTGGAGTACATACATGAGAATCCGAAGGCGCACGCCCGTACACTCTTCGCTACCCATTACCACGAACTCAACGAGATGGAGAAAACCCTGCAGCGGGTGAAGAACTTCAACGTGTCTGTGCGCGAGGTTGACGGCAAGGTAATCTTCATGCGCAAACTCGTGCCAGGAGGCAGCGAACACTCCTTCGGTATCCATGTGGCCCGCCTCGCAGGTATGGCATCCACTGTGGTGAAGCGTGCCGAGCAGGTGCTCTCCGAACTGGAACGCAACAACTCCGGCGACGGCATTTCGCGCCCTAACACTGCCAATATCTCCGCAGTTGACAGCCAGGCTTCGCAACTCAGTTTCTTCCAGCTCGACGACCCTGTGCTGTGCCAGATACGTGATGAAATCCTCAATCTTGACGTCAACAACCTCACTCCGCTCGATGCGCTCAACAAACTCAATGACATCAAGCGCATCGTTAAGGGCAAGTGAAGCAATAGTATACGAATATAAAAAGACTGACTAAAATCGTTATGATGATTAGTCAGTCTTTTTATATGAGCCTCTACTTTATAGATGAATCATATTAGAGGTTTTACTATTTCAATTCTCATACCTAAAGCCTCGATGATTCGGTAGAACATACTTGTTCCAGGTTCTATCAGACCATTCTCCACGCGAGAGATATATGACTTTGTTACATTTGTGCGAGTCGCCAATTCGCTTTGTGTTATCTTTGCTTCTTTTCTTGCTTGCAAGATAACATTACCGGCATAGAAAGCATAAGCCTTATTCTCTGCTTCCATTCTTTCCTTGCTGCCCTCTTTGCCAAATTTAGCATCAAGCACAGCATCAAAGTCAACGATTTTGTGATTGTTTGTCTTCATAATATGCCTCCTTTATTTGTAACGCCTTTTCAATCTCCTTGTTTGGAGTTTTTTGAGTCTTCTTCTGAAATCCGTTGAATAGGACTACGATATGCCCCTCGTCAAATATGAAAAACACCCTATAAATATTGCTATTATATTCAGTTCTTAATTCATATAGTCCATCTCTGATTAACTTGACAAACTTAGAAGAAAGTCTTTCTTGTGTTTTTAACAAAAGTAATCCATAAAGAACCTTTTCTTGGGTCTTTTCATCCAGAGATTCCATAAATCTTTCAAAATAACCTCCGTATGTGGTGACTTTACGTTTCATGGCACAAAGGTAAAAAAAAGTTTCAATATATTGCAACTTTTGAATGGAGAAATTAGTGAAGAGCAAATAGAAAGACTGCTATTTAATTTAAGTCCCTATGATAGGCAATAATGAAATATGCTCAACAATTCCTTATGGAAGGGCAAGTAATTGACCAAATTGTCATATTTGTGTGTCTGAAAGTTATGGAATATCTCGATAGTGATGATATTTTGTAGAAAATTGTTGCTGCTTGTGGTTGTTTTTGGATTTGATTTTATATATTTGCTTACAAAATGTATGAAACCTTAAATCACAATATACACCAATGGAAAAAATTGACAAACTTGACAAGCAGATAATGGAGATTATCTCAAGCAATGCGCGAATACCGTTTAAGGACGTTGCTGCGGAATGCGGTGTGTCGCGTGCGGCAATCCATCAGCGCGTGCAGAGATTGATTGACATGAACGTCATCATCGGTTCAGGCTATCACGTGAACCCGAAGAGTCTGGGCTATACCACTTGCACCTATGTGGGCATACGTCTTGAGAAGGGGTCAATGTATAAGCGTGTGGTTGACGAGCTGAGAGAGATTCCGGAGATTGTGGAATGTCACTACACCACAGGTCCTTACTCTATGCTTGTGAAACTTTACGCTCGTGACAACGAACAACTTATGGACTTGCTCAACAATAAGATTCAGGGCATTCAGGGCGTTGACTCTACTGAGACTCTCATATCGCTCGACCAGAGCATCAAGAAAGAAATACCTATCT
This sequence comes from Bacteroidaceae bacterium, assembly GCA_045576655.1. GTDB lineage: Bacteria > Bacteroidota > Bacteroidia > Bacteroidales > Bacteroidaceae > RGIG8745. Next base: position 13,879 of record JAZNGW010000019.1, read on the forward strand.
CGTTTGGCTAAATGCATTTTGAAGGATTACTTATAGGAGTAAGTACATTTTTGATTATAGGGTTGTTTCATCCTATAGTCATTAAGTGTGAGTATTATACAGGCACCCGCCTTTGGTGGGTGTTCCTTGTTTTAGGAGTGGGAGGTGCTATTGGCGCGTTGTTTATCGAAGACACCTTTTGGGCGTCACTGCTTGGCGTGTTCTCTTTCTCCTCGCTCTGGACTATCAAGGAGCTCTTTGAGCAGAAGGAGCGAGTGAAAAAAGGGTGGTTCCCTAAGAATCCGAGAAGAAAATATGAAGACTGACTGGAAAGAAGAATATGAGCGTCTGACTACAGGTATGCAGGCGACTCGGAAGGAAAAGCTGGTGATTGCTATCACTGGCAATTATGCTGATACGAACTGTACGCTTGCTGAGGGCTACTATCAGTCGGTGCTGCTTGCAGGCGGCATACCGCTTGTTGTTCCGCCTTATGAGGAGACGGAGAATCTGGGTGAACTGCTCGATCGTGTCGACGGACTGCTGCTTAGCGGAGGTGGCGACATCAATCCGCTTCTGCTCGGCGAGGAGCCGATTATGGAACTCCACAGCATCAACCACAAGCGCGACATGCAGGAACTCCTGCTTGCACGCCTTGCTGCCGACCGCCAGATTCCGATGCTTGGCATCTGTCGTGGCATACAGGTGATGAATGCCGCGTTGGGCGGTGAACTCTATCAGGACATCCATTCGCAGATGGAGGGCAAGCGCATAAAGCATGACCAGAATCTCAACCGTTCGTATCCGTCGCACACGGTTGCGATAGAGGAGGATTCAAAACTCTTTTCGATATTCAGACAGGCAAGTCTGCCGGTCAATTCGTTCCATCATCAGGCTGTGAAGACTCCTGCTCCAGGACTGCGAGTTTCGGCTATGAGTGCTGACGGTGTCATCGAGGCCATCGAGTCGGCTGAACACAAGGCAATCATCGGCGTGCAGTGGCATCCGGAATGTTTCTGCCTGGCTGGCAACGATTCAATGAGCCCGCTCTTCAAATGGCTTGTAGGCGAAGCACGCTCGTTTGCCGAGGCAAAACGCTTGCATAGTCGCATTCTTACGCTCGATACGCATTGCGACACTCCGATGTTTTTCCATCTTGAACCTGACTTCGCTTCGCGCGACCCCCGCATCCTTGTCGACTTGCACAAGATGAAGGAGGGGCGGCTCGACGCTTCTATCATGGTGGCTTATCTGCAGCAACAGGAGCGCGACGACGAGTCGCTTCTCAACGCTACGGCAAAGGCCAACCGCATACTTACTCAGATTGAGGAGATGGTGGCGCGCAACGTCGTACACTGCGACATAGCCCGCACTCCTGCTGACCTCTGGCGCCTTAAGCATGAGGGCAAGAAGGCCATTATGCTCGGTGTGGAAAACGGCTATGCCATAGGCCGCGACATCAGCAACGTGGAGAAACTGCGCCAGCGCGGAGTGGTCTATATGACTCTGTGCCACAACGGCGACAACGATATATGCGATTCGGCGAAGGGCAAGGGCGAGCACGGCGGAGTGAGTCCGTTTGGCGCCGAGGTCATTCGCGAGATGAACCGCGTGGGCATGATGGTCGACCTCTCGCATGCATCCGAGAAGAGTTTCTACGATGCGCTCGACATCAGCGCCACTCCTATCGTCTGTTCCCACTCTTCGGCACGCGCCCTCTGCGATCATCCGCGCAATCTCACCGACGACCAGATGCGTGCTCTTGCCCGTAGGGGCGGAGTGATGCAGGTGACGCTCTACAACGGTTTTCTGCGCACCGATGGCAAGGCGACCGTCATCGATGCCATTGACCATCTCAACCATGCAGTCAGCGTGATGGGCATTGAGCATGTGGGCATCGGTACCGACTTCGACGGCGATGGCGGAGTGCCAGGATGTGCTTCCGCTGCGGAGCTTATCAACTTCACCCGCCATCTGCTCAGCCAGCGCTACAGCGAGGCGGACATCCAGCGCATTTGGGGCGGCAACTTCCTGCGTGTGATGGAGCAGGTGCAGAAGATGGGGTGATTTGTGTGAGCAGCGGAGTGCGTATTGTTTAGTATACCGTTTCTTATAATATTTTGCTGCGGTAAGAACTTTGAACTTAGCCTAAGTTCGTATAAACTCAGTCTAAGTTTGTACGTATTTAGTCTGAGTTTGTACATACTTAGCCTAAGTTTGTAGATTTTGCCGGAGTGATGTTGCGTTTTCACCATGTTCTTGTTAGTGTTTTGCCGGTGAAAATATGAAAATATGCCTTTTTGTCCTCACAAAAAGGTAAAAGTGCTTTATTTACAATATCTTTGTGGCACGAAACCAACTTTGGAATGAAATGACTACTGACGAGAGATATATGTTGCGCTGCATCGAACTGGCGCAGTGCGGAATGAAGAACGCGCAGCCTAACCCTATGGTCGGGGCGGTGGTGGTGTGCGACGACCGCATCATCGGAGAGGGCTATCACGTGAGGTGTGGCGAGGGCCATGCCGAGGTCAATGCTTTGGCGTCGGTTAGGGATGAGGATGTGCCTCTGCTTGGGCGTTCGACCATATATGTCAGTCTGGAGCCTTGCGCCCACTACGGCAAGACTCCGCCTTGTGCTGAACTCATCATCAGGAAGGGGCTGAAAAGAGTGGTTGTGGGGTGTGTGGACCCTTTTGCGAAGGTGCAGGGCAGGGGTATAGAAATGATTAGGGCGGCTGGCATAGAGGTGACGGTGGGGGTGCTGGAGAAGGAGTGCGTCGAACTGAACAAGCGGTTTATGACTTTCCACGGAAACGGGCGTCCGATGGTGACGCTGAAGTGGGCGCAAAGCAGCGACGGATATATCGGCGCTGCTGAGGGCGAACCGCGGGCTATTATTTCGAACAGCATGACCACGATGATTTGCCACAAGCGAAGGGCGGAGCATCAGGCCATAATGGTGGGACGGCGCACGGCGTTGCTCGACGACCCGTCGCTGAGCGTGAGGGAATGGACGGGCGGCAGTCCTGTGCGCGTCGTCGTGGACCGGAACAATTCGCTTCCTCGCACGTTGAGGCTGTTTGACGGGAGTGTGCCTACGATTGTGATTGCAGACATGGGCAGTGAAGGCGGTTCCGAGATTGAAGGCGTAGAGGTTGTGCGTGTGGATTTTGCAGGAAGCGTGATAGCGCAGGCTCTGAGAGAGTTGCACGCCAGAGGGGTGCAGACCCTGCTTGTGGAAGGAGGCCGGGAGCTCCTGCAGAGTTTTATCGACGAGTCTCTATGGGATGAGGCTTATGTAGAGATTTCGCCGTGTGTCATGGGCGGAGGCACGTCTGCTCCAATGCTTAAAAATGCTGAAAAAGCGGGTGAGAAAGAGTGGTTTGGGCATAAAATAGTTGAATATAAGCCGAAAATGCCCTAAAAATCTTTAAAAGTGAGCAACTTAGTTTCGAGTAGTAAAAAATGTTGCTAATTTTGCAGAAATTATCATAATTGTGCAATTACATAAAATGAAGAATATATACGGGCTTTTATTGTCGCTTGTGGCTGTGGCAACGCTTGCCACATCATGCTTGAAGGACGATGATGAGATTGTCACCGGTCCTGAATGTGTCATTACAAAATTTACCGTCGGAGATATTGATACGGAGGTTTCTATCAAACTTTCTGACGGCAGGGACACGATTGTGACAAGAACCATCGGAGGAAGTTCTGTGGCTTTTAACATTGACCAGATAAACAATAAGATATATTCTGTTGACTCATTGCCAAGCTGGGTTGACATATCGGGTGTAATTCCTACAATCAACTCCACTGGCTATGTGTTTGTTAAGGAAGACGGCGAGGCTGACTTCCGCCAATTTGCCAGCGGTACTGATTCGATCGACTTCACCAAGCCGGTGAAGTTCATGGTCATTGCCACTGACGGAGTGTCGACAAAGGAATATACAGCACAAATCTTCAAGAAAGACAGCGAGACAGATTCGCTTGCATGGAAGGTGGTTGAGGGCGCTGACCTTCAGCTTGAGGGCGCGCACCGCACTTTGACGCTTGCCGACCGCATCTACGTGTTCAGCGAGAGCGAAGGACAGGCTGTTGTGACATCTTCGTCGTTCCTGAGCGAAGGCGCCTCATGGCGCAAGCCGGCACAGCTGGTCTGCGAACAGGGCAGTGTGGACTGGACAAGCGTTGTGGCATACGACGGCAACCTTTACGCCTTGAATTCAGAGGGACGCATCTGCCGCTCGTCAAACGATGAAAGAGGCGAGACATGGAGCGTGGTTTCGGATCGTACTTTCGTCCGACTTCTCGGTGCAGACGGACTCTACATATACGCTTGTGATGAGAACTGCATTTGGGGATCGGCAGATCTGCAAAACTGGGCAGAATGTGGCAGCAGCGACTTGGATATGCTGCCAGAGACAAACATCGCGTCCGTTTCGTACGAGAGCAAGACCAACCCTTCAATGCGAAACGCCATGATGTGCGGACTCACATCGGCTGACAGCAAGAATGCTGTAGTGTGGTACAAGGTGTCGTCGGCAAATGAAAACATCAACCAGAAGTGGAACTATGTGCAGGTGGCTGCAGAAAACGAATACGCCTGCCCTAAACTCGACAATCTCTCAATCATATGTTATAAGGCAGAAATGTTTGCTATCGGAGGCAACAACGAAGGCATATACATATCGGCCGACAACGGAATCAGTTGGCATCTGCAGACTGAGAAGAAGATGCTTCCTGCAGAAGTGGCAGGACAGAGCACGCCGGTCAGCATGACCGTAGGCGAAGGGTACTTGTGGCTGATACAGAGCGGCGGAAAGGTGTGGAGAGGCAAAATAGGATAGTAGCACGCTACGTCGCTACATACACACACTGATAAGTATTGGAAATGAGCGCAAGAATAATGTCGACACCAGCATTCGGAGCATGGCTGAAAGGTTGTGCGCTAATGCTTTTGCTGACATTTGGAGGCGCAAGGCTCATCGCTCAGGAACTTGAATACAAGATGGAATTCGGCGGAATGTTGGGAGGTTCGTTCTACTTGGGCGACGCCAACTACTCTGCGCTATATAAAAACACAGGACTTGGCGGAGGACTCATGGGGCGATACAACTTCAATCCGAGGCAGTCGCTGAAATTCAACCTCCTCTACGGAAAGATTTCGGGAAACGCTGCCGACCTGGAAAATAAGTTCCCGGACGTAGCAGGCCAGAAGTGGGACTTTGACGAATCAGTCGTAGACCTCGGCTGTCAGTACGAACTCGGATTCTGGGCATACGGAACAGGGAAGGGATTTAAGGGAACAAAGCGTCTTGTGCCATACATACAGTTTGGTCTTGGGTTTACCTATTGTGCAGAAGAACTGACAATGAACATCCCGTTCGGATTCGGTCTGAGATATAAACTGCGCGAACGGCTTAACGTGGGAGTGGACTGGACAATGAGATTTACCTTTAGCGACGAACTTGACGGTATAGCCGGCCCTTACAGCATAAAGGGGGGAATGCTTAAAAACAAGGACTCCTACTCGTTTACAATGCTGTACATATCCTACGACCTCTTTCCTAAATACAGGAAGTGCAATAATTAAAGCGAAAAACGAAAAATGACGACAGAACCTAAATACATAGACAGAATCGACAAGAGCAGAATGCCCGAGCACATAGCCATAATCATGGATGGCAACGGGCGCTGGGCTAAGGCGCGCGGATTCGAGCGTAGCATAGGCCATCAGGCAGGAGCGGAAACTGTCCATAAGATAATGGAGTCTGCTGTCAAGCTCGGCATAGGTTACTTGACGCTTTACACCTTCTCGACTGAAAACTGGAACAGACCGGCAGAAGAGGTGTCAGCGCTGATGGCATTGTTGCTGAAGCATCTTGAAGAAGAACTGTTCATGAAGTACAGCGCCCGCTTCAAGGTTGTGGGCGACATCGAGCGCCTTCCGGAAGAAGTGCGAAACGCCTGCAAGGAACTTGAGGAAAAGACAAAGGACAATACTGCCACTTGCATGGTGCTGGCCCTTAGCTACTCCTCAAGATGGGAAATCACAAAGGCGATGAAGAAGATTGCGGCGAAGGTCGAGGACGGTTCGCTCAAATCAGAAGACATAACAGAAGACACTATAAACCAGCATCTCGAAACGGCGTTCATGCCTGATCCGGACCTGGTGATACGCACAAGCGGCGAATTGCGCCTGAGCAATTATCTGCTGTGGCAGAGTGCATACTCGGAATTCTATTTTACGAACGTTTACTGGCCCGACTTTAACGAAGAAGAGCTCTGCAAGGCTATTTGCGACTATCAGAGCAGACAGCGCAGATTCGGCAAAACCGGTGAACAAGTGAAGTAAATACAACATAAGACAACACAAGATGAAAAAGACATTACATATACTGTTCCTTTTTGTTGCAGCATGGGCAAGCGCCGTATGCGTGAATGCGCAGGGCAAGGTCGAAAAGCCGACAATCATATACGGGCAGCCGCGTAACCTTGAAATAGCAGGTATCACAGTAGAAGGTAACAAGGTCGGCTATGAAAGTTCTTCTATCATAGGGCTTTCAGGTCTGTCTATAGGCGATAGGATAAATGTTCCTGGCGATGAAGTGACAGAAGCTATTGAGCGAATCTGGAAACACGGACTGTTCTCGGAAGTCAGCATTGAGGCCGACAGTATCGTAGGCGACAGGGTGTATCTGAAGTTGGTCCTGGCAATGCGTCCGCGAGTGTCAACTATCAACATCGAGGGAGTGAAGAAGAGTGAGCGCGAAGACCTTGAAGAAAAAATCGGAATCATCAAGGGAAGCCAGATAACTCCGAACATGATTGACAAGGCGGAAATCATCATAAAGAACTACTTCGAAGACAAGGGATTCAAGAATGCCGATGTCAAGATTGTTCAGCGTGACGACGTAAACAATAACGAACAGATGATTGTTGACATTATCATCGACAAGAAGGAAAAGGTGAAAGTCAACAAGATTTACATAACAGGTAACAATAATCTTCCGCGTAAGAAGTTTACGGGAGGCTTTTTCGGTGGCGGTCTGCTCAAGAAAACCAACGAAAAGGGCTTCAAGAGCCTGTTCAAGAGCAAGAAGTTCATCACAGAGAAGTACGACGAAGACAAGGACCGCGTCATAGAGAAGTATAACGAAATGGGTTATCGCGACGCTATAATTGTGGCAGACAGCGTAGTAGACCGCGGCGACAATACTGTAGATGTCTATATCGACATAGATGAAGGTCAGAAGTACTATGTGAGAAATATCAACTGGGTGGGTAACACCGTCTATAACACTGATGCGCTCAGCAAGGTGTTCCAAATGGAAAAGGGCGATGTCTACAACACTAAGCACATCAGCAAGCGACTTAACGAAGACGAAGACGCCATAGGCAATTTCTACTATAACGAGGGATATGTGTTCAACCGCATCGAACCGGTAGAGGTGGAAATCGACGGCGACTCTATCGACCTCGAAATCCGTATATCGGAAGGAACACAGGCAAGAATCAACAAGATTAAGATTTACGGTAACACACGCGTTTATGAAGACGTGATCCGCCGTGAGCTCAAGCTCAAGCCAGGCGACCTCTTCAGCATGGATGCCTTCAAGATGAGTTACCAAGAGCTCGGTCAGATGGGACATTTCGACCCAGAGCAGATGACTTTCCAGCCAGTGAGCGACCCGCTCAACGGAACCGTGGATCTTGACCTCGGACTTACTCCTAAGCCAAGCGACCAGGTGGAGTTCTCCCTCGGATGGGGACAGACAGGTGTCATAGGTAAGATAGGACTCAAGTTTACGAACTTCTCTATGCGCAATCTCTTCGGCAAGGACAAGATACGCCGAGGCATCTTGCCGCAGGGCGACGGCCAGCAGGTGGAAATCAGCGGTTCGACCAACGGAGAGTATTATCAGTCGTACAGCGTGTCGTTCTTTGACCCTTGGTTCGGAGGCAAGCGCCCTAACTCGCTCTCCGTATCGGCGTTCTTCTCACGCCAGACTGACATAAGCAGCAACTACTACAACAGCAGTTACTATAACAGCTATTACAGTATGCTTTACGGTTATGGTAACTACAACAGCGGTTACTATAATAACTATTCGTCATACTACGATCCGGACAAGTACATCCAGCTCTTCGGCCTGTCAGTAGGATGGGGTAAGCGTCTCAGCTGGCCTGACAACAATTTCCAGCTCACTGCTCAGTTAGGATATACACGCTATATGATGAAGGACTGGTCTTACTTCCTCATCACCGACGGTAACTGTAACAACATCAACCTCACGCTTACTCTGTCGCGCTCTTCTATCACGAACCCGATTTTCCCGCGTAACGGATCGCAGATATCGCTCTCAGTCAGCGCCACACCGCCTTATTCGCTGTTTGATAATATTGACTATAAAAACATGTCGTCAAGCTATCAGGATGCGGACTATATGCGTGATATGCAGAAGAAGCACAAGTGGATCGAATACCACAAGTGGAAGTTTAACTCCAAACTCTACACTCCGCTCTCAAGTCATCAGAAGTGCTTCGTGCTGATGACCCGCTTTGACTGTGGATTCCTCGGCCACTACAACAAGTATAAGAAATCGCCGTTTGAGACCTTCTACATGGGAGGTGACGGTATGTCGGGATATTCGTCAAACTACTACTCTGAGACTATCGGACTCCGCGGTTACGACAACGGTGCCCTCACTCCTTACGGACACGAAGGATATGCGTATTCACGCATGGCGCTTGAGCTTCGCTACCCTCTCATGCTTCAGGGAGCGACCAACATCTATGCCCTCGCATTCCTCGAAGGAGGTAACGCATGGACTGACGTTAAGAAGTTCAATCCATTCGACATGAAGCGTTCTGCCGGATTCGGTGTGCGCATCATGCTCCCTATGGTTGGACTTATGGGTATAGACTGGGCGTACGGATTCGACAAGGTGTTCGGTTCTACGGCTTACGGAGGCGGACAGTTCCACTTCATCCTCGGCCAGGAATTCTAATCAGAGATAATCAATCATATATAACCTCATTAAAACGCAGAAACTATGAAACGATTATTCATTACATTAATAGTGGCATTGGCATCATTTGCAGCTGCCAGCGCTCAGAAGTTTGCACTCGTTGATATGGAATACATACTCAAGAACGTTCCTGCTTACGAGCGTGCTAACGAACAACTGAATCAGGTTTCAAAGAAATGGGAAGGCGAAATCGACGCTTTGGTGAGCGAAGCAGAAGCCCTCTACAAGAAATATCAGTCAGAGTCCGTGTTCCTTTCCGATGCGCAAAAGACAAAATCGGAAGAGGCGATAATGAACAAGGAGAAGGAAGCCAGCGACCTGAAGAAGAAGTACTTCGGCAGCGAGGGCGAGTTGTTCAAGAAGCGCCAGAGCTTGATGGCGCCTATTCAGGAAGAAATCTACAATGCTGTCAAGGACATTTGCGAGTCTAAAGGCTACCAATTGGTCATCGACCGTGCCTCAGGCGCAAGCATCATCTACGCATCGCCTAAGATTGACATCAGCGACGAAATCCTCCTTAAGCTCGGCTATTTGAATAGATAGGCCGTTAGGCTATCTGAGCAGTTGTAATAACTCTAAGAGAAAGACAAAACAATCAATAAAACAAAAACTACACTAAAGATGAAAAAGTTAATTTTGATGGCTCTTATTGCATTGCCAATGGGCCTTTTCGCACAGCAGAAGTTTGCACACGTAAATTCGGCAGAAATCATCCAGGCTTTGCCTGAATACACTAAGGCTCAGACTGATCTTCAGGCTCTTGGCAAGCAGTATGAAGATGAACTTATGCGTATGCAGACAGAACTTCAGACTAAGAGCGAAGATTTCGAGAAGAACGAGGCAACACTCCCTGATGCAGTTAAGCAGCGTCGTCAGCAGGAACTTCAGGACCTCTACCAGCGTTTTACTCAGTATCAGCAGACAAGCCAGCAGGAGTTCGGCAAGGCTCAGCAGGCTAAGATGACAGAGATTACAGAGAAGGTTTCTGCCGCAATCAAGGCTGTGGGCAACGAAGGCGGCTACGTTTATGTGATGGATGTCACTGCAGGTATTCCATTCATCAACGAAACTATCAGCAAGAACGTAACTGCTGAGGTTAAGGCTAAGCTCGGACTGTAATATTATCTACGGGGTGACACCCCCTTGAATAACAGGCGGATTACAACGATTACAAGCATGAAGCAAAGTGATCCGTGTAATCCGTTTTTCTTTAAACTTGATTCTATGACAAAGAAATTTGCGCTACTTCTATTCGTGGCATTGGGCTGTTTCGGCGCCAAGGCCCAGAATGCTGTTTCTGACAGTACGCAGCAACAGACTGTCGAGAGCACTGTTGTGAAGGAAACCATAAGCTTCGGCTTTATCAGCTACAGCGAGGTGCTTCAGGCTATGCCAGAGTATGAGAAGGCATTGGCAGATATCGATACTATTAAGGCCCAGTACGACAAAGAACTGAAAATATCTGAAGCCGAACTCAATCGTCGCTTCACCGAATACGTGGAGGAACAGAAGAGCCTGCCCGAAAATATCCTGCTCAAGCGTCAGAAGGAGATTCAGATGCTCATAGGGCAGAGCGTGCAGTTCAGAGACGAGGCGCAGCGTCTGCTTGCTAAGGCGGAAGATGAGATTATGCAGAAGGTGTACCGACGCCTCAATGATGCGCTCGCTAAGGTAGGCAAGGACAGAAACTACGCTTTCATCCTTAATATCGACAATAACTCATGCCCGTTTGTCAATCCCGAACAGGGCGAAGACGCTACTGACGCCGTGCTGTTTGTTTTGGGCGTCCAGTAGTTCTGCATACAGTTCCACTCACAGATGAAAGGACCAATAGGAGTTTTTGATTCCGGATACGGCGGACTGACCATCCTTGACAGCATACGCCAGCGTATGCCCCAGTACGACTATGTATATTTGGGCGATAATGCGCGTGCCCCTTACGGCATTCGCTCGTTTGACGTCGTGTACGAGTTTACGCTTCAGGCTGTGAAAAAACTCTTCGAGCTCGGTTGTCCGCTCGTCATTCTGGGGTGCAACACCGCCTCGGCAAAGGCCTTGCGCACCATTCAGCAGGAGTATCTGCCAAAGTATGCGCCCGACCGCAGAGTGCTGGGAGTGATACGCCCTACAGCAGAGATTGTGGGCGACATCAGCAAGACGCGCCACATCGGTGTGCTTGCCACTACGGGAACTATCAAGTCCGAGTCCTACACCATGGAGATAAGCAAGCTCCATCCTGACTGTACCGTCACCGGACTTGCTTGCCCTATGTGGGTCCCATTGGTTGAGAACGGCGAGCACGACAAACCTGGAGCCGACTATTTTGTGCGCGAGCGCATCGACACCCTGATTGGTCTTGACCCCGAAATCGACACCGTCATTTTGGGATGTACGCATTATCCTTTACTGCTCGACAAAATCAGCCGCTATTGTCCTCAGCGCATCACCCTCATCCCTCAGGGCAAGTACATAGCCCAGAGTCTTGAGGATTATCTCGGCAGGCATGCCGACATGGAGCAGAGCATCACGCGTGGCGGTGCGTGCCGCTACTTCACCACCGAGTCGGCCAGCGAATTTCGCAATTCAGCGTCGCTTTTCCTCCGTGAAGACATCGAGGCAGAGCGCATAGTGCTGTGATTTTACGGATTCTAATGTAGAGAGTTTAATGTTGATAGTTTAGCGTTACCCCTCTCACCCTTACCCTTTAACCCTTAACCCAATTATTCCAATGTTCAGACCCCTCATTGCTCTCGCTATCTATTTCGTAGTGCAGATTGTGTGCTCCATAATAGTTGTTGTCTTTGCCGTCATCGACGGACGCAGCACAGGCAACATAATGCCCTCTGCCGATGTTCTTTCATGGTCACTCATCGTGTCGTCGGTCATCACTGTTGTGTTGCTCCATGTGTTCAAGTTCATCAACGTGGCACGTCCAGGCATCAGCAGACTGAAGGCTAAACCCACAGCGTTGGCTATAGCCTCGGTTGTTCTCCTGATGTTCGCTTCGAGCGTACTTACCGAATGGGTGCAGCTCGACAATATCATGGCTGAGCTGTTCATGGCAATGGCACTAACTGTTCCGGGGGCGCTTGCCATAGGCATCATCGGACCGATAGCAGAAGAGTATATATTCCGCGAAGCCATACAAGGCGGAATGTTGCGCTATGGCGCTCGCCCTTGGGTGGCATGCGTAGTTTCGGCGCTTATCTTCGGACTCATCCACGGCAATCCCGCCCAAATACCATTCGCGTTCCTCGTCGGTCTCGTTTTTGCGATTGTCTATATGCACACACGCAGCATCATACCCGTCATCATCTGCCACATCATCAACAACAGCACCTCGGTAGTGCTGATGAATATCTACAGCGACAATCCTGACATTGGATTCAACGATATACTCGGAACGACTCCTACGGTTGTGGCTTTCGTCCTCTCCCTTGCTGTAGGACTTCTCTTGTTGCGTTTGTTCCTCAAGCAGAGTAGAGCGGAGCAGACCGCATAGTTCTTTTCACTCTACTTCTTATACCTCAACTCCTCATAACCCAATGAAAATATCCAATATTGACTTAGGCAATCGTCCGGTACTCCTCGCTCCGATGGAGGACGTGACCGACCAGGCATTCCGGCTCCTCTGCAAGGAGTTCGGGGCAACGATGGTCTACTCCGAATTTGCCAATGCCGATGCACTTATCCGCATGGTAAACCGCTCATTGCAAAAGATAGCCGTTTGCGACGAAGAACGCCCCGTTGCCATACAGATTTACGGCCGTGAGGTAGGGCCGATGGTTGAGGCTGCCAAGATTGTAGAGGAGCAGGCACACCCTGACATCATCGACATCAACTTCGGTTGTCCCGTCAAGAAAGTAGCAGGCAAAGGAGCAGGAGCAGGCATGCTCCGCAACATACCCCTTATGCTCGAAATCACACGCGCCGTCGTTGATGCAGTAAAACTTCCCGTGACGGTCAAGACACGACTCGGATGGGACAACGACTCTAAGATTATTGTCGACCTTGCCGAGCAACTCCAGGACTGCGGCATCCAGGCGCTCACCATCCACGGCCGTACACGTAGCCAAATGTACACCGGCGAAGCCGACTGGAGCTACATCGGACAGGTTAAGTCCAATTCGCGAATGCACATACCAATCATCGGCAACGGCGACATCACCACCCCTGAGCGCGCCCTCGAATGTTTCGAGCGCTACGGCGTAGATGCCATCATGGTAGGCCGTGCCACCTTCGGTCGTCCGTGGATATTCCGCGAGATACGCCACTATCTCGACACTGGCGAGCACTGCACAGAACTCACCACAGCATGGAAACTCGACGTGCTGCGCCGTCAGATACTCAAGAGCGTGGAATGTGCCGAAAAAGGCGAACTCAGCGGCATCATGCACGTTCGTCGCCACCTCGCCGCCTCACCACTCTTCAAGGGCATCCACGACTTCCGCCAGACTCGCATCCGCATGCTCCGCGCCGAGACCGTGCAGGAACTCTTCACTATCCTCGAAGAGATAGAACAACGAATAGGGTAGTAGGTTCACCCCGCCACTCTTAGGGAGAGAGGGGGGATGACATCGATAGCATCAGCATTGTATGGGTGCCCCTTGTGGGTGCCCTTTTTTGTAGTTCAGGAGTTGCAGGAGTGACGCTCCGCTTAGGAGTGCAGACGAATGCTGTGTGGTGGTGTTATTCCGCAAATCACGCTGATTGTCGTGTCATTCTGAACGGCAATGCGGAATAGGAGCGTTGCTTGCTCCGACGTCAGTGCGAAATTGTAGCACTGATTGCGACGACTGCCGGTTTATCGGCACAAAGGAGTACACTTTCCCAAAGGAGCCTCATAAAAGAATCTCAACATAGGCAAAAGACTTTCCAGAGATTGCCTTGCGGCGAACCCCGTTTCTTCGCTTTGCTCAGAACAACAAAATAGTGTAGTTTTCATGTACTAACCGTTATCGTACTCGTCCCCGTCATTATCGTAGGGGCGGGGTCGCCCGCCCAAAAACACCGCCACCGCAATAGAAATTTCATGCCACCTCGGCGGATAATTTGCAACCCCTCGGAGAAAAGTATAAATAAAACTTATATTTGTAAGAATAAAACTAATATTTATATAAATAAAACTATTATTTGTACAAATATTACTTTTATTTATAGTTTTCAGCGAGGGGTCGGGAAGTAAGGAGCGGGATGAGATAGAATTTGCAGTGCGGTAATGACAAGTTTGCGTCTCAGTAAAGGCAAATATGTAGCGCCGGCATTGTCGTCTTAAAGCGGAAGATGCGAGCGCTACGGATTGTAGCCGGTGCAAGTCCTGTCCGGTCGTCAGAGCGCTACGGAAGAGGAAGATGGGCTGGCCAATAAATAAAGGCACCCTCCGCATGGAGGATGCCTTCTTTGCATCAATATGTTTCTTGTGGTATGAACTACATATTTGGGTTTGGACCATACTGGTTTTCGCCTTCCTGGCTTGGCTGGCAGAACCATATAATCAGCAAGATTGGACCTACGAGAGGAATCAGGACGAAAAGATAGTTCCATCCGCTCTTTCCTAAGTCATGAAGTCGTCTGACAGCAACGGCAATGCCTGGAATAAAAAATACCAACATGGCAAGATAGCCAACTACTGGAATAAGTCCGCATAAGAAGTTGAACAGGACGAAATACCAATATTCGCTTCTGTTTGCACGCCCGCTGAATGTGGCGTACTTGCCGAAACATGACTTAATGGCATCGCCGAAAGAATCGACACCTTTACTATTACTATTTTCTGCTTTCTGCGCATCACCTTTGAGGGTGTGGCCACAGTTGACACATACAGAGGCTAATGGGTCAGGCTGAGCTCCGCAATGACCGCAATACTTAACACCTTCACCTACTTTAACGCCGCACTTCAAGCATACGGCTGCACCATTAGCGACTTCATTTCCGCAATTCTTGCAATACATAATTATACTATTAATGTTAAACAATAAGGTTCTTTTAGTCCTTGATGAGGTTCTTGCCGGTCATCTCAGCAGGCTGCTCAAGACCCATGATGTGGAGGATGCTTGGAGCAACATCGGCAAGGATACCGTCCTCAACCTGGGCGTTCTTGTTCTCAGTGACGTAGATGAACGGAACTGGATTGAGCGAGTGGGCTGTGTTAGGAGTGCCGTCGGCATTGATAGCGTTGTCAGCGTTGCCGTGGTCGGCAATGATGATAGTTTCGTAGCCAGTAGCCTTGGCAGCCTCAACAACGTCCTTAACGCAGTTGTCAACAGCAGTGACAGCTTTCTCGATAGCGCCGTAGATGCCAGTGTGGCCCACCATGTCGCCGTTAGCGAAGTTGACAACGATGAAGTCGTACTTGTCTTCCTTGATTGCCTCAACGAGCTTGTCCTTCACTTCGTAGGCCGACATCTCTGGCTGAAGGTCGTATGTTGCAACCTTTGGAGAAGCCACGAGGATGCGCTCCTCGCCGTCGTATGGAGTTTCGCGTCCGCCGTTGAAGAAGAATGTGACGTGTGCATACTTCTCAGTCTCGGCTGTGTGGAGCTGCTTGAGTCCCTTAGCGCCGATGTACTCGCCGAGAGTGTTTGTCACGTTCTCCTTAGGGAAGAGGATGTGTACGCCCTTGAACGAAGCGTCGTATGGGGTCATGCAGTAGTACTGGAGTCCTGGGATTGTCATCATTCCCTCCTCTGGCATGTCTTGCTGAGTGAGCACGATGGTGAGCTCCTTAGCGCGGTCGTTGCGGTAGTTGAAGAAGATGACTACGTCGCCTTCCTTGATGCGTCCGTCAACGTTAGCGTTTACGAGCGGTTCCATGAATTCGTCTGTGTTCTTGCGCTCCTCGCAGTCTGAGTCGTAGCAAGTCTGCACAGCCTCAACCATATCGTCAACCTCGCGTCCGATGCCCTTGACCAACTGGTCGTAAGCCACCTTCACACGGTCCCAGCGCTTGTCGCGGTCCATTGCGTAGAAGCGTCCGATGATGCTTGCCACGTGGCCGATAGTCTCGTCGCAGTGCTTCTGAAGCTGTGCGATGAATCCCTTGCCGCTCTTAGGGTCGGTGTCACGACCGTCCATGAAGCAGTGTACGTAAGTGTTCTCGATGCCATACTCCTTAGCGATGTCGATGAGTTTGAAGAGATGGTCGAGTGAAGAGTGCACGCCACCGTCAGAAGTCAGACCCATGAGGTGGATGCTCTTGCCGTTATTCTTCGCATACTCGTATGCAGAAACGATTTCAGGGTTCTGCATGATGCTGTTGTCAGCACATGCGCGGTTAATCTTCACGAGGTCCTGGTAAACCACACGTCCGGCACCGATGTTGAGGTGTCCCACCTCAGAGTTACCCATCTGTCCGTCAGGCAGACCTACATTCTCACCGCTTGCCTGGAGCTGTGAGTTTGGATAGTTAGCATGGAGCGAGTCCATGTAAGGAGTTGGAGTCTGGAAGATAACGTCTCCCTTACCCTTAGAACCGATTCCCCATCCGTCGAGAATCATCAAAAGCGCTTTCTTTGCCATACTTTCTGATTATTTATTGTTTCTAAATGTTTTGTTTTATTCCGCACCACATCAGGCAAACTGCCGGTGTATGGCCTTGCCCAATATACCACATTACAAAGGTAGAAATTATTTCAGAATAAAACAATTTACAATGTCAGTAGTTCAAAAAAGGGCATATGGAAAGGGCGTCCCGAAAGACGCCCCTTAATGATGCATTTATGAGAAAACCGCTTAAATTATCTTCTTCCCCCGCGGGTTGCTCCGCTGCTGCGACCGGAACCGCTGCTTGCCGAACGGCTCACGCTGCTGCGGCTGGAACTGCCTGTTGAACGGCTTACGCTGCTGCGGCTGCCGCCTGTGCTACGGCTTATGCTTGAACTGCTGCGTGAAGTACTGCCTGCACCGCTGCGCGTCACGCTGCTACGGCTGCTTGCACGGCTCGAACTGCGCATATTAGATTCGCTACGGCTGCCGCTGTTTCTACCTCCTGTAACCCTGTCACCACGGTTGCCGCTATTGTCAGGGCGTACGCCGTTAGAGTTGTCCTTGCTTGGGCGGTCGCTGCCACCTACGTTAGGGGTGCCGTTAGGACGACCGTTTGTGCCGCCACCTCCTGGACGGTCCATGCGGTTTCCGTTAGGACGGTTACTGCCACCGCTGTTGCCAGGGCGACCGATGTGAGAACCGCCACCTCCTGGACGCTCTAAGCGGAAACTTGGTCGTCCAGCGTGAGGCCTTCCATGATGATGGACCGGACGCATTCCGTGGAAATGATGGCCGCCGCGATAACTGCTGAAATGGCGCGGTATGCGATAGTAGTAATAGTTAGGTCTGTGGTCGAACGCATAGATAGCGAAACGCCATGCACGGTCGACAAATGAAATCGGACGATAGAAGTAGTCGTAAGTCAGGAGCGCTGCCCACTGAGCCGATGTCAGAAGTCGCTGCAGGGCGATGTCGCGACGACGGACTACATCCATATAGTCGTCATAGTAATAGCCCAGAGCCACATCGTCGAGATAATCATTAACGCCACAGATGTAGTCGTAGTTGATATAATAAAGATCGTCGAGCAGGGCTGTGCTGAGTCCGAGAGTGTATGCCATACGATCCGTAAGGAAACGTGCATTGTTGCGCATAGCAGCATAGCTCATAGGGCGTGCTGTTGCCGTCATCGTTCCAACCACCAATGCCAAGGTTGCGATTATCATCTTCAGGTTCTTCATAAGGCAATATGTTTAATTGGTTCTACAAATTCTTTTTCTTCACGTTGCAAATTTATCACAACCAACAAAGCCCTGCAAAGGATAAATCCTAAAACTCGCGGGTGTTTTCCCTAAACGTGATAGGGAATCCCTCCCTGCTGCCACTCACACAGCTGTAGCTTCTTCGGACGAAAAGCAAACGACTTGAAAGGTGTCTGCCAAAGAGGTTTGCTGGTATTAGTATATAACGAGTCCGGCAAGACCGCAGAGCACTATCATGAGGATAGGATGAAGTTTGTAGATGCGTGTGCCGACGAAGGCAAAGACGAAAAGGATGATGCTCGTGACAAAGTGGAACATGCTTTCATCGGGCGAGCCAAAGTTTTCTTTTGTGATGAGCAACATTGCTGCTGCCGCTATGAGACCGACTATTGCGGGGCGGAGAGTGCTGAAGATGTCGTTGATGAACTTTGACTTGCTGTGCTTGATGAGGTAACGGCTGATGGTAACCATGAGCAGGAATGGGAGCCACATGACACTGAGGGATGCTATGACAGCGCCAATTACAGCCACCCATTCGGGATAGCCCGCATTGATGGCGGCTGTGTAGCCTGTGTAAGTAGCGGCATTGATACCTATAGGTCCTGGCGTCGTCTGACTCACAGCGACTATGTCGGTGAACTCGCTCGAAGTGAGCCATTGGTGCTTCTCTACCACTTCATGCTGTATGAGTGATATCATGGCGTAGCCTCCGCCGAAGTTGAATATGCCTATCTTTGAGAATGTTATGAATAATTGAAGGAACAGCATCGCTTTTAACTCTTAACTCTTAACTTTTAACTCTTAACTCTTAACTTCCCATATATGAAACCGCCTATGCCTGCGCCGAGTATGACCCAGATAGGTGAGACTCCGAAGGCGCAAATGAGCAGGGCCGCTATTACCGGAATCCAAATGTTGTGACGATTTATCTTGGCTGACCGCGCCATTGAGAAGCACGGTGCGGCAATGAGAGCCACCACAGCTGGTCGCACTCCTTTGAAAACTTTCTCTACATAGATATTCTCCTTGAACGCCTGGAAAAACATGGCGATGAGGAGTATGGCTATGATGGAAGGCAGAGCCACGGCAAGGGCGCCGACAACACCTCCGAGTGTGCCTTTGAGCTTATATCCTATATGGCTTGCCATATTCATGGCGAAGAGTCCTGGCGTGGCTTGCGAAACGGCAAGTATATCCATAAATTCATCGTTGGTCAGCCAACTTTTCTTCTCGACTATCTCCTTTTGCATGATGGGAACCATAGCATATCCCCCGCCAAGGGTGAAACTGCCAATCTTGGCAAATGTCGTAAATAACTGTGAATACATTCTGTCTTATATGTCTTTTCTTTCTTTGTTTCGATATTCCTTAGGACTTACTCCCGCATTTTTGCGAAATACCTCGCGGAAGTATTTTGCATCGACGAATCCTGACCGCTCCGATATTTCCTGTATGGTAAGATTGGTATTAACAAGTAGCGTCTTTGATTTCTCAATTCGGCGTAAGCGGATTAGATCGGCAGGCGGATATCCCGTCATGGCTTTCAATTTGTTGTACAGGCTCGTTCGGCTCAAGCCTATCAGAGTGCATAGCGTGTCGACCGTAAAGTCGGCCTGGGCGATATTCTCATCGACGATGGCATTAATCTTCTTCAGGAAGCCGATGTCTCTTGATACAGGGAGCGCTGAAGTGTCTTCCATCCCTTTTACGATGTTTTCCCAATTATGCTCGCCGCTTTCAACCTTGATGGCAATCTGTGAGAAAATTGCCTGAAGCCTGCGCCTATTGGATATGAGGTTGTCAATCTGCGCCTTTAGGATGTCGATGGAAAACGGTTTTGTAATATACGCATCGGCTAATGTGGAGAGGCCTTCAACGACGCTGTCATTGTCGGCAAGGGCCGTGAGTAGGATCACTGGTATGTGGCTTGTCTCTATGTCGTCCTTTAGTTTGTGGCAAAGTTCGTCACCTCTCATCAGCGGCATCATGACATCACTGACAATAATGTCCGGATGGAGGAAACGCACCCTATTATAGGCGTCTTCACCATTTTCCGCCAGATGAATCCTGTAGAAATCAGAAAGGTATTCTGCCAGATACTGGCGCATATCGATATTATCCTCCACAATGAGTACGGAAGGTACGTTGCTGCAAGCATGAATGGAGTTTGCACCATACTGGTGGGTCTTTATAATATTTTTACTTTCCTCATAGTCGATCGGAAACTCAAGGGTAAATGTTGTTCCCTGGTCTTCAACGCTTTCCATAGACATTTTGCCGAAATGCTCCTCCACAAGTTTCTTTACAAGGTATAGTCCTACTCCGCTCCCTTCTGCTACAGCATTAGCGTTGTTTGAGCGGAAAAACATCTGCGTGAGTTTCTCTCGTTCGGCAAAAGGCACACCTATGCCTGTATCCGAAACTTTCACAGTCCAGTATTTGTCGTCTGCATCAGTCGTCACAGTAATGCTTCCGTCTGGTTTCGTATACTTGAGTGCGTTGTTTATCAGGTTTTGCATGACACTGTCCATGCGGCTGCGGTCTATCCACACTTTCGTGTTTACGGTCGAGTTGTATGTAAGTTTTAAATTGCGCGTTGTGGCGTAGAGCTGGAAAGGAATGATGAGCTCCTGCAGGTACATAGTCAGATTGGTATGCGTCAGCAGCAGTTTTTTTGTCTGTATCTTTTGACGTTCTATGTTCAGAAGGTCGCCTGCAAGGATTAGCAGGTCGTTGGCGTTCTTGAGTGCAGTCTGCAGGTTTTGCACGCCCCTTTCCGACAGTTCCTCTTTTCTGGATATCTCTTCAAGCGGAGCCTTAATGAGCGTTAATGGTGTACGTATCTCATGCGCGGTCTGAATAAAGAACTTGACCTTGTCTTCGGCCATGATACGCTTGTTGCGGTACTTGAAGAACAGATAAACTCCGTAGATTGAGGCAATCACAATCAGCACATATGCTATATTAGCAGGAAGAGACTGCCACCATGGATATGCAACCGAGATGAAGACGCTCTTCTCCTCAATAACAGTATGGTCTGCACCATTGACGGCGCGCATCACAAGTTGGTACTCGCCTGGCGAAAGCAAATAGTTCACTCTCCTGTTTTTTGATACAGGGCGCCACTGGTCTCCTGTGCCTTCCAACTTCCATGTGTAGTTTATTATGTATGGGTTGTCAAAGTTTAGGTTTCCGATGGTAAACTCTATTTGCCTCTGATCGTACTTAAGATCAAGTCGTTCCAAATCACAAGTGGCATTCTGAAGCTCGCCATTTATGTAGAGGTTAAACAATATGATGTCTGATTTAAGCACACGCGGCATACGTGTACTATCGCACAACTCCACAAAGCCGTTGTTCGTTCCAAACAGAGAAGTACCGGAAGACGTGTGAACAGCGCTTTTCTTGTAAAATCCATGCGATACCATTCCTTGCCAGTGCGACCAGTTGATAAAAGCATCCTTTTCAGGGTAGTACCTGGCCATTCCTTGGTCGGTGCTCATCACCACATTGCATGAGTCGTCTTCCACAAGGGCTAAAACGTTGTTGGAAATAAGTCCGCTATTTTGGTGTATGTAGTGTTTGAATTTATCATTTCTGCTTGTCTTTATAAACAGCCCTTCGTCGGCTGTCGCAATGTACAGGTCACCGTTTCTTGCAGAAAGCACGTCGTTGATGTCTATACAATTTTCCGGCAACGAATATTTGGTCTTTTGCCCGGTATTGATGTCAACCGAATAAAGTCCGTTGAGTGTCACCAGCCAGAAATTATTGTCGTCCCTACTTTTTATCAGCATTGCTTGCGACGCCAATGGCGATGAGGAGATTTTTTTCTCATCCCAGTCTATTCTGACCAAAGCTTCCTCGCCCGCAACCCAAATAATGCCGTTTCTGTCAGTGTAAACACTTCTAATACCACGGTCAGGCTGTATGTCTGCTCTGAATGTGTGCGGAGTGATATGCTCCACTTCATTGGTTCGTTTGTCAATGACAAAGGCGCCGCTCATCAGTCCTGTGGCAATAATCTTTCCCGGACGAACTTCGCAAACAGCCAGATAAGTCAGGTTCTTTCGATTCTCATCAGTAAGGTGATGACGCCATTTCTTTTTATCCACGAAATAGCAGCTAACTCCACTACTCGTTGCAAACCAGATGTCACCTTCTGAGTCTTCCGTTATGGCAGTCACCACGCCCGCACCTATGGTGTTCGCATTTCCTTTCTCATGGGTGAAATGCTTGTAAGTGGGGAAATCAAAGTTGTAGCACAATACGCCGTATGGATAGTTTGCAAGCCAGACGCGTTTCTTGCTCGGATCCGGAAAAACGCTCATCACGACGTTGCCCCTCAATCCAGGCTTGTCGTCAAAATAGTATCTCAGATATTCCTCGGCATGGCATTTCTCTATGTCGTAAGTGAGTACGCCGCGCCCTTCCGTTGCAATGAATAGTTTGTTTCTGTCGCCAAAGAAATACTTGATGTCAGTAATGTGTGTGTCGTAAATTTTCTTCACAATGCACACTTTGGCAAAGTCTTTTTCTATGTCAACTCTGTAGATCCGGCTTTGCGTATCAAACACCAGCATGTCAAAGTTCTTGTCGTCGCAAACGACAATTTTCTGAGTAGACAAGTCGTTCAGGTTATCCGGAATGACAGACTTCATGTCATTAATCTCGTCCTTGTGCTCTATGATGTTGATTTTGCTATTCAGATGCTTTATGCTCCATTGGTCGTGTTCCTCGCTTACCACAACAACGCCTTTCTTCATGCCAATGGCATACTTCTCCTCACTTAGTTCTGCACCGCATACAATTTCCGATGTAAAACTTAGTTCAACGTCAATCTGCTTTTTGTTTTCAATATCATAGATAAAGAGCTTTTTGCCACTGGAAATCCATATACGGTTTCCCTTGTCAATGAATAAATACCGGAGGCCATCTTCCGAGTTTGCCCCGGAAACATGGATGTAGGAAAACTGGCCACAACTGCGGTCGAAGTAGGCAATGTAGTCACCGTTGGTGGTACCTACCTGCCATATATCGCCTTTGTTGTCAGATATGAGTTGGAAAACAGGTTTGAGTCCTATAGGACGGTTTTCCGTATTAAGATTGAAATGGATGAAATCAAGACCGTCAAACCGGTCTACGCCGCTACTGGTAAGGAACCAGAGAAACCCCTCCTTGTCGCGTGCTATTGAATAGATATTGTTGTTTTTAAGACCGTTGGCAGTGGTCAGGTTTCTGTAAACCTGTGCGTTGAGTAAAGAAATGTTGACAAACAACAACAGAGTCAATAGCAGTCTTGTCATAAGCAGTAGAGGTGAATAGGATAAGAAAAATATGGGAGTAAGCAGATCACACGCCTCCTTACTCCCACTTATTCATTCAATATTATTTGTTAGCCTCAACCCACTTGCGTGCATTGACGAACGCCTCGATCCAAGGAGTCACTTCGTCAGCCTTGCGCTCTGCAGGGTAGTTAGCCTGCTGCCAAGGGAAGATAGCGCGCTCAAGGTGCGGCATCATAGCCAGATGTCGACCGTCGGCACTTGCAAGTCCGGCAATGTCATAATCACTGCCGTTAGGGTTGGCAGGGTAGCCTGAGTAGTTGTACTTAGCCACTACGCTGTACTTGTCCTCAGCGTAAGGCAATGAGAAGCGACCTTCTCCGTGAGCCACCCAGATGCCGAGTTTGCTTCCGCTGAGCGAACCGAACATCACACTCTTGTTCTCTGGAATCTGGAGTGTGACGAACTCGCTCTCAAACTTGTGCGAGATGTTATGCTCCATCTTCCCGCGTTCAGCATACTCAGGGTTGATGAGGTTGAGCTCCATCATCAGCTGGCAACCGTTACAGATACCGAGCGAGAGAGTGTCCTTGCGGGCATAGAACGCATCGAGAGCGGCCTTTGCCTTAGGGTTGTAAAGGAATGCTCCTGCCCATCCCTTGGCTGAGCCAAGCACGTCGGAGTTGGAGAATCCGCCACAGAACACAATCATGTTGATGTCTTCCAGTGTTTCGCGTCCGCTCACGAGGTCAGTCATCATGACGTCCTTCACGTCGAATCCTGCAAGATAGAGCGAGTAAGCCATTTCGCGCTCGCCGTTTGTACCCTTCTCGCGGATGATGGCAGCCTTGATGCCTGTACGCTCACGACGGTCGGCGCTGATGCCATATTGTGCGAGCTTGCCTGTGAATGTAGCTGGGAAGATGTGCTCAAGCGGCTGGAGCTTGTAGTTCTTCGCACGCTCGTCGGCCATGCCGTGGAAGCTCTGCTTCTGGTCGAGACGGTGTGATGTCTCATACCACACGTCACGCATCTTGTCGATGTCGAATGTGCGGGTGCGGCCGTCCTTCTTAACTGTGAGTGTGCGCTCTGCACATGGCTTTCCAATTTCAACAAATGCGATGCCCGCTTTGTTCAATATAGATTCCACTTCTTCCTTGTTTTCGTTTGCAACCTGAACCACAACGCCAGGGTTCTCAGCGAAGAGAACCTTCACGATGTCGCTCTCGGCCATGCCCTTGAGGTTTGCCTCGATACCGCCCTTCACGTTTGCAAAACACATTTCGAGCAAACAAGTGATGAGACCGCCGGCACTGATGTCGTGACCGGCAAGAAGGAGTTCCTTCTTAACGAGCTCCTGTACAGCGAGGAACGCATCGCGGAAGTATTCAGGGTTCTGCACTGTAGGTACGTCACTGCCCACCTTGCCAAGAACCTGTGCGAAGGCCGAACCTCCAAGTTTCAAGGTGTCGAAACTGAAGTCTATGTGGTAGAGTGTTGACTTTTCGTTATTTACGAGAACTGGCGAAACAACTTTCTTCACGTCGCTCACCTCGCCGCCCGAACTTACAATCACTGTTCCTGGGCTGATTACCTTGCTTCCGTCACCATACTTCTGAGTCATTGAAAGCGAGTCCTTACCAGTAGGCACGTTCACCTGCAATGAGCAGCAGAAGTCGCTCAGAGCCTCAACGCCGGCATACAGACGAGCGTCCTCACCCTTCTGTGAGCGGCATGGCCACATCCAGTTGGCAGAGAGAGATACGCTGTCAAGTCCGTCGGCAAGCGGAGCCCAAACGAGGTTTGTGAGCGATTCGGCAACCGAGAGCACAGAACCTGCAGCTGGATCGGCAAGACCCGCCTGTGGAGCGTGGCCGATAGCAGTGGCTATACCTTTCTCACCTCTGTAGTCGAGAGCCACAACACCGCAGTCGCTGAGTGGCAACTGGATTTCGCCCTGGCACTGCTGGCGAGCCACCTTACCTGTCACGGAACGGTCAACCTTGTTGGTCAACCAGTCCTTACATGCCACAGCCTCAAGCTGGAGCACGTTCTCAAGGTAAGTGTCGATTTCGTTATATGAATAAGTGGCGTTCTCGTAGTTGCGCACCACTGTTTCGTCCTTCATGTAAGTCTTTGGCGAGTGGCCGAACATCTGAGCCACTTCGAGGTCGAACGGACGCACGCCGTCGCCCTGCTCAAAAGCGAAGTGGGCGTCGCCTGTACATTCACCTACAACATAGAGCGGAGCACGCTCGCGCTCGGCAATCTTGCGCACATGGTCGATGTGCTCTTCCTGAATGAGCAGACCCATACGCTCCTGGCTCTCGTTGGCAATGATTTCCTTAGAAGAGAGAGTCTGGTCGCCGATAGGCAGCTTAGTCATGTCGATAGTACCGCCACACTCCTCAACAAGCTCGGAGAGACAGTTCACATGGCCTGCACTACCGTGGTCGTGGATTGACACAACAGGGTTGACATCCTCTTCGCAAAGAGCGCGCACGAGGTTGTTGGCACGCTTCTGCATCTCCGGGTTGGCGCGCTGAACAGCGTTCAACTCGATACCGCTTGAGTAGCGGCCCGTGTCGACCGAGCTTACGCTACCTCCACCGAGACCGATGCGATAGTTGTCTCCACCGACAACCACCACCTTGTTGCCCTTCTGAGGAGTGCCCTTCAAGCAGTCGCGCTTAGTGCCGTAGCCCACACCGCCGGCAAGCATGATAACCTTATCGTATCCGTAGTCCTCACCGTTTTCAGAATGCTCGAATGTGAGCACCGAACCAGTGATGAGTGGCTGACCGAACTTGTTACCGAAGTCGCTCGCACCGTTCGAAGCCTTGATGAGAATCTGCTCCGGAGTCTGATAGAGCCACTTGCGCACAGGAAGAATCTCTTCCCAAGTGCGAGCCGCACCCTTCACGTTGCGCGGATAGCTTGTCATGTAGACCGCAGTACCGGCGATAGGCCATGAACCTACACCGCCACCCATACGGTCGCGGATCTCACCACCCGTACCTGTCGATGCACCGTTGAACGGTTCCACCGTAGTAGGGAAGTTGTGAGTCTCAGCCTTCAGCGAGATAACCGACTCGATGTCCTTGATCTCGAAATAGTCAGAAGTGCTGTGGTCCTTAGGCGAGAACTGCTCAACGACAGGTCCCTGCGAGAATGCCACATTGTCCTTATATGCTGAAATAATCTTGTTAGGATTTTCCTGAGTTGTCTTCTTGATCATCTGGAACAGAGAACTCTCCTTCTCCACTCCGTCGATGATGAACGTACCGCCGAAAATCTTGTGGCGGCAGTGCTCAGAGTTGATCTGTGCGAAACCGAATACCTCCGAGTCTGTGAGCTTGCGTCCGAGCTGACCTTCCACCTTGTGCAGATACTCAATCTCCTCTGGACTGAGGGCAAGACCTTCCTGCTCGTTATATTCCTCCAGATTCTCGATGTGCAGAATCGGAGCAGGCTCGATATTCACAGTAAAGATGTCCTGGTTAAGCCCCTTGTACATGCGCTGCAACATAGGGTCGTACTCAGCATTCTCACTCTCCACAGGGAAATACTCCTCAATACGCTTCACGCCAGTGAGACTCATGTTCTGGGTGATTTCCACTGCGTTAGTACTCCACGGAGTGATCATCTCCCTGCGTGGACCAACGAAAAAGCCTTTCAGACTGTCTTCACTCTCCTCCTTTGCTCCTCCGTAGAGCCAGCAAAGAGCACTTTTCTCGTCGGCAGACAATTCGTGATCAACACTTGTGGCAATCACGCTCTGCGACGGTGTTCTGAAAAAATAAATCATTCTATGCTAAAATTGTATAACGTTATAACTTTATAACTGCAAAGATATTCATTTTTCCTAAGACAAATGAACAAAACAAAAAAAACTAAATACCTTTGCCCATGATTTTAAATCAAAATAAACCAAAGCAATGGAGAACAAGGAATTTGCAAAATCCGCCATACGGCGAGCCACATGCGAGGATGCGCCGCTGATACTTGAATTCATCAAAGGCATTGCCCGATATGAAAAGATGGAAAACGACGTAGAGGCTACCGTCGAGATGCTACGCGAGCAGCTCTTCGACAAGGGCCGCGCCGAGGTTATATTCGCCATGGAAAACGGCAAGGAAGTCGGTTTTGCGCTCTTCTTCCACAACTTTTCCACCTTCGTAGGCCGCGCCGGACTTTATCTCGAAGACCTCTACGTCTATCCCGAACATCGCGGCAAAGGCCACGGCAAAGCATTATTCATGGAACTTGTGAAGATAGCCAGAGAACGCCGTTGCGGCCGCATGGAATGGGTTTGCCTCAACTGGAACACGCCAAGCATCAACTTCTACCGCTCAATGGGCGCACTGTCGCTTGACGAATGGACCACTTACCGCCTGACCGAGGAGGCAATGGCCCGACTACTTCACTAATCCGCCTCTCCCGTACACATCGTATGCCCCCTAAAAAAGATACAAAAAGCCGCCCCTACGGACGGCTTCTTAATTTTATTCTAATCCATTCAGAAGGTCACCTTTCAACGTCCACAACGTTGAAGTTCTTGTCGAAAGTAAGTTCCCAGCCGTTAGCAAGGTCTACATCGTAGCAGTTATTCTCACGCTCAATCTTAAGCACTTTCACACCCTTGTGGTGTTTGCCGACATAATCAGCAATCTTTGCAGGAATAGCCGATGCAGGCACACTGCTGTACTTGCAATCGATGTCCTTCCACATGCCCTTGCGGTCGAACTCCAGCTTGTCGCCGTTAGTGAAAATCACATCGTAGCTCTTGTCAAAAATTTCATTCTCAACCTTTGCTATTGCCACATCCTTACCAGTAAAATGCTTGTCGATAAACTGCTGCGAAGCCTGAGGTAGTTGGTTCAAAGTAACTGGTTTGTCGTTATCAGCAAGAGCTGTCAACTGAACTGCAAAAACACATACGAACAATAAAGCTAATTTTTTCATAATCTTGAGGTTTTAATGAGTTACTAAAATGAGTTTCTTGGTTTTTCTGATACAAAGATGAAGCCAGATTCTGAAACAAAACTGAAAAAATGGCCTTCATCGCATTTTTTTTGAAAAAAATTATTGTGAAGGAGACCAATAAGCGCTCATCTGCGTTCAAAATATCACCGCACTGCGGCGAATAAATACTGCCCCCTCGCTGAAAACTATAAATAAAAGTAATATTTGTACAAATAATAGTTTTATTTATATAAATATTAGTTTTATTCTTACAAATATAAGTTTTATTTATACTTTTCTCCGCAGCGACGCAAAATATCCGCCGAGGTGAAGGTAAGTTTCTACCGAGGTGCTATCGTTTTCGGATGCCCGAAAATAACGGGAACGATAACGGGGACGGGAACGGGAACGATAACGATAACGGGCACGGATGGCGTCATCATTTCCGTTATTGCGTGTGTCTGCTCTGACAAAAGGTGGCGCGGTGCAAAAAAATCTCACATTATTTATATATTTGTGGTCGAAGCGGTAATATAATGGTAGAAGGGGACAGTTGAGTGTGGAAGGTGGAGTGAGGAAGGTGGAAAGTAGAATGATTTGAGTAGAAGGAATTTCATCAATGAAGTATATATACGATAATAAGCGGACTGGTATTGACGATGAGAGTGTCATCGGCAGTATTCTCGGCGGACGGAAGGAGATGTTTGGCATTCTCGTCGACAGGTATGGCAACGAGGTGTTGCAGACTGTGGGGCGTGTCATCACTTCGCCTGAGGACGCTGAGGAGACTGTGCAGGACTGTTTTGTGGCGGTGTATCGGAATCTTGCTTCGTTCGACAGGACGAAGGCGAGTTTCAGGACGTGGCTAATGCGCATAGCCTACTACACGGCACTGAAACGTCTGCGTGGCAAGTGTGGGGCTCCTGTAGAGGAGGTGGAGTGGGAGAGTCTCGACCACATTCCCGATGCTGACGCCGACATGATGCTGAACGACTCGTCGCCACGCCGCCTTTCGCTTCTCAATAATGCCATTGCGTTGTTGTCGGCCGACGACCGTCTGTTGCTTAGTCTTTACTATCACGACGACCGCTCCATCAGGGAGATTGCGTTCATCACGAATCGCACGGAGGGTTATCTGCGCTCGCGCTTGCAGTGGCTTAGGAAGAAGTTGTGTCAAACAATCAAAAAACTGGAACATGAAGGAAAAGAATAAGTGTAGTGATGACCTGGCATTGCGTAGGGTCATTGACGAGCAGGCACAGAGGGCAAAGGGGATGAAACTCTCCGAGGGGTTTGCCGACAGACTGATGCAGGAAATCAACGATTTGCCGGAGTCTGAACCTATGGGGCTGAGACCGAAGGCGAGTGTGCCCATTGTGCGCAAGATTGCAGCTGCCATTGCTGTGGCTGTGGTCATTAGTGGCATTGCATACGCTGCTTGTCACGTCATCTTCTCAAGCGGCGATGCGCCTGTGGGCACTACCACGACTGCTTGTGCTGATGTGGCGGTGGAGGCTGACAGCGTGGTGAGTTTCGAGGGTCTTTCGCTCGACAGCATCCTTGGTGTCGTGTCCGCCCACTACAACCGCTCGGTGTGTGTGCGTGGCGTTGCCGCTGACTCTCTGCGTCTCACTACGGTGTGGGATTGCGGACAGCCGCTTTCCGTATTCATCGAAACGCTCAACGAGTTTGACGGTTTGCGACTCACCGACCGTCAAGACACCATCTTTGTTGAATCGGTTAAGGTGGAGGACTGACGATGAGGATAAGAATGTTTTTCGTGGCGGCGATGCTGTGGCTCGTCGTCAGTGTGGGGGTGAAGGCGCAGGAACGCATCACTCGTGAGTTTAGCGACATCCCTTTGGCTGAGGCTCTCGCCGTTCTTCGCGACTCGCAGTCGGAATATACGTTTCACTTCATCCATAACGACCTGGAGCACCTGAAGGTCACTTCAGTCCTCAAATACAAGAATGTGGCAGATGCGGTCAAACTGCTCTGTGAGGACATGCCGGTGAAGGTGAAAGTGAAGCGCAAGAACATCTTTGTGCAATATCGCAAGGAGGAGGACATGACAGGCAAGATGGTGAGCATCCAGTGCGATGTGTTTGACGGTTTTCTTGAGATGCCGTTGCCCTATGCCACGGTTTCCATCCTGAATACCGACAGTTCCGTAGTGGTGGACTCGACAAAGAAAAGTATACTTTATACAGGGAGAATGACGCCTTCAAAGGTTATCTACCATGACAAGGTTGCAGCCGACAAGAAGGAATATCTGGTCAGGGCGCAGCATAAGGGCTATAATGAAGTGTGGCGGCGAGTGTCTACCGCCGATGCCGTGAACGGCGAGATAGAGCTTCCCCCTATCGATATGCGCCGTATGAGTACCATCAACCTGAACGAGGTGGCTATTACTGCCACTCGCATCAAGATGTTCTACCGTGGCGACACGCTTGTCTACGATGCCGAGGCGTTCAAACTGCCCGAAGGCAGCATGCTCGACGACCTCATAAGCCAGATGCCTGGTGTGACGATGAACGAGAACGGCGAGATATTCGTCAACGGACGCAAGGTGGACGAACTCCTGCTCGGTTCACGCTCATTCATGAGGGGCAACAAGAAGATTCTGATGGAGAACCTGCCTTACTACACGGTGAAGGAACTGAAGGTCTATGAGAAGCAGACGGACATGAACATCGCTCTCGGCTACGATGCCGAACCGAAGAAGTACGTCATGGACGTCAATCTGAAACCTGAGTACCAACGTGGCGGTATAGCAAATGTGGAAGTGGCTGGCGGAACTGAAGAGCGATGGCTGGCACGACTTTTCGCCCTCGGCTTCACCGACAGGATGCGCTACACCGTCTTTGGCAATGTGAACAACGTGAACGAGACTCGCCACATAGGCCAGTCGGGCCATTGGGAGGCTAACCGCTTTCCGCAGTCGATGATCACTACGCGCAGTGCTGCAGCGGAAATCAACTACCATAGCAAGGGCGACAGGATAAAGGATACGTTCACAGCCAACTACACCTCTACCACCGACCGCCAGTCCACGAACCAGCGTCAGGAACTCTTCATGCAAGGCAGCACGCCAACCTCTGTTTCGCAGTCACGAAACAGGCAGGGCACTGAGCGACTCTCTTTGCACAACGATTTCACTATAAACAAACCGTTCTGGACGCTTGCAAATCTCGACTTCGCCTATACAAAGCGCGACAACTCGTTCAATTCGTCCTTCGACCAGTGGGACGACTCCCTCACAGCCTCCATGCGCACCGTGGGAATGGGCGAGGGCAGAGCGTGGATAGCGTCATTCGATGCACAAGGTGCAATCAAACTCGGCAAGAAGAAGCGCCACACCACCTACTACGTCAGGTTGGAACACCAGAACGACGAGTCGGAACAGGCATCCCGATACACCACCCGCCACTTCACAAACCCGTCCAGCGACATCCGTCACAACTCTGGCGATATAAGCAGAAAGTCTACATGGGGCGGAGCAAACATGGGCTATAACACAACCAACGTTGGCCAAAACGAAAAACTTAATCTCCACATTGGTGCAGGAGTGAATATGTCAAGAAACGACATTCATGACTATCTCTACCATCCCGACACCCTGATGCTTGTCTCACAGATTGACGCACTCCAAGCCATTACCGACCCGACCAATTCCTACGACAGTCGTTTGGACAGGGTGGAAGCCTCTGCCGGAATTTCCTTATCTCAGTACGATGTACATAAGTTATCCGATGAATCCCCTTTTTCAGTGTCCTATCGACGTTGGCATGTAGGAGTAAGTGTGCCTTTCAGAGCTGAACGACTCGATTACCAGCGTGGATCGCTCGATACACTGGCTCGCCAGAACACTGTGTTTGCCAACTTCGACGCCTCTTTCCACCACCGCATGGGAGGTGGCAAACGTAACTTGGTATTCAATGCAAGCCACAAGCGCAGCAGTGCGCAACTTACAGACATGATAACCTATCGCGACGACAGTCAGCCGCTCGTTGTCAAACTCGGCAATCCTGACCTAAAGGGTGCGGTGACATCCGACTTCAGTGCCAGCTATCGCGACGAAAAGAATCCGAATAGAATATGGAATGTCAAGACCGAACTCACCTACAACCATCGTGAGGTAGCCCAGTCAGTGCTCTACAATCCTACGACTGGAGTGATGACCTACAAGCCTACCAACGTGGAGGGTGCGTACAGAGTGGGTGCAGACTTCGGAATGCACGGCAATCTGGACAAGGCTAAACATTGGACTTGGATGAATGAATCACATGTTTGGTTCCACCACTACAAGGACCATTCCATGCTCGAGGGAGAGACGCAGAGCCGTGAGCGTGCCGTAGATAACATTCTGTTGAGAACTCATGGCTATGTCAACTACTCACGCGACAAATTCAGCCTCTTCCTCAAGGGCGACATCTCCTGGCGACGCTCCGCCGGCAATATGCGAGAGTTCAACCCCGTCAATGCCCTCGACTTCGAATATGGAGCCCTGGCTCGCTACACCCTGCCTCGCCTCAATACCACCCTCAGCGCCGATGCCATGATGAACAGCCGCCGAGGCTACGGCAGCAGTCTGCTCAACACCGACGACTTCATCGTCAACGCATCCATAAGCCAGCCTCTGCTGAAAGGCAAACTTATAGCCCGTCTCGAAGCATTCGACCTGCTCCACCAACTCTCCAGCATGAAATATGCAGTCAACGCCCAGGGGCGCACCGTGACGTGGTACAACTCCTTGCCCCACTACATGATGTTCCATCTTGTCTACCACATGAACTGGAGTAATAAGAAGAAAGACAAGTAGAGGGAAAAGGACTAATTCGGAAAGTCTGAAAATACAGAATAGATTGAAATGAGATTAAAAAGAATCCCCGGAGACCGAGAGTGAAGTGACCCCAAAAAGTTGGACGGGTTAATAAATTGTTTTATAGGCAAAGGGTTCGGTATTCTACCGGGCTCTTTCCTTTTAATCGATATTTTATTCTTTTATTGTTGTAGTATTCGATATAGTCTTCCAAAGCGTTTGCAAAGGCTTTGAAAGATTCAAACTTTTCTGCATATAACAATTCTGACTTCATAATGCCAAAAAAGTTTTCCATCATTGCATTGTCAAGACAATTTCCTTTTCTTGACATACTTTGTATGATGTGCCGTTCTTTCAATCTCTTGCGGTATCCAAAGTGTTGATATTGCCAACCCTGATCAGAATGCAGGATTAAGCCGTCAAGATTATCGAACTTATTAAAAGCCTTGTCAAGCATATCGTACACCTGCTCCAAATTGGGACTGTCAGAGATGTTATAAGAGATTATTTCCCCATTATACATATCAAGTATTGGTGACAGATATAACTTGGATGAACCAATATTTATCTGGGTTACATCTGTTGCCCATTTACGGTTTGGAGACGTTGCAACAAAATTGCGGGCAATAACATTGGGGGCAACTTTGCCTATTTCTCCTCTGTAAGAACGGTAGCGAACTTTACGAATCTTGCATTTAAGCCCCATTTCACCCATAAGACGCTGCACGGTTTTATGGTTTATAACATAATTCCTATTTCGCATCTCTGCCGTTATCCGTCTATAACCATAACGACCTTTGTGCTCATAAAAGATGTCCTTGATTTCTTTCTTTTCAAGAACGTATTTCTCTTTGAGCTTCATCCTTTTGATATGATAATAGAACTTTGAGCGCGCCATCTTTCTTAACCCTAAAAGCAGGGTAAGAGGATATTCTGACCTTAGTTCCTCGATGGCTTTTGCCCATTGAGACGTGCTCGGGCTTCCTGTTCCTCGACTAAGGCCTTCACTTTTTTTAGCAACGCATTCTCTGCCCTCAAACGGAGATTTTCCGCTTGAAGCCTCTCTAATTCTGTTTGTACTTCTTTCTTCTTTGGTCTTGCCATTGGTGCTCTTGGTGGTCGTCCCCTTTTCCGGTTTTCAAGTGAAAGACCTTGACGATACAGACGAACCCAGGTTTTAATGGTGGATCTTTCCAGGTCATATCGGAGACATAACTCCTGCAAAAATACTCCTTTTTCTACAAATTCCTTTACTATCACAAGTTTTTCATCTGCAGTATAATAATAAGAACGAGTACCACGCAAACCTTCTTCTCCATATTTTTTATAACGCAGATACCAAAGACGAACCATCTTTTTATCCATTTTCAGCTCTTTGCATAGAGATTCAAGAGGTTCTCCAGACTGTA
>JAZNGW010000020.1:0-21787 GCA_045576655.1 Bacteroidaceae bacterium
TCCTCATTGTAGTAACCTGCACGGTAGTAAGTGTGGACTGTAACCTTGTACTTACCAGGAGTCAAACCTACGAGGTCCTGATAAAGGTCGATGGCAGCACGATTGTAGCTTACGGTGTTCTGCTTGTAGCCGTTCATAGGACCAGTTACCCAACCTTCGATAACACCAGTGTTCTTGTCACCCTTGGTTGGGTCGAAGTTGTTGTTCACGATGAGGTGAGAAACGTCAACGATTTCCTGTTCGTCGTCGATGACAGGCATCTTCATAGCAACGGCAGCGAGGTTGATTTCCTCAATCTTTGCAGTAGCCTCATCGTTAGAGTAAGTTGATGCCTCGTAAGCTGCAGATGCCTCAGCATAGAGAGCCTCGGCGTTCTCCTTAGCCTCCTTAGATGCTGTAGCTGAATATTCGTCGATAGTAGACTTAAGGTTGTCAATAGCAGCCTTGAGGTTGACATATGTTGCTGTTGATGCAACCACTGCATCCTCGGCAGCCTTGAGTGAAACAAGCACTTCATAGAGTCCGTCGGTTGCGTCTTTTGCTGTAGCGATGGCACTTGAGAGGGCGTTGATTTCAGGCTGGCCAGCCTTGTTTGCGAGCAATGCCTCTGCCTCTGGTATTGTAGTTGCAATGACTTCGGCAAGAATCTCAGCGTTCTTCGCACGGAAGATGAGGGTGGCGTTGTTCCACCAAGCGCGGCTTCCGTCGGCATAGCGGAGGTCGTTGCGCAGACCCACCTTCATTGTTCCGTCGGTTACGAGTCCGTACACAGTCTGGCGATAGCGCCCTGCCTGGAATGCAGCGTATGCGCCGTCGGCAGAGTTAGGAACGTAGCCCTTGCCTATGTAGTTGTAGTCGCTTGAGTGGAGGAGCGTGTCGCTTGGGAAGTCAAGCACAGAGTTCATCTTCTCTTCGTATCCGTTGATATAGACGTATGCCTTGTAGTCCTCCTCGCCTGTTAGAGCTGTATAGTCTGAAGCAAGATATGCAGCGTTGACACTGAACTCATAGAGACCGTTCTGGAGTCCTGTGAGACTTTGGCTGATGTCAAAGAGCATGTTAGGACCTTCGCCCACAGGATTTCCGTTAGTAGGGAATGTCACGCCTGGCTGCTTAGTCCATCCGTCTTCGGCAGCGAAGTTTGCGTTCTTAAGGAGTTCTGTACAGTCTGTTCCGTCAGTCATACCTGTTGCGATAGCGTCAGCCATAAGTTTGTCGAGGAACTTAACCTCTGCCAAAATCTGCTCAGGTGTGAGCAAACCTTCGTTGAGGATATACCATGCTCCACCATTAGGGAACTGCTCTGACGGAGCGTCTTCAGAAACCAAATAGTCGGAAAGGATTTCTGCGCCTGTGCCGAAGAATGTGTCGCCGCGATCGGCAAGGAATGCTTCTGCTTCTTCATACTTAGCAAAATAAGTTGCGTAGGCGTCAAGACCGGCCTTAAGCGCCTTTGATGCAGGGTCGTAAGCAATGATAGCCTTTGTTATATCTTCTGAAGTCGTAGCACCGACAAGCGCAGTCTGAGCAGCCACATATGCGTCATAAGCTGAATGCTGGTAGTATGCGCCAGTCTCCTCGATGAAAGCAACATAATCAACTGCTTTTGAAAGATAGTCCTCTTTCATATAAGCATATGCCTCATCTGAATCGCCGAGATAATAGAGATGCCAGTCATCAAAAACAGTCCAGTCGCCGCCAATCTGCACATCCTTCTTAAGACCGAAAGTCAGCGTTCCGTCGTTTACGATGGTGAGTAATGTCGTAGGCTCGTATTTGCCGTTGTTCATATAGAAGGCAGCCGACTTCATTGCATTAGGAACATATCCGTAAGCGTTCTGCAACTCATCTGTAGTCAACGACTCAGCAGAAGCACCCGAACTCATCAATGGCAGCTCTGCCGTAAGGCCGTTAATTGCTGTTGTATTGGCATATAGCTTCGCATTCAGTTTAGAATCGTCGCCTTCATCCAGTAATTTTGCATAAGCCTCAGCATCCCAATCAGCCCAACCAGCACGGTAGAATGCAGTGACTGCCACGCGGTAGACACCGTTCTTCAAGCCTGTGAGGGTCTGGTTGGCGTCATAGTTCTTCTCATAGAACTCGGCGTTGCCGAAGGTCTGGAAAGCAGGCACTGTTCCAGCCCAACCGTCGTTGGTGTTGTTCTCGTATGTAGGGTTAGTGATGAGCGGAGTGTAGTTGGCAGGAGTCTGAGGCGATACTCTCTCTGTCTGGAACGCCATGACGAGCTCGTCAAGTTTGGCGTAAGCTGCAACAAGCTCCTCTTCAGTGCTTGCAGTGTTAGCATACACCGCCTCCACCTCGCTTATGTCAATGCCTTCGTTCTCAGCCTTTGCCTTTGTAATGGCGTTGCCCAACTTGTTGGCAGCATTCCATATCTTCTTGGCAGGGATGTAGGTTGCATACTCTGCAGGAGAGACAATCTTCCATGTAGTCTGGAATGTTGACACGTCAAATTCACCTTCTGCATCACAGATGTACAAACGCGTGTCCTCCTTTGCCGGAATGAGTCCGAGGTAAGCATCCACCCATACTGTAGGGACAAAAGACTTGTTGAGAGCTGACAGACCAATCTTGTAAGTGCCGTCGCCTTTATCCTCGAAAGTGAAAAGCTTGTCATTATCACCATCCTTGGCCTGATCAATCCAAACAGCATCCCAATCAGCGATGTACACACACAAGGTCTCGCCTGCATGGTCACCATCTTCAATGTAATTGGTGATGTAGTAAGATGAAGGATCGCTCTCGTGCGCCTCAAGCCATACCTTGTATCCTCGAAGTTCGCTGACACTGGCACGCGTAAGCCAGTCGTTTGCCCCAAGGAAGAATGCGTCAGCCTCCACATTGTAGAGATAACACTCTTCGCCCGCAGCGAGTGTCGTACCTGTCGGAACAGGCTTAGTCCATTGCGCAAATGCGCCTATGCACGACATGAGCATAAACGCCATCAAATAAAACTTTGCTTTCATAGATTTAAATTTAAATAGGTGAAAAGTTTGTGTTTACAAATAGTCCATTGATTTAAGTACACCAAAGATAACGAAAAGTTCCTCACTCCATAAAACAAAACATCTGATATTTTCAATCTTAAGGAGATAAATGACTATATAACAGAAATTTAAAACAAAAACAACGCCTGCGCCGAGGAAAAATTCCACGACGCAAGCGCAAAAAGAAATATGTGCAGTTTGTTAGTCTTCGTCCTTAAAGAGCTCTGTATGCCTGATCACGCTCACAGCCTTTGCAAGCCAGCAGATGGCCGCAATGCGGAGCAACAATGGCATTTCGACTGGGAACACCGCCAAGCAGAGAGCCAAGAAAAGGTTAAGAATATGAAGCACGTCGACAGGCGTAACCTCCTGCTCAATAACTGTGGAGAACAGGCGAGCCGCGCTTACCAATGGCGCTGACGACAAGATGGCGCGCTTTGCCCATTTTGCCAAACCTGCAAATGTGAATGACTGACGTGCATTGATGAGGGTTACACCCGACTGAGTTGTTGCTGTTGTTTTCATATATCGAAGTATTTAAGTTTCACACTGCAAAGTAACCACCATTAAGTGTCAAACTACGTCACACCTCGACAATAAAAAACCTAATCCATGAGTTTTTCTGTTAAAATATTTAAATCTTTGCGCAAAAACTCCTTAAAATTTGGACTGTCAACGATGTCAATATCCTGAATCAAGCCCATAACGAAACGCCCTACCCCCTGATAGCTGCACACGAGAGTGGAGAACAACCAATGCGAATCGTCCATTATCACGAACTGATGCTCCTCCACACCATATTCCTCCATAAGGACACGCATAGACAGGCGGCCCATACGCAACTTAACCCTGTACTGCTTTTCGCCGGAGAACCCGAACACATCAGTGTAGTAAGTGATGTGACGATTGGCAAACTCCCACTTCTCATCCAGAACCTCCACATTATGCTGTATACGAGCCAATTTGAACGTCTTGCACTGCTGCGCCTTAATGTCGAAACATCTGACATCACTACCGTTATGCACAAACTTGAAAGGCTCGACCAGTCGGTCGGCCACAGTGTTGCCATGAGGCGAGTAGTAATCGTGAAGCACCACCTTGCGCCTCCTGTTTATGGCATCATACAAAGCGTCTATATTGCTTGCAAGAAGCTTGTCCATCTTCACATCCGACAGAAGTTGCATACCATACACACTGCCAAGCTTCATCTTCAGATTCTGCACAGCGCTGTTCCCCTTGTCAGCCTGATTGAGCAATCGGCGCAGCACCTCAAGCTCCGTACCCGTGAAGCGCACCTTGTCGGATATGCGGCTCACGAACGGCGAACTGAGTTCGATGCTGTACACCCCATCATTTTTCACCAAGTCGAACCCAGCCGTCTTGAAGAAATCGAGGTATCTGTATATGCTCCGTCTGGTCAGCCCCGTACGTTCGCACAACTGCTGCACAGTCAGATAAGTATTGCCCACCAGCATCTCCAAGAGACGCAGCTGACGCTCAAACTTTTCAAGTTCCATAAGGTGTAATTTTCCCTTTAAATAGTGAAGATTTAAGAATGACTGTAAAAATCAATTTACTATTTCACGCAATTTCAATAATATTTTTTCTTTCTCGCCGCTTTCATTCGTCTTAAGTCGGATTAATGGCAAACCATAAAGTTCGAGAATATGATTTTTCTTTAAATCTCGTTGATACTGTTCTGTTTCTTTGTTGTGATATGCATACCCATCCGTTTCTATTGCTAAAACAGGTTTTTTGGTAACATGATTTACTACAAGAAAATCCAAGTGCGTGCTATAATGAGATATGTATTTTTTCTCTTCTTCATTAAGCAAAGACCAATCTTTAAAAATCGTACGCAAAGGTGTATGGCATAGAATTCCTAGGTGACTAAATTCCGGATAATCAGACAATATGTTTTCCAATAATGAATAAGTCAAATTTTCAGAATCATACAAGGAGATATTTTTATGTTTTGCAAGATATTCCATTCGCTCTGATGAATAATGACTAAAAAGATAGTCAAAGATAGAACAAATCTTACTTTCCGTAACGGAAAGATTATTGTAAACAATATAGTCTATAAGTTCTGCTATATACCCCTTCCGCTTTTGCTCATTACCCGAAACAATCAAACAAAAGTGTTTTTTTGCTCTAGAAATAGCCACATTTATCAAATTCGGGTCATCACTAAACTCTGTTATTTGATCATCTACCACACTCATTATAATTGTGTCTTTTTCTCTTCCTTGATACTTATGAATAGTTGCGGTCTCTATTCCTGGTATTTGCCTTATAAACTCGTTTACC
The DNA here is from genome assembly GCA_045576655.1 of Bacteroidaceae bacterium. Taxonomy (GTDB): domain Bacteria; phylum Bacteroidota; class Bacteroidia; order Bacteroidales; family Bacteroidaceae; genus RGIG8745. The sequence continues at coordinate 5,322 of JAZNGW010000020.1, forward strand.
TGGTTATTATATGGTGTTATAACACCTATTTCTTCGGAATTTTTGTATATAGGCAACACCTCTTCCTTAACAACATCTATTTCACGTTGGTTATAATGATTGCGGGCATGATGCCCTGGAACAGTTTTTATCGCCATCATCACATTTTTTTCATCATGATCTTTAGTCATAATAAGCAAATTACCACCATAGAAACGTTGATTGCAAAAGTTAATAATTGTAGGATGACAACGATAATGCTCACGCAATAAAGTTTGCTTTACATTTGGAATAATGGCACAAATTGATTGCAAAAAACTATAATCAACACAATGATAACCGCGCTCTATGTTATATTCATCAAAAATACCATTTAATTTAAATCGATCTTCTTCTGTAACAACATTAGGCAATTGCATCGTATCACCAACGATTACAGCATTTTTAGCGCAAGTCAAAGCTAATGCACCTGTATCAATTGATACTTGGGACGCTTCATCCATTATGATATAGTCATATACATGATCAGATATTGCAGTCCTAGCTGAAAAAGTGGTGCTTAATATTACAGGATACTGCCTACAGATTTTATCACCCAACATGTTGATTTCATTTACGGATGATAAAACGTATCGCTTTTCTTCATTATACTTACAATAAAGAGCGTCTTTCAGTAACTGCAATGATTTAGACACAAGAATCTTTGATAAATCTTCAGAGTCAATGATTTTTAAATCTTTTTCTATTTTATCAACTATAGAATTCAATTCCTGCAAACGCACTACATAATATAAAGACTGAAGTTCCAAGATAGTCGGTTGAAGATTATTTATATCAAAGGGAGAATTAATACCTAACAGATATTTTCTTGTAATATTCATCCATGACCACTTAATTCGCTCCTTAAGTTTTCCGAAAAAATTTAGGGGAACTATAACATCACCTTCCGCATAGGCTTGATACTCTAACCAAAGTTTCATCAAACGCTTAGATTTGATGCCATGCTTTGGAGTATAGGAATTCGCCCCGATATTATAATTCTTCATGAAATGCTCCCATTCCAAAGTAACAGACTTTATTTCCTGCTTACAAGAAGCTAATTCCTCTTGCAGAGCAAACACCTTCTTCAACTTAGCAAGAATTGAAGAAAGTTCTAATTTTGCTTGGATTACTTCTTTAGAAGGCATTCGCCACGAATGCAATTCATCTGGTATACCAGGCTGCTTTTTGATAAAAGCATCTTTGTTTTCTCTTTTTCCCAAAGAAGCAACAACAAAAGCAAGACCAAATTTTTCTAATTTCTCCAGTACATTTTCAGTAGCGGAATTATTATTAGAAACAACAATAACACTTTTACCCTGAATAATTATATTGGCAATAATGTTAAGAATTGTTTGTGTCTTACCAGTTCCTGGAGGACCTTGTATAACACTTATTTGGTTCTCAAACGCAGCTGTAACAGCTTTTTCTTGACTGGCATTACACCCAAAAGGGAAAATAAGATTATGGGATTTACACTTTCTTACTTTATTTTTTGAAGGATTCAAATATGGAGCAACAGCCGCCGTGTCATCTATGAAATCTATTTTCTCATAGAGTGCAGAAAGTATTCCACCATGTTCTTCATCTTTGCCTAATTCATTAACATAAGCAATCCGTTTTAGATAATTAAATGTATCTTTGGCTACTTTATCACTAAAACAAGATTCAACAACATTAATAGAACCATCCAAATAATCTTTAACAAAACCATTAGAAAACGTAATTCTCCAATGTCTTAAATTTCCTTGTTTAAAAGAACGAATATCCGCAATATTATGTTGCTCGCATCCTCCAATATACACCTTACAATTTAAGTTATCATGCCAGGTTGCATCTTTCAGATATACAACATCGTTATAGCGATAATGAAAAGTTTTAGGAGTATTCTTAAATTTAATTGCATACAATCCATTTTGACCTAAATCCATTTTTTCTATCTGCAAAGATTTAGGTTGTCCCTTTACAATAATGAATGTATCTTTTATAACCATAAATTTAAGATTCTAAAATAACATATGTACAATTACATATCCTTTATCAAATCCAAATATACAGCGAATTTGCCACCCTGCCAAACCTAACGACAGTTTTGAAAACAAATACATTCCTAACATTATCTACCACACTCCAAATCAGAACTCTCGCATTAGAAACATGACATAACCTCGGTGCAAAACCACCATCACCCCGCTCCTTACTTCCCAACCCTTCGCTGAAAACTATAAATAAAAGTAATATTTGTACAAATAATAGTTTTATTCATATAAATATTAGTTTTATTCTTACAAATATAAGTTTTATTTATACTTTTCTCCGAGGAGGTGTAAAATATTTAGCGGGGTGGAGATAAGTTTCTGCAGGTAACGTTTATTGTTAATGGTTTATCGAACGATAACGGGAATGATGACGACAACTATGACGGGAACGACACTGATGCCGCTGTTCTTTGTCCTTAAACATTTAACGCCGTGTCATTCGGCGTGTTCCGTGTGCTCCGTGCCTAAAAAACATGGGGAATCTTTCCTGTCCGAAGAGACACCCTCGAAAGGCAGAGGCCGACTGGAGAGAAAATATTGGCCGCAACATGCTTTTTTACGGCAAACGGAAAGGTGCGTTTCACAAAATCTGACTATATTTGTGGTGATGAGAATATTATATACATCATAACATAAACATATACTATATGAAGAAGTATTCATTCCTTATCCTATTCCTCTGGACGGTATGCCTGTTGGGATACGCACAAGAGAAACCTAAGTACGTGTTCTATTTCATAGGCGACGGAATGGGAGTAAACCAGGTGCTTGGCGCAGAAATGTATCAGGCAGAACTGCAAGGCAACATCGGAGTCGTTCCTATGCAATTCTCCATGTTCCCCTACGTCACTATGGCAACAACCTTCTCGGCCACTAACGGTGTGACCGACTCGGCAGCTTCGGGAACGGCTCTCGCCACAGGAAACAAGACAAAGAACGGTGCAATCGGAGTGCTGAAAGACCTTGAAACGCCAGTCAACAGCATCGCCGTATGGGCAAAAGAGGCGGGCCACAAGGTGGGCATAGCTACGAGTGTGAGCGTGGACCACGCCACACCTTCAGCATTCTATGCGCATCAGGCAAGCCGTAACAGTTACTACAACATCGGTATAGACCTCTATGCGGCGGGATTCGACTTCTATGCGGGTTCAGACTTCCTCGAACCCTACATGAAGGACAAGAAGAACCTTTACGAACTGGCGCCAGAGAACGGCTACACCATTGCACGAGGATACAAAGACTATCTGAAAAAGAGCAAAAAGGCAGAGAAGATGATTCTTCTCCAGCCTGAGGAGGATTCAAAGATTGACCGCTCAGCCATCCCTTACGCCATCGACCGCAAGAAAGGAAATCTCACCCTGCAGGAAATAACACGCTCAGCCATCAACTTCCTGAGCAAAGACAATGAAAACGGCTTTTTCCTCATGGTCGAAGGCGGCAAGATAGACTGGGCATGCCATGCAAACGACGGAGCCACAGTGCTCAACGAAGTGATTGACTTCGACAACGCCGTGAAGGTGGCCTACGAATTCTACTCTCAGCATCCCGACGAAACACTCATCGTCATCACAGCCGACCACTCTACAGGCGGCATGGCACTCGGCACTGGTGACTACAAACTGAATCTGCAAGTGCTGAAAAATCAGAAACTGAGCGAGGTGGGATTCACCAAAGTGCTCAACGACCTGCGCAAGAAGACAAAAAACAAGGTGACCTGGGAAATGGCAAAGGAAGCCCTGACTGAATATTTCGGATTCTGGAAAGATGTGAAAATAAACGAGCGTACAGAGGAACACCTGAAAAGAGTGTACGAACGCAGTTTCCAGGGTGAGGCGGCAATGGAAAAGAGCGAATACTCACAGAGCGAACCGCTGGCAGGCGAGGCGAAACGCATAATCAACCGCATAGCGCTACTCGGATGGACCAGTGGAGGCCACTCTGCCGGACTCGTTCCGGTATGTGCCATCGGAGCCGGTGCGGAAAACTTCTCTTCACGCACCGACAACGCCGAGCTACCTGCCAAGATTGCCAAAATAGCAGGATACAAGGGGAAGTAAAATGTGAGAAGTAAAAAGTAAGAATTAAAGGCTAAGGCTAAAAGTTAAGGGGTTGTGCCACGCGGCACAACCCCTCTTTCTTTAAAAAATCATATAAAATGTAAAAACGGACGGAAAAAGCGATTTTCTTGCTATTTTTGCACAGCAAACCAAAACATTACGCATTTGAGAAGGAAGATTCACATATTCTTATTGCTGTGCGCAGTGCTGATGGCTACTGACAATGTAAGAGCCCAGGTGATAGTCGACGAGTCATTTGAAGCGACTGGAGCACCTGTAGCAAGCCACCGCATTGGTTATGCAGGAATGGTAGAGTTTGAAGGCGAAATGATTCCGTGGTTTGTGCTCGACGATGTGTATTGCTTCAACAAGCTGGAAGTGAAAAGCACCCGCAAACTGAAGAAATACTACAAGATGGTCAACAACATCAAGAAGGTGTACCCCATAGCCGTCGACATAAAGAAAACTATCGACAAGACCATTGCCCACATGGATTCACTGCCCGACAAGAAGGCGAAGGATGAATATCTGAAACAGGCTGAAAAGGACCTGAAGAAGGAATACACGCCAAGACTGAAGAAACTGACATTCTCGCAGGGCAAACTGCTCATCAAACTCGTTGACCGACAGTGTAACCACACTTCCTACGAGCTCATAAAAATGTACATGGGAGGATTCAAGGCTGGATTCTACAATATGTTTGCATCACTCTTCGGAGCCAGCCTGAAGAAAGAGTACGACCCGGATGTCGACGACAGACTGACAGAGCGGTGCATCCTACTCATCGAGTCCGGACAAATGTGATACATTACGCATCAGACCATCATATTTAGCCCTCTTCACGGCAGAGCCCTTGAAGAGGGTTCTGTATTTCTCCACACTGAGACTGTGCCAATCAGAAGGACGCATACTCATAAACTCAGCGTTCGGACGAAAATCTTCCACCTGAGTAGGAACAGCGTTACTATTATGCGGACAAACCCTCTGGCATCTGTCGCAACCATAAACATACGGACTGAGTTTTGACGCAAACTCGGCAGGAATGTCACCGCGATTCTCAATAGTCAGATAAGACAGACAGCGCCGTGAATCAAGGCAAGAGGCTGAACGAAGCGCCCCTGTAGGGCAAGCGTCAAGACAGCGAGTGCAGTTGCCGCAACGTGATTCCATAGGCACATCATAGCCAAGTTCTGCCGTGACAACTATCTCACCCAAGAAAAAGTAACTCCCCGCACCTGGGATAATAAGGTTGCAGTTCTTGCCTATCCACCCCACTCCACTCTTCCATGCCCAATAGCGGTCAAGAATAGGCACTGTGTCGCAACAAATCTTGCACTCAAGACTGCCCCCAACAATGCCAGCAACCTTTACAGAAAGTTCCTGAAGCATCCTGCGCATCACATCATGATAATCCTTGCCATAGGCATAATAGGCAAACTGATACTGATTATCCCCCAACAAATGCTCAGGATAATAGTTGAGAGCAACAGAAATCACGCTCTTCGCTCCAGGCAGCAACAGGCGTGGGTCAAGCCTCTTGTCCAGGTTGCCGCGCATATAGTCCATCGAAGCGCAACGACCGCTCTCAATCCACGACTTGTAAGCCTCTGCCACACCCGCATCTACAGCTTCAGCCTTAGCCACACCACAAGCAGAAAAGCCGAGGCGCAACGCTTCGGCTTTTATACGACTGGTTATATGCGAGAGAGATTCCAACAAAACTCTAAACTATAAGCCTTAAACTATTAACTATTAACTTTAAACTATAAACTTTATTTCAAATGCCGGCTCTTCTGCTGGTTCTCGTCGAATATCTTAAACTCATAGCCTTGCTCCTTCAACCACTCAATGGAGCGCGGCAGGGCCGTCTTTAGTTTGTCTATGCTCTTCAACGAGTCGTGAAAGGTGATGATCGAACCATTTCGAGTGTATCGCTTCACATTCTCAAACACCTCGTCGGCCGTGAGGCGGCAGGAATAGTCGCGAGTAACAAGGTCCCACATTATGACTGTGTAGTGGCGGCGCAAGCGGATGTACTGGCTGTTCTTCATCCAGCCCCGAGGCGGACGGAACAGGTTTGACTTAATGAGTTTGGCCGCCTTGTTAGCGTTCCACAGGTACTCCTTACTCGGACAAAACAGTCCGCCTATGTGGTTGTAAGTGTGGTTGCCCAACCGGTGGCCTTTCGACCTGATGAGTTCGAGCAGTTCGGGGTACTTGTTCACGTTGTCGCCCACCATGAAGAACGTAGCCTTCACTCCGTAACGCTCCAGCGTTTCAACTATCCAAGGAGTGGCTTCCGGGATGGGACCGTCGTCGAAGGTCAGATAAACAGCCTTCTCCTCATGATTCATCCTCCAGATGGCACTCGGATAGAGCCATCTGAGCCACTTGCTTGGTTGTTCTATAAACATTGCGCACTACAATATTAGTTAAGACTCATATTCATGCCCTGCGACTTGATGTAGTACTCCTTATAGAACGAATTGAGGAGTTTCTCACATTCTTCCGAAGCACCTCCGTATTCTTTCTTCTTCGCCTCATCGTTTGTCAAATCCACCATTCCTGAATAGATTTCGCCGAGGATGCTAAGCACACTCAGTTCATGACGGTAACTGTCGCTATTGATTACTGAAGCAAAACGCCTTCCTTCAAGACTGAGGTACCAACGGTTATACTCCTCTGAAACCTTCTTGAGCTGCTTCAAGATGGTATCAGCCTTTTCAAGCTGTCCGCACACGATATATGCCTGTGCCATATCTACCGAGCCCGAACCTGAGTCGTGAGGCACGTTGTATGACGGAATTTCTGCCTCACACTTATCAAGAGCCTTCAGCGCCTTGTCGTACTTACCTTCCTCAACAAGGGCGTTGATGAGCGATGAGAACCAACGGCGATGAGTGTGACACATACGCATAGTTGTTTCATCCAAATACAGACCTTCCTGCTTCAAGTTGCCGTAAGCGTACTTGTTCATCATGTTGTCGTACATCTTTTCAGAGTCGATGAAGTGGCGAACCATAGCCCTGTTATCCTCGATAGTGAACGGAGTGATGCGGTAGGCAATACCTTCCTGGACAAAATGGCGGTAGAGCGAACCGTAGTTGCTTGTGCCCACAGTAGTTGACATGTAAACAGGACGCTCAAAGTTATTGTTAGCAATAATTTCGAGCATCATGAGTTCGCTCTTAGATATGTCTGCACGATTAGCAAGGCTTATATCCATACGGTCAGGTATAGAGTCGCCTGGGATAATCATGCCCGACTTGCGCACGTTATCCTTATTGACAGTTACATAAAGCACGTCAGTAGGTATGCAAGTAGGCAGCATATCCCTAACTATCTTAACAAACTGAGCATGTTTAGCCTCAAACTCAGGCGAGAACGGTTCCTTGAGCACAAAATGCTTTATTACGGTTGAGTACTCATATGGCTTGCCCTGCCAAAGGTCATTATAGAGCGCTGAATCTTCCTCGCAAAGAACATCGATAAGGTCCTTAGCCTTCAGATCGCCGATACCTGTAGATATACTAGGGTTCACATCTATCATCTCATTCTTGCCTGTGGTGTACTGCCAGCGCTTCCAACTTATCGGGAGTTTTGTACTACCGTAAGCAGGACGCTTCATCTGGTCTATATACCAGTCAGTCTGCAAGTACGACAGGTTGCACACACGCACATCTGTACGCTTGCCTTCAGTGTCCTCATTGTACCAGAGAGGGAAGGTATCATTATCACCACAAGTGAAGATAATACCATCTTCAGGCACTGTCTCAAGATAGTTAAGTCCGAAGTCGCGACAAACGTATCGGTCGCTACGGTCGTGATCGTCCCAAGTCTGCCCCACCATCTGAAGAGGTACTGCCACTGCAGGCACTGCGGCTATAACAGCTGCAATTATTGCGCCGCCACGCTTTGACGACAAGAACTTGCTCAAATAGTCGTAGATGGCTGTGACACCCAATCCGCACCACATAGCGAAGGCATAGAACGATCCAGCATAAGCATAGTCACGCTCACGAGGCTGACCAGGAGTTTGGTTCAGATAGATGACGATGGCTATACCTGTCATGAAGAACAAGAAGAATACCACCCAGAACTGCTGTATGCTCTTCTTGTCTCTGAACGCCTGCCAGAAGAATCCGAGCAGACCAAGCAACAAAGGCAAACAGTAAAACACGTTGCGCCCCTTGTTTTCCCTAAGGTCAGACGGCAAATTGCTCAAGTCTGTGCCATAGATAGCGTTGTCGATAAAGTCTATACCAGTTATCCAGTTACCCTTCTCAAGTTCACCATTACCCTGAAGATCGTTCTGACGACCGGCAAAGTTCCACATGAAGTAACGCCAGTACATGAAGTTCATCTGATAAGAAAAGAAGAAACGCAAGTTCTCCGAATAGTTAGGTATATCCACATACTGCGACGGCTGTCCAGGTATGTTATACTGCACGCTGTGAGTCTTTATATTGCCCAACCAGCTTCTGTACCTGCCCTCATCTTTCTTGCTGTATATACGAGGAAACAGCATAGTCTGGTTAGAAGGATATACATAGTCAATCTTTTCATGCACAACGATATATTCGTCCTTCTCCTCAGCCGAAGTCTTGTCCTTGCGCTGATACACAGGAGCACCCTTAGCAATGTTATACTTCAGGTTCTTGCCGTCGTCAATGATTTCAGGCTCCGAAGCATAAGTCTCGCCCATAAAGAGAGGACGGTCGCCATACTGCTCACGGCTCAGATATTCACCTAAAGTAAAGATATCCTCAGGCGAGTTCTGATCCATAGGAGGGTTGGCAGTAGAACGAATCACAATCACAGCATACGAAGCGTAACCCACAGTGATGAGAGTCATGCAGAGCAGAGAAGTATTGAGCAGTCGCGAAGTGATTTTCTTGTTATTAAAGAGAAGCACCGCAAGAACAACAAGCACCACCAATCCTATGATAACACTGAAAGTGCCGTGACCATAGAAAGGCACACCGAGCAAAGCAACGCTCGAAAGGAACGAAACGTTCATGCGAGTCTTGCTTACAGCCTTAGTGCTCTCAAAGAGCGCCCAGACAAGCGATGCAACCAACAAACCGAGGTATACATAAAGACCGGAATTATAAGCCATACCCAAGCCGTTGACAAACATAAGCTCAAACCATCCGCCCACCTTCACAATGCCCGGAACAATACCGTAGAGCACAGCAGCAACAAGCACCACCGACACACCAAGAGCCATGAGCGAACCCTTCAAGTCAGGATTCTTGCACTTCTTGTAGTAGAACACAAGCACGATGGCAGGGATACAAAGCAAGTTCAACAAGTGTACACCGATTGACAAACCCACCAAGTAAGCAATCAGCACCAGCCAGCGGTCGCTGCCAGCCTCGTCAGCATGATTCTCCCACTTCAGGATAAGCCAGAACACAAGCGCAGTGATGAAAGAAGAGAAAGCGTAGACCTCACCCTCCACAGCACTAAACCAAAACGTGTCGCTCCAAGTGTAAATCAAAGCACCAGCCACACCACTCGCCATGATGGCAATAGTCTTACTCAACGAAACCGACTGAGCGTCATCCCTCACGATAAGCTTCTTTGCCAAATGAGTGATACTCCAAAAAAGGAACAGAATACACCCTGCCGAAAGCAGCGCATTCATTATGTTAATCATCATTGCCACCTCAGAAGCATCGCTCGCAAACTGAGCAAACAAGTTGCCAAACAGCATAAAGAAAGGCGCTCCAGGCGGATGCCCCACCTCAAGCTTCGCTGCAGTAGTGATAAATTCCGGGCAATCCCAGAAACTTGCCGTAGGCTCTATTGTCATGCAATAGGTGAAAGCGGCAATTGCAAAAACGAACCAACCAGTAAGGTTGTTCACAATTTTGTAATTCTTCATTCCTTATATATGTAAATTTGATAAAAATCAAACGCATATATATTCCAACACACTGGAATACACTTGTTCAACTTGCAAAGATACAAAAGTTTTCCGTTTACCTCCGTATCAAACAAAACCTTTAACCTCAAAAGATGTTAAGAAATCATACCATACTTCATTACCGCCGCAAAGATACCATTTCAAACCACCCATCTCCAAACATACATACCTATATATATACACCTATGCAGGAGAATAATATTCTTGCACAAAAACATGAACGGGAACCGTGTAACGCTGAGGGTTAAGGGTTTGACGTTGAGGGGTTGCGTAGGGACGAAACCGTTAACGTTATCGTTCCCGTTATCGTCGTAGGGCAGACCACCGTGTCTGCCCTTTTTTGTGGTTCAGAATGCAGGGACTGGGCGTGCCTTGTCCGAAGAATTTAGACCACAGATTTCTCAGATTATAAGGATTTTAATCTGTGTAGATTTGTGTAATCTGTAGTTTTGTATCATATTCGGGCGGGCAGACCCCGCCCCTACACAACTACAGATTGCCCCCTTGTCATCCTGATGAGCGAAGCGAAGAAGGATCTCAAATAATCGTCGTAGGGTGCCCGAAAACATACAGCAAGGTCATCCTTAGAGATTCTTCGCTAACGCTCAGAATGACTGGTTCGGGAAATGTGGGGAACAGTAACGAAAAAAAGGGCACCCATAAAGGATGCCCATACAAGCTTATAAATTCCCCTCCCTTGAGGAGGGGTTAGGGGTGGGTCTCTTATTTAATAATATACTTCTTTCCGCCCTGGATGTAGATGCCACTTTCAGGCTTGCCGTTCAGGCGGCGGCCTGTGAGGTCGTAGATAGCGGAGTCGGAAGGTTTGCTTGAAGGAGTGTCATCCAAAACTCTGTCGATACCGTTGACCTCACCATCAAAGAACGGGTCTTCCTTCTTGAACGTGGTGCGGCTTTCCTCTTCAACGCTTGGGTCGCCTGTGTAGTCAGGAGCTTTGTAGACGTATTCGCCGTTCTGCTTGAACCAGTTAAGATTGTACCATTTGTAACCGTTAGTGACAATCAATAAGAGGTCAAGATGATGAGTGAGCAAACCATTAGAGTTTATGGAGCCGATACCTTCTACATAACAGCCGTTATCGTCCATCCTCCAGACTTTCCTTTTGCTTCCGTCATTCAGTGTTATCTCTTCTATAGATTTTATTTCTGTTGTAGTGATTACGCCTTCAGAAGGAGCATTTACGCGATAGCAGTAAAATTTATCATTGAGTTCCTTCGTAAAGTCATACACTACAACTTCGCTGTCTGGAGTGATTTCGTATGGCATAAAACCCTGAAACCATTTGTCGCGGATAAACTCGTTGTAATCGGCATAGACTTTTCCTGCTTCCTCGCGCACTGCGTAGCAAAATTCAGGAGCAGTCATTTCCTCATCTCTTTCCTTCGTCTGCATATAGATGCAATGGTAGGTCTTGCCGTTTATCTCCTTTTGCCCGTCGAGGTAGAAACGATAGAAAGTAAGGATATAGTCATATACAGGTTCTCCGTCAACCCATTTAACACCCTGGTACAACTCGTAGTAGCTCCATTCAGGATTACCTTCGAGCATGCTATGGTAGGTACTCTGAGCCTTTGCAGAGAACGAAAGGCACAAGCAAAAAATGATAGATAATAGATATTTCATGATGCCAAGGGTTATTGTGCGTTTATTGTTAAAGTCGCTCCTTTCTCACAAATAAAGTCATTTGATATTTCAAAACTTTCCGTGGCTGTCAAAGTTACATTAAATCCTTCAGAAACACAAACTTCACCTTCCTGATATTTATTTGTAACGTTTCCCCCGATTCTTATATTTTTAGCGTTTGCTTCGAAGTCATCTGTATATACTTGATTTTGAATAAATAAATCTGTAAGATTCAAATTGTGCATTATGTAAGGTTTATATCCATTTTTTGTTATACTATAGTAGTATTTGTATGTGGAATTATTATAATAAGGAACATCAAACACTTGACCACTTTTGGTTTGTAAAAGATTGTTATATTTTATACCGTTATTTTCAAAACATCTTACAAGGCTTAATGTACAAGAATTTTCTCCTGTATTAATCTTATATCTACCTTGAGTTTGAACTATACCTATATTGTTGAATTTTATGGGTTTGCCTGTAAAAATATTACATTCTGGATCTCCTAATAAATTTAAAGACATAAGATGCCATGGTACACATGACCCTGTCATAGCATATCTCAATAAATACATACATTTCCCTGCTGATAAGGCTTCTCCGATTATATATTTTTTGTTCTTGAAAATTTCTTCTGTAAGTAATGCATCTAATATCGTAGCATCACCAAAAGAATAGTAGCTATTACTGCCAAGACTTTCTGTGGTATAACCTAAATAGCCAATTGTGTGGCATTTTGGGTTTTTGAAAAATGATTCGCTCAGCGAACTGTATCTATAGGCAAAATTATTAGTAAGACATGAACCTGAAAAAATATAAGCCACGAATGTTGTATCTAAATTAAGAATTTTTTCATCCCAATACATAAAGTTGTACATATTCCAAGTGTCTGGCAACCCATGACAATTTACATAAGTGATATTTCCTCCTAATTCAAGTAGAGAATTGAAATTTGATTGGGTGAAAAAGTCATTTCCTTGAAAAACATTGGTCCCTGTTTTGTAGAAGTACTTGTATTGTACATTAGAATATGGCATAATGTGTGTTCTGTAAATGCTATCACCATTATAGTGGGAGTCACACCATCCATTATCGTAAATTATATTATCATTAATCGGTGCACCTGCAAAAACAACTTTATTGTATATTGAGTCAGGTATTTCTCCCATTTCGTACATTTTAATGCTTGAAATGCATGCAGTAATGTCTGATTTATTGTTAAGAGGAATTCGGGAAATAATTAAATTTGAAGAAATAGAAATGTTATCTGTTGACTCACCTATAATACCATTATCATTCCCATCCCATTGGAAATTGTTGTCGAAACACGAGTAATAATAGTCTGTAGGAACATATTTGTCCTTTATGGTTCCCAAAGGTTTTTGAGGATAGCAATTTTGTGTGGGAATAATATCAACATCTCCTCCTAAAAGGACATAACGAAGTCCGTATCTGTCAAAAATTTCATAAATACACCTTTTTATTTTCTCTTGAAGTGTTACCCCCTGATATGAAGCGTTGATTTCTTCTATAGTTTTTATTGTGGGTTCTATTCCTTTGAATTTCTTCCAATTTACAAGTTCTTTATATACTTCTTTTAAAGAATCTGCAGTTATTATAAGATAGTTTCTATTCATTGAAGTAGAGTACAAAGATATATCAGGATAATAAATATCAAGATCTTCTTTGTTTAAAACAATCTCTTCAATGGTGCTTTTATACATTCTACCATATTGTTGGAAACTCTTAAGGGAATCCAGTTCATATTGAATATTTACAGTTATTTCAGGTTTTATAAAGAGTTTGTTGTTTAGAGCATTATAAACAAAAGGTGATATTTGGACTCCTAAAAGGTTATACCCATCTATTGATTCTTGGAAATAGTGTTCACATATACAAGAAGGATACGTAATGCTGTCGTTGTATAATACACAATAATCATTACCTACATTATCACTAGTAAGTTTTATATTTGATGGTAGAATGAAATCTCCTACAAACAGACTGTCTGTTGCGGAAAATAAGACACTTTTAACAATAGCATTTTGTGGTATTAAGACATATTTGTTAATGTATGGAATACAAGGTCTTAAAGAGTCTTCCAAATAGAAACAATGCTCGTTATTCTGTCTAATAAAAGAGAACGACCCTTCTTTTGATACAGCAATATTTTTGTCGCTGAATTCAATATTGAAGGTTTCTGAATAGGACTGTCCTGATACTTTTAAAAATAGGCATACTGCTATAAATGAAAATATTACACGGAACAATCTTATCTTATTATTATATCCTGTAAATTTCATAACTATCCTATTTAGTCAAAATCATTTTCTTTGTGCTTACTACCTTACCGTCAGCTATAAGACTGTAAAGATACATTCCAGGAGTTAGACCTTCGGAAGTTACGGAAACAGCAACCTTACCACGTTCTGATATGCTGATTTGCTTTTCCTGCTTACCGCTCATGTCGTAGATGAAGATTGCTGCAGTTCCTGTGTTTTCTGGCACAGTCACTTCTATTGTAGTACTTTCGCTGAAAGGGTTTGGATTGTTTTGAGCAAGTGACAATACTTCAGTTTCGTCAACTTCATCTATATCTGTGGCTTCACCTCTTTCTCTTGCCATTAAAACTAAATCACCGTTGTTTCCTCCTTCAAGTTCTTCAATTTTAGCACTCAATTCGTTGATTGACTGAACAAGCAGAGGAATCATCTCTATATAATTGATACTTAAGTTACCATTACCATCTTCATAGACTAATTCTGGATAGATATTGCGCAATTGGTCTGCTGCTAAACCATATTTTACAGATGAAAATTCTGTTTGAACTATCATATCTTCCATCTCATCAACATTTTCATCTTCAATATGAAAATCGTTAAATGCTGTAGTAGACACACCTGTTTCTTCATTGATTAAAGCAGACGAAACATAATTTTTATTCTGCCTGCAAAATTGAAGAAGTTGCACTTGCCTAAGTTTGCCAGAAATGCTTGGTTCTTCACTATTGTAGAGAACTCCAGTTTCTGTTTCAACAGCCACAGCTGATGTCGAAGACTCTGAAGGTGTTAATAGCGTTCCATATAGACCTCCAGTAACGCGTACATCGCCACGAAAATACCCTGCATAAATACCTGTATGCTCTTCTGGTATTGTACTAAGAGTACTACTACTGCCATATATTCCAGAACCGCTCGTAATGCCTCCTGTTGCAGAACCATTAAGTCCGCCTAAAACTCCTATGGATAACTTAGAACTTTTACCTCCAAAACTTTCTATACCATAGTTTTTTAGACTTGTTGTGCCTATTGGTGATATTTGAAGACCAATACTTGTAGTGTCAGAATTTATATAATTGCTAATTTTAATTCCAACTCGTCTGATTGTATTTTCACCGTCATTTCTGACAAATATTCCATATCTTTCTCCTTTAAAAGCGGCGGCATATCCATACATTCCTCTATAACCTACAGACAAAAGATTTGAAGGATTTTCTAATGTACCAATTCCAACTCTTCCTTCATTGTTTACTTTTAACTGTGCAAATGATGTAGCGATAGCCATGCTAAGGCATAGCAATGAGATTTTTTTTTTCATGGTTCTTTTAATTTAAAGGTTAGTATAAAGTAATTGTTTAACGTTTTATTCTATAGTGATTTCTCCGTAGTATATTGTATTGTCTATTGTTATATATATAAGGTACTCGCCTGTAAGCCATGCAGGAAGTTCGTGCTGTGACTCTTCAGGGGATTTTGTCGCGTTGTACACAATTACAGGATTTTCATTGTCTACACCTTTCTGCGCAATCTCAATAGTGATGTCCGAGTCAAACTGATTGTAGAATCTTAACAAGTGTCCGTCGATAGTCACCATAGGGACTAAAAGCAGATTACGCTTGATGTCTTCTGAAAGTCCTGGAATTGGTGTTAATTCTATAGGTTTTTCAGTAGTTGTTTCTGTCTGTTGCGCAAAAACTGAATTAGGAATAGTGGCAAGTGCCACGGCTGCATAATAAATTTTGTTGTTCATGTGAAATAATTTTAAGGTTATAGGGCAAAAATACAAGCTAAAAGGGCGTAAAACTATAAGTTTTTGTTTTCATTTTGTTTTCATTTAATATGCTAAGATTTTTGTGGATGTGGTTAATTCTTTGTTTTTCAAATATTTGGTATATTTGTACTATTAACAGACTAAATATTTTGAATAAAATGAGAACTTTTTTCTTCTTAACTGTATTTTCTTTAATTGTTTTTTTCGGATGCAGTAGCGAGAATATGAGATTTGAGGAAAATCTGGATAGTATTTGCATCCTTTTGAATGAGGACAAACCAGACAGCGCCTATACTGTTCTGATGGGTTTGGACAAGGCTGTGCCGAAAATGACAGAGGCAGAGAAAATGCGCTATGAAGTATGTAGAGTTAGTGCAAAGAACAAGATGTTTGTTTCGCTCAAGGATGAAGAGGAGACTATGCAACATGCCGTTGAGTATTATGAGGAGCATGGAAACCCTGACGAGAAGATGGAGGCTTGCTTGCTTCTGGGCAGTGTTTATCGTGACATGGGCGATGCCCCTCAGGCTTTAGAGTGGTTTGACAAGGCAATAACTTATGGAGAGAAAGGCATTAATAAAACACAGCTGGCTAAAATACATGGGCAAAAAGCGGACTTGTTTTATAGGCAGCGATTGCTTGACAATGCTTTAGTTGAACTGAGAATAATGGAAAACATCGCAACTGAGATAGGGGACAGAGAATTGGCTGTTAATGCAAACT
>JAZNGW010000021.1:0-37876 GCA_045576655.1 Bacteroidaceae bacterium
GCATGACGCCAGTACAGGCATCCAAGTGCGACGGAGAAATAAGCAAGAGGTGGACGAGCTACAGGGACATGGCCATAAAGAGGGCAATGGCAGACGCTGGCGGCGCGGCAGAACTTATGCAGCCTGCAGCTGCAGGCAGCATAAGTGCCAGCAGACAACCAATATAGCAAATAACAACCACAAAGGTCAACCCAAAACACAACTAAGCAAAAACATAGTCAACTAAATTTAAAACTAATCTTAAACCAAGTCAACCTAAGATATAAATAAGACGGAAAAGGTCAACCAAATTCGTTAAACCACAGTGGATATTTGAAAGCACCGAGGAGAAAAGTATAAATAAAACTTATATTTGTAAGAATAAAACTAATATTTATAAGAATAAAACTAATATTTATATAAATAAAACTATTATTTGTACAAATATTACTTTAATTTATAGTTTTTAGCGGGGAAGTGATAAGTTTAGAGCGGGGTTGTGTTAAGTTTTCAGCGAGGTTTTACTGATTTTGAACGTTGATGATGTTGGAATGTGGCTGATTTCCAGAAAATTGATGGAAAATTGATGTTTAGGACATATATCCGTGAATGACTGAGACGCCACAATGTGACGTCTCTACGATGAATAACGGGAACGAGAGCGATGACGGGAATGGGAACGATGATGATAACGGGAACGATAACGGGAACGATAACGATAACGGGAACGATGATGGGAACTAAGAGTGTGAAATACATTTCGTCCTTGCAGATTAAAGCGGGAGCGAAATCTGTAAATGGGAATGGTAGCGGTCTCTACATATTATCCCCTTAACTCTTCCTCCTTAAATATTAATCCTCAACTCTTAACATTATGCTTGTCGGTTTTTTGCGCTTCGGCTATAGTTGACCATAATGACTCCTGCGAAGACCATTAGGGCTGCGAGTGTCTTTTGCCAGGTCAGCTGATCCATGCCGATGTAGATGCTTATGGCTACTGCTATGATGGGTTGCAGGTAGGAGTACATGCTTACGAGTGTGGGGCGGATGCGCTTCTGGCCTACGGGAATGAGGAAGTAGGTGATGAATGTGGCGCATACGATGAGGAAGGTGAGTTCGGAGAGGTATGTGGGTGTGAGTTGGAGGGTGTTGAATGTTGCCAATTCGCTTGCTCCCCAGGGCAGGGTGAGGAAGGTGGCGAAGAGGAATATCCACTTTGTGAAGGTGATGACTGAATATTTCTGTATGAGGGGTTTGAATATTCCGAGGTAAAGGGCGAAGCTTAGTCCGTTGGCTATCATGAGCAGGATGCCTGTGAGGTTGGTCTGTGTGGCGGTGCTTGCTCGTTGTGTGCTGTTTGTTATCAGGAAGATGATGCCGAGGAAACTGAGAAAGACTCCTCCGGCTTTGCGCCATGTGATGGGTTCCTTCAGTGTGTAGGCGGCTATGAACATGGTGAAGATGGGGGAGAGCGAACTTACGATGGAGCAGTCCATCGGGGTGATTTCAGGGATTGCCATCAGGAAGGTGATTTGTGTGATGAAGAATCCCAGTACGGATGCCATGAGTATTTTGAACAGGTCTTTTTTCTCGACGTGCTCTTTTGTGGTGAAGAGTGATATGGACCAGAAGAGCAGGGCTGCTCCGAGTGAGCGGATGAAGAACAGGGTTATCGGGGTGAAGATGTTGCTGCTGGTGAGGTCTTTGCATACGATGATGTTAATGCCGAATATGGCGTATGCGATGAAGCAGGCGATGTGTCCGATTGCTTTTCCTTGTGTGCGTTCCATGTCGTGGAGTGCTATTGATTTTGCTTCTGGTGTTTTTTGATGATGCTATAGGCTGAGTACAGGCCTAGTTCACCTGCCCGGCTGAGGTTGGTGATGGCTTCTGGGGTTTTGCCTTGCTGTATGAGTATGATGCCTTTGTTGTAGTATGCTTCGGCGAAATCGGGGTTGAGCTTGATGGCTGTGTCGTAGTCTTTTATGGCAGTGTCGTAGTCGGACAGTGCCATTTCGGTTGCGCCTTTGTTGTAGTATGCTTCGGCGAAGTCGGGGTTCCGGGATATGGCTTTCTCGAAGTTTTTGATTGCTTCGTGGTAGTGGTATGCCTTGATGCTGTTGTTTGTTGTTGCGTCTTTTTGGTTGCCTGGCGATGCTATGTATGCGTATGCTTCAGCGTGTTTGTAGTGTGCTACGCCTTTGCCGAAGTAGGAGAGGGATGGGTATATGTTTTCGGCGATGCTGGCGTCGAACATTTCCATTGCTTTCTCAAATTCGTTGACGAGCATGTATTCAAGTGCGATGGAGAATGCTTCGTTGGGTGTTAGGTCGGTTTTGCTTTGAAGGTATGCTATGTGGTTTATGTGTTCGCTGAATTTCTGGTCGTTGAGGTTTATGGCATGGTTGTTCATCAACAACTTGTGTGGCAGGGTCTTGCTGCTGTTGGCGTTGCTGATTTCGGCGTTGTATGTGTTGTAGGCTTGTATTTTGTTCGGGTTTTCGTAGTATGTGAGTGTGAAGATGTCTTGTGGTTTAAGCGAGGTTCTGATATTCTGCACTTTGCCTCGGTATTCGTTTTTGTAGGTCGGCTGGTTGCTTTCTTCATCCTCGATGATCGGACTTTTGTATTCGTCAAGGTTTACTTTTGACTTTTTGCGTGCCTTGTTTTTCTGTTGGTTGGTGTTTGTGGAATAGCCGTATTGGTAGGCTATCTGCTCCTTTAGCACGTGCTCTTCGTCGGCGAGCGCTCCTTTTGTGTCTCCGATTTTACGGCGTGCTTCGGCACGTTTCTGGTATCCGAGGAGGAATTTAGGATATTCGTTGATGACGGTGGTGTAGTCACGTATTGCTCCGCGGTAGTCGCCGGTTTCGTCAAGTAGGGTGGCACGGTTGAATATCGCCATTATGTCATCGGGGTCGATGCTGATGATGTAGTTGAAGTCGTTGATGGCGAGGTTGTTCTCACCCACATTGGCGCGCAGAAGGCCTCGGTTGTAGCGTGCGATGAAGTTTGTGGAATCGAGTTCGATAGCTGTGTTGTAGTCGGACATGGCTCCTCGATAGTTGTTTTGTTGGTAGCGGCAGAGTCCACGGTTGATGTAGTAGCCTGCGTATCGAGGTTTGATGTTAATGGCTTTGTCCAGATATTGTTCTGCTCCGTTGTAGTCTTCTTTTGCCATACGGAGGGTAGACTTGATGCTTATGGCCTGAAGGTTGTGGGACGCCAACTGTAGTGCTTTGTCAATGAGTTCTTCGGCTGTGACAGAGTCTTTATTCTCAAGTTTGATGTTTGCCTTGAGACAGTAGTTTTCGGCATTCTTTGGCCATTTCTTTATCATGCCGTCGGCTATGGAGTCGGCGGCGTGCCAATTCTCTAATTTGATGTGGCAGATGGCGAGGTTGTGGAGGACGGAGCGGTTGTTCGGTTCGAAGGAAGCGGACTTTGTGTAGTCTTCCGTAGCGAGTTCGTATTTGCCCATGTTGAGGCGTGCCAAACCTCTGACTTGATAACTGCTGGGGAAAAACGGTCCTTTGTCGATTGACTTGGTGCAGTCTGCTTCTGCTCCGATGTAGTCTTCAAGATAGAATTTAGCCAAGCCGCGATAGAAGTAGGGTTCGTACAGGTAGGGCTTGGAGTTGATGATGAGGTTGAAGTACTGTATGGCCAAAACATAGTCGTCGAAGTACATGGCATTCTTTCCTATTGTCATCATGCGGTCGGTGTTGATTTGTGCGCTGACCTTGGTTGATGGCAACAGGAGTAGGATTGTGCTTATTGCTAATAGGCGGATAAATGCTTTGAGATAGTGCAATGACAACTTGTTTTTGGTTGGTTTGTTTCTTTGCCTCGTTTGGGGTCTTTATCTGTTTGGTTTTGTTTTGTAGGAGCAGTTGAATTTGCCTTTTGTCAGTGCGATGAGTTTCGACTTAAGTATTTGCTTGCGGAAGCCTGAAAGGTGGTCGATGAAGAGTTTTCCTTCCAAATGGTCGAATTCGTGCTGCATGGCTCTTGCCAAGAATCCGTCAACCCATTCGTCGTGCTCGTTCATGTCTTCGTCGAGGTATTTTACGTGAATCTTAGACGGGCGTTTTACGGATTCGTGTATTCCTGGTACGCTCAGGCATCCTTCTTCCATCTGGCATGTTTCTTCGCTCACCTCAATAATGTGCGGGTTGATGAAAGCGCGGAGGTAGCCTTTGTATTCGGGATATTCTTCGCTGATGACATCCAAGTCGATGACAACAACTCTGATTGGCAGTCCTATTTGTGGGGCTGCAAGTCCTACGCCTTCAGCTCTCTGCATGGTTTCAAACATGTTGCTTATCAACTCTTTGAGATTTGGGTAATCAGGTGTTATGTCTTCTGCCTTTTTGCGAAGTACCGGTTGCCCTAAGATGTACATTGGAAGTATCATAGTGATTGATATTTAGTCGTTGTGTTAGTGGATGTTTTTAGTTTTAGATGCTTCTCATTCTTTTTGCCTCCATATAATCTTGGAGTATGATTGTGGCGCTGATTTTATCAACCAGTTCCTTGTTGCGTCTGTTCATCTTTCCTATGCCGCTTTCAAGAATTGTCTTATGGGCAAGTACGGATGTGAAGCGCTCGTCGTAATAAATGATATTGATGTTCGGATAGAGTTTGCGCAGACGATTGACGAACGGTGTTATGCGTTTAAGGTTTTCGGAGTCTTCACCGTTTGTCTGTTTGGGGTATCCGACTACGATTTCAGAAACGTCTTCCTTGTTGAGATAATTTTGGATGAAGTCGAACAAGGTGCTGGTCGCAACGGTTTCCAGTCCGTTGGCGATTATCTGCATTGGGTCGGTTGCAGCAATCCCTGTGCGTTTCGCTCCATAGTCTATTGCCAATATTCTGCTCATGTAAGTTGCAAAATTACATTTTTTGGATGAATTATCAAACAAAACCTGAACCATTGCCTTGCAAGAAGGTGCAATGATTCAGGCTTTTATATTTTATTATGATTTTTTATTATAGAACGCCGACTTCCTTGAAACTGTCGAGTAGGATAGAGACGCATCTGTCAACTTGTTCCTTTGTGTGTGTTGCCATGAGCGCTACTCTGACGAGTGTGTCTTGTGGTGCACATGCAGGAGGTATAACTGGGTTGATAAATACTCCCTTGTCGAAGGCAAGTTTTGTCACTTGGAAAGTTTTTGCTGCATCGCGAACGTAGAGCGGAATGATAGGGCTTTCTGTGTCGCCAATCTCGAATCCTGCTTCTTTGAACTGCTTCAATGCGTAGTTTGTGATTTTCCACAAGTTTTCCTGACGTTCAGGTTCTGTTTTCAGGATGTGGAGCGCTTCCATTGCGGCTGCTGTTGCGGCAGGTGTGTTACTTGCACTGAATATGTAAGTTCTTGATGTGTGGCGGAGGTAGTTGATTGTATCTTTGTCGGCAGCGATAAATCCGCCGATAGATGCCAAAGATTTACTGAATGTACCCATAATGAGGTCTACATCCTCTGTAACTCCGAAATGGTCGCATGAACCGCGTCCGTTACGTCCGAAAACACCAAGTCCGTGTGCTTCGTCGACCATCAAGTTGGCATTGTATTTCTTTTTTAACTCTACAATCTCAGGGAGTTTGGCCAAATCGCCTTCCATCGAAAATACTCCGTCGGTGACAATGAGCTTTATAGCTTCTGGACGACAACGCTTAAGTTCTCTTTCGAGGTCGTTCATGTCGTTGTGCTTGTAGTGCAGATATGTGGAATAAGACAATCTGCGACCGTCAACAATGGATGCGTGGTCTCTGTCATCTCCGAGAATGTAGTCGTTGCGTCCTGTAAGGCACGAAACAACACCTGCATTAACGGTGAATCCTGTTGAATAAACTAATGCTTCTTCTTTTCCGACAAATTCTGCCAATTCATTTTCTAATTGAACATGCAAATCTAATGTACCGTTGAGAAAACGTGAACCAGCACAACCTGTTCCGTATTTTTTAGTGGCGTTGATAGCGGCATCGATAATTCGTTTGTCGTAGGTAAGTCCCATATAAGAGTTAGAACCAAACATTAGGACTTTCTTTCCGCTCATGGTTACTTCCGTATCCTGATGGCTATCAATTTCTCTGAAGTAAGGGTAGATGCCCATGTCCATATATTTCTGTGGCTCTCTAAACTTACTCAATTTTTCTTGTAGTAGACCCATAATAAATTTGTGTTTTTGTCTTGAAGTCTTTGTGAGACAGACTTTTACACTATCAATTGGTTATATTATTATGTTTATTAATAGTAATAAAACTATTACTCATCTTTAATTCCAGTGTGCAAAGTTAAGCAAAAAATGCTACTTGGCATACCTTTTTAATAAAAAAACCTTTGTATTGGTAAAACTATTTGCTGTGAGAGCGGTTTTATCTTTAAATTCATTAATTTTGCATATAATTGCGAGTAGTAGGCATAATGTGGATTTTTCCAGTTCTTTTAAAGGGACTCTCCTTCGTAACTATTGACCTGAATTTGTTTTTATGAAAAAGAAAATAGTATTTATAGTTAACCCTATATCAGGAGCTCAGCAGAAATCTGTTATATTGTCACAGATTGAGCGTGCGATAGATACGGCAAAATTTGACTTTGAGATAGTGAAGACAGCCCATGCAGGGCATGCTACTCAATTAGCGGAGAAGGCTGTGTCTGATGGAGTTGATATTGTTTGTGCTGTAGGGGGAGACGGTACTGTTAACGAGACAGCTAGGGCTTTGTTGCATACAAATACAGCGTTAGCTATAATACCTTGCGGTTCAGGCAATGGTTTGGCAAGACATCTTCATATACCGATTGATCCCATACGTGCTGTTGAACTTATTGATGAGGGTAATGTGTCTGACATTGATTATGGTATAGTTAATGACAGACCCTTCTTTTGTATCTGTGGCGTGGGGTTTGATGCCCATGTTTCAATGAAATTTGCTGAAGCTGGTAGACGTGGTCCTATAACTTATGTGGAGAATGTGATAAAAAGTCTGAAGTATTCTCCGCGCGAATATGAACTTGAAATTTATAATGGTGGTGATGTGCGCAGTGCGACCTATAAGGCTTTTCTGATATCGTGTGCCAATGCTTCCCAGTACGGTAATAACGCATATATAGCGCCTCAAGCGTCTGTTCGTGATGGTGTCATGGATGTGACTATTATTGAACCGTTTAATTTTATTGATGCTCCTATAATTGCGGTACAACTATTTAACGGAACAATTGACAAGAATGTGCGTATCAAGACTTTCAGATGTGAGAAATTGGTTATAAATAGAAAGAAACCTGGTGCAATGCATAGCGACGGCGAACCATCGAAAGCGGATTCCAGGGTGGTTGTGGAAATTATAAAAGGAGGCCTTAAATGTATTTGTCCCCAAAACGAAGGAGTGCGTGAATTCGGGGATAACATACAGTCTATGATTGAAGAGCAAGTGTCGAACTTGAGAATTAGGTCTGAACAGATGTTATTGTCTACCAAACAGACTCAGCGACGCATTGCAACAATGAATAAAAATGTATTAGATAAGGTCGGTAAGGTTAGAATGCATTGATGCGGTTGGGTGCCTAACAATAAGTTGAAACGATGGGAGTTCTTGTGAACAACCATCGTTTTCAGTTTATAGTTATTAATAAAGAATGTAGCGCGATACTATTGTGTTGGCTATACGTGTAAGATTTCTTTAATCAGCGGAAGGAGCACTTTGTTTATGACCTTGTCGTTAAGTCGGTGTTCTCCGTCGAATCTTGATGCTTTGGTGTAATGCTTTTTAAAAGTGTCGTAAGTGTTTACTTGAGTGTCGTGGATGCCGAAAAGTCCATAGCAGTTTTCTATGTCAAATTCCGTGATTCCCTTGAACTGCTGGCGCTCCATCTGGTTAAAGTGTTGTATTATTTCTTTGGTTATGGTAAATTCTTTCTGGTGGTCTTTTCTGCCATTGAAAAATTTATGAGTGCCAGTTTTTAATCCCTTACTCATTGTTGACATGTTGAATGCCGGATTGATGCAGATGCGCTTGAACCCTCGCATTTGCTGTGCGTACATGCCTCCCATGCTTGTTCCAATGACTAAATCAGGCTGTTCTTTTTCGCAAAGATCTTTTAAATAGGGGAGGGCATCTGCTGGGTCGACAGGTATGTCAGGAGCGATTATTGTGTGTTCAGGCAAAACTCTTCTGAGTGTTTCTACGGTTCCGCTGGCACCAGATGAACCGAATCCGTGGAAATAAATTATTTTCATTGTGGTAGTCTGTGTACTCTTAAGTTTTAATCATTTTTATTTTTTAGCGCGGCGATGATGTATTTCTTTAACATCATGATTGCTTTGGTGTTATTCCCGCCGTTAGGAATGATGATGTCTGCATACTTCTTAGTTGGTTCTATGAACTCATCGTGCATCGGTTTAAGTACATTGCGATACTTGCCGATGAGCATTTCAAGCGGATGTCCTCGTTCTGCAATATCTCTGGTTATGACTCTCAGTAAGCGTTCGTCTGCTTCGGCATCAACATAAATCTTCAAGTCCATAAGGTCGCGAAGTCCTTTGTCGTAAAGAGCCATGATGCCTTCTATAATTATAACGTCCTTCGGTTCGATGTTTATGGTTTCTTCAAGACGTGTGCAGGTTATGTAAGAATAAGTTGGTTGCTTGATGCTTTTGCCTGCTCTAAGCTCTTCGATTTGCGTTTCTAACAAAGGCCAATCAAAAGCGTCGGGATGGTCAAAGTTGGTCTGTTTGCGAATTTCTAAAGGTAAGTCAGACTGGTCGTTGTAGTATGAATCTTGTGGAACTACAACTACACTCCCTGATGGCAGGCTCTCAACAATTTTTTTTACTACCGTGGTTTTTCCTGAACCAGTTCCTCCTGCTATGCCAATGATTATCATATACCTGTTATTTTGATTTTAGTTGTTTAGATGATTGCAAAAATAACTAAAATCTGGAAGAATGGGAATCTTTTATTACATTTGTTTGGTGATAGATGTTGCTATATCCCAAAGTCGTATAAAACAAAAAAACTTCCTCAATTGAGGAAGTCTGGGGTGGATGGTGGGACTCGAACCCACGACATTCAGAACCACAATCTGACGCTCTAACCGACTGAACTACAACCACCATTTATGCGTTCGTTTCCGAAAGCGAGTGCAAAGTTACGCTTTTTTTTCAATCTGGCAAATTCTAGAAGTGTTTTTTTTGCGTATTTCGCACTATTTGGTTTTTGGAACATGTCGTTTAAGTATGATTTTACATACTTTTTACTTGTAGTATTCTTTTTTACCAGCGGCAAGCGTGTTCTTCATCAATGAACAGATTGTCATTGGACCTACGCCTCCTGGGACAGGGGTTATATATGAACATTTTTTCTCCACGTTTGCAAAATCGACATCACCGTTGAGACGGAAGCCTGTTTTGCGTGATGGGTCTGGCACTCTTGTTGTTCCGACATCAATTACAACGGCGCCTTCTTTAACCATGTCGGATGTGACGAAGTTCGGTATACCAATGGCTGCTATGATTATGTCTGCTTTAAGGCATTCTTCCTTGACGTTTGGTGTGTGGCTATGGCACACGGTTACGGTGGAGTCGCCAGGATAGGTCTTTTGCATCATGAGTTGAGCCATGGGTTTGCCAACGATGTTGCTTCTGCCCAATACTACGCACTTCTTTCCGCTTGTTTCAATGTCGTATCTCTTGAGAAGTTCGAGGATTCCGTTTGGAGTAGCAGATACGTAGCATGGGAGTCCTATAGACATGCGCCCTACGTTGATAGGGTGAAATCCGTCGACATCTTTACGGTAATCAATGGCTTCTATAACCTTTTGTTCAGAAATGTGTTTTGGCAGAGGTAGTTGGACTATGAAACCGTCTACGTCGGCATCGTTGTTTAATTCGTCAACTTTAGCAAGGAGTTCGTCTTCTGTGATGTCGTCTTCGTATCTAATGAGTGTCGACTTGAATCCGCATGCTTCGCAGGCTAAAACTTTGTTCTTGACGTATGTTTCGCTTCCTCCGTCATGCCCTACGAGGATTGCTGCAAGGTGTGGACGCTTGCCTCCGTTGTTTACAATTTCTTCAACTTCTTTTGCAATCTCTTGTTTTATGATTGCTGCTGTTGCTTTACCGTCAATTAACATCTTATTGAATAAATAGAATTAGATAAAAGAGAATTTCTAGAATTTTGGCATTCCTGGCATTTTGCCCATTTTTCCCATCATGGCAGCCATCTTGTTGCCGCTCATCATTTTCATCATTTTTCTCATCTGTTCGAATTGCTTGGTCACTCGGTTCACTTCGTCTATTGTGTTACCGCTACCTTTTGCAATTCGCATTTTGCGGCTCATGTTAATGCATTCAGGATGTTCGCGTTCGTATGGAGTCATTGAACTAATCATTGCTTCAACGCTTTTGAATGCGTTGTCGTCGATGTCTAAGTCTTTAATCTGTTTGCCTACACCTGGAATCATACTAGCAAGTTCCTTGATGTTGCCCATTTTCTTGATTTGCTGAATTTGTCCGAGGAAGTCATTATAGTCGAACTTATTTTTAGCAATTTTCTTTTGAAGTTTTTTTGCCTCTTCTTCGTCAAATTGTTGTTGTGCGCGCTCTACGAATGATACGATATCACCCATTCCGAGGATGCGGTCTGCCATTCTCTCAGGATGGAATACGTCGAGAGCTTCCATCTTTTCGCCTGTTCCGACAAATTTGATAGGTTTGTTGACAACCGTGCGGATTGACAATGCAGCACCACCTCGGGTGTCACCATCCAATTTAGTGAGCACAACTCCGTCGAAGTCCAATCTCTCATTGAATTCTTTAGCAGTATTGACGGCATCTTGTCCTGTCATTGAGTCAACGACAAAGAGGACTTCGTCAGGATTGATAGCTTCCTTGATGTTCTGGATTTCCTGCATCATCTGCTCGTCAACGGCAAGGCGACCTGCGGTGTCGACAATCACCAGATCGTAACCTTTTGCCTTTGCTTCGTGTATACCGTGAAGGGCGATTTCTACAGGGTTCTTTGAATCGGGTTCGCTATATACTGGTACACCGATGCTTTCGCCGACAACTTTCAACTGTTCTATTGCGGCAGGACGGTACACGTCGCAGGCGATCAGTAACGGTTTTTTGTTTTTCTTTGTCTTTTGGAGTAGGGCGAGCTTTCCTGAGAATGTAGTCTTACCAGAACCTTGAAGACCAGACATCAGTACTATTGCAGGATGTCCCTTGAGAACCAGTTCCTGTGCCTCTCCACCCATCAGATGTGTGAGTTCGTCGTGGACTATCTTCACCATCAACTGGCTTGGTTTTACTGCGGTAAGCACGTTTTGTCCGAGGGCCTTCTGCTTAACTGTGTCAGTAAAAGTCTTAGCAACCTTGTAGTTTACGTCGGCTTCAAGCAAAGCCTTACGCACGTCTTTAAGAGTTTCTGCGACATTGATTTCGGTGATTTTGCCTTCACCTTTTAATATTTTGAATGACCGTTCGAGTCTTTCACTTAAATTTTCAAACATATATATAATTGTATAAAGTTTTAATCCTTACAAAACTGCTCATTTGCTTTTCTTCGTTCCTTGATATATGAGGAATGCTATTATTGCAATTACCAATGCGATGACTGTATATCCAATGATATGGCTGTAGTGAGATATTTTAGCAATCAGTTCCTCCTTGCCAATTTGCGAATGGAAGACAAGTCCAATTCCTACTAATACCGCATTCCAAATACCTGCACCCAAGCATGTGTAGATCATGAATTTCCAGATGTTCATTTTAGACAAGCCTGCAGGGATGGATATGAGTTGTCGAATGGCTGGAATGAGACGTCCTATGAGTGTTGAAATAACTCCGTGCTTATAAAAAAATGCTTCAGCTTTTTCAACCTTCTCCTGGTCAATGAGACATATGTGACCGAATCTGCTATTAGCAAACCGATATACGATAGGACGCCCCAGATAGTAGGCTAAAGCATAATTTACTAAGGCGCCTAACAATGCTCCGATAGTTCCACATGTGATAATCATCCCTACGTTCATCTCTCCTTCTGCTGCAGCCATATATGCGGCAGGTATCATTACGACCTCAGATGGGAAGGGTATAAAGGAACTTTCGATGGTCATGAAGACAATAATCCAAAAATAATTCAAGTTGTCCAATGCTCCCCCCGTGAGGTTTACAATAAATTCTTCCATTTGGGAAATAGATATGAGTTGCTTTTTATTATTAAGTGTTTGCAAATTTACAAAAAATATCCTTGTTAACTATTAAAAATAGTCGATATGAACTTTTTTGATATTAAATGTGTGATTAATGACTTTTTTTTTGCACGAAAAAATCAAAAATAACTAAATTTGCACGTCATTAAATATAGTAAGTATGAAACAGGACATGATTGTTATTTTGGACTTAGGCAGCCATGAAAATACCGTTGTTGCCAGAGCTATTCGCGCCTTGGGCGTTTACAGTGAAATCTACCCGCATGACATAACTGCGGACGAGTTGAAGGCGTTGCCTAATGTAAAAGGTGTTATAATCAATGGCGGTCCGAACAATGTTATCGACGGAGTTGAAATAGATGTTCTCCCTGAAATATATGAAGCAGGATTCCCAGTGATCTCTGCTGGTCACGCTAAGGCTTTGTGCGATGTTAAATTGCCTCAGTTCGAAAACAATGAGGAGGCAATCAAGAATGCCGTTAAGTCTTTTGTTTTCGAAACATGTAAGGCTGAGGCTAACTGGAATATGAAGAATTTCGTTGCTGACCAGATAGAGTTAGTCCGTCGTCAGGTGGGTGACAAGAAGGTTCTTCTGGCTCTTTCAGGAGGAGTTGACAGTTCTGTTGTTGCAGCACTCTTGCTCAAGGCTATAGGTGAGAACCTCGTATGTGTTCACGTAAATCACGGACTTATGCGTAAGGGCGAGTCGGAAAATGTAGTTGAAGTATTCCGCAACCAGCTTAGTGCAAATCTCGTTTACGTGGATGCTACAGATCGTTTCCTTGGACTTCTCGAAGGTGTGGCTGATCCAGAACAAAAGCGTAAGATTATAGGTGGAGAGTTCATTCGTGTATTTGAGGAAGAGGCACGCAAGCTTGCCGGTGGTATAGATTTCCTCGGACAGGGCACTATATATCCAGACATTGTGGAGAGCGGAACAAAGACTGCTAAGTGCGTGAAGAGCCACCACAACGTAGGCGGACTTCCTGAAGATCTTCAGTTCGAACTCGTTGAACCTTTGAAGCAACTCTTCAAGGATGAGGTTCGTGCTTGCGGTGTTGAACTTGGTTTGCCATACGAGATGGTTTATCGTCAGCCGTTCCCTGGACCAGGACTCGGAGTACGTTGCCTTGGTGCAATTACTCGCGACCGTCTTGAAGCGCTTCGTGAGAGCGATGCAATCCTTCGTGAGGAGTTTGCAAAAGCAGGTCTTGACAAGAAAGTATGGCAGTACTTCACTATTGTTCCAGACTTCAAGTCTGTTGGTGTTAAGGATAACGCACGTAGCTATGACTGGCCGGTAATTATACGCGCGGTAAACACTATTGATGCGATGACAGCAAGCATCGAGCAGATTGAGTGGCCAATTCTCCTGAAGATAACTGACCGTATCCTCAAGGAAGTTCCTGGCGTCAATCGCGTATGCTACGATATGTCACCAAAGCCATGCGCAACAATCGAGTGGGAGTAATAAGAATAAAAAGGCATATTTAAAATAAGGCTGTGGCGTAATTAGTTTTACGGTGCAGCCTTTTTCTGTAGTTTTGTGATTAATTATTTTAAGACGGATACATCTGTTTTTGTTACTTTGTTAATTGACAATATAATAGTGTTTTTTATATCTTTGTTGCATAATATTATTTAATCTGAACCGTAATTATATGAATATTTGGAATACTATATGTAAAGACATATTAGATAAAAAGATAAAGCAAGCCACAGAAAAAGAATATCAAGAACTTGTCTATACACACTTTCGTTACTTGTTAGGCTGGCACTGTGAGCGTGTGGAAAACCAATATAAATTAAGAGTTGGCAGTACAGTAAACTATGTATATCCTGATATTGTATTTTTCAAGAACGACAGTCCTTTGTTCGTTATTGAAATGAAAAAGCCCAACCACATTCAAAACAAAGAAGAAATAATACAACTTTTCTCATATATGAAATTACTACCAGTACAATTTGGTATATATATGGGAGAACATATAGAATTGTTTTATTATGAGTTTGGCAAAGAACCTATAAGCGTATTGAAAATTGACTTCGTAGAAAACTCTAATAATGGCAAAAACTTTATTGCACTTTTTAAGCAAGAAAATTTCAGCGTAGAACAACTTGCTGATTTTTGCAATACACAAATAGCGAAACGAGAAGAGCAAAAAGAGATTAACGAGTTTATCAACAAACTTACAACAGAAAAAGGAAAGCAATTATTTTTTGAATTGTTAAACCAGAAATTACTAAATGAGGGTTATAGTACAGGGCAAATAGAAAAAATCATCAATGAAATTGAGATAAATATTTATCGTAAAAATCAAAGACCAATGCAACAACAGATACAAGATATTCCATTGATTAAACAACCTACTATAACAAATAATAAAAATAAGCATAAACATTTAGACAATACTCACTATAAACTTAATGGATATGGTGATTATGGTAAAGGTCGTTTAGCATTAGCCATAGTACAGTTGTTTGTTAGAAACAACCCGAAACTCACTTATTATGAAATTGCAAATAAAATTCCATTTGGTGTAAAAGAGTATTCAGAAATAAAAAAGTGGAAAGAAAGCACAAATGACTCAAGAAAAGATACTCGTTGGTTTGAAGATGATTTAATGAATAGTGCAGACGGCATAAGTTTTGCTTTTACAACACAAATTGATCGTCATAATATTGGAGCATTTATAGATTTTGCCATTACACAAGGATATATAGTAGAACCTATCAAATAAACTTTGGCACCAGTACACTCTTCAAAGAATAAAACAAAAAGTTAAAGTTTTGATAATAAAGTTATAATATCAAGTTAAGTAATAAAAACGATTTTAATATATATTAGCAAGCCTCAATCCGTTAAAGGGTTGGGGCTTTGTTTTCTATTTGTATTTATAAATGTAACGTTGATATTTGAATGAAAATCAGGATACTTTAGGTGCTGTAATGGTGTTTGGGAAAAGTATTGGGACCTTGCTTTTTTTCGAGGGCGGTCGTGGTTAAAAGCGACCGAGGTCGTGATACGACGCCACCGCGGTGGCGTTAAGATGCGACCGCGGTGGAGATATGATACGACCGCGGTGGAGATTTCCTCCTACGGCCGTAGTGATTCAACTTAATTAATATAGGGAATAAAGCAAACTATGCAGACTGATTTGTGTTGGTGTGGTGTGTTATTCTTGCAACATTTCTTTGTATGCTTCAATTGCGCGTTTAGCCACTTCGATGGCTTCTTCCATTGTACAACTGAGTTTGCCTCCTGCGGCATTGAGGTGACCGCCGCCATTGAAGAAATCTGCTGCCATTTTGTTGGCTGGGAAGTCGTCGACACTACGGAGTGATACCCAAATGAGCGGTTTTTCTGTGTCTTCACGGAGTGAGATTGAGAGTTTTTGTCCCTTGATGCATAGCGGCATGTTGACTATACCTTCTGCATCGCCCTTAAGGTAGTGGTATTCGCTGAGTTCTTCTTTGGTAATAGCGAATAGTGACGAGTGTGTTTCGGGGAATACTTGAAGTTTTTCTTTCAGGATATGTCCCATGAGGCGATAACGGCTTTCCGTGTAGTTGTTGTAAATCTTTCTGTATATGAGATCTTTGTCAATGCCTTTGCGCATCAGTTCACTGATGATGACGAAGATGTCAGGGTCGTTGCTGTTATAGGTGAAACCGCCTGTATCTGTACACATTCCGGCATAGAAACATTCCGCTCCTGCACGCTTAATGCGGTCTGTTCCTCCAATCGATGTGAGTATGCGAAAAAGTAGTTCGCATGTAGAACTTGCTTCTGGATGTGAAATAGTGATGTCGCAAAACTTTTCGGGGTTCAAGTGATGGTCAATCATCACCTTCTTTGCATTTGAATAGCGGATGGGAGTGGCAAGGTCATCTATTCTGTCCATGGCGTTGAAGTCAAGGCAACAGATGAGGTCTGCCATATTGATGATGTTTTTGGATAATGCACGGTTGCGGTCGTATTGAATGATTTTGTCTGCTCCTTCCATCCAACGGAGGAAATCGGGAAAGTAATTTGGCACAATAACCGTAGGATTCTTTCCTAATGATTTGAGGTAGTGGTATAATCCTAATGATGACCCTATGGCATCACCGTCGGGTGATGTGTGAGTACATATGACTACATTCTTGCATCCTGAGAATATTTTTTTTATGTTTTCAGTCTCAGCTGGTGTTATGATTTGTTTCAGCATAGTGTATTATTCGTATTTACTTACACAAAGATACAACAAAGAAATATATTTGTTGTTTAAACTTTGGAGTTAATATCGTTTTTAGGGTAGGTTTAAGTAGTTCGCGTTTATTGGTAATGAACTAAGTTCGTTTTTCTGTGTTTTAATGATTGATGCAAAAAAATAATATAGACAGTCTTTTTTCAGAATCTTTTCAGAATCGGGGCGTAATTTTGCATTAGAGAATAGAACAAATAGTATAAACTTTAAAAACTTTAAGATTATGAAAACAAAATGGTTCTTTTTATTCTTGATGGCTATTAGCCCATTCGCATTTGTTAGTTGTGACAGTGATGACGACGACAACGGCGGCATTAATGTTTCGGAGGATGTTCAGCGTGCTTTGAGGGACAAGTATCCTAATGCGGCACATGTAGAATGGGGGGCTAAGGCTGGTTATTATGTGGCTGAGTTCTGGGAGAATGGTGTTGAGTTTGATGCTTGGTTCACTACAGATGCCGTTTGGAAGATGACGGAAACGGATTTGGGTGTAGATGTTAACAAGTTACCAACTACGGTCAAAGAGGCTTTTCTCGGTAGTGACTATGCTACATGGGTGGTTGATGACATCGACAAGTACGAGCGTGAGGATATGACATTCTATTTGATAGAGGTTGAAAAAGAGGGACTTAGAGATCGCAACTTGTATTACAATGAGCAGGGTGGACTGTTGAAGGATGCAGAGGATATGCCGAATGATGACGTGTTGCCTACGACCCAGTTTGAGTAATGTAGAGTTTGTGCATTGAGCGTGTTAATGCTTGATGCCAGAAAAAAGAAAACCGCATCGACTCGGTAGTGAGTGGATGCGGTTGTTTATTTTGTAATGATGATTATTCAGCTGTTTCCTCTGCTGTTGGAGCTGGAATCTCAACTTGTTCTGTTGTTTCGGCTGCAGGCATTTCTGTTGCATTCTGAACAGGTGTGTTAAGTTCTATGAGTTCGTTTGTTGCAGATGTTTTTTCTACGAAACCTGCAGAAACGATGCTGAGAATAACCATTGCTATTGCCAATGTCCATGTTGCTTTCTCGAGGAAGTCTGTAGTTTTCTTTACTCCCATGATTTGGTTTGATGATGAGAAACCTGAAGCCAAACCTCCGCCTTTAGACTCTTGAATCAATACGATTCCGCACATCAATACTGATGCCAAAATTACAAGTGCTACTGATAATGTGTACATTTTATTTTATGATTTTATAATTTCTATTAATTGTTTATACTTCATTCTCCTGAATGATGATTTGAAGTAATTTCATTTGATTTGCAAAGTAAGCACTTTTTTTTGGATTATTCAAACATATCTTTCTTAATATTTCAAGGGCTTGGGCGTATCTGCCTTGCTTGATGTAAATGTTTACCATTGATTCCGTAAGTATCTCCTCGTCTTCGTTGTTGGAATCAGGCAAGATATATTCGTTTCCAGTTTCGTGGTCAAGATCTGGTATGTCTATTCTCTGTTTTCCTTGCGTTTCTTTTATAAATGTGTCTATAAGGTCGCCACCTTTGAGTTGTGGTATGTCGGTTGTAGACGTGTCATCATCTTTTTGTGCAAGGAAAGCTGCGTAGTCTGTTGTGAGGTCGGCCAATGATGGGGTAGAGCGTGGTGCGTCCGATTGACTGTCATTATGGTCCTTGCTTTGTGAGAGGAAGGTGTCTATTAGCGAGATTGTACGGTTGTCGTCATTTTCGGTTTCAATGCTTTTTGCAATTTGTTCGATATGCTCAATGGTGTAATGCATTCCTTCAGTTAGTAGGAATAGCGGCGTGCGGTCTTGCACCAATACGGATGCTTTTCGTAATTCCTCACCGAATCGTTTGTCGTGCAATTCAAACAAGTTTGCGATGTATAGTATTCTTGCCGTCTGGTAAAAAGGGTATTTCTCTACAATTTCTTGCAGAGCAATGAGTGTGTCTTCGTTTAATTTAGACCTGTCGTTAATTAGTGATACTATGTCAATCATAATAATGTTTAGGGTTTGGGCGTTAAGAAATCCAAACTCAACACTTAACATTGATTACCAGTTGGCAACTGTTGCATTGAATATTTGGTCAACAATGTCGTCAATCATTTCCTGTACGAGTTCTTCTTGTACGGCGTTAAGTTGTTGTGAAGAATCGTATTCTGCCGTGGCTGAGAATCTACGTTCAAAGTCTTCGTTGTGGTTAGAGTTATTTGTAAAACGTACGTTGACAGATACCTTTAATTGAGTTTGTGCCGCAAATCCGTCAGCTGCTATGGCCTTGTTGGTCTGAGAATATTCAACGATTTCTCCGCTTAGTTGAAGATCTCCATTCCTTTTGAGAACTTCCAATTTTGTTTTCTGAGCGTATTCGTCAGTAATGGCGTTGTAGAACATTGACTCCATCGGACTCCAAACATATGCGGAGCGGATTGGGAATTTGTCGATGCTTATGCTCTTTACCTTTTCATAGTTGATTGACGAACCGTTGAATTTGTATGTTACGCTGCATGCTGTTAGTAGCATGAGTAGCGAAAGTAGTATAGTGGTTTTCTTATAGGTCATATTCTTTTATTTTTCGGTAGAGTGTTCGTTCGCTTATGCCTAATTCTTGAGCGGTTTTACGTCTTTTCCCTTTGTTGCGTTCAAGAGCGCTCTTGATACTAGTCTTTTCAAGTTCTCTCATTGAGACAGGTTGGTCATCTATAGGGTTAACTTCGATGAAGTCGGTTGCTTCGCTTTGCTCCGGTTTGCTAACGTCAGATGACCTTGCTATTATTTGCCCCTCTTGATTTGAAATGAATTTAGTGTTTCCTGCTTCAAAAGACATCAGGTCGGAGTTTTGCATTAATGGCGTATTGTTAGCGACTTGTCCGTTCAGGTGCTTTTTGATGAATTCCTTCATTTCGCTAACTTCATTGCTCAGTTTCAAAATGGAATGGAACAATTGGTCGCGCTCCTGCTCATATAGGGAAGAATAGTTGTGGTACTTGCCCGATGCTTTGCTTAATGGCACTAATTCGCTGCCTCCGATCAAATCGTCGGTTATGTAGTTTGAAAGGATTTCTCGTGTGATTTCCCTTTCACTATTAATTACCGAAATCTGTTCTGTTAGATTTTTTAGCTGGCGGATATTGCCTGGCCATGCGTATCTTGTCAATAATTGTTTTGCGCTATCAGTGAGCCGGATTGGTGGCATTCCGTATTTATCGGATATGTCGGCGGCAAATTTTCTGAATAATAATTCTATGTCATCACCTCTTTCTCTAAGTGGTGGCATGCTGATAGGTATGGTGTTTAGGCGGTAATAGAGATCTTCTCTGAAACGTCCTTCGCTGATAGCCTTTGTCATGTTGACATTTGTTGCGGCAACTATTCTGACGTTGGTTTTTCTTACTTCGTTTGAACCTACGCGGATGTATTCACCTGTTTCAAGAACTCTTAATAGTCTTGCTTGTGTTGCTAACGGAAGTTCGCCCACTTCGTCAAGGAAGAGTGTTCCATTGTTGGCGGCACCAAAATATCCTTCACGCTCTCCGATAGCTCCAGTAAAAGCTCCTTTTTCGTGTCCGAACAGTTCGCTGTCGATAGTGCCTTCAGGGATGCTTCCGCAATTTATTGCGAAAAACTTGTTGTGTTTGCGGGCGGAATTGTCATGTATTATTTTAGGGATAACTTCTTTGCCGACTCCGCTTTCGCCAACAATAAATACGGACAGGTCTATTGGCGCCACTTGTATGGCTATATAGAGCGCTCTGTTTAGGGCAGGCGAGTTTCCGACAACTCCGTATCTTAGCTTTATTTTTTGCAAAATGTCCTTATCCATGTTCTTCTTGTTGGTCTGATCGCTAAATTCGTGCAATAAAACATGACAAAATTACATGTTTTTATTTTACTCAGCAATGATTTTGGCTGTTTATTGCTTTTTGTTGATAACTCCGTTGTCGCTTATAGTTAAAGGCGTATCTGGAAAATCCGATAAGGTGAGTTTTTTGATGTTTTTTGCAACAATGTTGCTCTTATCGATTTTGGGACCAGTGCCTCGTTGCTGGATAAAAGAATGAATCTTTCCTTTGATGAATTTTCCAGACTCTTTGTCAATATTGACTTCTAATATTGGTGCGTGTCCTGATTTTCCTAAGAGATA
The DNA here is from genome assembly GCA_045576655.1 of Bacteroidaceae bacterium. Classification (GTDB taxonomy): domain Bacteria; phylum Bacteroidota; class Bacteroidia; order Bacteroidales; family Bacteroidaceae; genus RGIG8745. The sequence continues at coordinate 20,559 of JAZNGW010000021.1, forward strand.
AACTCTGTACGGTGTACAGAAGTTGCCCAAGCTATATGCTATGAGATGTCCTTTGTAAAGTTCTATGGCGCGAGGAACGTGTGGCCCATGACCATACACTATATCCGCCCCTGCGTCAATACATGTGTGTGCAAATTCTTTGACATTTCCGCGTTTTTCGTCAAGGTATATTTCAGTCGTATCTGGAACGTGTGAATATTTTGCGCCTTCACCTCCTCCATGAAACGAAACAATAATTATGTCACATTGTTCTTTGAGGGAAGATATGATGTTTCGCGTTTCTTTTAAATTGTTTATGTTAGGCGTGTTGTTGCTATGGCCAAATGCACAGAACCCGTATTTTATGTTTCCGATGGTGAAAGTTGTTTTCTCACAATAATCTTTTTGCCCAGCATAATGTATTCCTGCTTTTTTGAGCGTTTTCATGGTTGAGAGTTTTCCCTCTATGCCAAAGTCGTTTGCGTGGTTGTTTGCTAAAGACATTGCGTCAAATCCAGCATTAACCAAATTTTGGACGTAAGATTCTGGTGTGCGAAATGCGTATAGGTTTTTGAGTTCGCTGCTGTCTTTTAGGACGCTATATTTAGGTGAGGGGATATCCTTGTCAAGAAGAACTCCTTCAAGATTTCCAAAGGCGCAATCTGCTGTTTTTATGATGGGAGTGACAGCGCTAAAAAGTTTTATTCCTCCGTCAGGCATAAGATATGAACTGTCGGGAAAAGTTGTTCCCATCATAATGTCGCCTGTAAACGCCAATCTAATTGTATCTTGTGCGTATGTAAATATCGGGATTGCAATTGAAATTATCGTGATGAGGAGTCTCATGAGATTGTTCGCTCTTACAAGTATGGATTATATTTCTTTTCGTCAGCAATAGTCGTATATGGACCGTGTCCAGGGTAGACTCTTGTGTTTTCGGACAATGTCAATAGTTTGTTTGTTATAGAATGAATTAAAGTGGAGTAGTTGCCCCCTTCGAGGTCTGTTCTGCCGATACTTCCTTCGAATAATGTGTCGCCCGACCAGAGCATGTTCTCCTCTTTGCAATAAAAGCATAGTCCTCCTTGCGAATGTCCTGGCGTTTCAATTACCTGGAGTTTATGATTGCCAAACGCTATTAAGTCGTTGTCTTTAAGTTTTGTATTGATAGGAGGCATCGCAATCCCGTCAAAGACATTACCAAAAAACAACCTTAATTGTCCTACCATATTTTGGTATAATTGCAGGTCTCCATGATGCGCTTGCGCCGTGATTCCAAACTCTTCAAAAGGAAAGCGATTGCCTAAAACGTGGTCGAAATGTAAATGCGTGTTCAGTATGGCCACGACTTTGAGTTGGTTGCTGTGTATGTAACCTTTGATTTTGTTCCACTCGTTTATGTCGAAACATCCGCAATCGATGATTACTGCGTCGTTTGTGGAGTCGGAAATGACGTAGCAATTTTCTTGTACGGGATTTACGATAAATTGTTTTACGGTAATCATTCCTACTTGTTATTTACGGTGACGTGGACTACTTTCTTTGTTTCAAAGAACTCTTCGCTGAAATAGTCCTTCAAGTCCCATGTAGTACAAATGTTTTTCATCGATGCCATTTCGGCATTGAGTTCACCTCCCTTGAGAGCGATGATGCCATTAGGGAGCAAGTTGAATTGTTCGTTGCCTATGTTTTTTTTAGCGGTCTTCATAAGGTCTACAAGTGGCATTACAGCTCTTGTTACCACAAAATGGTATTTGTCTTTGATTTCTTCTCCGCGTGAGTGGGATAGCCTGACGTTTTTGAGGCCAATGCTGTTGCTAATTTCTGTTGCCACTTTTATTTTCTTGCCAATGCTATCCACCAGATGGAACTTGCATTCAGGGAATAAAATAGCAAGAGGTATTCCTGGAAAACCTCCTCCAGTACCTAAGTCCATAATGTTTGTTCCTGGAGCGAACTTTATGACTTTGGCAATGCCAAGCGAGTGAAGGATATGGTGCTCATAAAGATTGTCAATGTCTTTTCTGCTAATGACATTGATTTTTGAGTTCCAGTCAGTGTATAGTTCACGTAGTGCTGTGAATTGTCTTGTTTGTTCTTCCGACAGGTTCGGAAAATATTTAATTAGTTGTTCCAAAATTTGAATGCTTAAATAATTGTGCTATTTAGTTACTTCTTTTATAAAACCATTCCTGTAAGCGTATAGTAGCTTTTTCAGGTCGTTAATCTTTGCCTTGAGGATTTTGCCCTTATCGGTGTCTTTCACCAACATACGCTTTGAATTCATTTCAACGATTTGTGTAGAGCTGCGTATGTCATCTCCTTTCTTGATGGCCTCTTCTGCTGAATGAAATGGCTGATGTTGCACCAGGTCAAATCCGCGTGAATGATAAGTGAGGGTGTATCCGGCGATACCTGTTTTAGGTTGATATGCCTTTGAGAATCCACCGTCTATGACAAGCAGTTTCCCGTTTGCTTTCACAGGCGTTTCCCCTTTTATGGTTCTTACCGGCACATGGCCGTTTATGATGTGTCGGTGCTCTCCTTGGACCCCGAAACTGTCGAGAATCATATCGATGATTTTCTCATCGTTGTTGTATAGGTAGTAGTAACCCTTCTTTTCTGTGTGTGCAGAAGAGTCCTCTATGAAATAGCGCTCAAATGTTGTCATTTTGTCCTTGTCGAACAATGGCGAGTTCTTTCCGCACCACAAGTACCAGATGTAGTCTATTGCAAAAAGTTTGTCTTCTTCACTGCTGTCGTTGTTGAAGGCTTCGCGGACTATGTGACCTGTCTTTTTCATCAGTTCAAGCCCTTTGTATTTCTTTCCATGTATTTCCACCTCTTTTAAACTTCCGTCTTCATTGAGTGGTACTGATGCATGGAACATTAGGTTCGAGTTGGATATGGAGTACATGCATCCATGAGCAAGCAAGCAGTTGATGTGACGTTTTAGTTTGTCGCTTGTTTTGAACGAATGTTCAAGTTTTGTCATAAGCAGTTCTTCCTCCTCGCTAAGTTCATAAGGACGCTCCGCATTTATGGTAGGGAAGAACTTGTCTTTCATTTTGTATTCTATGCCGTTGATTGTGCATACGCCTTTGCCTTGGTCTATACAATGCAGCAGTTTGCGGTCTTCCATCTCAAATTCAGGTCGCCGTTCTATGATTTTTGCTTCCTCCTTGAACTGTATGATAGTTATGGCCTTGTGCATCATTGCGATGAGACGTTTGGTCTTTTCGTCGTGGCTATTCTCCTTATTGGTGCTAAGGGCTGAAAATAGTTCGCAAGGGTCATTGCTGTAGGTGTCCATGGCAAAAGTGGCGAGTGGAAGAAGGTTTATGCTATATCCGTCTTCAAGGGTGGCCAGGTTGCCGTAACGTAGCGACAGGCGAAGAACGTTGGCAATACATGCTCTGTTTCCAGCCGCTGCGCCAAACCATTCAATGTCATGGTTGCCCCATACGATGTCGAAATGATGATAATTGCAGAGGTTTTCCATTATAAGGTGTGCACCAGGACCGCGGTCGAATATATCGCCCAGGATGTGCAGACGGTCAATAGCCAAGCGCTGTATGAGTTTGCTTATGGCTATGATGAAGTCGTCTGCGCGCTGAGTCTCGATGATGCTTTGAACTATGACGTTGTAGTATTGCTGCTTTTTGTCGGCGTAACTGCTATCCGATTCATGCAACAGTTCCTCAATTATATATCCGAATTCAGGCGGAAGTTCCTTGCGAATCTTTGAACGAGTGTATTTTGATGATACTTCGCGGCAAATCTTAATCAGTTGGTTGAGCGTGATTACATAAAAGTCGGAAAGGTTCGTTTCCGTCGTCTTGATGATTTGTAGTTTCTGCTCAGGATAGTAGATGAGGGTGCAAAGTTCCTTTTTCTCCGCCTTTCTAAGCGAAGTGCCGAAAATATCTTCAACCTTACGTTTTACATATCCCGAAGCATTGCGCAGCACGTGGTTAAATGCGTCGCTCTCGCCATGAGGGTCGCTGATGAAATGCTCTGTTGGTTTGGGCAAGTTCAGTATGGCCTCAAGATTAATGATTTCTCCGCTAGCCTCGGCTATAGTGGGATAGGACTGCGCCAAGAGTTGCAAATACCTCAAGTCTTCCTTTACGGATTCTTCGGTAAAAGTGTTTTCCCGTTCTTTCATAATCTTTCGTGTTTAGCGGTTAGCGGTTTCAGATTTATAGTTTGAGGTTAGTGATTTAAGTGTGAAATCCCTCTACACTCTAATCCCTAAACGGTAAATCTTATTTGTATAATCGTTGGTTCAATCTTCAAATTTACACAAAATCCTTTAAAAACAATCTCGTTTAATTAATTATATGCTCAAAAACGTTATCTTTGCACGCAACTTTTGAATCTAGAATTTATATGAATCTTTACGTAAGATATTTTGACAATGAAACTCTTGCAACCAATATGGAAGAGGTAGCAGAGTTCGTAAATTCAATAAGTGAAATTAATGTGGATGAAAATTCACTTGCGCGTGTGAAAACTTTTTGGGAGTCAGACAATGCCTACCCATTCCGTCTGAAGGTCAGCTTCAGTAATTATGTTTTGTTCCTCAAGACTGAAGCTCACGATTTGCCTGAATTCAAGTATTTTGAGCAGTTGCGTAAGGAAAATAAAGGTGGAGAACAGGTAGCGCAATCTATGTCAGACAAGAAACGTTCGTTGCTTGATATGCTTAACGAAACTAAAGAGGGGTGGTACGAGGCTTCGCTGATGTTCAAGCGTGTAGTACAGATTCGCACTACCAATAAGTTTCAGTACAGAGACACACGTTTCACAGTACGCCTTAAAGCTACAAGTCCGATGGATTGCTACAACCGCATTGTAGAGCATTTACGCAACCGTCAGGATGTTGACTCGCGCAGCCAATTTCCGTCAGTCAAAAGCGCAAACTTCGTATATAAGTTCTTGGATGAAGATGCAGCCGTGAACGAAGAGAACAATGTGCCTGAAAATGCGGAGTAAACGAAATACAAAGACATTTTAAGGAGTTAAGCAGTTAAGAAATTTTGTAGAGGCGTCATATCATGGCGTCTCTACTTGTTTCTTGTTTCAAGTTTCGTACTGAGAATGTTCAACTCTCGTACAGAGCGTTCTGCCTGTGCGATGTTAATTCGTCACTCTTTGAGACGCCACAATGTGACGTCTCTACGCCCTATATGTTGAACATAACGAGCAAGGCACGTCCTGCCTTCTCAACTCCTCAAAATGTCTATCATTTTTATTTTTAAGTTTATTTAAGATTTCAGCTCAAAACCGTCGTTTTTCACCTATTTTGTGAAAAAAGCCCAGTACTCTGATATTCGCGCCGAAGAAGTGCGTCATTTCCGCCGAAGAGTCAGTCGATTCGTGTCGCGTCACGAACGTACGCTCTCCGAAGCGCGAAGAACAAACTTCTTAGTTATTTTGTTATTACCTGTTCCATGAAGTTTTTCTAGTTCCGTTACATACAGGGCAATCTCCATTGGAATTGCATACTGTGCATCTGTATGAATTGCCAAAACTATGAGCAACTTTTGTACCGTTGCAAGTTGGACATTTACCGGTGCCTTTACAGTGAGTGCAATTTTCGCCAACAGTACTATTTAAAATGTCTTTTTTACGTTGATTGTAGTTTTCGCTATTTGTATTATTGTTGGAAGAATTATAATTGTTGGAATTATTGTACGTACCCATGTTTTGGTTGTATTGCATATTTCTTTGCGCTTCTTCAGCGAACTGTTGCTGTAGTTGCCTTGAACGTTGTTCCATCATTCTTTGATTTTGGTACATCTGATTTTGATAGTTCTGCCAACTTTGTTGAGCATAATTCATAAATTGCATATGCATATACGTCATGTAAGGATTGTAGTATTGAGCTTTGGCCAAATAACAGAATCCTGAAATTAATGTGATGACTACAACAGATAAAATTCGTGATTTCATTTTTTATAATTTTTAATTGTTAAACATAAATATTCCCGTTTTCTGTCGGCTATATTATTTAGCCCACAAACGAATTAATTCTAAATTACCCAAACCGATTTCTTCTCTCCATTCTGGGAATATTTTATCAACCACTTTAAATTCCTTATTATTTCCTGGAGGGAATGTTGTCATTGATGAACCAATTAACTTTTTAACATAATACGTCGTTTCTATTCCTTTTGATGATATGAAATTTTCTGAAAACGAGTAATTTTGATAGCATCCGATTTTAAATAATGTGTTGTTTTCTGTAAATTCCGTAATCTTTCCACTTTGGATATCATCAAACTTGTGATGTAAACACCATAAACGTTTTTGTTTACCCATACCAACTTCATCAAAATAAATAATGTCACCCAAGGCATTTTCACTACCTGGTGTTAAAATTGAGACATCGTCAAGAAAAACGGCACTCTTAGGAGGTATAGACACGATTCGTTGTGCATAAGTTGTTGTAGAAGTTGAACTACCTTTGCTCCCTCCAATATTAACACCACCAAGGGCTGTCCCTACCATTCCTCCAATTCCAACAGCATTAGCAATAGAACCTGCATTTACTCCAATTCCAACATTTTGCCCAAATGTAGTAGAAGTTATGGTTGGAGTATAAATTACTGAAGCGACATCGTTTTTCTTGATGTATGATGTTCCAAGATCAACATATAATATTTTTTCACTTTTATTAGTTACTTTGATACGCATAGTTGGATATGGTCCTAAGTTGTATTCTGGCACAGCACATTTTGTGTAAATACCATATTGAACACTTAGATGCTCATTTTCGCACACCGAAGCTTCTGTTTTTGCGAGAAAATACCATATTGCATTTGCCTTTTTTGCAAATAAACTATTACAAGAAAGCATGTTAAATGCTAAAGCTAAAAATAGAATTCTATAAATCATTGTTTTAAAGAATTAAAAAAGGCGTGTAACCATTCGTTTACTTGCCTTTTCATCAGGTTACCGCCAAGTGACCTTTGTGTCTACAAGTATAGAATGGTCCACGCCCAACGGACGTGAACCTTCAACAACTTGTTCTCGACACATTTATATTGGCGATATTCGATGAAAAGACAACAAGAGCTAAAAGCTCATAATATGTATGTTTGTTCTATGAAGTAAAGAATGAACGCAACCTTTGAGTTAATAATTAAAAGTTAATAGTTGTGATTTAATTAGCACGTTCCGTCTTAGGTATCGTGCACTTAGTTGGCGTTCCGTTCTTTGTTTTTTAGTTCATTGGCAAAAAGGGGTTAAAGGGTTTATAATAATGTATGTTTGTATTTTATGACAAAAATAAACAAAAAAGAGCGAAACTGCACAAAAAAGCATGCTTTTTTTCTTGCATCAGTAGTTGAGGCATACCAAGTAGTCGCCCTTGGCATGGATGGTAAAACGGTAGGATGTGCATTCGTTGAGTGTACCCTGCCACCAATTGGTGAAGTCGTGGAGCGGGTAGACGAGTCCTTCAGCGTGGAAGCCGGTTGCTCCGAATGAGAATATAGACACTTGCTGGCCAGGAATGGAAGTGAATGTGCGGTCTCCATGACATGGGGTAAACATTCCGTGGTCGGTGTACATAGTTACGTCCATGCCCCAACGCATGTATTCTATCAAAAGACTGATGTTGCCGAGAGTGTGGTCTTCGCGCTTACCAGTGGCTCCAAGTATGGCAATATTTTGCTTGCCGATGGATGCGAGAAACTTCACGTTTTTGCTGAGGTCATTGTAGTCTTGCTCGTCAATTTTATGTATGATGTCAGAACAGGAGGCTTTGATGTCATCGGAAAGTGAGTCGCAATCGCCAACAATGGCTTGGGGCATTCCGCCACGGCGTATGTACTCATTGACAGCTCCGTCGCAACACGCTACAAAACTGGCCTTGCTTAATATCTCCAATGGTAGCGGGGAAGTGGGGTAGTCGCCGTTTGCTAATATAACGGCATCAAATATTGGTGTCATTGTTTCATTTCCTTCCATTTTCTGTAGCCAAAGATAGCGATAATTGCGTAAAGAAAATATAATGCGGCGGTGAAATTCAGGTCCTTATATATGTATAGGCCTGCACTTACCAAGTCTACAGCAATCCAAACCCACCATTGTTCTATGTATTTGCGGGCAAGCATCCACATGCCTACAATGCTGAGTGCCGTGGTGAAGGAGTCGAGCCACGGAACAGTGCTGTCGGTATATGTTATCAGGATGAACGCTATTAGTAAGAATATGGCGCAGCCAACAAGGGCAAGGGGTAATGCATAGCGCTTTGGCATGCTTGTTATTGGTAGTTCTGCTCTTGCATCATTATTCTTGTTCTTATGAGATAGTGCCTTTTTGATTTTACCTCCATATTTCCACATGGTCCATCCGTATACTGCTACGAGCAAATAGTATATGTTTATGCCAAAGTCAGCGTAAAGCCCCGCATCGTAATAAACGAATATGTAAATGGCAGGCATGATGATGCCTGCTATCCACAGGTGAATACTTGCTTTGTATTCCAGCCAGAGGTAGATGAGTCCTACTATTGTTCCGATTAATTCGAGCATGTCCTTTTATTTGAAAATAATGGTGCCGCGTTTATGACCGAACGCAGCACCGTTATACATTATCGCAATTAGAATTTGAGTGTAAGATGGGCAAGGAAGTTTGTTCCAGCTTGTGCGGCATAGCCGGCATAGTCATAGCGCACACGTTGTCCGTTGCCGTCCTTGTAGAATCCGCTGCCGGCATATCCGTTGTTCTCATACTCTTCGTTGAAGAGGTTGTAGACGGTACAGCCTATTGTGGCAGACTTTATGTGTGGCAACTTGAATGTATAGGAGAGGTTCAGGTTGCTTACGAAATATGCGTCGAGCACGTGGTTTTCACAATCGGCATTACTCATGTATTGCTTGCTGACGTATTGGGTTTGTAGTGATGCGTTCAGTCCCTTGAATGTGTAACCGATTTGATTGTTGAGGATGAAGTCGGGAGAGAATGCAATATGGGTGTCGCCTTTTTTTGTGGACCATTGTTCGCCACCAACCCATTCGTCTTCATAGAGGGTTTCGGTGAAGTTCTTCACTCGGTTCTTGCTTATAGTGGCATTGATATCCCATGTGAATCCGCAATCCAGTTTGACACCAGCCATGAGTTCGACTCCCATGCGGTAGCTCTCTGGCACATTAGCCGCTACAGGTTCGCCTATTTCATTGAGTTCGCCTGTTAGCACAAGCTGGTCTTTGTAGTCCATGTAGTAGAGGTTTGCTCCGAGGTTAAACCTTTTGTTTGCGAAGATGTAGCCTAATTCATAGTCGAACAATCTTTCAGCTTTGGGATGTTCAAGAAGTTTGCCATCGGTGTAATTGTTGCGTGTGGGCTCTTTTTGTGCCACGCTGAACGACCCGAATAGTCTATGGTTATCATTAATCTGCCATGAAAGACCGAATTTGGGATTGAAGAAGTCGAACGTGTCGTCAATGTCAAGTCTCTGCAAACCATCGTTCGTTACGGAATTCCACTTGTCGTTGTGTCCTTTGATTGAGTAATCAATGTGTCGATACTGAAGGTCTGCGTATGCGTTCAGATTATCCGTAAGGGAGTAGTCAGCTTTAAGATATATGTTGCCGTCGGTCTTAACGCCTTCGTTACGGTAGTATTCGTGGTCGGGTGTAAGCATTCCGGTATAGTTTTTTACCCATAGCACTTTGCCGAAATGGTCGCCTTCGTAACGGTTGAGTGCTCCGCCAAGCGACGCTTTTAGTTTTTCGTTCTTGTAGTTGAGCGAGAAGACTCCACCTCCGAAGTGGTTGTCCATAGCCTTTTTACGGACAAGGTCGCTCTCATCAACAAGCGCACCGTCCTGCATGAATGGTTGTAGGGCATATTCCACGAGTCTGCGTCCATCCTTGTATTCCTGATAATATCCGTCACCCTTGGTGTAGTGGAGTCCAAAGTTCAGGTTCCATGTTGGCGAGAAGGTGTGATTGACCAGGAGTTGCCAGTTCTTCTGCACATAATTGTCGGTCTGGTCATTATAATAATGAGCGACTCCATTATCGTCGGTATACATGTAACCGCATGAATTGTACTTTCTGCCAAATTCTGCCATCTCCTCTTTGGATGCATAGTTCCACGCGTGGTAAGTACGTTCTTTGCCTGCAAAAGTGATGAGTTTCACCGAAGTGTTATCTGTGTAGTATGCACCTTGCAGATAATAGGAGTTTAGACCAACTTCGGCACGGTCAATATATCCGTCTGTGCTGATATTTGACAATCTTGCATCAAAAGTCCAGTGTCCCCCTATAAGTCCTGTTCCGACTTTGACAGTTTCCTTATGTGTATTGAACGAACCATACGAACCGCTGAACTCCGCATAAGGCTTGAGCGAACTGTGTCCTGTTTGTAAATTTACGCTTGCACCAAAAGCGCCTGCGCCATTTGTGGATGTTCCTGCACCACGCTGTATCTGTATGTCCTTGACTGATGATGCCAAGTCTGGCAAGTTGACCCAGAATACGCTATGGCTTTCAGCATCGTTAATAGGAATCCCGTTGGCTGTGACATTGATACGTGTGGCGTCAACGCCTCTCACTCTCAATGTTGTGTAGCCGATACCTCCTCCAGCATCGCTTGTAGTTATCGCGCTCGGAGTCATAGATAACAAATAAGGAAGGTCTTGTCCGAAGTTGACTTTGTTAATCTCTTCGCTGCTGATATTTGTGAAGGCAACAGGTGTGGTTTTAGTGGCTCTGGTCGACATGATGTTTACATCGTTAAGTTCCACGGTGCGCAATGAGTCGTTTGAACCATTTGTTGCGGACATGCCAAGTGTGGTTAGTAGCAAACTTGACGCAATTAGATTTCTTTTCATTCTTTCTTGAATTTAGAGTGTTAAAATTTCCGCGAAATCGTTTACGGCAAGCCAGGATGATTTATGCGCCTAAGCACACTGGGCTATTCCATTCAGGAGAATTGCTGTTATAGAAAGATATGCAAATATTAATAGTCCACGCGTATGACAGATTTTGCACAACTTTCATATATTAGGCATTCTTCATGAATGGGCGTGTAGCGAATTCACGATAATACAAAATACAGAAAGGGGAAAATACTTATTAATTCTTCCCTACGCCGGCATTACCCGGATCAGGTTAATGGGTATGATCTCAGCCCGTAGTGTTAGGGCACCCCTCATCGAAATCACCGCAAAAGTACATATTTTTATTATAACAGCAAAATTCTGATTTTAACTTTGAACTTTTTTGTGTAAGTTTGCGATTGATAATTGAATTAAGTGTGTTATGAATAGCAAAACGATGGTGCTTATAGCTGATAGCGGTTCGACTAAAACGGCGTGGCGCTTGAAATCAAACGGCGTGGTTGTTGACTCTTTTAACACATGCGGGGTTAATCCATCAGTGCAAAGTGTGGAAGAGATAGAGCAAGTCTTTTCCGGAGAATTGATGCCACATGTTGGCGATCCGGCATCATTGGATAAAATATTTTTCTATGGTGCAGGTTGTACTCCACAACGTTGTGGTGTAGTAACTGATGTGTTTAGGAATTTGGGATTTAGTAATGCGTCGTTTGTCGTCGCTAGTGATATGCTTGGTGCGGCTATAGCTGTATGTGGCAATAAACCAGGTATTGTCGGAATTCTTGGCACAGGTTCAAATTCATGCCAATATGATGGTGAGAAAATTATTTCAAACACTCCTTCTTTGGGGTTTATACTTGGAGATGAGGGAGGGGGCGCGTATATAGGAAAGAGGCTTGTAGGGGATTGCCTAAAGGGGGTGATGCCGGAACACATATGCAGAGTGTTTGCTGAAGAAACTGGTATGGATGTGGCAACTATAGTGCAGAAGGTGTATCGTGAGTCTGCTCCGAATAGGTTTCTGGCAGGTTTGTCACGTTTTTGTGCAGACCATTTGGATGAGCCAGAAATACGCTTGTTGCTCGTAGATTGTTTTGAGCAATATTTCAAAAGAAACATATTGAAATATGAAAACCCTTCAAGAACAGTTCATCTCGTAGGTTCTATAGCGGAAATATACAAGGAGCAGGTAGCGGAATCTGCTGAGAAATGCAATCTTCGTATTGGGCAAATTCTGCGTATGCCGATTGATGGATTGGCAGAACAACTAAACTAACTTTTTTGTATGGATGCGGAGAGTATTCTTATATCACATAATGTACGTCCGACAACAAACAGGATAATTGTTATGCGTGCATTGATGATGCATGACAAACTCATGTCTATAAAGGACTTTGAGGAAAAGATTATAACTCTGGACCGATCTTCTATTTTTCGAACTTTGCGCTTGTTCGTTAAGCATCATCTCATACATGAGGTTGAAGATGGTTCTGGAGCATTGAAGTACGAACTGTGCCGTGCCGAACATTGTACAGATCATCATGATGATTTGCACCCGCATTTCTTTTGTGAGTCATGCAAACGTACAGTATGCTTGTCTGATATGCCAATCCCAAAGGTTAGTTTTGTAGATGGCAGCATTGTACATAGCGTGAATTTCGTTTTAAAGGGAATCTGTGGAGAGTGTGCTGGAAACGTGCCCGTTGTTGGAGTCGATGAACTTTGATAAACTCAATTCTCCATTTACAGTGACTGATATGTCGATGGGAATGTAGTATTCTTCGTCATCAGGGTCGCCCACACTCGCAACAAAATAAAATTTATCGTGTACGTTCTCTTTGTTGTAGTTGAAATTGAATCCCATGAGAACAATTGTTTCATAGATTTCTTCCGGAATGAAATTTTTGAATGTTGCCTTTGTAAAGGTTGTTGAATAAATGTTATTCCCGTCTTTTGTTATTGACAACTTAATCTGGTTGTCATAGTATTTGCGCTCTGACGAGTTTGTTACAATAGGCAAAGACTTTGAGGGGCTAAATTCGTATGAATAATAGTATTTGTTGCCGTTGACTTCCACTTCGCTATTGTTTGTGTATTGGTTCATAGCAATAGTGTCGGGTGGTGTGATTGTTTCGTTCTCTGTACTGATAATTACACTTGTATTTGGATTCTTTTCGTTGCAAGCAACAAGAGATGCGGCAATGATTGCTGATAGAAGTATTCTTGAAATATTCATATTATAGAGTTATTGATGGGACAAAATAAGAAAAACAAAATGAATTTTACAAGATTTTGTGTAAGTTTGTAAGTTGAAAAAGGTAGGTATTCCTCTGACAAGGATATTACAGGGGACTGTTTTTTGAAAAACTCAGAATATATTGTGAATAAGGATTTGTTAGAAGGGTTTAATGATGCTCAAAGAGAGGCTGTGTTGTATAATGATGGTCCTTCTTTGGTTATAGCTGGTGCGGGTTCGGGCAAGACGCGTGTTCTGACGCATAAGATTGCGTATTTGTTGGAGGATGGTTACGAGCCTTGGTCTATTCTTGCACTCACTTTCACGAATAAGGCTGCAAGGGAAATGAAGGAACGTATAGCAGTGATTGTGGGAGAGGAGAATGCTCGCTATTTGTGGATGGGGACGTTTCACTCTGTGTTTTTGCGTATTCTCCGTATGGAGCATGAGGCGTTGGGATTCTCTTCAAACTTTACAATATATGATTCAAGCGATAGTAAGAATCTTGTAAAGGGAATAATCAAGGATATGGGGTTGGACGACAAGGTATACAAACCTTCAAGCATTTTAGGGAAAATCAGTATGCTGAAGAACCAACTCGTAAGTCCGGAAGACTATGCGTGCAATAATGCTTGCTTTCAAGAAGATTTGAGAAGCAAAATTCCGATGTTGCGTGATATATATAGAACGTACGTTGCTCGTTGCAAACAGTCGGATGTGATGGATTTTGACGACATTCTTGTTTATACGTTCAGATTGTTTGAGGCAAATGAAGATGTGCGCAGAAAATATGTTGAACGTTTTAAGTATGTTCTGGTTGATGAGTATCAGGATACGAACCTTGCTCAGCATCGTATTGTATGGCAATTGACAAAGGAAAGGCAACGCATTTGTGTTGTAGGCGATGATTCCCAGAGTATATATTCTTTTCGTGGAGCAAATATTGATAATATTCTGTCGTTTAAGGAGATATATTCAGACTGCAAGTTGTTTAAGTTGGAACGGAACTATCGTTCCACTCAGATGATTGTTGGTGCTGCAAATAGTTTGATTAAGAAGAATTTCAACCAGATTCATAAAAATGTCTTTTCTGAAAATGAAAGAGGGGAGAAGCTGTCACTTATTGAAACGTATTCGGATATAGAGGAGGCTACAGTTGTTGCAAAGAAGTTGTCATATATTAAACTGAAGGATGGTTGCAGATATTCTGATTTTGCGATTCTTTATCGCACTAATGCACAGAGCAGAATTTTTGAGGAGACTTTTCGTAAGAATGCAATACCTTATAGGATTTATGGTGGACTTTCTTTCTATCAGCGTAAGGAGATAAAGGATATAATTGCATATTTCCGTTTGTCGGTAAACCCCAATGACGAAGAGGCTTTTAAAAGGGTTATTAACTATCCGGCACGAGGCATCGGCAATACGACTATTGGGAAGATTGTGTCTGCTGCAAACTATGCAGGTGTAAGTTTGTGGAATGTAATTTGTTCGCCATTGGAATATGGGTTGGATTTGAATAAGGGCACTTATGCCAAAGTTGATTCGTTCAGAACTCTTATTGATGATTTCAGGAAGATGGCGCAGACTGAAAATGCAGATGTTGTTGGCAGGGATATAATTAAGAGGAGCGGTATTGTTGCCGATGTATATGCTGATACATCTCCTGAAGGCAAAAGCCGCCAAGAGAATATAGAAGAACTCCTATCGGGACTTGAGTCGTTCTGCACATCAAGAATGGAGGAGGGCAATACGAATGTTTCTATAAGTGATTACTTGTCAGAGGTCTCATTGCTGTCTGATTTAGATTCAGATGATGGCGAAAGTGATGACAAAGTATCCTTGATGACTATACATTCGGCTAAAGGCTTGGAGTTTAACACTGTTTTTGTTGTCGGACTTGAAGAAAACCTTTTTCCGAGCCAAATGGCTTCATCTTCACCTCGTGAGATGGAGGAGGAACGCCGTTTGTTTTATGTTGCTATAACGCGTGCGAGTTTGCACTGCTTCCTTACGTTTGCAAAAAGCAGATTTAGGTATGGGAAGATGGAGTTTGCTACGAAGAGTAGATTTGTTGATGACATTGCTCCTGAGTATGTTGATAAAAATTTAGCGACGTCATGGAATAGCAAGCAGTCGAATGTGGGCTATAAGAGCAAAACGGAATATTCGTGGAAGAATAACGGAGATTTGTTCGGTGGACATAATCCTGCCTGGCAAAGAAAATCGGAACCGATAACGACTCGTATTTCTGCACCTCAAAACTATGTGTCTGTGCGAAAAGTCGTAACAGGAGGAAGCAAGTCATTGCAGTCACTTAATTCTCTATCTGCAAATAAACCGATTGCGGTGGGTTGTTCAATAGAACATGAACGTTTCGGCATTGGCGTTGTAGAAAAGATAGAGGGGGTAGGAGAGAACTGTAAGGCAACGGTAAGTTTTAAGCATGTAGGCACAAAGCAACTGTTGCTTAAGTTTGCGAAATTCAAGGTGCTATAGCATCATCAAATCAGACATTATGTCGTCGGAAACAAAAAGTCCGTTGCGGGTGAGTCGCATGGAGTTTGTATTGTCACAGAGTTCTAAACGTCCTGCTTCGATATGGGGTCGGGCGTTTTTTATACAATATTCGAGTCTGTGCTTACCGAAAAGTGTCTCTAATCGCTTAAGATTAATCCCTTTTGCGGTTCTTAACCCCGTCATTACCATTTCATTGAAGCGCTGATTTGGGGTGAGCACTTCTTTTTCGATTATCGGATTATGCGACGTGATTCCTTCAAGATATTCTTCTAATGAGTTTGGGTTCCATTGGCGAGAGATTCCGTCAAAAGAATGTGCTCCAGCTCCCACGCCCAAATAAGGTATGCCTTCCCAATAACTTGAGTTATGGCGGGAATGCATACTCGGTTTCCCCCAATTAGATATTTCATAATGTTCATATCCGGATGATTGAAGGCGTTCTATAAGCAGATTATACATTTCTACAGATATATCTTCATCGATTTCTTCTATGCGTCTGGATTCAAGCATCTTGTAAAGTTGAGTGCCTTCCTCATACATAAGCGAATACGCAGATATGTGTTCTGGTGCAAGAAGTAAGGCTTGATCTATGTCTGAATTCCAATCTTCAAGCGATTCATTAGGGAATCCATACATTAAATCAATGCTTATATTATCAAAACCAACTTTGCGGGCGTTTTCTATGGATCTCTTTGCAATCTCTGCAGTGTGTCTACGACATAAAAATTCCAGTCTCCTGTCGTTGAAGGTCTGTATTCCCATACTAAGACGGTTGAAACCTCCTTCGCGTATTGAGCGGAGGAAATCTTCGTTGAGGTCGTCAGGATTGCCTTCAGCTGTTATTTCTGCATCGTTTGATACTTGATATATATGTTTGATATGCTTTAATATGTCGCATAGTTGGCTGGCGCTTAGCATAGAGGGAGTTCCTCCGCCAAAGTAGATGGTTTCTATTTCAGTGTTAGATGGCAAGTAATTGATGCGTAATTCAAGTTCCTTTTTAATTGCTGCTACATATCTGTCCCTCTCTGTTAAACTTGTTGTTGAGAAGAAATCGCAATAAATGCATCTGCTTTTACAAAAGGGTATGTGAACGTATATACCTGCCATATAGTTTTACGTAATTATATGTAACTCTAATTTTGTTGGCAAAGGTACATTAAAAATGCGAATATAGAGCGTTTTCTCAGAAATGTTGGGCGAATAGTTAGATGAGGGTGAATCACGACTGCAGTGGTGCTTTGTCTCGACCGCAGTGGTGTTGAGTCACAACCGCGCTCGTGTAGTGATGCGACCGCGGTGGCGTTATGATACGAAGGCGTTCGTGCTTTGTCTCGACCGCGGTGGACTTTAAGACTTTGAACTATACATAAAGATCTGCATCATCCAGTTACGACTGATTGTGTAGTATTGGATTTAATGAAACAATGTCATAATAAAGAATATCGTAGTCTTTTTAGGAAGAATTTCCATTATGCTGTATAAAAATAAAAATCCCCCAAAGTTGAACTGCACCCCAAAAGTTAGACATAAAACTTTTGGGGTGTTTTATGTATAGACATCATAACTTTGAAGAACGATTAATACAGTCTGGAGAACCTCTTGAATCTCTATGCAAAGAGCTGAAAATGGATAAAAAGATGGTTCGTCTTTGGTATCTGCGTTATAAAAAATATGGAGAAGAAGGTTTGCGTGGTACTCGTTCTTATTATTATACTGCAGATG
>JAZNGW010000022.1:0-323855 GCA_045576655.1 Bacteroidaceae bacterium
GTTCCACAATGGTTCGGGCCCTGCATTTTTTTGTATAACCTTATAACCTCACAACCTTTTAATTCCTGCAGGGCTCTTCACTTTTTCCTGAAACGGTTTGGAAAAAGAACGATTCGGTAGTAACTTTGTGGTACTTTAAAAAATGTGGCGTTGTAATATGTTAAAAATTGGATGGTGATGGTGGATGCTGTTGCATTTTGATTGCTGTTATTGCTTTTTTTGAGTAACTTCGCAGTTAATTCGAATAATTATATTCTATAATATCTGTAATATGAAAAAAGTTAGTTGCCTTTCTGCTTTAGCAATATGTGCTTTGACTATTATTGCTCAAGATGTAGACCCTGTGCTGATGCGTATCAATGGAAGAAATATTACTCGTTCTGAATTTGAATATTCATATAATAAAAATAATTCAGATGGGGTTCTTGATAAGAAAAATGTAAAGGATTATGTTCCTTTATTTGTCGATTTTAAATTGAAGGTGGCTGCTGCTGAATCTGAAGGATTTGACACATTGTCTAGCATAAAGCGTGAACTTCAAGGTTACAAGGAGCAGATAGTGTTGCCTACTATTGTTGATGAAGATTTTATAGAGCGTAAGGCTAAAGAAACTTATGATAATACAGCTGCACGTTTTGCAGGAGAGGACTTGTTGAATGCATCGCATATTTTGATTCGATTGCCTCAGAATGCTACAGATGAGCAACAAAATGCTGCAAAAGTGAAGGCTGATTCTATCTATACGGTGTTGGTTAATGGTGCAGATTTTGCTGAAACGGCAAAGATATATTCAGAAGACAAGGGCTCTGCTCAGCGAGGTGGTATGTTAGGCCAATTTGGTAAGGGAATGATGATACCTGATTTTGAGAATGCTGCTTATGCTTTGAAAAAAGGTGAGATGTCTAGGCCGGTGCTTACACCAGTTGGATACCATATTATTAAAATAGAGGATCGCCATCCTTTTGAACCTTATGAGTTCCATCGTGAAAGTATCTTGAAATTTTTGGAAGCGCGTGGCGTGAAAGAGGCTTCAGCTAATGCTTTGATTGATTCTTTGGCAAAGAAAAATAATGTCGGACGTTCTGAAGTGTTAGATAGTCTATGTGATGAGTATTTGTCTAAAAACCAGGATGCTAAATATTTGGCTCAAGAGTATTATGATGGTACTTTGATGTATGAAATTAGCAAAAAGAATGTTTGGGATAGAGCTGCACGCGATGAGGAAGGGCTCAAAGCTTATTTTGCTAAAAATAAGAAGAAGTATGCGTGGACAGAACCTAGATTTTGTGGAATTATAGTTCATGCTAAAAACGATTCTATTCAGAAATTGGCGAAGAAACTTATTAAGGGGGTTAATGAGGACATGTGGTCTACTACATTGGTTAAGGCCCTTAATACGGACTCGGTTAAAAATGTTCGTGTAGAGCGTGGCATTTACAAATGCGGTGAAAGCAAGCAT
This sequence comes from Bacteroidaceae bacterium, assembly GCA_045576655.1. Classification (GTDB taxonomy): domain Bacteria; phylum Bacteroidota; class Bacteroidia; order Bacteroidales; family Bacteroidaceae; genus RGIG8745. The sequence continues at coordinate 1,460 of JAZNGW010000022.1, forward strand.
GTGGATAATCTTGTGTTTAAAACTGGTGAAGGACGGCAGGTGAAGGATTTTCCTGTGACAGCGGTGTATGGAAAGAAATCAAAGAAACCTCGTAGTTATAAGGATGTTAGAGGTCTGGTTACAACCGATTATCAAAATGAGTTAGAAAAAGTGTGGGTGGAAGGGCTTCGTTCAAAATATACAGTGGAAATCGATGAGTCTGTTCTGTCTACAGTAAACAACCACTAAGTTTTTTATAGACGTATTTATGGATTATAAGAAAATGGTTAGACTTTTTGTTTTTGCTTGTTTTGCTTGGTGCTCTTTGTCTTTAGTTGCACAAAGCAATGTTATAGATGAGGTCGTTTGGGTTGTGGGGGATGAACCGATTTTTAAGTCAGATGTTGAAATGACCCGAATTGAAGGACAGACGAGGGGACAAACATGGGAGGGGAATCCTTATTGTGTTATTCCTGAGCAGTTGGCTGTGCAGAAATTGTTTTTGCATCAGGCAGAACTTGATAGCGTGGAAGTAACAGATTCAGAGGTCTACCAGCGTGTGGATCTTCAATTAGATATGCTTGTGCAGAATGTTGGCTCTAGGGAAAAATTGGAGGAATATTATGGTAAAAGCATGTCTCAGATCCGCCAGCAATTATATAAAATGTTCCGCAATGATTTGATGGTGTCAAAGGTTAAGTCAAATCTTGTGGCAAAAGTAAATGCTACTCCAACTCAGGTCCGTAGGTATTTTAAGGATATATCTGAAGATAGTATACCTTTTATTCCTACTCAATACGAAGCACAAATTATTGTGCGTGAACCATTTGTGGAACAGAGTGAAATTGATAGGGTTAAGGCAGAGCTTAGAGATTACACAGAGCGCGTTAACAAGGGCGAGTCTTTGTTTTCAACGTTGGCATTGATGTATTCTGAGGACAAAGGAACTGCTATAAGACGTGGCGAAACTGGTTTTATGACTCGTGGGCAGTTTGTTCCTGAATTTTCAAATGTAGTGTTTAATTTACCGGACGATAAAACTGTGTCTAAAATATTTGAAACAGAATATGGTTTTCATATAGCTCAGTTGGTTGAGAAACGTGGCGACAGAATTAATGTTAGGCATATTTTGAAGCGTCCGCGTGTGTCTGACGATGAATTGATGCGTTGTGTTAACGGACTTGATACTATAGCAGATGAGATTCGTAGGGGTGTTTATAAGTTTGATGAGTGTGTGCAGCATATTTCTCAAGACAAGGATACTCGTAACAACTACGGTATAATGGTTAATACGGATGAAGAGTCAGAGCGTTACGGATCTTCTAAATTTGAAATTCAGGAATTTCCTACAGAGGTGGCAAAAAACTTGGTTAATTTGAATATTGGCGAAATTTCTAAGCCTTTTGTTATGGTGAATAAGAATGGCAAGGAGGTTGTTGCTATTGTGAAATTGAAGAATAAAATAAATGGGCACAAAGCTACAATAACTGAAGATTACCAAATTTTACATAGTGTATTAGTTGAGAAACTGCAAAATGAAAAACTAGAGAATTGGATAAAGGAAATGCAGAAAACTACGTATGTTAAAATTAATGACGATTGGAAAAATTGTGAATTCAGATATCCAGGTTGGATTAAATGATAAGGTGTTTTGAATAAACTTTAATGCGATGTGGCATTTTTTTAGTGATAAAAATAAAGGGCATAAGAGATTAATTGTTGGTCTCTTGTGTTTTTTTATCGTTAGTTCCACTTTGGGGAATTTTGCTTTGCTTGCTAATAGTTCTTTAGAGCCATTTGCGGGACCGGCGGATAGGACTGATACGGTTTCTCGTATATATTTGGTGCATACGGATGTGCTGTATAAAACAAGACAGGATCAAAAAGCGGAGATTCTTGTGGGGAATGTTCAGCTTAGTCATAAGGGGGCGGTTCTTTATTGTGACAGTGCAAGGTATTATCGAGCCGATAACTCCTTTGATGCTTTTGGACGAGTAAAGATGGTGCAGGGTGATACACTAAAGTTGCTGAGTGATACCCTGTATTATAAAGGGAATGAGATGGTTGCTCATTCTATAGGAAATGTGAAACTATACCATAAGGAAAGCCGTTTGGAAACAACCTATTTGGATTATTTTCGTATAGAAAATTTAGGTGTTTATCATGATGGCGGGATTTTGTATGATAAGGATAATGTGTTGTGTTCGGATTGGGGACAATATTCTCCAGCAAGAAATGAAGCGATGTTTGCTGATAGCGTGATACTGACAAATCCTAAGTTTGTCATGAAAACCAATATGTTGTATTATTATACAGATACAGAAATTGCAAAAATTGTATCACCAACAGAAATTAATACAAGCGATGGCACTTTTGTCTACTCAGAAAATGGGCGTTATGATACTCGTAATTCTTGGGCTGATTTGCTTGACAGATCGTATATTATAAAAGATATGCGCCGTATAGAGGGGGATAGCTTGCATTATGATGACATGAGAAATCTAAGTGAAGCTTTTGGACAGGTGGTAATTAACGATGCAGATAATTATTGTATGTTGTTGGGCAATTGCTGTGAATATAATGATAGTACAGGGTATGCAATGGCAACAGATAGTGCAGTGTTGCTTGACTATTCGAGTCTGGATACTATGTATGTACATGGTGATACATTGAAAATGTTCACATACAATATAAATACGGATTCTGTTTACAGAAATCTGCATATATATCATAAGGTGCGAATGTTTCGTAATGATATACAGGGCGTTTGTGATTCTTTAGTGGTGCTTTCAAAAGATTCTTGTACATACCTTTATGGGCAACCGATATTATGGAATGAATCTCAGCAGATTTTCGGTGAGGAAATCAGAGTTTATAATAATGACAGTACGATTGATTGGGTGCATATAGTCAATCAAGCGATGACTATAGAGAAGGTTGATTCTGTATCGTTTAATCAGGTGGCTTCAAGGGAGATGTTCTCGTACTTTGATGGCGGTGAAATTGAACATACCGAGGCGCATGGAAATGTCTATGTGACATATTTTATAGATGAAGATAATGGTACCCGTATTGGAATGAATTATACAGAGACCTCTCTGATGCATTTGTATCTGAAAGAGCGCAAAGTTCATAAAATTTGGATGCCGTCGTCAACTGGGGTGATATATCCTCCGACACAAATTCCTAAAGATCGCAGATACCTGACTGGGTTTGCTTGGTTTGATTATATACGCCCGAAAAGCAAAGAAGATATTTTTGTCTGGCAATCAAAAGCAGAAAAGGATATGCTTAAGGCTACGGAAAAAAGGTCAGTTCCGTTGCAGAAACTTAATGATATAAAATGATCATAGAGTATGAATTTCTTTAAAATGAATAAACCGAGAGGTTATCAGCATAAATATATATATTATGACGAGCGAAAGGAGAAGCTCGCCAAAATAGAGGAAAATGCAAAGCGCGAGTTAGGATTGCTTCCTCCTAAGGAATTCTCGCCAGAGGATATACGTGGTAAGTTTGTTGGAGCAACCAAGCATTTGAAGCGTCGCAAAGAAAGTGGAAGAAAACCCTTGTCTTACGGTGTGCTAATAATGATTATAGTTTTTCTGTTGCTTTTAATGAGGTATTTGTATACAGGCGAGTTGCTTTAAGGATAGATATTTTAGACCTAATGGCTTATTTCTATGGATGATATTATTCATTTGCTTCCAGATTCTGTGGCTAATCAAATTGCTGCAGGTGAAGTTGTACAACGTCCAGCTTCAATAGTCAAAGAATTGATTGAGAATTCATTGGATGCTGGCGCGGAAAATATTCAGGTTGTCGTTGTTGACGGAGGTAAGACAAGTGTTCAGGTCATAGATGACGGTAAGGGCATGTCTGATACAGATGCCCGTCTTTCTTTTGAAAGGCATGCTACGTCGAAGATATCCAGTGCAACAGATATGTTTGGGCTGACGACAATGGGATTTAGAGGTGAGGCATTGGCATCTATAGCTGCTGTTGCCCAGGTAGAACTTAAAACTCGTCGCCCTTGTGATGATTTGGGAACTTTTATTCGAATTTCAGGTTCGAAAATAGAATTGCAGGAACCAATAGCTTGCTCTTCTGGATGTAATTTTGCGGTTAAAAATTTATTTTATAATGTTCCTGCTCGTCGTAAGTTCTTGAAGACTAATCAGACGGAGTTGACAAATGTTATTGCTGATTTTGAACGTATAGCGTTGGTTTATCCTAATGTCCATTTTTCTTTACATAATAATAGTGCGGAAATCTTTGATTTGCCTAAAACTACGATGAGACAAAGAATTTTGGATGTTTTTGGCAAGAAAATTAATTCGGAATTGCTGCCAATAGAAGCTGAAACCTCTTTAGTAGGTGTTTCTGGTTATGTGGCTAAGCCAGAATGTTCACGAAAAAAGGGTGCAAAACAATATTTTTTCGTCAATGGGCGCTATATGCGACATCCGTATTTTCATAGTGCTGTAATGCGTGCCTATGAAAATCTGATACCTCAGGGGGAGCATGTTTCGTATTTTATATATTTGAAAGTAGATGCTTCGTCAATAGACGTAAATGTTCATCCAACAAAAACGGAAATTAAATTTGAAGAAGAACAATCTATTTGGCAGGTATTGTCGGCTGTCGTAAAAGAAGCACTAGGCAAATTTACAGATGTCCCTTCTATTGAGTTTGATGTTGTTGATAAACCTGAGATTCCAGTAATGGGATTTGGTAAATATGCATCGGCTCCTCCCAAACTTAATTCGAACTATAATCCATTTAAAATGAATATCCCAGCAGAAATTGGGTCTGTTGGATGGGAGAAATTGTATAAGGATATTTCTACTTTTGATAGTGATAAGGCAGAGGTAGATGTTCTTTCTGCTTCTTTAGATGTTAGGCACATTGATGAAATGCCTAATAGATCTATTGATGTGTATGGTGGGAAAGATGAATATAGAAATGAGGCTAATTTGATGCGACAAACTGATATGTGGTCAAAACCATCGTCCCCGGATCCGATAATGGTTGCTGATGAAACTATGTCGTTTTTCCAATTGAAAGGTAGGTATATTGTTTTACCAGTAAAGTCGGGGGTGATGCTGATAGACCAGCATAGAGCTCATGTGCGTGTTCTGTATGAGCGCTATATGGCAAGCGTAGTCGGGCAGAAAGGTGTTTCTCAGCGAATCCTTTTCCCTGAAATAGTGCAGTTCTCAAAATCAGAAGCATTAGCTATGGATGAGATTTACTCAGAATTGCAATTTTTGGGTTTTGAATTGTCAAATTTAGGTGGCGGTTCCTATTCTATATTAGGGGTTCCTGCGGGTGCCGACGATGTGGATCCGGTAATGTTGCTGCGTAATTTAGTCGTATCCTCGTTGGAGAAAAATGGAGATGTGAAAGTTGACGCGAGGGAGTCTATAGTGCAATCTTTGGCGTATTCAGCCGCGATTCCTTATGGACAGGTCTTACAAGATAAAGAAATAGAACAACTTATTGGGGATTTGTTTGCAACAACGTCTCCTATGATTGCTCCAGATGGTAAAATTGTGGCGACAATTATAGACCAAAGCGCAATAGATAGGCTTTTTTAATGAAAAAAACTGTTTTAATGTCCGATAATATGTTTTTTTTGAGTGGAAATAACGTGGTAAATAAAAGAAAATGTTAAATTTGCACTTGATTTAGAGTGAAATAGTGTGGATATGCCCTAAAATCTGTTTTTTCAGGGTGTATTTGAAACTAAAAGCAGAGTAAAATTGTTTTGTGTTAAAAACATTCTCTAATAAGTTTAGGATATAAACGAGAATTAAAATATTGTTTTATTTAAAAAGTGCATTTATGAGAAAGTTAATGATTGCATTGGCCTTTATAGGTCTTGGTTCTGTAGCAGCAAATGCTCAGACTACTATCGAAACTCCATCAAAGTACTCAGTTGCAACAAACTCATTCTGGAGCAATTGGTATGTTCAGGTTGGTGTTGACATGTCATTGCAGAACCCTTACGGAACTGACTTTACTGAAACATTCCCTAACGGAAAGTCATTCGGTGTTAACCTCGCTGTTGGTAAGTGGTTTACTCCTGGTATCGGAACACGTTTGAAGGTTAATTGGGAGAACGGTCTTCTTAAGTCAGAACGTCCAACTGATGGACATAATATCTGGACTCCGGACGCTGAAGCAGGTGGTTATGGTGCTGTCTATTTTGATACTCAGTTCAACTTGAGCAACCTTTTCTTTGGTTACAATGAGAACCGTGTATGGAATGTAATCGCTTATCCACGTGCAGGTGTAATCCGCAATTTTGAGGAGAATACTTATAGCCCTGCTCTTGGTGTTGGTTTGGAAAACACTTGGAAACTTAGCAAGCTTCTTAATGTATATTTGGATGTAGCTTATACTGCTACTACAAATGGATATGTTAATTCTGCTATTCCGTTCGAAGGCGCAAACAGCAATGGTATCGTATCTGCTGAAGTAGGTCTCCAGTTCAACCTTGGAAAGGGTACTTGGTCAAAGGCCGTTACTGTTGATGCATACAACGCACTCGCAGCTTCAAGTGAAGAGGCTCTTGCAAGACTTCGTTCAGACCTCGATCGCGAGCGTCAGGTGAATGCTGATCTCCGTGCTCAGCTTGCACGCGTTCCTAAGACTGAGGCTAAGGTTGAGAAGGTTATCACTTCAACAAAGTCTTCTGTATTCTTCGCTATTAACTCAAGCAAGATCGTTTCAAAGAAGGATCTTATCAACATCGAAGCTATTGCTTCTGCTGCAAAGGATGCTGATTGCAAGGTTGTAGTAACTGGTGCTGCTGATAGCAAGACTGGTTCTGACGCTTATAACAAGAAGCTTTCTGAGGCTCGTGCACAGGCTGTTGCTGACGAACTCGTTAACCTCGGTGTAAGCCGCGATAAGATTGAGGTTCGCTCAGTAGGTGGTGTAAATGAGGTTTCTCCTTACACTCTCAACCGTCGTGCTATCATTGAGTTGAAGTAATTTGAAAAGATTATTCAATAAATAAAAAAGAGGTTCTCCGTGGAGAACCTCTTTTTTATATTTGTTTGTGATGTGTAGTTTTGAATGATTTTTTGTGAGCAGTTGTGATAGGATGGCGATTTGAAATCCTGCACATCTGCCTTTGCTGTTTGTATCTTTTTATTGTCCGTCTCTAAGGAAATCGAGCGCTTCAAATATTTCTTCTTTAGAAGCAGTTTGGTTGATGCGGATGTCTCCGATATAGGTGAGAAGGGTGAAGTTGATTTGTCCGGCTGTGTTTTTTTTGTCGTGGGTCATATATGCATACAACTTTTCGTAGTCTTCACAAGTGATTCCGCATGGTCCGAAATTGTAGTTTATGAATTGTGCGGTCTGTCGCATTTTGTCTGTAGGGAAGTTGCATTTTGTATACGAAAGGTAAAGTTCGCAAATCGTGCCCCATGCCACAGCATATCCGTGTAGGACCGGTTTCTTGTTTTCTAAAGCGAGACTTTCCAACGCATGCCCGATAGTATGCCCAAAGTTGAGCGCTTTCCGAATTCCTGTTTCAAACGGGTCGCTATTAACTATATCTTCTTTTATTTTGACACTTGTGCTGATGAGTTTCCCAAGTGCATGTAGGTCCGGTTCTGAAAGATTGAAACTTATTAATTCGCCCCAATGTTGATTGTCGCTGATGAGTCCGTGCTTGAGCATTTCGGCATATCCAGAGCGAATGTTTTGAGAATCAAGTGTTTGTAAAAATGTAGTGTCTAATATGACCGCATTCGCGGAATTGAAGACACCAACCTCGTTTTTGAGTCCGTTGAAGTTGATGCCTGTTTTGCCTCCTACAGAAGCATCCACCATTGCGAGAAGCGTTGTGGGTATGTTAATGAATTGGATTCCGCGTTTGAAGGTGGATGCGGCAAATCCTCCAAGGTCTGTCACCATTCCGCCTCCGAGGTTTATTAATAGGGAGTGGCGGGTTGCCCCCATGTTGCCGAGCTCAGTCCAAACATTAGAAAGCGATTCGATGTTTTTGTTGTCGTCGTTTGCTTTAATTGTTATTATGCGGGCATCCTTTAACAGGCTGAGTTTGTTTATAAATGGTAGGCAATGTTTTTCTGTATTTTCGTCTGTCAGAATGAAAATGCTGTCGTAGTTCCTTCTGGTAATTAATTCGTTTAGAACTGTACTTGAGTCGTTTGATGTTATAATCTCTTGCATATTTAAATTTGTTGGTTGTAGGCAAGTGTTGTTTGCCCTTTTGTATCGCAAAGTTAGGTATTTTCTTTCTTATGAAAAATGAAATGTTTATTTTTGCATGATGTATATAGTTTTAATTTGATAAATCAAATAATACCATGATTAATGTTATAGACACGGAGATTGAAGGGGCTAAGATCATAGAACCTCTAATTTTTAATGATTCTCGTGGCTATTTCTTCGAGTCTTTTTCTCAGAAAGAGTTTGAGGAAAAGGTCTGCAAGACAACTTTTGTTCAAGATAATGAGAGCCGTTCGGTTGCCGGAGTTGTTCGTGGACTGCATTTCCAGAAGCCTCCTTTCACTCAGGCCAAGTTGGTACGAGTGATAAAGGGCGCTGTGCTTGATGTTGCGGTTGATATAAGAAAAGGCAGTCCAACTTTTGGCAAGCATGTCGCTGTAGAACTGTCCGAGGATAATCATCGTCAGTTTTTTGTTCCGCGCGGTTTTGCTCATGGTTTTGCTGTTTTAAGTGACGAAGCGATATTCCAATATAAATGTGATAATTATTACGTGCCCCAGAGCGAAGGCGCAATTGCATGGAATGATCCAGGCTTAGGTATAGATTGGCGTGTACCTGACTCTAATCGTATACTTAGTGAGAAGGATTCCAATCACCCCTTGCTAAAAGAGGCGGAACTTGTTTTTGAATATGATTTACGTCCTAATTTTTGATGTTTAGAATTCTTAGTGTTTTTATCGTAGTCTTGACGCTGTTTCTTGCGTCTTGTAGGGGAGGCGATTCGGCTTCTCCTCAAGGTGCTGATGGATTGCCTCTCAGTTTTGCCCAGTTGGTCTATGTCGACAGCAGCTACGCTCCCCCTGGTAGCGGTTTCGGAATGTTGAAGGTCGACTATAGCATATCTTATGTAGAAGAGGAAGGCGAGGCTGTTGATGTGGCTAAGATGATAAATTCTGAGATTATCGGTTATGAGTTTGGTGATGAATATCGGTCATTATCCCTGTCTGATGCAATAACTAAATCCGTTCGTGAAGATAAAGACCTTTATCTGTCTTTATGGGTAGATAGCACCGTCTGTCTGGTGCCTGATTCAGATTCTCATACCATCAATTATGAGTATGAAAAGAAATCGGAATTTGTAAGGGGAAAGGGTGGAGTGCTTTGTTATGAATCCCATGATTATATTTACACCGCAGGAGCTCATGGTGTATATGGTAGCTGGGTCCTTAATTTTGACTGTGCCACAGGACGTTTGCTGTCCTATTCTGATGTGTTTGAACCGGCAAAAGACGCCCATGTCCGTCAGCTGATTCAGCTATGTCTGTTGGCCGAGTTGAAAGAGAAGGGTGTTGCCGGTGTCGAGTCAGTTCAGGACCTGAAGGAGTATGGCTATATGTTTGAGGAAAACCTGTTGCCGTCAACCAACGTTTTCCGTTTGGGCGAAGACGGAGTGACTTTTATCTATGGCATCTATTCTATAGCGCCATATGTGATGGGTGAAACCGTGGTTACTGTGCCATACGACATGATAGAATATTGCATAAAAGAAGACGTGCAGGATATTTTATTCAGATAAAAACTGAGGCATGATTGATGCCGCTTTAATTTGGATTTGAGAGTAATGTGTAATCTTAAATAAATTATTATGAGTATTAATTTTGATTTAAAACGAAAAGTGACGTGCTTGTTGGCACTGTGCTTCAATGTTTTAGTCGTGTCTGCTGCTGGGACAAAAGAAGTCTACACCTTTGATGTGGTTCGTCCTGTCGAAGCCGACAGTGAGGTCCTTACGTCGTGTGGGTTAAATGCGAAGTATGCGGCTCTGAAAATGGGCTGTTTGAATGTAGGCGAACTGAACACAAAACTTTCGAAAGGTGAGGTGAAGTTCATAGCACGTCAGGGTACAACGACAACCTGGTACACAGCAGCGTCTTTCGGCTCTTTTGGCCATACGTTCAGCACTAAAGGTATAGCTCTTGCGAGCAGTACTCATAGAAATGCCGCTTTGATGTCGAAATATGAGGATGGCGACTTCCATGTTGGCCATATTGCCGCAAAAGTTGTAGAGGGTGAGACATATACCTTCACGCAGGCTTTTGTGGCAGGGACTGACACTCTTGTTTATGTGTTCAATGTGACAATGGGCCAAACGGAATCCGTCAGCAGTGACCAGCCTGGCGAAGACGAGAGTTTTATCCATCGCAAGGATTATACAGACGACTGGGTGGTACAGCCTCTTGTGCGCCAAAATGAGCAGACTCCGCTTTCGCAGAACTATATCCAGGTAAATGCAGGCGACAACATCACCTTATCTGCTAAATTGACCGACGAGCAGGTTGCTGCAGGATGTACTGCACGTTACAGATGGTTTGATTCGGACGAGATTGCTCTTTCCGGGTATAAAACTGACGCAGACTTTGTTATCGAAGATGCGGAATATGCTGATGGCGGCTATTATACATTGAAGGTTGTTTATAATGACGGAACGAAGAGCAGCATGAAGTCGTATATGTATTTCGTCGATGTGCAGACTGAGGAGGCTGGCACTCCTTTCGACTGGTCTGCCAATACTCCAAAGTTCAGCTACGACTTCCATTCTGAATATCCAGACTTGCCACAACCTACAAAGATTCACAAGTTTAAGCAGCACAATGGCAAGGACGCACATTATGTTGAAGGAGAGTGGTGGGTAGCATATTGGGGCGACAACCTCAACCCTGAAGTCGATTTCAACAATAAGAATGCTTACACCAATATGATTAAGAAATATGACGAGGACTTTGCATATATCCGCGATCATATGGGTTGGCCGCCAGATATTAATGCCCGTATGGGATATAAATCCTTTGTCTACACAACGGGGTCAGGCATTAGCAATGACAATGACAACAATCAAATGGAAGGTGGCTGGCAGAGCGCAACTAATATCGACGGCCGTAACTGGCCTTGCGTTTGGGCTACTTGGGCGCCTATAAGCCGTTTCCGCGACGATGCCGACAGCAAATGGAACGATGGTGACTATCAGCGTGAGGCAATGATACACGAAGGCATCCATGCGCTCTTTGCCGACATGTCTGGCGTGAAGGGCTCAGCTTGGTTCCACGAGGCAGGAAACACATGGTTGCAGTCAGCAATGGCTTCAGAGCGAAGCGGCACTTATGGCGTGCCAGGCTTCCTCGACGCTTGTCCGCTCATCGCACCGTTCATGCCTATCGAGTGCTATTCTGGTTGGCTTCAGGACGGCTCGTTTGGTGGTCCGGCTGCTGAGGGCGTGAATATGTATGACAAAACCGGTCGTCAGGTCTGCACATGGCGCAATCTGCTCGGAGGCAACCAGTACGGCAACTCATTCCCTATCGTCCTTGGCGAAATCTGTGGCAAGGGTTCTATCCCTTGGATTTGGCGCTACTGCACAAACCGTGTGCTTGAAGGCATTGGCGACAGTATCGGCGAGGAACCAATGCGTCAGCTCATTCTTCAGTATCGTGCCCGTCAGGCAATGTTCGACTTTGGCGGATGGTCTAAGGGCTACCGCACAATCGTTGATAATAACTTCGGCGGAACTATCGGTCCAGAATACAGCAATGGTGTTTGCAGCACTCCTGGCGGCACAACCGTTGGCGCCAATGCCAGCAGCAACCAGATGCCTTGCTGGATAAAGTGCGAGCCATACAAACTTACTCCATACGTCAATATGTATCGCAACACAAAGGACGGTTGGCTTGCGCCCGACACGTTGACTAATCCAGGGTGGAGTGGTGCGAACATCATCCCTATCCATGTCACCGGCAATGTCTGCAAAGTCGAGTTCCGCCCAGAAGACACCGAGATGCGTGCACAGTTGTGCTATCGCACTAAGAGCGGCAAGGCATACTACAGCCAACCAGTTCACTGCGGTACATTGACTATCGACATCAGCGACAAACCTGCCAACGGCGTAGTGTTCTGTGTTGTAGCCAATACCGACTACATCTATGAAGGCGATGCACAGCGCAAGAAGCACTGGGACTACCGCATCAAACTCGGTGAAGGTGCACTCGCCACAGCGTCAAAGGACTGCCGTTGGTACTTCTATGAGCAGACAATTACAGACGAAGAGTTTGTTACAGGCATAGAGGACGTGGAGATAGGCGACACTGAAATGCCTAAGCATGAAGGCGTGCGCCTCATGTCAAGCGTGGTTAAGAGCGGTGACATCGTGCAGGTTGACCTCAATGGTGCTGACGCAAATGACATACGAGTTCGCGTAGTAGGTCTCTCAGGCGTTGTTGTTGAGTCTGGCAACCTCAATGCCGATGGCACATACACCATCCCGGCAGGGCTCCGCAAAGGACTCTACTTCATCACCTTCAGCAACGGTGACCGCCGCGATGTGTTCAAGGTGTTGATGCAATAATATAGCAGTTAAGAAGTTAAGCCGTATGGGCAAAGCGTGCTTTGTCCGAGGAACTGAATAATAGAGGCGTCACATTGTGGCGTCTCTACTTTTTGATTGTTGCCGTAGGACGCCCCCTGTTTTTCAGGCACGGAACACGCCGAATACCACGGTGCGATACGGCCATTATTTATTTTGAGATTCTTTCCTACCTACAGTCTTCATTTTGGCGCGCTGCTGACGCGTCAAAATGAAGATTTGCTATCAAAGTGTCATGTCATTCTGAACGAATGTGAAGAATCTCAATAATCAAATGCGAGATTCTTCTATGAGGCTTCTTTGGGAAGATAAATCTTCCGTCGTCGCAAGCAACGCTTCTATTTCGCGTTGCCATCAGAATGACAAAATGATAGTCGCTTAGCATTTTGATACAGCCCCCTACACGTGCATTGTTGTTAACGTTCCCGTCATCGTTCCTGTTATCACTGTAGGGTGCGGACCTATGTGTCCGCCCGATGACGTATGCCGGTGAAGCGATTTTCTGCGGACGCAACACGTTGCGTCCCTACAAACATAATGCCACCACAGCAGAAATTTACCTCCGCCTCGGTAAGTATTTTGCACCATTGCGAAGAAAGCTATAAATTAAACTTATATTTATAAGAATAAAACTAATATTTGTATAAATAAAACTATTATTCTTACAAATATTACTTTTATTTATACTTTTCAGCGAAGGGTTGAGAATTTTATACCGAGGGGATGAGAATTTTCTACCGAGGGATTGGGAAGTTTCCACCGAAGAGTTAGGTATTTTCTACTGCGGTTCGTTGTAAAAGTTAAATGCTAATTTGTGGAAAATACATGACGAGGTTGTGTTGTCAAGTAATTTTTGTATTTTTGTGAATTGATGGGTGAATGAAATTGAGAGGAGATGCATACTATAACTTGGTCCAAAATGATATTTTTATTTTATGAATGTAGAAAAGAGAAGAAAGGCTATATCTGTTAGGCTTGATGAGGAGACGCATAAGCGTTTGATGATTATTAAATTATATAGTGGTATAACTCTTCAAGCTCTGACAGTTGAAGCAATTGAATATTGGTTGAAGTACGGTAATAACGTTGTATGTTATGCTAGAGGTGCTGATTTATCGAAAATGTATAATTTTAAAGTAGATATAGACCTTTATAAACGTTTGCAAGATGTAAAATACAGTGGGAGTAGTATGCTACAAACCCTTACAGACGTAGTATATAATGCTGTCGTTTTTTGGCTGGATCGCGATGAGGCGAAAGAAATTTATAAGAAATCAGAAGCGGCAGGGATTAATCAAAGTGATATTTGGAGTGAGGAGGTAGAAACTAATTCCTTGGTAGAAAAGAAAGAGATTAGTTTGTCAGAACCAACATCTGTATCTTCGACAAATTATTGGTGGCTCAACGCTAACCCTAAGTTTTGGAGTATGGCAGAGTGGGTTGTAGGAGAAGAGCAGGATTACACTCTTTTGAATGCTAATGGCCACAAACGTAGGATATATCAAAACTTTATTGATGCGAAAGTTGGTGATTTGATAATTTGTTACGAGTCTACACCTACGAAACAAATACTATGCCTGGCAGAAGTATCGCAGGAAAATGACGGAGAGCGTATATACTTCAGGAAAACGGAGACTCTAGCAAATCCTGTTGACCTGGAGTCGTTCAAAGATGTTCCAGAACTTCAGGGAATGGAGTTTATGGTGAATCCTAATGGCTCATTTTTTAAGCTAACAAGTGAAGAGTTCAATGTTTTGATGGATATTATTAGGGAGGCTAATGATAAACCAGTTGTTTCCTCGAAAATAGAAGTGTATACGGATGCAGACTTTCTTAATGAGGTTTATATGTCTGAGGATGATTATGTGCGGTTGAAAAGTCAACTTTTGTTGAAAAAGAATGTAATCCTTCAAGGTGCGCCTGGGGTGGGTAAGACCTTCAGCGCAAAGCGGTTGGCTTATTCAATTATGGGTGAGAAAGATGAAAGAAGAATATGTATGGTGCAATTCCACCAGAATTATTCGTATGAGGATTTTGTGGAGGGCTACAAACCAGACGATTGTGGTTTCAAGTTGAGGAAAGGCATATTTTATAATTTCTGTACGGAGGCAAAGAATAATCCTCAAAAAGATTTCTTCTTCATAATTGATGAAATTAACCGAGGTAACATGTCTAAGATTTTCGGAGAATTGCTGATGCTGATAGAGAAGGATTATAGAGGCGAGAAAATGAGGCTTGCGTATAGCGGTGAGAATTTCTATGTACCTAAAAACTTGCACATAATAGGTATGATGAATACCGCAGACCGCAGTCTTGCTATGATTGATTACGCTTTGCGCCGTCGTTTTAGTTTCTTCAGTCTTAAGCCAGGATTTGAGTCTGAAGGTTTTAAAAAGCAGCAGGCGACTCTCAATAATGAAAAATTCAATCGTCTTGTTTCTGAAATCACTGAACTGAACAAAGAAATCATAAATGACGATTCTTTAGGGGCGGGTTTTGAGATAGGACATAGTTATTTGTGTTTCAAAGAAATAGAGGCGGTTAGTGACGAGTGGCTTTATGCAGTTGTTTACTTTGATGTGATCCCTCTGCTTCAAGAGTATTGGTTTGATAACAATAGCAATGTAAATAAGTGGACGAAGAGGTTGACGAGCGCAATAAATGACTAAAGACAAAAACATACTTATACGCAATATCTACTATATGCTTTCTTATGCTTTTCGAGAGCTTAAGAAAAATAATTATGAGGATATTGCTAAAGAGGATTTTGAGCAAATATTGGATTTTTTTGCTGAAATCCTCTATCGTGGTGTGTCAGAACAACTGAAGCAAGGGTTGTATAGGGAGTATATAGGTAAGCACGAAACTCTATCTACTCTTCGTGGACGCCTCGACATAAATGGTACGATTAGGAATGTTATGCAGCATAGGCAAAAACTTGATTGTGAATATGACGAATTATCTGAAAATAACATGCTTAATCGCATACTTAGGAGCACGATGCTTCTGCTTATTCGCTGTAAGGATGTAAATGTTACGCGCAAGAAAGAGCTACGGAAAGTACTGCCTTTTTTCAACAATGTTGTTGACGTAAATTTGCGGGAGGTCAGATGGAGCGGATTGCGTTTCCAACGAAATAATTCCAATTATCGAATGCTGATGAATATCTGCTATTTCATAGTGGATGGTACCTTGATGACTACAGAGTCGGGCAATTTGCGGATGCCTAATTTTTCGGACGAACAGATGAACAAGTTGTTTGAACGGTTTGTACTTAATTATTACAAGCGGAATTATCCTGTTCTGAAGCCTAATTCTGATGCCATAAAGTGGAATGTAGATGGAGAAGGGCAAGTTGGCCTTGATTTGTTGCCTGCAATGCAAAGTGATATAACGCTTCGTTATGGGGAAAAGACTCTGATAATTGATACAAAATATTATGGTAGAATGACGCAGGTACAATACGGCAAACATTCGATTCATTCGGGAAATTTGTATCAAATATACACATATGTGAAGAACAAGGATGAAGGGCGCAGCGGAAATGTCTCGGGTATGCTGTTGTATGCGCATACAGATGAAGAACTGGCGCCTGAATTTGATGCATATATCGATGGAAATCGTATTATGGTCAGTACGTTAGATTTGAATCAGGAGTTCGAACTAATTGCATCAAAATTAAACAATATAGTTACTCAGGTGTTTAGTCTTTAGACGAGGGGAGTGACTCTTCGTGTCAGAGCAGGTAGAGTCCTCGTTCTTTGATATACTCAAAGGCATTGGGTGCGAGCCATTCGGATGGGATTTGTCCCTGACGGATGGCTTGCCTTATTTGGGTGCTGCTGATGGGGTAGAGAGGGGTGTCGGCTATGGTGATGCTTTTGGCTGATTGGATGGTCTCGCTTGTTGTATCAAGGTCGTAGCCTGGACGACGGTAGATGATGATGGGGTAGGATGTGAGTATGTCCTTCCATTTGTACCACTTGTGGAAGTCGCTCCAGTTGTCTGCACCGATGATGAGGCTGAATTGGTGCTGTGGATATGCTTTGGTGAGTTCGCCGAGGGTGTTGACCATGTAGGATGGGATGGGCAGGCTGTTCTCGAAGTCGGAAACTCTGATGCCGTTCATCCCTTCCGTGGCGAGGCGGGCGATGTGCAGACGCTCGGCGTAGTCAAGGATGTCGGGATTGGCCGATTGCTTCAGCGGGTTCATCGGGGAAACCAAAAGCCACACTTCATCGACAATCTTCTGCTCTACGAGTGACTGTGCTAATGAGGTGTGGCCTATGTGGATGGGGTTGAACGAACCGCCGTAGATGCCTATGCGCATGAGTGGAGTATTGGTCTAATTGGACTTATAGGCCTAATAGGTTTCTATAGGCTGATGAACTCTTTAATTGCGGCAAGGGTTTCTTCTACCGCTTTCTCAAGGTCGTCGTTGATGATTACCTTGTCGAACTTAGGTGCGAAGCTGAGTTCGTATTCTGCTCGTGCTATGCGCTGCTCTATGACTTCGGGGGCGTCGGTTGCTCGGCCTACAAGGCGTGAGCGGAGAGCTTCGATGCTTGGCGGCAGGATGAAGATGCTCATGGCGCGGTTGCCGTAGTGCTCTTTGATGCGGCATCCGCCGTGGACATCAACGTCGAAGACGACGTTTTCGCCGTTTTGCAACTGGGTGTCGACCTGCGACTTCAGTGTGCCGTAGTAGCGGTCGGTATAGACTTCTTCGTATTCGAGGAACTCGTCTGCTTCAATTCGCTGGCGAAACTCTTCGGGGCTGAGGAAGAAGTATTCCACTCCGTGCTGCTCCTGTCCGCGAGGCGGACGGCTTGTTGCCGAGATGGAGAAATGCAGGTTTAGTTCGGGGTGCTTCATCAGTCTGTTGATGATGGTTGATTTGCCACTTCCTGATGGCGCTGAGAATATTAGTAGTTTTGACATGAGTTTTGGTTTTTTTGAAAGGTCTTTAGGGTCTTTAAGGCTTTAGGGAATCTTTCCCGTTATGGTTCCCGTTCCCGTTAGAGGACGTTGAGTACCTGCTCCTTTATCTGTTCAAGCTCGTCTTTCATCTGCACGACGATGTTCTGCATTTCTGCCTGGTTGCTCTTGCTGCCGGTGGTGTTGATTTCTCGTCCCATTTCCTGTGCGATGAATCCGAGTTTCTTGCCCTGTCCGTGACCTTCGTTCATTGTGTCGATGAAGTATTTGAGATGGTTGGTGAGGCGTTGTTTCTCCTCGTTGATATCGAGTTTTTCGATGTAGTAGATCATCTCCTGCTCCAGGCGGTTCTTGTCGTAGTCGACCGATACGGTCTTTTCGAGCGCCTCGGTTATGCGCTGGCGTATTTTATCGGTTCTTTCCTGTTCGTATGGTTCGATGCTCTTAAGCAGATTGCCTATGTTCTGAATGTTTTGTGCAAATTTCTTTGCCAGCGCCTCGCCTTCCTGTTTGCGGAAGTCGATGAATTTGTCTATAGCTTCCTGTATGGCTGTTTTTGCTACAGCCCATTCCTCTTCGCTTAGTTCTTCCACTTCAGTCTTGGAGAGCACGTCGGGCATGTGCATGAGCATGGGCAACCAATTTTCCGGTTCGGGAATGCCGGTTTCTTCAGTGATATTTTTCAGTTGCTTGTAGTATTCAACTACGAGCGCTTTGTTTACCGGTGTGGCGGTTTGTGCCTCGTCCTTCTCGCACCAGATGTTGAAGTCGACTTTGCCGCGCTCCACTTGCGATGCTATTATCTGGCGGATTTCCATCTCCTTTTCACGGTATATCGGAGCAATTCTTGTGGATAGGTCGAGGGCTTTGCTATTGAGCGACTTTATTTCGGCATGTATTTTCTTTCCGTTGTATACGGCTGTGCTTTTGCCGTATCCTGTCATTGAAAGTATCATTCTGATTGTTTTTGGGTTATTAAATTTCTGCAAAAATAGTGCTTTTCCTCATAATAGGAGAAGTTTTGTATTCAAACCTTCAAAAAAAGTAAGTTGTAATTTGTTTCTCTGCGCTAAGTGCTTGCGAAAAATACCAGAGAGGTTTCTGCAAAAGTTTGAGCGTGTTTTTGTAGAGAAGTGCAGAGGGGTAGCATTATTGTGGCTCATATTGTACGAGAGGGAACCTGTTCTAATGGTCGTGGCGGATGTGTGTTTTGCCTGTGTTGTACGCAAACTGCGGACGAGGGATTGTTCTAAAGGTCGAATATCGGGCGCTTTGCTCTGTTTGAAATCTTAATATCTTTTAAAAGTGTGCAAAATACAACATTTGAGTGTTTATTTATTTTATTGCACCGAACGTTTTGCGTAAATTTGCACCCGATTTAAAGTGCATACTATGCTTGCCTCCCCAAAAATGTATGTGTTCGCACACTGCATGGGGCAGGATGATAAGGAAATGTAAGTAATAATTAAATATTTTAGACGTGAAGATTAAAGGTAAAAAAATGTTGATGTTCATTGCTGCAGCGGTGTTTGCTGGTGGTATGAACGCTCAGGATGCCAATTCTCCGTTGGCAACGATGGATGTGACTCTTCAGCGCGCTATCGAGATTGCTTTGGCTGAGAACCCTACAATCAAGGTGGCAGAGAAAGAAATTGAAATTAAGAAAGTGGCAGATCAAGAAGCTTGGCAGAACCTCTTGCCGGATGTGTCTGTGAATCTCAGTCTTCAGCATACGTTGCTGGCTGCAGAAATGAAGCTGAATGGTATGACTTTTAAGATGGGACGTGACGGTGTTAATACTGCTGCGGGTATGGCAACTCTGAATTTGCCTCTTTTCGCTCCAGCGGTGTATCAGGCAATGAAACTGACCAAGGAGGATGTGAAGCTTGCTCAGGAAAAGGCGCGTTCTTCAAAACTCGATCTTGTCAACCAAGTGACTAAGGCATATTATCAAGTGCTCCTCGCTCAGGACAGCTACAACGTGATTGAGCAGAGCTATAAAATAAGCAAAGAAAACTTCGACGTAGTTAACGCTAAGTTCGGACAGGGACGCGTGAGCGAGTATGATAAAATCAGCGCCGAGGTGCAGATGAGAGGCCTTAGCTCGAGCCTTGTTTCCGCTAAAGCAGGACTTTCTAACGCCAAGTTGCAGTTGAAGGTGCTGATGGGTGTCACTGCCAACGTTGACTTGAATGTTAATGATAAGTTGCAGAACTACGAAAACGACCTTAAATTGGTCGAGCTTGAGTCTGCCGACAGCGAACTTGCAAACAATACGGCGCTTCGCCAGTTAGATCTGAACGAGCGTATGCTTGAGCGTAACTTGAAAATGCAGCGTACGAACTTCATGCCTACAGTGGCGTTCCAGCTTACAGGACAGTATCAGTCGCTCTACAATGATTCATGGAATGTGTTTGACTATCCGTGGTCACCGAGTGCGTCTATGTCTTTCGTAGTAAATATACCGCTGTTCAAGGCAAGCAACTTCACAAAGCTCAAGACTTCAAAGTTGCAGATTGCTCAGCTTCAGGACACACGTGTGAACACTCAGCGCCAGCTCAGCATGGCAGTGAAAGTCTACAAGGATAATATGGCTTCAAGCATGGCGCAGGTGAACAGTAACAGAGAGGCTGTGGTACAGGCCGACAAGGCTGTAGCTATCGCATCAAAGCGTTATGAGGTAGGACGTGGCACTATCCTTGAACTCAACCAGAGCGAGGTGTCGCTTACTCAGGCGCAGCTTACTTACAACCAGTCAATCTATGATTACTTGACTAACAAGGCTGATTTCGAATATACGCTCGGCCGTGAGAACTTCTGATAAAATAAGAAATTAAAATAAGATAGAAATATGAAAAAACAGATTCAGATTGCATCCCTTGCTTTTGCGGCAATGATATTTGCTTCTTGCGGTGGGGATAAGAGTGCGGAAAATGCTGCTACAGTAAATCCTGCAGATGAAAAACCAGAGGTAAAGGTCGAGAAGGTTTCAATGCATAGTGTGCCTCAGACTGAAACATATACAGCAACGATAGAGAGCGACGTGAAGAACAATATCGCTCCTAACACTCCTTACCGTATTGAACGCGTGCTAGTTGACGTGGGCGACAATGTTCGCAAGGGCCAGGTACTTGTAACTCTCGACGCTTCAAGCCTTAAGCAGTTGAAGATGCAGATTGAGCATCAGAAGTTGGAGTTTAAGCGTACTGACGAACTCTACAAGGTGGGTGGCGCTTCAAAGGCTGAATGGGACAACGCAAAGCTTCAGCTCGACATCATGGAGACGCAGCTCAAGCAGATGACTGAAAATATCCAGCTCGTGAGCCCAATCAACGGTGTTGTGACTGCTCGCAACTATGACGACGGCGATATGTACGGAAGCGGCGGACCTGTTTTGACTATTGAACAGCTCAATCCAGTAGAACTCGTAATCAATGTGTCTGAAACTTATTTCAGCCAGATGGTGAAAGGCATGTCTGTTGATGTTACTCTTGATGCTTACGAAGGAGAAACTTTCTCTGGAAAAGTTTCAACAGTATATCCTACTATCGACAAGCAGACTCATACATTTCCTGTTGAGGTGACTATCGCAAACCCAAGCAATAAGGTTCGTCCAGGAATGTTCGCTCGTGCGACAGTTAATTTTGGCGATGTACAGCATGTTGTTGTTCCAGACATGGCCGTTGTAAAACAGATCGGCTCAGGCGACCGTTTCGTATATGTGTACAAGGACGGCAAGGTATCGTACAACAAAGTGCAGATAGGCCGTCATATGGGCGAATATTATGAAATTATCAGTGGTATTGAACCAGGGTCAGAAGTTGTTGTTGCTGGTCAAACACGTCTTGCAGATGGTCGTGAAGTGACTGTTGTGAAATAAAGCAAAGACTTTAATCTTAAAGAATTAGTAAACATGAGTATATACGAAGGAGCGGTCAAAAGACCGATAATGACAAGCCTGGCATTTCTTGCTATAATGATTTTTGGCTTGTTCTCATTAATGAAACTTCCGATTGACTTGATTCCAGATATCGACACTAACACCATTATGGTTATGACATATTATAATGGTGCCTCTGCCGATGATATTGAGAACAACGTCACTCGTCCGCTTGAAAACACGCTCAACTCAGTGGAGCATTTGAAGCACATAACTTCCAATTCAAAGGAAAATGTGTCAATTGTGACGCTCGAGTTTGAATATGGACATGATATTGACGCTTTGACGAATGATGTGCGCGACAAACTTGACATGGTTAGTAACTCTCTTCCTGATGAGGCTCAGACACCAATTCTGTTTAAGTTCTCCGCTGACATGATTCCAATCCTCATGCTTTCTGTTGAAGCGGAGGAAAGTCGCCAGGCTCTATATAAGATTCTTGATGATAATGTGGCAAATCCGTTGGCTCGTGTTGATGGTGTGGGTACCGTGTCTATTGCAGGTGCGCCGCAACGAGAAATCAACATATACCTCAATCCGCAGCAGATGGAGGCTTACAATCTCAGCCCTGCACAGATTAGCTCGGCTATTGCAGCAGAGAATAGAAATGTTACGGGCGGTGCTATAGATATAGGTTCTAATACATATACGGTTCGTGCAGAAGGGGAGTTTGACGATCCACAGGAGATGCTTGGCATAATTGTCGGTTCACACAACGGGGCTAATGTCCATCTGCGTGATGTTGCACGTATTGTCGACAATGTTGAGGAACGAGCACAAAAGACCTTTACCAACGGCACTCAGGGAGCAATGATTATTGTGCAGAAGCAGAGTGGTGCAAATTCTGTGCAGATTGCTAATAAGGTGAAGGATATGTTGCCGGAGTTTCAGAAGACGCTTCCGCCAGATGTGAAGTTGGGTATCATTGTTGATACGTCTGATAATATCAAGAACACCATCAACTCGTTGACGGAAACCATCATGTATGCGATGTTGTTCGTTGTAATCGTGGTGTTTGCCTTCTTGGGACGCTGGCGTGCAACAGTCATCATTGCGGTTACGATTCCGATGTCGCTCATCGCTTCGTTCATCTACCTTTATGCTACAGGTAGTTCGTTGAATATGATTTCGCTTTCGTGTCTCTCAATTGCGATCGGTTCCGTTGTGGACGACGCCATTGTGGTACTTGAAAACGTAACTACACATATTGAACGTGGTTCTTCGCCTAAACAGGCTGCAATACACGCCACAAATGAGGTTGCTATTTCGGTTATTGCATCAACACTGACAATGCTTGCCGTGTTCTTCCCTCTTACTATGGTGACAGGTATGACGGGAGTGCTCTTTAAGGAGCTGGGTTGGATGATGTGTATCATTATGACTGTGTCTACAGTTTCAGCGCTCTCGTTCACTCCGATGCTTTGTTCTCAGATGCTTCGTCTGCAAAAGAAGCAGAGCAAGATGTTCAAAACTCTCTATGGACCAGTTCAGCGTTGGCTCGACAAACTTGATGTTTGGTATGAGAAACGAATCAATTGGGCTGTGCGACACCGTTGGACAATTATTACAGGTTGCGTAGTCTTCTTTGTAGCGTCAATAGTACTCGCAGGAGTTGTTGGAATAAAGGCTGACTTCTTCCCTGCAAACGACAGTGGCCGTGTTAGTGCAACTCTTGAACTTCCTATTGGTACCCGTGTGGAAAAGGCTGAGGTTATTGCAAAAAAACTTTCAGACACTTGGCGTGAACGTTATGGCCATATCTTGAGGGCTTGCAACTTTACGATTGGTCAGGCTGGTGATGACAATACCTTCGCGTCGTTACAAAGCAACGGTTCTCATATCATTTCGTTTAATATAAACTTGGTTCCGTCTGACCAGCGTGAGGAGGGACTTGCGCAGATTTGTGACGAAATGCGTGAAGACTGTAAGGCTATTCCGGAGCTGGCGAAATATAACGTACTCCTCGGTGGAGGTGGCGGTGGAATGGGCGGACAGAGCACTGCCTCATTCGAGATTTATGGATATGACATGGATGTCACTAATGACATAGCTAATGAACTGGCTTCAAAACTTCGTGAAAACTCAATGGTGGGCCAGGTAAATATTTCTCGTTCAGACGACCAGCCATCGCTTGTTATCAATTTCGACCGTGACAAACTGGCTCAGCAGGGACTTGGTCTTTCTACGGCAGCGGGTAGCGTAAGGAATCTTATAACAGGTAGTCTGATGTCTTACTATCGTGAGGATGGTGAGGAGTATGACATAAAGGTGCGCTATGAGGTGGCAGGCCGCGAATCAATTGAGGATATAGAAAATATGCTTATCCCTAACGGTATGGGTAAGAATATTAAGGTGCGCGACATCGCTACAGTTGAGGAATCAACTATCCCTCCGACTATCGAACGTAAGGACCGCCAGCGTATTGTTACGGTTGATGCTGTACTTAAGGATGGTTATGCTCTTTCTGACGGAGTGGAAGCTGGTCGTGACATCTATGAGAAGATGGATCTTCCAAGCGGTGTGAATATTCAAGTGTCCGGAACATACGAGGACCAGCAGGATAGTAACCGCGACCTTGGAACTTTGGGTATCTTGATTATTATCCTCGTGTTTATCGTTATGGCCGCACAGTTCGAGTCAATGACATATCCGTTCATTATCATGATCTCTGTTCCGTTTGCTTTGTCGGGTATCATCATAGCCCTCTGCTCAACAGGTACATCTATGAACATTATGTCGATGCTGGGAGGTATCATGCTGTTAGGTATCGTTGTGAAGAATGGTATCGTGCTTATTGATTACACGCAGTTGTTGCGCGAACGCGGATTAAGCCTCGTACAGAGTGCGGTTCTTGCAGCAAGAAGCCGTCTCCGCCCAATCCTCATGACTACGCTTACAACTATTCTCGGTATGGTGCCTATGGCTGTGAGCCAGGGTGTGGGTGCTGAGATGTGGCGTCCTCTTGGTATTTCGGTTATCGGCGGTTTGACAATTTCAACTATTCTTACTCTTATTTATGTACCATCAATGTTCTGTATATTTGGAGCAGTTGGTATCAAGAGACAGCGTAAGAATTTGCGTGAAAAGCGTGAACTTGATGCTTACTGGAAAGAGAATGCCCAGAAGGAGCTGAAGTTTATAGCTGAAGATGAATAACCAAGAATAATAGGTGGAGGATTTGGGCTTGAGCCTGTGACTTCAGGACCAGATTCCTCCTACTTACAAACTCAAGAACTTGTAGACACAAGGACTTGCAGGTTCAGCAACTTACAATCTTAAGAACTTAAAAACTCAAGAACTTAATCGTATGAAATGTGTAATGATATCTTTTGACCAGGCGTCGCACGATGCTGTAATCGAGGCTCTTGACCGTTCCAACTGCCGTGGTTACACTATGATGGAGCAGACTCAGGGGCGCGGTAGCAAAAAGGGTGAACCGCATCTCGGAAGTCATGCCTGGCCGTCAATGAACTCCACAATATTTACTGTTGTTGAGGATAATCAGGTTGAACCGCTACTTGAGCGTCTTCACACAATCGATACAGATAGTGAAATGCTCGGACTTCGCGCTTTCGTGTGGGCTGTAGAGAAGAGCATTTGAAATATTTGATTGAAGCAGATATTCGCAACTGTAAAAGTCTGCATTTAAATAGATAGTCTATTCACCTAAACCTAAGTTGCGAAAGAAGGGATCGCGTCATGACGCGGTCCCTTCTGTTTTTTTGTGTGGAGGTTTATGCGATAAGTCTGTTGGGCAGATTTAGGTAGTATGCCGTGAAGCGTTTATAGCAACTTCTTGATGTTGTCTTCAAGCGAGCCTTCCATGAAGTCGCTGCGGACAACAACCTCGTTGGCTCTGTTGATGAGGAAGAATGTAGGCAACTTTTGTACTCCGTAAGCTGTAGTCACTTGGCCGTTGGTTTCGTGTACGCATATCCAAGGCAGTTTGTCTACTGCGTTCTTCCAGAAACTCAAGTTGTCGTCGAGAGATATTTGGAATATCTCAAAGCCTTGGCTGCGGTACTTTTCGTGCAATTCACGCATTTTTATTGTGCGCTCTGCCGATTCGTTCGCGCTGTACATTGTGAAGTCGAGCAAAACGACTTTGCCTTTCAAGTCTTTGATGTTCTGCGTCTTGCCATTTGCGTCAGGCAGGGATATGTTTATGATTCCTGTTTCTGAGATTTTTTCCGAGTCGAGTTCCAGCACTTTTTCTTTCACGGGTGCAGTGTGTTTCATGGCCTTGTTCGCTACATCGCTCAGTTTGTGCGTGCGTGGCGAATTTGGATGGTTCAACTGCCATGATGTGGCTATTGTGGCGTAGCATTTTGCGTCGTTGCGGTCCTTGTAAGGGTTGAACAAACTGTACGTCCCGCTTATGTCGGTCACTCCCTGCATCAGGGCATAGTATCCGCTGAGAGTAGAGTGGTGCTCCCTAATGTAGTTGTTGACTAACCAATCCTTGTGCTCATTGATCAGGGTCGTGATGCTGTCAGTTATCTCTTTAGGGAAAAGGCTGTTGTTCTCTTCTATGGCAACCAGTTTCTTCTCCAGTTCGTTGCGCTTTATTATCATCTCCCTTATTCGTCCTGAGCAGTCAGACCCTTCTACGGTATAGTCCGTGTCCATCGTTTTGCTGTCTGCGCTAATCTTCACAGTCTCAGTTGAGTCTATTGCTAAGTCGATGCGGTGGTTGTTCATTACGAGGGTGTAGAAGTCAGGTGTTGACGGGGCGTCAGCCTTGAAGCGGAAGTCGCCTTCTTCGTCCAGTTTGACGGAGTCGACCGGTACGAACTTGTCCTTAGTTATCGCAACGAGATATAGAGTCGAATCTTTTGCGTTGGTGATAGTTCCTTCAACGCTGAATTTGGGTGTGCTGTCACATGAAGCGAGTGCGATTGCAGCTGCGCAAATGGCGATGTGCGTTGTCTTCATCAGTGTTTGTATGTTTTTGAGTGACTTTTGTTTTTTCTTGTTTACAGTTGCAAAAGTACGAATAAAAAGGGTGTAAGTCGGTTTTTATGATAAAAAAACTCAAAACGAATCACTTTTTGTCTATAATCCACCGAGTTACGAAGTTAAAATGTTAACTTTGCATGAATTTTGATGCTTAAAAATAATATAAGATGAACGTAATTACAAAAAAGGTCTCTTTGCCTGATGGAAGAGAAATCAGCATTGAGACAGGAAAGTTGGCTAAACAAGCCGATGGAGCCGTGATGCTTACAATGGGCAACACTATGCTCTTGGCCACTGTTTGTGCCGCAAAGGATGCAGTACCAGGAACAGACTTTATGCCTCTCCAGGTTGAATATCGTGAAAAGTATGCCGCAGCAGGACGATTCCCTGGAGGTTTCACTAAGCGTGAAGGCAAGGCTTCTGATGAGGAAATCCTCACATGTCGTCTTGTTGACCGCGCGCTCCGTCCGTTGTTCCCATCAAACTATCATGCAGAGGTTTACGTAAACGTGACTCTTTTCTCTGCCGACGGAGTTGATATGCCTGATGCTCTTGCTGGTTTTGCAGCATCTGCTGCATTGGCGGCTTCAGATATTCCGTTTGACGGACCAATCTCAGAGGTGCGTGTTGCACGTATCAATGGCGAATTTGTAATCAACCCTACATTTGAGCAGCTCAAAGAGGCTGATATGGACCTCATGGTGGGCGCTACAGAAGAGAATATCATGATGGTTGAGGGTGAGATGAAGGAAGTTTCTGAGCAGGATCTCCTTGAAGCTCTCAAGGCAGCTCACGAGGCTATCAAGCCACAGTGCCGCGTGCAGAAAGAACTCATGAAGGAACTCGGAACAGATGTTAAGCGTGAATATTGCCACGAAATCAATGACGAGGAGCTTCGCGAGGACATCTCTAAGCAGTGCTTCCAGAAGTGCTACGACATCACAAAGCAGGGACTTGACAAGCATGCACGCGCTGCGGCTTTCGAGGCTGTTCGTGAAGAATATAAGGAGGCTTACATGACTGCGCATGCTGAGCTTAGCGAAGATGAACTTGCTGAGAAGAATGCGCTCATCGACCGCTACTATCATGATGTAGAGCGCGATGCTATGCGTCGTTGCGTTCTCGACGAAGGTGTGCGTCTCGATGGCCGTAAGACTACCGACATCCGTCCTATCTGGTGCGAGGTTTCTCCGCTTCCAGGACCACACGGATCTGCAATCTTCACTCGTGGTGAAACACAGGCTCTCACTTCATGTACTCTCGGCACAAAACTCGACGAGAAGCTCGTTGACGGAGCTCTTGAGCGCTACTATATGCGATTCCTTCTCCACTACAACTTCCCTCCATTCTCAACAGGCGAGGCAAAGGCGCAGCGTGGTGTAGGTCGTCGCGAAATCGGTCACGGACACCTCGCATGGCGTGGCCTTAAGGGACAGATCCCGGCTGATTACCCTTACACAGTGCGTGTGGTGAGCGACGTGCTCGAGTCAAACGGTTCTTCTTCAATGGCTACAACATGTGCCGGAA
The DNA here is from genome assembly GCA_045576655.1 of Bacteroidaceae bacterium. GTDB lineage: Bacteria > Bacteroidota > Bacteroidia > Bacteroidales > Bacteroidaceae > RGIG8745. The sequence continues at coordinate 29,428 of JAZNGW010000022.1, forward strand.
CACTTGCGCTCATGGATGCAGGTGTGCCGATGGCAAATCCTGTATCAGGTATTGCTATGGGACTTATCAAGAACCCAGGTGAAGACAAGTATGCAGTACTTTCTGACATCCTCGGCGATGAGGACCACCTCGGCGATATGGACTTCAAGACTACAGGTACAAAGAACGGACTTACTGCCACACAGATGGACATCAAGTGTGACGGACTCTCATACGAAATTCTTGAGAAGGCACTCATGCAGGCTAAGGCTGGTCGTGAGCACATCATGAACGAGATGATGAAGACAATCTCTGAGCCTCGTGCAGAACTCAAGCCACACGTTCCACGCATCGAGCAGCTCATCATTCCGAAGGAGTTCATCGGAGCAGTTATCGGTCCTGGCGGCAAGATTATCCAGCAGATGCAGGAAGATACTCAGACTACTATCACTATCGATGAGGTTGACGGAGTGGGTAAGGTACAGGTGTCAGCACCAAACCGCGATGCTATCGAGGCAGCCTTGGCTAAGATTAAGGCAATCGTTGCAATACCTGAAATCGGTGAGGTTTACCACGGAACAGTTCGTAGCGTAATGCCTTACGGATGCTTCGTAGAGTTCCTTCCTGGCAAGGACGGACTCCTCCACATCTCTGAGATTGACTGGAAGCGTCTTGAGACAGTTGAAGAGGCTGGCATAAAGGAAGGTGATGCTATCGACGTCAAGTTGATGGAAATCGACCCTAAGACTGGCAAGTTCAAACTTTCTCGCCGTGCTCTCATCGAAAAGCCTGCAGACTACGTAGAGCGTCCTGCTCGTCAGCGCCCAGAGCGTGGCGAACGTCGCGACCGCGGTGAGCGTCGTCAGCGTCCAGAGCGTCGTGAAGTACGCAATGAGGCAGAAGGTGCTGCAAGTGCAGACGTGCCAAGCGCACTCGATGATATGCTGAAGTAAAAAGCAGTCAATAACGACTATATAAATAGTTGAAGCGGACTTCCACTTTTGTGGGAGTCCGTTTTTTGTTGCCTTGTGGTGCCCAAATGTACGGCTTGGAAATGCGCGGCTTCGCTGAATATATGCTACCACCCGTGTGGAAATTTTGTTTTACCTCGGTGCAGAGTTCCTGCCATTTCGCTGAAAAGTATAAATAAAACTTATATTTGTAAGAATAAAACTAATATTTATATAAATAAAACTATTATTTGTACAAATATTACTTTTATTTATAGTTTTCTCCGAGGGGTGACTGAATTTCCACCGAAGTGTTGATGATTTTTTAACGAGGTTTCGTCGATTTTCCAGCGTGGCTGTGCTGAGTTTTGATTTCGGTATAGTCTGAAATGTGAATAACTACAACAAAAGTGTTAACAAACTAAAAAGTATTTGTTTAAAACGACAAGATGTAGTTTATTTGCATTGTGAATATTGGAGAAGAACACTCTTATTGATAACAAACTAATAATTATATGACAATGAAAACGCTTACAGACAAGGAGTTGGAGATAATGAACGTGCTTTGGGACAAGGGTGCGATGTCGATGCGTGACTTGCACGAGTGTTTGCCCGAACCGCGTCAGCACTTCAACACCGTTTCTACAGTGGTACGCAGACTGGAGGAACGTGGCTTTATCAGCCACGAGGCTCTTGGGGCTCGTTTCTTCCACTACAAGGCAGCCATCAGCCGTGAGGATTACAACATCCGCAAGCAGAAAGGCTTTGTGAGCAAGTTCTTCGACGGTTCGTACATGAACTTCGTTTCCCAACTCGTGAAGGAGGAGGAAATCAGCGTGGAGGAACTGAAGGAACTGATCAAGATGGTGGAGGTGGGAAAATAGTAGACCCACCCTTAACCCCTCCCAGGGGAGGGGAAATCTATATAGTCTCTTCTCACTAACATATTAGTAATAACCAGGACTTCCACTCCTAATACTCCCCTCCCTTGCGGAGGGGCGGGGGAGGGCCTCCTCACAATCTCATAACCTCACAACCTTAAAAACTTATAAACTCAAAAACTTACAAACTCAAAAACTTATATGCTATATATCTTAAGTTGGGCATTCTGCTTGGCATTGTTGCTGGCAGTATATAAAGTTTTTCTTAGTGGAACGACGTTCCATCGCTTCAACCGTTTCCTGCTGTTGGGCTTCCTGGCGTTGTCGGCAGTGCTTCCGTTGTGTCACATCGAGACGGAACATACAGAAATCGCTATTGCCAACACGGAGTTTGTACGCACTTTGGAGACTCTGCAGGATGGTGGCGCGAATGCGGCAGAACGTTCTGCTGTAGTGCCGAATGGAGAGGAAGCGGCAATTTCTGATGTTGCTAACGATGGCACTAAAGCGGAAGATAAACCAGTCGTGTGGCCTTATCTGCTCGTAGGCGTCTACTTGATGTATGTGATGATAATCCTCTGCGGTTGGGTGCGGTCTACAGTGAGGATGAAGCGTTTCCTTCGTTCATGCCGTCGCTACCGCCTCGGCAAGTGGATTCGCCTGGCGGTGCATAAGAACCTGTTCGGACCGTTCAACTGGATGAACTACATCGTCGTGCCCGACGAGGAGAGAAAGCTTCACAGCGATGTGGCTGTGTGCCATGAGATGGCTCATGTGCGCTGCCTGCATTGCATCGACTTGGTTGTAGTGGGTATGTGTGCCCTTGTAAACCCTGTAGCGTGGCTCTTGCTGCGCGAACTGAAAGCACTTCATGAGTATGAAGCCGACGACCACGTGTTGCGCAGCGGTCGGTTGGAGGCTAAGACATACCAAACTCTATTAATAAAGAAAACTGTCGGTGCGGAGGCCTACGCATTGGCAAGTTGTCTAAATTTCAATCTTAAAAACCGAATCATTATGATGAAGAAAGAACAGACAAACGGATGGCGCAAGGCATGGTTGCTTGCAGTCATTCCAGCAGCAGGCGTGGCTCTTGCCGTATTTGCAAAGCCTGCATCAGAGGCCGACAAGAGTGTGGACATCTGTCTCGCACCAGTAGAAACAGCAGATATTCCGCTGCAGCCAGACGCTTCGAGAGCGGTGAATCTCTATGTCGAGAAGGATGGCGACGTGTATTGCTCAGTAGGCGGACACGCGTTCTTCAAGCACGAGAAGCAGCAGATAGACATTGAACTTGACGACGTTGTCAGTCAGGGAGTGATGGACGCATACGAGAACGGCAAACCTACCGCTGTACATATCACTTGCGAGGAAGGCACTGATGTCGAGAAATACAAGTCTGTGCATAACCAAGCACGCACAGCTCTGACTTTGGCAAAGTCGAAGGTAGACAATCCAGAGAAGATAGACGAGCGAATTGCAGTGCACAATAATGAGTACAGAGCACTTCTTGGAAGTTCTGCCGTGGCAGACAATGACACTATCTACAAAGTGGTGGAGAACCTGCCAGAGTTCCCAGGTGGAACAGGCGAATTGATGACTTACTTGATGAAGAATCTGGTCTATCCTCAGGAATGCAACGCCGTTCCTGGTTTCGGAATGAGAGTCATAGTCAGAGTTGTCGTCGAGAAAGACGGAAGTCTGAGCGACATCACTGTGCAGAAGCACAAAGACAGCAACAAGGAAACACCTGAAAACAAGGTAGCCCTCGACAAAGCACGCGAGGCAGCACGCAAAGAAGCCATCAGAGTGGTGCAGTCTATGCCGAAGTGGACTCCTGCCAAGCATAAAGGCAAGGCCGTGAGGTGCTACTTCACCATGCCTGTAGCCTTTAGAACGAAATAAACCGCATTAGAAGTTGAGGAGTAAGGAGGTGAGTAGTTGAGTAGGATACTCACTTTTTCTAACACCCTTCTCCTTACTCCTCAACTCCTCAACTTCTTAACTCCGTAACTTCTTAACTCCTGTTTTTTTTCGCAGCAGCAATGCTGTGCAGTTATTCTCATGCCCAAATTGAAACAGATTTTAGTTAAAGCAACAGCGTATGCATGCACGGCCTGCTGTCGTTGTGAAACGCCGGCAGGTCTTTTAAGTAATAGTGACACAGCGTGTTGCGTCCGAAAAGGAAAGGGAAGTAAAAAACAAAAGAAAATTAAAAGTTAACTGTCAATATGAAGAAACTTATCAGCATCGTCATTGCTCTGGCCGTGTGTGGCGGAGTGTTGGCACAGCAGAAACAGGGACACGTCAGACGTCCCAAACCAAGAGGTGTCGGAGTGAATACAGTGGTGGGACAAGCGCAGTTTGAAGTGCAGTACGCATTCAACGCCACCGATGTCAAGAATCAGAACACGTATATTGACCTGCATTGTCTGCTTGTCGGTAAAAATGGATTGAGCAAGCAATACAGCGCTTTTTTGGAACGCAGCGATTCGTTATACGATGCCTATCTGAAAGCTCATCCGAATGCGGAAGGAGTGCCGAGCAACTCTTTTACATTAGGTCGGAACGGTGAGTATTGGAGCGAATACCAATATACGGAGATATTCACAGAGGACGGTGTGCAAACCTTCTATTCATGGATGCCGTGGGCTATGGAGAAGTACAATGCCTACTACACAGAACCGACAGGTATGCAGAAATGGACTGTCGGGGCAGAAACTCAGTTGATACTTGGTCACAAGTGTCAAAAGGCGACATGTAATTGGAGAGGGCGCAATTTCGTGGCATGGTTCGCATCCGACATACCAGTGCGTCTGGGACCGTGGAAATTCAACGGACTTCCTGGACTCATTCTGAAGGTGTACGACACAGAGAAACTCTACGTCTACGAAGCTGTGAGTTTGCGTTCTGGAAACTTCCCGATTAAAAAACGTGGCTATAAAGAGTTTAGTAAGGACTCACGCGACCACATTTACCGTCTTCAAGTGGCTGCCAACCGCGACCATTTGAAGACAGGCGGAGCTATCAATCGCAAGACTGGACTGCCTGCATCAAAGAAGTTTCCTTACGATCCATTGGAAAAGGAATAAGCAGGGGAGTAAGGTGATGGGTGGGTGTTACTTTTTGTGAATGCAAATCTCTGCATCAATTATATAGATGTCACCATCATTGTCAATTAAAACATTGCGTGGTAGAATATCCCAAACATCGTATATCCCATTGGTGAAAAACCCCGTAGTTTCAGACCTCTGAAAGCCCAATGCAGCCATGTAAGTGTCAATCATTATCTGTGTTGCAGGGCGGGAATTCTCTATGCGTGATTGACGAAAAATGGGTTGGATAGATCGTCCTTCAAATCCTGTGAATCCATGAAATTGGTATGCGGTATCAGGAAATAAAATATTATGCATCATGATTCTCCTGAACAACGAAACTATGTTGCCACTATTCATTAAATTATTGACTTTGTATATGAACTCGTCAGAAACATATGTGTCATTTTCGTTACCGCTAGGGCCAGGAATTCCCAGGTCAAAAACTTGCATTATAGGAATCCAACAACCGTTGTCTTTGGCAAACTGTTCTGCAAGTCTGAATTCTATTTCGTTGCGATTTACATTTGCCTTGCCATCTCCAGATTGCGCTTCATGTACTTGGCAAAGTCGTTCGAGTTCATTGGCGATTTCTTCGATGCGGCGATTTTCCTCATCTTGCGCTCTGTCGCTTCCTTGTGAAACTGATTTAAATAAGTCATAACCCATGATAATTGATTGATTGACGTCACAAATTTAATAAAAGAAAATAATAATAGCAATATGAATATGAAACTTATCAGCATTATCATTGCTCTGGCCGTGTGTGGCGGAGCGTTGGCACAACCGAAGTCAGCAAAAGGATGTTCTGCTCCGATTTACAGCAGGGACTTCGCGAAGATGGAAATACTGGATACCACAGAGCTGCGTGTGCGCTATGCTTTTTGTGCCGAGAAGATTGACGACCCGCTGACGTATATTGACCTGCAACGGCTCGATGTCGGCAGTCGCATCACAAAGTATTACAGCGAGTTTGTATATCAAAGCGACTCGCTCCGCACCCTGTGGGGCAAGAAAAATCCTGGGGCACGTTCCGCACCAAGTTGGATGGGCGTGAAAAGTCGCAAGTACGATCAGTGGAGTGAATACGAGTGGAGCGACTACTTCTTTGAGAACGGTCGACTGACGGAATACTGTCAGATGCCAATGTGGCTGCATCGCTATAACTCGAAATACACAGAACCTATTCCGAAACAGAAGTGGACGCTGACAAGCGAGACGCAGACGATCATCGGCTACAAGTGCCAGAAAGCTACGTGCCGTTTCCGTGGTCGTGATTTTGAGGCGTGGTTCACTACAGACATTCCCGTGAAACTCGGTCCGTGGAAGTTCGGCGGACTCCCGGGACTCATCCTTAAGGTTTATGACAAAGACCGGCTCTACACCTTCGAGACTATCGGCATAGAGAAGCGAGCGCATCCTATCACCCGATTCAAGAGTTTTAAGGACTATACGAAATACTCCCGTGAGGAGGTTTGGAAGATGCAGCGCAAGTTCAACGAGAACTGGTACAAGGCTGTAGACTACCACAAAGGAACGGTAGATGCGTCGGGAAATTTTGTTATGGGCGAAGCCGTATCTATCCATTCGCCTTACGAACCGCTGGAGTTGGAGTAGAAGAATGACGAACTTAAAACTCATAAGCATGAGACTTTTAGCAATAACATTTCTGTCATTCATGGTCGCACTGCCAATGATGGGGCAGACGATAATAGACGGCATGGTGACGGATTCGCTTGGAGTGTCCGTTGATGCCTATGTCACAGTGTCGCCAAAGGGTGAGAGCAGTATCATTGGTTTTGCCGATACTGACGTGAAGGGACATTACAGACTGGAGTTTACAACCGATGCGGATTCGGTGACAGTCATTGCTGCCGGAATGGCTATAGGACAGCATGTGCGAGTGGTGGCAAACCGTTCGCAACGGCTCGACATTCGTGTGGGCAAGAAGACGATTGAACTGAAGGAAGTGTCGGTCAAGGCTCAGAAGATTCGTCTGGCGGGTGACACGCTGAAGTACAGTGTGGCGTCGTATGCACAGCAGGGCGACCGCGTCATTGGTGATGTGCTGAAGCGTATGCCTGGAATCGAGGTGTCGGAAAGCGGAAGGATAAAGTTTAACGGCAAGAGCATTAAGAAGTTCTACGTGGAGGACATGGACCTGTTGCAAGGACGCTACGGCATAGCCACCAATAATATCAACGCCCAGGATGTAGCAACAGTGGAAGTGCTGGAGAATCATCAGTCAATCAAATCGTTGCAGGGAAAGGTTCTGACTGACGATGTGGCGATAAATCTGAAACTGAGGGACTCTGCAAAGGGAACTGTGGCGGTCAACTCAATGTTTGGCGGAGGATATTGCCTGCCAAACGGCGAGAAACGGTTTGGAGGGTTGGAAGGCGGATTATGGGCTGCCGAACTCGTAGGTATGTACTTTGCTAAGACTCGCCAGAATATGACCTTGTATAAGGGCAACAACACGGGCGACGATGTGTCGAAGGAACTGACTGCCCATTACTCCAGCGTCAACAGCGTGGGACTTTATCCGTTTTGCCCTACAGGGGCGATACTTCCGTCGGGTTCCGGACTGCCGCAGAAACGCACGTTCGATAACCGCTCTCATGTGCTGACGGCAAACCATCTGGAGAAAGTGGACGAGGATGCGGAACTGACGTTCAATCTTTCGTACTATGACGACAACATACGTCGTGAGGGCGATTCGCGGAGCGACATTTTCCTAAGCGACGAACGGCGTCTGCTCACTTCGGAGACTATGACTTCGCAGAGCCACATTCACAACTTGAGCGGACAGGCGCGCTATTGCCGCAATGCGTTTGACGGTTTCCTTGCCAACGTGCTGAAGTTTGATGCCAACTGGAATTCCGATGATGTGGAGAGTCGCGTGGATTGGTCTTCCCCTGACGGGAGAAACGGTGGGGAGGTCGTGAATCAACACTTCGACCGTCCTGCCTTGTCGGTGAGCAACACGTTCAACACTATCCGCAACATTGGCAAACACAACCTTGACCTCCATTTCTCACTTGGCTATTCCCAACGTCCCAACACTCTGACGGTCGGCATCGACAGCCTTGCCTCAGCCAACCTGACGGAGTATGTGCAGGATGTCGATTCGCGTCACATCGCAGGCAATTTCCACACAAACTTCCGGATGGCGTTCGGCGGCTTCAAGGCTTCCTATGGGATTGTGGCGCATGCAAGCCTGCACGGAATAGAGACGAGTTTGGAGGCTGATAACCTCACAACCTTCCAACCTCATAGCCTCTTGAATGACCTTTGGTACAACACTTACGAAGTGACGCTCGGTCAGCACTACACATACGACTACCGCCGATTCCAAGTGAATCTCGGATGCCCGTTAAGTCTTTACACCCAGATGCTTGACGACAGGATTCGTGACTCTCGCGACACATACACTCATCTGCTTGTGTCGCCAACCCTCTCGATGAAATATTACTGGCGCGACTGGTCGTCATCGATGAACGCGAGCTACAACAAGACAGTGGGCGACCCTGGCGGAATCTACAGCGGTTACATCATGCACAACTACCGTTCCTTCCAGCGCAGCTATGTGGACCAACTCTCCGAGACCGACCGTTTCGGTGCAAACATATCGGTGAGTTACCGCAATGCGCTGACTGCCACATTTGTCAATGTCGGGGCAAGTTACTCACGCTCTCGCGACAACCAGATTTACGGTTACGACTACGATGGTGCCACAAGTGTGGTACAGGCTGTGGACCAGCGCACCACTTCCGACAACTATAGTGTCAGTGGCGAACTGAACAAGGGTTTCGACTGGTTGCAGTCGTCATTCAGGGTCTTCGGAGGATATAGCGCGTCAAACAGCGAACATCTTGTCGGGGGAGTGGTCTATCCGTTCTCTTCTCGCACAGTGAGCATAGGCGGAGGAGGTACAATAACCCCTCTTCCGTGGCTCAACTTTGTGGTGAGCAGCGGTTATAGTTGGAACAGGAGTTTTGCCGACGGCAGTTCGGCAGACATGACGCAGACTGTGCGCACTGCAACACTGCGTTTCAAGATGAACATGTACGTCACTAAACAGCTCACTCTGACTGCTACTGTTGAGGACAACTACAACAATCTGACGCAGACCGACCGCCATGCTTGGTTTGGCGACGTGCAGGCAAAGTACAAACTCGGCAAGGCGGATTTGGAACTGGAGGTGAACAACGTCTTCAACCAGAAGACCTATACCCGTGTGAACTACAGTGGGCTTGACATCCATGCTTCCTCAAGCCGCCTACGACCGATGAGCATTATTGCGAAGTTTAGGTTCAAGTTGCTGTAAAGACGGACTTTATGGGCTGATGGTGGATTTGTCATTTTGACCGCATAAAACATTAGGAGGGTGCAACCGTTCGGATGTACCCTCCTAATTATATCGAATGTGAATGTCTGCCTGTTTAGAACTTGAAGATGATAAGCATTGCGTAACCAAGCACGAGACCGAGAATACCCATGATGATTCCGACTTTCATCATATCCTTCTGCTCGATGAAGCCGGTAGAGTGGGCGATAGCGTTTGGCGGTGTGCTGATAGGCAGAATCATAGAAACTGATGCAGAGATGGCTACGCCTACCATGAGCGCAGATGGACCTCCCATTGATGCGAATGCTTCTCCTGCAGTAGGGTCAGCGCTGATACCGCTTGCAACGAGTCCGAGGATAGGTGCGAGGAGCGATGCTGCTGCTGAGTGAGAGATGAAGTTGGAGAAGAGGAAACATACGAGTCCTGAAATTATCATAACGATGAGTGGTGACCATGATGCAAACGGAATAGACTCAACAAGCACGTTTCCGAGTCCAGTCTTGTCGAGAGCGACACCAAGAGCGAAACCGCCGGCAACCATCCAAAGCACGCTCCAGTTGATTTCCTCAAGGTCGCGACGCTGAAGGATGCCTGTGGCACAGAACGCTGCGATAGGTATCATTGCTACCACGTTGGTGTTGAGCCCCCAAAGTTCCTTGCCGAACATCCAGAGGAAAATTGTTACGATGAATGTGACGATTACAGTTGTAGTCTGATAGCCTTTCTTCATTTCTCCCTCAATGACGAGATTAATTCTCTTCTGCTTGAATGGGAAGAGGAACTTCAGAAGGAACCATGATATGAAGAGCAGAATGATTACAAATGGAGTCATGCGCATCATCCACTCAGGGAAAGTGATGTCAATGCCGTTGAACTTGTTGAGGTTGTCGAGAACAATGAGGTTTGGCGGTGTGCCGATAGGGGTCATTATACCTCCGAGGTTGGCTCCTACAGGGATGGCAAGCGCAAGGGCGATACGTCCCTTTCCGTCGGCAGGAAGTGAACGAAGCACAGGTCCGAGGAATGCAAGCATCATAGCGGCTGTGGCAGTATTGCTGACAAATGCAGAGAAGAGCGCTGTCACGAGGATGAAGCCGAGAAGCACAGTCTCCGACTTTGTGCCGAAAGGCTTGAGAAGAACACGTGCCAATACAACGTCGAGCTTGGTCTTAGTCATACCGATGGCAAGCACAAAACCGCCGATAAACAGCATGATAGTAGGGTTGGCAAAGCAGTGCATGATGTCTGCATACTTTACAAATTCGCCGTACTCTTCGCTTGTGAGGAAACTGAATGCGCTGTTCGACACCGTCAATAGCATAATAACGACGACAATCATTGATGTGACCCATGATGCCAATGCCTCAGTAAGCCACATCAGCGCTGCAAATACAAATAATGCAATCACGCGGTGCTGAACCACAGTCAATCCTTTGAGTCCCATGTCATGGAACATTTCTGTAGGGATAAATGCCACTACGAGTGTGATCGCTGTAATGATTGCCATCTTGATAGCGTTGGTAGAAAGGTTTCTCCTTTTCTTCAACAGGTTTTTCTTATGGATTCTGTCAACAAGGTGAAATCCATGAAATTTTTTAAACATTGTTTTATAGATTTATAGAATTGATATTTTTTTGCTTGGTTCAGCATGGTGTTTCGACCTAAAAATCAAAACGATGGCAAAGTTAGGCATTTTTTGAGTTGTGACAATGCGCGATTATGGAAAAGGTGAAAAATAAAAAGGAAAGTTGACGATAAAAACTTGTGGCCTATTGAAAAAATATCAATTATATGGCTTTAGACTTGACGTTTTCAATTCTTTTAGTTGTAATTTGCATACAAACTCACGCTGATGCTGGATGTATGCCAGAGGAAGGTGGGTGCAATTATTATATAAGGAAAGCGTTTACTTGACGCTTTGTTCTTGACTAACTTGAACTTCGCAAACTCAATTACCTGGTCAAAACAAAGCAACGGTAGATGCTCATGGGTATGTTATTTACTGCATTTTGCCATATGCAAATTGTGCAAACCCCTTATTAGGGTCTGTGCGATTGCTTATGGTGAAATTAGCGTATATACATATCCGTGGGCTTCTGCGTTGCTCGTCCGAACCAGGTGGGCAATGCGAAGGCCTAAGTTAGTGGGACGAGTGGCGAGTACAGACTCCCACGTTTTTTTTATCTGATAATTTCTTAGTGCTTAATGGACTAACATTGCTGAATCCGGGGAGTTTATAGGCATTTTTATAAAATTTATAAAATAAAATGTCATGAATCGAATTATTAGTTTTGCAACTATTGTAATGATGAGTGCAATCATTGCATCATGTAGCTCGTCTCAATCGCCAGAAGAACTTGCGTATGAGCAGTTGGATTTGGCTAAGCAGGAAGTGGAGATAGAAAATACGCCATTGTTTGGCGATTATATCTCGTGGAAAAATATTTATAACAAAGCCAATAGGAAAATAGGAGAGTGGTTTTATGGAAAGGAAAACGAAGTAGCTCCTTATGGCTACAGATATGATGAGAAGAACCGAAAGTACTCAAAAGAAAAGGTTAAGGAGATGCGTGAGAAAGTGAAAGAATTTAGAGTCGTAAGGAGAGCGGCAGAAAAAATTATCGACAGCCTTCACATGGAGAAGATACAAGAGTTTGATGGGCAGACACTGGACGTTACAATCAAATATGATACTAACAAGTATGTAGAACCAGGTGCTGTTTTTAGTTATACGTTTGAGACTTTAGCAAATGTACCTCAACTTACATTGTATGTTTCTGTGGATTATAAGAATCCCAATAGTTGGCAAACGCCTGTATTGCTCGTGTTAGATGCAAACGGCAAAGTATTGAAGCGATGCTTCGGCAAAAAGGGATTGTCAAATAATGGACCATATGCACATTATGAATTCCGTATTGTTGACGAAGTAAAGGATGCAGTGTCCTTTGAAATTAAATAACAATAAAAAATGTAATATTATGAACAAGTATGCAATTATTTTATTTGCAAGCCTTTTGGTGATGGCTTGCGGAAAAAGGGATAAGGCGGTTGATATTGCAAACGAGTACATCGAACTGACTGAGAAGCAGTTGGGCGGAATACAGAAATCCCCTTTGTTTGGTGAATTTCCTTTTTATTATGATTTATTGACGAATACAAGCCGTAATATTCAGATAGGGCTGAATAGGGAGAAAGACGAAATCAGGCGTACTGCAAGCGATGAGGAAAAGTGGGGAGAAATATACCAGTTGTCAGAACTGCAACAGAGGGCAAGAGTGTGTGCGGATAGTTTGATAAAGATAAAAATGTCGGAAGTGGTAGAAGAGTATGACGGAAAGGACGTGCCTGTTGAATATGACAAAACGGTTTTCGGTAAAATAGAAGCGAAGGTGAAGGCAGGTGATATTAACACCTTGTTGCCGGAAATATTTGTGGAGTTTGAGGTTCTTCATCTGCAACCTTCTTCCCAGAGCGCAGGGGTTAGTATCTTTGGGCAGGATGAAGTCGGCATGACTATAAGTACACATCGTATGCGTAAAGTCAAGGAGGATGGTCTGAAAAGCACTTATGTGGTTCCAATCTCAGATGACGGAAAGTGGCTGTATGGCTTTGCCGTTTGTCCTAATTAGTAACTACAAAGAGAAGTGTTCGCCTATAACTGCCACTGGGATTTACTTCGCTTGATGGGGTGTAGGCTTTGTTGTATAAATAATTGATTATTATGAAAAAGTTATCAATATTGTTTTTTGCTTTAGCCATGATAGTGTGTCCTCAGCAAAGCTATGGACAGAAGTGGCTGAAAAAATTAGGAAAGACTTTGGAGAAAGGTCTTGAAATTGCAGGTGAAGTTCTTGAGGCTGTTCCTGCTGAAGAAGGAGCTACAAGTAGCATTAACGGTTATGACATACAAATTGTTGATTGCTATCGTGTAGGGAAATGTGCGCTCATACAATACAGTATATTGAACCAAAAATCGACAGATGAGGAGGTGGAGTATTATAATGAGTATCATGAACAGAAGACCTCTTTTGTTGCAGGAGGAAAAACGTATACGAATCCGTATTTCTATTATAATGGAGGTCTGCGAAACTCAAGCATCAACAATTTCCAAAGTGCGGTATTCCCTTCAGGAATAGCAGTGCCACTTATCATGTTTGCGCCTGTTGATGAAACAGTTACAACAATATCTTCAGCGTCGTTGTATTTCGACGAGAAGAATAATTACACTGTTAAGAATATCCCGATAAGGGTTGTTACGGATAATACAAACCTTCCAAATTTAAAGTGTGAGTATCCGAACTATTATGTAGAATTTGTTAGTGGCACAAAGGACGGGACTACGGCTCAGCTTGTATATCGGATAAAGACTCTTGATGAAAAAGACAGTAAACTGTCTCTTGTCTCATTTAGGGATGCGAATGATGCGCGTGCAGAAATATATGACATGAACGGCTCTGTTCTTAAGGATGTGACACTTGAGTTTAGTAATACGGACAGGAGGGATGAAACCACAATCCCTGCAGGAATACCGATTACGTTGACAATAACAGCCAAGAATGTCACTACTAATCAATTGGCTCGCATGACTATGCGATTTAATCAGATGGGTATAGGGTGCCAAATTCAGCACAGGGGAATTGAACTAAAGTAAGAATCCAATTAAAAGTTTTGTTATGAATAAGATTTCATTATTTATGTTGAGTCTCATCCTTGTTGTTGCACAAGGATTTGCTCAAGGAACAATAAGTGTAAATGTTCCATTGTTCAGAAAAATCGTAAAGGTTACAACAGAAGTCGCGAATCTGAGGAAAACAGCTTCTTTAAATAGCCCTATATTGATGATTGTTGAAGATTATGATGACATGGGCGAATCTTATTTCGAGTTGTCTTGGTCTTCAAGTGCGGTTTCTAATGCGAAATTTGTAAAGCCGGAAGTCCTGCTTGTGACAAATGTGCTTGATGATTGGTATGAGGTCTTGTATTTTACAGACAATGGGTTGTCGCATAAGAAGGCATACATAATGAAGAGGTATTGTGTGGACGCTGAGACTGTTCCTTTTACGAGCGAAGCATTGGCAATAGTGCAGACGGGAAAGTTTAAGAATTATTGTTTGGAGTGTGTTGAAGTATGCGGAGGGGAATATTTGTCCTTTGGTAGAGTGATTAATAATATTTACGTTTTTATTTCAGGTTATTCAGCTACGCCAGGAAATGTTACTCGTATGGATCAGTATGGCTTTGAGTATTCAAAGGATTTTAGGAATGCCTATGGTATGCTGGATGTGAAGAAATTGTCGTATAGTAATACTGCACTTATTTCTTTACACAGAAATTCCAAGAAAAACAAGTCTTGTAAGATGAACTTTAAGATAAAGGGTGACGATTCAATTCACACCATGTATTGGAATGACGAAGTTCTGTCTATGATGGGGAGTGAGGTGATATTGTTCTGATTTAGGGGATTTCAAATCACGGTCGGCTAAGTTTTTATAAGGAGAGAGGGTGACCCTTTGACTTTGGGGACACCCTCTCTCTTTGGCTTTGTAATGATGATTGAATTAAGTCAAATCATTAATCCTCGTTGAGAATGTTCATGATTTCGCAAGCAGCTTTTGCTACAGAAGTACCAGGTCCGAAGACTGCTGCTACGCCTGCCTTGTAGAGGTAGTCGTAGTCCTGTGCAGGGATGACACCGCCGGCAATGACGAGAATGTCCTCGCGACCGAGTTTCTTGAGCTCTTCAATGAGCTGCGGAATGAGTGTCTTGTGACCTGCAGCGAGTGAAGATGCACCAACGAGGTCAACGTCGTTCTCAACAGCCTGGCGGGCAGCCTCAGCCGGAGTCTGGAACAATGGTCCCATGTCAACGTCAAAACCACAGTCTGCATATCCAGTTGCTACTACTTTTGCACCACGGTCGTGTCCGTCCTGTCCCATCTTCGCAACCATGATGCGTGGGCGACGGCCGTTCTTCTGAGCGAAAATCTCTGTTGCCTGACAAGCGTTCTCGAAGTCCTTGTCGTTCTTGCTTTCTGATGAATACACGTTGCTAATTGTTCTGATTACTGCCTTGTAACGTCCTACCACTGCCTCGCATGCGTCTGAAATCTCACCGAGTGTGCAGCGCAATCCCGCAGCCTTGACTGCAAGGGCGAGGAGGTTCTTCTCTGATTTCTTGCCGTCGTTGAATTCCTGAACACATGCTGTGATTTCTGCAAGGGCAGCCTTGCATGCCTCTTCGTCACGGTTGGCCTTAAGCTCTTTGAGTGCCTGTTCTTGCTGTATGCGAACTGCAGTGTTGTCAACCTCAAGGATGTCAAGCGGATCTTCGTGGTCAAGACGGTATTTGTTTGTACCCACGATGGTCTGGACACCTGAGTCGATGCGAGCCTGAGTGCGAGCAGCAGCCTCTTCGATACGCATCTTTGGAAGACCTGTTTCGATAGCCTTGGCCATACCGCCGAGCTTCTCAATTTCCTGGATGTGTGCCCATGCCTTGTGAACGAGTTCGTCAGTAAGTTTCTCTACGTAGTAAGAACCTGCCCATGGGTCGATGCTCTTGCAGACCTGTGTCTCGTTCTGGATGTAGATCTGAGTGTTACGAGCGATACGAGCAGAGAAGTCAGTAGGGAGAGCGATAGCTTCGTCGAGAGCGTTAGTATGGAGCGACTGAGTGTGTCCGAGCACTGATGCCATAGCCTCGATACAAGTACGTCCTACGTTGTTGAATGGGTCCTGCTCTGTGAGTGACCATCCTGAGGTCTGTGAGTGAGTGCGGAGAGCCATAGACTTAGGGTTCTTAGCACCGAAACTCTTCACAATCTTAGCCCAGAGGAGACGACCTGCACGCATCTTGGCGATTTCCATGAAGTGGTTCATGCCAATAGCCCAGAAGAATGAGAGGCGAGGAGCAAACGCGTCAATATCGATGCCTGCGTTCACACCGGCGCGAAGGTAGTCCATACCGTCGGCAAGAGTGTAAGCCAACTCGATGTCTGCTGTAGCACCTGCTTCCTGCATGTGGTAACCAGAGATTGAGATAGAATTGAACTTAGGCATCTTCTGTGATGTGAATTCGAAGATGTCAGCGATGATCTTCATTGAGAATGCAGGTGGGTAGATGTATGTATTACGCACCATGAATTCCTTGAGGATGTCGTTCTGGATTGTACCAGCCATTTCTTCGAGCTTAGCGCCCTGCTCAAGTCCTGCGTTGATGTAGAATGCGAGTACAGGAAGTACTGCGCCGTTCATTGTCATTGACACGGACATCTTGTTCAATGGGATACCAGCGAAGAGTGTCTTCATGTTCTCAAGTGAACAGATTGACACGCCGGCCTTACCAACGTCGCCCACAACGCGTTCGTTGTCAGGGTCGTAACCGCGGTGAGTAGGGAGGTCGAATGCAACAGAGAGACCTTTCTGTCCGCTTGCGAGGTTACGGCGGTAGAATGCGTTACTTTCTTCTGCTGTAGAGAATCCTGCGTACTGGCGGATTGTCCAAGGGCGGAATGGGTACATCATTGAGTAAGGACCACGTAGATAAGGAGGAATACCTGCTGCAAAATCGAGGTGTTCCATTCCTTCAAGGTCCTCTTTGGTATATACTGGCTGCACATCAATCTGTTCAGGAGTTCTCCAGTTTGCAGAGATGCCGCTGTCTTTTTGCCACTGCTGGCCGTTCTTGGCCTCTATGCCGGCATAAATGTCTATGTTGTTAAAATCTTTTCTTGCCATAATTAGATTCCGAGTTTAGCGTTATACTCCTTCAGTGTTTCCAACTGGTTAACTCTCACGTGAATGAAATTCTCGATGCCGGCAGCCTTGAGTTCGTCAGCGCATGCTGGAGCGCCTGCTACTACGAACATTGCTCGGCCGTCGAGAGCCTTGAATGCAGGGATTGCGTATTCTGCGTACTCGTCGTCGCTTGAGCAGATTACAACGATGTCTGCACCAGCCTTAACAGCCTCTTCAACACCTTCCTCTACAGTTGCGAAGCCGAGGTTGTCAATAACCTTGTAGCCTGCACAAGCGAGGAAGTTGCATGAGAACTGAGCGCGTGCCTGGCGCATAGCAAGGTTGCCGATAGTGAGCATGAATGCCACAGGCTGCTTAGGTGCAGCTTCTGTAGCGAGACGGAGTGCTTCAAACTCGCTTGCGAGACGGCTCTTGTCGAGTGCGGTGATGCCGGCATTTTCATGTTCTCCGCATCCGCATTTGCATCCGCAAACAGGAGTCTTGCCGTCAGCCTTCTCGTTGAAGTTAGGGAACTGGTTTGTGCCGAGCAAGAATTCCTTACGCTTTGCAGCGTTTGCGTGGCGAGTCTTGTTTGTGGCGTTGATTGTCTCCTGAATCTTTCCAGCAGTAGCGAGTGCGAGGAATCCACCTTCGTTCTCTACAGAGAGGAAGAGTTTCCATGCTTCCTCTGCGATAGCGTTTGTGAGGTGCTCAATGTAGTATGAACCACCTGCAGCATCAACGATTTTGTCGAAGTGAGCTTCTTCCTTAAGGAGGAGTTGCTGGTTACGAGCTAAACGCTCAGAGAAATCATCCGGAGTTTGGTATGTCTTATCGAAAGGAACAACGACGATAGAGTCTACGTTTGCGATAGCTGCTGACATTGCTTCGGTCTGAGTGCGGAGCAAGTTTACGTAGCTGTCGTACATTGTTTGGTTGTATTCTGTTGTGATGGCGCAAACGTTCATTTTGCAAGCACAGTCGCACTTTGGCTCGTATTGCTTAACGATTTGTGCCCAAAGCATGCGTGCTGCACGGAACTTAGCGATTTCCATGAAGTAGTTTTCGCTCACTCCCATGTTGAACTTGATGCGGCGCGCTGCTTCAGTAGCGTCAACGCCAGCTTCAACCATCTGCTGCATGTATTCGTTACCCCAAGCGAGAGCATATCCGAGCTCCTGATAGATGTAAGCGCCTGAGTTGTTGAGCGAAATGCTGTCAACGTTGATGCAACGGAAGTTTGGAACTTCTGCAAGAGTTTCGATGAGTTCCTTGCCCTTTGCAATAACGGCAGAAGTGTCTTTGCCTTTTACAAGAATCTTGTCGATTGGGTCGAATGCGATAGAACCCTGTACCTTTGAGAGGTCTGCTCCCTTCTCTTTGAGGTATTCAACGAGAACCTTAGCGAGTTCGATGCAAGCGCACTGGCAAGTCTTGAAGTTGAGTTCAACACACTCAGGGCAGATGCCTTCGAGGAGTGTTGAGATTGTTTCCTTGTTAACGATAGACTTTGGAACTGCGAAACCAATAGAGTTTACACCCTTGCCGAGGACATCGATAGCCTTAGCGTTTGCAGCCTTAGGGTCTTCTGCATTGATTTCCTGACGAACAAACCAAAGGTTGTTGTCTTTCTTGTTTCCACGTACGAAAGGAAATTCGCCTGGGAGAGAATCCACAGCCTTCATGTCCTTCAAGTCTTCCATACGGTAGAAAGGCTGTACATTGAAGCCTTCATTGGTTTTCCAAACCATCTTCTTGTCGAAGTCGGCACCTTTAAGGTCTACATTGATCTTGTCAATCCATTCCTGTGTGGTTGGTGCCTGGAACTCCGCGAAGAGTTTTTCCTTGCAATTAGCCATTTGATTTTGTTTTTATATGTGTTAAAGTTTCTGATATGAATCTTTGATTCAGTTATGTAACATACAAAGTTAAGATTTTATAATAAAACAACCCAAACAAAACATTACAATTTTAACTTTTTGATTGTGAAATGTTCTGTTTGGGTTGATGCCTTGCACAGGCTTGTTCCTTTTGTGTATCTGATGGCTATTTTACCACGACTTTATTCTTTCCAATGATATAAATGCCTGCTGCTAATCCGAATGTTGCGTCGCTTTTGGAAACCTGTGTCTTAATGATGCGTCCGTCAATTGAATACACGTTTACAGCATCGCTGTTTTCTGTGCTGATGCTTTCTATTGCTGTAGGCGTGTATGCGAGTGTGATGTTGTCAAATCCCAGGATTTTCTCTGTTCCGTTACTGGTGTGAATAGCGTAAAACCCAATTGTCGTAATCGTTTCTCCGTCACTTTGGAACGTGTGGCTTACTTGCTGCCATGCTTCTTTGTTCTCAGCTGGAGTAAGTTCTGTGGGCGCATTTTCGCCTGTCTTTACGAATACGATGCCGTTTCCTCCGCTACCAGATTTCCACATGTCGGCAGTAAGTTCATATACACCTTCAGGCAAGCGCATTTCCTGACTGAACATTATTGTAGATTCTCCCCAGTTTTGGCGCACCCAATAAGTACGTTCGCCTCCGTCTGTTGGTCGTGGACGTGAGGCGAAGAAGTTGGAGAAATAAAAGTCACCGCTTTGTAATGCTGTCAAGTCGTTGTTGTTGGGATTGGCGTAATCTACTGTCCATCCTTCGGGGATGTATATTGCTCGGTCACTATTGACGCCGGAGCCCTGCATAATGCTGTATTTCCCTTCAAAATCACCGTTTACGAATGCTGTGGGGTAGTCCTTCTCTTTGTAGTCGATCTCTTGTATTTCGCAGATCTCTTTTTGAGTCAGTGCGGTGTTGTAGAGACGGAAATTATCGATTGTTCCGTCAAAATCAACGTTGTCGGCAGAGTAGTTGGAGTCCCACCACTGAGTGCGTCCAATGTAGTTGCGTGCGTCGGCTGCTACTTGTGCCAGCATATATGCCTCGTTTTGGTTGGCAGTTCCACTTGCGTCTTCCACTCCGTCAACATATATGGTTGTGGTTTTTGTTGCGGCGTTGAATGTCACTGCAAGTTTGTATTCTTTTCCAGTTGAAAGAGTTGTTGCGCCATTGACCATTGTTGTGGTTCCGCCATTGTATTTAATGCCTGCAGAAAGCGGATTTGCGCGTAAGAAAAGGCTGTTGCCCGATGCAGAACCGAAGTCGTATAGGCGTGGTGCGCTATTGAGAGCATCGGCATTGACTGTTAGTATTACGGTGTAACTGCGCAGATTGCTTAGTATGCCTTCCTCTACTAATGCGTATCCGTTGGTGGAAAAACCTGCGGCAGTGTTTGATGACAAATCAAGGACGCCTTCAGCCTTAGCTTTACCCTTGAGGGTGAGTCCCTCATCGTTGCCGTCAAATGTGAAGTCCAGCACAAGGTTCTTGCTTATGTCGCGTGGGTGTACCTTTATGGCAAATTCTTTTGTCATTTCTCCAAGTGCCACGGTGAGTGTCACTTCGGTTTCTGTTGCAGGATAGTATAATTCTCCAGTGTTGGTGATAATGTCCGGATTGCTACTGGTCCATATAAGGTTCTTCCCACTTATGGATGTGGGAAGAACGAGATCTGTGTATGTTTCTGTGGGGAGTGTTACCGCTTCAAGAATTCCGGCGTTTATTTTTGCTCTGACATCGGCTTGTTGCATCGCTGCTTTGTAGACTTTGCCGGAAACCAATGTGCCGGTATATCCTCCGATAGTGATGTCCTCAAGTTTGAGACCTTCGATGTCAAACTTCTGGTCTATCCATCCTTCCCGGTAAATTGTAAGAGTCTTGCCGTCGTATGTGAATGTGGCATTCCAAACTCCAAGTTTTGTCAAGTACCATTTCCCGTCTGTACCAGAACTTTGGGTTGCCCAAGCGTCAGAGGTGCCGAGCAGACTTTGGCTCCAATATGTCTTGTCGCCAATCTTGACGTAAGGTTTCATGTTTGTTGCGTCAAGCCCATATTCCATATTGCCCATCTTCATGAGCGTGCCACCATAGTTGTTGTGGTCTATGCTCCAGCTGAACATGAGGGTGAATTGGTCGTCGCCCTTGACGTTGATGTCAACAGCCTCGCTGCTTGCCATCTGCTTATTCCATGTCTTTTCAAACTCAGGAGCAATGGTGATGAGTTCTGGTATTGGCAACTGATAGTCGGTGTGTATGCCTGTAGGGTAGCCAAGAGGATAACCTGTGCGTACCAACCAATAGTAATAGTCGCCGTGCATCCATGTGAGACGTAATTTTGAATCGCCTGAACCAGGAAGAACAAACGGGCGTACATTGTTCTTTAAGGAATTTTTTGTCACTTGCTCCTTCGCTGTCACTTTACCGCTGTCATCTACGGTGTATTTCCATATTTCATAGATCTTCTTTCCAGCCGTCTCGCTCTGAGTCGGAATTGAGAGGTATATGTCGTTGATGTTAGCTTCGTCGAGAGCCATACCGCCGCTATAGCAGTATTCTGTGTTTGACGGATGGAATCTTCCGCCACCGTTGGCAAGACTTGTTAGTTTCCAACTTGAACCGTTCCAGCGTGCGTAGTAGTATTGGTGGCTATTCTTGTCGTTTGAAATGCGAACCATAGCCACTACAGGATTCTCATTTTCGTCGAGAGCAATCTGCCACACCCAGTCACGGTAGTTGGTAGGAGCATCGAGGATGGTGCCTGGGTAGCTTGACTTGTAACTGTCTGTCTTGCTCACTTTGAATGGACCGTTGGCGATGGTTGAAAGCACATTGCCTTTCAGGTCGGCGAGTTGCGGAGTCGTTGTCACTGTTCCGTCTCCACCGGCCTTGGCATTCAAGTTGATGACGTTGAAGTACAACCAGTTAGGCCATTCGTTGTCTGGGTGACCAGTTGTGTATGCCACATAAATCTTGTCCTTGCCGTTGCTGTGGTACTTAGCATACGGACGAGCGCCAGTGCTCTGCACCATCTGGTAAGGTCCCCATTCAATGTCTACGTTGTCGTTTTCGTCAGGCAAAGAAAGTTTTGCGATTGTTGGGTGCCAGTTGATACCGCGCCAGCAGAGGTATATGTGTTTAGGGTCATCGCTTAGAATGAATGGCGAAGGGTAAGTGGTGTTGTTTGCAACCTTTATTTCATGCTCTTCTCCAAGTGATGTGATGTCGCCCTTTTTAGTGGAAACGCGGTAGTAGAAACGCGGTTCGTCGGTGTGGCGGGCATAGAATATCATGATTCTCTCGTCGGGAAGAACGAGGAATGTAGGGTTATTATGGTCATCGGGCTGGAAACGTGAACGCACGAGTACGTCCTGCTGATGGCCGTCCGGATTAGCCTTGAAGTCTATCTGTGAAGCCTTGATAGCTCCGTGTACGTCAATGTATCCAATGTATGCCGCATCGATTTCGCCGTCAGCACTCTTGTAGTGGATGGCGCGAGGGTCTGCAAACCAGCACCATGCTCCTTCGTCGGCAATCGTACTACCAGAGAATGATTCTGTTTCCTGAGCTGTTGCTGTAAGAGATAGAGAAAGCAAACAGCATGAGAGAATAGATTTGAATGTCATGATATTAAGTTATATAGATTAGTCTAAGTGCAAAGTTAGGTAATGAATCTTGAAAATGCAAAGTTTAGCAATTAGATTTTGCAAATGTCTTCAACCATTGCATTTAGTTGCAGGCACATGGCCCTTGTGAGCGGGGTGCGCTCTGTCTGATGTTCCCAGGGAGCAAGTATCAGCAGACGGCCTTCGGCACAAGCGTCATAGTATTGATGTCCTGGCTTGGAAAAGGTGGTGAATCCCCAAGGGGTCAGAAAAATGATTGGCAAACCTTCGTTAAGAGCTGTACGCATGACTGTCTGCTCGCCTTTGGAAATGGCGGGTGAAACAAGTATTGCTCCGTTTCGAGCCTTGCTTATGTGTTGCTCTGTGATGGTTCTTATTTCTTCGTCAGTAAGTTTGCGTGAGCACTGCACCTGCAGTTTGTCGGGATGGTCCAGCAGGAAACGGTTGCCGATGGCAGCATATGTCTGCTGTCCTATGCTGATGCCAAAACGCACTTTGAAATAGTCTGGGTAAGCGCGCTTGATGGCCAGCCTTCTTGGGTTGTCATTTACGTAGTTAATGATGCGCGGTAACATGTCGTAGTTCTTCGAGATGAGGTCGTTATATCCGCGCTCAAACAGCAAGCCTTTGCTCCTGTCGTCCTTCTTAAGACGCATTACAGATGGAAGCGGTAGGTCACTATACGGTGCCTGCTTGTTCGTGCTCAGAGGCACCGCCTGCTTGTTCGTGCTCATAGGCACCGCCTGCTTGACCGTGTTCATAGGCGCCGCCTGTTTGTCCGTGTTCATAGGCACCGCCTGTTTGTCCGTGCTCATAGGCACCGCCTGCTTGTTCGTGCTCATAGGCACCGCCTGCTTGTCCGTGCTCATAGGCACCGCCTGCTTGTCCGTGTTCATAGGCACCGCCTGTTTGTCCGTGCTCAGAGGCACCGCCTGTTTGTCCGTGCTCAGAGGCACCGCCTCTGAGTATAATAGCCTGTATGCCTTATTGCATCCGGCCTTGAATCCGCTGACTATTTGTCCCAAATGCTTGTCTGTCGCATGTTCCACAAAAAGGATACCGTGCAAGTGGTCGGGCATAATCTGAAACCCCAAGCACCTTGCTTCTGGATGGAACAGCGGTATGCTCTCCCAACATGCTTGTACTGCTTTGCCCAATGGTGACAGTTCGATGTGTGGCGGGTCGTCTTCGTCCCTTATGTTTCCAACCAGTTTGCCCAGAATGGCTTTTCGCCCCTCCACGGCCAACGTGAGCATATAGATATGCCTCCCATAATAGTCGTTATGTATGCTGCGCCGCTTCATCGACGGGATTTTCTCGCGCATAAAGGACTTACGACTGTCCTCAGACTGTTTTTCGTTCATGATGCAATAATCGCACTTTTTGCCGAAAGAAACAAATCTATAGCGTTAATAAGCATCGTAAGCCTGTCCGTGTTCATAAGTTCCGCCTGTTTGCCTGTGTTCATGGGCATCGCCTATGAATAAAGCTTATCTAACAATGATTTTCTTCGAGTTGTTAATACCGTTTTTATTCTTCAAACTTACAATATATGCTCCGCCAGGCACACCTCCTACTATTTGGCTTTGATTCTGTCCTGCTGGAATTTTTTGTCTGTTACATAATTTACCATCCATGGTGGTAAATAGAATTTCCGTATCTTCATCACTGTTTATATTGATGTTGATTGTTTCGTTTGCTTTCGGGCTTGCAGGGAATATGTTCATGAGCATACGAGATTTTACCTCTTCTATAGAATTAGCAGTAGGATCTATTTTGTAAAAATGTTTGTATATTACAGTATTGTAATCCTTGTCTTTCCCTTTAGTGTCGAATGTGAGATAGATGTTGTTGCCAAGTTGGAGGATGCATAAATCTGCACCGCTTTTGAAAATGTTATCACCAATGATAGAGAATTGCCCGATTTCGTTGTAAATATCCTCAAATTCAATGTTTTTGATTACATTTCCGTTAGTTGCTACCACCGAAATGCCTTTTATTCCTAAAGCTTTATAATTGAAACCATCTTCGTTCTGTATAGTGACCGGATACTCACTTCCGTTGCCGGCCCAGTCAACGGAAGCATTGTCGTTGTCTGTGAGAATGTATAAAGGACGTATGTACTCAAATTCGGAATTGTTGTTGAATAGCGTTTGTGTAATATAGAATGGAGATGTGGCAGGAAGGTTTCCGTCCATGTTTATGTATTGACACGAAAGAATCCCCTGGCCTTTGAGAGTGTCGTATTCATCTTTCAGTTCGGACCATTCGGAATAATTGAATTCATATGTAGCAATGAACGAATACACTTTACCTTCAGGTGTGAGCGTTATTCCTCTTTTAGGGTAGTCTTTGTTGAAAAAGTCGTAAGCAAAGAAAACCTCCCATGGTGAATAATTTCCATTAAAGAAGCATACATTTCCGTTGTCAATAGTTTTATGATCTGGCTTAAATCCGTAGTAATCGTATTCGTATAGAATGATAAGCTGTATTTTTTCCTCCTTAGTGAGATTTGAAAAGCTTGTGTTTTGTTCTTCGATGCAGTATTTTTCGTATGTGTTTGTCTTGTCTTCCATTAAAGTGAACGAAGTCATTGTAACGCCATTGACAGTGCGAGTTCTGTATTTTCTTGCCAAATAGGTTTCCTCTTGTTCCTCGATGGGAATGTTATTTTGCAAAACTATATCGTTGTCGTAGATGTTTACTCCGTTTTCTTGATAGAGGTGAAGAACTGACAAACCATCAGATGAAAACCATGAGGGTACGAAACTAAGACTTCCGACGTTCTGCATTTGTACATGGTTGGAGTTTTGCGAAAATGCAAAATTCGTTGCCATGTTCCCTAATAATAGTACAAGGAATGCTGACTTTAATGATTGTGAAAAGTTGTTGTTCATTTTATGGATGTATTAAAAAGTTAGTGTATTACTTTTTGGCAAAAGAATGGCGCAAACATTCGCCGTTTCTCTTACCAGGCTTAGCACAGCCCCATACATCCAACGGAGAAGTTTGCGCCAATAGCGCATACTCCTTGAATGTATGGTTGCTCATAAAAAGGCTCTGTATGAGGTGCTAATTCGGTAAGAGATTTTGAGCCAATAAAATGTCTGTCCCTACGGAACAATGACAAAGGTAGTGCTTTTTTGAATAAATGCAATAGTTTATAAAGAAAATAGAGCTGTCGAGTAGATTGTGACAGATGAAGTTTAATTGCAGTTTGAAAGAACCTTTGTTGTCCGTTTTAGTTTCTTAAGTCCATGTTTAGCTGTATCCTCAACTAATCAACGAGGGCTCGTTTGAAAATCAATGAGGGCTCATTTGATTATCAACGGGGGCTCGTTGGTTTTTTGATGAGCGGGTGCAGGGACGGTTTTTGTGCAGAGAAATTATTGTTGTGCAGAGGTGGTGAGATAGAGGGTTGGAGGTTTGGATTTTGGTTGGCGGGGGATGTATCTTTGCGGCAAGGAAATGCAAAACTTAAAATGAATATTTACTATGAGTACACTAAAAGCTAAGGTTAGGAAACAGTTTGTGAAGGTAAAGGGTAAGGACATGTATGTGGCGCACACGTTGCCAGGGGTGAAGATTGGGATGGAGGAGATGATTAGGCTGGCGGCGGAGGATAGCGGCATGACGGAGGCGATGGTGGCGGCTTCGTTCTATGCTCTGTCGAAGCAGTTTGAGCAGATGCTGATGAATGGACATACGTTGCAGTGTGGGGTGTTCGGCACGTTCAGGACTTCGTTTTCGTGCAAGGCTGCTGATGAGAAAGAAGAAATGTCGGCTGAGAACATCAGCCGACGTAGGATTATTTACACTGCGAGCCCGCGGGTTAGGCAGGCTCTGTACAGTGCGGATTATGTGTTTGAATAGAACGGATACGGGTTAGTATGATATGTACTTCTTGCCGTTCTTGATGTAGATGCTTCGTGGAGTAGGGCGGTTGATAGCCTGTCCGTTGAGGTTGTACATTATGGTCTTGCCTTTTATGGTACCGGCATTTGTTCCTTCTGCGCCCTCGATACTCTCTATGCCGTCAGCCGTGTCATTGCCGAGGCGGTAGAGTTTCACTCCGTGGGTAGGTATGTCGAGTGTGAGGCTGCCTTGGGCGGTACCTTCGTCGGTCTTAGTCCAGATGTCATGGAGCGGAACGTCCTCTTCTGCTCCGTAGCCGAGGAGGGTGAGGTCGAAGGTGTACGACTCGGTCTTGCTTGCCGAAAGGATGAACTCCATTGTTGTGCCTGTTGTTGACTTGTTGTCGGTGTCGCAACTTGAGTCGTAACCGCAGAGCGCACTGAACTTAACGAAGTTGTGGCCTTTAGGCAAGGTGTAGACGAGTGTGCATTCGGCGTTCATGCCTAGACCTTTGGCGTAGCTCTTGCCTTCAATCTTCAGTGTGCCGCCTTCTACGTTTCTGTTTGTGCGGAGCGAACCGTATTCGGATGTGTAGGACGATGGTGTGAGGGTGGTGAGTAGGGTTTCGTTGCCTTCGGCATCGATGAGGACAGGGTTGACAAGGTTTGCGCGGTCGTAGGCGAATCCGTCGCCGTAGTTGCTCACTTTGATGGTCAACTGCTCTGCGTTGGTTATGTCGCCCTCAAGTTTGGCAGATTTTGTGCCTGTGCGTGAGATTAGTCCTGTGCGTGCGATGTGATCGGCAGTTTCGCTTGTGAGCGGGTTCTGGTCGAACACCATGAAGCGGAGCGATGTTGTTGAGTTTGCTTGTCCGATGCCGCTGTCGTCGGCTGCAGCCATGCCCTTGAAGCGCACCACGTCAATGGTGTCGGGGATGGTGAAGAAGAGTGCGGCGTTGGCGTCGGCTGAGAATCCGCGTGTGTAGGTCTTGCCCATGACCTTCATGGCTCCGCCGTGTTCAACGTTCTTGTTCTCGTACACTCGGTTGAAGTATGAGTTGGTGTATGTGCGTGTGAGGTACTTGCCTGTGAGTGGCACTTCGGTGCCGTCGCGGAGCACGAGGGTGGGGTTGATCCAGTCGGCGTGGTCGTAGTTGAAGTTGTCGCCTGCGTCGTCGATGACGAGTACGAGCTGCTTGCTGCCTTCCGGCCATTCGATGTCGACGTCAACGGCGTGCCCGTCGGTGGTGTATGCTACTGTCTCACTCTTGTAGAGGGCCTTACTTCCTACGACCCAGCGGTTGTTGCCTCGGTTGAAGATGGCGAGGTAGCGGTTACTGGTCTTAGGGTCGTTGCTGGTCCATACGGTGTAGCCGTTGTCCTCGTCGTTGAGGAGTTCGTGGGCGTCAACGCCGTACTTGTGCATGTAGTGGTATTCCTCGTTGGTGAGGAGCGAGTTTGTAAATTCGTCGTTCTTGGTCATGTCGCCTCCGAAGAAGAGCGGCGAGTGGCAGATGCCCCAGAGGGTCATCATGGTGTACTGCTCGTCTTTGGTGAGGTTGGTCCAGTGGCCATTGTCGGTGTTGCAGAAACCAGCGTCGCCCACAGTGGCTGAAATTTGTCCGAGCGGCAGCATGTCGCAGTCGGCGAAGTTGCCTGGACGTGAGTGCTTGCACCATTCGGCAGCCTCGCGGAAGACGAGGTCGACACCGTTCCATGTGTCCCAGAGGTCGTCCATCATGCGCCACATGTTGGCGTTCTCAAGGCAGTGCTGAGCGTATTGGAACTGAGTCTTGCCAGGACTGAGCGAGAGGACTATCGGACGCCCTGTGCGGTCGATGGCCTTGCGTATCATCTCAATCTCGTCAGTGTAGTACGGACGGCTTAGGTCGTCGATCTTGATGAAGTCAATGCCCCATTCGGCATAGAGCTCGAA
Source organism: Bacteroidaceae bacterium (assembly GCA_045576655.1). Lineage (GTDB taxonomy): Bacteria > Bacteroidota > Bacteroidia > Bacteroidales > Bacteroidaceae > RGIG8745. The sequence goes on from JAZNGW010000022.1 coordinate 57,722, forward strand.
GATGCTGTTGTAGTACATCTGTCCGTACTCATTGTTGCGGATGGTGAGGTTGTCGGCCAGCCATGTGCACTCCGGTGTTGTGCTCTTGTATACGCTGCTCCAAGGAGTGCTTTCGCTGCCTTTGAGTTTATAGGCCGATGGGTTGTCGAGAATGTACTTGGGCAAACCGCGCATGATGTGGATGCCGAACTTAAGTCCCAGGGCGTGGATGGAGTCGGCCATGGCCTTGAAACCGATGTTCTTGCCGTCGACCATGCAGGAAGGGAAGCGCGAAGCTGGAGGGATGTAGCGCCCGTATTCATCGAGCTGGCATTCCTGGTCGCCGCGCTGGTTGTACCAACCGCCTCCGAGGCTTGGGTGCTTGGCATACCAACGGATGTCGAGAACGACATATTCCCAACCATAGTCATCGAGGTTGTTGTCAACTATGTACTGGGCGTTGTCCATGACAATCTTTTCATTTGCAGAACTGTAGTAACAGTCCCAAGAGTTCCATCCCATAGGCGGAGTCATTGCCCATGTGCGGAAAGTAGCGATGTCTTCGTTCTGCGCATTGGCGGTGAGCGAAAGGCTTGCAATCAGGGCAAGTGAGGCGAGTCTTTTTATTAGAGTGGTTTTCATGTTGTTACTGAATGTATGTGTTGAATGAATTAGGCGTTAGAGTGAGGTTGAGATATTTGCCGGCAATCTTTATGCTTACGGTTTTCTCTTCGTTGGAGAAGTTGCCAGCAGTGATGATGTATTTCTTCCCGTTGCGGAACACTACGACAGGTGTGTCGTTGTGCTCGCGACCGCTGTAGCCGATGATTCTTGTGCCTGGTGTAACGAAGTGGCAGAAGTGCTTGTAGGCATAGTATTCAGCGGTGTAGCGCATTTTGCGGGTCTTGCTGTCGACCTGGATGAGGGCGTTCTGAGTCCATCCCCAAGGTGATATGCCGTTGTCGGTGAGTATGAAGTTCCAGTTGTAGTATTCGTCGCATCCGTTACCGAGGTTGTCGGAGAGGAGCATGAAGGTGTGTTCGCCAGCGTTCCAGTCCATGCTGCCGTTGCCGCATTCGCTTTCCGACTGCATGAAGCGGAGGTTAGGGTAGCGCTTGCGTAGTTGGGGCAGATTGTTACGGCATTCCCACTGGGTGCCCACTCCCTTGACGTTCTTCTGCAAAGTCGGGTCGTCAAGAATCTTCTCCACGTAGTCGAGGCGGTTGGTGTTGAACGTGCCGATCCAGAGTTCCACTTCGGGATGTTTCTTGGCGAGAGTCGGTGCGAGATATTCGTTGTTGAAGCGCAGTGTGCCTTCAGCCGTCCATGCACAGCCAGGGTATGGAGTGTAGGAGTATGCTTCGTTTTGGTACATGACCTTGGTGATGGGCAGCCCTTGCTCGGCATAGAGGTCAATGAACTTGCAGAACATATCGGCATAGCACTGCAGGTAGCGAGGATCTTGAATGAAATAATCCTGTGAGGCGAGGCGGCGAGGGAACACTCCGTTGCGGTCGCCGAGGAGCTTCATCTCGTCAGGGTTGTTGCTTTTGCCATCATCCATGTGCAGCAAGTAGTCCTTTCTTGGATCTTGGGTGTTGAAGCGGCTGGAGAGGACAGGGTAGTCCTGGTTTATCTTCATCCATGTCGGTGGCGACCACGGACTCATGAAAAGTTGCAGCTCAGGACAGTACTTCTGTGCGGCGCGAGCAAGAGGGATGATGTTGCGCTTGTCGCGTTCGATATTGAAGTGGCGTAACTCAAAATCGCCAGTGACGTCGCTGCAACTGTACCACGAACGGGCATAGTCGTTGGCGTTCATAGACACACGTCCGTGAGTGAAGCGCAAATCTCCGTCTGGGGCAAACAGATTGTGCATGACCTCGTCTTGCTCATTGCGAGTGAGGAGATTGAAAGCGTCCCAATCGAGTTCGTTGAAGGTGGTGCCCCATGCGCGGAACTCCACGCCGTCCTCGTTGCCTGTGACTTCGACGATGGGCGTTACTGTGGTCTTGCTTTTTAGAGAGACCTTGCTTCCCACATTCCATGGGACATCCTCTGTTGTTGTGTAAGACTTAAAAGTCTGCGCATTTAATGTAGCGGACAAAAAGATTATCCCAGAGGTGAATAGATTCCTGGTGATTTTCATGTTAGTGTCGTGTTTGTTCTATTGTAAAAGCAAAGATAGACAAATTGGGATAAATGGCAAAGAAAAAGGCGACCTCATGTTGAAGTCGCCTTTAGGGATATGTGTGTAAGTAATTATTTACTTAACAGGGCTGATGATGAATGTGTACTTGTAGTCCTGGTATGGCATCTGGTACTCCTTGCGTGGCCATGCGCCCCAGCTGTTTACGCAGCCTACACCCATTTCGCGTGATGCGATAGACACAACTGTGAATGGACGTGGAGTAAGGTCGCCTGAATGACGCTGAGTGTGGTGCTTAACTGGACCTGAGTAGAGGTCGTCGTCTGTGTAGTTGAGGCTCTTCATTTCGAGTGGTTCAGTTCCTTCGAACTCGAGACCCTTGCCCTGAGCGTTGAGAACCTTCCAGTAGCGAACGCCTGTCTTGTTTCCAGACTCCTGCGGACGGACATAAGAGTGGTACTGCTCTGCTACAGTCTGCTTCCAAACTCCAATAGTCTGAGAATTTGCACGGTCGATGTAGTTTTCGTGAGGTCCCTTGCCGTAGAACTCTACGTTAGAGAATTCCTGTGGCATCTGCATCTCCATACCGAAGCGCATAAGCTGTGGTTTGTTTCTAGCTTCAGGGTTAACAGTAAGAGCCTGCTCAACGATGAGCTTTCCTTCTGGAGTCATTGTGTATGTGATCTTGAGAGTTGACTCAGTCATGCGGAGGTCGTACTCTGCTGTAGCAACCTGGTTGTTGCCCTGCTCTTCGATCTTGAATGACTTCTTGTTGAAGCGTGGATTCTGCCATACGCCAAACTTGCGCTGGAAGTCTGCACCATAGTCATTGTCTGTAGCTGGACGCCAGAAGTCAGGGAGGAGCTGTGCACCATCCTGCATCATTGGCTTGCCGTCAACGTCGATGTAAGAGATGAATCCGTTGTCGTTGTTGAATGTAACCTTCACTCCGTTTGCACTGAGTACAGTGTAAGCGATGCGCTCGTCCTTCTCAACCTTGCCTTCAACCTTGGTGAGGTCAGCTACTACTGGGTATGCATACTCAGTGAGTACGAACTGCTCATGAGCTACGCTTTCGCCCTTGTCCATGAGCGGAGCTGCTTCTGTGAGACGGTAGTCGAGGTTGCAAACGATTTCCTTGCCAGCAAGTTCCTTGTTCTTGAGAGCCTTAGCAATAGCAGCAACCTTGATTTGCTTGCGAGTCTGCGGAGCGATGTTAAGCTTGCTGATATCAATTGTGCCTTCGTCAACCTTTACACCTTCTGCTTCGATAGTCCAGTAGAGAGTTACGTTGCTGATTGGAGCGAAGAAGTTTTCGTTGTAGATTTCGATTGCACCAGTCTTAGCGTTCTTAAGAGTAGACCAGATGTTCTGGTAATAATATTCGATTTCCCAAGCGTGTGGATTTGGCTGACGGTCAGGATTGATTACACCGTTACAGTTGAAGTTGTTGTCAGAAGCAGGGAAACGGCCGAAGTCGCCACCATAAGCGTAGATGTCCTTGCCTGTAACCTTGCTCTTTGAACGAAGAGCCTGATCGATGTAGTCCCAAATATAACCACCCTGGTACTTAGGGTACTTACGGATCATGTCCCAATATTCCTTGAATCCACCGCCTGAGTTACCCATTGTGTGAGCGTACTCGCACTGGATGAGAGGACGCCAGTTATCGCCCTGGCTGTAACGCTCGCAGCCTTCATAACCGTAGTACATAGGGCAGAAGATGTCTGTCTTGCCGTTCTGGCCAGCCTGCTCGTAGTGAACCGGACGACTTGGATCGTATGCCTTAATCCAATCGTAAGCGTCTTCGAAGTTCTTGCCGTAACCAGCTTCGTTACCAAGACTCCAAACTACGATAGATGGGTGGTTCTTGAAAGAGAAAACGTTGTTCTTGTTGCGCTCGAGGTGTGCGTCGTGGTAGATAGGGTTCTTTGCAAGAGTCTTCTCGCCGTATCCCATACCGTGACTTTCGATGTTAGCCTCTGCTGTAACGTAGATACCGTATTCGTCGCAAAGGTCATACCAGCGTGGATCGTCTGGATAGTGACAAGTACGAACGGCGTTCATGTTGAGCATCTTCATGACTTTGATGTCCTGAAGCATACGCTCCATTGAGATGCAATAACCGTGGTCTGGGTCAATCTCATGACGGTTTACACCCTTGATAAGAACTGGTTTGCCGTTAACGAGGAACTGTGCGTTCTTGATTTCAATCTTGCGGAAACCTACGTTCTGAGGGATAACTTCAATCACCTTGTCTCCGTCTTTGAGTGTAGTGTAGAGTTTGTATAGGTTTGGAGTCTCTGCTGTCCACTTGAGCGGGTTCTTTACTGCGAAGTTTGCTTCAGCCTTACCGCCGGCGATTGTAGCAGTCTTCTCAGCAACAACCTTACCAGCTTTGTCCTTGAGAGTCATAACGACAGTCTTGCCGTCAGCGTTGTCACCGTCGATCTTTACTGCAAGAGTTGCGTTCTTGTAGTTCTTATCGAGGTCAGGAGTAATGAAGAGGTCGCGGATGTGGCTCTGCGGACGTGTGTAAAGGTAACATTCGCGTGCGATACCGCAGAGACGCCAGAAGTCCTGGTCTTCAAGGTAACTACCGTCGCACCAGCGCATGATTTGCATAGCGATGAGGTTCTCCTTGCCTGGTTCGATGAATTTTGTAACGTCAAATTCAGCAGCAACCTTAGCGTCCTCGCTGTAACCTACATACTTGCCGTTGATGTAAACAGTGATGTTGCTAGTAGCAGAACCGATGTGCATGTAGATCTTGTCGCCCTTCCAGTCTGCAGGGATGCGGAATGTCTTGCGGTAAGAACCTACGTGGTTGTTCTTGTCCTGAACGTAAGGAGGGTTAGTTTCCCAGTCGTGACGCCAAGCGTACTGGTTGTTTACGTAGATAGCTTCGCCGTAGCCGTTCATTTCCCAGTTTCCAGGAACTGGCATTGTTCCCCATTTTGAATCGTCGTAGTTGATTGCCTCGAATCCCAGTGGGCGTTCGTTAGCATTTTCTGCCCAGTTGAACTTCCATGTTCCTTCGATTGACATGTAGCGCTTAGAATCAGTCTTTTTGCCTTTCTGAGCGGCGTTTTCTGTTTCATAAGCGAAGTAGTTTGACACGTTGTCAAGGCGGTTGTCATAGTTCTTGCCTGGGTCGTTCCACATAGGAGTCTGTGCGAACGAAGCGAGGGATGCAAGAAGCAATCCGCAAGTCAAAATTCGTTTAATGTTCATAATGTTTGTGATTAATTAAGGTATTTGTTTGATTTTGTTTGATTTTACCTTTTAGTAATTCCAATTTACAAATATAAGGATTTTTATTAGACCTTTGTATATAAGCAGGCAAATTAAGACATGTTAACACATAAAAAAGCATCCTTCATTCCGTAATGGAATTGAGGATGCTTTGTCTTATCTCGAATTAACAGAGTCAAGAACGGATTAGTCCTTCTTTCCTGACAATTTTTCCTTAATACGAGCCTTCTTACCTGTGAGGTTGCGGAGGTAGTAGAGCTTAGCGCGACGTACCTTACCTACCTTGTTCACTTCGATGCTGTCGATGTTTGGTGACTCGAGTGGGAAAATACGCTCAACACCTACTGTGCCAGACATCTTGCGAACTGTGAAGCGCTTCTTTGTGCCTTCGCCGCTAATTTTGATAACTACACCGCGGTACATCTGGATACGCTCCTTGTTACCCTCGATGATTTTGTAAGCTACAGTGACAGTGTCACCAGCCTTGAACTTTGGGAACTCTTTGCCAGTAGCAAAGGCTTCTTCAGCAACTTTAATTAAATCCATTTTTGTTTAATTTGTAAATTGTTTTTGGTTCCAACGAAGCATGCCATGGTTACACTTCCCAAGCAGCGGCTTCGCTAAAGCGGGTGCAAAGTAACGATTTTTTTTTGAGACTGCCAAATGTGTGCACAAGAAAAAGGGGAGCGAGCGTGCTCATTCCCCTTTGTGTTCTAATTAGTTAATGTCCTGATTGCTTATTTGCCAGAGTTCACTAACCACTTACCGTCAATGTTGACAAGTTTGATTGTTTCGTTCTTTTCCTTTCCGCCAGCGTACTTAGTGATACATTCAACTTTTGCTTCAGTGCCGTCTTCGCTGATAGTTTCACTTATGATTTCGTAACTTTCCATAGCTCCGTCTTTTTCGATGCTTTCCTTAGCCTTCTGCTCGAGCATTGTGACAAGCTGTGCCTTGTCTTCTTCTGATATTGCTTTCTTGAAATGAAGTTGGTCAACGAGTTCGGCGTAGTTGCCGTCTTTCATTGCATCAAGATAAGCTTCAGCCTTAGCTGTAGGAGTGTTGCCACCGCCGCATGATACCATAATCAATGCGCAAAGACAGGTGAAAATGCCAAAAAGTAATTTCTTCATAGTTGTGTGTGTTTAAGGGTTAATAAATGTTGTTGTTTTAAGTGTTCTTACTGATTCAATACGTTTGCTGATGATAATGTCCGACGGGAATATGAAGTAACCCTCCGTTCCGGGCATGGGCAGTTCGTGCCTCCTGTCCTCTGCAAGGTCGATGCCTTGCGTCAGGTATGCCCTGTAGATTAGTTCCGTGCAGTAATACTCTGTCGTGTCTGCCAATCGGTATTTATGGTCAAAGGCAAACTTGCGCTCCACTTTGTCGAGGGCGTACTCCAATGCTTTTTGCGCCGCCTCGTCAGAGCAAGCAACCCGTGCGGTAGCCCCGCTTTGGGCGCGTTCTTGCTTGAAAAACTCTTCTATCGGTTCTGCCTTTAGGTAATCCGTGTCTTTAGGATTTTCCGTCTCGCCAGGAACGGCGTGTACCGCCATCCAACCCAGCGCACCTCTGTAGGCAAATGCGATGTGCGAATACATTCCGTTGCTTAATCCTGTCACAAAGCGGCTTTCTGCTCCGTTGCCGTTTCTGAAAAGCAGGTCGCCGTTTCGCAAGCCAGTTGTGTCAACTATAATCTGGAGCGGTTCCGCTGAACCTGTAGGAAGGAACGTGTATGTCAAGAATCCTATTGTTAGAAGTGCAAGCAGTGCTGTTACAACTATTCGAGCGGCTTTCTTTGTTGACATTCGTTCTTTCTTATGGTTATCGCAAATGTAATCAAAAAGAGAATCTCTGCAAATTTATTCGCAGAAATTCTCTCTTTTTGGTTTGTTTTTTTGAAAAACATGTCCTTTTGTATCCTAAAGAACTATTCTTCAAGCCATTTTGTTATGCGCCCGATGATTTCGTGTCTTGTGCTTTCGGGCATAGTGCTGATTCTTGCGGAATGGCTGCCACGAGGCTGTACGTATACTCGCATGTTTAGCTTGTCGGAGCAGTCGAGCCATCCAGCCACACCGCTTGATGTCCACGGGTCAATCTCGCCGTAGATGAAGATGTGCTTAGGGTCGTTCTTCTTGAGGAATTTGACTGTGCGCTTGTACAGACGTTTGTCGAACTTGATGCCGCTGAGTTCCTCCGGAAGCATGAGTTTTGCCAGATAACCTTTGGTGCTCTTCGTGTCGATGAGGTCTTCAAGCCCTTTTATGCTGTATCCGTAATATCCGAGTTCGCGTGCAGCCTGGACGAAGAACGGCAAGTACTGGTTTGGGCAAGAGAAGTAGTCAGGACTGGACAATTTAGTGAAATGCTCAAACCAAGTGGCGTTGTCGGCTGTAGTTGCAGGGATGCTTGATGTTGGAGTGCCCCATTGCCACAGTGCAAATGGGTATTCCAGTACGCAGTAGTCGTAGACTTCGCTTATTCCGACGTTGTACTTGTAGTTTTTGCTATTGCAGTATTCTTCGAATTTTCCGATTAATTCAGGCTTGCGCTTGAGGAGTTCTCTTTGGGCGTTAAGCACAGCGGCGCGTTCTTCTTTTGTGCCTACTTTGTCGTCAAGGAATGGCTGGTGCCGGCCGTCTTCCACACTCTTGTTGAGTGGCGCAACGTAAGACACTGACACGTCCACGTCGTCAGGGTATGTGGCACGGTAGAACATTGTAGTTTGTCCTCCCTTGCTGATGCCTGTCGAAATCCATTTGCCTTTGAATACTTCTCCGAGAGTTTGGCGCACGTTGTGCAGGTCGTTCAGCGAGTTGTCAACAGTCATGTAGTCCCAGTTGCAAGGCTCTGGTACGGACTTCGAGAAGTAGCGGTACTCACAGAATACGAGGTTTGCGTCAAACAATCGAGTCAGTTCCTCTTCGTATCTTGGGTTGAGTGAGTAGTCGGCACTGTAACCCTCTGTAACTATTACCGTAGGGCGGTCGTATCCGCGGAATCCAACGATGACCCTTTGGTTGAATGTGCCTTTGGCGTTGTTGTTGCCGTCCACGTTCTGCTGTATGTTAATGACGTACTTTTCGCTGTAGTGTTCTGATGCGAGTTTGCTCACGTTGTTCACTCCGTCGAGCTTGCAGAGGCGTTTCATGAACTCTGTAGAGTCTGTTTGTGCGTAAATGCTTGCGACTGCAATTAGAAGCAGTGCGCAGATTGCTGTGATACGTTTCATTGTGTGTTAGTTATTTCGATTATAAGGATAGTGCGATAACGATGAATATTGCTCCCGTGATTATGTTTAGCCATCGTTGGAAATGAACGGATACATGCTCGAATCTGCGTGCTGTCTGCATTGCGGCAGATATTAACATAGAGAGTATAATTACCGGTAGCGATGCTGCAAGGGAAAACAATACAGGCATAAGCCATCCTGCTGGTTGCGATGCTGAAAGCGGAATCAGCATTCCGAAATAGAATATTGCACTTTCGGGGCAGAACGCAAATGCGAGTGCCATGCCGAGGATGAATGGTCCTGCAGGTCCGTTGCTCTTAATCAGCCGTCCGCTGTTGTGGCAGTTGTCGCCGTGATTATGGTGCGGCATGATTGCCTTTATGATAAGGAATGCTCCGACGAGTCCGAGGACGTAGGGCATGAAGTCTTCAGCTTTGCTCAGTAAGTTCTTGAATGCATCAATTCTGTTGCTTTGGCGGATAATAAAGGTTAGAACCCATCCCATGACGGTATAGGTTGTCATTCGTCCCAGAATATATGCGATACCTGACAGGGTGTTTGCTTTTCTTCCTCTGCCGTTTTTGTGCATATATGTCAGTGCCGATATGTTTATGGCAAGTTGGCATGGGTTAAATGCTACGAGCAAACCAATCAATAATGCAGCCAACAAGGGGAATCTTGCCGACTGCATCAGGTCATTTGTGATATTTGTTATATTCTCTATCAAATTGCGCTATGTGTTTTAGTTTGGTTCTCCCCAGCTCTTGCCCTTTCGTTTTCTTACGTTATGAACAGAGGAGCAGGATAATAAGCTGCGCGGTTATTATTCGCAGGAACATCGACAACGGGTAGACTGTAGAGTAACCTATGGAAGGTATGTCGTTGTTTGCTGTTGCCGTAGAGTAAGCTAATGCAGGTGGGTCTGTTGTTGCTCCTGCAAGGATGCCCATCATCAGGAAGTAGTTTTCCTTGTAGTATATGCGTGCGAATATGCCCATTATAATCAATGGGATAATTGTGATGAGGAATCCGTACAGCACATACATCAGTCCGCCGTTCATTACGGTTTCAACGAAGTTGCCTCCAGCTTTGATGCCCACGCTTGCGAGGAACAACACTAATCCGATGTCACGAATCATCATTGATGCGCTGTTGGTTGTGTATGCCACGAGCTTAAGCTTGAATCCGAAGCGTCCTACGAGAATTGCCACTACGAGCGGACCTCCTGCAAGTCCGAGTTTTACAGGCATTGACATGCCTGGTATGCTGAATGGGAGACTTCCGAAAATTATGCCCACGAGAATTCCGACGAATATGGTAAGCAGGTTCGGTTTGTCAAGTCTGTTCTTCTGGTTGCCGAGTTTGTTAGCGAAACGGTCAACAGCATCTTCAGGACCTACAACAGTGAGGCGGTCACCTACTTGAAGTTTAACACCTGGATGGGCGAAAAGTTCGATGCCCGAACGATATAGACGTGTCACGTTTACGCCGTACATGCTACTTGGATGCAAACTTCCGAGTGATTTGCCGTTTATCTTGTCGCGTGTGACGAGTATTTTCTTTGATGTCATTGGGGTGTCCTGCTTGTCCCAATCTATATGAATCTCCTTGCCTATGAATGTTGCAACGGCTTCGGCATCTTCCTCGGCTGTAACGATGTAAAGGATGTCACCCACTTCAAGTGTGGTGTCGCGCATAGGAAGGCTTACGTGTCCTTGATGCAAGCGGCGTGAGCAGACGAAGTCGCGTCCGAGGTATTCACGAATCTGAAGGATGGACTTACCGCTTATAGATGGGTTGATCACTTCGATGTGCATTAAGTGAGGTTTAACAGCTGCGCTCTTGTTGTTCAGTTCGTTGAAATGCTCCTCTTCCTTCTTGAAGTTTATCTTGAAAATGAATCTGAGGAGAATGATTGAACCGATAATTCCAACTACTCCGAGCGGGTAAGCGCAAGCATATCCGTTGGCGATGACAGGGAGGCTGCCGCCGAAGTTTTCTGCTCCGATCTGTTCCAATGCGGCATTGGCGGCACCGAGTCCGGGAGTGTTAGTAATAGCTCCGCAAAGCACACCTACCATCATAGGCAGTGAATGAGGGTCACTTGTGTCTGCAAAGCAGTAGTAGAGCGTGAGCATCACTGCGATGTTGAGCAGGATCACACCTCCTGCAATCACGTTCATCGTGATGCCTCCCTGTTTAAATGATGTGAAGAACGAAGGACCTACCTGTAAACCAATGGAATAGACAAACAGAATCAGTCCGAAGTCTTGAATAAAATTTAACACAGGGAGAGGTTCGGCTGGGTTGCCGTAAAGAATCTGGCCTTGGTGGAGGAAATGCCCCGCCACGATGCCAACAAACAGGACGAATGTCACTCCAAGAGAAACACCGCCAATCTTGATTTTTCCAAGAAGAACGCCGGCTGAAATCACTGCGGCGTAGAGCAAAACGATGTGCGCTACCGATGATCCGTTAATGAAAAGGTCGGTTAACCAATCCAGTTGCATAAGAAATTCAATCTAAAAACCTTAACCTATTTTGAAATATACTGCAAAGTTACATCTTTTTTCCGACCCTGAGAGCATAAAACAGGATAAATGTTTGCAACGGTTTGGCGCATCATCCAAAAATCACCGTTGCGCCGTTTCTAAGTCACTTTTGAGGACAAACGTTGTTTTTTGCAAATATTGGTTGCCCACACAATATTTTCAACTCCTTCTATTGCCGTATTACACCTTTTTCTTAACTTTGCGAGTGATACAAAATAAAACGAGTACAAACCTTTTTTAAAACTCAACTGCCAATGAAGCATAGCGTATAGTCAGTTTACGCACATTTAAGATACATATTGGAAAAGCGTTTTAGCTTTATTCTTCGTTCCCTAAAGTTTGGCGACTAAAATGGAACCAACAAGAGTAATAGCGAAAATGCTCGCGCTTTGTAGGCGTGGGCTTTTGGTTATTCTGTTGGTTAGGTTACGCCAAACACCTTGGGACGAGAATACACTGAAAAGTTCCGCGCTTTTTTTGTGCGTAGACCTTAAGTCTTTAAAAAGGAGCAACGGAGTATCTCGAAAAGCCGTTAAGTGAGTAGGGGAAATTTTAAAAATATTATAATTGTGAAAAAAATAATTTGTGTTTTAAGTTTTATGCTATTAATAGCAATGCTTTTTCAGTCTTGCGGAACTGTGGAAAGAGCTTCTCGTGATCCATATTTGCAGGATATTTTGAAAATGAGTGTAGGCGAACCTATAGACTAATATTTTATAATAAAAGATAATTAAAAAGATAATTAATATATGAAAAAGATTTTATTATTATTTGTATCAGCAATCTTGTTGTCTTGGTGTATTGTTAATACAGTTAATGCAAATACAAGTTCTTCAGAAAATACAACAAAAGACATTTGTATGGGTAATCCCGATCTTGTGTCTTATTCTGTTAAGCATCAGTATATAAATAGAGAAGGTTGGGGAAACACATATACAATAACTGTTGTAAATAAAGTCGAAGACCCTGTTTGGGTAAGTGTTAAGCCAAAAGGTTGTACCAACGGACAAACTGATAGTGGAACTATTCAAGCTTTTGATAAAAAAGAATTTATGATTTCAACAGGTGATGAAAAGCCAACAGGATGGCATGTGGAGGCTTATCGACAACGTCGCTAAGTAGATTCATTTATGAGGGTGTCTCTTTAAAATAGAGACATCCTCTAATGTTTATTAGCGAATGCTTTTTCTGAATATACATAACATAACTAACATGCATTAAATGAAATATATGAAGAAACTATTATTAGTGGTGGCTGTGCTAATGGGTATATCCATCAATGCTAATGCTCAAAATATTATTGTACAACAAAACAATAATTCATCATCTATATCTACTGTTAGAAGTGATAAGGAGTATTTTATTGATGGTATCTCAACAAGAGAAGATATCGGAGGTGTTGAAGTTGTATTTGTTGATGATCCAGAAGCTTATTATGCGAATAAATATCTAAAATTCACAAATTATCACAACTTCCCAGTAACTGTAATTTTTGAGGTTGAAGACTATCAAAGAGGAGGTAGCTATAAAAAGGTTACAGGTAGAATTGTATTAAGAGCAAACGAAACTAAAACTACTCCTAATCCATACAATGTAGCAAAAAGTCGCCATTGTATAATGATTGTTCGTAAAATCTAACACATCAATTATCTTTTATAATATTGCTGTCTGGTAGACGTTTAAAAAGGGCGAGATTTCTCGCCCTTTTTTCATGTGATTTCGTTACCCTCGTCATCTTCTGCCGGAGGATTGACGGTTTCGTCCACCTGCCCACAGCCCTGGCAACTTCGTCGGTTGTAATCTCTACCGACTCGTCATGAGCGGGAATCCTGAATAGCCAGACCCCGCCAAAATCTTTAAACTCAGACTAAGTTTATACATACTTAGGCTAAGAACGTACATACTCAGACTAAGTTTGTACAAACTCAGATTAAGTATGAAGTTTTGAGCGCCATCTCAAGCCTTAACCTCTCCACCATTTGAATTTCTTTATATCTTTAAGACAAAATAGTAATACTGAGAACAAATGCTCTTTTTCGAAAATCTTGGCGCCCATTATACTATGAAAAATAAATAAATTCGCTATTTTTGCATATCGTGACTAATTAGTGGAATAAAAACTTTAAAAACTCAATACTATGTTTGCAAAAGAAACTTATATCAAGCGTCGTGCCCAGTTGAAGGCACAGATAGGTAAGGGATTGTTGTTATTTGTCGGTAATGACGAAAGTAGCATGAACTATGCTGATAATACTTACACGTTCCGCCAGGATTCAACATTCCTTTATTATTTCGGGCTCGACCAGGCAGGACTCTGCGCTGTTATAGATATTGATGCCGACAAGGAAATTATTTTCGGCAACGAACTCACTATTGATGACATTGTGTGGATGGGAATTCAACCAACCCTGCGCGAGCGTTGCGCTACAGTGGGCATTGTTGAGACTGCTCCTATGAGCGAACTTGCCAATTATGTAGGTCGCGCATCCCAGTCTGGGCAGACGGTGCACTATTTGCCGCCATACAGAGGCGACCACAAACTTCTGCTTCAGGAACTTCTCGGATTGCATCCGTCACAGCAGGCGCAAGGCGCTTCAGTAGACTTCATAATGGCTGTGGCAGATATGCGAAACCACAAGACTGCGGAGGAAATTGCGCAGATAGAAGAAGCTGTAGATATTTCGGTTGACATGCACGTCAAGGCCATGCAGATGGTTCGTCCAGGCATGAAGGAAAGTGAAGTGGCTGCAGCCGTGACGGATATAGCCTTGTCGCGCGGTTGGGGATTGTCATTCCCTGTCATTGCCACTATCAACGGACAGACTCTTCACAATCATGACCATTCTCACACAATGCAGGACGGACAGATGCTTTTGCTTGATGCCGGAGCGGAGAACAATATGCACTACTGCGGTGACCTTTCGTCAACAATGCCTGTAGGCCAGCACTTCACGGAGCGTCAGCGTACAATTTACAATATATTATATGCTGCGCATCAGGAGGCGGTCAAGGCTTTGCGCCCAGGAATAAACTTCCGTGACGTGCATATGCTGACAGTTACGAAGATTTGCGAGGGACTGAAAGGCCTCGGACTCGTTAAAGGCGATCCTGCCGAAGTGGCAAACACCGGTGCGTATGCGATGTTTATGCCTTGCGGTCTCGGCCACATGATGGGACTTGACGTGCACGACATGGAGAATCTCGGCGAGATGTACGTAGGCTATGGCGGTAAACCTAAGAGCACTCAGTTCGGATTTAAGTCTTTGCGATTAGGCAGAGAACTCGAACCTGGCTACGTGTTTACAGTAGAGCCTGGTATCTACTTCATTCCAGAACTCATTGATAAATGGAGGGCGGAAAAACAGTTTACAGACTTCCTCTGCTATGATGAAATTGACAAGTGGAGAGATTTCAGCGGTATTCGCAACGAGGAAAATTACCTCATCACTTCTGACGGAGCTCGCCGACTCGGATCGAAAGTGAAACCGATGACTATCGAAGAAGTGGAGAGTCAGAAGAATATTGGGTAAAAAATGAGCTGTAAATGGCGAGCTGTCCTAGGGCCGTCTCGCTTTCTTGTTTTTGCGATTTTTGTTATCAGAAGAATGAAAAAGATTTTATTTGCAATAATTTCGTTAATGCTTTCCTTTTCAGGAATCCATGCATACGACCCGCCAACTATGGGGTGGAGCTCGTGGAATACATATGGCTTCCAAATAAGCGAGCAATTGATAATGTCCCAGACTTCGGCAATGGTTGATAAGGGCCTGAAGGATGTTGGGTATAAATATATTAATATAGATGACGGATTTTTTGGTGGTCGTGACGCTGACGGAAATTTGCTAATTCACCCCACACGATTCCCTAATGGCATGAAGAAGGTGGTGGACTTTATTCATGGCAAGGGACTGAAGGCGGGAATTTATTCAGATGCAGGGCGTAACACTTGCGCTTCGTTTTGGGGAGGCGATAAAATAGGGGAAGGAGTGGGTCTATATGGACATGACCAAGACGATATTGACCTTTATTTTAAAGAACTCGGTTTTGATTTCATTAAGGTGGACTTTTGTGGCGGTGCTCCGGAACACAACGTCGACAAACTTGACCTTCCTGAAGAGGAACGCTACAGGGCAATCCATGAGGCCATAGTTAACACAGGGCGCACTGATGTGCGTCTGAACGTATGTCGTTGGGCTTTTCCTGGCACATGGGTACATGAGGTGGCTACTTCATGGCGTATGTCCGAAGATATATATATGGGCTGGAATTCCATTAAGGGGATTATTGGTCAGAACCTTTATCTTTCAGCTTTTGCTACGGAGGGCAAATTCAATGACATGGATATGCTTGAGGTGGGTCGTGGACTTACGAAGGAAGAGGATAAAACCCATTTTGGAATGTGGTGTATGTTGAGTTCTCCATTGCTTATCGGTTGTGATATGACAAAGCTTGGAGGCGATGCATTGCACCTGCTTAAAAATGAGGAACTGATTGCGCTAAATCAAGATCCGCTTGCGCTACAAGCATATGTGGTAAAAAGAGAAAATGGAGGCTATGTTTTAGTTAAGGACGTGGAAGAACTCAATGGGTCTAAGCGTGCTGTGGCGTTCTATAATCCAACTGATGCGGAACTTTCAATGAATGTTGATTTCCTTGATTTGGATTTAGGCGGTAGCGTTAAGGTTAGAGACCTTTTTGAGAAAAAAGACGTAGGTGTTTATGAAGGATGCTACGAAGTGAAAGTTCCTGCTCATGGTACGCGAATCTATAAACTGGATGCAGAGAAGCGTTATGAACGCAGAGTTTACGAGGCTGAAACTGCATGGCTTGATGCCTATCAGGAACTTTTGAATAATCAAACGGCAGAGACTGGCATATATGAGGAGGCGGATTATTGTTCGGGAGGGGCTAAAGCAGGATGGCTTGGCCGAAGTGAGAAGAATAATTTGGAGTGGCGCAATGTGTGTAGTAAAGACGGCGGAGAATATACGCTGAATCTCACATATATTACAGGAGAGGCGAGAAAGGTTAACATTGTTGTTAATGGTGAAGAAATTCAATCTCTCAGTCTTAATTCGGGCGGTTGGAACATTCCTAAAACTGCTACGTTGACTATAAATCTTCACAAGGGCGTCAATACTATTATGCTTTGTAATAGCAATGCATGGATGCCTGATATTGATTGCTTGGTGCTGGAGAAAGTTGGATCGTATGACGTGTATGAGGAGCAAGTTAGTGTATTGTGCCACAAAGTGCAAAAACTGTGCGAATCCAATTCTATCCCTCAAGGAATGGAAACTGTTCTTCAAGAAGCGATGGAGGAAGCGAAAAATGTGGAAAACACTAAAGATGCGTATGATGCGGCAATATCGCAGTTGACAAAATTGTATGAAGATGCATGTGAAGCGGAACCCGTTTATGCAAAGTTCCTTACAATTATGGATGTGGCTAAAAGCAATGCTGAAGTTACAACGGCATGTGATGCTTTGGATGCTTTTGTGTCTGAACTCAATGATTTTGAACAGAAAATGGAGGTGTCAGAGACCAAGACTGATGCGAACAGGGTGTTGACTTCGTTTACTGTTAGCGTAAAGGCTTTTTTGAAGTCTAAAGGGGTGCAGCCGCAAGAAGGTAAGGCTTGGGACATGACGATTTTAATTACAAATCCTGCTTTTGATTCCGATGTTAATGGATGGACTGGTTCGCCGACGTTTGGGCATAATGTTGCTGAACATTACAATAAGAATTTCTCCACTTATCAGACTTTAACAGGACTTAAAAATGGTTCATACACAGTAATGGTCAATGCCCTATATCGTGATGGTGAAAATGATGGAGGAAAGGCCTATAAGGAGGGTACTGAAATAATACCTGCGAAATTTGTTGCCAATGATGAGGAGAAACCTTTAGTTTCATTGTATGCACATCCATATGATGGACCTACTGATGCTTTCGGGGATTGGGATTTGAAGAATGGTTACATAAACAGCATGTATGCGGCGAGTTTATGTTTTGCGGATAATCAGTATCTGAATACGATTGAAACAGATGTAACTAACGGCAGATTGAAGATTGGTCTTACAAACAACGGCTACAAAGGCGATTGCTGGTGCTGTTTTGATAACTTCAGATTGCTCTATCATGGAGACTATGTGACATCGATAAATGATCTGATATTGCCTGAAAATGGACTTGTAGACGTTTATAGCATAAATGGAATGTTGATGTTTAAGGGGTATGACAGTAAAAACATACAGTCATTGCCAAAGGGCTTGTATGTGATAGGAAATAGTAAAATACTTGTTCGGTAGGATGCTTTTGATATAGGGGAGTAGGTTATGCAAAAGATGTGCGCTTAAACCATTGGCCCTTACTTTTGTCCTATTCTATAGACTGTAATATTGCCTTATGAATAAATTTTTTTTAGGTACATTTCTGATGCTGTTGCCATTGGATATGTGCGCACAGGATTATCAACTTGTGTGGAGTGATGAATTTAATGTTGACGGTCGTCTTGACTCAACGGTGTGGAACTATGAACGTGGTTATGCCCGCAATGAGGAGCTGCAGTGGTATCAGCCAGATAATGCATATTGTAAAGGCGGACATCTCATTATCGAGGCTCGTCGGGAAGAACGGCCTAACCCTATGTATCGTGAAGGGGCGCGTGATTGGCGCAGAAGTCGTAAAAACATTGAATGCACTTCGTCGTCCGTAACAACTTCGGGGAAGAAGGAATTTCAATATGGTCGTTTCGAGGTGCGCGCCCGTATTCCTGTAGGAAAAGGTGCCTGGCCTGCTATCTGGACGCTTGGCAGAGAGATGGAGTGGCCGTCAAACGGTGAGATAGACATCATGGAGTTCTATCGTATTAAAGGGGTTCCGCACATTCTCGCAAACGCAGCATGGGGTACGGACAGACGCTACAGCGCTAAATGGGACAGCCAGGCTGTGCCGTTTAAGCACTTTACCGACAAGAATCCCGATTGGGCGTCGGAGTTTCATGTGTGGCGCATGGACTGGGATGAAGAGGCCATACGCCTTTATCTTGACGATGAACTGCTGAATGAAACTTTGCTCAGCGAAACTATTAATGGACGTATAGGACATGGCAGAAACCCATTCCACCAGCCTCATTACATTTTGCTTAATCTGGCAGTTGGTGGCATAAATGGAGGTCCTGATGCCTTGGATGCCTATCCGATGCGTTATGAAATTGATTATGTGAGGGTGTATCAGAAGAAATAGATTAAGATAAATATTTAATATTATGGATGTTTTGAAACGTGTATTCGGCTTTGCCTTATGTTTAGTTTGTGGGTTGTCTGCTATGGCTCAGGATGCCATTGACAATTCCATTCGCGATGGCGGAGAATATCATCTTTATAATGTGTATTACGGGATGGTGCTTGGCGGAAACGCTGAAAACAACTCGCCTATGATGTCAATCTATGGTACGAATGCGGACCTTGACAGTTATGTGTTTGTGGCTGAGGCTTCTAGTCTTCACCAAGGCTATTATTGGTTGCGCCAGAAGAACAGCGGCAAGTATCTTCAAGCAAGCAATGCTGAAGGTAATACTTGGAGCGTATGGTTTGCCGGTAGTCTGAACAAGGCGTATAACTCATACGAGTGGGGGCTTACAGGCGGTGTTGCTGGTGAAATTATTTCTAACCGCGGAGAGGTTATCAATGCCGACGGTAATGTGTGGCTTGGCCCAGATCCTGGCAAGGAAAGCCAGACTTATGTGAACGTGTGGTATGACAAACCGAAAGGCGAGCGTACTGTGTGGCAGATTGTTGATGCTCGTTTCCCTTTAAATGATGCTCGCCTGAAACTTTACATCAATGAACTTGACGATGCAATAGCTCAGGGTGAAGCGATTTTCGACAATCCGGCTTTCGGTAGTGCAGATGAGAAAGTGGAACTTGCGGCGGCGCTCTATAATGCGAGGTCTGCCCGTAATGAGGCGTCGATTGAGACAATAGAAACGATGGAGACAGCGCGTGAGGCTCTTTTGGCTGCAATTCGGAACGCTCAGGAAGGCAACTACGAGATATGGGTGTCGGGAAGCAGTTTCTCTATGGGCGATGCTTTTACTATTGCGATGAACGGTCTGAAGACTTCGGCAGAGGAGGGCGCAGAGGTTATGATGATTGTGCGTAACTCGAAGAAGACCGGAGCGCTGATCTCTTTATCGGACAAAGGCGGTAAGATTGGTGATGTGGAATTTTCCGCTGATGCCGCTTCGGAGAGTGAATCCCATGACTTCCATTTCGCTTTCGACGGACAGAATGTAACGGTGTATGTGGATGGCGTAAAAGTTGCAACGGCTCCTCAAACTTCTGTGGCTACCATGACTTCTGTTGGTCAAGGTGCTGAGTGGACGGTCATAGGCACTAATGCGCTTGTGGCATACCGCCCTGAAATAATAAGCGCATCGAAGGCTCTTGCCCCGTCAGAGAAGAATATTAATTCTTATGACAAAGCGGAACTTCATGCCCTTAAACTTGTCGGACAGACTGTAGCTCTTGATTCTCCAGTAGATTATCACGTCAACGCTTCGGCGGCAATGACTGATTCGAAAATAGACATTTGCGATGAAGATGCGTGGGTTATCTTTGATAATGTGCGCCCTTCGGATGTCATTAGCAAATATCTGCCAAATATGACAATCAATGGCGTTAAGGCTACCAACAATTCAAACTGCCGCGTGGTGATTTATTTGCACGGTGCAGTGGTTGTTCCGCACGCAAATGGCTATAAGCCGTTCTATGGCTATGGGGGCCAAATGTATTCAGGCGAGGAATATGTTTTTGGCGTGGGTAATAATACCGTTGGCGATGCTGCGAATGAACTTCAGAGTTTCGTGCTTAAGCGTGGCTATATGGTTACTCTCGCCACAAATAGCGACGGTTCGGGCTACAGCCGTGTGTATGTTGCCGATCATGAGGACAAATGTGTCGATGTGCTGCCAGACTTGCTCAAGCATCGTGTCTCTTATATCAACGTTCGCCGCTGGCATTATGTGTCAAAGAAGGGATGGTGCTCTACAGAGAGCACCAGTGCAAACAATACTGTCGGCAAACTTCTCGGTACTACTTGGTATTACACTTGGAGCGCTGACCGCTCTACGCAGACTGATATGGAGTACGTTCCTATTAAGCAGCATATCTATTGGCCGTCGTGGAGCCAAATCAACGGGCACACCAATTCTACAGCTGTGCTTGGATTGAACGAGCCTGACCATACAGAGCAGCATGATAATTGTGATTGTAAGGGATATATCGACCCGTGGAAGGCTACAACGTTCATGCCAGAGTATCAGGCGTCAGGGCTTAGAATTGGAAGTCCTGCACCGACAGACGCTGGTTGGTTGAAGCAGTTCATCGGGCATTGTGATGACATGGCTTATAGGTGCGACTTTGTGGCGTTCCATTCTTACTGGGGCACAAATGAGGCTCCTAATGCGGAAAGCTGGCGCAGTCAGCTCAAGAGCATCTATGACAACACTAAGCGTCCAATCTGGATTACGGAGTGGAACAATGGCGCAAGCTGGACCACAGAGAGTTGGCCGGAAAGTTATGGAGACAAACTTTCGCGTCAGCGTGATGCCATTAGGAAAATCCTTAAGGTGCTTGACGAGAGCGACTTTATCGAGCGCTACTCAATCTACAACTGGGATAGTTACTATCGCGCTATGGTTTCGTGGGACAGCGACAAGAATAACTGGTGGGTGACTCCTGCCGGTGAGGTGTACCGCGATAGCAAACCGAGCCATGCCTATCAGGAGAAGATGCAGTTCGTGCCTCGTGGATGGTTCCCTGGCATGGTTACAGACAATGAGTTCTCTTTCTCTCTTAAGGCAGCAGGCAAGAAGTTTACATCGGTGGTGACAAACAAGAATGGAGACTTTACGGCTGAGGAGATGTATGAGTATCAGACAGAGGACGGTGAGTTCTTGCCTTTCTTGGAATTTACGGAGCGTAGCAAGTTAGACAGCAAGTCGGAGCGTACGACTGTGTTCTCGTGTGATGATTGTGCGCCAGAGGCTTTTGTTACAGACACGCTTACGCTGAGAATGAAGATTACGACTCTTGCTGGCGGAGTGACTTATACAGACCCTGTGAAGGTTGCCGTTCCTGCATTTTTGCGTAATCATTACACTGGCATATCCGGTGTCACTGCAGACGGCGTGTTTGTGGCTGGAGGTGAGGGAGCTGTGACGGTTCGTGTTCAGCAGCCAATGACGGTCAATGTTTACAGCGTGTCCGGCGCAAAGGTTGCGTCGCAGTTTGTAAGCAGCGAGGCGCGAATAGAACTCCCTGCAGGAACTTATGTTGTTAATGGCGCAAAGGTTGCGGTGAGATAGTACACCTTATTTAAATATGTGGCAAGGGGCAGATCACTCGTGGTCTGCCCCTTGGCGTTTCTTATACGGTGCTGATTTGAACGGTTTATGGCGCACTGAAAACTTCAAACTTAGACTGAGTTCGTACAGACTCAGTCTAAGTTTGTATGTTTTTAGTCTGAGTTTGTATAAACTTAGCCTAAGTTTGAAACTTTCACCAAGGTTTAATGTGACAGCTTGCCGTGTTAAAAAGAGTTAACAGACGTATTAAATTTGCAATAAAGTTATGTATTATGGTTAACTCGTTTTAAATTTGTTGCAAATTGTTTTAACGTTAAATCTATCAGTGTACACAACTTCTTAGAACATTGGTTGCAGTAAGGTTACCGCACATGCGTATGTGTGGCTATTGTTTTTGCGCTTCAAAAGCATAGGCGTATTGCTTGTATGAAGCCTTTAGTAGTTATGAATGATGAACTAATTTACTAAAATATAAACATTTATGAAGAAACGCTTTTGTAAACATGGGCACAGTTGGCTTGGAGCCTTGTGCTTGATTTCCGTTTGCGGAGCAACGTATTCATGTACTGACGAGTATGAGCTGGACGACAATTCGCCGTCTTGGCTTAATGCCAGTATCTATGATTACTTGCAGACGAAAGGGAATTACAAAAATTTCGTCAGACTCATTGACGACATGGAGTATGCGGAGGTGTTGGACAAGACTGGTAGCAAAACCCTTTTTGTTGCCGATGATGATGCCTTTGCAGAGTTTTACAAATCAAATCCGTGGGGTGTTGCTGAATATGAGGAACTGACAATGTCGCAGAAGAGATTGTTGATGAACTCAGCAATGATAAACAATGCTTATCTGCTTGAGATGATGTCGAGCACTGCGGATAACAGTGATGAGGGCAGCGACCCTCAGAAGGGCAAGTGTTTGCGTCGTGAAACAGCATCCAGCGTTACCGACTCCATCCCGTTCTTTACTTCAGAGAATTTGCCTAAGTCTTACAACTTGACAGACAAGGACTATTGGGCGCGTTTCCGCAATGAGAAGAAAGGCGGCATTCGCCTGGCTTTGGATGCGACTAATCCGATGATGACGCATTTCCTTGAGGGCCAGTTGACAAGCAACCGAATTACTAATGACGACTTTGCAAAGCTCATGGGTGTGGAAAGACATCCTAACGATGCGTATGTTTTCGACAGCAAGGTTGTTGAATCCGATATTCGTTGCTTGAACGGTTATGTGAACCGTTTGGACAAAGTGTTGGTCACTCCTCAGAACATGGCAGAGGTGCTCCGCACAAATGGCAAGACTAATGTGTTCAGCCACATGCTTGACCGTTTCAGCGCGCCGTTCTATAACGAGACTTTGACAGCGCGTTATAAACTTATTTACGGCAATGAGGCTGCGGACTCTGTTTTTGAGAAGCGATACTTCTCTTTGCGCTCGCAAGGAAATACAGCTCTTAATAATGACAAGGGTACTGATCCGAAAGGTAATCCTGTAGGTAATGAAGTTAAGTACAATTTGACATACGACCCAGGGTGGAACTTCTATTGCGACGAGGTGCCAGCAGGCGGAAGTGAAAAGAAAACAAAGGAAGAGGACATGGCGGTGATTTTCGCTCCTACAGATGAGGCTTTGTATGATTACTTCTATAAGATGGAGGACGGTCTTGATGTCGGTGGCGGTAAGTTCCTTATCGACGCCTATGCTCCTGGTTTTGCACGTCCTGCTAATGCACAGGATTACGAAACATTCTATCAGGCAATTGACCAGATTCCTCTTTCTGTAATTCAGGCTCTCATAAACAATCTGATGCAGCCATCTTTCTGCAGCGCTGTGCCAAGCAAATTCATCACAAACGTGAAGAATGACGCGCAGGATCCGATGTTTGAGAGTGAGGAGGCTGGCGTGAACATGATTGAAGGCATCGAAATGGCTAATAATGGTGTTGTTTATCTTATGAAGGAGGTAATCACGCCTGCGCAGTATGCCTCAGTATCGGCTCCAGCTTATACTGCTACAGACATGCGTATCTTTAACTGGGCTATTGAACGAGGCCGCAATAATCCGTTGAGCGAAAAGCTTGGAAATGTTGTGACCAACTACTATGCATATCTGCTTGCGATGAGTTCCCGATTCAGTTTCTTTGTTCCAAAGGATGACAATTTCTGGTATGTTGACCCAGTTTCATTCAAGGACCCTAAGATTACAATTGGTTCAACAGAGATTGAAGGAAATATTATCAATTACAAGTGGAATGCAGATAAGTCTACTCCAGAGTGTGCCGTCTACGCCTACATTTATGATGTTGCTACTGGCGAAGGTTATGTTGGAGCAAAGAAGAGTACATCTACATTGACTTCAACGGAGTGGGGCGACCGCTTGCGCGATATGCTTCAGACTCATACCATAGTGCATGAGGACACTGCTTCTATTACAGGCATAGATGAAACTGTTACTGGTATTGAATGTGACAAGCACTATTTCTTGACAAAGAACTATGCTCCAATCTATGTGAAAAACCCATATAAGGGCGGAACCATGGATCGCCGATTAGGTCTTGAAATTCAAGGTGGATGGGAGTTGCAGCATGACTCAGTACGTACGGTTATACGTTTCGACGACAAGTCAGAAAACGGTAACGGTATGGCTTACCAGATAGACCGTCCGATGATGACAACTATTGAGTCAGTCTACAGCGCATTCTATTCTAACCCTGAATTTAGCGAGTTCTTCGCGCTGTGCCAGACTGACGGTGAGGTGCTCGAAGAAATTGGAATCGTGAAGAATACCGACAAGCAGCGTTATGACATCTTCGTAGACGATGGCGGTTTGCCATGCTTCGACAAGACTACAGGTGGTCGTGTTGAAACTGCTACAAACGTTCGTTTCTTCAATAATTATAACTACACAGTTTATGTTCCTACAAATGAGGCAGTGCGTGATGCTATAGACCGTGGTCTTCCTACATGGCAGTCAATAGCAGAGTTCCTGGAACTCGACAAGCCGGAAGAGGAACGTACAGAACTTGATTCAGAGCAGGAACAAGCTCGCAATGAAAAAGCTCTTGCTATGGTGACTACGCTTGTCAACTTCGTGAGGTATCATTTCCAGGACCGCTCAGTCTTTGTGGATAATCCGAAAATAGACCGCACAACATTGGAAACAGCTACTCTTGACAGTGAGTCTGGAGTTTATTGCAAGGTTGAAGTGGAGTCAGAGGGCGGTAGTAGCGGTACTCTCTCCGTTATCGATGCAACAGGTGTGAAACGAAATGTTACAGAAAATGTAAATTATCTGACACGCGACTACACTATTTCTAATGATGTTATAGCAGCATCTTCATTTGCCGTAGTTCACGGTATTGACGGAGTGCTTAACTATAAACTTTATGGCGATGATGCAAATAATCCAAGATATGATGTAGAATGGGCTACAGCATCGGCTGCTAAGAAGTATCTTGCCAAATATCGTATCATAAAATAACAGATAAGGCTATGAACAATATAAAGCTGATAATAACAACTGCTGTTTTGCTGTTATGCGCAAGCACAGCTACAGCGCAGCATCGAGTAACCGGCCGTGTATATGACGATATTGAATCAATACCGTTGGCAAACGTGGTTGAGCGAGATGCAAATAACCGTATCGTGGAGGCTACCGTGACAGATATGAACGGTAACTTCTCGATGGTAATCAAAAATCCAAAAAACCGTCTTGTGGTGTCGTATATCGGTTATCAGACATGGAGCCAGGTGATAGGCAACACTACTAAGTTCGACATTAAACTTAAGGATAACACCCAACTCAAAGAAGTTGTCATTAAGGCTAAGCCTAAGACACAGAGCAACGGTTTGGTAATCCCTGTTAAGGAGGTTTCAGTGGCAACACAGACTTTGAGCATGGATGATCTGGCAGGTCTGTCTTTCGCTTCAGCCGATGAGGCTCTTCAAGGAAAGATTGCAGGTCTTGATATTATTCAAAACTCAGGTAACCTCGGTGCCGGAACAAGCATGCGTCTTCGCGGTGTGAGTTCAATTCACGGTAGTGCAGAACCTCTTATCGTAGTAGACGGTAATATCTTTGACCTTCCTGATGAGGTTTCGGCCATAGACTTCAACAATATGGACAACGAGGAGCAGTTTGCTACACTCCTCTCCGTAAACCCTGAAGATATTAAGGACATAAAGGTGCTTAAGGATGCTTCGGCAAGTGCCATCTGGGGTGCGCGAGGTGCAAATGGTGTAATTGAAATTACTACACGCCGCGGTGTGCAGGGAGCAACAAAGATTGACTTCTCTTATCGTTTTTCGGGCTCTTGGGCTCCAGACGGTTTGAATATGCTTGATGGCGACGGCTACACAATGATGATGAAGGAGGCTTACTTCAATCCGGCACAAAGCACGGTTACATCTAATATCGTAGAGTTGAATTACGATCAGAACCGTCCGATTTATTATCACAATTTCAAGCATAATACAGACTGGGTTGACGCTGTTCAGCAGTTCGGACAAACTCACAACTATTATGTGACTTTGACCGGTGGTGGTGAAAAAGCCAAGTTCCGTATATCAGGCGGTTACGACAAGCAGACTGGTACAATCATTAAGCAGGAAATGGATAAGTTCTCTACTCGTATGGTCCTCGACTACGACGTGTCTGACCGTATCCGTTTCTCTACAAACTTTGCTCTCTCATACACTGACAACCATCGTAACTGGGACGGAGGCTCTACATCGTCAATACTCGGAAAAGCCTATAATGCAATGCCTAACATGTCAATATATGAATACGACCAAAATGGCAATCTTACAGGCGATTTCTACAAGATGCTGCCTTCGGCACCAAACGAGGGAGAAACTCCTGACGGATATTCTTCAAAGTACCTTTCGGACATGAAGAATAATGGTAACCCTGTTGCTATTGCTCACAAGGCATTTAACAATCAGTCCACTTATCGTATAAATCCGCAGTTTAACTTACGATATAAATTGCTCGGTAAGGATGACCAAAGCCATCAGTTAGACCTTAATGCAGAGGTGTTCATGGATATCTATAATCAGTCAGATAATACTTATTATCCAGGCTCGCTTACGACTAATTCTTGGTCTTCAGGTGTGAATACTACGTCAAATAGAGAATATAAGAGTTTGTCTGTCACCAACCGTGAGACCTTGACTTTTATCCCTCATTTCAACAATGAAGATTGGTCTGCAAGCGCAATGGTGCGTTTCGAAATGAATACAGGAAGCAGTACCAGTCAGAACATATCACATAGCGGTATCCCTACAGGTATTACATCTTCGTCGGCTGCAGGCTACTTAGGTAATACCACAACCGGTACAGGTGAATGGAAGGGTATGGCTTATCTCGCTTCAGCGCACGTCGGTTATCTTGATGGCCGTTATGCATTGGACGTTACTGTTCGTCGTGACGGTTCTACAAAGTTCGGTGCCGGAAATAAGTGGGGCACATTCCCAAGTGTGTCAGGACGTTGGAACTTAAGCGATGAACCAATTTTCGTTAATTCCAAGCTTGCGAATTTTATCAGTCTCCTTTCTGTTCGTTACGGATGGGGACGAGTAGGAAACGCTCCTAGCAGCGAGTACCTGATGTATAATAAATATGGTGATTATGGAATCTATGGTTCTGGTAATAGTGTTATTACCGCAATTAAGCCAGAGAATCTCCGCCTGACAAATATTAAGTGGGAGACCATCGATTCTTGGAACTTGGGATTCAACTTGAATTTGTTTGAGGATTTAATTCAGATGGACCTTAACATATACAACAAGAAAACTAAGGACCTTCTGAATAGAGGTGTTGGAATTCCGGGCTCTTCTGGTTATGGCTCTTTGGAATGGCGTAATGTCGGAAACCTCGAAAACAAAGGATGGGAACTTTATATCAATACTAACAGATTCTTGAAGTTAGGCAAGTTCTCAATGTCGGCATCATTCAATATAGCTCAGAACTTGAACAAGATTACAGAAATGGATCCAACTGTGCTTGCAAGTATGAATGGCGACTACAACTATTCTAACGGTCAGTATCTGCAGAGAATTCAAGTGGGAAATTCACTCGGTTCGATTTATGGTTTCCGCTACAAAGGCGTTTATCGTTATGACTATGATCACAGCGGATATACTGATGAATCTGCCGCTGCTTATGGAGAAATTACTGCCGCTGCTGCAGAGAGACGTGGCGAGAACGCTACTTGCCCTGTAGCACGTGATGCAAACGGTAATATCCTGTATGACTCAAAGGGTAATCCGCTTCACATGTACTTCAACTACGGAGGTGTGAATTATGAGTTTAAGGGCGGTGATGTTATTTATGAGGACGTAAATAGCGACGGTCAGATAAACGAGCTTGACATTGTATATCTCGGCAATTCAAACCCTAAGGTCAACGGAGGTTTTGGTTTGAACTTCTTCTATGGACCATGGTCTTTGAAATTTAGTTTCAACTATCGTATTGGAAACAAGATTGCAAATTTGGCACGCCTTAATAATGAGTCAATGCGTTCAAATCAGAACCAGAGCCATGCGGTGTCATGGAGATGGCGTCAGAATGGCGATATCACAGAGATACCTCGTGCTATGAATTCAGGTATCATGAATACATATAATGCGCTGGGTAGTAGCAGATATATTGAAGATGGTGACTATTTGAGATTGCAGTATTGCCAGATTGCATATACGTTGCCGTCTAAGATCGCTAAAGACTTAGGTTTGAAGTCATTGCGTTTGTCGGCGTCAGCAAACAACCTCTTCTGCTGGACTAAATACACAGGAGTAGATCCTGAAGTTGGATATGGAAGCTGGGGCGTATGCTATGACAATAGTAAGACTCCGCGTGCAAAGTCATTTACAGTGAGTGTTAATGTCGGATTCTAACGTCAAATCGGTTGAATATCTTAAAGTTAACGTTTATGAAAACAGATATAATTAAGAAATTAGCTCTTTGCGCTTGTGTTGCAGCAGGGCTAGGACTAACCTCTTGTGAGGACTTTCTGACAATTACGCCGAAGGATAAAATTGTAGAGGAGGATTTCTGGGAGGATAAGAATGATTTGGAAAATGTTGTTGCTGCTTGCTATAAGCGCCTTGTGGATAACGACGTTTTGACAAAATACATACAATGGGGCGAGGTGCGTTCTGACAATTTTGAGAAGACTGTTGGTGTTAACGACCAAAACTTGCAAAATTTGATGAACGCAAACCTGCTGCCTACAAACGGAATGTTTGGTTGGACCTCGTTTTATAATGCTATCAACTACTGTAACAAGGTGCTTGCTCATGGTCCGGAAATTTTGGAAAGAGATGAGAGCTTCTCTCAGGGGGATTGGGAACCTTTGAAGGCAGAAGTGATTACGCTTAGGGCATACAGCCATTTTTGGCTTGTAAGAACCTTTGGTGAGGTGCCTTATGTGACAGAGGACTATAATAATGACGAGCAGGAAATGAAACTTCCGCAGTCCACACAACTTCAGGTCTTGGATAATATTATTAATGACCTTGAGTCTGTGAAAGATCTTGCGATGCAAGATTATAACGATAATGTGTGGAATAAGGGACGTATCACCCGTAAGGCTGTTTATACGCTTCTGGCAGATGTGTATTTGTGGCGGGCAAGCTATAAGGCTGGTAATAATCAACCTTTCAGCATAGAGGGGCAAGAAAGGCCTGTGGAGGAATACCTAACTACTGCAGAACAGGACTATCAAAAGTGTGTAGAATGCTGCGATGAAGTCATACGAATTATGAAAGCTGAAAAACTTAAGACTTTGGCTTCTGGCGGGCAATTTATAGGTAGTAATGTGAATTTGACTTTTGATGATTTGTTTATCCCGAATACTACAAGGGATATGGGTGAATATTCTACTACAGTAGGTGCTTATGATAACATTTTTGGAAAAAAGAATTCTTCAGAAAGTATCTTTGAGCTTCAGGTAGAAGGAAGCAGCTATTCTAATACAATGGTTGGAGGAACAAAGGATGGCGGAGCTTTAGTCTGGAATATTGAAAAAGGAACACAGGGGAGTTTGAATTGCTCAAGCAACTTATTTACAAGCTCTGATGAGCATCCAAATACCCTTATCCCTTCGTATGTCTATGCAAAGACAGATATGCGTAAATGGGAAACGATAAAGTTTGAGAAGGTTGGACAGGTGAATCTTCCAATTGCGAAGTATTATGCAAAAACAGTGACTCAGGGATCAGTTTCTACAGCGATAACTGACAATACTTTGGAGAATTTGATTGTTCAATATACTACGCGAACAAAAGCTTGTGATGCAAACTGGATTGTTTATAGACTTTCTGATGTCATGTTGATGAAGGCTGAAGCGATTTCTCAATTATATGATGATGAAGAGCATTTGACGGAGGCCTTCAATCTTTGTCGCAGTATTTATAAGCGTTCAAATCCAGGCGCATATCAACCAAGTAGTAAGGGCGATTCGCTTGACATAACAGTATTCATGAGCAAGGAGGGAATCGAGTCGCTTGTTATGGCAGAGCGCCAGAGAGAATTTGTTGCAGAAGGTAAGAGATGGTTTGACTTGGTACGCTATGCTCAGCGCAGAGGTGGTACACAAGAAATGCTTGCGCTTTTGACTCGTAAGTTTGCGTCTGAAAATAAGAAGGCGATTGAAGCTAAGTTGTCAACGATTCAGTCATTGTTCTCTCCAATCAGTAAAAATGAAATTAGGAATAATGGTTTGCTACACCAGAACGAAGTTTGGGCAGTAGATGAAAGTACCTCAAAAACAGACAATTTATGAAAATAGTTAATATTATCAGGAAATATTGCGGTGTGACATTGCTGATGGCAGGTGCCGCATCCGTCGTACTGAACAGTTGTTCCGAAAAAATCGACGAATCAGACCTCTACACCTTCACGGGAGAGATGATGGTTGATCATTTTGCTAATAACCCTGACATGTTCAGTAGTTATCATGAAATTTTAGGATTGGTTCACCCAAGCAAGCGTTCTTCTTCAACAATGAAAGAACTCCTTGCTGCGCGCGGTAAATATACATGCTTCGCTCCAACAAACGAGGCGATAGATAAATATCTGGATTCGTTGTTGGTGATAGGAGAAGTGGAGACAAAAGTTCTTGCTGAACTTCCAGACTCTGTTGCCGAAGATATTGTATTTAACAGTCTTATTGAGGAGGTTGCTTATGCGTCAACTGATTTTAACGAAGGTGCATTGAATACAACCAACATGAGAGACCGTTTTGTGGATATTTCAACAATCTCAGAAAACGGGCAGACAATTCTTCTGGTTAATACAGATTCAAGGATTGTGAAAAAAGACGTTGAGGTGGAGAATGGTTATATTCATGCTGTTGATAAGGTGCTATCTCCTTCAAAGTCAACGATTGCAGACTTGATTATAGGAACTCCTAACACTCAAATGTTCGGTAACTTGCTGACTTTGACAGGTTGGGACAGAAAACTTCTTGCATACAGGGACGAATCATATTATGATTGGGAACTTGATGGTAAAAAAATTGCCGGTATAACTACTAATACAAGATTTAGTGGTAACTGGGAAGGACGTTATCCAGATCATAGATACACAGGATTTACCGTTTTTGTTGAACTTGACAGTGTGTTTGAAGATAAACTAGGAGTTAATGTCGAAGATGGTATTGACGAGAGCGATCTTGGAAAACTTAATGATTGGCTTAAGGACAATGCTTATTATGATGGAAACACTAGTTATGGCACTGACTATGCAAGTGAGGACAATGCTATTAATCAATTTGTGGCATACCATATCCTTCCACAGCGTTTGACATACGACAGGTTAGTGATCTTCTCTAATGAGAGAGGTTATAATAATACGGCTCCAAATGTGAATGGTGTTCATAAAACAAATGTTTGGGAATATTATGAGACTTTGGGCAAGCACCGTCGTACGTTAAAAGTTACAGGTATTAAATCGGGCAAGCGTCTTAACAGACATTCTGTTTATCAGTTGACAAACTACATTGAATTGTCAGCAAATATTACAATCCCAGGTCTGTCAATCAGCCAGAAGAATGGCGACTATACAAACCAGGCGCTTAATGGTTATTATTATCCGATATTGGATGATTTGCTCGTGTGGAACAAAGATGTGCCAGAAAAGGTGCTTAATGAGCGTATGCGCTATGATATATGCTCTTTGCTGCCTGAAATTATGACGAACAATTGCCGTTACAACAAGAGTGCAAGCTGGTATTTCCATCCGGATTATTTTGAAAATATTCCAATCATGTCATCTCAGACTGAATTTGAATATTTGCCTAATACAGGAAATGCTGGTGCAGGAAGTTGGTTGAACTATCAGACCGATGAGTTTAACATTCGAGGCATGTATGACTTTACGCTGAAACTTCCTCCAGTTCCTCAGACTGGTACCTACGAAATTCGTTACGGTATAAATGCTAATGACAACCGTGGTATGGCTCAGATTTATATTGGTGAAAACAAATATAATCTTGCAGCAGTGGGTATTCCTCTTGACCTTCGAATGAGGGATGTTGTTGTTACTGGATGGGTTAATGATGCAACGTTGGGCACAAATGATGCGATTGAAGAAAACGATAAGGCTATGCGTAATAATGGTTACATGAAAGGCCCTAAGTATTTCTATGACGATGCGTCTCACTCTGGCCGTGATCGCTCAAATTGCTTGCGACGCATAATCTATACAGGTCAGTTGGAAGCTGGTAAGACTTATTACATGCGTTTTAAGTCAGTTCTTAAGACTACAGGAGCCGAGTTCTTCTTTGATTATCTTGAACTTGTTCCAAAGTCTGTTTACAACAGTGATAAGGCGGCTGAAGATAAGTGGTAATAATCCTAAAATAAAACAGGAAAATATGAATAATAAGATATTTAAATGGTTGCAAGTGGCATTTGTGGGTACTGTCGCATTTTGCGGTTTTACGGCATGTGCAGATGACCATTTTGACATAAAGCCAGAGGTTGAAGGAAGAAAAACCTTGTGGGAAAATATTTCTTCGAATGAAGAACTGAGTGAATTTGCGGATTTGCTCCAGCGAATCAATTATTCTAAGTCTGAAGGCGTTACAACTGTTGAAACATATGCAGACTTGTTTAGTGGAAATCAGACTTTCACTGTGTGGGCTCCGAAAAATGGTTCTTTTGACTACGAAAAATATGATGCATTGTTGAAGTCAGGCGATGTAGCCGATGCATATATTGTGGAAAAAGAATTAATCCGCAACTGTATGACTCG
This sequence comes from Bacteroidaceae bacterium, assembly GCA_045576655.1. Lineage (GTDB taxonomy): Bacteria > Bacteroidota > Bacteroidia > Bacteroidales > Bacteroidaceae > RGIG8745. The sequence continues at coordinate 90,524 of JAZNGW010000022.1, forward strand.
ATTTAGCCATTTAGTCATGGGGGAGGATAGCACTCGATTGCTGCTGTTTAATGGTAAAAATGTAATGTTTAGAAGCAAAACAGGCACTATAAAGAACCAGCAGATTGTTCAGAGCAATATTGGTGCAACCAATGGCGTGCTTCACGTGATTGACGGTGCGATACCTTTTCAGCCAAATATCTATGAGTTCTTGTCTAACCGCGAGGATATAGATTCTGTCTCTACATTTATAAAGGGATTCGAAGAAATCGTATTTGACGAACTTCAAAGTACTCAGGGACCTACTGTTAATGGCCAGGTTACCTGGGTGGACTCAATCTTCCAAACTACAAATATGTATTTCTCCTATCTGGGTACAAATCTTACTCGTGAAGACAGTTCATATGCAATGATTATTCCTACAGATGAAGCGTGGACTGCTGCATTAGAAAAGGTGAAACCTTATTTCGTATACAAGACTAATTATAAGCAGGATGTGGCAACTGTTACTCCTGAAGGAAAGGATACATTGATAGAAGGTGTTGAAACAAAATTCACAGAGGAAGAACTCGATTCTATCGTTAATTTCCGAGTAAAGAATGCAATGTCTCAAAATCTTGTATTTAATATCAATGCCCAGCATGGATATGATTACACTCAATTTGGTGTAGAAGGTGCATGCGACTCTTTGGTTAGTACGTCAGGAACTGTTTTCTACGACCCTTATAGCGCTCGTTTGTTCAATGGTGCAGAACCTATTGAGGTTAGTAACGGATATGCTTATATCGTAGATGAGTTTAATTACCGTCCGAGCGACTCTTGGGCTGAGGACTTGGAAGTTGAGGCTGAGCAAGGGGCAAATCTTGAAACTGCAGATAGAAATACTATCCCTGGACGTGAAACATTCTCATACAACATCTCTTATGAATTTAATGGGGCAGAAAAGGATACGACTATTAGGTGCGGTGCTTTTGTTATGAAGCCGGCGTCTATGAGTGTGCATCCTGGAGCTACTTTTATTCTTCGTAATTTGTTGTCATGCAAATATGATATATACGTTCTTGTAGCTTATAATATGAGCGATAATAAGCCTAATAAATTCCAGGCCACATTGGCATATGATGAACCAACAAGACGTAATAACAACAAGCGTCTGAAGAATGAAAATGAGGACGATACAGATAATTTCAATACAAACTACTTCTCAAATAAGGCTCCTTATGTAGATGAGAATGGTGAGTATCGTATGGTCGACAGCGTTCTTGTGGCTAAAGATTTTGAGTTCCCTATTTGCTACAGGGGATTAACTGACGCTTATGCAACTTTGACTATAAAGGGTTACTTTAAATCAACAGAGAAGAACAAGTACTCTCGCGAGATCCTTGTTGATAAGATAGTCCTTAAGGCAAAGGAATAAATGTTACGGTTGAGTTAACTCTAATGCTTCATTTAATAAAATAAAATACAATGAAAATCAATAAAAATAAATTGCATCATAAGATCCTGGGCGTAGGTGCGGTATTTGCAATGCTCGCAAGTACTACCTTTGTTATGGCTCAAGATAATGCTTCGGATTCAATTAAGCGAAGAGCGGTGAAGACAGCACCGGTTTATCAGATGAAGGAGGTGAGCGGGTATGTGTATGATGCGTCAACAAAGCTACCTATTGACGGTGCACGCGTGCAGGCTTATAATAACGCTAAATATTCGGTACTAACCGACGATAAGGGTAAATACACCTTGAGTGTGCCTGTGTTTGTCAACTCGCTTTATGTGACTGTTCCAGAATACAACGACGTGCAGGTGGCGTTTTCTGGTACCGAAGTTCCAACTGTGGCTTTGTACAGTGACAAATACAATTCTTTCTATTCGGTAGAAACAGGCTTGACAGCATCAAAGAAGGTGCAGATTGAAAACTCAAGTGCGATTACGATTGATTCAGAGATCGAAAACAAGCTTGGCGGCGATGTGCGTACAATCAACCGTAACGGCATGCAAGGTCAGGGTGCTGCCATGTTTATTAGAGGATTGAACTCGCTTAATACAACGGCTCAGCCTTTGATCGTTCTCGACGGTGTGATGATGGATATGCAGCTCGACCGTACTTCTATTCATGACGGTTTCTTCAATAACGTGCTTGCTGGCATCGATGTGGAAGATATTGAGAGCGTGGAGGTTCTGAAGAATGGAACGTCTCTTTATGGTGCTCGCGGTGGAAACGGCGTGATAATCATTAACACTAAGCGCGGCCATTCTATGGCAACGAAGATTAATGTTTCTGTCTTTGGCGGTTTTGAAACAGTGCCTTCGGCTATAAAGATGATGGATGCTGGTCAGTACAAGAACTATACGAGCGAATTGATTGGTACGACTAAGGTGGGACAGAACAGCACGTCGGCCAATTATCTTTACCCATTCTTGAATGACGATCCTAATTACTATTGGTATCCGATGTATCATAATAACACGGATTGGTCTGACGGACTTTACCAAACTGCTTTTTCACAGAACTACAAGGTTAATGTTCAAGGTGGTGATGATATTGCCATGTACAGTTTGTCGCTTGGCTATACTTCGGCCGAGTCTACAGCAAAGAACAATGGTGTTGACCGCCTTAATATCCGATTTAATACAGACATCAATCTCTTGCCAAGTCTGAAGACTCAGTTGGACGTGTCTTATAGCCGTGTCACATACGACCTTCGTAACAACGGATGGGCTGAGGACTATTCTGATGGAGCAATATCTTCTCCAAATGTGCTTGGTCTGATCCAGGCTCCGTTCCTTAGCAAGTATGCATACTATACAGGCGAGGACGGCAAGCTCCATGAATCAGGAGTTTATGCTGGCAAGGATGTTTATGACGACAACTATCCGTTTGCATTCGCATCGGCATTTGGAACAAACGCGGCTCTTGCCAATCCTTATTGGATTCTTGAGAACGGTGATGGCATAAACAAGAATACTCACGAACTTACTCAGTTCAACTTGAACGTTATGCCTAAGTGGGAGATAAACAAGCATTTGAATATCACAAATCGTTTTGCTTATCAGCTCAACCGTTCAAATGAGAAACTTTATTTGCCAGAGTTCGGTATGCCAATATACAACCTTGAGGGTTATGGTGATGTGACAAGCGTTATTAAGAGCCTTTTCGGAAAAGAAACTGTTTTGTCTAATGACTTCAGAATCAACTGGAGCAATAACTACGGCGCTCATGATGTGGCTGCTTATGGCGGATTCCGTTTCGTGTCAAATTCTTTTGACGACAACTATATGAGCGGATATAACTCTGGTAACGACAAGATGCCTGACTTCAAGAACTCAAGTGCGTTCCGCAGTGTAAATGGAACTGTTGATTCTTGGCGCAACATGGCGTATTATGCAAATGCACGCTATTCTTACAAGAACACTTACTTCCTCGAAGGTGCATTAACAGCAGAGGCTTCATCACGTTTCGGTGCAGAGGCTAAAGACGGACTTGACATGTTCGGTGTTAAGTGGGGATTGTTCCCTTCAGTCCAGGCTGCATGGGTGTTGTCAAACGAGAAGTGGCTTGCCAAGGCTAGGGGCGTGAACTACTTGAAACTTACAGTTGGTTATGACGAGAGCGGAAATGACAATGTTGATTATTCTGCAAGCCGCACTTATTTCATGTCACAGAGCTTCCTTAAGACTGCTACAGGTCTTCAGTTAGCAAATATTGAGAACCCTGAGATTCAGTGGGAAACAACTCGTCGTTGGAATTTCGGCTTGTCTGGTTCATTCTTCAAGAATCGCGTTCAGGCAGGTGTTGACTATTACATCAGCGAAACAGACAATTTGCTTACTTTGAAGTCTGTCAACTACATGTCTGGTCTTAAGCATTATTGGTGTAATGAAGGTGCTTTGCGCAACACCGGTTTTGATGTTCGCGTTAATGCCATTGTTCTTGACACTAAGAATTTCAAGTGGCAGATCGGTGCTACTGTAGGTCACTATAAGAATGAGATGACTTCTCTTCCTGAGAACGACTATACTACAACCATCTACGGCGCTGAAGTTCTCACCAGTGTGGGCAATCCTGTTGGTTTGTTCTATGGCTACAAGACTGACGGAGTCTTCTCTACTGACGCTGATGCTAAGTCGGCAGGCAAAGACGGCGACTACCTCAAGTATCCTACTGGTATAAAGAGCAACCCTTATAAGAATTTCCGTGCAGGTGATGTCCATTTCGTAGATATGGATGACAATGGTGTGATTGATGCTAAGGACAAGACTGTCATAGGCGATCCTAATCCAGATGTTTACGGTAATATCTATACTAATTTGGCTTACAAGCGTTGGTCTTTGGATATTAACTTCAAGTATTCGCTCGGAAACGACGTATATAATTATCAGCGCAGCCAGCTTGAGAGCATGAATGGTTTCTATAATCAGACTCAGGCAGTAGTTAACCGTTGGACTTGTGAGGGTCAGCAGACTGATATGCCGCGAGTTTGCTCAACTACGAGCGACAATTGGGTTAACAACGAGCGATTCTCTGACCGTTGGATCGAGGACGGTTCATATCTTAAACTTAAGAAGGTTCGCTTGTCGTATGAGTTGCCTCTCAATCTTTCATGGATTCAGGAACTCACAATCTGGGGCGAGGCAAACAACCTCTTCGTTCTTACAAAATACACAGGAAAAGATCCTGAGTTCTCATGCGGAAACAGCGTGCTTTATCAAGGCATTGATGCAGGTCTCTTGCCTCAAAGCCGCAGTTTCAATCTCGGTGTGAAGATTAACTTGTAAAATTTGATAACTGAAAATTGATACAGAAATGAAAAGATATTCAATATTATCGTTGTCATTCGCACTTTTGGCCGGTCTTTTCACTACGTCTTGTGAAGACATGCTTACAGTTGACACTGGTGATAAAAGTTATGTGAATGCAAATGACACTCTTTATTCTTATCTCGGAATAATGAGGTGTATGCAGGATGTGGCAGAGCGTCAGGTTATCCTCGGCGAGTTGCGTGGCGACTTGGTTTCTTCAACTGAGTATACAACCGACACCCTCTATGCCATTTCCAACTTCGACAATCCTCAAGACGGAACGTGCAGCATGCTCCATATTAGCGATTACTACAACATTATCAACAACTGTAACTTCTACATCGCAAATGCTGACACTAATGCTATCAAGAGTAATGTGAAGTACATGATTCCGGAATATGCACAGGTGCAGTCAATCCGAGCTTGGGCTTATCTTCAGTTGGTAAAGAACTACGGTTCTGTGCCGTTTATCACCCGACCAGTTTCTGACCTCGGCGTAATCAAGGATTTTGACTATGACGCAAATCAGGCAACAAAGGAAAATCTCGTTGACCTGCTTTTGGCAGAAGGATTGGAAAAGTTTGTTGATACCCGTTATCCAAGTTATGGAAACTGGGAAAATGGTGCGGTGTCTATTTCTGCACGCCTCTGCTTCATTCCAGTTCGTCTGGTTTTGGGCGACCTCTATTTGCTCCGTGGTGCAAGCGATGCTGACTATCGCTCTGCTGCAAAATACTATTACGAGTATTTGCGCTCTACTCAGTCTTCTGTAACAAATCAATATGCAACAGCTTCATATAGCAGTCTTGGCGCTGATGGATATATGTATGGAATTATAAATGGCTTAGGCAGTTATGCAAATACATATCAATATAGTGCAACTTCCGAGGTGATTAGCAGTATACCAGGTTCGGCTAATAAGGGATTTGGAACTATGCTTACACGAGTGGCAGACATATTCGGATATACGCCAACATCAAGCCAGAACACATCTGTAGGTGAGAATGAAGAAGGCGAAGAGGAGACAAGTACTTCTGGTGCTATTTCGGTAAACCGCACTTACAAGCGTCAGTATGCACCTTCGTTGGCATATGCTGGTGTGAACGAGGCGCAGACATACGTACATTATGAAAGAGTTGGTGCGCGCGAACCTATGCGTGTCGACTATGAATGTGGTGACGCACGTTTCTATGCAAGCACCGAAGAGGTCAGATATGAAGGTGATGCTTACGGTTTGTGCGCTAAGGCCGCATCGGGGGCAACATTCTACTACACTATACCAATCTATCGTAAGACCCTCATATGGCTTCGATTGGCAGAGGCTATCAACCGTGCAGGCTATCCAGAGTTTGCTTTCGCAATCCTCAAGGATGGACTTAACGGCAGCAATATTCCAACTATTGAGACTGCTACAGTGGAGGAGCCGGTATATGACGATGAGACAGGTGAACCAATACTTGATGAGAATGGCAAACCTGTGACTGTGGAAAAGGAAGTGCGTTATATGGCATACAACGCTGTTGAGGCTATGCACTATCTCACTGATACGCTTCAGCTTCAGTCGTTCAATGCATTCCTTGATTTCTCAGACGACTTCTGGAACAGCAATTATGGTATTCATGCTCGCGGATGCGGATACGGCGAATGGGATGCTACTACGTCTGTTACAACAAACATTACAGGTACTCGCGATACTCTCGTTTACAACTATGACAGCCTTCTCGTTAAGCAGGGACTTGATTTGCAGACTGCAAGCAAGGAAGCTGTAATCAATGCCATTGAGAACGTCATCGTTGACGAGCTTGCGCTTGAGACTGCTTTCGAGGGTAACCGTTTCACAGACCTTGTCCGTATTGCGGAGCATAAGAATGCGTCTGGATTTGGCGGTACTGAATGGTTGGCAAGCAAGATTGCCGATCGTGACATGAAGGTCGACAAGAACGACCCAAGCGTTGTTTACGGTACGCGTAATGATGAAATCTACAACAAACTGTTGGATCCTGCAAACTGGTACTTCGAAAAGCCTGAGTGGCAGTATTAGTAGGCAATACAGGCTTTTATGTGATATTGCGGGGCTGCGTCAGTATTGGCGCAGCCCCTTTTCTGTGTAGTCCTGTGCTTTCTGAACTTTCTGAATTTTCTGAATTTTCAGAATCTTCCGAGTTTTCTGAATATTCAGAATCCTCAGAATATCCCGATTATTCTGAGTCTTCCGATAACTTCGGCATTTCTGCTGTCTTGCTAATTATTGAGGGCTCTTCGCTGGAAAGTTGCCGTTGCAGCGGTGGTGAAATCCCGACACTGCGCTGAAAACTATAAATAAAAGTAATATTTGTACAAATAATAGTTTTATTTATATAAATATTAGTTTTATTCTTACAAATATAAGTTTTATTTATACTTTTCTCCGAGGGGGCGGAAAGTAAGCGCTGAGGTATCAATAAGTTTTGAATGCGTTGCTGCATCTTTTTGAGCGCGCTACGGGGCTTTTTCTTTAATTATTCATTACTTTTGTATATATTTGCAAAAAAGGAGGGTCTTTAGATGACGAAAACTATAGATTGTTTTATTGCGTATTCCGATAGGGATACGGTTGAATATATAGTCGGTCAGTTGCATGCTGCAAGTTGTGTTGGCAATATTTTCCTGCTGGCATCAGATGCTGCAGATGTTGCCGGCATTGACGGATGCAGGGTACTGGCGGTTGACGGAATCAATAGTAGCAGTGCTGTTAGCAGTGTGGCTGCTGCTGTTGAGTCGCCGTATGCGCTTGTATGCTTGAAGCCTGTATCGCTGACCTTCATGCGAAAGTCAATCGACCGCATGGCTGAGGTTATGTGCGCTTCGGGGGTAAGCATGCTTTATTCTGATAGGTACAGCATAAAAGAGGGCCAGAAGTCGAAGAGTCCGACTATAGATTACCAGTTGGGCAGTGTGCGCAACGATTTTGATTTCGGTTCGGTAGTCCTCTATGACGGAGCGGCTATGAAGAGGTATGCTTCTGCTACAGATGCTGGCGGCAAATATGATTATGCTGGTTGGTATGCGCTTAATCTTGCGTTGTCGCGCAAGAATGATGGGGCGGATATCTTGCATTTGCGCGAATATCTTTACTCTGAGGAGGAGCCGGATTTGAGAAAGTCGGGCGAAAAACAGTTTGACTATGTTGATCCTCGCAACCGTGCCGTTCAGATTGAGATGGAGCGGGCGTGTACTGCTCATCTGAATGCTATTGGTGCACTTGTCCCTGCCGAAATGCTTCAGGATGTATCGTTTGGTGATGCTGGTTTTGATGTTGAAGCTTCCGTAATCATCCCTGTTCGCAATCGTGTGCGGACTATAGAGGATGCTGTGCGCTCGGCTCTTTCGCAAAAGACGGATTTTGACTATAATGTGCTGGTTGTTGACAATCATTCGACTGACGGCACTACTGATATTGTGCGTGCCATAGCTGCAGCCGATCCGCGTTGTGTGCTGATAGTGCCGGAGACTGATGATTTGGGCATTGGCGGATGCTGGGATTTGGCTGTAAGCGATGAAAGGTGCGGACGTTTTGCTGTGCAGCTTGACAGCGATGACTTATACAGTGGCGACGACACCTTGCAGCGCATTGTTGGCAAGTTCTACGAGGAGAAATGCGGAATGGTCATCGGCTCTTATCGAATGTGCGATTTCGAACTAAATACGTTGCCGCCAGGACTTATCGACCACAAGGAATGGACTGACGAGAATGGACGCAACAATGCTTTGCGCATCAATGGCCTTGGTGCTCCGCGAGCGTTTTTTACTCCGTTGCTCCGTCGCTTTGGCGTGCCTAACACGAGCTATGGCGAGGACTATGCTTTGGGGTTGCGCTTTTCGCGTGAATATCGCATCGGCCGCATTTATGACGAACTCTATCTTTGCCGTCGCTGGGACGGCAATTCGGATGCGGCGTTGCCGGTAGAGAAAGTTAATGAAAACAATCTCTATAAGGATATGCTTCGCACTGTGGAGATAAAGGCGCGTAGGGCTCAGAATCTCAATTGGAGGCAGAACGTTTGCGCTGATGATGCAAAACGCTTCTTTGACAACCAATTGGAGAAGTGGAGTGAGGCGGCCGACCGATACGCTGACTTGAAAAAAGCGGTCGTGTCGAATGTGAACTTGGATGGAGTGAATATTTCCGTTCAGTACAATCCTGCCCGAATCGTATCGACAGGGGCAAAAGTCGACCCGAAGAGCATCCGTAAGCGTTCTTGCTTCTTGTGTGACGCAAATCGTCCTGCAGAGCAAATGGATTTGCCGCTTTTAGGAAAGTATAATCTTTTGGTCAATCCGTTCCCTATATTGTCGGAGCATTTCACCATACCGCTCCGCAGTCATTCGCCTCAGCGCATTTTAGAGAATTACGAAGATATGATGCGCATTGCCGACAGCTTGGACGACTATTTCGTTTTCTACAACGGACCGCAGTGTGGCGCTTCTGCTCCAGACCACATGCACTTTCAGGCAGGCAAGCGCGGTGAGGTGCCGTTGGAGAGGGATTGGAACGACATGTACTGGAAGAAAAGGAATCGCATCTATCCGATAAGCGACGAGGAATATGCAGAGGCCTCCGGACTGGGAGTAATAGCGAACCATGCAGGTATGTATCGTTTGCGCGGTTATCTGTGCCCCGTATTTGCAATAGTTACTCGCACTCCATCTGCTAACACTTTTATGTTCCGCAAACTGTACAGCGCATTGTGTGGCGAGGGATGCTGCGAAGAACCTATGATGAACATTCTCGCGTGGACATATAAGGGGCTGGAAGACGATTCCCGACGAATCGTTTCAGTAGTCATTCCTCGCAGCAAACACCGTCCGGGATGCTATTACGCCGAGAGCGAAGACCAAATCATGGTAAGCCCCGGAGCGATTGATATGGGCGGCTTGATAATAACTCCGCGCGAGCAGGACTTTAAGGCTTTGACTCCGTCTGTGGTTTCTGGCATAATCGAGGAAGTCGGAATCTCCTGTGAAGAGGAGATGCAGATTCTGAAACGCCTTAAGGGTATAGAGTTATGAGCAGAGGTGTTCGTTTGTCAATTAAAGCAAAACATTATCATGAAGGAATTTGAAATAAGCGTAGGTATAGTAAGCGCACAGAATATAAAGTTCTCACTTAATGCCGCTTATACTGCAAAAGGACAGGAAGTGACAGGCAACCAGGAGGTTGAGTTTGTCGATGGAGGCATATCTTGGAATGGCAACGTTTATCAGGAATTGACGTTCACACCGGTTGAAGATTACGCGTCGTTCTCGCTGTTTGAAGTTAAAATCGGCATAAATTTCCATTGGGAAAGGAAGGAGACACAGATATTTGCCGGCACGCTGAAGCTTGTCGTTGATGAAGGCAGTTTGTGCGCTATAAACGTGCTGCCTCTCGAGGATTATCTCGTCAGCGTCATTTCGTCGGAGATGCGCGCAACAGCGCCGCTGGAGTTTCTTAAGGCTCACGCCGTAGTGTCGCGCAGTTGGCTTATTGCGCAGATCGAGAAACGCAAGAAAATGGAAAAGACCGACACGGGTGGGGGATTCTTCTCGTTTAAGAAATCTAAGGACCAGATTGTTCGCTGGTACGACCGTGAGGACCATACAATCTTTGATGTATGTGCCGACGACCATTGCCAACGCTACCAAGGCATAACGAAGGCGTCGAGCGAGAATGTCGTTGAGGCCGTCAGAACCACAGCAGGCGAGGTGCTTCGTTATGGCAAGGAGATTTGCGACGCCCGTTTCTCGAAATGTTGTGGCGGAGTGACGGAGGAGTTCCATACTTGCTGGGAAGATATAGACAAGCCTTACCTGATAAGCAAGAAAGACTATCTGCGCCCGGATGAGCATATAACTGATGTGGAGGCGGATGATTGTGCAGAACAAGATGCAGCTGCGGCTCTGCCTGATTTGACCGACGAGAAGGAAGTCACAAAGTGGATTATGTCAACGCCGCGCACGTTCTGCGGAACAAAAAATAAGCGTGTGCTTTCGCAGATATTAAATAACTACGACCAGGAAACTACCGATTTCTACCGATGGACGGTGGAGTACTCTCAAGAGCGAATAACGGAGATCGTCAATGCGAATATGAAGTCTGAGGTGGGCGGTATTGTCGACCTGGTTCCGGTGAAGCGTGGTGCTTCCGGACGTATTGAATTACTCAAGATTGTAGGCACTGAGAAGACTATTACGATTGGCAAGGAACTTGAGATTCGTCGTGTGCTGTCCGAAACCCACCTGTTCAGTTCTGCTTTCGTCGTAGAAAAATTCTTCTCTCCAAATCCACAAACCTGTATTATTGCGGATGGTGAGACTGAGGAGGAGGCTCTCATTCCAGACGGATTCGTTATTCACGGAGCAGGATGGGGGCATGGTGTGGGTCTTTGCCAGATAGGTGCCGCTGTAATGGGCGACCGCGGATATAAGTACGACGAAATTTTGCTCCACTATTTCAGCGGGGCACAACTCGAAAAGATGTATTGATAATAGGGCGATGAAGACAAAGACACAGACAAAAGCGTATTCTTGGGTCCCAAGCCTGTATTTTGCAGAGGCTTTGCCTTATGTGGCAGTGATGAGCATTGCAACGATGATGTACAAGACGCTCGGGTTGTCAAATGCGGACTTGGCTCTTTACACGAGTTGGCTCTATCTGCCGTGGGTGATTAAACCGCTATGGAGCCCTGTGGTTGAGGCGCTCAAGACAAAGCGTTGGTGGATTCTCACAATGCAGATGGTTATTGCAGTAGGTTTTGCGGGGGTGGCGTTTACTCTGCCGACAGGCTTTTGGTTGCAGTCTTCAATTGCTTTTCTTTGGCTCATCGCGTTTAGCAGTGCGACTCACGACATTGCTGCCGACGGCTTCTATATTCTTGCTCTCGACAGTCATGAGCAGTCGCTCTATGTGGGCATACGTTCCACGTTCTACCGTATTGCCACTATTTTCGGGCAGGGGGCGCTGGTGATGCTTGCCGGCTGGGCTGGCAAGAATAGTCCTGCTTGGGGGTGGAGCGTCGCATTCTTTGTCATGGCTGCAATATTTCTGGCTTCTTTTGTCTATCATAAGTTTTTCTTGCCTCGTCCTTCATGTGATGCAGAAACTATAGATAGCGGTGGCAGATTTGTTGATGTGCTGAAAAATCAGCTTAGGGAGTTTTGGCTTACGCTTAAGTGCTTCATATCTAAACCCCAGATTGTTGCTGCTTTGGCGTTTATGTTGCTGTTCCGATTTCCAGAAGCGTTGCTCGTTAAACTTGCCAGTCCTTTCATGCTCGACAGTGTGGCGGATGGAGGACTTGGGCTTGGCACGACTGAGGTCGGTTTCGTGTATGGTACGGTAGGCGTTTTCGGCCTTACTCTCGGAGGCATTCTCGGTGGTGTGGCTGTGGCGCGGGGCGGTCTGAAACGATGGCTATGGCCGATGGTGCTGAGCATTTCCCTTCCCGATGCGGTTTATGTCTATCTCAGTTACTTTCAGGATGCAAGCATGCTTGTGATAAACACTTGTGTCTTTGTTGAGCAGTTCGGCTACGGCTTCGGTTTTACCGCTTATATGCTTTATCTGATATACTTCTCTCGTGGTGAGCGCAGTACGGCGGTCTATGCTTTCTGCACCGGATTGATGGCTCTTGGCATGATGTTGCCGGGCATGATGGCTGGCTGGATTGAGGAGCAGATGGGGTACAGAGGCTTTTTTATCCTTGTTATGGTTTGTACGCTCATTACAGCTTTTGTTTCCGCTTTGCTTAAAATAGACCCGTCGTTCGGAAGGAAAAGCGCGGAATGAGGGACGATTGCAAACACCACTTCGCAATATGAAGAATAAAAGAAGGGAGATTTGCTTTGCGGCGATATATTTTTGAGAACACTGCATATCAGATATTAAAAAATCTGCTAACTTTGTAGGTGTATTTGAAAAAATGTGACTATTAACTTTATTCACTTATATAAACAATCAATCAAGTTATGGTAAATTACAAAGATCTTGGTCTTGTTAACACAAGAGACATGTTCAAGAGAGCAGTTGCTGGTGGTTATGCAATCCCTGCTTTCAACTTCAACACTATGGAGCAGATGCAGGCTATCGTTATGGCTGCTGTAGAGACTAAGTCTCCTGTTATCATGCAGGTGTCAAAGGGTGCTCGTAACTATGCTAACGCTACTATCCTTCGCTACATGGCTGAGGGTGCTGTTGCTTACGCTAAGGAGCTCGGTTGCGAAAATCCAGAAATCGTTCTTCACCTCGACCACGGTGACAGCTTCGAAATCTGCAAGGACTGTATCGACATGGGATTCTCTTCAGTTATGATCGACGGTTCACACCTTCCATACGAGGAGAACATCGCACTTACAAAGAAGGTTGTTGAGTACGCTCATCAGTACGACGTAACTGTTGAGGCTGAGCTCGGCGTTCTTGCTGGAGTAGAGGACGAAGTTGTTGCAGCTGAGTCTACTTACACTAAGCCAGAGGAAGTTATTGACTTCACTTCACGTACAGGATGCGACTCACTCGCTATCTCAATCGGTACTTCACACGGTGCTCACAAGTTCACTCCTGCACAGTGCACACTCGTGAACGGTGTTCTTGTTCCACCACCATTGGCATTCGACGTTCTCAAGGAAATCGAGGTTAAGCTCCCAGGATTCCCAATCGTTCTTCACGGTTCTTCATCAGTTCCTATGGACGAAGTTGAGACAATCAACAAGTTCGGTGGCAAGCTCGAGGCTGCAATCGGTATTCCAGAAGAGCAGCTCCGTCAGGCTTCACAGTCTGCAGTATGCAAGATCAACATCGACTCAGACTCACGTCTTGCTATGACTGCTGCTATCCGTCAGACTCTCGCAGAGAACCCTGGCTACTTCGACCCACGTCAGTATCTCAAGCCAGCTCGCGACAACATGAAGAAGATGTACATCCACAAGATCGTGAACGTACTCGGTTCTGATGGCAAGCTTGCTAAGTGCTAATAATATTCTTGATTTAGAATAAAATCTTAGTTCCCCGTCGGCTGGCACAGTGTACGTCAGTTGGCGGGGATTGCTTTTCTGTGCAGACTGTTTTTATGCTGTGCGGTGAAACAAATGGAGGAGCGTTCGTAAACAAATGCACCGCCGTTTGTAAATGAATGAAGAAGCGTTTATAAATACATGCTCCTTCTCTTGCGAAAAAATGAGCGCTCGTTTGTGTTTTTTTGAGGGCTCGTTGATAATTTTTTGAGCGCTCAAAAAAATATATAGACTTCAATCCATCTGTTCTAATGCTTCGATCTTATGAAAAAACTCTTGTTCTTATTTGTTGCATCTCTTTGCGCATTGTTTGCTGAAGCGCAGAATTCAGTAGTTACTTGGGACCGCCATAGTCTTATGTTTGACGGCAAGCGTGTTTGTCCGGTCATGGGCGAAGTGCATTATTCGCGTATTCCCGCTGAAGAATGGGAGCGTGAGGTGATGAAAATGAAGGACGGCGGAGTGACAATTCTTGCCACATATGTGTTCTGGAATCATGTTGAGGAAGAGGAGGGAGTGTTCCGTTGGGACGGACAGCGCTCTTTGCGTCGATTCATAGAGGTTTGCAAGCAGGCTGGCATGCCTTTGATTCTTCGTCTAGGCCCTTTCTGTCATGGCGAGGTTCGTAATGGCGGAATTCCTGACTGGGTGTTTACTAAGGGGTGCAAGGTGAGAGAACAGAATCCTACATTTATGCGGATGGTGGAGAGTCTTTACCGGCAGATTTTTACCCAGGTGCAGGGGCTGCAGTGGAAGGACGGAGGTCCTGTAGTGGCGGCTCAGTTTGACAACGAGTACAGAGGGCGAGGGGAGTATCTTGTTGCGTTGAAACGTATAGCGCAGGATGCTGGTTTTGATTTGCCGTTCTACACGCGCACAGGGTGGCCCGAACTGCGTACCCCTGTGCCTTTCGGTGAGATGATACCGCTTTATGGCGACTATGCCGACGGTTTTTGGGATAAGCAAACTACTGAGACCGCTGGTAATTATTACAAGGCGTTCAACTTTAAGGCGTTCCGTTCGTCTACGGCTATCGGCACCGACTTGCTTGGCGAGCAGAAGGAATCGGTGGAGAAAGGTAGCGAGGATTACCCTTATTTCACTTGTGAATTAGGTGGTGGGATGGCTACGGCTTATCATCGCCGCCCGTACATTTATCAGGAGGACTGCTATTCGCTTGCTATAGTGAAACTTGGTTCGGGGTCAAATCTTTTGGGCTATTACATGTATCATGGCGGGACTAATCCTGAGGGGCGTTTGCACACTCTTAACGAGTGCCAAACCTCTCCTGCTACGGCAAATAATGACCTGCCTCTTGTGACATACGACTTTCAAGCGCCGCTTGGCGAGTTCGGACAGGCTTATCCGCAGTATTACATGCTACGTAAACTACACCTTTTCCTGCAAGACTGGGGTGAAACGCTTGCTCCGATGGAAGCACATTTTCCAGCACCTCAAGACATAGCCAAAGGCGACGACTCAGCTTTGCGTTGGGCTGTAAGATGCAATGCGGAAGGGGCTAGCGGATTCGTGTTCATCAACAACTATGAACGTTTGCAGAACTTGTCGGATAAGGTGGGCGTAACGCTTGAAGCATGCGGGGTTAAATTCCCCAAAATGACAGTACCGTCGGGTGCGATGTGCGTCTTTCCAGTTAATGTCGACGGCATACGATATGCAACTGCGCAACTTGTAGCAAAGCGCGACGGCAAGATTTATATGGAGCAGGTAAAGGGTATTCCGACAACTATATGCGTTGATGGCAAAACGCTGAAGAACGTGAAGGCGCGCGGATTGGCACGTCCAGTTTATAAGAATATCTATTTGCTTAAGTCGGAGGAGGCTGAGCGGCTGTTCCTTGACGAAAAGAAGGAAGATGCGAGAACTGTGAATGTTTCATTTGAGAAAATCAAGGATGCCGATGGAGAGCGGATTATAGTGAAGGGACGGGCAAAGGTAGCGGTGGCTCCGTCGGATGAAGATTTTGAGCGTGCTGCAGTTTATCAGATAGCGATTCCTGATTCGCTCAAGCAAGGGCGCAATTTGCTTAAGATTGATTACAGGGGTGATTGTGCTCGCCTTTACAGCAATGGCAAACTTGTGGCCGACAATTTCTACTACGGGCGTCCGTTCATGTTTGGTTTGTGGCGTCTTCCTGAAGGTGTCTCAGACCTGGAACTGAGAGTTCTGCCTATGCAGAAAGACGCTCCGGTTTATTATCCTCGCGAAGCAGACAAAAGGGTTGGCGAAGAGGTGGTAAAGATTAGTAGCGAGACTATTCGTTAGCCTCGGAATTGTTAAATTGAACGTGCTGCGGAAAAAAGGTTTTCTGCGATAGGAATATGTTCGATTTAAATGCGTAACTTTGCACTTTACAATATACGGTAATCGAAAAAACAGAAACAAAAGATATTATTATGGCAGAAACAAAGAAAATTAAGACTGCGCTTGTGTCAGTTTTCCACAAGGACGGACTGGACGAGTTGTTGGCAGAGTTGAATAAGAACGGTGTTAAGTTCCTTTCAACAGGTGGAACTCAAAGTTTTATAGAAAGTCTCGGTTACGAGTGTCAGAAGGTGGAAGACCTTACTTCTTACCCTTCAATTCTTGGCGGGCGTGTTAAGACTTTGCACCCAAAGGTATTCGGCGGTATTCTTGGACGTCGCGAACTCGAAAGCGATCAGCAGGAAATGGCAAAGTATGAGATTCCTGAAATTGACCTCGTTATAGTTGACCTCTATCCATTTGAGGAGACTGTAGCTAACACAAACGACGAGCCAACAATTATCGAAAAGATCGATATAGGCGGAATTTCTCTTATTCGTGCCGGTGCAAAGAACTTCAACGATGTTGTTATTGTTCCAAGTAAGGCCGAATATGGTCCGCTTCTTGACATCGTTAAGGCTCAGGGCGCAGAGACAACTAAGGAGCAGCGCAAGTGGTTTGCTATGCAGGCATTTGGAGTAAGTTCACACTACGACACTGCCATTCACGCTTATTTCGCAAATAAATAAATTTAAAGTTTGAGGTTGTAGGGTTGTGAGACGTTTGCTCAAATAGCCTTCTCCTTAACTCCTTAACTGAATATGGGATTCTTTTCTTTAACACAAGATATCGCTATGGACCTCGGTACGGCGAACACAATCATCTGCCGCAACGGCAAGATTGTTGTCGACGAACCTTCAGTTGTAGCGCTTGACCGCCACACAAACAAGATGATTGCGGTGGGCAAGAAAGCGAAGATGATGTATGAGAAGACCAATGAGAACATTCGTACATGCCGCCCTATGCGCGACGGTGTTATTGCCGACTTCTATGCGTGTGAGCAGATGATGCGTGGACTCATTAAAATGGCAAACACAGGCCGTCATCTTTTCTCGCCATCTTTGAGAATGGTAATCGGTGTGCCTTCGGGTTCTACCGAAGTTGAACTCCGTGCAGTGCGCGACAGTGCGGAGCACTCTGGCGGACGTGATGTGTATTTGATCTTCGAGCCAATGGCGGCGGCTATCGGTGTGGGTCTCGACGTAGAGGCTCCGGAAGGCAATATGGTCGTTGACATAGGTGGCGGTTCTACTGAAATTGCCGTAATCTCACTCGGAGGAATAGTAACTAACAACTCTATTCGTGTGGCTGGTGACGATTTTACGGCAGACATCAAGGAATACATGAGCCGTCAGCACAATGTCCTCGTCAGTGAACGTATGGCGGAACGAATCAAAGAGACAGTCGGTTCGGCACTAACAGACCTCGGCGAGAATGCTCCAGAGGACTACATCGTTCATGGGCCGAATCGTATAACAGCGCTTCCTATGGCTATTCCTGTATGTTATCAGGAGATTGCTCATTGTATTGACAAGTCTGTTGCGAAGATTGAGACAGCGGTGCTTGGAGCGCTGGAGAAGACTCCGCCAGAACTTTATGCCGACATCGTTAAGAATGGTATCTGGCTTACTGGAGGCGGTGCGCTGCTTCGCGGACTCGACAAGCGTCTTGAGGATAAAATCAAAATTCCGTTCCATGTGGCAGACGATCCGTTGCTCTGTGTGGCTCGTGGTACAGATATTGCTCTTAAGAACGTACACAACTTCTCGTTCTTGATGAGATAACATGGAATAGGACAGGGCAGGCAGAGAATGTCTGCCCCTGTCTTTATATAATAGTCGGTAAGGCAAATGTGCGATGTACTGCGCTGAGCGACAGTAGATCGCTCTTTGTTAAATTATAATCCAGATGGGTAATCTATTAGAGTTCCTAGTTCGTTATAAATATTGGTTGGTGTTCTTGATGCTGGAAGCGGTGAGTCTAGTGGTGATGTTCCGTTTCAACAGTTATCAGGGAAGCGTATTCCTGACCTCTGCTAACGCTGTGTCGGGCACTTACTATTCGGCTGTAAGCGGGGTTACCTCATATTTGAATTTGAAAAGTGTTAACCGCCAGTTGTCCTCGGACAATGTCAGGTTGCAGCAACGAATTAATCAACTGGAAAACGAACTGAATGCTTTGATTGCCGACTCTTTGCCTTTGGCTGGTCTCGAAGCGAGCAATAATTTGATTGACGCAGAGGTGGTCAATTCAACATTGCACCGCAATGCTAATCTCCTGACAATAAATAGAGGTACGGCTGACGGCGTACATCCAGAAATGGGCGTGGTCTGTTCTGCAGGAGTTGTAGGTATTGTTGCTTTGGCCTCCGATCACTATTCAATAGTGATGCCTCTTATTAATGTCAATTCTCACATAAGTTGCAGGCTGAAGGATTCGGAGTATTTCGGTACGATGCAGTGGGAACATGGCGATGCGATGATTTCGTATGTGACTGATATTCCGCGTCATGCAAATGTGGAGTGCGGTGAGACGGTTGAGACTAATGGGTTTTCTGATATCTTTCCTGCAGGGTTGCCTATAGGTGAGGTAGTTGACTTTACGAGTTCGTCGGACGGTCTGGACTATTTGTTGCGAGTTAAACTATATGTGGATTTCTCTACATTACGTGACGTTAGCGTAATTGCTGATTATGTCAATGAGGAGCGTAAGCTGCTGGAGAAAGAGGCGGAATCTTTGTCGAATGAAAAATGAGATGACCAATGGGTAGCGTTTTTTTGTCGCGCATGGTGCGCTTTATTATATTGATGGTTGTGCAAATTGCCATCATGAACCATATTCATTTGTGGAATTATGCTACAGCGCTGATCATTGGCTATATGGTGGTGCGATTCCATTT
Source organism: Bacteroidaceae bacterium (assembly GCA_045576655.1). Classification (GTDB taxonomy): domain Bacteria; phylum Bacteroidota; class Bacteroidia; order Bacteroidales; family Bacteroidaceae; genus RGIG8745. Next base: position 109,554 of record JAZNGW010000022.1, read on the forward strand.
CGGTACTTCAAGGATCGGGATTCTGTTGTGGGGATTCGTTACAGGGTTGGTCTTTGATATGTTTTCCGATACTATGGGCATGTGCATGGCGAGTATGACTTTTCTTGCTATGGTTCAGCCTGTTCTTTTGCGCCTGTTTAAACCTCGTGATGTGTCTGACGACTTTACTCCAACTATAAAAACGATGGGGCTATGGCTCTATATTCCTTATCTGCTATTCTCGATGTTGGTTCTTCATGCATCTTTTTATATGCTTGAAGCGTTTAGTCTTGCTAACTGGCAACTGACTCTTTTAGCTATAGGCGGTGGTTCGTTGATGTCAACAGTGATACTGCTATTCGTTGAAATAATGATAAATAATTCTAAGCGCGGATAATAGCTGACGGTATGAAGTCGCAGAGGTATGAATATCGCAAGTTTGTGCTTGGTGCCATAGCGTTCTTTATCGTTATGGCTTATGTGGCGCGTTTAGCTTTTCTGCAGCTCGGCGATGGCAACTATAAGGAGTCGGCCGATATGAATGCCTTTCTGAATAAAGTTATTTATCCTTCGCGTGGTGTTATATACGACCGTAAGGGCGAGCTGCTTGTGTATAACCAACCTGCATACGACGTGATGGTTGTGTTGAGGGAGGTGAAAAATCTTGACACTTTGGACTTGTGCAACTCGTTGGGTATAACGCGGCAGTATTTTGATGAGCGCATGGCGTATTTGAAAGATCCTATGCGCAATCCTGGTTATTCCACTTATACGCAGCAACTTTTCTTGGGCCAATTGCCTACAGAGGAATTTTCCTTCTTTCAGGAGAAGATGTTTCAGTATACGGGCTTTTATGTTCGCAAACGTTCCATCCGACAGTATTCGGGCCCTAACGCTGCGCATATATTAGGTGACGTGGCGGAGGTTTCGCAGCGCGAAATAGATAAGGACGATTATTATATTCCAGGCGATTACATAGGCAAGCAGGGAGTTGAGCGCTCTTATGAAGAGGTGCTTCGAGGCGATAAGGGTGTGGAGGTTTTGCTGCGCGATTCTCGTGGGCGAATTCGTGGTTCGTATAAGAATGGCGAGTATGATGTAGACCCTGTGGCCGGTAAGGACTTGACGCTTAGCATCGACCTTGAACTCCAGAAGTTGGGCGAGCGCCTGATGGAGAATAAATTGGGAAGTATTGTCGCTATCGAGCCGAGTACGGGGGAAATTCTCTGCATGGTGTCGTCGCCTACTTACGATCCGCGTTTTCTCGAAGGCAAGTATCGTGGCAAGCGAATGCTGATGATGGGGCGCGACCCTAACAAACCGTTGATAAACCGTGCGATACAGGGTGTTTATCCTCCTGGATCGACGTTTAAGACGTCACAGGGACTGACTTTGTTGCAGGAGGGTATAATAACTCCGTCAACGTCTTATCCTTGCTCTGGAGGTTTTCGCTTTAGGGGTATGAAGGTGGGATGTCATGCTCATGGTTCGCCGATTCCTTTGGAGCCGGCTTTGGCTACGTCATGCAACGCCTATTTCTGTTGGGGACTCTATTATATGCTTAACAACAGAAGTGAGTATGCGGATATTCAAGATGCTATGACTCGCTGGAAGGACTATATGGTGTCTATGGGCTTCGGCTATAAGCTGGGCGTGGACTTGCCTGGCGAGTCGCGTGGGTTTATTCCTAATGCCGGTTATTACGATTCCGCTTACAAGGGAAGTTGGAATCCGTTGTCGGTAATCAGTATTTCGATTGGCCAGGGTGAGGTGACTCTCACTCCGTTGCAGATTGCTAATCTTGGTGCAACCATTGCTAATCGCGGTCATTACATCACTCCGCACATTGTTAAGGAGATTGGCGGCGAACCGCTTCATGACAGTCTGCTGGTGGAACATCGCACGATGGTAGACAGGGAGTGGTATGACAATATAGTGCGGGGCATGAGACAAGCTGTTACAGGAGGTACGTGCCGTGGCGCAAACTCCGCTCTTTACGATGTGTGCGGTAAAACTGGCACGGCACAGAATAGGGGTAAGGACCACTCTGCATTTATGGGTTTTGCTCCGATGAACGAACCTAAGATTGCCATAGCGGTCTATGTGGAGAATGGTGGTTTCGGTGCGACATATGGAGTGCCTATCGGTGCGTTGATGATGGAGCAGTATCTCACGGATTCGTTGTCGGAGGCAAGTAAGGTTCGTGCCAATGAGATTCAGAAACGTGTAATTATTGATACTAACACTGATTATATCAGGACTCCGGATGTTTAGATAAACGAGCGCTCGTTTGTGAATAAATGAGCCCTCGTTTGTAAATGAATGAGCCCTCGTTTATAAATGAATGAGCCCTCGTTTGTAAATAAATGAGCCCTCGTTTGAAGTAAAACGCTTAAGCGTTGATGTTGGAGAATGAAAAACGTCTGGAAACAGACTTGCGGTAATTTACAGTAAGAATGATGTCACAGGTAGACAATAGAAATAAAGGCGTGCTAGCTTCGCTCGACTGGTGGACGATACTGATGTATCTGACGCTTGTCGTTTGGGGCTGGTTTTCTATTTGCGGTGCTAGTTACGATTTTGTCAATCCGGATATTTTTGGATGGGGGACGAACAGCGGTAAGCAACTTGTATGGATAGGCACATCGTTGGTGCTTGGCTCAATGCTGTTGCTTATTGAGAAGCGTTTTTACGATACTTCCGCCTATTTTGTCTATATGATAATGGTGACGCTGCTGATCGTTACGATTGTCATTGCCCCTGAGACGAAAGGTTCGCGGTCGTGGATTCCTATCGGGCCTGTGAAGTTGCAGCCGGCAGAGTTCTCCAAGTTTGCTGTAGCTCTTACCATAGCCAAATTTATGAACAACTATAGCTTTACGCTTAGCAATACCAAACAGTTTCTGAAGGTTGTTGGGCTGATTCTTCTTCCGATGGTTCTCATTGTGTGCCAGAAGGAAACGGGTTCGGCATTGGTCTATTTGGCTTTCTTCCTTGTGCTTTATCGTGAAGGTATGACCGGTGCGTTTCTATTTACGGCTTTTGCCATGATTGTCTACTTTGTGGTGGGCATACGCTACGGTAGCGAGACTATACCTCTTATGCCTGTGGTGATAGGAGAGTTTGTGGTTCATCTGCTGATATCTTTGTTTACAATTGGTATGGCATGGGTGTTTGGCAAGAGGCTTGAAGTCGTGAAGGTTATGTCGTGTGGGGTCCTGGGAGGTACAGCGCTTGCCATGCTGTTTTCTGTCTATGTGATTCCTTGCAACGTCTGTCGGGTGCAGATTGTTCTGAATGCTTTAATGGTAATATATCTGATTGTGACCTCTATAGTCACCAAGGTGTACAAGCTGGCATTTGTGGCGTCATTTGCGATCCTCTCTTTGGGGTTCTATTATGCTTGCGGATATGTGTTTGAGAAAGTGCTCCAACCGCATCAGCGAGTGCGAATAGAAGTACTTTTGGGTATGAACGACGATATTCGTAGCGCAGGATATAATGTGAATCAGGCAAAGATTGCAATAGGCTCTGGGGGGGTATTTGGCAAAGGCTTCTTGAACGGGACGCAGACTAAACTCCGCTATGTGCCTGAGCAAGATACGGATTTCATTTTCTGTACGATAGGTGAGGAGGAGGGATTTGTGGGTAGCGCAGGGCTGCTGTTGTTCTACTTGGTGTTTATCTGGCGTTTGATAGTCTTGGCTGAGCGGCAACCTGATACTTTGGCACGAGTCTATGGCTATTCGGTGCTGTGTATATTCCTGTTCCACCTGTTTGTCAATGTGGGCATGGTATTAGGGCTTACCCCCGTGATAGGTATTCCACTCCCGTTCTTCAGTTACGGCGGATCGTCGCTGTGGGGATTCACGATTCTGCTGTTCATCTTCTTGCGAATGGATGCGGAGAGAAATAGAAGGACTCTTTCCTGACTTTAATCGATTAAGATGCCGATGTCGCTGATTCCGCAAATGGGCGAACGCCTCATCTTGTGCACGATACTTATCGTGTAGGTACTGTCAGCCTTTAAATCTAAAGGCACGGAAGGCGTTGACTTGTTTTCATGATAGAGAAATCCGTCACCTTCCGCCTTCCCGCTTTTTCCGTAGATGTTTATTTTAAAATCCTTGCTTGACTGTTTTTTTTCGTTGCGCTTGACGATAACCCTTAGGTTGAGGTCTGTAAAAGGGTAGTCCTCGGTGGTACGTACGCCGATGCTCAAGGTACTTGCCATGTCTTTGCTTTGAACCGGAATTTCAAAGTGAACAGTATCGTTCGCGTCCCATCCATTTGCGTCCAAAGATTCGTATTTATGCACAATAGGGCTATTAATGCACGACACCATTGATGTCAAGCATAATAGCCCCATTGATATATTCTTGATTTTGGACATCGCTACTTATGCTACGAGCAGTAATTAAGATTGCTGAGCATTTTGCTGCTCTGTGTTTTTAGGCCGGTTGCCACCACCTCCTCCGCCGCGTCTTTGTCTGTTCCTGCTGTCGTTTTTTCTGGCAGGGTTCTTGCCATTTTCGGCAGCAGACGATTCTTGTGAAGATTTTTCAGCAACATTGTTACCGCGAGCCTCATTGTTGCGAGATTCATTAGCCCTTCTATCATTAGAAGAAGTGTCCTTGCGCTTTTTCTTCTTTTTCTTTGTTTTGTCGAAGCGGTTGATGTTCTCCTGCTCAAGCAAGTCGAGCGACTTTGTCTCTACAGGTGCGCCGTCCTCTGTTAGCGCCTCTGGTTTGTTCCCCTCACGATTCATCTTGATTATTTCAAAAGCACGTCGTGCGCTGATAGTCGATTCGTTGGCAAGTATGTGTTTGTCTGTAGAGTAGGTGATGCTATGGTTCAGAATGTCGGCCTTGAAGAAGTAATAGTCGTTGTCCTGAGTCTGTAGCACAATTTCTTTTGAAGGTAAACGCTTGAGCGATTCTACATATTGGTCTACCTCATAGTTGAGGCAACATTTGAGTTTCGCGCATTGTCCTGCAAGTTTTTGCGGATTTAACGAGAGGTCCTGAAATCGTGCTGCGCTTGTTGATACACTGATGAAGTTTGTCATCCATGTAGAACAGCACAATTCACGTCCGCAAGGTCCTATGCCTCCGATGCGACCAGCTTCCTGACGCGCACCGATTTGCTTCATCTCGATTCTTACATGGAAACGTTCAGCCAAGACCTTGATGAGCTGGCGGAAGTCGACACGTTCGTCAGCGATGTAATAGAATATGGCTTTGTTTCCATCGCCCTGGTATTCCACGTCGCCGATTTTCATCTTCAATCCGAGGTCGAGAGCAATCTGTCTTGATTCGATCATGGTGGCGTGCTCGCGTGCCTTAGCCTCCTCGAACTTCTCTAAGTCGACAGGTTTTGCCTTGCGGTAAATGCGTTTTAGTTCTGTGCCTGGTTTGAGATTCGCTTTTTTGAGTTGCAACGGAACGAGACGGCCTGTCATGGTCACAGTTCCAATGTCGTGTCCTGGACTTGATTCAACTGCAACGACATCTCCTTTCACAAGGTCGAGGTTGTTAGAATTGTAAAAGTATCCCTTGCGTGGCGGCTTGAACTGAACCTCCACGATGTTGCATGCCTGTGCGTTGTCCGGTAGGTCGGCAAGCCAGTCGTATGTGTTAAGTTTGTCGGTATGTTTGCTGCATCCCTTAATGCTAAGTCCGCAGCATCCGTTACCTGATTTGTATTCGCTCATGTATGATTATTATGTTATTTTGAGTTATTGGTTCTTATCTGTTTTTTATGAGCACAATCATCTTTAGCGAGAAGTCGAAGAAGACCATTTTAGGGTTTACGTTCTGCTCGATGTGGCGTTGTGCCAGCGCCAGCTCTTCCATAATGCCGATTACGTTGCGTTCGTTGATAAACGGCGCAAACTTTACTGCAAAATCGGCTTCGCTTTCGTTCATGTAGTTGAGCTCTGGCGAATGGAAGTTGTATATGAAGTTCTCCCTTATCATGCGCTGGCAATAAGCGAGGAAGTTCTTCTGCCGTTCTCTTCCCAGTCCGGCAACTTTGTCGCTCCACTGCTTCATTTCCTTCACCTTGCGCATGTATGAAAGGCGCATCAGACTAACAAAAAGTTCGAAGAAAAGTTCTGCTTCGGAGTTGTCACGTATGGTTCGTTGCGCTGCTACCATATTGCCTGCCGTATGGCGTGCTATGCGTTTTGCCTCGGCTGGCAGAATGCCATTTTGCTCCGTCAGGATTTGCTCTACGGCCTCTATTGGCAGGCGTGGAACGCTTATCATCTGTGTGCGACTGCGTATTGTCTGAATAACCCTGTCGGGGTCTTCCGATACGAGTAAGAACACTGTCTTGTGCGGTGGTTCTTCGAGCAGTTTCAGCAACTTGTTGGAGCATGCTTCGTGCATCTTTTCGGGCAGCCATACAATTACTACTTTGTATCCCCCCTGACTTGACTTGAGACCAAGTTTGCGGTTGAGGTTGTCACTTTCGTCGGCGTAAATCATCAATTGGTGATTTTGCGCGTCACATTCTGCCGCCCATTCCTCATAACCGAAATGGGGAGACTGCAATAGCATCCCTCTCCATTCCTTAAGAAAATCATCGCAGTATGTCGGTTTTGGGGCGGAGTAGAGTTTGTAGATAGGAAAAGCGAAGTGCAGGTCGGGATGTTGCAATTTGTCGGTCATGGCGCATGAGGAGCATTTCCCGCATACGTTGCCGTCGTGCTTGTCTTCAGACTTACAGAGCAGGTAGCGAGCGTATGCCAGTGCTATAGCCATGGCTCCGTTGCCTTCAGGTCCGCAAAGCATGATGGCGTGAGCCACTTTGCCTTTGTCTGCTTCGCTGATTAGGCGGCGCTTTATTTCTTCGTGTCCTATGACGCTGTTGAAATCCATGCTCTTATGTCTTCTGTGTTAATATATTCTTTCTGCAATTTGCTTGATGCTGTCAACTGCCGACACCGTGTAGAAGTGAATTGATGGCACTCCGTGTGCTATCAGTTCCTTGCATTGTGCAGTGCTCCATTCTATGCCCAACTGCTTGACTTCTTCGTCCGTCTTGCAACGAGATGCTTCTGATGCCAGTTCCTGCGGGATGTCCAGATGGAACGTCTTAGGCACGACGGAAAGTTGTGTCATCTTTGCCAATGGCTTGATCCCTGGAATGATAGGTATGGTTATTCCTGCATTGCGGGCTTTGCCTACAAAGTCAAAGTATTTCCTGTTGTCGTAGAATAACTGTGTCACAGCGTAGTCTGCACCCAAGTCCTGCTTCATTTTCAGTACGTTTAGGTCTGATTCCATATTAGGCGCTTCGTCGTGCTTCTCTGGATAGCAAGCCACTCCGTAACTGAAATTGTCGCCAGGCGACTTGATTGGCGTGCCGTCAATGAATTTGCCGCTGTTGAAAATGTTGATGTGCTCAATCAATTCCGTAGCATGACTGTAACCGTCTTTCACGGGGCGGAAAGATGGCTCGTCTTTGGCTTTGTCGCCTCTCAGCACCAGGATGTCCTTGATACCTAAAAATTGGAGGTCGAGCAGCATGTACTCGATACTTTCTCTCGTAAATCCGCTGCAAAGCACATGGGGCACGACCTTGATGTCGTATTTGTGCATGATGGCGCTTGCCACGGCAATCGTGCCAGGGCGGCGACGCAGGCTGCGACGCTCGTAGGTGCCGTCTTCTCTTTCTGTATAGACAAACTCGCTCCTGTGTGTGGTGATGTTTATGTATTGAGGGTCGAACTCCTTCAATGTGTCGATTGTCTTAAACAGGCTTGCTGTGCCTGTGCCTTTGAGCGGCGGGAGCACTTCAAATGAGAATGCGGTTTTTTCTCTTTTCTTTATGAGTTCAGATATTGTCATCAGGACTACCTTGTTGCAATCTGCTGTTGCCTTTTTATTCTAATTTATGCAAAGTTAATAAAAAAGCCAATAACAGAGGGCTTTTCGGGGGCAAAGGTGAAAAAAAACTGAAAAACAAAGGGCGCCACGTGTTGAGGCGCCCTTGTAAGGTAAGATATTTCTCTGTTAAATAGTTCTTGCGCTTAAATGCTACTTCTTCAAGTAGTTGATGTATTCGCAAGCTGCAAGCAACCATGCGCCTGTACCGAATGGTGCCTGTGAACGAGCGTCAACCTTGCGTGTTGGGTCTGGCTTTTCGCCGATAGGCTGGACGTAACCGATGCTGCCGTCTGGTTGGAGGGCCTTAGTTGTAAGATAGTCCCAAGCCTTGTCGATAACAGGTTTGTATTTCTTTGCATTTAGAAGCCCGTTGTTTACACCCCAAAGCATTCCGTAAGTGAAGAATGCAGTACCGCTTGTCTCATAGCCAGGAGCATCATCCTCGCAGAGCATTGAGCGGCTCCAATATCCTTCTTCCTGCTGGCAGCGCGCCACGCCTTCAGCCAACTGCTGGAAACGTTTTACATAGAATGGACGATATTTGCTGTCTTTTGGAAGGTCTTCGAGAACCTTTGCGAGTCCTGCAAGAACCCAACCGTCGCCGCGCGCCCAGAAACTCTTTCCGTTGTTGCAGGCTGTTGTAACCTTAGGGTAGATGTATTTTGCGTCGCGATAGTAGAGCTGAGCCTCTGTGTCGAACAATAGACTGTCGGTCCATACGAAACATTCGTACTGCTTGTCGAGAAGTTTCTGGTCTCCAGTTACTTTGTAGAGCTTAGTGAAGATTGGAAGACCCATGTAGAGGGCGTCGCTCCACCACCAAAAATCTTTCTCCTTCATGCTCGCTTGGTGACACATCACTTCGAGTGTGCGCTCAAGACGCTCTGCACGATGCTCGATGTTGTAGAGGTCGATATACACCTGAAAACAGATCTGCCAGTCAGCAAAAAGAACGAAGTCCATGCCTTCGCCGTATGTCTTATATCTCCATCTGTTCTTGTTCGGTTGGGTCGCGCCCTTCCAGTTGTTGTGCTCTGCAAAGCGGATGGCGTAATCCAGGTATTCAGGCTTCTTGGTCAGTTCGTATACTGCCTGGTTGCCGGTAAAGTAAGCTGCGTTGTCCCAGAATCCGCGGCATTCAGCCTTGTGGTTGGCCTGCCAGTAGTCGTTTACTTTCTCGATTGTAGCGATGGTCTCATTGACCTTTTCCGCATTTTTCTGCGCATTGGCTGGCATTGCGACGAGAGCCGCTCCCACCAGCAACGATGTGAGTAGTTTCATGATGTATTATTTAAAATGTTTCAGATAGTTAACATTGTTGTTAATGCAAATATGCGACTTTTTTTGTAATGTACCATGAAAAACAATGCTTTTTTGCCTTTTGCTCGGAACGATGGGGAGTGCAGACTAGTTAACGAGCGCTCGTTTGAATTTAAATGAGGGCTCGAAAAATCACAAACGAGCGCTCGTTGATAAATTTTTGCTTAAGCGTTTTTTCGTAAACGCTGCTCCGCTTGTGTGCAAACGCTTAAGCATTTGTAATGAATCGGTGCGCTTTGAAAAATTCTGAAAAGAGGATAGGGAGACTTATTTTATAAGATTTTATTGTTGTTTGACCAAAAAAAGACTTAAGATGTTTTGCGGATTAAAAAAAAGCAGTACCTTTGCACCGCAATTCAGAAATGAGGTTGCAGACATATGGAAATTGGGATATGGTGTAATTGGCAACACAACAGATTCTGGTCCTGTTATTCTAGGTTCGAGCCCTGGTATCCCAACTTCTTTAACAACCTGATTTTCTGAGATTATTTGCGATGTGGCGATGGTTTCGCTGCTTGCGGGTAGTCAATGATTGGGATATGGTGTAATTGGCAACACAACAGATTCTGGTCCTGTTATTCTAGGTTCGAGCCCTGGTATCCCAACGATGTTTTCATTAGTAATTTTAGGCCGTGTTCCACAAGGACATGGCTTTTTTATTTTGTGTATGTCGTTCGGAACATTCGTTTGTCCGCTTTTGTTTATTAAAAAAGCAAAAAGCGGAGTTTTGTTTTCTCCGAATGCGGTAAAAGACTTATCTTTGCACAAATATTATAATTAAGGACATGAACGAATTTAAGCAACTGCTTGACAGTATTACAGAAGGTATAAAGGATAAGAAAGGAAAGGGTATAAGAATCGTAGATCTCACGAAGGTCGATGATACAATCTGCAAATATTTGGTGATTTGTGAAGGAAATTCACCTTCGCAGATTTCGGCAATATATGATTCGGTGAGGGAGGCCGCTCGAAAAGGCGCTGGGCAGAAGCCGGTTTCGGTCGATGGGCTGAGAAATTGCTTGTGGATCGCAATGGACTATGTGGATGTGGTTGTTCATATCTTCTTGCCTGAAACTCGTGAGTTCTATGATGTTGACAACCTTTGGGAGGATGCCGACTATACTGACATACCAGATATTGACTAAACTAATAGCGGGTAGGGTGCTGCTGCCGTGTGCGGAAGCGGCGTGAATGCCATTTTTTTTTCTATGAACGACAATAATCAGAATCAAAACCAGGGAGATAATCAGAATCAGGGAGGTAAGAAGGACGCTCCTAGATTCAACTTCAGCTGGCTCTATATGTTCCTTATCGGAGGACTGATTTTTATGATAATGACACGCTCCGACGGTGGCGCGTCAAAGGAAATCGGCTATGTGAAGTTTAAGGAGTGCGTTGAAAAGAATTACGTGAGCAAAATTACTGTCGATAAGGACAAGGGTTCGTTGACGATGGTGCCTAACACTCTGGGCGAGAAGCATATTTTCGGCAACGTGCTGAAGGACAGCAAGACCAATCCTCGGGCTGTGAAAGTGGAATTCGGCTCGATGGAGAACCTTGAAAATTTTCTCGACAAGGAGCGTGAAGCTGGTAATTTTACAGGCGATGTGCAGTATGAGCAGCAGGATGGCCTGTTCGTGACTTTGCTTTGGAATATCGGTCCGCTCATCCTAATTATTGTGGTGTGGGTCTTTATCATGCGCCGAATGAGTGGAGGCGGCATGGGTGGCGGTATTTTCAGTGTCGGCAAGTCGAAGGCCAAACTCTTTGAGAAAGACGACAAGACTGTAGCACGTGTCACATTTAAGGATGTGGCAGGTCAGCAGGGAGCTAAACAGGAAGTGCTTGAAATTGTCGATTTCCTTAAGACTCCTCAGAAATACACTACTCTCGGCGGTAAGATTCCGAAAGGTGCATTGCTTGTGGGCCCTCCAGGAACTGGTAAGACTTTGCTTGCCAAGGCTGTGGCAGGCGAGGCAAACGTGCCGTTCTTCTCGATGTCGGGTTCAGACTTCGTGGAGATGTTTGTGGGAGTAGGCGCATCACGAGTGCGTGACCTCTTCCAGCAAGCAAAGGCAAAAGCTCCGTGCATCATCTTTATCGACGAGATTGACGCCATAGGCCGTGCTCGTAGCAAGTCTGTCAATATGGGCGGTAATGATGAACGCGAGAATACGCTTAATCAGTTGCTTACAGAGATGGACGGATTCGGCACTAACAGCGGAGTCATCATCCTTGCAGCAACGAACCGCGCCGACATTCTTGACAAGGCGCTCTTGCGTGCAGGACGTTTCGACCGTCAGATACATGTGGACCTTCCGGATCTCAACGAGCGTAAGGAAATCTTTAACGTGCATCTTCGTCCGATAAAGATTGACGAGACGGTCGATGTGGACACGCTTGCCCGACAGACTCCAGGTTTCTCAGGAGCAGACATTGCAAACGTATGCAACGAAGCGGCTCTTATTGCAGCCCGAAACAATAGCGAGTGGGTGACTAAGCAGTTCTTCCACGATGCCGTTGACCGTATCATAGGCGGTCTTGAGAAAAAAACAAAGGTGATGACCGTTGCCGAGAAGCGCACTATAGCCCTTCATGAGGCTGGTCATGCAACAATATCTTGGTTCCTTGAGTATGCCAATCCATTAGTCAAGGTTACAATCGTTCCGCGCGGACGCGCTCTCGGTGCAGCGTGGTATATGCCAGAGGAGCGCCAGATCACGACAAAAGAGGAAATGCTCGATGAGATATGTGCTACTCTCGGAGGTCGTGCGGCTGAGGAACTTTGCGTAGGACGCATTTCTACAGGTGCGATGAACGACCTTGAGACCGTGACAAAACGTGCATACGGAATGATAGCGTACGCAGGTATGGGAAAGACCCTGCCTAATCTCTGCTACTATAATAATGAGGAATATTCATTTAGCAAACCTTACAGCGACCACACGGCTCAGCTCATTGACGAGGAGGTGAAGCAACTTATAGCTTCGGAATACGAAAGGGCGAAGAAGATTCTCGTGGAGCATAAGGAAGGCCACGCTCAGCTTGCTCAGCTCCTTGTTGAACGTGAGGTGATTTTCGCCGAGGATGTGGAACGTATTTTTGGAAAACGCCCTTGGACATCCCGTACGGAGGAAATCCTTGCATTGAACGCTGAAGAGCAGAAGGAGACCGCAGGCGATACCTCGACAGATGATGCAAATGCTGATATAATCCGTCAAAAAGCAATTGACGCAGTGATTGAAAAGGCAAAGCAGGCAGAAGCGGAACAGAAAACTGCAGGTGGGGAGCAGAAATAAAAAGACCATAAGAAATACAAAATACTCGACATGAAAAACAACTTGATACTGAGGAGCATAACAGGCGCGGTGTTTGTTGCGGTAGTTGTTGGATGTATCGTACTTCATCCAGTTGCTTATATAACGCTGTTCTCTGTTGTAACAGGAATGATTATATGGGAATTCTGCACATTGCTAAACCGCAATGCCGGAGCGCAGATTAACCGCTTCATATCAACGGTGGCAGGTGTTTATCTGTTCCTCGCCATGTTCATGTATCACATGGGCATTGCAGGTCATGACCTTGGTGCCAAGATCTTTGTTCCTTACATCGTTACAATCATATACTTGTTTGTGACAGAACTTTATTTCGACCGCAAGAACTCGATAAATAACTGGGCGTATACGATGATGGCTCAGATGTACATAGCGCTTCCAATGTCGTGCTTGAGTTTTCTTGCATACCTAGCCCCGACAGCAGAAGGCTCTATACAATATGTATATATATACCAGCTTGCAGTGTTTTTCTTCCTTTGGGCAAGCGATTCGGGCGCTTACTGTGTCGGCTCGCTCATAGGCAAGCGTCGTCTTTTCCCGCGCATATCACCAAAAAAATCATGGGAGGGTTCTATTGGAGGCGGAGTCGTTGCGATAATCGTTTCGCAGATTCTGGCACATTACTTCCCAGTGGGAGCAGGCGATGCCCTGTATAACCGTTTGGTTTGGGCGGGTTTGGCAATTGTAGTAGTCATTTTTGGTACTTGGGGAGATTTGGTCGAATCGCTCTTCAAGCGTAAGCTTGGCATAAAGGACTCAGGCAATATTCTTCCAGGGCATGGAGGTATGCTCGACCGTTTTGACTCGTCGTTGCTGGCAATCCCTGCTGCGGTGGTTTATCTGTACTGTGTCAATAGTAATGATTTGACCGATTTCGTACAGCGATTGACGCAGCTGTTTAATAACTGACAGGTGTTTTTGCTGTGCCTTTTCCAGTAAAATCTTCCTTGTGGGGATGAAAAAAACGAAAAAGTTATAGAATAATAATAAAAAACATTAAGTTTGCATTTCGGTACGGATTCCGTCTTAGGAGTCCGTACGAACTTTTGAGACAAATTAAATACTAATTAAAAACTAAACTGCGATGACCGACATTCAGAATGTCAATGAGGAACTCCAGCAAGAGGCATTGACAGAAGACACTAACGTTGCCGAAACTGTTCTTGAAACAACTGCGCCAGTTCTTGAAGAAGAGGTGGCTGAGGTTGCAGACAATGAGGCTGATACCGATGAAAGCAAGAAATTTACTCCACTTGCCACAAAGCTGGAGGTTATTGACCGCCTTAAGGCTATTGCTGAGGGCGAGGAACCAATCTCTCGTCTTGAAGTGGAAGCGCTGAAGAGCAACTTCTATCGTATTCACAAGCAGGAGACAGAAGAGGCTTACAAAACATTTATTGAGAACGGTGGCAATCCTGAAGAGTATTTGCCAGCCGCTAATGCAGACGAACCTTTGTTCAAGGAGCAGATGGCTGTGATCAAGGAAAAGAGAACGGCGCAGTTCCAGGAGCAGGAACGTCAGAAGGAAGAAAATTATCAGAAGAAACTCGATATAATTGAAAAGATTAAGGCTATTCTCGCTAATCCAGACGAGGTCAACAAGTCATACAATGACTTTAAGGCTCTTCAGCAGGAGTGGAATGAAATAAAGAACGTTCCGGCAGAGAAGGCAACCGATCTTTGGAAGACTTACCAGGTGTATGTGGAGCAGTTCTATGACACCTTGAAACTCAACAATGAGTTTCGTGCTTACGATTTCAAGAAGAATCTTGAACTCAAAACTGCTCTTTGTGAATCAGCCGAAAAACTCGCTGAAGAGACGGATGTCATTTCCGCTTTCCGCAAGTTGCAGCAGTTGCATCAGGAGTTCCGCGAAATCGGTCCTGTAGCAAGCGAACTTCGCGAGGAAATCTGGACTCGCTTCAAGGAGGCGTCGACAGTAATCAATAAGCGCCATCAGGATTATTTCGAGAAGCGCAAGGAAGAGGAACAGAGCAATCTTGACCAAAAGACTGCACTTTGTGAGGCTGTTGAGGCTATTGATCTGGAAAGCATCACATCTTTCAATGACTGGAACGCCAAGACTGAAGAAGTTACAGAGATGCAGGCGAAATGGAAGACCATAGGCTATGCTCCGCAGAAGATGAATGTGAAAATATTTGAACGTTTCCGCGCTGCTTGCGATAAGTTTTTCCAGGCTAAGACAGTGTATTACAAGTTGGCGAAAGAAAATCTCAACAATAATCTCCAACTGAAGAAGGAACTTTGTGAGAAAGCAGAGGCTCTTGCTGACAGTACGGATTGGAAGGCAACTGCAGACGCTCTTGTTGAACTTCAGAAGCAGTGGAAGGCTATAGGTGCTGTTCCTAAGAAGTACAGCGATTCACTTTGGGAGCGTTTCCGTGCTGCTTGTGACAAGTTCTTCGATGCAAAGAAAGAGGCAAATTCGACCCAGCATAACGAGCAGACTGAGAACTTGGAGAAGAAACGTGCAATAGTAGAGCGACTCGCTGCAATCAACCCAGATGAGTTCGAAGGCGATATGCGTCCGGTACTTCGACAGGCTCAGGAAGAATGGAATGCTATCGGTCACGTTCCTTTCAAGGAAAAGGATGTTGTCTACAAGGCTCTTCGCGAACAGATGGACCGCCTCTATGGTGCGCTTAGCGCCAGTGCGTCACAGCGTCGCATCAACCGCTTTAAGAATGAGGTCAATGATTCGGACGGGAAGGTGCGTGAACGCCTTGTTCGTCAGTTCGATATTCTGAAAAATGAAATCAAGACCTACGAGAATAACCTCGGTTTCCTCACTCTCTCTTCAAAGTCGGGCAACAGCCTCGTTGGTGAACTTAACCGTAAGGTTGAGAAACTTAAGGCTGACCTTGCGGAAATCAAGGCAAAGATTGCCGCTCTTGACGAAAAGGCTCAAGGCAATTAATAGGTTAAGCCGACGATTTGCATAAAGCGGATTGGAAGGATTGTAATCCTTGCCAGTCCGCTTTTTCTGTTGTTTCTGTCGATGAAAGTTGCGACAATGACGTTTTGTGACGTTTTGACTCTAAAAGCGGATAAAAGTCTGCATAAAATTGTCTATTCGGGGATAAAATCGTAATTTTGCATGCTAATTGTGGGCAAATCTCAAGCAATGATGAGGTTTGGCCATGATTTTAGTGTGTTTTACGAATAAGAAATAAGTAGTAATATAATTAAAAACATTGCTGAATAATGAATATTTCATTACAGAACATTGACGCACTCAACGCAGTGCTTACAGCGGAAATCGTTCCTGCTGACTATGAGGAAAATGTAAAGAAGGCTATCAAGGAGTTTTGTAAGAAGGCAAGCATGCCAGGCTTCCGCCCAGGTAAGGTTCCTGCAGGTCTTGTGAAGAAACAGTACGGAACATCTATTCTTGCTGAAGAGGTTAACAAACTCCTTCAGGAGAAACTCTACGGATATATCCGCGAGAATAAGGTGAATATGCTCGGCGAACCAATGCCTACAGCAGCTAATGATGCTGTTAATCTTGTTGAGGGTGGCACATTCAAGTTCGAGTTCGAACTTGCTCTTGCTCCAGAGTTCAATGTAGAACTTTCTAAGGATGACAAGATCGCATATTACAACGTGGCAGTGGCTGACGAGATGGTTAACAGCCAGGTAGATATGTATCGCCAGCGTGGCGGAAGCTACGACAAGGTTGATTCTTACCAGGACAACGATATGATCAAGGGCGTAATCACAGAGCTCGACGAGGCTGGCAACGCTAAGGAAGATGGCGTTACTGCTGAGGGCGTTGTTATGCTCCCTAAGTACTTCAAGAACGACGACCAGAAGGCTCTTTTCGCTGATGCTAAGGTTGGCGACGTTATCAAGTTTAACCCTGCTACAGCATACGACAACAATGAGGCTGAGCTCACTTCGCTCCTCAAGGTTGCTAAGGAAGACGCTCTTAACCACAAGGGTGACTTCAACTTCCAGGTTTCAGAAATCACACGCTTCGTAGCAGGCCCGCTCAACGAAGAACTCTTCGAAGGCGTTTATCCAGGTGCTGGCATCAAGACAGAGGAAGAGTTCCGCGCTAAGATTAAGGGCGGAATCGAGGAGCAGTTCAAGAAGGACAGCGACTACAAGTTCATCCTCGATGCACGCAAGTACATTACTGAGAAGGTTGGCAAACTTGAGTTCCCTGATGAGAAACTTCGCAAGATTATGCTTGCTAACGCTAAGGGCGACGAGAAGAAGGTTGACGAGAACTACGATAAGAGCATCCAGGAACTCACTTGGCACCTCATCAAGGAGCAGCTCGTTGAAAAGGCTGGCGTTAAGGTTGACGACAAGGACGTTCGCGAGATGGCCAAGGAAGTTACTCGCATGCAGTTCGCTCAGTACGGCATGTTGAACATCCCAGACGAGTATCTTGAGAACTCAGTTGTTGAGATGCTCAAGAAGCGCGAGACTGTTGACAACCTCATCGACCGTTGCGTAGAAGTTAAACTTGGCGCTGCTCTTAAGGAACAGGTTACTCTCGAAGAGAAGACAGTTACAACTGAGGAGTTTAACAAGCTTTTCGACTAATAATCAGTCATAAATACAGATTCCCAAAGGGCATCACCTCGTCGGTGGTGCCCTTTTTGTCTTTCATCCACTCCCGTCAGAAAATTCATCTCTCCTCCTTTCCAAATTCTTTCAAGGTCCGCTTCAAGCTCAAAACTTAGCCTAAGTTCGGAGTATAGACCCAGGTGGAGATTTTTGTGCGAGCGCTCATCTGAAAATTTTTGAGCCCTCGTTGTGAAATCAATGAGCGCTCGTTCATTATTTTTTGAGCGCTCGCTATTTATGTCCGAAAATAGCGTATATTTGCAGATGATAGCGAAGTATAAACATTTAAACCAAATCATTAGCCAATGAAGACTCTTTTCCTGCTGATAGCAATGCTATTTAGTTCTTTATCACTCTTTGCCCACGACTTTGAAGTTGATGGTGTCTGTTATAACATAATTTCAGCAGAATACAAGACTGTGGAAGTGACATCTTCTTCTACTTCTTCTCAAAAATATTCTGGTGCGATTTCAATACCTGAGACTGTAACATATGGCGCAATCACTTACAGCGTTACGAGCATAGGTAAAAGTGCTTTCGAAGAGTGCTATGACCTTGCTTCGGTTGATATTCCTAACAGCGTTACGAGCATCGGCGATGATGCTTTCTGGGGTTGCAAAAGACTTACTTCTTTGACCATTCCAAACAGCGTGACGAGTATCGGTGAAAGTGCTTTCTTTTGTTGCGAAGGCCTTACTTCTGTGTCAATTGGTAATGGCGTTACGAGTATCGGTAAGCGTGTTTTCTCTGGTTGCTATGGCCTTACTTCTGTGACCATTCCAAACAGCGTGAAGATCATAGGTTATTGTGCTTTCAATGCTTGCTTTGGCCTTACTTCGGTTGAGATTCCAAATAGCGTTACGAGCATCGGCGATTATGCTTTCGATGCTTGCGAAGGCCTTACTTCTTTGTCAATTGGTAACAGCGTTACGAGCATCGGCGATCATGCTTTCGATTATTGCAAAAGACTTACTTCTTTGACCATTCCAAACAGCGTGACGAGTATCGGCAAGTATGCTTTCTATCATTGCTTTGGCCTTACTTCTTTGTCAATTGGTAACAGCGTTACGAGCATCGGCGATTATGCTTTCGATTATTGCTATGGCCTTACTTCGGTGGCCATTCCTAACAGCGTGAAGATTATAGGAAATTATGCTTTCAATGATTGCTATGGCCTTACTTCTTTATCAATTGGTAACAACGTAACGAACATCGGCGATCATGCTTTCTCTTTTTGCTCCGGCTTGACTTCGGTGACCATTCCAAACAGCGTTACGAGTATCGGCAAGTATGCTTTCTCTGATTGCGATGGCTTTACTTCGGTGACCATTCCAAATAGCGTTACGAGCATAGGCGAGTATGCTTTCTGTGATTGCAAAGGCCTTGCTTCTGTGTCAATTGGTAACGGCGTTACGAGCATAGGCAGGCGTGCTTTCGATTCTTGCTATGGTTTGAAAGAAGTTTATGTATTTGCAGATAATCCTGTTGGGTGTAATGAAAATGTATTTTATTCAGAAACATATTCTAATGCAACTCTTTATGTGCCAAGAACAAGTGTAAGTTTGTATTTGAGTGCAAGTCCTTGGTCGAACTTCACAAGCATTAATGCTATACCGACAGCAATAGAGGGAATAGAGGCCGAGGAAAAGGAAGATGATTCTCCGGTGTATAATCTGAACGGTGTGATGATGAGGAACACTGAAAACCTGCCTAATGGCATATACATCAAGGACGGCAAGAAGTTTGTGGTGAAGTAAGGAAAAGCCCCCTCTTACTCCTTAGGGGAGGACAGAACCTGTTCGCTAACATTTGTAATGTGGCGATTGAGTAACCAAAACGAATGCGAATTAAAGTCAATTAAAGACAATTAGAGTTTTACCACAGATAACTCTGATTACTCGGATTAATCTACCGTAGGGCGGACCGTGTGTCCGCCCTACGCATTTATTGCTTTTGTCAGACTTATAAAACGATATGCGGATAAGTTTGAAGGCAGACACATGTTCGCCCTAACGTTGCTGGGCTATGATGTCTGAATTTCTCGGAATTTCTCGGAAAAAATATTTTGCTTTTTATTGTTGCGGTAATAAGTTTTTTTTATCTTTGCTTTATGTTGCCCTTTTGAGGCGTTGTAAAAGTGTGAAAATAATTAAAGAACACAAAACAGTATAACTTTATGATGAACGATTTTAAGAAGTATGCTACCAAGCATTTGGGCATAAATAGCATGGTGCTGGATGATGTAGTGAAGTCGCAGGCGGGCTATTTGAATCCCTACATTCTTGAAGAGAGACAGTTGAACGTGACACAGCTTGATGTGTTTTCACGATTGATGATGGACCGCATCATCTTCCTTGGAACAGAGGTTAATGACTATACTGCTAATGTGCTTCAGGCTCAGATGCTCTATCTTGATTCTGTTGACAGCGGCAAGGACATAAGTATATATATCAATTCGCCAGGCGGAAGCGTGAGTGCTGGTCTTGGCATCTATGACACTATGCAGTTCATCAACAGCGACGTGCAGACTATCTGTACTGGCATGGCTGCATCGATGGCTGCAGTGCTTCTCGTGGCGGGTACTGAGGGCAAGCGTTCGGCTTTGCCTCATAGCCGCGTGATGATTCATCAGCCTATGGGCGGCGCTCAGGGACAGGCGAGTGACATCGAGATTACTGCTCGTGAGATTCAGAAACTGAAGAAGGAACTTTACACAATCATTTCGGAACACAGCCATCAGCCGTTTGAAAAGGTGTGGGCTGACAGCGACCGTGACTACTGGATGACGGCTCTGGAGGCAAAGGAGTATGGAATGATTGACGAAGTGCTTGTAAGGAAAAAGTAATTGAGGTAGAAGATTGTAATGGATAAGCAACAAAAAAGGAAATGCTCGTTTTGCGGACGAAGCGAAAGGGAGGTGCAGATGCTTGTCTCAGGTATGAGTGCCTGCATCTGCGACGAATGCGCAAGGTTGGCGAACGAGGTAGTTGAAGAAAACTTGAAAACGGTTTCGGCAAGCAAGATGAAGCTTGACAAACTGCCTAAACCGAAAGAAATAAAGGAGCATCTTGACAAGTATGTGATAGGTCAGGATGACGCAAAGAAAGCCATGGCGGTGGCTGTGTACAACCACTACAAGAGATTGCGTGAGGGTGCAGAAGCCAAGAATGATGATGTTGAGATAGAGAAATCAAATATCGTCATGGTGGGCAGTACAGGAACGGGTAAGACGTTGCTTGCGCGTACGATAGCAAAGCTGCTCGTTGTGCCTTTCACTATCGTTGACGCTACGGTGCTGACTGAGGCTGGCTATGTGGGCGAGGACGTGGAAAGCATTCTCTCCCGTCTGCTTCAGGTGGCTGACTACGATGTGGCTGCTGCAGAGCGAGGTATCGTGTTCATCGATGAGATTGACAAGATAGCCCGCAAGAGCGACAACCCTTCAATCACTCGCGACGTGAGCGGCGAGGGTGTGCAGCAGGGATTGCTCAAGCTGCTTGAAGGTTCGATTATAAATGTGCCGCCTCAGGGTGGACGCAAACATCCTGAGCAGAAGTTCATACAGGTGAACACTAAGAACATCCTGTTCATCTGCGGTGGCGCTTTCGACGGCATAGAGAAACGCATAGCCCAGCGCCTGAACACTCATGTGGTGGGTTACAGTGCGGCTAAGAATGTGGCGAAGATTGACAAGTCGAACATGATGAAGTATATAGCTCCGATGGATCTCAAATCGTTTGGACTAATACCTGAAATCATTGGACGTCTGCCTATTTTAACTCACCTCGAGCCGCTGGACCGCAACGCTTTGCGCTCAATCCTTACTGAACCTAAGAACTCAATCATAAAGCAATATGTGCGTATGTTTGAGATTGACGGAATAAAGTTGGATTTTGAACCGGAGGTGTTTGACTATGTGGTCGACAAGGCTGTGGAATACAAACTTGGAGCCCGTGGCCTGCGCTCTATTGTTGAGGCTATTATGATGGAACCGATGTATGAACTTCCGTCAAGGCGCTTAGAGGCATATACGGTGACATTGGAGTTTGCTAAGACCCAGGTGGAGAAGGCAAACATGGATGTGCTACGAGAAAGAGAAGAAGAATAAATATTAATCTGCATTATTGCAGTTTTCGCACAAAAAAGGGACTTTGATATTGCTCTGCTGATTTTCTGACTTAAGGAAAAAGAAATAAGTTAACAATAAACGATTAATGACTATGCATGACGATCTGCACAAATCGCTGAAATACTATTTTGGTTTTGACGCATTCAAGGGTGAGCAGGAGGCTATAATGAAGAATCTGATGGCCAAGAAGAACACCTTTGTGCTGATGCCTACTGGTGGCGGCAAGTCGCTTTGCTACCAGTTGCCGGCGCTATTGATGGAAGGTACAGCCATCGTGATATCTCCACTCATCGCATTGATGAAGAATCAGGTAGACGCCATCAAGAACATCAGCGAGGAAGACAGTGTTGCGCATTTCATCAATTCGTCGCTTAGCAGAGCGAGCATAGATATGGTCAAGGCTGACATCCTTGCAGGCAAGACCAAGATGCTCTATGTGGCTCCGGAGTCGTTGACTAAGGAAGAGAATGTGGAGTTCCTTAAAACAATAAAAATATCATTTTACGCAATAGATGAGGCGCACTGCATATCGGAGTGGGGGCATGACTTCCGTCCGGAGTACAGACGTATACGCCCTATAATCAATGAAATTGGTGATGCTCCGGTGATAGCGTTGACGGCAACTGCTACCGACAAGGTGAGGACGGACATAAAGAAGAATCTTGCCATCACCGACGCGGTGGATTTCAAGTCATCGTTTAATCGAGCGAATCTTTTCTATGAGGTGCGTCCTAAGACGAAGAACGTAGAGAAGGAGATCATCAAATTTATTAAGTCGAACCCAGGGAAAAGCGGCATCATATATTGCTTGAGCCGCAAGAAGGTTGAAGAAATTGCCGATGTGCTGAAGGCAAATGATATTAACGCCGCCCCGTACCATGCGGGATTGGAGCCGTCGGTACGTTCAGGTACGCAGGATGATTTCATCATGGAACGCGTTGATGTCATCGTGGCGACTATTGCGTTCGGCATGGGCATCGACAAGCCGGATGTGAGGTTTGTCATCCATTATGACATACCGAAGAGTCTGGAAGGGTATTACCAGGAGACGGGACGTGCCGGACGTGACGGCGGTGAAGGCCGTTGCATAGCATTCTTTAACCGCAAGGACTTGACTAAACTTGAGAAGTTTATGGAGGGCAAGCCTGTGGCAGAGCAAGATATAGGACGCTTGCTTCTGAAGGAAACAGCCGCCTATTGCGAATCGTCATTGTGCCGCCGAAAGCATCTGTTGCATTATTTCGGCGAGGTCTACGAAAAAGATAATTGCGAAAATTGCGATAATTGTCTATATCCAAAAAATAAAGTGGAAGCAAAAGATAATTTGGTGTTGGCCCTGAAGGCCATTATTGCGGTGAAAGAGAATTTTAAGGCAGACTACATAATTAGTCTGCTCCGTGGTGAGGAAAACGACAATATTTCGGCTTACAAGCACGACAAACTGGAGGAGTATGGCGCAGGCGCCGATGTGGAGGAGAACTTGTGGAGTGCAATATTGCAGCAGGCGATGGTTGACGGCTATATTCGCAAAGATGTAGATAACTACGGTCTGCTGAAGATTACGAAAGAAGGAAAGAAATTTATTAAGAAACCTGAATCGTTTCTGGTTGCTCCAGCAAGCGATTTCGATGACGAACTGGAAGATATGCCTGACTCACAAGGAGTGGCAGTGGCCGACGAGGCGCTGTACTCAATGTTGTTAGATTTGAGAAAGAAAATGTCGAAGAAGCTTGACGTGCCTCCGTATGTGATATTTCAGGATGCATCGCTTGAGGCTATGTCAACTCTCTATCCGATAACGTTGGAAGAACTCCAAAACATCCCTGGTGTCGGTGCCGGTAAGGCGAAGCGCTACGGCGAAGAGTTCTGCGCACTTATTAGCCGCCATTGCAAGGACAATGACATAGAGCGTCCTGCTGATATGCGTGTGCGTACTGTTGCCAACAAGTCGAAGTTTAAGGTTAGCATAGTACAGAGCATCGATCGCAAGGTGGCTCTTGATGATATCGCTATGGTCAAAGGCCTTGAATTTGACGAGCTGCTTGACGAGATCGAGACTATTGTTTATAGTGGAACGAAACTCAATATTGACTATTTCATCGAGGATGTGATGGATGAGGATGTGGTAGAGGATATCTATGAGTATTTCCGCGAGAGCGATACGGACGATCTTGAAACTGCATTTGAGCATCTTGATGAGGATTACACCGAGGATGAGATCCGACTTGTGCGCATCAAGTTTATTTCGGAAATGGCGAATTAGCAGGAACGATAACGTTAACGCTGTCAGGAGCGCTAACTGGTACTTTTTGACCTCCTCAATCGCTAATCCTGTCATATAAATGTTGGCTTCGCGCCAACATTTTTTTTGTTGGTGTTTCTCTTCTCCGAAATTATGACTATCTTTGCATGCAATAAAATTTATACACTATATGGCATCTTTTATTGCAGACAAGATTGTTATGGAAGGTTTGACCTATGATGATGTGCTTCTTATTCCTGCATATTCTGAGGTTCTTCCACGTACAGTATCACTCTCTACAAAGTTTTCACGCAACATTGATTTGAAAATTCCTTTCGTCACAGCCGCTATGGATACAGTGACAGAGGCAACTATGGCTATTGCTATTGCCCGTGAAGGAGGTATCGGTGTTATACATAAAAATATGTCGATCGAGGAGCAGGCTCGTCAGGTTGCAATCGTTAAGCGTGCCGAAAACGGTATGATTTACGATCCCGTAACTATTAAGCGCGGCAAAACAGTTCAGGATGCGCTCAACATTATGGAGGAATACCATATTGGAGGTATCCCTGTGGTTGACGATGAAAAGCGCCTCGTTGGTATTGTCACTAACCGTGACCTTCGTTTCCAGCGTGACTATTCAAGAAAGATTGATGAGGTAATGACAAGTGATAACCTTATCGTTACTCATCAGCAGGCTGATCTGGATTCAGCTTCTCAGATCCTTCTTGAGCACAAGATTGAGAAACTTCCTGTTGTTGACGATGACAACCATCTTATTGGACTTATCACATATAAGGATATCACCAAGGCAAAGGACAAGCCAATGGCTTGCAAGGACTCAAAAGGACGTCTTCGCGTAGCTGCCGGAGTAGGTGTGACTGCTGATACTTTTGAGCGCATGGAAGCTCTTGTTAAGGCAGGGGTTGATGCTATCGTCATTGATACGGCTCATGGACACTCTAAGGGAGTGATTGAAAAAGTGAAGGAAGCTAAGCAGCACTTCCCAGAAGTGGACATTGTTGTTGGAAATATTGCTACAGGCGAGGCTGCAAAAATGCTTGTTGAGGCTGGAGCGGATGCCGTTAAAGTTGGTATAGGTCCTGGTTCAATCTGCACGACTCGCGTTGTTGCTGGTGTTGGTGTTCCTCAGTTGAGCGCAATCTATGATGTAGCTTCTGCGCTTAAGGGCACAGGAGTGCCACTTATTGCAGACGGAGGACTCCGTTATAGCGGTGACGTTGTTAAGGCTCTTGCTGCTGGTGGCTACAGCGTGATGATTGGTTCGCTCGTTGCAGGAACAGAAGAGGCTCCAGGCGAGACAATCCTCTTTAATGGACGTAAGTTCAAGTCTTATCGCGGCATGGGCTCGCTCGAGGCGATGGAGAATGGTTCGAAGGACCGCTATTTCCAGTCAGGAGTAGTTGAGGTCAAGAAACTTGTTCCAGAAGGAATTGCAGGGCGTGTGCCTTACAAGGGTACAGTTCAGGAGGTCATCTATCAGCTTGTGGGCGGTCTTCGTTCAGGTATGGGATATTGTGGCGCTCAGGATATTGAGACTCTTCACAATGCCAAGTTTACACGTATCACAAATGCCGGTGTGCTTGAGAGCCATCCGCATGAGGTCATCATTACGAGCGAGGCTCCTAATTACAGCCGTCCTCAGTAATTTGCGAAATAAGCAGATTGATAAAGAATATGAGCAGAAGTGTTCCTTTGCGGAACACTTCTTTTTTTTGATGTGATTTAATCAGCAAGTGCGGTATTTTGGATGATTGTTTTGCAAATTGGCGTATTTTGCCTATTTTTGTAACATTGTGTTACCTTAAATCAAAAAGATGAACCTAAGGAAAATAAGAATCGCATTAGCGACAATTTTTTTTGTAGCCATCACATTGTTGTTCCTTGATTTTACAGGAACTATCCATGCTTGGTTGGGATGGATGGCGAAAGTGCAATTTTTGCCAGCAGTATTGGCTTTGAACGTGGGTGTTATACTCCTGCTCATATTGCTTACCCTGCTTTTAGGACGTGTCTACTGTTCTGTCATTTGTCCTCTCGGTGTGATGCAGGATATATTTGCATGGTTCGGAAAGAAGCAGAAAAAGAATCGTTACACATATTCCAAAGCGAAGAATTGGCTTCGTTATGGAGCGCTGGGCGTGTTTGTGGCTATGATGGTGGCCGGCTTTGGCGGTTTTGCGGCGTTGCTTGCCCCTTATAGTGCTTACGGTCGTATCGTCAGCAACTTGCTCGCCCCTGTTTGGCAATGGGCAAACAACGGACTTGCTTATTTGGCTGAGCGCGCTGATAGTTATGCGTTCTATGAGACTGAGATATGGATTAAGAGTATGCCGGTGCTGATTGTTGCAGTTGTGACGTTTGTTTTGCTTGCTGTGTTAGCGTGGCGAGGTGGGCGTACGTATTGCAATACCATCTGTCCTGTCGGCACTGTGCTTGGATTCATTTCTCGCTTCTCTTTCTTGAAACCGGTTATAGACACAGATAAGTGCGTTAATTGTAATCTCTGCGCTAAGAACTGCAAGTCCTCTTGCATCAACATAAAGGACCATAAGATTGACTACAGCCGTTGCGTGGCTTGTATGGACTGCATTGGTAAGTGTCACAAGGGCGCTATTAAGTATGCACGGGTATCAAAATGTCAATCAACAAAATGTGGCAGCAATAAAGAGGAAGTCGATAATTCCCGCCGTGCTTTCATTGCCACTACTGCAGCTGTTGCAACAGCTGCAACGATAAAGGCGCAGGAAATGAAGGTTGATGGAGGTTTGGCTGTAATAGAAGACAAGGCTATACCGAAGCGTCAAACTCCGATAGTTCCTCCTGGAGCATTGAGCGCACGCAACTTTGCGCAGCATTGCACAGCTTGTCAACTTTGCGTGTCGGCTTGTCCGAACGGGGTGCTCCGTCCTTCTACAGAATTGGATAAGTTTATGCAACCAGAGATGTCGTATGAACGTGGCTATTGCCGTCCTGAATGTACAAAGTGTTCGGAGGTGTGTCCGACAGGTGCGATAAAACTCATAACTCGCGAAGACAAATCGTCCACTCAAATCGGTCATGCCGTTTGGGTAAGGAAGAACTGCTTGCCATTGACCGATGGGGTTATGTGTAGCAATTGCGAACGTCATTGCCCTGTTGGGGCAATACAGAGAGTGCCTTCTGTTGAGGGCGATGACCATTCGTTGCGAATACCGGTGGTAAATGTGGAGCGATGCATAGGTTGCGGTGCCTGCGAAAACCTTTGTCCTGCACGTCCGTTCAGCGCAATTTATGTGGAGGGACACGAAAGGCATAAGACGGTTTAGCAATAGGACAACTCAAGAACTTAAAAACTCAAAAACTCATCTGTATGGATAGACGAGAATTTCTCAAAATAGTCGGTATCAGTTCCGCTACTACAACTGCGGTTCTCTGTGGTTGCAAGCCAAAGACAGGCGAGACGGCAGCGAGTGGCGAACTCGGACCGATTCCAACTGACAAGATGACCTATCGTAGTTTTCCTAAACTTGGAAAAGATAAGGTGTCAATACTTGGATATGGCTGTATGCGCTGGCCAACAATACCAGCACCCGATGGTAAGGGCGAAATGATTGATCAGGACGCTGTAAATGAACTTGTTGACTATGCCATAGAGCATGGAGTTAACTACTTTGACACGTCGCCTGTATATGTGCAGGGATGGTCGGAAAAGGCAACAGGGGATGCTCTCAAGCGTCATCCTCGCGAATCGTATTATGTGGCAACAAAACTTTCAAACTTTTCCAACTCATCAAGGGAAAACTCATTGGCCATGTATCACCGCTCGTTTGAGGAACTTCAGGTTGATTATATTGACTACTACCTTCTTCATTCTATCGGGGGAGGAGGAATGGAGAACTTCCGCCGTCGCTATGTAGACAACGGCATGATGGACTTCCTTATGGAAGAGCGTAAGGCTGGTAGAATACGTCATCTCGGATGGTCGTTCCACGGTTCGAAAGAGGTGTTCGATGCCATGCTCGAACTTCATGACCAGTATCACTGGGACTTTGTGCAGATTCAGATGAACTACGTCGACTGGCATATTGCTAAGGGTAGTGGTATCGGAGCGGAATATCTGTATAGCGAACTTGCAAAACGTCAGATTCCGGTGGTAATTATGGAGCCGCTCCTTGGAGGACGTCTTTCGAAAGTGCCAGATCATATCGTTGGTCGTCTCAAGCAGAGGAGTCCTGAAAGTAGTGTTGCTTCTTGGGCATTCCGTTTTGCCGGAACTCCTGAATACATCCTTTCAGTGCTCAGCGGTATGACTTATATGGAGCATCTTCAGGATAATATACGCACATACTCACCGCTGGTGCCACTTACAGAGGAAGAAAACCAATTCTTGTTTGATACGGCTAAACTGATGGAGCAGTATCCTACAATACCTTGCAACGACTGCAAATATTGCATGCCTTGCCCTTATGGTATAGACATCCCTGCCATCCTTCTTCATTACAACAAGTGTGTGAACGAGGGAAATGTGCCAGAAGATGTACAGGATGAAAACTACAGAGAGGCACGTCGCGCATTCCTTGTAGGCTATGACCGTAGTGTGCCAAAACTTCGTCAGGCAAGTCACTGTATCGGTTGTCGCAAGTGTGTGTCGCATTGTCCGCAACGAATAAATATTCCTCGCCAGCTCCACCGCATCGATAAGTTTGTGGAGAAGCTCAAGCAGGATACGCTCGGTGTTGAAGAATAAGTGGATAGAGCGATGGTGATGGATGCATTGATTGCCATGCTTCACGGAGGGGGGTATTCTTGTGTGATAAGTAATGGAGCGGAGGTGCGAACTTTCAATAAGCGAGGGGTGGCAGATTTGTTGTCACTTTTAGAATCCGAGCCGGCATTTCTCGAAGGAGCACATGTGGCCGACAAGGTTGTTGGCAAAGGTGCAGCGGCGCTAATGGTGCTTGGTAAGGTCCAGAAAGTCTATACAGACGTTATAAGTACGCCTGCATTAGCGCTTCTTCGAGAACGTGGCATTGAGGTGTCCTTCGGTGAGGAAACCGATCGCATCGTCAACCGTACTAAGGACGGGCTGTGTCCAGTTGAAAGTCTATGTATAGACTTGGAATCACCCGAAGAAATGCTAACAGAAATAAGAAACTTTATAAGAAAAATAACAAATGGATAAAACTGTGAAATTGTATTCATTGCAATATAGCGATGTGAAGACATATCTTATGGCATTCGTGTTTATAGCGGGCAATATTATCTTGCCTCAGTTGTGCCATCTGATTCCTCAAGGCGGGTTGATATTCCTGCCTATATATTTCTTTACGCTTATAGGTGCATATAAGTACGGATGGAAGGTTGGTCTGCTTACTGCCATGTTTTCGCCGCTCATCAATTCGGCGTTTTTCGGCATGCCAGCACCAGCGATGCTGCCTGCTATATTGCTCAAGTCGATAACACTTGCAATTGCGGCAGGAGTCATTGCAAACAAGACTAAGCGCGTCACTCTTCTTTGTGTCCTCTCTGCTGTTCTTGTCTATCAGATTGTAGGGACGCTTGGCGAGTGGGCAATGACAGGCAGTCTCTCTGCCGCTCTCCAGGACTTCCGCATCGGCGTTCCAGGCATGTTGCTCCAAGTCTTCGGAGGCTACCTGTTGCTTAGAAAGATGTAACCCCCGCCAATCTACTTCAACTTTTACTTTTTAATTTATAACTTTTAATTCTAATGACACCACTACTTTTAGGCATAGGATTCCAAGAAATTCTCATCATAGCCATTATCGTTTTACTCTTCTTCGGGGGAAAGAAAATTCCTGAACTGATGAAAGGTTTGGGCAAAGGCGTACGCAGTTTTAAGGACGGTATGAACGGCAAGGAAACTGAGGAAGAAAAAAAGGAAAATGAGTGAGTCTCAACAACTGACATTCTGGGATCATCTCGACGTACTCCGCGGCAGTCTGATAAAGATGATTGCCGCTGTTCTTGTTTGCTCTGTTGTGGCATTTG
The DNA here is from genome assembly GCA_045576655.1 of Bacteroidaceae bacterium. Taxonomy (GTDB): domain Bacteria; phylum Bacteroidota; class Bacteroidia; order Bacteroidales; family Bacteroidaceae; genus RGIG8745. The sequence goes on from JAZNGW010000022.1 coordinate 139,065, forward strand.
TTTTCAAACAGACTCTCTTTGATGTGGTTCTTGCTCCGCAGAGCGACGATTTCATCACTTACAGGATGCTTGAGCAGGCGTCTGAAGCAGTGTTGCCCGATGCCGTGGTGCAAGACAAGGCCTTTAGTGTTCAGTTGATAAATACAGGGTTGGCGCAGCAGTTTATTTTGCATATCAAGACAGCCTTCAGCGTCGGTATGTTGTTAGCCCTGCCTTACATCCTTTATTTGCTGTTCTGCTTTATCTCTCCAGCCTTGTATTCGCAGGAGCGCAAGGCGGCAGTGCGCTTGGTGGGGTGGGGCTACGTAATGTTTATGCTCGGCGTTCTCCTCAGTTATTTCCTCGTCTTCCCGCTCACTTTCCGTTTTCTGGGGAATTATCAGATTAGTGACGTGGTGGCTAACACCGTCACCATTGAGTCTTACATCGACACGCTGCTGATGATAAGCATAGCCATGGGCATAGTATTCGAAATTCCTGTGGTCAGTTGGATTCTTGGGCGCATGGGCATACTCCGCTCTTCTGTGATGCGCAAGTACCGTCGTCACGTCATCGTCGCCCTTCTCATCATAGCCGCAATCATCACACCTACGTCCGATGCGTTCACCCTCTTCCTTGTGGCTCTCCCTATGTGGTTGCTATTTGAAGTGAGCATACTTATAGTTAGGAGTTAAGGAGTTAAGGAGATAGGGGAATAAGCTCTAAAGTCTGATTTCCACTGTTGTTCCTTTTCCGTCCTCCGACTTTACGTTTATCTCACCGCCGTGGTTCACCACAATTTGTTTGCACAGGCTTAGTCCTATGCCGCTGCCTTTTTTCTTGGTGGTGAAGAACGGCACGAATATCCTTTCCAGTGCATCTGGCAGAATGCCCTGTCCGTTATCTTCCACTGTAATAAAGACTTTTTCTTTATTTCCAGCGTTCCCTTTTTTGCAGGTGCATCTGACTTGTGGCACTGTTGTTGATGCTGTTGCTTCCATCGCATTCTTCAAGAGATTAATCATCACTTGTTCCATCTGTCCGCGGTCCGCATAGATTGAGATGTCTTCATCATTGCCAGTGTCGAATGTTACGAACGGCTGTGGATATAACTTCTTCAAGTCGGCAAAGAACCCCTTCACCTCTATTTGTGTCTTCTCAGGCATCGCCACACGCGTCAGTTTACGGTAATTCTCCACAAAAGTTAGCAGTCCTTGACTTCGTCTGTGTATTACGTCTAATCCTTGCGTTAGCATTTCTGCAGAGTCGTTTGTGTTGGCCATTTCGCAAAGTGTCTCTGACAAGGAAATAATAGGAGTTATCGAATTCATTATTTCGTGCGTCAGCACCCTCACAAGTTTGTGCCATGAGTCCACTTCCGTTCTCTCCATTGCGCTCTGTATGTTCTTCATGGCCACGATGATTCGTTTGCTTCCGCCAACGGTAACGAGCGAATGGCTCAAAGCATATTCCTTACCGTCTAACTTGACGATTTCTTCCTTGCGGTCGATGGCTTCCACTGCGCTTTTCTGCAATAGGTAAGATTCGCCCACAATCTCTCTTGCTGTTGGGTTCATCCATTCCACGTGCCCGCTCTCCGTAGTCAGCATCACAGCTGTATCCACCTTCTCCATCAACGTCTTGTAGTATAGCAGTTGGGCTTCCGTCTGTCCCAGGCTCTTTTCTGTTTTTCTCTGCACAATCCTTTCTGTGTCAAGCAGGTCGCATGTGTTGACAGTCCATCTATACATGGCAAAGACGGATATAGCCATCACCATCCCAGCCCCTATGGTGCAAAACCACATTTCGTGTATCACAGCCAGACACAGGGCGAAAGCCATGAGCAAGATGACTGCTATATGTATGAAGAAACGCTTTTTCATTTGTTCAGTTTTCGATATAAAGAGTATCTTGTTATTCCGAGCAGTTCGGCGGCACGGCTTATGTTGCCGTCCGCTCTCTTCATTGCGCGCTCTATGGCATCACGCTCCAGTTTATCGAGATTCATGGGCAATCCTTCAGTTTCAGCATCTTGAGTTGGTTGAGTTGCAGGTTGCAGCATGAAGTTGTATGGTTTCAGCACAGAGGAGTCCGCCATTATCACGGCGCGTTCCACTGCATGTTGAAGTTCTCGCACGTTTCCTGGCCAGTCATATTTCATCAGCATCAGTTTTGCGTCTCGCCCTATGCCGCGTATCTGCTTGTCGTATTTCTTAGCATACTTCGCAAGGAAGAAGTCGGCAAGCAGTAGCACGTCCTCGCCTCGTTCCCTCAGTGGCGGAATATGAATTTCCACAGTATTTATTCTGTACAATAGGTCCTGGCGGAATGTCCCTTCAGCCACCATTTGCATGATTTTTGCATTTGTTGCACTAATCAGTCGCACATCGATTTTCTTTGTCTTGGTGCCGCCCACTCTGGTTATCTCCTTTCGCTCTAATGCCATGAGTAGTTTGGCTTGCGTAGCGAGTGACAGGTTACCTATCTCGTCGAGAAACAGCGTTCCGCCCGAAGCCACTTCCATGCGTCCTGCCTTTGGTACGGTTGCTCCTGTGAACGCTCCCTTCTCGTATCCGAAGAGTTCGCTTTCAAACAGTTGCTCTGGTACGCTGCCCAGGTCAATTGCTACAAGCGGGTTGTCTCTGCGCTTTGATAGTAGTTTGAGCATTCTTGCCACGACATCTTTTCCCGTTCCGTTCTCGCCCAGAATAAGGACGTTGGCGTCAGTCTCAGCCACACGCTCAATCATCTGTTTGACCCTTTCCATTGCAACCGACTCGCCGATGAGGTTTGGCACTTCCTCTGTTGTTGATTGGCTAAGCATTGCCACCTTTTCTTTCAGAGTCTTGACCTCACGTCGTGAGCGCCTCAGCTCAACGGCCGATTTTATGGTACCCAGCATCTTGTCGTTTTCCCAAGGTTTGGATATGAAGTCCGTTGCTCCAGCCTTGATTGCACGTACAGCCTTGTCCGTGTCGGAATAAGCCGTCATGAACACCACCACTGCATCACTGTCAATGCGGAGTATTTGTTCCAGACATTCCATGCCCTCCTGGCCGCTCACGGCATCGCGGGTGAAGTTCATGTCCAGCAGAATCACGTCAGGGTCAAACGTTTTCATGAAGTGTTCCACTCGGTCCGTTTTGGTTGCCACTCTCACAGCTTCCACCCTTGGCTTCAGCAACAGATTCAGTGCAAACAGCACATCCTCATTGTCGTCAACGATAAGAATCTTACTATTTTCCATTTGTCGATGTTTCGTTCGTTGCAAAGATAATTAAAATACATATATGTCAGGTGTGCGTTAATGAACAAAAAACGTGCGCATGCGCACAGTGTTTTGTTTCTTTAAAATCTGCAACTGCTTTAAAATCAGCGATTAGCACGTTTGGCACGTATCTTGCTGTATAGAATTGCAGGAGACGCAAAAACAATTAATTATGATAATTATGATGAAAAGACTATTAACCAATTCCGTTCTGTTGATGCTGCCCTTGCTTGCAGGTGCTCAGACCGATACGCTTCGGCTTACGCTGTCAGAGGCGATCTCGCTTGCACAGAAGCAGTCGTCCGAGGCACAGGCGGCGCGCCACACCTTCCTCGCCGCAGAATGGAACTACAAGTATTACCGTGCCAACTATCTGCCCACACTCACCTTCAGGTCGAGTCCGAGCCTCAACCGTGTCATCAGCAAGATAACCCTGCCCGATGGAACGAGTTCGTTCGTCAAGCAGAACCAGCTTAGCACCGATGCCACTCTGAGCATAACGCAAAACATTGCCCTCACTGGCGGACAGCTATTCCTCAACACCTCGCTCCAGCGTCAGGACGAGTTCGAGAACAAGACCACAGCCTACAACTCCCAACCCGTCACCATCGGCTACCAGCAGGCGCTCTTCGGCTACAACACCCTGAAGTGGGACCGCCGCATCGAACCGCTCCGCTACCGCGAGGCAAAGAAACGCTACAACGAGACAATGGAACTCATAGCCTCACGCGCCAGCAGCCACTTCTTCAGTCTGGCATCGGCTCAGACCGAACTTGAGATAGCGGAATACAACTACGCCTCCGCCGACACTCTCAGCCGTTATGCACGCGGACGCTACGACATCGGCACTATCACTGAAAGCGAGATGCTCCAACTCGAACTCAACAAACTCACCGAGGAGACCAACGTACTCAATGCACGCACCAACCTCGAAAACGTGATGCAGACCGTCCGTTCCTTCCTCTCACTCAGTAACGACGTTGACATCAAGGTGACTGTCGAGTCCGACGTGCCCGATGTGAAGTTCGACCTCACCGAGGCACTTCGTCTTGCTCACGAGAACAGCCCTGATCCCGACACGTATGAGCGCAACCGTAGGGAGAGCCGCAGCAACCTTGCCTACGCACGTGCCAATGCCGGACTCAAAGCCGACCTCTACGTCCAGTTCGGACTCTCACAGACTGCCGGCAATCTCAGCGACAGCTACCGCTCTCCCCAAAACCAGCAGTATGCCAGCATAGGCATCACTCTGCCTATCCTTGATTGGGGACGCGGCAAAGGCAGGGTACGCGTGGCACAGTCCAACGTCGACCTTGTCGACACCCAGGTCGAACAGGCAATGCGTGACTTCGACATCAACGTCAGCAAGATGGTGCGCCAGTTCAACCTCCAGTCCTACCGCGTTCAGGTAGCAGAGAAGACTGCCTCACTTGCCCGCCATCGCTACGATGTAGCCCGTCGCCTCTACATCCTCGGTAAGTCCACCATCCTCGACTTCAATGCCGCCACCTCGGAAAAGGACTCCGCCCTGCGCAGCCACATCAGCGCCCTTCAGACCTACTGGAGCCTCTACTATGGACTCAGAAGTATGACGGGAGGTGATAGCAATAGAGAAACATTACAATTATTAAGAGACTAATTAACATCAATAACACCCCACACCCTACATACCTACTCCTCCCCTTGGGGAGGTCGGGAGGGGTCCTCTAATTCATTATGGACATAAAACTCACCAAACGCCCGTGGTACATCCGCCACAAATATTACATCATCTTTGGAGTCGCCCTCCTGGCGCTCCTTGTCTACAACCTCATCGTCTTCTTCGGGCCGACAACCGTCCGCACCGATGCCGACGACGTCAAGATTGGCGAAGTCACCAATGACGACTTCCGCGAATATGTCGATGTCGAAGGACTCGTCCAGCCCATCATGACCATTAAGGTCAACAGCCGTGAAAGCGGCAGTGTAGCACGCATCGTTGCTGAAGAAGGAACTATGCTCAACATTGGCGACACCATCCTTGTCATTGACAACCCCGACCTGCAGCGCACCATCGAAGAGGAGCGTCTGGCATGGGAGAAACAGCAGATCAACCACCGCCTGCAGCAGTACCAGATGGAGCAGAAAAGCCTTTCGCTCCGCCAGCAGTCCTTACAGGCAGAGTACGACATGGAGCGCCTGAGCAAAAGTTATACCCTCGACAAGGAGGAGGCGCAGATGGGCATCAAGAGCAAGGCACAGCTCGAAGTGGCTGAAGATGAGTACGAGTATAACATCAAGAAGACTCGCCTCACCCTCGAAAGCCTGCGCCACGACTCCGCCGTCAACGTCATACAGCGCACACTCCTCGACAACGAACTGGAGAGCAGCCACAACCGCTACCAGCGCACCCTCCACCGCCAGTCCGACCTTGTCGTGACAGCCCCCGTGAGCGGACAACTCAGTTTCGTCAACGCCACCATAGGCCAGCGCATTGGTTCGGGCGAAGCCATCGCCGACATCAAGGTGCTCGACTCCTACAAGATTCAGGCGTCGCTCAGCGAATACTACATCGACCGCATCACGACAGGACTTCCGGCATCCGTAACCTATCAGGACAAGGAATATCCGTTGCGTATCAGTCGTGTCGTCCCCGAAGTCAAGGAACGTATGTTCACCGTCGAACTCACCTTCACAGGCGACATGCCCGACAATGCCCGAGTAGGCAAGAGCTACCGCCTACAGATAGAGCTTGGCAAACCAGAAAAGTCCATCGTCATTCCTCGTGGCGAATTCTACAGCGTCACAGGCGGACGTTGGGTCTACCGCCTCACTCCTTCAGGCGACAAAGCAGTGCGAGTGCCTATTACCATAGGCCGACAGAATCCGCAACAGTACGAAGTGCTTGAAGGACTGCAACCAGGCGACCGCATCCTGATTTCCAGCTACGATAAGTTCGGCGATGCAGAGCAGGTGGAACTTAAATGAGGAAATATGTTGAGCAACATGCACTTGTATTGTCATTTTTCACAAAACCGAATCGTATATAATATATATAATCTAATAAATACAACAATGAAACAGAAAGCATTAATCATGGCTTTGCTCATTGCATTGCCGTTTGTAGCACTTGCTGCAAAGAAAGTCAAAGTCTGGGAATCCCCAAAGACATTGTACAGCAACACCAGAGTAATCACTTTCACCAAAGTGGAGTTTACCGACACTGCCACAGTCGTACACGTCAGTGCGCGGTTCAGACCTCACTATTGGATTAAGATGCCTACCACAAGTTATCTGACCGACGACCTTGGCAACAAATATTCTGTTACCAAAGGCGTAGGCATAAAGTTGGGCGAAGAGCACTGGATGCCCGAATCGGGAGTAGACAGTTTCAAAGTCATGTTCCAACCGATGAAGCGCGTTCCCAAATGGTTCGACTTCTCAGAAGGCGCTCCCGCCGATAACGCTTGGGCACTTTACGGTGTGCATCACGACCGCAAGGCCCTCGGCATCACCATCCCTAAGGAGTGGAAGAAGGTGAAATACAACATGAACGACACGCTCGAGCCTTATCGCTTCGTAGCCGACGGCAAGGTAAAGCTGAAGTTCACCGTGTTGGGCATGCGCAAGGGTATGAAATATGAAATCGGCGCCGCTCACCCTGTCTTCGGTCAGAATGGTTGGGAGAACATCTTCATTGAGGTCAACGATGATGGCAAAGCCGAATATGAGATACCGATGAACACTCCTGGCTACTTCATGCTGCACAACAACAGCCCGGCAAGTCTGGTAAACGTCTACACCGTTCCTGGCGACACAATGGAAATCCTCATCGACATGAGCGCAGATAACAAATCCAAAAACTTCGTTGCAGGTATTAAAGGACGTCATGCAGGTCTGTTCATGGAACTTCAAAACAATCCTGAAATCCAACAGACGATTGAAAGCATGTTCGACAAGAAGGAGTATTACAATACTCTCAAAGACGGTACTCCAGAACAGAATTCCGCATACATGAAGACGTGGTTAGAAGATAGCAAGGCGAAGGTCGATGCAATGAAGATTTCCGAAGCTGCCAAACAATTGGCAAAACTCAACTTGGAGGAAACCTATCTCAGGGGCGCGGTGAGCGCTGTTCGCAACATTTGGGCTTCCGCCTATAACGAAGCAAACGGGATAGACGTGGTGGAGCGTTTTGGCGGTTCATACGAAAAGTTCAACGAATGGCGCAACACGCTTGAGATACCGAAATTCTCAAACAATGCAGACGAAACAACCACACCGCAACTGGACTGCCTCAACTCCGAATATGCCACATACTCTCGTGAACTTGCCGGTGCCATGAGCAACTTCACCGACCACTTAATCCGCAACTCAAAGATGTTGCAATATGCCTATACCCACAGTCTGCTCAATGGTGAATTGGCATGGAGCGACAAATATGTGGAGAAGGTGACCGACCCGACATGGCGACAAATGCTTACAGACTACAAGGCAGAACAGGACAGACTGAAGAAAATCTCAGACGGATACTCCTTCTACCTGCCGTGGCCAGAACTCGACGGTAATGCTGTCATGAAGAAGATTTTGGAGAAGCATCGTGGCAAAGTCGTGTTCCTTGATATCTGGGCAACTTGGTGCGGTCCGTGCCGCATGGGACATGAGCAGATGAAACCAATGAAGGAGCAGTATGCAGGCAAGGACGTAGTGTTCATCTATATCACTCCGCCGTCATCTCCTGTTGGTACATGGCGCGAAATGATTACGGAAATCGAAGGCGAGCACTATTATCTAAGCAACGAACAGTGCAAAGACATCATGGCTACACTTCAGAGCGAGGGATTCCCAACTTATGCCGTATACGACCGCAATGGCAACATGACATTCAAAGAAGTCGGGCTGACAGGCAACAGTACTTATTCCAGCGCGATAGATAATGCTTTGAAGCGCTAAGGGAAATTGATAACAGCGCGTAAGAAAATCACAGAAACCGCGGAAAAAACTTCATAACGCACTGCGTTATGTACAAAACGCACTGTGTTATGCACATAATGCACTGCGTTATATACAAAACACACTGCGTTATGAAGAATTTAGCGAAGAGAAAAACATCTCCGACCAATACTCTGAGAGTTTTGGAGTGGGGAGTGGAAAATAAAGGAGCGCGGATTTTCTGAATAATCAGGGTACTCGTAGTAATCTGAAAATTCTGAACACTCCGATTACTCCTATAAAAACAAACAATAAGAGATTAATTAACTAATTTTGTAACCATAAGAAAACAAACAGACATGATTAAGACAGAAAACATCACAAAGGTATTCCGCACGGAAGAGGTGGAGACATGGGCACTCAACGGAGTAAGTTTTGAAGCCAAGGAAGGAGAGTTCGTAGCAATAATGGGGCCTTCGGGCTGTGGCAAGTCAACACTGCTCAACATCCTCGGTCTGCTCGACAATCCGACAGAAGGCTGCTTCTGGCTCAACGGCACAGACGTGGCGCAGTTCACCGAGAACCAGCGTACCGCTCTCCGCAAGGGAGTCATCGGTTTCGTGTTCCAGAGCTTCAACCTCATTGACGAACTCAACGTGTATGAGAACATCGAACTCCCTCTGCTCTACATGGGCATACCTAAAAAGGAGCGCAAGGAACGTGTCAATGCTGCGATGGAGCGCATGGACATCATGCACCGCGCGAAGCACTTCCCTCAGCAACTTTCTGGTGGCCAGCAGCAGCGTGTTGCCATTGCCCGTGCCGTGGTTGCCAACCCTAAACTCATCCTTGCCGACGTGCCTACGGGAAACCTCGACTCGAAGAACGGTCTGGAGGTGATGGAACTGCTCCGCCAGCTCAATCTTGAGGGCACAACCATCGTCATGGTGACCCACTCACAGCGCGATGCCGCCTACGCGGGTAGAATCGTTAACTTGTTTGATGGAAAAATTGTATAGGACCCACCCCCGACAATATATACTCCTTTGGGAAGATAAACCTTCCGTCGTCGCAAGCGGAACTCCTATCCCGTTCCGCCCGCAAGGGAGGGGAGGGAGTATATACAATAATTAACAAGAGGCTAATTAACAATAATAATAACAACTAACACCCGCCCCAACATCCTACTCCTCCCCCTTGCGGGGAGGTTGGGAGGGGGTCCGATTATGCTTTTACACTATCTCAAAATAGCAGTTCGCCAACTGCTTAAATACAAGACGCAGAATGTCATCAGCATTGTGGGGCTGTCCGTCGCCCTGCTGTGCTTCACGCTGTGCCTCTTCGTCACTTACTATGCGTTTGATGTCAATAAGTGCTTCGAAATGAAAGAACGCATAGTGCAGTTCTATGGTACAGACAACACAACGGATTACGGACCTCGTTCGGTAATGTTCTATGACGCCTATGACGAAGTGAAGAAGGTCAATCCTTCGGGGTTGCTATGCCTTACCCGAATAAATGACTCTGGTTGCTACGAGTATCTGGTGGAGGGTGCCCATGATAAAATGGTGCCATACCAAATTTCCGGATTTACGACAGATTCCAACTTCGTCCGTGTGTTTACCCCTGAAATCCTTGCGGGCAGTTGGGAGCAGGCGGCAAACAATCCTAACAGTATGGTGCTGACGGAAACGACGGCAAAGCGCCTGTTCGGAAGTGTCAACGCAGCAGTAGGCCGCAAACTCAATCGCATGCAGAGGGCTTTCTACATGATGCCGGACCAATGGCCCGAAGGCGGTGTGTACTATACCGTCCAGGCTGTGATGGAAGATATTCCGACAAACAACACAATTGTGTATGGCAGTCACATAGACTATTTCACTCTGAACGATGAATGCGGATGGAGTAATGCGCCGAAGGAGTGGCTCCACTCTTCAACTGCGGGTTATCTGTTCGGACTTATTGACGAACAGACCGACATGCAGACTTTCCGCAACGACTTTGAGAAGAGAGAATGCAAGCAGAGTCTGCTGGAAGATGAATATTGGTACATCCATGCTGGTAATTTAGGCGATTATACCTTCTACGACTTGAACATAAAGGGCTATTTGACGTGGATTCCGTTGGTGGCAGGTATTCTTGTGCTGCTCGTGGGTTGCCTGAACTTCTTCCACTTCCTCATCGGCTCGCAACTGACAAGGATACGCGAGTACAGCATTAGTCGTGTGAACGGTGCTACAGGGTGGAACCTCGTCCTGCAACTGACGATGCAGTCGGGACTGATGATTTTCATAAGCGGTGTGCTCGCCTTTGTCATGGCGGAACTGCTGTCGCCTTATCTCAACTTCGATGTCTACTACATGAACTTGAGCATAGGCGGTGCTGAACTTTATCTGCAACTGGCATCCTATCTGCTTGGGCTGTTTGTTGTGGCTCTGCTCATCAGCATTGTGGTGGTGTGGTATGTGCGTCGCATACCGGTGCAGGACGGTATCTTCGGCGGTAGTCGCAAGTACGGCCGCAAGCGCTTGCGCAACGTGATGCTCTGCACCCAGCTTGTGATAGCATGGATATTCGTATGTCTTACCGTGGTCTATTACCAACAGGGGCGTAAGATTGAGGAGAAGGTGCTGTCGTTCATCTCGCCCGAAGACAAGGAACGCATTATCGGTCTGAAATTGATGGACCGGTTTACCACTGAGACTGAGAAGAAGGCTATTGTCGACAAGGTTAAGGCGTTGCCTGACGTGGAGGACATGCTTATCGGTCATGACATGCTGCAAGTGGTTTCGACAATGCTTTCGTCTATGCATGAATTTACAAAAGAATCCAGTTTGCAAGTCAATCTATATCGTTTCGCTCCGAATGCCGCATCGTTCACAGGCATGAAGATAGTAAAAGGGACAGACTGGCAGAAGCCTGGTGACATCTTGTTGGACGAGAAACTTGCGGGACTGCTTGCCGAGAAATTCGGTACTGAGGTCGTAGGCATGAAACTCTATTATTATGGCGACGTGGAATATACCGTAGCCGGAATCTGCGAGGAGATTGTGCTTCGTTCGGACCAGCCGATGGCGGGCTACTACATTGAATTTCCTGAAGAAGGGCTCGATGACGAGTATTGCTACATCAAGTGTCGCAAAGGCTGTGTAGACGACGTGCGCGAATCTATAGACAAGATTCTGAACGAGTTCTACCCAGAGAGTTTCAAACCAGAATGCAGCACTCTTGCCGAAGCGTTGAGAGTCAGAGAATCGGATGTGTTCTTCGTCCGCGATGTGGCAATGTTCATGTCAGTGGTAATCCTCCTGATTTGTCTGCTCGGAGTCTATTCGGCAATAACGCTCGACACGGAGTTCCGCCAAAAGGAAATGGCTATCCGCAAGGTGAACGGAGCAAGCATGAAGGACATAGCAATGCTCTTCGCACGCCTATACATCGTACTGCTCACAGTGTCCTTCGCCATAGCCCTGCCCGTGGTGCTGAAAGCAGTGGACCATATCGGTTCGCTCTACTACATCTTCATCGACACCGGCTTCACGTTCTACGCCCTCATCTTCCTCGCCATGTCGCTCATCGTGGCACTGACCGTGGGTTGGAAGATATGGAAGATAAGCAGGGTGAATCCAGCAGATGTAGTGAGGAAGGAATGAAAGAGACCCACCCCCGACAATATATACTCCTTTGGGAAGATAAACCTTCCGTTGTCGCAAGCGGAACTCCTATCCCGTTCCGCCCCCAAGGGAGGGAATAAAGGCAAGAGAATAATTAGCAATAATAATAACAACTAACACCACCCCAACATCCTGCTCCTCCCCCTTGTGGGGAGGTCGGGAGGGGGTCCGATTATGATTTTACACTATCTCAAAATAGCAGTTCGTCAACTGCTCAAATATAAGTTTCACAGCATAGTTTCTGCGGTGTGCATGGCACTGGGACTGACGCTGTACGGATATATCGGTTGTATATTGTACAATTCGATAGGGCCTCAGAACGAAGTGATAATCTCTGCTTTGGCGACAGGCAACCAGGCGGATCTGATTCAGACTGCCGACCTGAAGCAGATTATAGACAAGAATATAGAAGGTCTGAAGGGTATAAAGACTCTCACCTGGCATAACGAGGAGGCGGATGTGTATGTTGAAGGCGACATGGAGACTCCCTACCGAGCACAACTTAAGGGTGCCACTCCGCTCTATTTCCGACCAGTTGAGGGTGAGAAGTCGCGCATCATCGAGGGACGTGACTCTATAGGCGAAGGCGAGGCAATCGTGACGAAGGCATTTGCCGAAAGAGTATTTGGAGAGGCATCCGCAATAGGCAAGACAGTCACGCTCCTGAGCCTTACTCCGAACCCCGACAATTACCAGCAGTTGCAGGACTACTGGGGGAAGACATACCGCATTGTGGGTGTGGCTAAACCGGAGTATGCCAATGACGTGACCTCGGTGGTCTATATGTCGATGATATGGAACAGGGACGTGTGCCAAGGTACTGCCTATCTGGAAGACGGCTATACAATCAGCCAGGTGTCGGAAGCGTTTGGTGCTGTCGAGTGGAAAAGAGCAAGCGACGGAGCGCCTTTCAAGGTTACGATGTTCATGCGGAACCAATACGATGCTGAGTTTTGGGCAACTTATGCAGTTGTCACCCTTGTCTCCCTACTCATATTCATCACCGGATTGGTGAACTTCATGAAGTTTATGATTCAGATGTTCTACACCCGACAGCGCGAGCTGGCTCTGCGCAAGTGCGTGGGTTCGAACAACAGAGGACTTTACGCTTTGCTGGCAAGCGAGGTGGTGGTGATGCTGACGGTGGCGTTCTCTATCTCGTGCGTAACTTCGGAGTTGGTCCATTCCTATATCCTCTACATGGACATCAAAGAACTGATGGGAGCAGAATTGTGGCAACTCATAACTTGGCAGGGCATGGCTGCGCTCGTTGCTCTCGTAGTGAGTATGCTTGTTATCCTCGTGCCGATATGGAATCTGCGCCGAGTGGGCATGAAGGGAGCGATGATGCGCAAGCGCCAGGGAACAAAGGCACGCACGGCGATGCTCGCCTTGCAGTTTGCCATCTCGGTCTTGTTCTTCGGAGTCTTGGGACTGGTTTTGAGAATTTCTGCTTTGGAAGCTCCGCATGTAACAAAGAGAATGACGTATGACGAGATGGGACGCATCATACAGCTTGGCATGAACTACAAGGACTGGGATTATATCCGTCCGCAGATAGAGAAACTGCCTGAGGTGGAGACCTATGCCTATGTCTGTGACGAGAGTTTTTCGAAAAACAGGATTGCTCTGCGTGATTATATCGTGGGGAAGGATACGATGTGTGCCCAGGTGCTTGCCAATGGCGACCCGAAGTATTTCGAGGTGTTCAACATCCCGATGGAAGGAAAGGTCGTGAACCGCGATGAGGAGAACTATGTGTACGTGGACAAGGTGCTGCATGGGATTCTGCAGCAACAGGAGGACTTCGACGGCACCATCATGCTCGACTGGGGCAGAAAGTTCCAGATTGCGGGTGTGATAGACTGCAACATCACTGGAGAAGGGGGCAAAGGATTCTATTGGGTGGAAAGTGCCTATAGAAGAATGCAGGGTACAATCTTCGCGGTGTCACGATGTGAGGGCTACTATTACTACAAGCTCAAGGACGGCGCTAACATCAAGAAGGTGAAGGCTGACATAGAAGCGATTTACCGTCAGTACATACCGGAGACTGTGGATGTTTATATCCCAACGGTAGCTGAGGTCGTGTATGAAAATGAGAAGCCTGTGATGATGCTCCGCCACCTGATGTATCTGCTCACGTTCATCAGCCTGCTGGTGATGGTGCTTAGCGTGTATTCAAGCATATCGCTCGACGCTACAACAAGGCAGAAGGAGATTGCAATAAGGAAGATAAACGGAGCACGCAGCCGCGACATCGTGATGCAGTTCCTGCGTCCTTACATGCTGACATACACGATTACGTTCGTTGTGATTTATTTCTCTCTGACGAACTTCCTGCCTGAATACCTTGTCGGTAGTGAGCATAACACACTTCTCCCTCTGCTGCTGAAGGTGGTGTGGGGCATAGGAATCTTCGTGGTAAGCGTTGGGCTGCTTGCCATTACTACGTGGACAAAAATCAAGATGATTATGAAGGTGAACCCTGCTGATGTGGTGAGGAGGGAGTAAAGACCCTCCCCCGACAATATATACTCCTTTGGGAAGATAAACCTTCCGTCGTCGCAAGCGGAACTCCTATCCCGTTCCGCCCGCAAGGGAGGGGCGTTCTAAACAAATACTATTGGTGAACTGATGTTGAGCAATGTGCTAACGACAGACCAGCCGGCGATTTCGGCTGTGGCGCTGTAGACGTCGATGACGGCGTGAACTTGGTCGTTCTTGATTACTACACGCTGGGTGTCGCCTACGAATCCTGGAGTGGACTGCATGGTGACGTGCATGTTCTGCGGACCGACAGAGGCGCGAGATGCAGCCACGGTTACGTTCACTTTGGTAGGGAACATCTTAATTGCTTCGGTGGCTGTGCCGGTGAATACGGTGCGCTGCTCGGTCTGGAGGGCTTCGTCGTAAACGGCGGTGCCCTTCAGTGCGTTAGGTCCCTTCTCGTTGAAGAATTTTGCCGTGGCATTACCCATGAGGGTGGCAGTCTGAAGAACGTCGAATCCGCCAGTAGCTCCTGAAACGACATAGACGTGGGTGCCGTGGTCCTTTGCAGTCTGCATGACGTCTGCATAGAACTGGTCATCGGCAAAGGCTCCAATAGATAATGTTACGACAGATGCGCCTCCACGGAGAGCAGGCAAAGCAAGTTCTTTCATTGCCGCTGGAGAGGCTGCCTCGACAACGTAGTCGGGCTTGAGCGAGAGGAGCTCGTCTATAGACATGCAGACCTTGCAATCACCGCCGTTGGCGTTGATGCTTTCGGCAATGGCCTCAGCCTTGCTGACTGTGCGTGAGTACACTCCTGTGAGTGTGTAGTCTTTGAGTGTTCCGTTGATCACTGCATCGGCAACTATCTTGCCGAGTTTTCCGCATCCTACTATTGCTAATTTATTCATCTTTTTATAGTTAAACGAACCATGAATAAACAGTTTCTCCTAACCAAAACAGGAGTCTCCCGATGAGGATAAGGAGTGCTACGATTATGGCAATGAGCAAGACTATCATTCCTATCAGATATGCCACTTTGCGTCTTACGGTGTTTATAGTCTTACGGTCATTGCTGATATAACCTTCCAGAAGTTTGAAGTTCTCCACATACGATTTACTGAAGACGTCAAGAATATTTCCTATCCAAGGAATGAGACCTACGGCGCAGTCGAGAAGCACGTTGTAGATAAGTGCTATGGTGAGCGCAGGCGATTTCACCTTGAAGATGCTTATGTATAAATAAGGTAGGGAGAGGATAGGGGTGGCGAGGTCGCCCACGTAAGGAATCAAACCGAGCAGAGGGTCGATAAACCAGTCGTCCATGATGTGTGACATGACTTTAATGACTTTGAATAATTTCGACTCTTTGAGTTCCTCCATCTTTTTAACTTTCTCAATGTCTGTTGCCATAAGCGTGTAGTATTAAGTTCCGTTGCAAAGATAACTATTAAATTGGTTGTTTGTTGATGGTGTGATTTAATATTTTTACTACATTTGCGCTATTAGCATATATAATAAGTTACAAAATGAAGAAATCTGAATGTTTTTGCGGACTTGCACGTTCGATGCGTAGCGTGTTTTGTGCAAGCGTAGTGTGCGCAGGGCTGATGTCGTCATGCGCTGGGGGAGAGGGCGAGGCGGTGTCTGATTCGTCAGATGCTGTGATTGAGAACATCATGACTCGCACGAGTATCAGGGCCTTTACAGACCAGCCTGTTGATGATGCAACTGTTGAGAAGATTCTGCGTGCTGGTATGGCGGCTCCTACAGCCGTGAACAAACAGCCGTGGGCGTTTGTGGTAGTGAACGATAGGGAGCAGATGGAGCGTCTCAGAGAGGTGCATCCTTATGCTCAGATGCTCAAGACTGCTCAGTTTGCCATTGTCGTATGTGGCGACATGGGCAAGGCTCTTCAGGGATTTGCCCAGGCTTATTGGATTCAGGATGCGTCCGCTGCTACGGAAAATATTCTTCTTGCAGCTCATGGTCTTGGACTCGGTGCGGTGTGGTGCGGCGTGTATCCTAATCCTGATGTATATCCAAAGGTGAAGGATGTGCTTGGTCTGCCATCTCACATCATGCCTCTCAACATTATTCCTATTGGTTATCCTGCTGAGAATCCAGAGCCGAAGGACAAATGGAAGCCTGAAAACGTACATTATAATCGGTGGTAGAACTGTCTGATTATTTTAAGTTTTGTTGTCCCCGAATTGCTGTATTTATATATGTGATTCGGGGATTGCTTTTGCGCAAAATAGATGTGTTTGCGCATTTTCTTGTTAATTTTTGCTCAAAACATATTGCCATGTGCAATATTTGTGCTAACTTTGCACTCGAAAACAAAAAATGTGCAAATTTATGAAGAAAATTTTAACAGGTGTTTTATCACTTATGGTTTCGGCTTCTGCTCTTGCAGGAGGACTTTTGACAAACACAAACCAGAGCGCTGCTTATCTTCGCAATCCTGCTCGTGAGGGTGTTATTGCAATTGACGGTCTTTACAGCAACCCTGCTGGTACAGCGTTCCTTTCAGAGGGTTTCCACCTCTCTATCAACTGGCAGATGGCTGCTCAGCAGCGTATCATGACTGCTACTTCTCCAGCTTTTGCTGCAGGTGTTGCAAACAATGGCGCTACAACTAAAGAATTTAAGGGTAAGGCGTTCGCTCCAGTTATGCCTTCTTTCCATGCTGCATACGTTATTAACGACAAGTGGTCAGTTTCTGCTTCGTTCGGTGTGACTGGTGGCGGTGGCAAGTGTGAGTTCGATAACGGACTTGGCATGTTTGAAGGTATGGTTGCTGGTAGTGTTTTAGGTGGCGCTGCTCAAAGTGGTCTTCCTGCAAACATGGTTGGTTATTCTCTTGATCAGAGTTTGACTGGCGAGCAGTATCTCTTCGGTCTCCAGCTTGGTGGAACTTACAAGGTGACAGACAATGTTGCTGTGTTTGCCGGTGTTCGCGGTGTTTACTCAAGCAATGTTTATGAAGGTGCAATAAAGAACATTAAAATGCATTCAACATTATTGCCTGGAGGTGTAATGGATGCTTCAGTTCCGTTCCTTCTTGACTGCTCACAGAGCACTCTTGGTTTCACTCCAATCATCGGTGTAGACTGGAACCTTGGTAAGTTGAACTTTGGTGCTAAGTATGAGTTCCGCACTAAGATTGAGTATGAGAACGATTCAAAGAACAGCGCTAACGTTGATGCGGCTTTCGAAAACTTCGCTGATGGAGCAAAGGTTCGCAACGATATCCCTGCAATCCTTTCACTCGGTGCGCAGTATCACCTTCTTCCATCTTTGCGTTTGAGCGCTGGTTATGTTCACTACTTCGACACTGACGCAGTGGGTTCTGCAACTGAGGTTTCAGACAATACATGGGAGGCTTCTTTCGGTGCTGAGTATGACATCAACAGCAAGTGGCTCGTAAGTGCTGGTGTTCGCCACACTAACTATGGTTTTGCTGATGAGGAGATGTCTGACCTTAACTTCAACCTCGACAACTTTGCCCTCTGCTTAGGTGGTGCATACAAGGTGAATGAGAAGGTTACGGTCAACGCTGGTTACATGCACACTTTCTATGGCGACCACGATGTAAAGGGAGAAGGCTTGAGCACTCTCTACGAGCGTAAGAACGACACATGGGGTGTTGGTGTTGACATCAAGTTCTAATAAAGTATAGTTGTTAAGATAGTTATTGCAGGAATCCCGCTGACAGCGTATGCATTCAGCGGGATTTGTTTTTTGCTTTTGTGGCAAAATAATTTGCATTGTTCGAAAAAGTGCTATCTTTGTGTGAGTTAAAGGAATTTTAATCAATACATACTAATATTATGGCTAAATTAGTTATCAATTCTTACGATGAGTTTGCTGCTCATCTTGGTGAGGTTCTCGGAACTTCAGACTGGCTCCAGGTTGACCAGGAGCGTATCAACTTGTTTGCAGATGCAACGCTTGACCACCAGTGGATTCATGTGGATGTGGAGAAGGCGAAGGTTGAAAGTCCTTACAAATCTACTATTGCTCACGGTTATCTCACTTTGTCCTTGCTCCCATATTTGTGGAACCAGATTATTGAGGTGAACAACCTGAAAATGATGGTTAACTACGGTATGGACAAAATGAAGTTCGGACAGGCTGTTGTAACAGGAAGCAGTGTGCGACTCGTTACGACATTGCAGTCAATTGTGAACCTGCGCGGTACGTGTAAGGCGGAAATCAAGTTTGTGATTGAAATCAAGGATAGCAAGAAACCTGCAATCGAGGGTGTGGCTACATTCCTCTACTTCTTCGAGAACTAAGGTTCTGGGGTTTTGAATAACTAACGCTGCAGCGTTGATATTTTTTTGCTTAAGCATTAATTTATCAGCACTGCAGCGTTTTTTCATCAACGAGCCCTCGTTGATGAAAAAATGAGCCCTCATTAATTTGCAAACGAGGGCTCGTTGGTAAACTGAAAGGGCGGACATGGCGGAGAACTTCCCCTACGCCCGTAGGCGAATCCCTATTGCCGGTTTGGGGTTTCCCTAAATGTTTGGCTGTTTGGAAAAATAGTTGCGTTTATATTTTTTGCTATGTGTTTTCTGCTTTATATTTGCTGTCGACAAACAGAAGTATAACGATTAAATCATTTGGATTATGAAGAGGTTTTACAGCAAGATGATGATGATGGCAGTAGCGTTGTTCTCCGTTGTGACTTTTACATCATGTGACGAAGATATTGATGAGGCTATGATTCTTTCAGGCGAATGGAGCGGCGATTTCGGTATGTTCTATGAGGTGCAACATCCGCGGACAGGACGATGGTATGCGTTTGATGCAGATTATACGAACCTGAAGTTTTTCCAGTATGACGAGTATTCCACACACGGGTATGGCAAGCAGGTGGATTTCTACCGTGAAGGACCTTATGCCTATCAGTATTATGATTTTTATTGGGAAGTGCGCAATGGCATAATTTATTTGGACTATCCTTACGACCCAGAACTGAATGTGGCAATAAGGGACTACAGACTGAACTATAGCAAGTTTTCGGGCTGGATAGGCGATGTTCACTTCGAACTGTACAAATTGCGCGACTTCTATTGGGATAGTTATGACGGCTATTACGGTTGCGGATGGAGCGACGGATGGTATTGGGATGATTACTATTATTCAAAGACTCGCAACGGTAATAATGCGGATTCTGAGGATATGGGCGAATTGAACATACGTCGTGGAAACAGATTCATGAAAGGGAAGAAAAGTGCGGAATGACACGTTAACTTGAACGATAATGCTTAGTCTGGGCGGTGAAATAACCGCTCAGACTAATTAATTTAGGAAAGAGTGTAAAAAAAACGCCAAAAGATTTGCCATTAATGAAAAAAGGCGTACCTTTGCACTCGCTAACGAAAACGATGGCGGGATAGCTCAGCTGGTTAGAGCGCATGATTCATAATCATGAGGTCACCGGTTCAATCCCGGTTCCCGCTACGAAAAGGAAGCTCAAGGGGTTTGGACCGTGTCATAACTACATGATGCGGTCTTTTTTTTGTTTTACTGATTTTGTCTTTATTGCTGAATGAAACCAATATTCTTTTCGCCCTTGCAGGGCTATACTGAAGATGCCTATCGCAGGATTCATGCCCAACTGGCTGGTGGTGTGGAGGCATACTACACACCGTTTCTCAGAGTGGAGCATGGGAAACTTCGTTCGAAGGATGTGCGTGATGTCCGTCCGGAGTTTAATGAGGAGGTGCCTGTGGTTCCGCAAATCATTGCAAGCAGTGCTGCGGAGGTTGATTTGCTTTTTGACCATCTGGCAAGTTTGGACCGTTATGGCACAATCGACCTTAATATGGGGTGCCCGTTTCCTCTGCAAACACGTCATGGCAGAGGTGCTGGGCTGTTGGTTGCCAAGGACAAGGTGCGTGAGGTCGTTGGCCGCTTAAGACAGCGTTGTGATGAGCGTTCGGCTTCGGGTAAGCCGGAAATGAACTTCAGCGTGAAGATGCGTCTCGGTCTTGAGTCGGTAGAAGAATGGAGAGAGGTGCTTCCCGTGATAGAAGAGTATGCTCCAGTGCATGTTACGATGCATCCGCGTGTGGCAAAGCAACAGTATGGTGGTGAACTGTATATGGATGAGTTTGAGAGATTTTATGATTGCACAAACTTGCCGATAGTCTATAATGGTGATATTTGTACGCTGGAAGATTTGAAAAGAATAGAGGAGCGTTTCCCAAGGCTGAAGGCTGTGATGGTTGGCCGCGGACTGTTGGCGCGTCCGTCACTTGCGTTGGAATACGCTGAGGGAGTGGAGTGGAGCGTAGATCGTCGCATTTCACTGATTACGGAAATGCACAACAGTTTGTTTGAGCACTTCAAAAATATCATTCCTGGCGAAGATCAACTTCTTTCTAAGGTGCGTACTTTTTGGGATTATATGGAGGGAGAATTAGGCCGCAAAGCTTTCAAGAAGATTAAGAAAGCAGGCAACATGAAAAACTACCTCAGGGCTGTGGCTGAACTATGATTTGCGGAAAAAAGAGAAGTTGACCGAACCGTATGTGCGGTGGTCTATTAGCAAAGGGTGTGAACTGAAATCATTGTCCTTGCCGTGTTCGACAATAAGCAACCCGTTTTCTTCCAATAAGTCGTTTGCGAATACGAGGTCTGGTATGTCTTTGATTTTATCAAGTGCGTAGGGTGGGTCAGCAAAAACAATGTTAAACTTTGAAGGACTGCGTTGGATGTACTTGAACACATCGGCATGCACTGGTATCCATGCGCGGTCGTTAAGTTCGCGAGCCGTCTTTAAGAGGAACTGAAAGTGTTTGTAGTCTTTCTCCACGCTCATAACCTTGCTGCAGCCACGTGACACGAATTCAAGCCCGATGCTACCTGTTCCGCCGAAGAGGTCGAGCGCAGTCAGTTCGTCATCGAAATCAACATAAACATTTGTCAGGATGTTGAACAGGCTCTCCTTTGCAAAGTCCGTAGTGGGACGTGCCTTGAAAGTGCGTGGCACGTCGAAACGTTTATGCTTGTATTTACCTCCAATGATTCGCATGACAGGTCGTGTTTACGTGGATTGATCTATAAATTTTCAAAATCCGCAAACGAGCAAGGTTTGCAGATCGTAAGGGATATTTGTGTGTCCCTTAGTGATGGTGTTGCGGAAGTCTTCGTTAGGATCTATGGTTTCAACTTTGTTGATGAAATACGAAATCTTGCTGGCTAGGTTGGGGTGTTGGTTCTTATCGCTTACAATGAGTAGTGAATCGTCAATTTGGTCGTAGCCCAACTGCTGCCATACGTTGAGTATGTAATATTGGATGTCGTCAACGGTCTTTACGGGGAAGGTGTTGGCAAATAGCATGACTCCCTGGTTGAGGCAGTAGACAGTCATTTCCGATTCGTGCAGATAGACGAACATCTTTTTGTTATTGCCGAAGATGCTTTTCTCGGCGAAGAACTCTATGAGCGTGCTGGCGGAAGCGTAGAAGCGTGCTCGGGGGAAGTCGTCGCGAATGAGCTGGTAGATGCTTTTCTCCAGTCCGAAGATGATGGCTATCCCTGAGCGTCGGAGCACGTTGTAACTGATGTGTTGAGGAGCCTCTTTTGGGAAGTTGAAACTGAAGATGTCTTCGATATCTTCGCTTTTGAAGTGAACTACCGGAACGGTTGTGAACTTTGGAGTAGTGACAAGCACATTTACGCGCTGGTATTGCTCTTTCAGAACAGGTTCGTTCAGCAGCGCTTGCTTTAGATTGGCTGCAAGCGATATAGTGTGGTTGACCTTGTATGTGATGTATTTGTATGGCTCCGCTTCCGACGGTGCATACACACAAAAAGAAAGTCCATCCGTGCAGACACGGATGGACAAACTTTTATTTGGATTTTGAGTATTTCCAGTAGCCTGCATTTATGCTATTGTCTTAATCCCAGTTACCTGCGAGTTTGTTGTTTGCGTCGTCAAGGTCACCGATGCGGAGTCCGTACCATGTACCTTCTGTGTGGTCTGGAAGTTCTTCCATGAGGTCTCCTCTGTTCTTGCCTCTCTTCTTAAGTTCTGCCTTGAGAGTATTGATCTTCTTAGTGTCGAGTCCGTCAAGATAGTCGTCCATAGAAGCGCGTACTTCAAGAAGGAGTTCGAACTGCTCTTGCTTGAGGTTGTAAGTCTGTTTTTTGCGAAGTTGGAATACACCGCCTTCTTTACCAACAGGGATGATCTTAAGTGAGTCAGCGTTTGTGATGTTGAGGATGTCCATCGGTGCAACCCATACTGTGTCGCGCTTGATGATTCCCTTTTGTACAGCCTCTTCTTCAGTGAGTCCTGATTCGAGCTGTTCGTCTGTCAATTCGCCTTCCTTGATGATTTTATCCAATGCACGTCCGTTTGCTACCCAATCAACGAGTGAGTCGATAGTTCCGCAGTAGTCACCTTTGTTACTTCTTTTGTACAACTCTTCTGCGTCTTTGATGTTAAGGAGTGATGCGATAACCGCTTTTTCTCTCATTTCCTTTTCTTTGTCAAATTCGATTTCACTCCAGATGCTTGTGTAGCAAGCATAGGTCAATCCAATGATACAGAGTGTCAAAATTGAATTGAAGATAATCTTTTTTTTCATGATGTGTGCTTGTATTTTTTTATTTGTTATATTCGTAGCGCAAAAATAACGATTTTAAATGAAATGCAGTGAATACTGCCTTGTTTTTTTGATTAAATAATGATTAAAAATTACCTAAAGGAGCAGATTTTGTTGAATTTTGGCTTTGAACCGACTTTAGGGCAGGCTGAGGCGTTGGATTCGTTGTGCGATTTTATTTTGTCGGGATCAAATGATGCGCTGTTTGTGTTGAGAGGATTTGCTGGTACAGGAAAGACTTCGCTGATAGCGGCTCTTGTTAAGACGCTTGGGCAGATTGAACGACAATGTGTATTGATGGCTCCTACGGGGCGGGCTGCTAAAGTTTTTTCGCTTTACTCGGAGCATCCTGCTTTTACCATTCATAAACGGATTTATAGGCAGAAATCGATTGATAACGATTCTATTTTCTCCTTGAATTACAATATGTTGGCTAATGTGTTGTTTGTTGTGGATGAGGCTTCGATGATTGCGAATGACGGACTTTCTGGTAGTGTGTACGGGACTGGGCGTTTGCTCGACGACCTTGTGCAGTTTGTTTATGGTGGTCATGGGTGTAAGTTGATTCTTATGGGCGATACGGCGCAATTGCCTCCAGTGGGGGAGGGGGAGAGTCCTGCGCTTCAGGATGATGTAATGGAGGGTTATGGTTTGGATGTCATTTCCCATACTTTGCGCCATGTGGTACGTCAGCAAGAGGAGTCGGGGATTTTGTGGAATGCTACTCGTTTGCGGCAGTTGATCGAGGAGGAGGAATACTTCAGCTTGCCTAAGATACGATTTTCGGGCTTTGCAGATGTTAGGAACGTGCCTGGAAATGAACTGATTGAGGCAATAAGTGATTGCTATTCCCATTGCGGAATAGACGAGACTATGGTGGTTTGTCGTTCGAACAAGCGCGCTCATGTCTACAACAATGGCATCCGAAATCAGATATTGGGGCGCGAGGAAGAACTGTCGTCAGGCGATTTGCTGATGATAGCGAAGAATAACTATTTTTGGATGCGTCCTGAGGAGAGAGGTGGTGAGGTTGATGATAAGGATGCTTCTGCTGCTGTGAAGAGTGCCGTGCCTACCGATTTCATTGCTAATGGTGATGTGGCTGTGGTGGAGAGGGTGCGCAATGTGCGTGAACTCTATGGATTCAGATTTGCTGATTGCTGGTTGAGACTTCCTGATTATGATGATTACGAACTTGAGACTACAGTATTGCTTGATACGTTGCATTCGGAGTCACCGGCCTTGTCTCGTGAAGATAGCGAGCGTTTATTCAATAATATAATGGAGGATTATATGGATATTCCAAGCAAGCGCGAGAGGATGAAGAAGATGAAGGAAGATCCTTATTACAACGCTTTGCAGATAAAATATGCTTATGCTGTGACGTGTCATAAGGCACAGGGCGGTCAATGGCAACGGGTCTTTGTTGACCAGGGATATATGACTGAGGATATGCTGGGACCTGACTATTTTAGGTGGTTGTACACTGCTTTGACTCGTGCTACCGAAACGGTATACTTCGTTAACTGGCTTGAGGAGCAAACTCTTGAGTGTGAATGATTTATAAAATTGTTATTTCCCGTCAGTAAATCGGTAATCGCGGGCATTTTTTAGTCCGGCTGTGCCCATATATTTGCTTATTGAACCGAGAACTTTTACTTTTCGTCGCATAATTTCCGGATTATCCTTGAGGTTGAGCGCTTCACGTGTTTTGATGTAGCTGCTGCCTTTTGACAGGCCTATAGGTACGCAGTCGCTTGCATCAATATTTGTGGTATCACTTGCTATTAGGATGTTTGTTTCCTTGCTTCCGTTCTTGAATAAGATCGCAGAACTCATGCTAGTGCCTTTCACATATCCTACGATATAGCCTTCGACCCAGCAATTGGGCATTGATGCAACATCATGGCTGACGACCCATTCTCCCAATTCTCCTTTGGCAAGATCTTTAGCTCTATAAGGACGAGCAATAGTGCCTCCATTGTTAATCATGTTTTCGAGCGACCCCCAGCCTTGATAAGGGTCGTCTTCATTGTAATCGTCGGTAATAACATCATCGTTATTGCCGCTGTTTTCATTGTTGGTAGGGTGCTCTGGTTGTTCCGCATCATCTTTATCTGCCTCTGGAATTTCTAACTTTTCGCAACTGACCAAAATAATTACTGCCATGAAAAGCCAATAAGTGGTGCGATGCAAAATGTTGTGCATAATTATTATGATGCTTTATTTGTTGATGCGCTCAAGATTTACAAATGAATATTTGTGTGAGTGTTTCTCGTCACTCTCATGGTCTTCTCTGTAAGTTTCTTGCCATTCGTTAAGGGCAAATTCTGGAAAAAACGTGTCAGCGTGTTCGGGAATGTCGTGTATGTAAGTGAGGCATAGACAGTCTGCTATTTTCAAACCTTCTGCATAAACGGATGCCCCACCAATGATGAACACTTCGTCGTTCTCATTGCACGATGATAGTGCTTCGTCTAGATTGCGGAAGCAGTCGGCGCCGGGGAAATCAACCGGACTTCCCGTTCGAGAGAGAACGATGTTACGGCGGTTGGGGAGAGCGCCCTTAGGGAGTGACTCAAACGTTTTACGCCCCATGATTATTGTGTTGCCGGTAGTAAGTTGCTTGAAGCGCTTCAGATCATTTGGCAACCAGTATATAAGTTTGTTCTCATGTCCGATAGCATTGTTTTGGGCTATCGCTACGATAATCGATATTCGCATTGTTTTGTTGTACTATACGCTACAAATTCAGTTAATTACTAAAATTCTCCGTTTACGCATTGCTAAACAGACACCTCACCCTTGATGTGCGGCCATGGTTCGTAATCGGTAAGTTCGAAGTCTTCATATTTGAAACTGAAAATGTCCTTGACATCGGGGTTGATTTTCATCTTTGGCAAGTGGCGAGGTTCGCGGGTGAGTTGAAGATTTGCCTGCTCGATATGGTTCGTGTAGAGATGGGTGTCGCCTGTTGTATAAACGAAATCTCCAGGTTTGAGCCCAGTTACCTGCGCAACCATCATTAGAAGTAGGGAGTAGGATGCAATGTTGAAGGGTACTCCCAAGAATGTGTCAGCGCTGCGCTGATATAATTGGAGACTTAATTTACCGTCAGCAACATAGAATTGGAAAAGGATGTGGCATGGAGGAAGGTTCATGTTGTCGAGGTCGGCAACGTTCCATGCGCTTACAATCATGCGTCGTGAATCTGGATTGTTTTTGATGTCATTGATTACACGGGTGATTTGGTCTATATGACCTCCGTTGTAGTCTGGCCAAGAACGCCATTGGTAACCGTAGATGTGTCCAAGGTTACCGTCCTCATCAGCCCATTCGTTCCAAATCCTTACTCCACGCTCTTGCAGCCATTTGGCGTTAGTGTCGCCGTTGAGAAACCACAACAATTCGTAAATGATTGATTTCAAGTGCAGTTTCTTGGTCGTCAGGAGCGGAAAACCCTCTTCAAGGTTGAATCGCATTTGGTTGCCAAACACGCTAATAGTACCTGTTCCGGTACGGTCTTCCTTTTTGCATCCCTCTTTGAGAATCCTGTCTAATAGTTGCAAGTACTGTTTCATAGTTATCTTTGTTGTTACGTTTCCTCGTTGCTTGTCGTATTGCGCTGTTCTCTGTTTGCATATAAAGGTGCGCAACTGTATTTTTTATGCTTGTCATCGCTGAATGCAAATATAGCGATTTTACTTGATAAAGCAAATTGTTAGGTATAACAAAAGGATGCCCCGAAAGACATCCTTTTATCTATTTGTATTGTTTGTTCTGATAGAGCATCATGCTAAGGAACGCTTATTCCTGAGCCTTAGATGCAGAGTAAACAATCTTAAGTGCGTAAGCTTTACGTAAAACCTGCTTAACGTCTGTGATGATACCCATTGGAGTTTCCTTGTCACACTTCAAAGAGATAGTGTAGAAAGGTTTGTCAACTTCGGGCAATTCTGCACGGTCTGCATAAACGAAGTCATAAACTTCGTGAGTTTCTGCATACTTGTCGTTAAGCTGAATACGTGTACCACTACCATACTGGCTGATCAAAGCGTCAGTCGGTTTACCGATGTGGATATAAGAGGTACAAGATTTACGTGCAAGCTTTTCAAGTTGAGTACCGCTTGGTATTGTATATTTCACCTTCAGAGTTTCTTCGCGCATTGATGTTACCATCATGAAGAAGAACAAGATTGTGAAAATCAAGTCGGGAAGAGATGACGTATTAAGTTCCGGCATCTCGCGGCTTCCATTTTTGTTAAATCTGCTCATTGTACCTTTCCGTATTGTTTTGGTTCTGCCTCAGAGATCTTCTGTGGATAGTATTCGCGAATTGCTTCCTGCTGCTCTTTGCTGCAGAATGCATACTTCTTGATTCCGAATTCCTCGTATGCTAATTCGTCACGCAATTCGTTGTATGCTGCAACGAGTGCGTCCTGAACCTCGAAGTAAATCCAATAACTTGTTCCACGGTCTGCCTGAACTGAGATAACGTGGTTTGTTGTAACCATTCTCTGTCCCAAAAGTTTGATAGTCTTAGGCTTTCTTTCTGGCAGATTTGCACGATCTTCTTTGTTGGCAATAAATTCTTTTGCTCTCTCCTTAATTTCGTCAATGTTTGAATAATCATCACCAATCATCAAAAGGTTGTCCTTGTTGATACGGATATTGAGGATGTTACGCTCCTTGACTTTAATTTCGTTGTCTAACTGATCTTCTTCTGGTGGTTTTGGAAGTGTACGTCCCAAACCAGTGTCAGTGTTCATTGATGTAGCAGTAAGGAAGAATATGAGCAATATGAACGCGATATCGGCTGTGGAACTCGCGTTTAGTCCGGGTACTTTTCTATTCTTTTTTCCCATAATTACTCATTTTATAAGGTTTACTTCTTTAATGCTCCTGCAACCAAACTAATAATTGTTACAACGAATGTAATAATAGACAGGATTATGATGGAAATCATTGAAACACCTGTAATTATATTGGCTGTTACATTCTCTTCTGCTGTTGGAAGCCATTCTTTACCGTTGATGAAAAGTTTGTCAACATCGTTCATGCCACAAACAAATCCTACAACTAAAGAAAGAACAAGGATTCCTACTGCAATCTTACCAGTGTGCTTTGCTAGTCCGGTGTCATTTCCAATAGATGAACCCTGTGCAATCTGCATTATAACACTATAGATTGTAGAGATCAAAGTAATTACAAACATAGCAACAATGAACCATAAGAGCAAGTCTGTGTTTGCAGGGTTATTCATCTTAGGATTTTCCTCCCATGGAGTGTCATATCCAAAGAGGAAGAATGTCCCCAGTACTATGATACTGATAATGAACAATGCAATCAGTGTCCATCTGGATATATTTAATTCTTTCATTATTTTCTCCTTTTAGTTCTGTTTAGTAAATTCAGATATTACTTCTTAAGGTTGTACTTTGTAAGCATGTCGAGGAGAGTGATAGTTGAATCCTCCATCTGAGCAGTGATGCTTTCAATCTTGTTAAGGATGTAGTTGTAGAAAATCTGAAGAATGAGGGCTACTACGATACCGAAGATTGTAGTCAAGAGGGCTACCTTCATACCGCCAGCAACGACTGTAGGAGAAATGTCACCTGCTGCCTGGATGTCGTCGAACGCCTGCACCATACCAATCACAGTTCCCAAGAATCCGAGTGATGGAGCGATAGCGATAAAGAGTGTAACCCATGAGCAGTTCTTTTCGAGAAGTGAAGCCTGAACTGCACCGTATGAAACTACTGAACGCTCAACAACATCAGCGCCTTCTTCGATACGCATAAGACCCTGATAGCAGATTGATGCAACTGGACCACGTGTGTTGCGGCAAACAGCCTTAGCGCCTTCTACGTCACGGTTCTTGAGGAGAGCTTCTTCCATCTTAACGAGCATCTTCTTTGAATTTACGTCAGCAAGTGTGAGGTAGATGATACGCTCGATACAGAATGCAAGACCGAATACGAGTGCGATAGCTACGAGTGCCATGAAGCCTGCGTCACCTTCAATGAACTTAGTCTTGATGTTCTTGTACATGCCAACCTCTTCAACAGTTGGAGCAGCTTCTTCTACTTCTTCTACAATTTCTTCTTCAACTACAGCTGAATCTGTTACAGTTGAGTCTACAACAGCAGAATCTACCTGCTCAGTTGCTGCAGCATCGTCCTGAGCCATAACTGATTGAGTCATACCAAATGTAAAGACTCCCATCATCGCAATAATTGCAAAAATCTTTTTCATTGTGCGTAATTTTTTTGTTTGATTAATACTTTATAATAATAGTTTTGTTTCTCTTTCTGTGCGGAGAGAGGGGGATTCGAACCCCCGATACGCTTTTGACGTATACACGCTTTCCAGGCGTGCCTCTTCAGCCACTCGAGCATCTCTCCTTTTGGGGGTAAACCTTCCGTTTATTCTTAAATCGGTTGCAAATTACAAAAAAAATGCGACTTGCGACCCAATTCAGCAACAAAAATAGTCATTTTTTTGTTACTATCTAAATAGAATCCTGTCAAAGTTTGTTTTTTGTGTTTTTTTTAAGGTTTCAAGTCTTTAAAGAGCGTGTTTTTTCTTTAGCTGATGTGTGCTTTAGTATGCTCGTTATTATTGTGCCTTGCTAAAAATCTTTAGGGCGTTGTTTGTGGTTTGCTCCATCACGAGCATTGGATCGCAGTTGTAAATTTCGGCGAGTTTTGCTCCTATGTCTTTTATGAATGCACTTTCGTTACGTTTGCCTCTGTTTGGGGCAGGTGCCATGTACGGCGAGTCTGTTTCTAGCACTATTCGTTCTAACGGGATGACGGATTTGATGACTTGCGGTAGGACGGACTTTTTGAATGTTACAATGCCGCCGATGCCAAACATGAAATTCTCAAATTTCATGAGTTCCTGTGCTTCTTCTTCATTGCCTGCGAAGCAGTGGAAGACTCCTCGTAAGCGTCCACCGTACTTTTCGTTGGAGGATGTGATGATGTCAACCATGTCGGAATGAGCGGCTCGGGTGTGTATCATCAGTGGCAGGTCGTAGTCGATGCTCCATTTTATCTGCTTTTTGAATGCTTCTTTTTGCAGTTCCTTGTGTGTGTCATCCCAGTAGTAATCCAATCCGATTTCTCCAATGGCAATATAGGGGTTGGGGCGTTTTAACCTTTCTTCCATTGCGTTGAGTGTATCACTACTTTCCGTGTTGACATCTTCGGGGTGAAGACCAATCATGGGGTATAGCGTGCCCGGATTTAAGCTGCATAACAGTTCGATACGACCTATGGTGTCCGCATTGATATTCGGCAGGAATATTTTTTTTACGTTTGCCGCCTTTGCCCTCTTTACGACATCTTCAAAATCGTCGAGAAATTCCTCGCCGTCAATATGGGAGTGGGTGTCTATGAGATAGTTGCAATCCATGGTTTAGTGCTTACGTCCCATTAAGTTTGTCGCAAATACTTTCAATGTACTCTTTTTGTTTTCATCGACTTGGACTTTTTCTAAGCTTGCGAGTGACTGTGCGAATAATGAGTCAATCTTTGCTTTGCAGATACTTTTGATGTCGATGTCGTCATATATGCTGGTTATTGCGGCAATTTTTTCGTCTGCGTTGAATTCTTTTCTTTCTATCCACTCTTTAAGCAATTCTTTCTGCTTTTTGTCGCTTTTGTTTAAGGCGTTGATAAGCATGAAAGTCTTCTTGTTGCAAACTATGTCGCCTCCTATTTTTTTTCCGAATATTGCGGGGTCGCCATATACGTCGAGCAGGTCGTCCTGAAGCTGGAATGCGAGTCCCATTTTTTCGCCGAAGTCGTAAAGATTCTGTGCGTCTTCAGCGCTGGCTCCTGCAAGTTGTGCTCCGATTTTAAGAGCGCATGCGAGTAATAGGGATGTTTTGAGCCGTATCATTTCCATGTACTCCTCTTCGGAAACATCAGTACGAGTTTCGAAGTCCATGTCATACTGTTGCCCTTCACAAACCCCAAGTGTGGCGTCGTTGAAAGTGTCGAGCGCTTCGAGAAAATGCTCATTCTTGTTTTGCGCCATTAGTTTGTAGGCAAGTATCAGCATTGCGTCTCCTGAGAGTATTGCGGTATTGGCATTCCACTTTTTGTGTACGGTTGCCTGGCCTCTTCGCATGTCGGCTTTATCCATAAGATCGTCGTGCAGGAGCGTGAAGTTGTGATATGTTTCGAGTCCTACCGCATTAGGTAGGATAGAGTCAACGTCGTCCTTGTATAAGTTGTAGCCCATTAGCATGAGTACGGGGCGGATTCTTTTTCCACCTAATGCCATTGTGTAGGTGATAGGGGCGTAGAGTCCTTCAGGATGCTCTGCGTGTTGCATTTCTGCGATGTATTCGTTGACTTTTTTAAGCAATGAATCTTCTGAGTACATGGTTTTGGCGGTTTATGGCTGTTTATGAAAAAAGTCGCACAACGTTTCCATTATGCGACTTTTGTGCTGATAATTGTTTTTACTGGAGGCGGAATAGCACTGGCACGGTGTATCTTACGCGTACAGCCTTACCGCGCTGTTTTCCTGGGGTCCACTTAGGCATTGACTTGATAACTCGCATGGCTTCGTTGTCGAGTGATGTGTCTACAGAGCGCATAACCTTTGGCTCAACGATAGAACCGTCCTTGTTAACAACAAACTCTACGATGACGCGTCCCTGAATATTGTTTTCCTGTGCCATAGAAGGATATTTGATGTTTTTGCTCAAATATTCCATGAGTTTGTCCATTCCTCCTGGGAATTCAGGCATTTGTTCTACAACTTGGAAAACTTCGCCTTCATCACCTTCTTCGGCAGCCATGACAGGGCCGACTGGACCAGAAACTACTGGACCTGTAGGGCCAGTGATAGCTTCCTGAGTATCTTCTGTTGACTGGATTTCTTCCTCTTCGATTTCTTCGTCGTTTTCAACGATGTCGATGATTTCTGCTACTTGCGGAACCTCTACTGGTGGTGGCGGCGCTGCAGTCTGGAAGATTGGTTGTGTGATAGGAATGATTTCTTCCTCGTAAGGCACGCTTGCTGCATAGATTACAGGCTCCGTCTCCTTGTATTCACGAGTGGTCCACTCGAATGCAACGAAAATCGTAGCCAATGTGATGATGTAACCAATCAACAACGATGTGGACTTCTGTCCTTCGAGATCGGCTTTTTTAGCTTTTTTGATTTCCATACGTTATATTGTTTTTTATTGTTTTCCACATTCACAAGTTGCCTTAATGGACCATTAAAGCATCTTCTTTCCGCAAAAGTAATACTTTTTTTGTTTTCCGCATTATCCATTTGCGTTTTTTTTCCACAGATTGTGTTTTTTGAGCCAATTTGTCTGTGTTTTTGGTTATGACTCAACTTTGTTACGACTCAACAATGCCTTTCACTGGATTAAGGAGTATGTCGCTTATTGTGCGGCTTTTTTTGTCGTTCTCAGAGTCATGTTCTTCGTTTTGCGCCTCAGGAGTGAATTCAGTCTGCTCTTCTTCCATGTAGTTGTTAATTAAAGACTTGAGCAGATCGCCGATGTCTGTAAGCAACCCTTTGAATCCTGGCGTTTTTCTGAAATTTCGGTATTTGGCTTTTCTCCTGGCGTTCTTTGCTTTAGCCTTTTTGTATTGTTTCTTCGACCATTTGGCGCAAGCCTTACAACCTTTGATTATTTCATCTTTGATTGTGACTATGGTAGGTTTGAGATTTACGATTGCTTTTATAGCTCTCCCTAACGCCTGTCGTATGAACCGCGCTGTTGCTTTTGATGCAATTACGCTCCATCTGATGATGCCCCTTAATAGCGCCTTGGCCTTTATTCGGATGACCCTAACCTTTACCTGTGTGTCATTGTCATTCCACCATCTGATGATGCTTTTTACGCCCTTGCAGATGTTGTTGATTAACCATCTTAAACCTTTGATAATCAGTTTGACAAGACGGAATGTTAGTCGCCATACGAGCTTGAACGTCAACTTGAGTAGTTCGACCAGCAGTTCCTTCCATGATTTCTCGTTATATGCGTTGTCTAATCTGTCCGTTTCCATTATTTCGTTAGGGTTGTCCATGCAAATATAGATAAAAGACGCTATAGTAAAGGGGTGGTGACTCTAAAAAATCTTAACTTTGTCGTGTTTTCATGAAAACTTACTCGTAATAATTAGATTTATGAAGAGAATTGGATTGCTTTCAGATACTCATGGATATTGGGACGACCGGTATGAAAAGTATTTCGCGGAGTGTGATGAGATTTGGCATGTGGGCGATTTCGGCACATTAGAAATAGCTAATCGTCTTGCTGCCTTGAAACCGTTGCGAGGTGTATATGGCAATTGCGACGGTGGTGAATTGCGCTATATGTTTACGGAGAGATTGCGTTTCATGTGTGAAGGGGTAGATGTGCTGATGAAGCACATCGGAGGGTATCCTGGCAATTACGACCCGACAATTCGGGGAACAATGTTTGCACGGCCGCCTAAATTGTTCATAAGCGGCCATTCGCACATTCTTAAAGTGTTGTACGATAAAACGTTAGATTGCATACATATAAATCCTGGCGCTGCAGGACAGCAAGGATTTCATTTGGTGCGGACGCTCGTTCGATTTACGGTTGACGGAACTCTGATTAAGGATGTGGAGGTGATAGAGCTGAGCGACGAGGTGTAAACAAAAAAATGCGGGAAGCGATTGCCTCCCGCATTTTTTTTGTTTATGTAATAAGGTTATCGTTTGAGAACCTTGATGGTGCAGATATTGCCGTTGTGGTCTGTCGCCTTGACAACGTATGTGCCGTTAGGTAAGTGGTGCAGGCCTATATGCTCTGTCGAACCAGTGAGCCGTATGTTCTGCTCCATTACAGTTTGTCCTGCAAGTGCGTATACGCAAACGTTGGCACTTCCGCTTTCTTCGCTGTGCAAGTTAACGGTGTTGTCGGCAAATGTAATTCCAAGAGTTCCGTTGCGAGTAATCTGGATGTCTTCGATAGCGTTAGGGATAAATGGTTCATCCCAGAACGCAGAGTAAGAGTTAATTACGTTTGTAGCGGCGATTGTCGTTTTGCTCATGATGTAAGCATCTGTACCGCCGTCAGGGTAGAGACCTACAGAGAAATCGCCGTTGTGAGCAGCGTAGACGAGGGTGTCGCACCAAGTCTGATCGGCTGATGTGAGAACAACTTCGCCGCCTTCAGCACCGAGTTTGAATGATGTGTGTAATTGGCTTAATGGTTCGAGTTTGTCAGCCCACAGAATAATGTAGCCGTGTGGCTTGATAACAGTGTTGACTATACCGTCTGTTGGAATCTGATATTTGAACGGTTTGTTGATATTGTCGCTTATGTACATGCCTGCTATGTCAAAATCTTTTCCAGTTGTGTTGTAGAGCTCAATCCAGTCGTTCTTTTCGTAATATTCATTTACGTAGATGCTGTTTGATGCACAGATTTCGTTGATCTTGACAGGCGTAGTGTATGTCTCTGCAAGTTCTTCATCAGTAAGCGGTTCGTAGCAGGCAGTTAATGATAAATTACCAGTGGTAGGCATCAGGAACTCTTCGTCAAGTGAAATGTATGAGTTGTCGCCATTATATGTCAGTAAGGAAAGTGATGCGTCAAAATAAATGTCGCTTGACCCTCCGTTGTTATTATGTACTTCTACAGCTATAGTGTTTTTCCCTTTCTTGAAGAGAGATATAGGGAGTGTGAGCTTTCCGCTGTCAGGGTTGTTGCTTGCGTAAGTTGATGAGAATGTATTGTATGTGACATTGCCGGAGTTCATAAGATAGCGGTTGGCTTCAACGCCGTTGATGTAGATGACCATGCCATCGTCTACGGTATAATCAAGGCTTGCCACGTCGTTTTCTGTCGGAGTGTTATTTATTGTAAACTCCTTGCGGAAGTAGTAAGTAGGACGTTTGTTGCTTGCATCGCTGCCGAAATCGAGGAACGTGTTGTAGCCACGGCCGTTGTTGCTGTCGCTTGTGAAGTAGCCCAGAGGTGCGTTGCCTTCTCCCCACGACGTTGCGTCATAATCCGTTGCGGTCCAGTTTTCGCCGTCAAGTGATCCTTGGTCGTAGAAGTCCCATGTTTCGCCTTTTTCAAACAAAGTCATTTCCACGCTTTCGCCATTGTTGCTCTTCCATCCAATGAATTTATAGTTTGCCGGTGCGCTGGCTTTGAGTGTTATCGGGCTGAAGAGTGAACCGGAGAACTTGTTTGTCGGCACGAGCATGTCATTGACACTTATGCGGGCTTCGTCGATGTTTGCCGAAAGTTCCACTTTCTGTTCCTCCACACTCCAGAGGTTGAATGTCGAGTAGTTCTTCAAGGCGTTGATCATGGTCTGCTGCCTGTTGCTTAAGGAACTTGTAACCGAGTTTGCGGTGCTGTATGGGTTTTGTCCTTCTTGCTGAAGTGTGCTGTATGTGCGTTCGGCCATGGCGCTGATTATTTCAGAGCAGCGCTCAGGTGTGAACACGCTACCTGCAACTAAGCAATAGGTGTCGATGAATTTCTTGCGGAACGTTTCGTTCTTGAGCATGTTGAGGAATATGGTCACAAACTCGATCTCTTCGGTGAAACGGCTGTTTGTGTCGTAAATGTAGTCGAAGGTGTAAGTTTGCTTTCCTGCGAACACGTTGAAAGGGTCGGTTGTGCCGAATGTGCCGTCCAAATCGAAGAGTACAAAGCGGAATTTGCCTCCTTCGTAGTGCGGTTTGAAGCCTTTCACATTGTTCTGTGGCCAGTCTGTTGCGCCGAGATAGAACTCCACAGCCATGTAATTGACGTATTCGTCAATGTCCACCATGTTGCATATCTGTTCGTACACGGTTGGGTCGGAGGCGTTAGCCGAAAGTTCGTACCATTCAAGGAAACTGTCCTTTGTTCCTTCCTTCTGGCAATAACCTGAGTCTGGACTCATTTCGAACTGGTCAATCTCTTCGTCGTCAAAGCCGTAGTTTGCGTATGCGAAGTGCTTGTTATTAGGTTCGCGCATGTTCAGCATGCCCTTGTACTCGCCGTTGATGAAGTGCACCACAGGCTGGTATGCCTGGTAGTCGATGTCTATGCCCGAAGTGCGCACTATTTCCTGCAGTGCGGCGTCCTTGATACGTGAACCGGTGTCATTGCCTCCGTTGCGTATCTGGAGAGTTTTGTGCTTGAGAAATTGTTTGTCGCCGAAGAAGGCATAGTCCATCGAGTTGCGTCCTTCATATATCTTGGTGGCTTTGAGCTTGAATGAATGTGGCGACCACGCACGGCTCCATCCTCCGCACATAGCCATGTCAACTTCTTGGTTGATAACCATCTGTCCGTCTTCTGTCAGGTATTCAAAGTTTACGGGACGGTCCCAGTCCATGTTCCAGTTGCAAGGAGTGGATTGGCCGTTGCCAGTACGTCCGTTCACACCTTTCACATATATGCCAAGACTGTCGTCGTAGAGATTCACAGGGTCGGTTACCACAGATATTACAGGGAAGACGATTTCTCTGTCGCGGAGAATGTAGGAGCGGGTCACAACTTCACTTGGCAGTGTTCCTTCTTTGAAAAGCCTGAATCTGAATGTCGTAGTGTTGTCCACTTCAAAAAGCCCTGTCTGGCTTGTGTAACCGTTTGACATTGTCGGAGCGGAACCGTCTACAGTATAGCGCAATGTCGCTCCTGTAGGAATGTTTACACTGACAGTCAAAGGGGTTTCGAATAATTGTGCGTCCTTGTCTACAATCGGAGCATCGAGCCTGCCGACTGCAAAAGTGCTTGTTGAATTTGTCTTGGCTGGTGTTGGCTCAGCTGTCAGTCCCCATGAAGAGCTTCCATCTGTAAGTCGTGCATAGGATGTGCGTGGCACGGCGATGGGGTAGTCTTGGCTTGTGAGCAGCTTTCCTTCATGATCACTGAGATAAATGATGCCGCCATCAAAATCAAGTTTGAAATTCACCTGCGACTGTCTGGCTTCGTAATGATCGAACCAAATGTTTTTGAATCCTTTGGCTGGTACGGAACCATACTCTAATGGAAGTTTGAACATCTTTAGGTTTGAGGCGTCATCGCTTACATACAGTCCGGCCAGGGTTACGGGCTTGTCGGTAGGGTTGTATATTTCAACCCATCCACCGTAGTTGAATGACGGGTCAACGAACATGTCTATGTTTGATGTCTGTATCTCGTTGATAGTCAGGGATGACAGGCCTTCTGTGTTGGCTGTGACGTTTACTGTGCATTGGGCTGATTTGGACGGGTCTTTTGTGGACTGGGCTGTGATGACAGCTGTTCCGACTCCTTGCGCCATGACATTTCCGTTGTTGTCGACCGTAGCAACATCTGTGTTGTCTGAACTCCATGTCAGACCTCGGTATGTCGCATTAGATGGAATGTAGGTCACGTCAAGTTTGGATTTGTCTCCCAAAGAAAGATTTAGTGTGTTCTCGGTAAAGGAAATACTTGAAAGGTTAACGATGTCTCCGTAAAATTCAAGTCGGAAATTGTCAAACATGCACCAGTTGTTATTCACCCATACTTCATTTTTCAGACCGAATTTAAGCTGGTTGTTAGTGACGTCAACTTCAATGGTGTTTTCGTAGTGCCCCATTTCGAAAAATTTCACTGCCGACTCCATGTTGTTGGGGAAATAAATAGGGTTTCTATAATTGCCTCCATTCCAGCATCCGTTAGCAATGTTTGTTGTTGATGATGCTGAGTAGACGCTGGCAATCTCAACCATTTCATCGTTGGCATAAAGATAGCCGGTTATCACTTCCGTGCCATTCTTATAGGCAGAATATCCTATGTCATTGGCGTTTGTGCGGAAGTAGGCCTGAACAGAAATTCGGTATTTGCCGTTGGGCACATTAACTGTCTGGTATATGTCAAATGTGCCTTGCCAAAACTCCATTGCATTGTAGTTGACAGCTTGTGAATGTGCGTCGCTTTTGAAAGTCCACCCTGTTGATGTATTGTTATCGAAACTTGGGTTTTGAATATATTCGCTCGTCAGGTCTGTCCAATTTTGTGCAAAAACAGATGCCGATGATAATGCAATGAGCAATGTGGTTAACTTTTTGATTCTCATAAAGTATATGTATATGGTGTTATTCTATTAATAATAAGACTTGACAAAGTCCATGAGGTTTAATGGCATTTGGTAAAAAGAAAGGCATCCTTATTGGAAAGTTGCGTGCGGACTTATCGTCTTGCATTGCAAATCCGTCTCGGTATTTGTCCGCTCTTTATCTTCCCAACTGTTGTTAATTCGTACTTCTGCGGTCGAAAAATCATCTCATCGAACTGCAAATTTACTAAACCTTCGGTAAAAAGTATAAATAAAACTTATATTTGTAAGAATAAAACTAATATTTATATAAATAAAACTATTATTTGTACAAATATTACTTTTATTTATAGTTTTCAGCGAAAGGTCTGTAAGTTTCGAGCGCAGTGATGTATAGTTTCAGGTGTGGTTTGACCAATTTTGCAGCTCTTTTCAGTCTTATTAATACAGCAGGTTACACTCATCAACGACAGAGGGCAGACTCGCAGTCTGCCCTCTGCTATTGGTCTAAAATATTGACGATAAATGTAATCGTTCCCGTTTTTATTTTACCAGAACCTTATGACCGTCTATGATGTACAGTCCTTTGCCAATTCCTTCCAGTGATTTGGAG
This sequence comes from Bacteroidaceae bacterium, assembly GCA_045576655.1. Classification (GTDB taxonomy): domain Bacteria; phylum Bacteroidota; class Bacteroidia; order Bacteroidales; family Bacteroidaceae; genus RGIG8745. The sequence continues at coordinate 177,680 of JAZNGW010000022.1, forward strand.
TTTTTGCGAATCAGACGTCCGCTGAGGTCGTAGATGCCTTGGCGCACTTGCTGACGTCCAGTCTGGAGAATGTCTGTGATAGAATTGGGTTGTTCTGTTCCGTAATAGGTTAGTCGGAAATTGTCGAAGATGGCCCAATCGTTAGTTGATTCCGCATCTTTTCTGATGCCCAGGCGGAGTGTTCCGTCGGTGACATGTACCCAGATGGTGTGCTCGTATAGTCCCATGTTAAAGGCGTAGGCGGCAGCGGCCATGTCCTGAGGGACGTAGCCTTTGTCGGTGCTGAAGGATTGGCCTTGGGCGAAGGCGAGTTCCTGTGCTCCTTCCATGATTGAGGTAAGTGCTGTTTCCGACTCGTTTGCATAGAGTGTGGCGTTGAGCGTTTCTGTGCCGTTCTGATGGTTCTCTGCTGCAAGTGTGGCGTCGTTGTTTCCTCCTCCCATACGGTAAAAGCCTTGTACATTTAGTCTGTAATGTCCGTTAGGAATATTTTTGAGAGTCTGGGACACGTCAAATGTTGTAGTGTTCCATTTTTCAAGGCAGTTGTTGCCGCCATCTGTATTGTTGTATCCTCCTTCGCTCGGCCCGTCGGTCCAGGCTCCGTTTTTCTTGTCACCGCGGATCACCTCGGCACCTTCAATCAGGAAGGTGGCGTTTAGCGGATTGTCGTTGGTAGCGTCCTTAAGGCTTTCGATTCGCTGGTCCTTGGTGACCATCTGCCATTGTGCGTTGATGTGGGCAGGATCATTGAGTGCGAGGTCGAGGACAGTGGAGTTTCCATCGTATCCGATGTAGTTTTCTTTGTCTAAGGTTATGTTGTAGACTCCTTCGGCTTGCTCTTCGATTATCCATTCAGCCAAAGGTGCGTCGGTGTAGCCGTCGCTGCCGAGATAGTGGCGGGCGTCGTCCTGGAACACTTGAGTGTCTAAGCTGTACTTGTTGTTTGGCAGTAGAGTGAGGGCGATGTTCAGTCCGTTGTCGGAGAATGAACCTCTTGTGCCCCAGTTGTTTCCGGCTGTAAGGTATTTTCCCGATCCTACATTCTTTAGGTAGTATGTGCCGTTAGGCAAGTCGATTGATGAAATATAGTTGCATGTCAGTAGCAATGGTGCTTCAGGAGTGCCATAGCAGGCAGCAGGACTGAAACTTACATCTTCTGATGCCGTGAGTGCATATTCCTTGCCAGTTGAGAAGTCGTAAATTTTGAAACCGATACCAGATTCGATAGAGCTGGAGTTGCTGTAGATTCTCATTATTCCGTAACCTTCAGGAACGAAATCAGCATATCCGATACATTCCGTACCAGTGAATGCTCCGACGGCGATGTTGCTGTAGTCGGTCACTTCGGTACCGCTTTCGTCAAGAACCTCCACGTAGGCCGACATATCGTATTGGTACTCGGCAGTGTTGATGCGCCAAGGGATGACATGTTCTGTGATTGTTCCTGAGGAAATGTTTTCGGCCCCCTTTATATTATATGTGTAGGCTTCCTCGCCGAATGTATAGATATTGATGTTTCCGCCAGTTTGAGTGAAGTCGGAATCAACGCTCAGTCCCATGCACTTCTTCGTTTCGCCAGTTGCGTCAATGTAGTTCCCTCCTAATACTTTGATTTCAGTGTTTCCACCGCTGACATTTACATGTCCTCCGTTTAGGACAGTTGAACCGGATGTATAGCATTTGCCCTTGATGCCTTTTGAACCATTGCCGGTGATGAGCACACGAATGTCTCCGCCTTCGATATTGGTGGTATACCGTGAGCGGATGGCTTCGCTGTCGTAACCGTTGACGGCGATATTAATGTTTCCCCCTCTGATGCTGATGATACTGTCAGCCTTTAGGCCGGTCGATTCATTGCCGACGTTTATGCTTAATGTGCCGTTTTCAATACGTATGCATCCGTAATCGTCACTGTCGACACCGTCGCTCCCAACGTTGGCGATATTAACTATGCCACCTTTCATGAGGAAATAATTGTGCTCATTGTTGGCTCGACCTTTTCCGCAATGCAGTCCGTCGCTAACGGCTCCCAAGATGTTGATCGTTCCTGTGGAACTTTTAAGTTCCATATACTCTTTTGAAGATATGGCGTGTTTGGCGTTACCTGTGACATTTAGTGTTCCTTCGCCTTCAAACTCAGGATGACCTTTGAAATAGAAGGCGGCCTTTTGCGATCCCATTGCGTCCTTCAGGGTGTTTGTTGTTCCTTTGACTAACTCCACGGCGATGCGTTTGCCGCATTCAATATCGATGGCAGCGCCCCCATGCGCATTTGTCAGACTTACGCCTGCAAGTTCAATCTTGAGTTTGTAGTCTCCATTAATAACAAGTGAACCGTCGTCGGATTTACCTGTGATGCGGTAAGTGTATTCTGTAGCAGTCGTAGTGGAGGCTATGGCAACATTGGCGCCGTTGACTTGAGCAGACACATCTGTGACATCTGCAGGTATATCGACAGTTGCGTTATTTCCATTGAAGTTGACTGTTATGGCGCTTTGTGCATCAGTATTGATAACATGGAGCATCAGTGCAACTGCTATGATTATTATCTTATTCATATATAATGTCATTTGCTAATTTGTGTATACCGTTTGCTTATTTTATGAGCACCTTTATTGATGAACCGTTTTGGAACTTCTTGATGTAGATGCCTTTTGTGCGAGGGGCGGCCTTTCTGCTTACGAGTGTTCCTGTCAGATTGTAGTAGCCTTCAGTTTCGCCATAGACACTATTGCTGTGCATAATTTCTTCAATGTCTGTGGCTTCCCCATTGCCGATGTTGAATGTGAGAGGTTCCTTTTGAGTTCCGTTTATTCCAGAATAGAACGTGAGACTTTCAACTATAGGGAATAATTCATTTGTGGTTTCATCCAGAGCATAGAATTCAAGCTTTTCTCCGCCTTCGCCGTAGCTTGCCAAGTAGATTCTTCCGTTTACCCATTGTCCTATTCCGCGGCACTCACCATCAGAGTAAGCCATTAAAGTGAACTGGTGAGGTTGTACAGGTGTGCCGTTTAGAACCAGATTGCCGATTACGCCCATAATGTTAGGGTAGGCATATTTGTCGACAGTCTGTAACTTGTTGTTGTAGGATGTCTTGAGGGTACGTCTTACGTTGACAGCCATGTCAGGTGTGTTGAAACAGAAGGATTTGGCTTGTTTTGTGTAGAGCATGTATCCCTTGCCTGTTCCAAATGACGTCAGCGTACCGGTCCACACGCCATCGCTGAAAGTTGTGAATCCGTCTTGTCCTATCAGTTTGTCACCCTCTTCAGCAACATATCCTGCGAGGGCGGACTTTATGGTCTGGCTGCCGTCGACTGGGTAGCCTATCCAGTTCCATCCTGGTTGCAGATTGATAGTCATGCGGCTGTCGCAGAGCATCTGCTCGCTTGTGAAAGTTTGCGAGTTGCTCATTTGTACCTTATACATGTTACCGGCTTTAAGTTCGTAGAGAGAACCGGACATGCCGGCACTTCCATTGCGGTAAGTCTCGTGATTTTGTCCTACGATGCGTGTTGCATAATTTGACAGCTCGTCGACTTTAATCGGAGCATGAAGCCTGTGGGAAATCCAGTTCCATCCCTGGTTTAATTGCAAACTGAAGATTTCTGCGAGAATGTCAGAAAGGTTCTCGTCTTCACCGATAATAGAGTCGTTGGTAAGTAGTGTATTAGTGCGTTCTATGGTTGGGCGCCCCATTCTGTAGAATGACTTACCTCCGTCAGGGTATCTTCCTACAGTCTGATCGCCTCTATGTCCGCAGTAAGTCAAACCATCGATGAATGATTTCATTTCAGGATGAGCGTTGAAGTAACTTGCGTTATTGCTGACAAAGGCGTCACTGCTGACGGCGATGACCTTTTCGCCATTGTTGTTGCCCAATTTGAAGTTTGTATGAATCTGATTGAGGTTAATATCCTTGCCAAGTCCGTCTGCCCAAACCACGAGGTGGCCGCCTGCAGGGATTATGGTGTTCGTAACGGAATTGTTCTTCTCAATCTGGTACTTCAAAGGTTGGTCGATGTCGTCGCTAAGGAACAGGCCTGCAACGTCGATGTCGGTGTCTGTGGTGTTGTGAAGTTCAATCCAGTCGCTACGCTTCCATGTTTCGTCTGCAAACACTGTGTTACCAGCACTTACCTCGTTGATCTTGATAGGTGTGGCGATGGCTTCCTTGAGCGCAGAGGCACTTGCTACAGGTTCGTAGACAGCCTCAAGCACGGCTATGCCGTTCAGGAAGTCGTAGCTTGTGAGTGTGGCGAGATCTAACTCCTCCTTTGTGGTGATAGTTTCTCCAGCCTCGTTCTTCCATCCTTTGAAAGTATATCCGCTGAAAGCATTGGCCTTGAGTACGGACGGAGCGAAAAGCGCACCGCTGAATTTGCCGGTAGGAACGTTCTGCCCGTTTATCTGTAGGGCAGCTTTCTCAATGTTGGCACTGAACTTCACCTGATACATATCAGCGTCGCTGAGCTGTGCGTATTGCCAGTTCTTTAGGGCGTTCATCATAGTGTTGCACCTCTTTTGTGTGATTACCGACTTCATATAGTCGGCTGTAGGAGATGTAGACAGACCTTCAAGACTTAGAGCAGGGTTCATCTCTGCAGACATGCGGTCGATGATTTCTGCGCTTCTGGTCTCCTCAAACACACTTCCACCAACGATGCAGAAGGCATCGATGAATTGCTTGCGGAACTTGTCGTTCTCCAACATGTTGAAGAAAACACCAATAAGAGGACTGCTCCTGAATCCTGACAAACGGGTGAGGGCTGTGCCGTCAAAACGAAGGGCTTGGTCAATGTCTAACATTACGATGTGGAACTTACCGTCGTGCCCCTTGAATGCTTTGCAGTTGTTGTTTGGCCAGTCGTCACCGCCGAGGAACAGCTGTGCAGCCATGTAGTTGGCAAACTCGTCAATGTCGACGATTTCCCCGATTTGTTCGTATGCCGACTCGTCTGTCGCAGAGTATGAAAGGTCTCTCCACTTGTAGAAGGCTTCGCTTGTTCCTGTTTTTACATCAACCCATGATGTTAATTCCATTTGGTCCATTTCGTCAGTGTCGATGCCGTAATTGCCGAGTCCGAAATGTTTGTTGCTTGGTTCGCGCAAGTTTAGCATTCCTGTATACTGGCCGTTAATGTAGCAATGAACTGACTGATAATCTTGACAGTCGAGATAGAAACCGCTGGATATGATGATGTTGTGCAGTGCGGCATCTTTGATGCGGCTGAAGATATCGTTACCGCCGTTGCGCACTTGCAGAACCTTGTGCTTCAGGTAAGGTTTGTTGCCCGAGAAGAACGGGTACTCTATGTAGTTCTCGCCTTCATATTGCTTTTGCGCCTTAAGTTTGAAGTTGTAAGGATACCATGAGCGGCTCCATCCACCGAAGCGTGAAAGGTTCACTTCCTGCTTGTGCTCTGTATTTCCCTCGATGCTCATGAACTCCATGTCGGCAGCTCTGTCCCATTCTCTGTTCCAGTTGCAAGGGAAGTCGATGCCACTTCCTGCCACTCCGTTAGTGCCGGTCACGAATATTCCCTTGTCGTCACTGTAGAGGTCTTCAGGGTTGGCAGTGACGAAAAGTATAGGTAGGGTGTGGTTTATGTCTGACTGACAATATGTATATGTGACAACTTCGCTAGGAAGCATTCCTTCAGAAAATGCGCGCAGGCGTAACACGGTCGTGCCGTTTAGTTCTGTGAGGTTTTCGATCGGCTGACCGTTGCTTTCTGTTGGCACACTACCGTCAGTCGTAAAATAGATATTTCCTGCTCCGAGCACCTCCACATTGAATCCGCTCATCTGATAGAAACCAGAGCCTGGTGATGCCGTAGGTGCAGTAAGTCTATCTGATTCGATATCGATGATTTCCTTGCTGCCGCTGTTGCTTGCGCCTGGAGTAGGGTAGGCTGTTACTCCCCATTGGCCTGTGCCGTCAGTCATTCGTGCAAATGACGTGCGTGTAGTGGCTTCAGGGTAGGTCTGGCTGAGCAACACGTTGCCGGAATTGTCGCTGATGTATATTGTGCCGCCGTCCATGTCCATCTTGAAACTTACGTTGCCGGCGTGACCTTCATTGTGGTCAAACCAAATCACTCCGTATCCTTTTGCAGGAACAACGCCGTTCTCATATCTAAGTCGGTGCTTCATAAGATTGTCAGGATCGTCACTGATATACATGCCGTCCAAAGTGACTCCGTTGTTTGTCGGGTTGTACAGTTCTATATATCCCCCGTAGTTGTATGACGGATCAATAAACATATCGATGTTTGACACTTGGATTTCATTTATGGCAAGACTTGCTGCGTCGCCGTATCCGTAACTTACGCTTACCGGAATCTCTTTTCTGATGCTTCCTGAATTTGAACCGTTAGCGGTGATGTAGATGAATGCGTCGCCCGTGCCGCATGCTCTCACTTTACCATTCTTGTCTACAGTTATGATGCCGGTGTTGGATGATGTCCATGTGATAGTGGTGTCTGATGCGTTGGTAGGTGATGCCTTTGCAGACAGTTGGCGCGTTTCGCCATAGTTCATCTGTAGTGCAGAGGCGTCAGTCACGATGTCTTCTGCATAGACGAGATTCTCTGCACCTAAGTATACCAGTTTGAAGTTGTCCCAGCAAGTCCAGTCGTATTTGTATCCCATGTTCTTCTTTACTCCGAGCTTGAGTTTGCCGTTAACTACAGGAACTAATATTTCTACATGGTATTCATCTGCCATAAGTGCTTCTGCCGCACTATTTGTGTTTCCTGGAATCCAACCTAACTCCGTTTCAAAATCTCCGCTGTGTGTGTTCACTTCGTGGGCATGCTCGAATATTGAAGGCAGACACTTTTCAACGTTGTTTCCGTATAGAGTGGCAAGCAGTTTTTCCCTGCCAATCTTACGGGTTATAGTTGCATAAGGAATCGTATAGACAGCCCACACGTTGTTGGCTTCGCTCTCCTCGTTGTAACTGTATCCGTTGTGCTGTTCGATTTGCACGTCGCCGTATCGGTAGAAACCTTGTGCTTTCAAGCGATACCAGCCGTTAGGGATATTGCTGATGTTCTGGTAAATGTCGAAAGTGCGGTTGCTCATGTTGGCGATGTTGTTGTCCGCATTTCCACTGATGGACACGCCGCCGGTCCAACCGCTGCTACCAGAGAAGTCTGCATTTTTGATTAGTCCGGTGGCATCTACAGGACTTTCTGGAGTTGCCTGCTCAAAATCGATGTCTACACGGGACATGTCATTGGGGTCGTAATTTGTGTTGTCGCCTAATTCAATTATCTGAAGTTCGAAATCATCCCAAATGGTCCAGTCGCAACCGTCTTGTTGCTCTTTTTTAATACCAATTGTTAGAGTGTTGTTCGTTACTTCAATAACAATTTCATTGTCTGAATAAAGTCCGTTTGAGAAAGCACGTGCAGCTTCTTCCATGCTGAAAGGCATTCCGTAATTGGATGCGCGTATGCCGAGGTCGGAGATGTTGTCTATTTCGCTTGCTATGCTTTGCAGCGGATCGAACACTTCTGTAGCCCCTGATTTTGCGTAAAGTTTTGCGTAGAGTTGTTCCGTGCCGTCTGAATGCGATTCTAACGCTATAAGATTGCTGTTTTCTGAGTTTGTGTTATATCGGTAAAAACCTTTCACCTTGAGGCTGTATTTGCCGTTAGGGATGTTTTCCAGAGTCTGGTAAATGTTGAAATTGGAGTTCCAAACTTCAGCACAAGTGCCAGATTCATATTCGTAGTGGTACCCTCCTATACCGAAACTTGACCCTAACCATCCCGTTTCTTGAATGTTTTTTCCTATGTGTGCATTAGTAATGAGGAATGTGGCGTCCGTTCTTTCTTTGTTAAGTAGTTCCTTTATCAGAGTTTCTTTGCTTACAAATTCCCATAAAGCGTCTTCGCTTTCCGTATTTGGTAATGCAACGTCCAGTCCGTCGTAACCGTCATATCCCAAATATCCATAGTCGGATTTTATGGTAAAAAATCCCTCGTTATTTGACGTAATAGTCCAATCTGTTGGTTCGTGCTCCATGAAAATACGCCCAGAATTGTCTGGTGCTATTCCGAGATGCCTCAATGAACCATTTGCATATATGGACGACATGTGGAAGATTTCATTCCCAACTTTTTCGATTGTAATGGGAACTCCAGTTTTATTTAGAATGGCCTGAGTTCCCCAAGAACCACCTCCAGTAATGAATTGCCCTGTGGCTTTATTTTGGAGGTAGTAGGTGCCTTCTTGCATAGACAATGAATGCAGTTTGACATCTTTCCATGCTACCCAATTCAATTCAGTAAATTCTGCACCTTTGACATTTATGCCGAAGTCCAAAACTCCGTCATCTCCTACAGTACACTCTACTTCTGCATCTTTGACTATGTACGCACCGTCCCCATATTCTACTAAATGGTTATGCCAGTCCTTTCCTATAACATCTGTAGTGGCTCCATTAGCATATAGATACACACCAGTCAGGCCTGCCGTGTATTGAAAAATTTCGCAGTAGCATCTTATACGCATTGATACTTTGTAGTTTCCTGCTGGCAAACCTTTGATAGTCTTGTGCCTAATTTCTGCATCGGGTAAATTACAGTGCTCGTTCCATGCTGCAGAGTTTTTCCAGTACTCCATGAAAGGAGTGAGCATGTTGCTGCCATCTTTACCTCCACGCGTTGACCATGTATCACACTGTAAGATAGCTGGATAATTTTGGTTCCCAGTGGTACTATATATCTGATTTCCTTCAATTCCAACCAAATACCAGTATTGCGCATCATCGCAAGCCGCTCCTGCGATGCGGTTTGTTAAGTCGATGCCTTGTGCGAATAAAAGTTGTGTTGATAATAGGACTGATGCTAGTAGTGAGAATGTGATTCTTTTCATGGTTGAAGATGGTATTGCTTTTTTGTGTACATTGTGGAGCTATATACCACAATGCGGGCCCCACATTGTGGTATATAAATTGTAAGTGGGATAAAATAGATTAAATTACTTTTAGTTTCACAACCATTGTGGCCCTGTATTCCTTGCCGTCGGTGTGCTTGTATATGATAGCCTGGCGCACTGTGTATGTTTTTCCCCTTGTAAGTCTTCCAGGGTATTGTCCTACATAACATCCGTATTTGTCAGGGTAGAACTCAGCGAAGATACGTGCGTTGCTATCGTATCCGCAAATATTTCCAGATGCGTTAAACCAATGACCGAAACAAGTGCTTGAGCTTGTAGACGTTGTAGTGCTGTTGTTGATTGAACCGGTTGCGTTAACGCCTACGAAGCGGATGCTGTTATTTGCTCCGACTTTCACTGATTTCATTTGGGCTGTGCTGAGACCGAGGGCCTGGCTCACAGCGTCCATGTCATATTGTACGCGTACAGAAGAGTAGTTGCTTCCGTCGTATGCCAGCTGAGCATTGATAACTACGGTAGTGTCTTTGCGCACATAGTCTTCTGGATATTCTGCATAGGTCCTTGTTGCCCCGTAAGGATTGGTTCCTTCAAATTTAACGGCGTAAGGCCATTGTTCGTCGTCAGCGTCGTTGTCGTTCCATGAGTGTGTCCAGTAAGTTGTAGGGGCGCCCATTACAACGAACCACATGTGTGTGCAGTTTTCAGGTACGGTGATGCTCACTTCACCTTCTTTGTCGCGTCCCATTTCTCCGTAAGTGCGTGTGCCATCGCTTGAGTAAGCGACTAAACCATAGCGCCAGCCAGCGTATGATGTGTTAATCTTGCGGTAGCCTTCGATTCCGGCAAGTCCCTTGAATTGCGCTTTTACGACAGTCCCTGCTTCTGGAACTTTGAGGGGATTGGCGTTGTAGCCATAGTTCTGCGGACAATAGGCGGGGTCGACAATCCACCAAGAATTGTCGTTGTCGAGATATTTCTCAAGAGTGGTAGCAGGAACTTCCATTAGTCTTTGCTGCTCGCTGCCGATGAGCCCTTGGCCGTATGTCTTCCATGAATCGATGTCCATGCTTGCTATGTGGGCATATCCTTCGTACTGGTGGTCTGCAAAGGTTTCTGTAGTGTATCCGAATATGCGCATATAGCCCTGTATCGGATCTTCCGGCCTTTTGGTCTCGCGCCAAACGCGTCCGATAGTGTTGAGTCCGTGAGTCTGGCACCACCAATCTTGATAATAGCAGTTGTTATAACGAGCATCTTCGTGAAGGATGTTCAGGTGATGCATGTTCTGGTTGTTGCCCCAGTTGCTGCTGAACTGTGCCGACGGATACATCTTGTGTGCCTGCCAGTTTGCGCAGTCTTCCCACCATTCATTTCCGGTGGAGTTGCTTCCGAGCACATAATTGAGCCCGTAGTTGGAACCGAGGTCTGCGCTTACGAGATATTGGAACACGTGTCCGATTTCGTGTGCCACTGTTACATTGTCGCTTGCCGCCCACGGGTTGCAATGGAACAAACCAACCTTAGCAGACTTTGATGACTTTGATGTGCCGGAGTATTGCCAATAAGTTCCGTCTGTACCGCTTCCGTCGGCTCTCCAGTCAGACTGGTTGACTATGAACATCTCTATCTTCACATCGTCGGTAGTTGATTTTCCAGGTATGAGGAATCCCAATTTGTCTACGTATGTGTCCCAGATTTTTTCGGCGTTGTTAAGCAAGGTGTTGGCATTGCATACCGAACTTGACGCGCCTCCTGTGATGTTGCCGTTTGCTTGTTTGGTCAGCCCTTTGGCCCAAAATAGGACGAAATGCTCACTTTCAGCGCTACGCTGGAAACAGAACTCAGAGTTTGTGTTCGTGAAGTCATTTCCAGAATAAGTGCTTGGCTTTATCAAATAACGTTCTAATTCACCAATGTGATACGTTCCGTTAGTCCTGTAATTGTGGGTTCTTCTGACTATTTTGTCTAATGAAGGATAATAGACATAGCGTGCCAATTTATCTTTGTCGAACTCCACAGAATCAACATTTTCTAAAGATAATATTTCATTTGCAGTAAAACGGTCGTCAAATTGGAACCATAAAGTGTCTGGTTTCTCTTGAGCAATAGCATTGCCGAAGCTTGCACACAGCATTGCGGCTGTAAGGATGAAAGTGTTCTTTTTCATGTCAGACCCTCCTTATTTCTTGATTACTTTAAATGAAGATTCACCAACTCGTATTATGTATGCGCCTTTTGGCAGGCGGTTGAGTGCTACGGAAGTCATATCGTTACTCTTCTGAATGTCAGCATTCACCTCCGCACCATTTATGTTGAAGACCTTCACCGACTTTGTCTTGCTTGTTTTCACAATTAAGGTGTTGTTGCTATAATTAGCGAAATCTTTGTTGCCCTTAATGTCCTCAATGGCGTTAGGGTCGTCCTCTTCCGAGATATAGAAGTTCTTGATGCCGCTAATGGTGTATTCATCAGCATCTACTGTTACTTTGCCGTCCACAAAACGCATCATGGGACTGGTTTCGCCTCCGAGCAGATAATAAACTAATGTTCCGTCTTTAAGAGTTAGTACAAGACTCTTTGCGTTGATGTTTCCTGCAAACATTAAAAGGCAGGCAATGATGGGTAGTAATAATTTTTTCATAATATGATGTTTTAATTAATTTGTTTAAGGAACTATTTATTGTAATTTACAAAGTTAAGAATTTATTCTTATGGTGGTTTTTTTTGTTTGCCGAAAATTATATAATCCAAATCAAAAAGGTAACTTTGTATGCAAAATTGAATAGCCATGAACATACCGGAAAGTTTTAAGGAGCAAATGAACTTGTTGTTTGGAGAGGAAGAGTGCGGAGCTTTTGTCGAATCGCTTGACTCTGTTGCTCCTACAAGCATAAGAACTAATCCATTCAAACATTCTGGCTGTGAGTATGATGGCGAGCGGGTGCCATGGTGCCATTCCGGTCAGTATCTTTCAGAGCGTCCTTCTTTCACTCTGGATCCTTTGTTCCATTCAGGGGCCTATTATGTGCAAGAAGCGTCGTCGATGTTTCTCAATCACATTTTGCATAAATTTGTCGACCGCCCCTCTGCGGTTCTTGATTTATGTGCCGCTCCTGGCGGCAAGTCTACACTCGCTCTTTCGGCCTTGCCTGAAGGCTCCGTGCTGGTGGCAAACGAGATTGTGCGCCAGCGCTCGCAAATATTGGCGGAAAACCTCATCAAATGGGGCGTGCCCAATGCCATAGTCACAAATAATTGCGCAGGCGATTTTCGCAGGCTGGGGCAAGTGTTTGATGTCGTCATATGCGATGCGCCTTGTTCTGGCGAAGGTATGTTTCGAAAAGATGCGAATGCCGTATCAGAATGGAGCCCGCAGAATGTCGAAATGTGCCAGCAGCGTCAACGTGAGATAATTGCCGATATATGGCCTTGCTTGAAGCCAGGAGGATTGCTTGTGTATAGTACTTGCACTTATAACTTGAAGGAGAATGAGGAAAATGTGCTTTGGACGACAGAACAGTTTGATGCAGAAGTCCTTGACTGCGAAGTGCCGGAAGAGTGGGGCATAACAGGCAATATGCTTGGTGATGCCACCTTTGCTGCATATCATTTTTTCCCTCACAAGACAAAGGGCGAGGGCTTTTTTGCCTGCGTCATGCGCAAGACAACCGATGACATAGGGGGCGCTTGCAGTCGTGCGTCGCGTGACAAGAAGAAAATGAAGGATATGCGCAAAGAACCTCCATTCCCAAAAGAAGTTAAGTCGTGGTTGGAAAATCCTCAGCAATTCGTGTTTGTCACATCCGAAGTGGGGTATAATGCGTTTCCGTCCATTCATGCCAATCTGCTGCATTCGGCGTTGTCCTCGCTGAAAGTTGTCCATTTTGGAGTACAATTAGCGACCTTGAAAGGTAAGGCCGTCGTGCCTTCCCACGTCTTGGCCATGTCCGTGTGTCTTAACAAAAAGTCTTTTCCTATGGCCGAAGTTGACGAGGCTACGGCTTTGTCTTACTTGCGCACGGAATCGGTGGTACTGCCGTCTGAAACTCCCTTAGGATATGTTATCCTTACCTATAAAGGGATGCCGCTTGGTTTTGTGAAGAATGTCGGTAATAGAGCCAATAATCTATACCCCTCTGAATGGCGCATACGAATGTCGGTAAGGTAATGCTTGTAAATCAACGAGGGCTCGTTGATAAATTAATGAGCCCTCGTTTGTAAATCAATGAGCCCTCGTTTGTAAATAAACGCTTAAGTTTTTATGTTTAAATACTGCACCGTCCGCAAACGAACGCTTAAGCGTTTACTAGTTGTGTTCGTGTTTGCGACAATTAAAATGTGAATAAACCTAAAAAATGGCAGTGCTCCTTAAACATTTTCGTAACTTTGCAGTCGTAATTGATGTTTGCGAATGTTAAACACCATCTTTTGTAAGGATAATCATAAAATACGGTATATAATAATGAAGAAGTCATTGATGACAGTAGTTCTTGTTGCTATTTCGACTGTGGCATTTGCTCAGTCGAAGTTTAATGTTACGGGAACAGTCATAGAAAGAGGTATTCAAGAACCAATCATGTCGGCAACGGTTCAAGTGTTGTCGTTGCCAGACAGTGCGTTTGTAACGGGTGCAGCAACCAGTGTTGACGGTGCCTTTGAAATTAAGGGTGTGAAGAAAGGAAAGTACGCCTTAAAGGTTTCGTACATTGGTTATCAGAGCAGAGTAGTGGCGCTCGACTTGACAAAGCAGAAGGATAAGGATGTTGCGTTGGGTTACGTAACTCTTGAAACTGACGCTGTGATGCTTAAGGAAGCTCAGGTTACCGCTAATGCTGCTAAGGTACAGGTTACAGGCGATTCCCTGGTATATAATGCTTCTGCATACAGACTTCCTGAAGGTTCGGCTCTTGAGGAACTCGTTAAGCGTTTGCCTGGAGCAGAAGTGGACAATGACGGAAACGTGAAGATTAACGGTAAGGAAGTTAAAAAGATACTTGTTGACGGTAAGGAGTTCTTCCTTAACGACACGAAGGTGGCAATGAAGAACTTCAATACCGACATCATTGACCGTATCAAGTCGTATGAGCGCAAGAGCGACCTTGCTCGTGTTACTGGTATTGACGACGGTGAGGAGGAAACGGTGCTCGACCTTTCCATCAAAAAGGGTATGAAGCACGGTTGGATTAACCAAATCAACTTCGGTATTGGTACTGAAAACAGATATGGCGGACGCTTCTCTATCCAGCGTTACAACGACAACAGCCAGTTTACTCTTTATGGTTCGGCCAACAATGTCAGCGACCGAGGCTTTGGTGGCGGCGGTGGCCGTGGATGGGGTCGCGGCGGCAGTGGACTTCGCGCAAGCAAGGAAATTGGATTTAACTTCGGTACTGAGACTGATATATTGGAAACAGGTGGTAGCGCTCGCTACTGGTATAACGGTAGTGATGTAGTTACAGAAACTTCTGCTCAGAACTTCGTTACTCCTACAGGTGCATTTAGTGAGCGCTACAGCGCAAGCAAGTCAAGTAACTTTGGCGTAAATGCAAACTTCCGTTTGGAATGGAAGCCGGATACAATGACAAACCTCATGTTCCGTCCTAACGTAAGCTACTCGCGCAATCGTAGCTTCTCTGAAAATCTTTCTGCGACTTTTAATGAAGATCCAAATAAAATTAGTGATGATGTTATAAGTGAAATAGACTCGATACATGGGTTCTTAGGTGGAGACGTTGTTAATGGAGACGAGCAACTTCGACGACTTGTTGATATCGCTGTCAATACCAATGTTAGCCGTTCGCAGAACTATACCGAGAACAAGAATGCAAATGGTACGTTGCAGTTCAATAAGCGCCTGAGTGATAATGGACGCAATATCACGGTGCGTGTTAGTGGAGGTTTGGGCGAAAGCGAGAGCAAGCAACTGTCTGCATCAGAAATTGCTTATGCTACACCTGTTAAAGGCGCAAAATCAGTAAGCAATAACCGCTATTATACTACACCTGCCCGAAATCACAACTATTCAGCCCAGGCTACTTATAGCGAGCCTATTGGCGATAGAATTTATTTGCAGTTGAGCTATCGTTATAACTACAGTTATAGCAAAAATGACCGAACTGCATATATATATGACTCTGATGCGTACAAGGATTTGAGCAAGGCTTTAAGTATGAATCGTTATGATATAAATGCTGTTCTTGACTTTATGTCGGGTCGTAATATGTATGGTCCGAATGGAGATGATCCGTTGAATCTTAAGGCTGACAGTTTGAGCCAATTCTCTGAATATGAAAACTTCAACCATACGATAAACCTTCAGTTCCGTATGGTGCGTGAGAAGTTTAATTTCAATGCAGGTGTTGAGGCTTTGCCACAGCGTACTGTTCTTAATTATAAGTATATGGGAACTCAGCATCCTGAGACAGAACGTAATGTGTTCAATATCACTCCTACGCTTAACTTCCGTTACAATTTTGATAAGACCAGTCAGTTGCGAGTTACATATCGTGGATATTCAAGTCAGCCAAGTATGACAAATCTGCTTGATATTAGAGACGACTCAGATCCGTTGAACATTCGGGAGGGTAATTCAAGATTGAAACCTTCGTTTACAAATTTCTTGCGCTTCTTCTTTAATACATACAATGCTGAGGCTCAGAGAGGTATATTCTCACACCTCAATTTCAATATGACAAGCAACAGTGTGTCTAATGAGGTTAGCTATGATCCAGTAACGGGTGTAACAACTACAAAACCTCAGAATATCAATGGAAATTGGAGCGTGTTTGGTATGTTCGGATTTAATACCGCACTTGATGAAGGTAAGTTCTTTACACTTAACTCATTTACAAGCGCAAACTATAACAATAGTGTGGGATTTTACAAACCTCAAGGTGAACTTAATTCTGTAAAGTCAAAGACAAAGCAGTTAGGGCTGAACCAGAGATTGGAGTTTGGCTATCGAAACGACTGGTTTGAGGCTTCAATCAACGGGAATGTTAATTATAACCACTCGCGCAATAATGTTGTGGAGAACAACGACCTTGACACTTGGAACTATTCTTACGGAATGGATATGAACGTGCGTTTGCCGTGGGGAACAACCATTGCTACTGATATTTCGCAGAACAGCCGCCGTGGTTATGCTCAGGCAAATATGAATACTGACGAATTGCTGTGGAATGCTCAGATCTCTCATTCGTTCTTGAAGAGCAACGCTTTGACGATTTCGCTTGAAGTTAGCGATATCCTCGGTGAGCAGAGCAATATCAGTCGTGTTGTAAATGCGATGTCAAGCAGCGACTCACGCACAAATTCAATTTATCAATACGGAATGTTGCGTTGCATCTACAAGCTTAACATCTTCGGTGGTAAGCTTGGTGGTCAGAGCAACGACGACCGTGGCGGATGGGGCGGCGGTCCAGGCGGAAGACCTGGCGGAAGACCTGGCGGACCAGGAAGAGGTCCTGGCGGTCCTAGATAGTCTGACTGAGAGTAGCGATTAAGTATAGCGGGTATGGCGTTTTGCCGTATCCGCTTTTTGCTTAACAGCTTGTTTTTCTGCAGAAGTTTGTAAATAATCGTCTAAAGAGATGCGGAGGTTATGATAAAATCTATATATTTGTAAATTCATTTTAAACAAAACGTAAACAAAACGGTTTAAATATATTGTTATGAAGCATTTTTTGAAATACGTGTTGGCCACTGTAGTTGGTCTGGTTGTTGCGGGAATCTTGATGGGAATCTTTTCGATGCTGATGTTTATGGGGATGGCGATGGGAACTTCTGCTCCAAAGGTGGAAGAAAACTCGGTGCTTGTTATGAAACTTGATGGTACGCTCTCAGAACGTGCCGAAGAAAATCCGTTTGACATGTTGATGGGAGGAGCCGGAACATCCGCGCTGAGTTTGGAAAATATGCTTAAGGCAGTTGAACTGGCTAAGGAGAATGAAAATATTAAGGGCCTGTACGTGGAAGCGGGCATGCTTTCTGGGGCTTCTCCTGCAATGTTACAGGAACTGCGTGATGCAATAGTTGACTTTAAGAAAGACGGCAAGTTCGTTTTGTCATATGGCGATACTTACACTCAGGGCGCTTATTATGTATGTAGCGCTGCTGACTCGGTAGTGGTAAATCCACAAGGTATGGTTGACTGGCATGGCATGTCGATGCAGACCATGTTCTTTAAGGAGATACTTGATAAACTTGGCGTTAAGGTTCAGGTGTTTAAGGTCGGGACATATAAGTCGGCAGTGGAGCCTTTTATCGGAACAGAGATGAGCGATGCTAACCGTGAGCAGATGGAGGTGTTTACCTCTGAGATATGGGACGAAATGCTGGCAGACGTTAGCGAGTCGCGTAAAATTTCGGTTGAAGAGTTGAATCAAGTGGCAGATACAGTGACGCTGCTTTGTGAAACGTCATTCTATTTGGACGAGAAACTTGTGGATAAGGTGGCTTACTCTGATGAGATTCCTCAGATGATATGTAATATGATGGATGTCGATGACGAGGATGACTACAATACCATTACGGTAAATGAAATGGCTAGCATTGCATCTAACAAGCCAAAGGATGATAGCGGAAATGTCGTTGCGGTTTATTATGCTTATGGCGATATTGTCAACACTCCGTCTTCAGGCATATCTTCTGAAGAAATAGCGTCTTCGGTTGTTATTCGTGACTTGGAGGAGTTGGCGGAGGATGATGACGTGAAAGCGGTTGTGCTTCGAGTTAACTCAGGCGGAGGAAGCGCATATGCTTCGGAGCAGATTTGGCATCAAGTGATGAATATCAAATCGAAGAAGCCGATAGTTGTGTCAATGGGTGGAATGGCTGCGTCAGGCGGTTATTATATCTCCTGTGCTGCTGACTATATATTTGCAGAGCCAACAACGTTGACTGGTTCTATCGGAATCTTTGGTATGATTCCAGAGGTGAGCGAATTGGTTGCCGAAAAGATAGGTCTTCATTCAGAAACAGTTAAGACTAACAAGTATGCTGATTTCGGAGATTTGACTCGTCCGATGAATGAAGATGAAAAGGCTGTTATGCAGGCATCGGTGAATAGAGGATATGAACTTTTCACTAAGCGATGTGCTGACGGTCGAGGAATGGAGCAGGATAGCATTAAGGCTGTTGCTGAAGGACGTGTGTGGACGGGACTTCATGCGTTGGAACTTGGACTTGTTGACCAGCTTGGCGGATTAGATGATGCCATAGCAGAAGCAAAGAAGAGGGCTGAGATTGAATCGTGCACAGTGAAATCTTATCCAGGAACTTCTTCGTTTATAGATAAATTGAGCGGAGCGGTAGGAGGCGATTCTTATGCTGATGCTAAGATGAAAGAAATATTAGGAGATTACTATGGTACGTTCTCTTATATGAAACGTATGGCAACAGAGCGTGGTGTTATGGCTAAATCTCCATACACTTATAGATTTGGACTTTAAGTGAATACTTTGAACTGAAACCTTGTTGATCTTTTTAAACTGAATATTTTGGAAGGCGACCACATAAAGATATGTCATTGGTTAACTCCGCTGTCCTGGTTGTACGGATTGGGAGTTGGCATAAGGAATGCTATGTTTGATTGTGGTATGTTGCCTTCTGAGAAGTTTGATGTGCCAGTAATAAGTGTAGGTAACATTACGGTGGGCGGTTCGGGGAAAACTCCTCATACGGAATATTTGGTTAGGTTGCTTCGCGATAAATATCAAGTTGCGATACTAAGTAGGGGATATAAACGAAAATCGAAAGGTTTTCAGTTTGTAGATGCTGATACTAGGGCGGATTTTGTTGGAGATGAACCGTTTCAAATGAAGCGTAAATATCCGGAGGCGCATGTGGCGGTTGATAAGGACCGACGTAATGGTATACGTAACTTGTTGAATCCTAATGTGAAGCCTCCTGTAGAGGTGGTTGTGTTGGACGATGCTTTCCAGCATCGTTATGTAACCCCTGATGTCAATCTCCTTCTGATGGATTATCATAGATTGATTTGCTTTGATAGGCTACTACCTGCAGGGCGTTTGCGAGAACCTGCTTCAAATAAACGCAGGGCGGATATAGTAGTTGTCACAAAGTGCCCTCGTTCGATTACTCCTATGGAACAGCGTGGGATAGAGCGTTCGTTGGCACTGTTTCCTTGGCAGAAGTTGTATTTCACTTATTTCAAGTACGGCAGTCTTTATCCGCTGTTCGATAAGTCGAAAGGAGAATTGACTCTTGAGTCGATAAAGGGAGGTAGTAAAAGTGGTAAAAAGGTCCTGCTGTTGACTGGAATTGCTTCTCCTGAACAGCTGGAATACGATATAGACCAATATGTGGACTTTGAGTCGATGCATTTTGGTGACCATCATAGTTTTACAAGTGAAGACTTACGGAAAATAGAAGAGACTTTTAAAGGGATGGACGGTAATGATAAAATGATTATTACCACAGAAAAAGATGCAGTTCGTTTGCTTGACTGTAATATAGAAGAGAGCGTTGCTAAACATATTTATGTCTTGCCGATTGAAGTTGAATTCATGAATGGTAAGGCTGGTGATTTTAATAAAACAATTATAGACTATGTACGGAAAAATTCAAGAAACGGCTCAGTTCTTAAAAGAAAGAATGACCGCAAAGCCTGAGACGGCTATAATATTGGGCTCTGGTTTAGGACGTCTGACTGAAGAGATTGAGATTGAAAATCAAATATCTTATGCAGATATACCTAATTTCCCGGTTTCGACGGTAGAAGGTCATCAAGGGCGGCTAATTTTCGGTAAACTCGGTGGAAAGGATATCATGGCCATGGAAGGCCGTTTCCATTATTATGAGGGATATTCAATGAAGGAGGTTACTTTTCCTGTAAGAGTCATGTATGAGCTGGGGATTAAGAACCTATTTGTAAGTAATGCTGCTGGTGGAATGAATCCTCAGTTCAGCATAGGTGATTTGATGATTATTGAAGATCAGATAAATGCTTTGCCTGAAAATCCGCTTCGAGGTAAGAATATACCGACAGGTCCTCGTTTTCCAAGTATGCACGAACCGTATTGCAAGGAGTACATATCAATAGTTGAGCAAATTGCGTCTGAGAATGGCATTAAGGTGCAGAAAGGTGTCTATTTGGCAACTCAGGGGCCTACTTATGAAACTCCTGCGGAGTATCGCATGTTCCGTATCTGGGGTGGTGATGCGGTAGGTATGTCTACCGTGCCAGAAGTTATTGTTGCAGTTCATTGCGGCATGAAGGTGTTTGGCATGTCGATTATTACTGACCTGGGAGGTTTTGCAGAGGCTGTAAAGGTTACTCATGAGGAGGTGACGGCTGCGGCTAATGCGGCACAACCGCGTATGACTCTCTTGATGCGCGAGTTGGTTAAACGTATTTGATGTTGACGGACAAAACAATATAGATAAGATGTCGAGGACAGAAATTAACACGCTTGGTGAGTTTGGACTCATCAAGCGTCTTACTGAAAATATAGAGCTTAAAAATGAATCGTCGCTCCGAGGCGTAGGCGATGACTGTGCTGTGCTTGCTTTTGATGGCGAAAAAGAGATTCTTGTGACAACCGACATGCTGATGGAGGGTGTGCATTTCGACTTAACATATATGTCGCTGAAGCATTTAGGATATAAGTCTGCAATTGTTAATTTTAGCGATGTGTATGCTATGGGAGGGGCTCCTAAGCAGATAACTGTCAGTGTGGCTTTGAGCAAGCGCTTTAGCGTGGAGGATATGGATGATTTTTATGAGGGGTTGAGAATCGCTTGCGATTTGCATGGAGTGGATGTTGTAGGTGGTGACACAACGAGTTCGCTTACAGGTATGGCGATTAGCATTACTTGTATAGGTGAGGTTGCTAAGGGAGAGGCTGTTTACAGAAGTGGTGCAAGGGAAACTGATTTGGTATGTGTGAGTGGTGATTTAGGCGCAGCGTATATGGGTTTTCAACTCTTGGAGAGGGAAAAACGTGTCTATTATCAGCAACTTGAGGAGGCGCAGGCACTGGATGGAGAGGCGCGTGAACGCGCTATGCAAAATATTGCAACGGCCCAACCTGATTTTGTGGGAAAGGAATATTTGCTTGAACGCCAGATGCGTCCAGAGGCTCGCCGCGATGTTGTCGCTAAATTGCGTGAGATGGGCATTAAGCCCACTTCTATGATTGATATTAGTGATGGCCTAAGTAGTGAACTTATGCATATATGCACTCAGAGCAAGTGCGGTTGCCGTATCTATGAGGAACGTCTGCCTATAGATTATCAGACTGCTGTGATGGCTGAGGAACTGAATATGAATGTTAGTACTTGTGCTTTAAATGGTGGTGAGGACTACGAGCTCCTGTTTACGGTCCCTATTTCGGATCATGAAAAAATTGAGCAAATGGAAGGTGTAAAACTTATCGGTCATATAACGAAGCAGGAATTAGGGTGCGCTTTGATTACTCGCGATGGAAATGAGTTTGAGTTGAAGGCGCAAGGATGGGAGTCTAAACTTGATGAATAGTCTGAAACGTTGGCTTTTTCTCGTGTATTGAAGTGCCCTGCGTGTGACTTTGACACTTTTTTTGACAAAGTCGTTAAAAATAATAGCCTTTTGTTTGGAGGGTAAAAAAAAGTTTGTACCTTTGCAACGCTTTTGCGAAAGCGACCTTGCAAATGCGGTTTTTTAAGACATAATTTTATGACGGGGTATAGCGCAGTTGGTAGCGTTCCTGGTTTGGGACCAGGCGGTCGCGTGTTCGAGTCACGCTGCCCCGACATAGAGTTTTAAGAAGTCCTGCTTAAAGGTTTTCGGGGTATAGCGCAGTTGGTAGCGTTCCTGGTTTGGGACCAGGCGGTCGCGTGTTCGAGTCACGCTGCCCCGACATGAGGGCGTTTAGCTCAGCTGGTTCAGAGCATCTGCCTTACAAGCAGAGGGACGGGGGTTCAAACCCGTCAACCCCCACACAATTAAAGGAAGACGATTAAAGGAAGACGATTGTACGGATGTGCAGTCGTCTTTTTGTTTTTATGAAATATTATAGGTGATTATGGCGAATAATAACGATTGGAAGAGCCGTTTAGGTATGGTTTATTCTACTAATCCAGATTTTGTGTTTGATGACATGGAGACTGATGAGGCGGAAACGTTGCCAGTGTCTAAACAGAAACTGCGTGTGAGCATAGAGAAGAAAGGACGTGGTGGCAAGACTGTTACTTTGGTTAAGGGCTTTATTGGTAAGGATGATGACTTAAAGGCGCTGGCGAAGACTCTGAAGACGAAATGTGGGGTAGGGGGTGCTGTTAAAGATGACGAAGTTGTCATTCAGGGTGATTTGCGTGATAAAGTGATAAGTCTGCTCAAGACTTTAGGATATTTGGACGTGAAATAGTGTAGCCTGTTTGTTTTTGGCGGGTAGCCTGCCCCGTAATCTTGTTGCCTGTGCCGAATTTTTGTTTTGTATTGGTGCGTTTGTCGAAGGGTAAAATGTTTGCGATGGGGATGTCTGAGCTTACAGCAGAGGCGCTGGGCGTATTGATGTGTCTGATGCTTGTTTTTTTGACGTTTTTGATAGTTTTTGCAGATTTACAAAATTTGTAAAATTGCAGATTGTTCCGTTTAAAAAACGTATATTTGCATTTTAATACGATGAATATATTCTCTGTTAAGAATTATAGAATATTTATATGGGTAAGATTATTGCTTTGGCTAACCAGAAAGGTGGTGTCGGAAAGACTACAACGGCTATAAACTTGGCAGCCTCTCTTGCAACGCTGGAAAGGAAGGTGCTTGTTGTTGATGCAGATCCTCAGGCTAATGCGTCTTCTGGTCTTGGTGTTGATATCCAGCAAGTTGATACTTCAATATATAATTGCATTGTTAGCGAGGTTGATCCGCATGAATGTATATACACGACAGATATTGAGGGTTTGGAGATTATTCCAAGTCATATCGATTTGGTAGGTGCAGAAATTGAAATGTTGAATGTGGCTCAGAGAGAGTCTGTTTTGAAAAGGATTTTAGATCCGTTGAGGGAGGAGTATGATTATATATTGATTGACTGCTCTCCTTCGTTGGGTTTGATAACAGTAAATTCTCTTACAGCTGCAGATTCTGTGATTATTCCTGTGCAGTGTGAATATTTTGCTCTCGAAGGCATTAGCAAGTTGCTTAATACTATTAAGATTATCAAGTCTAAACTGAATACTCGACTTGAGATTGAGGGTTTTTTGTTGACAATGTTTGATTCTCGTTTGCGCCTTGCTAACCAGATATATGAAGAGGTGAAACGACATTTCCAGGAATTGGTGTTCAAGACTGTAATTCAGCGTAATGTCAAGTTGGGCGAGGCTCCAAGTCATGGCGTGCCTTGCATTTTGTACGATGCCACTTCTACTGGTGCGCGTAATTATATTTCCTTGGCTAAGGAGATTGTGAATAGAGAAAATTAAAAGCAAATCGTAAGTAACCGACTTATTTTTATGGCTGTAAGAAAGAAATATTCGGCATTGGGGCGTGGTCTTGACGCCTTGATTTCAACAGGCGATGTGCGTACAGAAGGGTCTTCTTCGATTAATGAGATAGAAATAGAATTGATAGACGCCAACCCTAACCAGCCTCGTCGCGAATTTGACGGCGAGGCGTTAAAGGAACTGTCTGAATCGATATCAGAAATTGGGATTATCCAGCCGATAACGTTGCGCAAGATGGATAACGGCCGCTACCAAATTATTGCAGGAGAGCGTCGCTGGCGTGCATCTAAGTTGGCAGGTTTGGCAACGATTCCTGCATATATCCGTACTGCAGATGACGAGAATGTGATGGAGATGGCATTGGTCGAGAATATTCAGCGCCAGGATCTAAACTCTTTGGAGATTGCATTGGCTTACCAGCATCTGATGGATAGTTATGATTTGACTCAGGAGCGTTTGAGTGAGCGCGTAGGAAAGAAGCGGACAACGGTGGCTAATTATCTGCGTTTGCTTAAATTGCCCGCACCAGTGCAGGTGGCGTTGCAGAACAACGAGATAGACATGGGGCATGCAAGGGCGTTGCTCGCTATCGAAGATCCCAAAACGCAGGTTAAGTTCTTTAAGGAGATTCAGCAAAAAGGTTATTCTGTGCGCCAAGTGGAGGACATGATAAAGGCTTACAATGAAGGGACCGGAGCTGATGTTAAGACTAAAGTACGCGGCAAGGTGGTGCAGACGCCTGAATATGAGAAGTTGTGCCGCCGCATATCAGACAGCTTAGGGACTAAGGCAAAGATTACTTGCAGCGCTAAAGGCAATGGCAAAGTAACTTTATCGTTTAAGGATCTTGATGATTTGAAGCGAATCGTAGAAGTTCTTTCATAGCAGAAATAAAGGATTTGTTGTTTTGAAATCAGTGAATTTAATATATCGATTGTTGTTTTTTGTTGCCATCTTCGGAATGGTGGCAGTTGAGGTTAAGTCGCAAGATACATTGTCTGTCAATGATTCTGTGGCTACCTCACCTTTGATGCGAGCAACTGAGATGGAAAACTACAGGGACAATGCGGCAATTGACTCTGTGGTAGTGGCAACAATGCCTGATTCTGTCCTTGACCAAAAGTTTGACTCTGTTGCGATGGCGATAGCAGAAGTCGACTCTATAATGTCGAATGTTCATATCGAAGAACCTGCAGTGTGGGTCCCTGATCCGAAAAAAGCAATGTGGTTGGCAATCGTGTTTCCAGGAGGCGGACAGATATACAATCGTAAGTACTGGAAACTGCCTATTGTATATGGAGGCTTTTTGGGATGTGTTTACGCTCTGAATTGGAACAACACCATGTATCGTGATTACTCTCAGGCTTATGTCGATATTATGGATGATGACCCGAATACCAAAAGTTATGAGAATTTTATTCCGCCGTCATATAATGTTAATCAAAATATAACACGTATGAAGGATTTGTTTAAAAGGAAGAAAGATTATTATCGCCGTTATAGAGATTTAAGCATATTCTGTATGATTGGGGTTTACGCCTTGTCAATACTTGATGCCTACGTCGATGCCGAGTTGTCTAGTTTCGACATTTCCAAGGACTTGAGCATGAAGGTGAAGCCGACAATCATAAACGACAGGAATAATATGGCGCGCGGAAACGTCCTCAAATCGAATTCTTACGGAGTGCAATGTAGTTTTAGTTTTTGACCGTTGGTGAGTCTTAAAACTATTTGTGATATTAAAAAGTGGAGTCATGAATACTAAATTTAAAATATCGTTCCTTTTTATATTATTGTCCGTTTCGCTCGGATTCGCTCAGACCGATACTACCGTCCCGGATTCTGTCGACTTTCAGGTGCAGACAAGTATAGACAGTGTGCGTCTTGATACAGTGGATTTTCCTGAAAGTATGATAATTAACGAGGACTCAATCCTGAATGATAGAAATAATAGGGGGTTGGTAGCAGGAGAGGGTAACGTTCGTGATTTGACTTTTACGGATGAGCAATTGGCGGAACGTCTTTCCCGAATACCGACAATTATAGATCTGCCGTTAAACAGTATAACGCG
Organism: Bacteroidaceae bacterium; assembly: GCA_045576655.1. Classification (GTDB taxonomy): domain Bacteria; phylum Bacteroidota; class Bacteroidia; order Bacteroidales; family Bacteroidaceae; genus RGIG8745. The sequence continues at coordinate 203,118 of JAZNGW010000022.1, forward strand.
TGAGTATATTGACGCTTACTGCAAACGAAAAACTTCGGTAGCAGCAATGCTTGGTAGTTCTAATTTCTATATGCCATTGTTTGAGGAGGCTCTTGAAAAGTATGGTTTGCCATTAGAGTTACGTTACCTTCCAGTTATAGAATCTGCAATGCGCCCTTCGGCAACTTCGCGTGTTGGAGCAGCTGGGTTATGGCAGTTGATGCTTGTCACAGGTCGTCAGTATGGTTTGGAAATCAATACATTGGTTGACGAACGACGCGATCCTATAAAATCAACCGATGCCGCGGCTCGACTTTTACGTGATTTGTATAATATGTATGGTGATTGGAGTCTTGCGATTGCTGGTTATAATTGTGGACCAGGCAACATTAATAAGGCTCTGATGCGGGCTGGAAATCCGGAGACGAGGAATTTCTGGACGATATATAACTATCTGCCTCGCGAAACTCGAGGATATGTACCTGCATTTATTGCAGCAACCTATATTATGTATTATTATTGCGACCATGGAATTATACCGATGCAGGCCACTCTGCCATCTGAATCGGACACTATAGTTGTTCAGAAGCAGGTTAAATTCAGTCAAATAGCTGGGGTGTGCAGTAATATTTCAGTCGAAGACCTTCGTGCCTTGAATCCTCAGTTTAGGCGTGATATCATTCCGGCAGACTATGCAATTCGTCTTCCGATGACTAATATCGATGAGTTTATCCTGTTTGAAGACAGCATATATGCAAGCAATGCGGAGGTTAAGCCTGTCGTTCCAGTGCCTTTGACTCCGAAGGCGTCAAAGAAGTCTAATAGTAGACGAACTGTTACGGTAAGGTCAGGTGAGTCCTTGTCTGTTATTGCAAAGCGCAACGGTACGACAGTTGCCAAACTCAGGCGTTTGAATGGCATAAAGGGCAATATGATACGTCCAGGCCAAAGACTGCGTGTGAGATAAGTACGCTAAATAAGGTTTTAATTATAATACAGCAGAGTTATGGATGATTCTTTAAAGAGGGAAGAATTGGACAACCAGATGGTTGAGGAGGCTTTTAGGCAACTTATAGATTCTTATCTGGCAAGCAAGCATCGCAAGAAAGTCGAAATAATAACGAAGGCTTTCAACTTTGCTAAACATGCCCATAAAGGAGTGCGCCGTCTTTCGGGCGAACCTTATATAATGCATCCGCTGGCAGTAGCGCAGATTGTGAGTTCGGAGATAGGTCTCGGTTCTACATCAATTTGTGCGGCTCTTTTGCATGACGTGGTAGAGGATACGGACTATACTGTAGAAGACCTTGAAAATATGTTCGGTCCTAAGATTGCACAGATTGTTGACGGACTTACAAAAATATCTGGTGGAATCTTTGGTGAGCGTGCTTCTGCTCAGGCTGAAAACTTCAAGAAGCTTCTTCTCACGATGAGCGATGACATACGTGTTATCCTTATTAAGATTGCCGACCGACTTCATAACATGCGTACGCTTGGTTCTCAGGCTGTAAACAAACAGTATAAGATAGCGGGTGAAACTTTGTATATCTACGCTCCTCTTGCTAATCGTTTGGGACTCAATACTATAAAGACGGAACTTGAGGATTTGAGTTTCAAGTATGAGCATCCTGACGAATATGCCAAGATTCAAACCAAACTTCAGTCTACAGCGGAAGAGCGCAATACGTTGTTTGATGAGTTTACGGCTCCAATCCGTAAGCAGTTGGATAGCATGGGGCTTAATTATGAGATTAAGGCTCGTGTGAAGTCCCCTTATTCCATTTGGAGTAAGATGCAGAACAAGCATATTCCCTTTGAGGAGATTTATGACATTCTTGCAGTACGTATCATTTTTGATCCGAAAGATTCTCAAACCGAACTCAATGAGTGCTTCAATATCTACGTATCCATTAGTAAGATTTATACGTCCCATCCCGATCGCTTGCGTGATTGGGTAAGTCATCCTAAGTCTAATGGGTATCAGGCGCTTCACGTCACTCTTATGAGCAATAAAGGAGAATGGATCGAGGTGCAGATACGAAGCCGACGTATGGATGAGATTGCAGAAAAGGGTTTTGCAGCCCACTGGAAATACAAGGATGGCGAAAAGACCGAGCAGGCCAGCGAAAGCGAACTTGACAAGTGGCTTGTAACGATTAAGGAGATTCTTGACGACCCGCAGCCAGATGCAATGGACTTCCTTGATACCATCAAACTCAACCTTTTTGCGTCAGAAATCTTTGTCTTTACTCCTAAGGGAGAAATTCGCACGCTTCCGGCTGGTGCAACTGCGCTCGATTTCGCCTTTTCTATCCATACATTTGTAGGAAGTCATTGCATAGGTGCAAAAGTGAACCATAAACTTGTGCCGATGAGTCATAAACTAAAAAGTGGTGATCAAGTCGAAATCTTGACATCAAAGACTCAGACGGTCAAGTCTTCATGGCTTAACGTTGCGACTACGGCAAAGGCAACCACTAAAATCATGGCAATGTTACGACGTGAGGAACGTGAGGAACGTCGTAAGGGAGAAACTATATTAGATGATTTTCTGGCCAAGAACGATTTTGTCAAAAACACCCTTGTGGTTGAGAAAATTGCACGATTCCATAAATTTACGAAAGTCGATAATTTCTATACAGCTCTTGGAAAAGGTAAGATTGTCCTTGGCGATGCCGATGTGAACGAACTTAACGGTCGCTCAGAAACTGCAGGATGGAAAAAACTCTTCAAGATAGGAAAGAAGAATAAGACTGTCGACGAAACCAATGCCCCTGATGCCCCGGTTGAAAAAATAGACAAAAAGAAGCCGCTTCTTCTGACCGAGGATACTATTAAGAACAAGTACAAACTGGGAGAGAACTGTTGCCCTATCCCTGGTGATAATGTGATGGGCTTTATTGAAGACGATGGCAGCATCACAATACACAAGGTCGAATGTATGAAAGCCGAGCGCTTAAAAGCGAGTTACGGCAAGCGCATCCTTGCTGCGAAGTGGGGAATGCATCGTTTGTTGCTCTTTCCAGTTAATATTTACATACAAGGTCTTGATCGTATGGGCTTGTTAAATCAGATAACCCAAGTCATTTCCCAGTTGCTCAATGTGAATATTCGAAAGTTTGAAATTGAAGCAAACGAAGGTGTGTTTGAAGGCCGGATTCAACTTTATGTTCATGACACCACCGACGTTGCTGCTGTTATGGACAATCTGAAGAAGATACCAGACATCAAGCAAGTGGTGCGTATATAAAATCCTTGCTTAAAAGCACTTGCTTGAGCATTTTGTTTTTTATTATGGATGCCGAAATGGTATAGTATTCAAATAAACAAAGGAGGCTGACTAAATTTAGTCAGCCTCCTTTGTTTGTGTATTGCCACTTTTAAACTAATCCGTTCAATTCCTTGTTGATTGATTGAATTTCATCGCGTATGGCTTTGAGCCGTTCGATCACTTCGATCTGTTTGTTTGTGCTGCCTTTTTCCCGCTTGATAGTGTCGCGCGCTCCTTGCAGAGTCATACCACGCTCCTTTACGAGATGGTATACGAGACGAATCTCCTCAATGTCCTCTTTCGTGTATTGCCTAATGCCACGTCCGGCCTTGCGCGGACTGATGTTTGGAAACTCTTTCTCCCAAAATCGGAGAAGAGTTTCGGCAACATTGAACATTTGTGCCACTTCACTTATGGAGTAGTACAGTTTTAGGTTTTTATTCTTGTTTAGAACCATGTGTGAAGATTTACGATTTGACAAATTCCTTCTATCTTCTAAATTTTCTACTTTCTACCCTCTACTACCTACTTTTTACCCCTTCACAGGTATGTTCTTCAGGATCTCAAGCACGTAGTTGTAGAATTTCTCCACAGTAGGGATGAGGCAACGCTCGCTTGGAGTGTGCGGTGAGAGGAGAGTCGGTCCGAATGACGCCATGTCCATCTCAGGGTAGTTTACTCCGATGATACCGCACTCAAGTCCTGCGTGACATACCTGTACGACAGGCTTCTTGCCGTTCATCTTTTCGTAGATGTCTGCCATCATTGCCACGAGAGGTGATTTCGTGTTTGGTTGCCATCCGCTGTAGCCGCCTTCAAACTTAACTTTCATACCTGCCATAGAGAAGCATGCAAGGTGTGAGTTGCAGAGGTAGAGTTTCATGCTGTCCTGCGAACTGCGTGCAAGTATGGCAATGTCAGCCTTTCCGTCGGCAATGTTAATAATTGCGAGGTTTGAAGATGTTTCCACAATTTCAGGAATTGTAGGTATGTAGCGAAGTACTCCGTCGTGAGCTGCAAGTATGGCGTTGAGGAGGTTCTGCTGCACGTCCTCAGGCATAGCCTTTGATGGCATGTCGCATGGTTCTGCTGTGAGGTTGATTCCGTCCTTCTCGATATCGGCAAACTCGGCGTTGAAGGTGTCTGAACATTTCTGAATGAGCGACTTGAATTCGTCGGTCTTAGCGTTAGGAACGAGTACTACAGCTTCGCCGTCGCGAGGGATTGCGTTGCGCATGTTTCCTCCGTGCCATGAACTGATCCAAGCACATCCAGTGTTGACTGTAGCGAAAAGTACGCGTGCCATGAGTTTGTTGGCATTGGCTCTGCCTTCGTTGATTTCTATTCCGGAGTGACCGCCGAGCAGTCCTTTAATGCTGATGCGGAAAGCTGTCATGCCTTCTGCCTCAACATCTATTTCTTGATATTCCATTGAGCAAACTACGTCCATGCCACCGGCGCATCCGATAGTGATTTCACCTTCTACTTCAGAGTCGAGGTTGAGCAGGTATTTGCCATCAAGAACTCCAGCCTTGAGCCCAAACGCGCCGTACATGCCTGTTTCCTCGTCTTTAGTGATGAGAACTTCAAGCGGACCGTGTTCTACTGTCTTGTCTTCAATGATTGCCATTGCAGCAGCTACGCCCATGCCGTTGTCTGCTCCGAGGGTAGTGTCTTTTGCCTTTACCCAGTCGCCGTCAATGTATACTTGCAGCGGGTCAGTTTCGAAGTTGTGTGTGCTTTCCTTAGTCTTCTGTGGAACCATATCCATGTGAGCCTGAAGGATGGCTGTCTCGCGGTTTTCGTAGCCAGGTGTGGCTGGCTTACGGATTATCACGTTACCGGCTTCGTCGATAAATGCTTCGCATTCGTTTTTCTTAGCGAAGTCGACGAGGAGGTTTGCTACTTTTTCAGTGTGTCCTGACGGACGTGGAGTCTGTGTGAGCGTATAGAAATTGCGCCACACGTTTTTCGGTTCAAGTTCGTAGATTTCCATATGTGTTAGTTTTTAAGTTTGTTAGTTCTTAAGTTCTTAAGTTTTTAAGTTGTTGAGTTATTTAGTTTTCAACGGGTTTTCTTTCCTTGAGTGCGAGCAGAGAGTATGCACCAAGCAGTGGGATTAGTGCGGTTTGTATTGTGTGAACTATTATTACAAATGTTTCCGCATTGGTCTCTTGAAGCCCGTAAAGGACGAGAATTGTTTTGACTGCAAAGTGCCATGGTCCCATGCCGTTAGGTGTAGGTACGATTACCGCAATGCTGCCAACGATGAATGAGACGAGGGCTACGTTAAGTCCGAGTCCACAGGTGAAGTCAAAGCAGAAGAACGTGATGTAGTAATGCAGAAAGTAACTTCCCCAAATACCGAGGGTGTATGCCGTAAAGAGTGTCTTGTTCTTTACGTCCTTTAGCGACATCACACCTTCCTGGATGCCTTTGATGCTTTCCTTAATGTGTGCGAAAATGGTTAGTTTGCGTATCAGAATAAATGCCAGAATGCAGAGTGCCACAAGGCATAATCCTGTTACTATGTATCCTGTGGCAGTAAACTTGGTGACCCATTCAGTGATGTTAGTTCCTGTTTCGTCGAAGAAGTGGTAGAACACTTTTGCCTGCGACAAAAACACCAATGCTGTGATAACCAGTACTAAGAGTGAGTCAATCACTCGTTCGGTCACAACGGTTCCGAGTGATTTGGAAAAGGAAGTGCCATCGTATTTCTTTAAAACTCCGCAACGTGTCACTTCGCCAATTCGCGGTATGATGAGGCTTGCTGCGTAAGAAAGAAAGACAGCATGCACACAAGTGCTTGTTCGCGGCTTTTCTCCCATAGGCTCAAGCGTTTGTTTCCATCTTAGGCCTCGGAAAAGTTGGGCTGTTATTCCAAAGATGAGAGAAAATGCCATCCACCACCAGTTCATTCCTCCGTTGAGGGTGGAGGTTAGCAACTCGAAGTCAAAGTTGCGATACATCCACCAAAGAATGCCACTTCCGAGAAGCAGCGGAAATGCGATGTTGAACGCTTTTTTTATGATATTCTTATTCTTCAATGGTCGAACGCTATTTTTTACTTATCTTTGTATTGTTGAAGGCGGTAATGGCGCACTTCTTTAAATTGCAAATATAGGAAAAAATAATATGAATCAAGTAAGACCAAAGAAGTTTCTCGGTCAACATTTTTTGACAGACCTTAAAATTGCATCCGACATAGCAGACACTGTCGATGCTTGTCCTGATATTCCGGTTTTGGAGGTCGGTCCTGGTATGGGTGTGATGACTCAGTTCTTGCTGAACAAAGAGCGCGAATTTAAGGTTGTGGAGATTGACCGCGAGTCCGTTCCTTATCTGCAGGAGCATTTCCCACAGCTGGGCGATGGCATTATTGAGGCGGATTTTTTAAAGATGGACTTGCGTGAAGTCTTTGAAGGTCGCCAGTTTGTTCTTACAGGCAACTATCCATATAATATATCTTCTCAGATATTTTTCAAGATGCTGGAGAACAGGGACTTAATCCCTTGCTGTACTGGCATGATTCAGAAGGAGGTGGCAGAGCGAATGGCTTCGGCTCCAGGTTCAAAAGTCTACGGAGTTTTGAGTGTGCTTATTCAGGCATGGTATGATGTGGACTATCTGTTTACGGTTCATGAAACCGTCTTCAATCCTCCACCAAAGGTTAAGAGCGCTGTTGTGCGTCTGACTCGCAACTCAAAGCAGGAACTTGGATGCAACGAACGCCTCTTCCGTCGTATCGTCAAGACCGTCTTTACTATGCGACGCAAGATGATGCGTAACGGCATGAAGCAGATTCTTCCGAAGGATAGTCCGTTGCTTGCCGATCCGGTATTCAATCTGCGTCCGGAGCAGTTGTCCGTTGAGGATTTTATCAATTTGACTAACAGGGTGGAGGAGGCAATGTCTAATTCTTGACCTTGCCTTGATTGATAAGAGCCTCTCTTATTTTGAAGAGGTTGCATATCGACCCTGAGAATGTTGGATTTGCATATTGTGTCAAAGTCGTGTGTGAGAGGGCTTTGGCACATTTTTTTATGTCATTTATGAACTGCCCTTCGCCTAAGTCCACTTCGTTGTCGTATTCATGGGTGTTGAACCATTCAACCAGTTCTTCCACCTCTTCTTTTGTGTATGTTGCTTTGTATTCCATGCTATGCTTTCATTGTTAGTGTGTCAATCATCGCTTTTGCCGCTCTTTCCGATGCTCCCGCACCACCAAGTATGCGGTTCATTTCTTCGTAGTCGTCGAGCATTTTCTGTCGTTTGCTGCCGCCAGGGAGAATATCTGCAAGCTCTTCCCTCACGTTGTCTTCGTTCATGAGATGGGCCACTAATTCAGTCACCACTTCCTTATTGGCAACGAGGTTGACGAGCGAGATGTAAGGCACCTTGAGCAGGTGCTTTCTGAGGAAAGAAACGAATTTGCCGCAGGCGGTATAGTAGCATACCACTTGAGGCACTCTGAGTATAGCGGTTTCGAGAGTTGCTGTTCCTGATGTTACGAGAGCGGCAGTGCTATGGCGCAGCACGTCGTATGTCTTGCCAAACATTATTTCCACACTGATGCCTTCTGGTATATACTTGCGGTAATAGTCCTCATCGATATTTGGGGCGCCTGCTATGACTAACTTGTAGTCCTTGAACGAACTTGCCGCACGGACCATCTTGGCCAGGTTGTCTTTGATTTCCTGCTTTCGGCTTCCTGCTAAGAGCGCAATGGTTGGCGATGCATCCCAGTCGGCTTCTTTGCTCAAAGTGAGGTAGTTGCTTATAGCGTCGACACACGGATTGCCAACGTAATGGATAGGGTAGTTGTGCTTCTTGAAGAATTCCACCTCGAAAGGTAGTATCGAGAATAGTTCGTCTACATCACGCTTGATATTTTTGATGCGATACTCTTTCCATGCCCATATCTTAGGCGATATGTAATAGTATACAGGGATGTCGGTCTTGCTCTTCACGAATTTGGCTATGTCAAGGTTGAATCCTGGATAGTCGATGAGGATTACCACGTCAGGATTCCATCTCGCGATGTCCTGTTTGCAGAGGCGCATGTTCTTCAGGATTGTTCGCAGATGAAGCAGGACAGGGATGAATCCCATGTATGCCAGTTCGCGGTAGTGCTTGACGAGAGTTCCGCCTACGGCCTGCATCTTCTCGCCTCCGTAGAAACGGAAGTCAGCATCCTTGTCCAGGTCCTTAATCGACTTCATGAGGTTCGATGCGTGAAGGTCGCCCGAAGCTTCGCCGGCTATGAGGTAGTATTTCATGGTGTTGAGTGTAGAAAGTAGAAAGTTGAGTGTAGAAAGTGGAGGTTACAGGAAATTCATCATGTCGTAGTCGGTCATATCCAACTTTATCGGCGTGACAGCCACGTATCCGTTGTTGAGAGCCCATTTGTCGGTGTCCTCATTTTCTTCGTCAATACCGCTGAAACTTCCTGTGAGCCAATAATATGTGAATCCTCGAGGGCTCTTCCTTTCCTCCCATTCGTTGGTCCACTCTCCATACGTCATGCGACACATCCTCATGCCCTTGAATTCGTCCGCTTCGGGAGCGTTGACATTGAGGCAAGTCCACTTCGGCAGTCCCTTTTCAAATACGCGTTCCACAACTTCCTCTATGTATGGGCGCATAGCCTCAAACGAAGCGTTGCTTTCGCGCTTGCAACTTGAAAAACCTATGGCGTTGACTCCTTTCATGCAGGCCTCGATGGCTACCCCCATTGTTCCAGAATAGTGTACGTTTACGGCAGAGTTGTCGCCGTGGTTGATACCGCTAAGTACGAGGTCGGGCTTTCTGGGTAGAAGTTTCTCAAACGCCATCTTCACGCAGTCGCACGGTGTGCCGTTGCATGAGTAGATGGTGAGTCCTTCTTCCTTCGTGATGAGTTTTACCATAACGGGGTCTTTGCACGTAATGGAAAGAGCCGCTCCAGAACGTCCTCCATCAGGTGCCACAACGAAAATGTCGCCATATTTTCTCACCATTTCCACGAGGTCGTTAATGCCTTTGGCATCATATCCGTCATCGTTTGAAATCAAAATCAGTGGTTTGCTCATATGTTTTCTTATTTAGTATTATCGCTCATTCCCAGCACTCGATATCCTTTTCTATCTCCGGCATCATGCTGCGGTGAAACTCAGGGTTCTTGCCTTGCTTGCGCTGCTCCAGGTAGTTGTTGAGCAGTTTGAATGCTTTGTTCGACAAAAGCAGGATGGCTATAAGGTTGCATATTGTCATCAATCCCATGCAGATGTCCACCATGCTCCATGCTGTTTGCAGACTCACGAGCGCACCCAGCATTACGGTAAATCCTGTGATGATGCGGAATGCGTTGACTGCCCACTTCTTTCGCGTGATGAACCTAATGTTTGTCTCTCCGTAGAAGTAGTTGGCAATGATGGTGCTGTAGGCAAAGAGGAATATGGCGGCTGTAAGGAACCACCCTCCTGTGGCGCCTATTTCGTTTACTATGGCGGCCTTTGTGAGCAGGATTCCGTCGAGTTCGCTGTCATAAAGTCCGGACAGAAGAATCATGAATGCTGTGCAGGTGCAGATTATGAGAGTGTCGGCAAAAACACCAACGGATTGTAGCAGCCCCTGCTTTACGGGGTGGCTTATGTCGGCGGTTGCTGCTGCATTAGGTGCAGAACCTTCGCCGGCCTCATTGCTGAAAAGCCCGCGTTTCACGCCTTCCATTATGGCGATGCCAATCATTCCGCCTCCCATCTGCTTCAGGCCGAAGGCGTTGTCGATGATGATGCCGAGCATTTCGGGAATGTGGGTAATGTTTGTGATTGTGATGTAGAGCGCAAGCAAAATGTAGCCTATTGCCATGAAAGGAACGACGATGCTTGAGAATTTGGCTATACGCTGCACTCCTCCGAAAATGATGGCAAGCGTCATCACTGTGAGTCCTATGCCTATAACAATCTTACCGATTCCGAATGAGTCGGCAAGCGCATCGCAGAGAGTGTTGCTCTGCACCGTCTGGTTTGCCATGCCGAAGGTGATAGTGATGAGGACGGCAAAAAGTACGCCCATCCATTTCTTTTTCAGTCCTGTCTGCATGTAATAGGCAGGACCTCCATAGAAAGAATCTTCACCCTTCTTCTTGTACAATTGTGCCAATGTCGACTCTACAAATGCCGTTGCCGCTCCAAAGAGAGCCATGACCCACATCCAAAATACAGCGCCAGGTCCGCCTACGAAAATGGCTGATGCAACACCCGCAAGGTTGCCGGTACCGACACGGCTTGACAGTGATATAGCGAAAGCCTGAAAAGAATTGACGCTTTTCTTCTTTCGGCCTTTGTCTTCCGACGGTTTTGTGTCGCTGGCCTGTGACTTTTCGCACAGCAGTTTCCACGTCTCCTTTATAGAGCGAAACTGCACGCCTTTAGTCTTGATTGTGAAATACAGGGCGCAAAAGACTAAGAGGGTTATCACGACGTAGGTCCAGAGGAAGTCGTTGGCTTCATTTAGTATATTTAGCATTGTGATAGTCCGATTTTATTTATTTACAAAGATAGGGATTTTCAGATAAATGTGGCAATCATGCTTGTTAAAAAGAACTATATGTGGTTTATGGCGCTGGTAAATAAACGTCAAATCACGGTGGAATAATTGATTAGGCCTGGCAAAGAACTTGCTTTTTCCCTCCTGAAAACTCTATAATGCAGTGCGTTTTGTATATAACGCAGTGCATTATGTACATAACACAGTGCATTATGTACAAAACGCAGTGCGTTATGAAGTTTTCTGTCGGCTGTCAGCCTTTTTGTGACGGAGCGTTTTTGATTTCAAATATGTGTATTATAAAAGAAATATTGCTATATTTGCATATTGGCATAATGTGCATCAGCTAACTAATATCTATATCATGAAAAAGAGGACTTTAATGTTTTTGGCTGGCTTGTTGATGATGATTTCAGCAAGTGCCCAGGTAGACGTGTCGCAGTATTACCTGGTTAACAGCGGTTTCGACACAGATTTCGACTATAAGTCGGGAGCAACTACTGCTGTGAAAGAGGAAATTAAGGAAGTCGACGGATGGACTGCAGACCTTACTGCTACCTACACTATCGTTGGTACATACGAGTATGGGTTTGCGGGAACGTTCAATACAGCAAAAGTGCCTTCTGCCGGTTATGATGGCGGCGAGGGTGGTGGTCTTGCCATCTCTACCGGATGGGACCAGACTTTCCTTTTCTATCAGACTGTGACCCTTCCTGCAGGTACTTATACGGTGAATGTGCCAACTTACAACGGCTGTAGCGTTACTGCTGCAACATCGCAGTTGGCATGGATTCCTGCAAGCGGAACTTCTGTAAAGTCGTCGGTTACAAGTTACAAGGCTAACAGTTGGACCCTCGACAAGATTACTTTCACTCTTACTAAGACTACAACCGGTAAGATTCAGTTCGGTATGAAAGCCGCAAGTGGCGGTTCTGCAAATTCTGCTAAGCTCGTGGTTGACTACGTGCAGATTATGGGCGAGAACATGCAAATCGATAAGACTGAACTGGGTAAGGTCATTGCTTCAGCTACATCATATTATGGCGACGGCACAGGTGTGGATGCAGCAACGCTGAAAGCTGCTATCGATGCGGCTCAGGCAATATATGACAATGCAGAAGCTAATCTCATAGAGGTGCTTGAGGCGCAGAATGCGTTGAAAGACGCTATCGAAGTCTATCGCAAGCAGAATGTGAGCGAGGAAAATCCGCTTGACTACACAGAGTATATCATAAATCCAAGTTTCGAGAATGGAAATGAGGGATGGACAAACGTAGGTCTTTCAAGTCAGAGTAACACGTCGTTCTCAAAGAAAAAGGGCACTTACTATCTGGAAAAATGGGTTCAGTCGGGTAGTGCAGGAAGTGCGAGCGTTATTCAGTTGGTTAAGGGATTGCCAAACGGCCAGTACAAACTTGTTGTGGCAGCGATGAATGGAAGTGCTACTTCAAACAGCCATACTGGTGCGTATATTTTTGCAGGCGACAAGCAAACTGTAGTCAATGGTCCTAAGGACTATGAGGTGAAGTTCACAAGCATAGCGAGCGACGTGGAAATCGGTTTTGTGGGAGAGAATGTGTCATCCAATTGGATGGCTGTTGACAATTTCCGCCTTTATCTTATAGGTAAGGTTGACGCCGAGGCTGTTGTGGCAGAAGTTAAGCGCATAATTGCCGATGCCGAAGCATTGCAGTCAAGCGCAATGTCAAGTACGGCTGCGGCAACATTGCAGAGTGCTATTGATGCAGCCAAGCAGATAACAACAGCTTCTGCTGACGCTGAAATCCAGACAGCGACAAAGAACCTTAATGCGGCTATCGAGGCGGCAAAGGTTTCAATTGCTGAGGTTACAGAACTCAATGCGTTGGTTGTAGAAGGAGAATCGCTCCAGTCAAATATGATGTCTGCAACCGTAGCAACTGCTTTGCAGGCGGCTATTGATGCTGCAAAACTCATATCTTCAGCATCGACAGACACAGAAGTGAAGAAGGCGCTTGCAAATATCAAGACTGCTGTTGCTGATGCCAAGACCAACGTTGAGGCCTATAAGACGCTTGCGAGCAAGATTACGACAATAGAATCTAAATATGACGAGTCAAAAGAGGGTGCGGCAGACTTTAAAGCCGTTATTGATGAGGCTAAGGCGTTGGTAGTAAATGCTGAGGCTACAAACGACCAGTTGGCTGATATGGTGAAGGCGCTCGACAAGGCACTGCTTGCATTCAACCTTGCTAACGCTACAGAAGGTGCTGGAACGCCTGTTTCTGTGACTACCACTAACCATTATGTAGCGACTGGTGCAACCGAGGCTTTGATGCGTGCAGCGTTTAAGGGCTCATACATCCTCGAACGTGGAGTTTGCTGGAGCGAACATCGTAATCCAACCGTTCTCGATGATAGGACAACGGAAAACCATCAGCTCAACGGCTATATCTTCCATCTTAGAAACCTTAAGCCGGCAACCGTATACTATCTGCGCCCATACGTGATGAACAGGACATACGAAGTGGCATACGGTGACGAAGTTAAAATCATCACTCATCCTAAGGGAACTTGTACGGGTTCATGGAATGAAGGCGCACCAACCGAGGCTGCCAATGCACGTTGTCGCAACGCAATCCGCGAAACAATTGAATATTTCAACCAGTGGACGGGTATTAAGGGATTCCACTTGACTGGAAACTACGGAGCAGACACTCCTACAGCCGACTGCTCATACGGCGGTTGGATGCGTATCGGACCAAATGCCGGCAACCAGGCTATCGGAACCGTGATTCATGAGACAGGACACGGTGTAGGCGTTGGTACTCACTGGCGTTGGTACAACTGTTCAGACACTCGTGAAAGTACAACTTACGGCAAGTGGCTCGGACGCGAGGCTAACGACATGCTCGACTTCCTTGAGAACGACTATACAGAGAATAAGTTCATGACAGGTGACGGAACTCACGGATGGGGTTCAAACGCTTCATATGACTGGTTTGTCAATGGTGCTGACAAGGACAAGCACTTGGAACTCCAGTATCTTGGCGGATGCTGCTTGCTCTACGCCCTCTTCGTTGACGGTCTGCCACCAACAAATTCTTATCCTAACGGTCTGCCTGCATACACTTATAACTTCGACAGCGAGAAGAAATATTACATCATGAACAAGGATGCAGAGCGCGGATTGGGTGAAGGACTCGTTTATCAGCGTACAGCATCAGGACTTGGCTGGAAACCGTTCCTGACAGACGAGGAAGTTACTGACTCTGCCGCATGGTACATCGAGTTTGACGCTCAGAACGGATACTACTCATTTAAGAATGTATCAACTGGTAGGTATATGACCCACGCTTCTGGTGCGTCTTCTGTTACAGCAAAGAACGTGACTTCTAAGCCAGGAACAACGGAGAAGTTCCAGCTCATGCCAGACCGTACTGACGTAACTGTCGGTGTAGGCGACACAGAGATAACCACTCATGGCTACTGGTTCACTTGGTATGATGGCAGCAACAAGTCTATGAATGCAGCTAAATTAGGTTCTTACACAGGCTATGGACAACTTCAGCAAGTTGGCTTCGATTATAGTGATAATGCTACTACTCAGCAGTGGATAATCATTAGCGAAGATGAACTAGAGGCTTATCAGAATGCGGCAATAGCCACTGGTATTGGTTCGATTGAAGTTGACGATACCGACCTGAACGGCGAAAAGACAGTTGTTGGAATCTACACAATTGGAGGTGTGCAACTCAACGAGACCCAGTCTGGTTTTAACATCATTCGCTACAGCGACGGAACAAGCAAAAAAATCTTCGTGAAGTAATACTTCGCTCCGAGACAAATAAAGGGGTGTGTCAAGGCAATTTGGCACACCCTTTTAACCTCACAACCTCATAACCTTACAACCTTTTATAACCTTACAACATGAGAAAACTTATGACAATGGCACTGATGATGCTTGTCTGCGCATCGGTGCTTGCTAAAAAGAAGCAGAAAGTAGATTTGTTCCCCGATGGGACTCCTATACCAGAGTGGTTCAGACAGATCGATGAAGTGGATATTTCCAAGTTCGGAAAGCAATATAAGATTACAGACTACGGCGTTGTTAATGACGGAAACCTTCACACAAAGGAACTCCAGGCGCTTATCGACAAGATTGCAGCAGAGGGTGGGGGCGTAGTAGTTGTTCCTCAAGGTACCTTCAAAACAGGAGCGTTGTTCTTCAAGCAGGGTGTGCATCTGCATATCCTTGAAGGAGGCACGCTTATGGGCAGTGATGACTGTAGCGACTTCCCAATCATTAAGACTCGCATAGAAGGCGAGACTTGCCTCTACTATTCAGCGCTGATTAACGCTGATGGTATCGATGGCTTTACGATCTCTGGAAAGGGAACAATTGATGGCAATGGTTTCCGCTATTGGAAGCACTTCTGGGAGCGTCGCACGTGGAACCCTAAGTGTACCAACAAGGACGAGCAGCGTCCGCGCCTGGTGTTTATTTCCAACTGCAAGAACGTACAGATTGACGGGCTACACCTGCAGAACTCCCCGTTCTGGACTACTCACATATACAACTGCGAGAATGTCAAGCTTCTTCGCCTTTACATCTATTCTCCAGCCAAACCGGTGAAGGCACCAAGCACTGACGCTATTGATATTGACGTGTGCAAGAATATTCTCGTGAAGCATTGCTATATGTCGGTTAACGACGATGCTATCGCACTAAAAGGCGGTAAAGGTCCGTGGGCGGACGACCCTACAAAATCGGAAGGTAATGGCGGAAATGAAAATATCATTATTGAGGACTGCGAATACGGCTTCTGTCATGGCTGCCTAACTTGCGGAAGCGAGTCTATCTACGACCACAACATCATTCTTCGACGCATTAAGGTGAATGAGGCAAATAACCTTCTTTGGCTCAAGATGCGTCCTGATACTCCGCAGAGATATGAGTATATAACAGTGGAGGATATAACAGGTAATGGCAAGAATTTCATTTTGATAAAGCCGTGGACGCAGTTCTATGATTTGAAAGGCAGAAAAGACACTCCTATGTCTTATTCCGACCATATCGTGATGCGCAATATTGACTTCGATTGCGATGTGTTCTTCAACGTCGAGCCTAAGGACGACCAATACAAACTTTCAAACTTTACATTCGAAAATCTTAGCATACGTGCCAAGAAACCAGATTTCCATCCGGAATACGTTAACGGTTTCACTGTGAAGAACGTAACAGTAAATGGGGTAGAGCATTGATTCACCTACCTTTCAGATGAGCATGAGAGGCGTCACATTGTGGCGCCTCTCATTGTGTTTAAATGCCTGTGATGCGTATTTGATGCAAGCGAGCGGGCTTTCTCTTTGATAATTCCGTCATTACTTCCTTAATCTCCTTAATCTCCTAAAGGTCTTTAAGGTCTCTAAAGTCTCTAAGGTCCTTAAAGTCCTTAAGCTCCTAAAGTCCTAAAGTCCTAAAGGTCTTTAAACTCTTTAAGGTCCTTAAAATCCTTAAAGCCCCTAAAGCCCCTAAGTATAATGATAGTCAACAAAAAAGGCTGCACCGTGATGGCGCAGCCTTTATCTAAATATTAGTGAGGGGTCAATTACTTAACGAGAACTTTCTTAGCAACCTTGCCCTGACGAACGATGTAAACGCCTGCAGGAACCTTTGTGCCGTTAGCAACGCGTGCACCGCTGATGCTGTAGATTTCACCGTTAGCAATGATTGCTCCGTTTTCTACACGTACACCAAGACCTTCTGGAGTTTCGATTGACTCGATACCTGTTGCACCTGGGTTCCAGTCTGAGTTGTCACCAGGAGTGATGAGAGTGAGCGTGAAGTTGTCAGCAGAGAACCATGTGCCATTGAATGGAACACACTCGTTACCGTCAACATCCTTATAAACTTCAGTGAATACAGAGTCTGTTGTTACACCGAGTATGAGAGTGTGATCCTTAACGTCGATTTCAACCTTGCTGTAAGCCCAACCACGGCCTAAACCATTGTTAGCAGCTGTAACATTGAGGTGATACATTGTAGCTTCGTCAATGTTTCCTTCATTGTTTATCTTGTACTCTTCGATAAGTTCAAAGATACCTGAACCAGTGTCTGGATCCTTCAGGAGTGACATGCCAAGATTAGAAACAACCCAAGCAGAAGACTCAAGCCAGATTTCTCCGAATCTATCTGTTGCAGCAGCGATAGAGTCATTGCCTTCTTGATTTGTTACAGAAGGGTCGATGTTCTGAGTGTAGTTGTACTCACCGTTCTTAGTGAAGTGCTTGAGTGCAACAGTTGCAGAGTCGTTGTCTGCGATACCGTAGATGTAAGCACCGTCGCCAGAAGTACGAGTCATAGCCTTGATTTCGTAGCGTCCGTTAGGGATGTTTGTGAGAGTCTGGTATGCAGTGAAGCGGAGGTTACCAGCTGTTGCATTCCAAGAGTCGATGTAGTAACCATCACCGCCGTCGAACTGCTGACCATTCTTAGCAGGACCGTCACCAACAGGTTTGTCTACAGTCCAACCTGTAGCGCTGCCTTCGATAGTAGGGTTAACGATGAGGTCTGTCATGTCTGTACCAGCCTCAACCTTGATAGTGCCCAATGTCTCAAGACGATCTGCCTCGATTATTGCAGCATTGAGATGGTTAACGAATTCATCCATAGCTGCCTCTGTAGGCATGTCTGTAATAGCAACGAGGTCTGCAACTTGTGCTTCGATAGTTGCCTTAATAACTTCTGTTGCAGCAGCAACTGTGTAAACCTTAGATTCTGCGTTAGCGAGTGCAGGGAGGTAGCCGTCACGGTACTTGCGGAGAACTGCAGTGAGTCCGTCCATTGTAGTGTATGTAGCGTCCTCTGCATAAATCTTAGCTGTCATGATGTCAACAATCTTCTGAGCAACCTTAGTTCCGTCAGTTGAGTAAACGCCAGCAGCGATAGAGTCCTTCAAGTTAGCCCATGAACCAGTCTTAACGCCGATCCACTTGTTGATAGAAGCTGTAGCGACTTCCTTAGCAGCACCGATGCTGTCGAGTGAAGCGTTCATATCTTCAACAGTAGTTGCGCCCTTGTACTTTTCAATAACTGCAGCGAAAGCAGCCTTGTCAGCAGCGTAAACCATAGTGTCGCACATTGCCTGAGCTTCAGCGATAGACTTGTCGTAAATTTCCTTGTAGTCTTCAGCTGTGAATGGACCGTGGTAGTACAACTTCACGTTAGTCATACAGAACCAACCCTTCTGATTTGCTTCTGGGAAGATTGCGCGACCACCGATAGTGAGGTTACCGTCGGCTACGAGGATCTTTTCAGTTGTGAGAGTAGTCCAAGCACCCCAAGGTTCTGCATCAGTCCAATTTCCTACTGTGAGGAATGGAGAAGATACGTCTGAGTGTGAGTTCTTAGCAAATGCGTGAGCTTCGTAAGGCCAATCTGGCTGAGTGATGAAGTCAGCTGCTACTGAATAGTAACCTGCAGGGAGGTTAGTAAGATCCTGGTTGATAGAGCGGTCATTTACGTTAGCTGTTGAAGCGCTGGTAGACCAAAGGTTCCAGCAGATACGTCCCTGTGCGTTGTTAAGACGCTGGTCGCCGTCAGTGTTTGAACCCTTGTACCATCCTTCTGAAGTAGCGATAGTGTTGTAGTCGTCGAATGCGTTTGGATAAGTTGCGATACCGTCTGCATCGTAAACTGGGTCGTTGCCCTCAGTTACGAAGTTAGGGTGCTTAACGAGGAATGTGTAGTCTGCTGGATTTTCCATTGTAGCCTCCTGTGATAAGAGGTAATTGTTGATAGCAGTCTGCATTTCCTCTGCCAATGTAGCGTAGTCTTTGATTGTTGCTGTTTCAAATCTTTCGCTGATATCTGTATAAGCATCATTCAAAGCGCTTGCTCCTGGATATGGATTTTCTGAATCAAGATATTCCTCAACCTTTGCAGCCAAAATGTTGTACTTGCCAACTTCAACCAAAGCTTCGTCAACCTTTGTGATGAACTCCTTAAAAGTTTTGATGTTAGCTTCAAGTTCTTCTGCAGTTTCATAATTTTCTGCCTCCATGATAGCATCTTCCATCTCCGCTACAATATTCTCTGTGATGTTCGCGTTGTCGTAACGATTGTATAGAGAATCTACGAGGTCAGCTAAGTCTGCTTCGAGGAGCTGCATCTTGTCAGCTTCGCCGATCTTAACGAGCTTGATACCGTCGATGAAGACGTAAGCCTGACCAGCTGAACCTGCGTTTGCAGACTTGTAACCGAACTCTACAGTGAACTCAGATGTTGGAGTAAACTCAAACTCGTGCTTAGTCCACTCTGTAGCTGTGAGGTTAGAACCTGTCTCATCCTTAAATACATCCTTACGGCAAGTGATGTTTGTGAGGTCTTCAGGAGTTGATGTTGTGTTTTGGTTAATGTTGATTGACCAATACTCGAGACGGTAAACAGCGCAAGGAAGCTTAACTACCTGCTTGTAAGAGCACTGACCGCCCCAACCTGCACGGAGGAAGAGAGCACCCTTGTTGTCGTCGCCATTAGCAAAGTCAGGCTTAGCTGGTACTGGCTGGTAACCTGTTCCGTCATCAGCTACAGGAATAGCCTTTTCTGCCAAGTCGTAAGGGAGAACACCGAAATACGTCCACTCAGTACTAAAACTGAAATCTCTTGATGCCATTTCCCAACCTTTGATCTGGCCAACGTATCCATTGTAAGCGTGTGTACGTCCGTCTGAACCATTCCAGTTTGGACTCTTGCTGTCAGTCCACATATAAACAGAACTGTCAGCGGCCATATATGGCCATGATCTTCCTGCACTAAGAGCTGCACCTTTGTAGGTGATTTCCTTTGTGGAGCCGTCTGCATTGAAGGTCATGTCTTCGTCGAATCCGGCATTGACAATGTAGTGAGTCATATCCTCTTCTACAAAATCATCCTGTGCGAAGACATTCACTGCGCCCAATAACATGATTGAGCATAAAGTAAACAATTTCTTCATTTTGATTTTAGTTAAAGTTGTTTGTAATAGGGTTAATTAAATATGTTAATAATCTCTGTTTATTCTTTGCTTTCAGACGTCATTATGTGTTATATGACGTTTCTTTGCCGCATTTGTTTAATTTGTTTGTCGCAAAAGGGCGGTTTTTCTGTTATTCCTTCTTTTTCAGACGCCACGATGTGACGTCTCTACGTCGTCTGGCGTTATCGTTATCGTTTCCGTTTGTTCGGGCACCCGCAAGGGATGCCCCTACGTTATGCAGTGTGTCATCCTTGTAACGCCTTGTAATCCGTGTCCTAAGACAGAATTCCCCAAATCTGTGTGCATCTGTGTAATCTGTGGTCCTTCCTTCTTAGACGCCACGATGTGACGTCTCTACGTCTGGCGTTTCCGTTTGTTCGGGCACCCGCAAGGGATGCCCCTACGTTGTTTTCGTTCGGGTTCCCGTTATCGTTATCGTTTCCGTTCCCGTTATCGTTCCTGTTAGTTAACAACTACCTTGGCTGTTTGTTTGCCTGAGCGTACGAGATAGATGCCTGGTTCCTGGGTTGCGTTTGGCGCTACCTTTACGCCACTGAGTGTGAATACTTCAAAATCAGTGCAGTTCTTTACGTAGATGCAACGGTTGATAACCTCTACTTCGATTGGATTCTCGCTCTCGACTGTAATAACCTCTTCGATGCCTGTGCTGAGGACTGGTTCTGATGTGATTGCTACCCAGCCGGCATAGTCTGCGCTTGCGGAATTGTTTGAAGGTTTATCCTCGACCGTAGAATCTATATATTTACGTATGCGTGCACCACTGATATATTCCTCGCCGTCAATGTCGGTGGTGATGTCTGTGCTTTTGCGCAGAATTGTTCCTGTGCCGTAGTTGTATGTCTGGAGAGTGGCGAACACAAGCGGTTCCTTGAGCATCATGGTGTCAGATTCGTTGGTGAAGTATGACAGGCGTGCAGATGAGCCCCAGAGTGGACTTGTGCTTACGCCTGCTGATATAATGATGCCTTTTTCTTCGTCGATACATTCTGACCCAGGAGTGAATGCTGCATAGAAGAATGGCTGAGCCAATCTTACAGTTGCATTTTCCGCTGCCTCGTAGAATGCTGTGGCTTTGAATCCTTCATTGGTGATATCCCATATTTTAGTGAAGAATGGTCTTGTTTTAGTAGTTGGCTTAAGTTCTGTTATAACCACTGGTGTGACTCCTTCTGGGAATGGCTTGACGAACTTGACAATTGTTGTGTCGGACTTAACCCTTGCGGAGTCAATCTCTATATCCATGTTGCCAAAAGTGTAATTTCCAAGCTTCAGGGCCATGAACGGGATGTCTTCATCTTTTGTGATTTCTGTTTCTCCTTGGTTCTGAAGAGGGAATATCTTGTATTTGAAGTTTCGTTTAGAGGCAGATGTTATGAGATTGGTAGGGTGAACGTTAGTGTTCTTATATGTAATCAATCCCATGAACACTGCTGGTGCCTCTTCGAACTCAACAGTGTAGTCTGTCTGAATTTCGTTAGTGTTGGCGATAGTGAGGTTGCCATACTGAATCATGCTGTTTCCTGTAGCGCTTCCGATGGTTATGTCTACTTCGCCTGTCACACGCTGTTTCTTGTCAGAATCAAAGTGTCTTATGCGGTATGTTATGGCGCCAGTCTTGTCTGTAAGGGTGTCTTTTACAGACATTGAAGTAGGTTCGGTGTAAGTGATGGTCTTGATTGGCACAAATCCGTTGCTCTCATTGTCAACTTTACGCTCAATCCATATAGAGTCGGTAAGTTCGCCATTAGGGTTATTCCATTGAAGCGTGGCTATCTTTTTAGCTGTGGCGTAGGTTAATGTGAGGTTGGATGGGGATTTGTAGACAACCTTTGGTACGTATTCGTAATCCTTGTTGTATGCAAGGTTGGAGTTCATTTTTGCATAGAACTCTCCGAGGATGGAGAGGTTGCCATCCTTGAGGATCTTGGAGCAGTCTGCCTCGCTGTTCCAATAGGCATAACGCTCAATGTATCCGGTGTTGTTCCAGTTGGTCAGCACCTTGCTCATCACGTCGTAGTTCTTCTGCTGGTTAGCTGTAGAGTATGAACGGTCGGTTGCGAATATACCGTTGTTATTCCATGATGCTCCCCAGACAAATTCGGAAATCCAGATTGGTCGCTTGTAAGAGTCGTACCAATCTTTAAGTGCGTTGTTGAGGTTCCATTCAGGCCAATAACAGTGCATGTCTATGATGTCGCATCGCCATCCGCGTGCGTCGATGGAATCCATGAAGTTACGCATCCAGTTGAGACTACCGTCGTGTGATGAAGGTGAGCAGAGGCGCTTACCTGTTGCCATGAGGTCCTCCCATGTCGCAAGCACGTCGTCAAGATCTTCGACACCGTGATCTGCCTCGTTTCCTGGTTCGTTGTTGGTTTTCAGGTGTGCTGAATATGTAATTGTTCCGCAGTTGCCTGGCCAGTTAATCTGAATCTTGTGAGGTACACATTCAGTGTCAATGCCTCGGTCCTCGCCTGGTCCGAACGAGTAGCACCAGGATACGTTGAGTTTTTGTGTTGACTCATATCCTGTGTCGTTTGCAAGTCCTTTCTTCTGTGCGTCGAGCCATTTGAATATGCGGTATGAAGAAATGCGTTTGTCAAGTACAGTAGGCAGTGTGGCAAATTCAAGGTCTTCCTTGTCAGCGATGAAGCAACGGCTGTATCCGCGTCCGTTTGTGCCTATGGCGAATGTCACCATGTATCCGCGCTTCAACTTGAAACTGCGGATAGCATTGTTTAACTTGGCATTGCTAAGTGTGTTCATGTATCCGTTGTTGTGTTCCAGGCCGAAGTCGTTAACGGCTGTTCCTTCGAAGTTCTGTTCGGAATACACAGTGAGAGGCTTGAAATCCTTTCCGTGTGGCAGGATTATTGCGCCTGTGTTATACATCCTTACTTGGCAATTCTCGCCGTTTATAGCTGCTTCACCATTTATATAAATGTATGAGAGGTGTTTTGCGAGCACTACCGACGGCTTGATGTTGTCTATGATGACAACAGCGTCAGGGTTCTGTATGTCAATGCTTCCAGCTGTTGCAAACGGAGTGGTGCTGGTAATGTGATAGTCAACAGCGGTAGTCAATGACACTGCAGAAGTGACTTGTGATACGGTCTGTGTAGTATTTGCCGCAAAAATAAATGATGCAGACATGATGGCCAGCGCCATCAATGACTTTCGGATAGATAGTGTAAAAGATGTAAAATTAGTCATATAGGTATTTTTGTTTATTCGTTAAGGTTGTCGGACTTGTACGCGCGCATTCCACGTATTAGTTTGCAAATATGGCGATTTTTGGCAGAAATGCAAAATAATGTGTCCGTTTTTATATTAAAAAGCCTGTTTTGGGGGCTGATGTGGCACTCGTTGTTTTGTGAACGAGGGCTCGTTTGTGTTTAAACGAGGGCTCGTTGATAAACAAATGAGCCCTCGTCAACTAGTCAACGCTTAAGCGTTAGCGAAAAAATGCTTGAGCATAAATTCCCAAACACTGTATCGTTGTTTCCAAATCTTGTGCCGTTTGCAGGCATGCAGGATGTAGTGGCTGAATTTTGCTAAATGTGTTTTTTAGTGCGTTAATATGATAAAAAACGTCGTGGGATTGCGTCGGTTGTGAAAATATTGTTAAATTTGCGAGTTGAAAATATCTACACAAACGAAGATTATGGTTTTTACAGCACAGCAAATAGCTGCTTTCGTGGGTGGAGTAGTTGAAGGCGACGTTAACGCTTCGGTTTCAACTTTCGCCAAGATTGAAGAGGGTACGCCTGGTGCTTTGTCGTTCCTCGCAAACCCTCAATACGAGCACTATATTTATGATACAGAGTCCAGTATAGTGCTTGTCAACAGGGATTTTACTGCTCAAAAGCCAATAAAGGCTACACTGGTAAGAGTGGACAATGCATACGAGTCTGTCGCAAAGTTGCTTACTCTTTATGAATCTATGCAACAGAAGAAGACCGGAGTGAGTGAACTTGCCTACATCGCGCCTTCGGCAAAGGTGGGCGCAAACTGCTATATCGCTCCGTTTGCTTGCGTTGGTGACAATGCCGTTGTTGGTGATGGCTGCGCTATACATTCACACGCTGTGATTGGTGACAATGTTACTGTAGGCGAGGAATGTATATTCTATCCTAACGTGACTGTTTATCATGACTGCAAGGTCGGCAGCCGCGTAATTCTTCACTCAGGTTGCGTGATTGGCGCTGACGGTTTCGGATTTGCTCCGACAGCTACGGGGTATGACAAGATTCCTCAGATAGGCATCGTTACGATAGAGGATGATGTGGAGATTGGCGCAAACACTTGTGTGGACCGTTCGACAATGGGTTCAACAATTATCCGCAAGGGCGTGAAGCTTGACAATCTCGTGCAGATAGCCCACAACGTGGAGGTAGGCAGCCATACGGTGATGTCGGCTCAGGTTGGTGTGGCAGGCAGTTGTAAGGTAGGCGAGTGGTGCATGTTTGGCGGTCAGGTAGGTGTGGCAGGCCACATCACTGTAGGCGATCGCACATATGCCGGAGCCCAGTCGGGATTGCCTGGCGGACGAATGATTAAGAACGGAAACTGCACAATAATGGGTTCGCCTGCTATCGAGCAGAAGAATTTTGCCCGTTCAGCTGCGGCATATAAGAACTTGCCAGACTTGGTAAATAAGGTTTATGAATTGGAAAAAGAACTGAAAGAACTTAAGGAATCATGCAAAAACAAATAACACTGAAAGACAGTTTTGTGCTGAAGGGTAAAGGACTTCACACAGGACAATACATCACAGCTACGTTTAATCCTGCTCCGGAAGGACACGGATATAAGATTCAGCGTGTGGACTTAGAGGACCAACCTGTAATAGACTGTCTTGCGGAAAATGTTGCTGATACCCAGCGAGGCACAGTGCTTGTGAAAGGCGATATCCGTATCAGTACGATAGAACATGCAATGGCAGCACTCTATTCGGCAGGAGTGGACAATGTCCTTATACAGCTCGACGGTCCTGAAATGCCTATCCTTGACGGTAGTGCCATCATGTTCTGCCAGGAAATCAACAGAGTGGGACTTGTAGAGCAGAATGCAAACAAGGACTTTTACATCGTAAAGCGCAAGATGGAGATCAAGGGCGACAACGGTGAGCATATCATCCTTGTTCCAGACAATGAATTCTGCGTGAACACAATGATTGCCTTCAATTCAAAGGTTTTGGCAAGCCAGTTCGCAACACTCGATACACTTAGTGATTTTGAAACAGAGATTGCTTCGGCACGCACATTCGTGTTCGTTCGTGAAATTGAGCCATTGCTTCAGGCAGGACTTATTAAGGGCGGCGACTTGGATAATGCAATCGTGATTTATGAAAACGAACTTCCTCAGGAGCGTTACGACAGTCTTGCTGACAAGATCGGTATTCCTCACAAGGATGCGACTCAGCTTGGATATATCAATAACAAACCTTTGACTTGGCCAAACGAGACAGCACGCCACAAGTTGCTTGACATCATCGGTGACTTGGCGCTTATCGGAAAACCTATCAAGGGACGTGTCATCGCCACTAAACCAGGGCATACCATCAACAATAAGTTTGCGCGCTTGATACGCAAGGATATACGCAAGCACGAAGTGCAGTGTCCTAACTACGATCCTAATGCTGCGCCTGTGATGGATATAAACCGCATACGCGAATTGCTTCCTCACCGTTATCCAATGCAGTTGGTCGACAAGATTATCGACATCGACGAGAACTACATCGTAGGCGTGAAGAACGTGACTTCAAACGAGCCATTCTTCGTGGGCCACTTCCCTGAAGAACCAGTAATGCCAGGAGTGCTCCTTGTTGAGGCTATGGCTCAGGCTGGCGGACTTCTTGTGCTCAATACACTTGAGGAGCCAGAAAAATGGTCTACTTACTTCATGAAGATAGATAACGTGAAGTTCCGCCGCAAGGTGGTGCCAGGCGACACGCTCATCTTCAAGGTTAAGCTTCTCGCACCAGTACGCAGAGGAATTTCATCGATGGGAGGTCTCATCTTTGTAGGCGACAACATCGTTGCTGAGGCAGAGTTTACAGCTCAAATGGTAAAGAATAAATAACAAAAACAAGAAATATGTCTAAAATCAGTCCATTGGCATTTATTGATCCAAGTGCCAAAGTAGGAGAAAATTGCGAAATCGGTCCATTCTGCTTTATCGACAAGAATGTAGTTATAGGTGATAACAATGTTCTTATGCCAAGCGTTACTATTATGGAAGGTACGCGCATGGGCAACGGAAACAGATTATTTCCAGGCGCAGTTATTGGCGCTGTTCCACAGGACCTGAAGTTTCGTGGAGAAGAAACAACAACGGAGATTGGCGATAACAACACTATCCGCGAGAATGTGACGATTCACCGCGGCACAGCTTCTAAGGGCAAGACTGTTGTGGGAAGCAATAACCTTATCATGGAGAACGCTCACATTGCTCACGACTGTGAAGTGGGAAGTGGCATCATCATGGGCAACTCAACAAAGTTGGCAGGTGAGGTTGTTGTTGATGACAACGCTATAATCAGTGCGGTTGTTCTTGTTCATCAGTTCTGCCGCATAGGTGGTTACACAATGGTACAAGGCGGTAGCCGAACAAGCAAGGATATACCTCCGTTCATTATTGGCGGCAAGGAGCCTATTTCATACTGCGGACTCAATATTGTGGGACTCCGTCGTCGCGGATTCGCACCGGAACTCATTGAGAACATTCACAATGCTTACCGATTAATCTACAACAGCAACTTGACCGTAAACGAAGCAGTTGAGCAGATTAAGGCTGAAATCCCAATGAGCAAGGAGATTGAATACATCATTGAATTTGTGACATCATCTCAAAGAGGCATAATCCGTTAACAAAGTAGAATATGGTATACCGCTTTACAATCATTTCGGATGAGGTCGAAGACTTCATGAGAGAAATAAAGATTGATTCTGACGCCACATTCTTCGAGCTCCATAAGGCAATATTGAATTCGTGCGGTTATGCAGATGACCAAATGACCTCATTTTCAATCTGTGAGAACGGATGGGAAAAGGTGCAGGATGTGACTTTGGAAGAGATGGACACTGACTCCGATGAAGACTCTTTCGTGATGGCGGAGACACTCCTTAGTGATTTGCTTGAGGATGAAAAGCAGCATTTGCTTTATACCTTTGATCCTCTGACAGACAGGTGTCTATTTATGGAACTTTCAGAAATCATCACGGGAAAAACGCTTAAGGCAGCAAAGGTTAGTCGCAGCCTGGGAGAAGCGCCGCAGCAACTTATTGATTTTGATGAAATGTTGGCAAAAACTCCGATTGTAACTACTGCAGATCTTGATGATGACGAAGATCTGTACGGAAGTGACATCAGTGACGAGGAAATCAATTTTGAGGGACTTGACATCAGTGACGGGGAGTTCTAAAGTTGTATTGCCTATTTAAACAAACTTGTTGATGCAACAAAAAACTCTTATAGTGCTTGTCGGTCCGACAGGCATAGGAAAGACAGAGCTTAGCCTATCTATGGCTAAGCTTTTGTCGTCTCCTATAGTCTCTGCCGATTCACGCCAGATATACAAAACTATTAGCATTGGTACTGCCGCACCGACAAAGGAGCAGCTGTCTCAGGCGCAACATTATTTCGTGGGCCAGTTGGAACTGGACGAATATTATAGTGCGGCGCAATATGAAACAGACGTGCTGAATCTTCTGGGCGAGCTGTTCGATACTCACGACACGGTACTTATGACAGGAGGCAGCATGATGTACATAGATGCTGTAACTAAGGGCATTGATGATATTCCCTCTGTTGATGATGAGACACGCAGCTTGCTTAAACAGCGCTTTGAGACTGAAGGTTTAGAGCCGTTACTTGAAGAGCTCCGCTTGCTTGATCCTGATTATTATGCTATTGTAGACAAGAAGAATCATAAGCGCGTAGTTCATGCGTTGGAAATCTGCTATATGACGGGCAAGACATTCACTTCGTTTCGCAAAAGCGAATCTAAAGAACGCCCTTTTCGTATAGTGAAAATAGGGCTTCGGATGGAACGCGAGCGTCTTTTTGACCGTATCAACAAACGGGTTGACAAGATGATTGAAGACGGGCTTGTGGAAGAAGCGCGGAGCGTAAGCCACTTGCGCCATCTCAATTCCCTTAACACTGTGGGCTACAAGGAGATGTTCAAATTTATCGATGGGGAATGGGACTTGTATACTGCCACAGAGCGACTGAAGAAAAATACTCGAGTCTATGCCAAGAAGCAAATGACATGGTTTAAGAAGGATGAAAGCATTCATTGGTTTGATGCTGAAACAGTTAGTGCGGAAGATATTTTGAAGATATGCAAATAGATACAGGCAACGAACAATTCCGGAACGCCCTTAACTTGGTGCAATTTACCAATTCATCGGTGTTTCTTACAGGAAAGGCAGGCACGGGAAAGTCTACCTTCTTGAAGTATGTCTGTAAGAATACGAAGAAGAAGTTTGTGGTGCTTGCTCCTACAGGTATTGCTGCTATAAATGCAGGCGGGAGCACTCTTCATAGTTTCTTCAAACTTCCATTTCATCCGTTTGTGCCGGACGACCCGCGCTATACCGGAGGCAGATTGCGCTCCGCCTTGAAGTACAATAAGGCTCATTGCAAGCTTGTGAAGGAGGTGGAACTTGTCATTATAGATGAGATTTCGATGGTGCGTGCCGACATAATAGATTTCGTTGATAGGATTCTGCGTCATTATTCAGGTAATATGCGAGAGCCTTTTGGTGGTAAGCAGATGCTGTTTGTTGGTGACGTTTTCCAATTGGAGCCGGTTGTGACTCGTGACGAGAGGGAAATCCTTAATCGTTTTTATGAGACTCCTTATTTCTTTTCTGCGAGGGTTTTTCGCGAGATGCCGCTTGTCTCTATTGAGTTTACTAAGGTTTACCGGCAAAATGATTCGACCTTTGTGAAAGTCCTTGACCATATAAGGACAAATACAGCTACATCTGCTGATTTACAACTGCTTAACACTTGTGTGGGGCAGGAGATTGGCAGCGAAGACGGGGGCGGAATGTTTGTGACGCTGGCCACTCGCCGTGATGTGGTAGACAATATTAACAAAGGCAATCTGGAGGAGATTGAAGGCGATTCGGTGGTGCTGCAAGGTGAGATAAAAGGTGAGTTTCCGCTCAATTCACTTCCTACTTCTTTAGAGCTCGAATTGAAAGTTGGTGCGCAGATAATCTTCGTGAAGAATGATATGGAGAAGCGTTGGGTGAACGGAACTATAGGTGTGGTGACGGAAATAGATGTTGAGGGGAAGAGTATTTCTGTGGTAACTGAAGAGGGAAAGCATTTTGATGTTGAGAGGGTTAAGTGGTCTAATGTGAGGTATTCCTATAACGAGAAGGAGAAAAAGATTGAAGAGGAGGAATTAGGGGTGTTCACTCAGTTTCCAGTCCGCTTGGCATGGGCGATAACAATCCATAAAAGCCAGGGACTGACGTTTAGTCGTGTAGCGATTGACTTTTCGGGAGGTGTATTTGCTGGAGGACAAACATATGTGGCTCTGAGCAGATGCCGCTCACTTGACGGTATCCAACTTAAGAAGGATATAAGTCATACTGATATATTCGTGAATCCTGCGGTAGTGAGTTTCTCGGAGAGATTCAATGACCAGCAGGCAGTGGACAATGCCTTGAAGCGTGCTGCTGCGGACATTGAATATAGTGATGCAGTTAAATCGTTTGACGAGGGAGAATTTGGCGATTTCCTTGCGCATTTCTTTAAGGCGATACACGCTCGCTATGATATAGAAAAACCGTTCGTGGTGAGGTATATGAGGCGTAAGCTTGGAGTGATTAACTCTTTGCGCGACAAGGTTAAGGAACTTTATTTGAAACTTGATGATAAGCAACGTGAACTCGATGCCAAGCAGGAAATCTTAGATAAGTATGCCGACGAATATTTTGCGTTGGGGATAGAAAGCGTGAAACTTGGTGCGCCTGATGCTGCTTTGGCTAATTTTGACAAAGCCATAGCTATGAACCCTCGCCATGTGGATGCGTTTGTGCATAAAGCGCGACTTTTGTATGACATGGGCGCTTATAGGGATGCTTTAACCTGTGTGAACAAGGCGCTTGATGTTATTCCTACATATTTTAAGGCTATCTATAATCGTGGAAAGATTTACTATGCGCTAAATGAATTGGAGTTTGCTGCAGCTGATCTTGACCGTGCCACATCGATGAAGAAGGACAATATCAGTGCCCACCAGCTCTTCGGGGATATATTAGACAGTATGGGAGATGAGGAATCTGCGGCTTTGCACTGGACTATAGCAGAGCGTTTGCGAAAAAAGAAGAGCGGAAAGAAATGACACAAAGAAAATCACCCCGTCAATATGCGGTAAAGCAAATTGGCGGGGTGACTGTTGTCTATAGGGCTGTCTTTTACTCCTCTGTTTCTGTGAGAGCGAAAGATGTCATTCCGTCTGCGATGAGCAGGTTGTACCATGCGAGAACTTTGCGCATATCGCTTACGCGAACACGGTCTGTGTCATAGTTAGGGAGTACAGCTTCGAAGAACTCGATGATTTCTTCCTGTGACGCTTTCTTTGATGAGAGGTCGACTGCTTTGCCTTCGTACTTTTCACGTATAGATTCAAATACAGAAGCGAGAGAAACTTCCTTGTCATCGTTTGTATAGATTGATATATCTGCAAGGGATACGACTTTGTCTGCGCTGTGTGCAGGCATACGCTTCTTAGCCTCGTCAATAGTTTCTACAATCAACATTTTATTACCGCGTGAAACAAGGCGGTAGAGTCCTGGTTTGCCAGAAATGGCCAAAATTGTCTTAAGCATTTTAGTATGTGTTTGTTGTTAGTAAGGTCTGCAAACTGACTTGCGCCCTTTTTGTGATATTTTTTTATTGTGCAAAGTTAATCTCATATTCGATACAATGCAAAAGTTGAATGATAAAAAAACTAAATATTGTGCCTTCGGTACTTTAAACTTAGACTAAGTTTGTATGAACTTAGACTGAATCTCTACAAACTTAGTCTGTGTTTGTACAGACTTAGGCTATGTCTGTAACTTTTAGCTCGCTAATATCGGTGTTTTATCCGATATTAGACCTTTTTCTTTCTGTGAAGTGGCTGTTTGGGGAATCTATAGTCTTTCGTTCTTGAGTTTTGACAGCAATTCTAAGACTTGTTCGTGTACATTTGCTTTTCCGTCATTGATTATTTGAAAGTCGGAGAGCGATGAGGTTTCTTGCTCTGTCAGTTGCTGCCGCATTCGTGACTCAATTTTTTCTTTGGTCGTATTGTCGCGTTGTATGGCACGTTTCAATCTAATTTCAGCAGGTGCGTATATTGCTACCGTATGGTCGACCACATCGTTAAATTTAGATTCAAATAAAATGGCAGACTCCATGAATACAATCTCGGATTGCTGTTCTGAAGCCCATTGCAGGAAGTCGTTTTTGACAGCAGGATGTACCAACTGATTCATCTTGTCTGCGTTGGCTTTGTTTGCAAAAAGGAATCCTGCAATAACTTCTTTGTTGATACTTCCGTCGTTATTGTATGAGTCGGTGCCGATAAGGTGCTTGATGCTGGAAATTAGTGCCTTATTTGAGGACATAAGTTCCTTTGCCCTTGTATCGCAGTCGTATATGGGGTAGCCAAGTGATGAGATTATTTTGCAAACATATGTCTTCCCGCTTCCGATGCCTCCTGTGATTCCGACCTTCATAAGTGCTTATTGCTGGTGTTCGATGATGTATTCCACGCTTTCCGGAGACAATTTCACATTTGCCACGTCTGTAGGTTGCTTAAGCAGGATTAACTGGCATTTCTTGGTTTCGGGGGTAATGCTGTTGTAGTCAACAACTACCTTGAAACTATCGGCTACGATGCTGTTAAACTTCTTTGCGCTTATGCGACTTGTAACGCTCACCTTTGACGGGAAGGTGTGTAGCAGAGTTCCATTAGGCACGTTAATAGTGCTTATGGGTACGGACATGGATTTTTCTGAAAACAATTCGATGTTGAACATTACGCTTACGGAGTCGGGGATTGCTTTTACTCCGTTTTGTGGGCAAAGAGCGAGTTTGCAACTGTGCGAGTGTTCGATGTTTTCGAAGTTGATTTTCTCGGTGTGTATGACATTTACGGACTTGTAAATGTCAGCAGGGGCATAGATGTCTACAGAATCGGGAGTTATTTTAATGTTGCAAAGTGAATATTGCGAACCGGTAGTGATGTCCCCGGCATAGATTACGGGCACTCTTTTCTTTTCTCCGTTAGAATAGGGGAGGGATATTTGCGCAGGTGAAACAGAAACGAAGTTAATAGCGCCTGGCATTATTTTGCTTATATGGCGCTTGATTGCAGCGTTGTCGATGATTAGTGCGTTAGAGGTTCTCTCTAAATCGTTGTAGTCAAAAACAAGGCTCTGCTTGTTCTTTTCTGTTGTGAACATCATTAGGTCGTAGCCTCTTCCAGCTGCCGTGACGCTGATACTTTCCGGAATGTCGGATGTTATCACCAGCTTTTCGGGAATATTTATTATTCGAATTTTGTAATCGACGAGAGCAGTTGTGCTTTCCTGGAATGCTTGCAGAAGCCAAAAAACTCCTGATATGCATAAGAAAACAAAAAACACCAAAAGTTCACGGTTGACTTTAAGCAACCGTAACTTTTTGGTGTATGACTTAAGGATGGAAGCTAATCGCAGACTTCCACTTTTCATGTTTTCTTTCATCTTATCTTTGCATCATGCTTGCAGGATCTGCAAATACATGGTTGCGGTCTATTTCGACTTTTACGCCGTTAGCGATTTCGATCACGATAAATGATTCGCCGTCTTTAGTGTCTTTTACAATGCCGTAGATACCTCCTGATGTAATGATCTTCTGTCCTACAGTAAGGCTGTTCTGGAATTTCTGAAGCTCTTTCTGACGCTTTCTCTGTGGACGCCACATGAGGAAGTAGAATACTGCAATCATGGCTACAATCATGATTAAGGGCATGAAATTACCTTGCTGTGGTGCTGCGTCTTGCAGCAAATTGATGGATAGTGTGTTCATTTCTTTTATGTTTTTGTTTGTGTGTTAAGGCTTTAGCAGTTTATTTTCAGCTCGTAATTTTTTAACGATAGAATCGATGATTCCGTTTATGTAACCTCCGCTTTTTGCAGTGCTGTAATATTTGGCAATCTCGACAAATTCGTTGATAGTTACAGATACGGGGATAGCAGGGAAACTTAGAATTTCTGCCAATGCAATCTGCATGATGATGACATCCATGAACGCAAGTCTGTTGAATTCCCAGTTTCTGACGTTCTGATTTATGAGAGAACGGTAGTCTTCATCGTTCAGAATGGCGCGACGGAAGAGACGGATGGCAAACTCGCGGTCTTCTTCGTCCTTGTATTCAGGCATAAGTTCTTGATCTGCACCATTTTTCTCTTCGAATCGCTTGATGGTTTTGAGAACAAAAGTGTCAACGACTTCCTTGTCGTCATTCCAGTAGAGGCTTTGCTCCTCCAGGACATTGTCTATGTCCTCGTCTTTCATGATGATAGTCTTGTAGATCTTGCGCCAAACTTCACGGTCAGCAGCGTAGTCGTTTTCTTCAGCGCTCATGTATTCCTTGTAAAAGTCGGAAGTGACAATCCTGTTGTAAAGCGACTTGATATAGTCCTTGTCGTTGTCCCAAGACTTCTTCTGAGTTTCCTTAAAATCAATGAGTTGCTTGTTCAGTTCGAGCTGCTGCACGAATTTGTTTTCGATGAAACGTCTGTTTACAACCTGGTTGTTATGAGATATCTTGTTGTTTCTTTCTTGACGTTCTACTTGCTCTTCGGCGAAACGCGTTACAGCAATGATAAGCATAAGTAAGTAGTTGTAGAGGTCGTAGGCTTTGGAAAGGCTGAAAAGTAGTTCCTTTTCGGCTGTGTCAATATTCTTGCCGCCGTTTTGGTAGTAAGAATAAACGAGTTGCACGATCTTTAATCGGATAAGTGTGCGGTTAATCATAATCAAAAAACTCTTTTTTTGTTGAAATTTGAATGCAAAAGTAGTAAAAATATAGCAAATGGACTAAAAAAAGGGGGAATGATTGCGCTCTGATGAAAAAAAACAAGATTTTATTTGATTGAATGAAAAAAAACGGACATTTTTGCGTAGTGATTTTTTTTGAACCTTAAATTACTAGAAAATATTATGATGAATGATGCAGACAAAGACCTTCTGTTCTCGGAGAGTGTGAAGGCGGGGAAAAGAATTTATTATTTTGATGTTAAGCAGAGTCGTAACGGCGACAAGTATATTGCTATAACTGAAAGCAAGAAGATTGTGGATAACTCAGCAGAGGTGCCGCGTTTCTCATTCGAAAAGCATAAATTGTTCCTTTATAAAGAGGACTACGAGAAGTTTGTGACGGCTTTGACAAAGGTGCTTGCTGTGGCAAAGGACGAATTGTCCGTTGAGGAGGCTACTGCGGCAACAGAGGAACCGACAAATGAATCACTTAACATAGATATCGAGTTTTAAAAATACGATTCAGAAGTATTGTGTCTACGAGCCTTTTAGCAAAAAAAAAGTTCGTGGATGATATATTTGTGCGTGCAATAAGTTTGCTCGGTGTAAATCTGTAATAGCGAAGGGTGCGTATTCTTAACAAAACCTTTTGCTGTTTGGAATAATATTTGTACCTTTGCACCGCTTTTTTGACAGCACAGGTCGGAAGACCACCGTGTGATGGCGAATTAAGCATTAACTTAATTTATAGTAACACAAAAAACAGAAAAGAAATGAAGGAAATTTCAATCAATGGACAGCTTCGTGCTGACTATGGAAAGAAGGCAAGTCGCGACATGCGTCGTGATGGTTTGGTACCATGCGTGCTCTACGGAGTAGAAACAGTTGAAGTTAAGAACGAAATGACAGGTAAGTCTTTCAATAAGCCTGTGGCAACAACTTTCACTGTAACAATGAAGGACCTCGTTAAGGTTCTTTACACTCCTAATGTATATATTGTAAACATAAACCTAGACGGAAAGGTAGTAAAGGCTATCGTTAAGGATTTGCAGTGTGACTATGTGACAGACCGTCCTATTCACGTTGACTTCTATCAGATTACAGAGGACAAGCCAGTGGTAATGGAAATTCCTGTTAAGCTTAATGGACTTGCAGAAGGTGTTAAGGCCGGTGGTAAGTTGGTTCTTAACGTTCGTAAGCTCAAGGTTAAGGGCCTTTACACAAATTTCCCTGACACACTCGACATCGACGTAACCTCGCTCGGTCTTGGTAAGTCAATGAAGGTTGCTGCTCTTGCATACGATAATATCGAAATCATGACTTCTAAGGAAGTTGTAGTATGTGCTGTTCGTATGACTCGTGCTGCTCGTGCTGCTGCTGCACAGGATGCTGTTGCTAAGGGTAAGAAGTAAAACTTGGAGCAAAGAACAGTAAATCTGTAACAAATGAAATATTTGATTGTAGGATTGGGTAATGTCGGTCCTGAATACGACGGAACTCGCCACAATATAGGATTTAGAGTGTTGGACGCCCTAGCAAAGGCGTCCAACATCGTTTTTGAGGACAAGAGATACGGTTTTGTGGGAAAGATGCGAGTTAAGAATTGTGAACTTGTGTTGCTTAAGCCGTCTACATATATGAACCTGAGCGGGAATGCTGTGCGCTACTGGCTGAACAAGGAGAATGTTGAGCCGGAAAATCTGCTGGTTATATGCGATGACCTATCTTTGCCCTTTGGTAAGTTGAGAATGAAACCGAGTGGTAGTGATGCAGGGCATAACGGACTGAAAAATATTGCGTCAGTCCTTTGTACTCAGCAGTATGCTCGTTTGCGCTTTGGAATCGGTAATGATTTTCCTAAAGGGTTGCAGGCTGATTATGTTCTTGGTCAATTTACGGATGAGGATTTGAAGACTATGGACGAACGTGTAGGTGTGGCTTGTGATGCTGTTAAATCATTTTGTCTGGCAGGGATTAATATTACGATGAACCAGTTTAACCGTAAGTGAAAAAAGTATGGAGGCTCGTTTGGATAAGTGGTTGTGGGCTGCGCGTGTGTTTAAAACGCGCACGATAGCTGCAGATGCCTGTAAGAATGGGCGAGTGATGATTGATGGCGTGAAGATGAAACCTTCTAGAATGATAAAGGAAGGAGATGTTTTGCAAGTGCGTAAAGCCCCTGTGACTTACTCGTTTAAAGTCCTTAAGGCTATACAGAATAGGGTGGGAGCCAAACTTGTTCCTGAAGTGTTAGAGAATGTCACAACTCCGGATCAGTACGAGTTGTTGGAGATGAATAGGATAAGCGGTTTTATAGGACGTGCTCGTGGTACGGGGCGTCCTACGAAAAAGGAGCGTCGTGAACTTGATGATTTTGTGCAGCCTGCATTTTTCGGCGATTTCGATTTTCTTGAGGATGACTTTGAAGACGAGGATTTGTGATTTTCAGCATTGGATTTTATTATTGTACACACTTTTTGTATTAGTGTTTTTTTAATTTGCACGAATCGTTATTTTTTATTAAATTCGTGCAATTTTTGTAACCACATGTGAGGTTTTGAATCTCCTCGTACAATAAAACTGAATGAATGATTTTTTGTTGTGACCTTTTGCAATAATTTGTTGTTTATTTCGTTTGTTATTATGGACTTTGAATGTAATAGACTATGAATGAAAATAATATAGATGGAATGAATGCCGTGCAGAGAAGCTTGAAAAGAACCGGTGATTGTTTGGGCGCTTTGGGCGGACTTCTGTTCTTGTTTCCTGTTTTTTTGATTATATATATAATTCAGAAGTTAGAGGGTGAAGGTCCTGCTATCTATAAGCAAGAACGTATCGGCAAGGGCGGTAGGCCATTTAATATATTGAAGTTCAGAACGATGAAAGTAACAGCCGAGAAGGAAGGTGTTCCGCAGCTAGCTCAAAAAGATGACGATAGACTGACTAAAGTGGGTAAGTTTTTGCGCGAACACCATCTGGATGAATTACCTCAACTTTGGAATGTATTTGTGGGGGATATGTCTTTTGTAGGATATAGGCCTGAGCGTAAGTATTTTATTGATAAAATAATGGAGCATAATCCGGATTATGCTCTTTTGTATGTTAGTCGTCCAGGGGTTACGTCTAATGCAACTTTGTATAATGGATATACAGACACGATGGAAAAGATGTTAAAGCGTCTTGACATGGATCTTGATTATTTAAGAAATCGTTCGATATTACTAGACCTTAAAATTATATTTGCTACACTTTTTTCAGTTGGAGGCGGTAAGAAATTTTAAGGATGAATAAATTTAAATGAGATGATTCGAAAAATATTATTTGTTTTCGTAACGGTCTTGATGCCGTATGTTCTTATAGCTCAATCGATGAGTGATGATAAGGTAATCCGATTTGTACTTGATGAACAAGAGAAGGGCAAATCTCAACAGGAAATAGTTAGTCAGTTGTTGAAGAAAGGTGTAAGTGCGGAACAGTTGAGAAGAGTGCGTAAGAAGTATGAGGCGGAGAAGGGACAGCTGGGTGCAGTGGATTTGACAGGGCGCAACTCAAATGTTTCGCAAAATAGACTGCGTGATGAAAGGCAGAAAAAAGGGCTGGAGTTTCAAAAAAAGAATTCCTATATGCTTAAGTCGCAGTATGAGACGTTCAATAGGGGGACTGATTCAGAACAGATAGAGGTTTTGAATGATGAAATTTCATTTTTAGACATAGATTCGTTAGTTTATTATCAGAATCTATTAAATGACGAGAACATGGTTTTTGGGCGTAATATATTTAACAATAAGATGTTAACTTTTGAGCCCAATGCTAATATGGAGACACCGTCAAATTACAAATTAGGTGCAGGTGACCATGTGTATATTGATGTGTGGGGAGCTTCGCAAGAAACATTTGAAGGGACTATCTCACCTGATGGTGCTATTACTATTTCCGGTGTTGGCCCTGTTAAACTATCTGGTTTGACAGTAAAAGACGCAAATGCTTATTTGAAGAGAGAACTGGGGCAATATTATGCGGATTCCGATATTAATTTGACTGTAGGCGAAACTCGAACGATTCAAGTGCAAGTTATGGGGGAAGTTGCTGTACCGGGAACATATACAATGAGTTCTTTGTCTTCTGCGTTTAATGCACTCTATGCGGCAGGTGGTATAAGCAATATAGGAACGTTGCGTAATATTAAGGTCTATAGAAATGGTAAAGAAATTGCAACAATTGACGTCTATGACTATATTCTTAACGGTAATATTTCAGGTGATGTTCGACTTCAAGACAACGATATCATTATTGTCGGTGCGTATGATTGCCTTGTAAAAATTGCAGGAAAGGTGAAGCGACCAATGTTTTACGAAATGAAAAAGGATGAGAGCGTTGCTACTATTTTGAGTTATTCAGGGGGCTTTACAGGTGATGCATATAAAAAGAATATACGCTTAGTCCGTAAAAGCGGTAATGAATATTCTATGCACACCGTTGATGAATTTGACATGGGGGCATTTCAATTGAATGATGGTGATTCATTATATGTAGATAGCATAATACCTCGATTCTCTAATATGGTTGAAGTTCGAGGAGCGGTGTTCCATCCTGGCATGTTTGAAATGGGTGGAGCAATAAATTCGGTTCGTAATCTTATTAGTGCTGCTGAAGGATTGCGTGAAGATGCTTTTACAGGACGTGCAGTGATGCATAGAACAAAAGAAGACTTGACTTTGGAGGTCCTTCCTGTTGATGTGTTAGGGATAATAAATGGAACTGTGGCGGATATTCCTTTGAGGAAGAATGATGTGTTGTTTGTTCCAAGTAAATTGGACATTATAGGGGAGCGGACGTTTAAGATAAGTGGTGAAGTTAATTATCCTGGAACATATGTATATGCAGATAATACGACTTTGGAAGATCTTGTGTTGCAGGCTGGAGGTTTGACTAATGCTGCTTCAATGGTTAAAATTGATGTTTATAGGAGAATATATGAGGCAAAGGCTACAGAAGTCTCTGATACGATTACAAAAACTTTTAGTTTTTCTTTGAAAGATGGGTTTGTCGTTGATGGAAAACAGGGATTTGCCTTGATGCCTTATGATGAAATTGTTGTTAGACAGAGTCCTACATATTTGAAGCAGCGAATAGTGTCTGTTAGCGGAGCTGTGAATTTTACGGGTGATTATTCTATGTCAGTACATGAGTATAGGTTAAGTGATCTTATCAAGGATGCAGGTGGCCTGTCCTCTTTTGCTTATGCTAAAGGAGCAAGGTTAATGCGTAAAATGACTGCGGAAGAGCGTATTCAACGTGAGGCGTCTATGCGTTCTTCACAGATAGCTCTTTATGAGGAAAGTCTTACATCTGAAAATGAGATAAACATGAATAGAGCTGATTCGCTTTTGCAGATGAAATTGGATATAGGTGATACTTATCCTTTGGCAATTGATCTTGAAGAGGCCCTTGAAAATAAAGGTGGCGCAGAAGATGTGGTTCTTCGTGAGGGCGATCGTTTGGTTATTCCTCAGTATTCAAGTACAGTGAAAATCAGCGGTGATGTCATGTATCCTATATCGATGAATTACCAGAAAGGAAAATCTCTTAACTATTATATTAAACGAGCTGGAGGTTATGGTGATAATGCGCGTAAAAGTAGGGTGTATGCTGTTTATATGAATGGAGCAGTGAAGCAAATAAATAAGCATTTAAGTAAGGATATTCAGCCTGGTTGTGAGATAGTTGTACCTTCGAAGAAACAGAAACGACAAATGTCTACAGCTGAGATGATGAGTGTTGGTACATCTGCTGCATCAATTGCAACTATGATTATAACCGTAGCAAATATTTTGAAATAAATGTCAAGGGAGATGGAGGGGAAAACGAAGATTGATATAAAACAACTATGTGCGAAATTAATTCAAAGGAGAATTTTGTTCGTAAAAGTGTTGTCTGTAGTATTTGCAGTATCTGTATTGTGGATTTTTACGCAACCACGATATTATAATTGTAGCATTCAGTTGGCCCCTGAGTCATCGGAGGGCGGTGCTATAGGGGGGATAGGTTCTTTGGCGTCGTCTTTTGGATTTAATTTGGGTGGAATATCTTCAGGTGATGCTATATATCCTTCTATTTATCCGCAGGTGGTATCATCTACTGATTTTCTTGTTAGTCTTTTTGATATACGGATAGCCAGTCATGATGGGGAAATAAATACGACCTATTATGATTATATCAAAAATTATACTAAAACAAGCATATTAATGAAACCATTCTTCTGGATGAAGCGCCTTTTAAAGAATCTGTTTAAAACGCAAAATCTAGGAAATCCCAATAAAAAAGAAAATGATGTCGATCCCTTTTGGCTGACAGAAGATGAAAATTCAATAGCCTATATTATAGGTAATAATATTTCTTGTGTTGTAGATGAAGAATATCAAGTTGTTACAATTAGTGTGACAGATCAAGATCCGTTAATTTGTGCGACTGTTGCTGATTCTGTCAGGGTTAGATTGCAAGGGTATGTGACGAATTATCGTACATCTAAGGCACGTAATGATTTGGAATACTTTTCAAAATTAACAGAAGAGGCAAAAAAACTGTATGATGAAGCTTGTAATGAATATGCAGAATATGCTGATTCTCATTTTAAACCTTCTCTGAAAAGAACTAGTACTTCTATTGAGAAATTAGAGAACAGTATGCAACAGGCTTATACGACATATAATGCTTTTTTAGTACAGAAGCAGACGGCTGCTGCAAAAGTCCAGGAGTGTACTCCTGCATTTACCGTTATTCAAGGGGCTTCAGTTCCTATTAAGCCAGCAGGACCTAAGCGAATGTTATTCTGTTTGGGTATGTTGATTTTAGGCTTTATGGGGACGAGTTTTTATGTACTAAGAAAAGATATTTTCGGATAATTCCGATTGAAACATGAATTCTTCTATCAAATCAAAAACGGTTAATGGCTTTAAATGGGGCTTGATTGACAATTTAGCTAACTCTGGTGTTACTTTTCTCATTGGGTTGGTTTTAGCTAATCTTTTGATGCCTGAGGAGTTTGGTATATTGGGAATTATAACCATATTTATCAATTTGTCCATAACCTTAATAGATGGAGGATTAGCAACAGCATTAATAAGGAAGAAAGATGTTAGTGAATTGGAATATAATACGGTGTTCTATGCCAATTTGTCTGTTTCTATAGTTTTAATGTTGTTTTTGTTTTTTGGAAGTGATTATATTGCTGGATTTTTCGGCCAACCTATATTAGCACCAACTCTTTCTGTGATGTGTTTGGTGCTTTTGATAAACACTCTTTCTCTTATTCCAAAAACGATTCTAATAAAAAAACTTGATTTTAAAAGTCAAGCTATATTTTCATTAATAGCTTCTTTGTTGAGTGGTGGGGTTGGTGTTGTAATGGCGTATAATGGGTGTGGTGTTTGGGCTTTAGTGGGACAGCAACTATTGCGGCAGATGTTAATGGCTATAGGTTTTTGGTGTGTTTGTCGTTGGCATCCACGATTTTTATTCTCGATAGAATGTTTTAAAGATCTTTTCGGATTTGGATCAAAGTTGCTTGCGGCAAATGTAGTTAATTCTTTGTTTAAAGATGCATTTCTTGCGGTTATAGGTAAGATTTATTCAGCAAAAGATTTAGGTTTTTATAATCGGGCTGAGCAGTTTAATGCGATATTAAGCAATAATATGGGGCAAATAGTTCGTAAGGTATCACTTCCTACATTGAGTCAAATTCAAGATGAAGAGGAACGTTTGAGGGAAACTTTTCGTAAGCTTATGATTTATGTGGGAATAATATCTTTTGCAACAGTTTTCTCATTGTTTGCAATTTCTGAACCATTGGTGGTTATATTGATTGGCGAAAAATGGTTGCCGTCAGTGGGGTTGCTGCGTATTATGTGCTTTTATGCTGCTATATATCCATTGAATATGTTGAATCTGAACTTGTTGAATGTGCGAAAGCGAAGCGATTATTTGTTAAAACTGGAAATAATAAAGAAAATACTTTTTCTGCCTGTTATCGGTGTCGGCTTTTTCTTTAATATAGAAGTGATGTTGTGGGTTGCAGTGGTATATTATTATGTCGAGTTTTTTATCAATGGTTGGTATTCGTATCGATTGATAGGATATGGTACTAAAGCTCAGGTAAAGGATATGGGAGGGATATATTTCATATCTTTGGTTATTGCACTTGCCACCTATTTGTTGACACTGTTATCTCTTCCTGCATACATTATTCTGATTTTGCAATTGTTAGTACTTGGGAGCCTTTTTATAGTAACATACAGAGTCCTTAAACAACCAGAGTATATGGAGATAGAGAACTTTTGTAAATCAAAAATTATCAGTAAGTGAATAGGTTAAATAATAGATATGATTATCTGCTTATATTACTGATAGCATTGTTGGCTTTTGGTAATTATGGGAATGGAGCACAGCCTGCACGACTTTTAATCATAGCATTGGCTCCGTTTATGATTATTGGCTCTATTCGCAGACCAAGTTTTACTGTAAATTATTATAAATACGAATGTTTCTTCTTGATCGGTTGGTGGTTGTGGGCTCTTGCATTTTTGTATAAGACGCAGGATTTAACTGAAAGCCTGAAGCATTTGATTTATCTGTTCATTCATATCTTGGGTTTTTTAGAAGTTTTATGGATGGCTGGTAAGGCCGCGAATCCTCAACGTTCATTGCAAAAAGGGTGGATGTTATTGTTGATGATTACTTTGCCGATCGCAATCAATGAGTATGTAACAGACGAACATATGTCTAACTCATTGCAAGAATCAGGAGCTGTGATGAAATTTGGCAATGTTAGTGTAGCTCGTCCTTTTGCAGCAGTGACATTTGGAAACTTAAATTCATTTAATACCGTTTTATGTTGGGCGTTGCCTAGTTTGTTCTTTTTTAATCTTTATCCTAAGAGAAAGTATGATTCTGTCTTGGGGTATTTACTTTTGTTCTTTGTTGTTGTTGTTGTTGTTGCCAATGCATCAAGAGGAGCAATATTATGTATGGGAGTAATGTTGGCAACTTTCATCTATTCGTATTATAAAACAGGACGAAATCGTGTTGCGTTAACTGTTGTGATTGTTGTTATTGGTTTTGTGCTAGCATATTTCCTTTTTGACCTGTTCTTTATGATATTAAAACGTTTTTCTACGCAGGGAATGCAAGATACAGGGCGTGTTGAGAATATTGTTAAAGGTTTTCAGGCTTTATTAGATAGTGGAGGTGTAGGTATTGGGATCGGCAATTATGATCCTGTGATGACAGCAAGATATAATGTTCGCATAGCTGCTCCACATAATTTATTGTTAGAAGTTGTCGTCCTTTTTGGATTACCGATTTTTATAGGTTTTTTAGGGATGTTGTTTAGGCTTTTTCACAAAGGGATGTCGGGAAGTCCAGCAAATAAAAGTATGTTATTGTCATGTGCAATTGCTATTCTTTTTGCTGGTGTGGTAGATAGCAATTATTTGATG
The DNA here is from genome assembly GCA_045576655.1 of Bacteroidaceae bacterium. Taxonomy (GTDB): domain Bacteria; phylum Bacteroidota; class Bacteroidia; order Bacteroidales; family Bacteroidaceae; genus RGIG8745. Next base: position 246,458 of record JAZNGW010000022.1, read on the forward strand.
AAAGTGCCTACTTGGATGTTTGTGGCAACGGCATATATTTATGTGGATAAAAGATATAGTATTCATCAGGAACCAAAATTATCGGAAAAACTATGATTAATTTGGCTAATCGTTTATATAGGATAGATTTTAAGTCAAAAATCTTGCGTAAATTACGTGTGGATTCGGTGCTTAGAGTTCTTGTGAGAAATTTGTTTAATATTGTTATACCTTTTTATTATGCTGTTACAAAAAAAGAAGCATTGAATAAGGTAAAAAGAGATACTCAAGTAATTGTTTCATTGACGTCTTTTCCTTTGCGTATAGGAAGATTATGGATTGTTGTAGAATCTCTTCTACGACAATCTGAAAAACCAGATAAAATAGTGCTGTGGTTGTCAAGAGCGCAATTCCCAAATGAACTGGATGATTTGCCTAATAGATTACAGAGCCAAATGAAACGAGGATTGGAAATACAATTTGTTGATGAGGATATACGGTCATATAAAAAGTTTTATTATGCTTTTCTGAAGTATACCAATGATATTATAATAACAGTGGATGATGACATCATGTATCCTGATTATATGATTTCTGATTTGTATGATTTGTATAAGACTGATATGAGAAGTGTGGTGGCTCGTTATTGCTATGAAATGAAAAGTGATAAAAATGGTTTGCTTTCATATAAAGATTGGAAATTTGTAAGTCTTTATGAGGATTACAAGAGCAGTGAACTATTTTTTGGTTCTGGAGGTGGTGTGTTGTTTCCGCCACAATCTTATTCAAGAGAGATTTTTAATAAAGACATGTTTTTGCGAATATGTTCTAAAGCAGATGATGTTTGGTTGAATGCAATGGTACGTTTGAAAGGAACGCCAATAGTTAAGGTTAAACGTCCCACTGTAATTTTACCAGTTCTGATAAAGCAAGATTTGAAACTATTTACGACGAATATTTTTGATAATGACAAATATCTAAAAGCCGTGCAAGAGCAGTATGGAAAGATTTTTGTAAAAAATTAACCCACAAAACATGAATATCATGAAAGTATGCATATTAACATCTACACATAAATGGAATGATAATAGAGTTTTTTATAAAGAAACGTTGTCATTAGTTGATTTTGGCTATGAGGTCGTTTATATTGCTCAAGAAGCCTCTATGGCAAGAGATGTAGATGAACGAGTAAAGTGTGTAGATTTACCTTTAAAAAACAAATTGGGGCCTACGTCTTTAAGAGGAATGTTTAATATATATAAAGTCGCCAAACGGGAAAAATGTGATGTCTATCATTTGCAAGATCCTGATTTGATTTATGTAGGTTTGCTCCTTAAAATGACGACAGGTGCAAAAGTCATTTATGACGTACATGAAGATTACCCAAATGATATGTTAACAAAGTACTATTTAAAACCATGGGTAAGGAGGGCGATGTCTAAATTTATGACTTTTTCGGAGTGGTTGGCTGATAAGTTTTTTGATGCGATTGTTACTGCGGATAACTTTGTGTATGAGCAATTTTCAAAAAAGAAAACTATTGTTCTTTTTAATTATCCAGATACGAAGAAAATAGATGAATCTCTAGCCCCGTATAATGGTGCCAGAGACGTTAAATGGGATGTTATTTTTCCAGGTACGACTACTGAGTTCATTATAAATATAATATTAGGAGTTGCTAAAGTTTTTCATGACAGGGGACGGGAACTTCGAGTTGCAATAATTTCTCCTTTCGTAGTTAACGGTGGAATTGATTGGGTGAGGAGCAGGATCAAGGAGTTGAACTTGGATGAGGAAAAAATTCATTTACAGTTGCGTGTTCCAACATACGAAGTTCCGCGTTTGATTCAATCGTCTAAGATAGGAATTATTCCTTGGCAGGATGTGTTGAAACTCAGAAAAAATATTCCGACTAAGTTATTTGAATATTGGTATTGTGGAATACCTGTAGTTGTGTCTGATTTACCACCATGTGCTCAATTTGTTAATAAGGCGAAGGGGGCTTTTCTTGTTCATCCAGACTCAATAGAAGATTATGCAGACAGGATCGAATTTTTATTGGATCATCCGGAGGTGGCTCAAGAAATGGCGAATGTCGGAAGGGATTTTGTTATAAAAGAATGTAATTGGGATGTGGAAAAACGAAAACTAAGAAAATTGTATGAAGAACTGTCAAAATAATCCCTTGGTTTCAATTATCACTCCTTGTTATAATGCGGGAGAATTTTTATCACAGTCAATAGAGTCTGTACTTGATCAAACTTATTCAAATTGGGAACTATTGATCATTGATGATGAAAGTACTGATGGGTCAAGGGATATTGTGGAAACTTATGCGAAGCGTGATTCTCGGATACATTTGCTTATTAATGATAAGCATGTAGGTATGCCTTATGCTCCGCGTAACTTTGGTATAAAACATGCTAAAGGTGATTATATTGCGTTTTTAGATAGCGATGATGTATGGTTGCCTAATAAATTGGCAGATCAGATACCTCTTTTTGAAGACAGTAGAGTTGCCGTGGTTTTCTCTGATTATGAGAAGATAAATGAGGTTGGTGTGCGTGCCGGTCGTTGCATTAGGACTCCTAAAATAGTGAATTATTCCAAATTATTGTATAGCAATGTAATAGGTAATTTGACAGGTGTTTATGATGTGAAAAAAGTCGGCAAGGTGTATTTTAAGCCAATACATCACGAAGATTATGCCTTTTGGCTCTCAGTCCTTAAAAAAGGTTTTGTCGCACTAAGTACGCAGTCCGTAACCGCTCTTTATAGGGTAAGAGATGGTTCTGTTTCCTCACATAAGATGACTGTGGCTTCTTGGCAATGGAACATTTATCGTAATGTTGAACATATTGGTTTTTTACGCTCTTGTTGTTATTTTGCAGTATATGCATTTAAAGCTTTTCGGAAGAGTATGATATAGTTGAATACGAAGTTTGTTTTGTGAAGACATAGATAAAGAGAGGAGGGCAAATCCAAATGGATTGCCCTCCTCTCTTTATCTATGTTGTGTTTTTTATTTCTATTTTGCGAATGCTACAGCACGTGTTTCACGGATTACTGTGATCTTTACTTGGCCTGGATAAGTCATTTCGTCCTGAATCTTTTTTGCAATGTCAGCACTGAGCGTTTCTGTGTCCTTATCGCTGATTTTATCGGCACCAACGATTACTCGGAGTTCTCGACCTGCCTGAATTGCATATGTTTTGGTTACACCAGGGTAGCTCATTGCCAATTGTTCCAAGTCGTTGAGACGCTTTATGTAGGCTTCTGCAATTTCACGACGTGCTCCTGGGCGCGCTCCAGAAATGGCGTCGCAAACTTGTACGATAGGGGCTAAAAGAGATGTCATTTCCATTTCGTCGTGGTGTGCGCCGATAGCGTTGCAGATATCAGGCTTTTCCTTGCATTTCTCAGCTAGTTTAGCGCCGTATATAGCATGTGGCATCTCTGGCTCCTCGTCTGGCACCTTGCCTATGTCGTGTAGCAATCCTGCTCTGCGTGCTTTCTTTGGATTCAATCCGAGTTCAGATGCCATAACCGCGCATAGGTTTGCAGTTTCTCTTGCGTGTTGCAGAAGGTTCTGTCCGTATGATGAGCGGTATTTCATCTTTCCGATTATTCGGATGAGTTCAGGGTGTAATCCGTGGATACCGAGGTCGATGGTTGTTCTTTTGCCTGTTTCAATGATTTCTTCTTCCACTTGCTTCTTGACTTTTGCCACGACTTCTTCGATGCGTGCTGGGTGGATGCGTCCGTCTGCCACGAGCTGATGGAGCGCAAGTCGGCAAATCTCGCGTCTTACTGGATCGAATGCAGAGATTACGATTGCTTCAGGTGTGTCATCGACTACTATTTCCACTCCTGTAGCAGCCTCCAAGGCGCGAATGTTGCGACCTTCGCGTCCGATGACTCGTCCTTTTACTTCGTCTGAGTCAATGTGGAATACTGTTACGGAATTTTCTATGGCTGTTTCTGTTGCAACTCTTTGAATGCTTTGGATAACGATGCGCTTTGCCTCTTTGTTGGCTGTCATCTTTGCGTCGTCAATGATCTCATTAATGTATTGCTGTGCTTGAGTTTTTGCTTCATCTTTTAGGCTTTCAACTAGGCGTTCTTTTGCCTCTTCTGCAGAAAGACCGCTAATTGTTTCTAACTTGAGACGCTCTTTCTCCTGCATCTGTTCAAGTTCTTCCTTCTGCTTGTCTATTTGACTTATTTTGTTTTCAAGCGAATTTTTGAGATTGTCATTCTCGACTTTTTTGCGTTGCAATTCTTCATGGCGCTGATTTAGAGATGTTTCGCGCTGTTTGAGTTTGTTTTCTGCTTGCAGAAGTTTTTGGTTTCTCTGAGCGACTTCCTTTTCCAATTCTGTTTTTTTGTTGAGGAATTTTTCTTTTACTTCAAGCAGTTTGTTCTTTTTGATAGTTTCTGCTTCTTTTTCCGCTTCGAGTAAATATCTGTTGTACTTCTGTTTGATTACATATCTAAACAGGGCAAATCCGATGAAACCTCCTACTATCAGCGCTATTACAGCGATGGCAATAGTGAGTGCGGGCGTAATTTGTAAAATGTTTATTACTAAAAGGTTGTCCATTTGTGTTAGTTTTATGTTAGTTATTATAATAAATAAAGCACAATTCAGCATGCATTAGCATTCTGAAATTGTGCCTATTGTGTTGATGCTTTTTTGTTATAAATGACTAAGTCATTTTTTCGCAGTAATGGCTTCTATGTCTTTGTTCAAATCGTTTATTATGTCGAGTACAGGCCCCATGTTGGCTCTGTTGGACGCTCTTACTGCGTCTGCAGCAGTGTTGAGCATGACCATTGCATAATAATATTTTTCATTTGGAAGTGTTGGATATAAATCTCTCAGTTTCTGCAGTCTGTCTTGTATCATTGAAGCTGCATCACGATAGATCTTTTCTTCTTCTTCCGTTCTTACAGTTAGGGGCAGTTGAATTCCCTCGATAGTAACTGTTATGTTTTGTCTTCTTTCCATAGTTGCCACCGTACTTTCTATTCTGTTGTTTGTTCAGTGCTTAAAAGTCCGATGCATTTGTTCACATCTCGCACAAGTTTGGATAGTCGTTGTTTTGCGTTTTTCATTTCGCTATCGCTGACTTCAATCATCTTGGCCAATTTCAGGTTGGAATAGTCTTTTTTACATTGGCCTATTTCTGCATGCAATTTTTCAATCTCGAGGTCTTTTTGCTCAAGTTCTGAGTATAAGTCTTGATTCTCCTTTTGCAAAACAGCATATAACCTTAGTAATTGGCGGACGTTTGCTTCGAAATTTTTTATTATTCGTTTTTCTTCGTCGGTCATGGCGTTATACTATTCCATTTGTTACGCAAATTTAACGATTTGTATTTACTCCGCAAATTAAACCTGCGTAAAATTTGTATAAATGCTACTTTTTCATGAGATTTTCTGCCTTCTTAATCTCTTCATTTGAAGGTTTTGGCTCTTTTTTTGCCAATATGATAATGTTGTAGATGTATTCTGTCATCCATTCCTCTGAAAATCCGAGCATTTGCTGGTATTTTCTGACGGAGAATACGGACTTCCTAACTCCTTCGTCTGTCCAGAGGTCTTTTGTGAGGATGTCGTGGACTGTTTTAGCGCATACTTGGCGCATTGCTTTTTTTAGAAATCCTGGTATGCGGAATTTCCATTTTAGAAGGTTACCTGTGAGCATCATCAGCTCCTGGCTAAATCCCTGGAATAGGAACATGTAGTTGCGTATGTCGTTTTGTGTGCGGCATCCTTTTTTGATACTAAGGTCGATTTCCTTGAAGAAATTTTCGTTAATGCCGTAAAGATCCTGTAGCATTTTGCTGCAAGCTTTCTTTTCGCCTAAACCCAATCGATTGTTTATTGTCTGAACTTTCAGCGTGCGCTTGAATGTTGCCATTTCTGGTAGCATTGCCAAGTTCGAAATTCCAAGATTAGATGCGAGTACGCTTTGAAAGTATACTCTGATGAGCGTCATGAAATCTTCCATGCCGCCTACGTTTTTACTTTCTTTCTTTTTGAAGATATTTGATAGCAATCCCATTTGTTTTATGTGTTTTTGAATTGTTTTATGATGCAAAGTTAGTGAATTTGAGTGAATATTGATATCTGTCATGCTAATTCTTGCAATAACTCAATGCAATGTAGCTGTAAAGGTTTGGCTTGAGTGGGTGCGTTTATGCTTTTTCAGCCTCTGTTTGGGGGCGTCTGGATTTGATTAGTTTTGCAGGATTGCCTCCTACTATTGAGTATTCGGGGAAATCTTTTGTCAATACGCTTCCCATTCCTACAATGGTTCCTTTCTTGATGTGGCGTCCTGGGGTTAGGATGCTGCTTAACCCGATCCAGCAATCGTCTTCGATTATGAGTTTTTTTGTTTCTTTAAAACCTTGTTCGATTATTGGTATGTCTATGCGACTGAATTCATGGTTGCGGTGCAGGACGAAACATCTTCTGGAGAGCATTACGTTATTGCCGATGATTGTGTCTGATGGAATTTCTGTATTTGCTCCGATCCCGGAGTCGTCGCCCATTTCAATGTTGCGTCCTGACCCAAAAACGACTTTCCTGTTGATGGTTCTGATTTTGCCGCATTTCTTAAAGATGCGTTTGCAAAGAAAAACTCTGATGGAATTGCTGATTTTCCCTCCGAACAATGAGTAGGAGTCTGGTAGGTGTGTGGCTACTCCGTAATATAGTGCAAGGCAAATTAATTGTTTGAATGAAATGTTTGCGTCTTTTATTTTTGCCATGATAAATCTTTAGTAAGCGTTTTTGTCACCTACGATCATGTTGGTGACTGTTTTTAAAATTATTCGTATGTCGAGCCAAAAGCTCCAGTTCTCAATATACTCGATGTCTTTTCGCACTCGGCCTTCCATCTGTTCAATGTGTTGTGTCTCACCTCTGAATCCAGACACTTGTGCCAGTCCCGTTATTCCTGGCTTTGCAAGGTGTCTTACCATGTACTTGTTTATCAGGTGTGAATATTCATCGGTGTGCTTGAGCATATGAGGGCGGGGACCAACGAAAGACATTTCTCCCTTCCAGACATTTATTATTTGTGGTAGTTCGTCTATGTTGGTTTTCCTCATGAAGTCGCCAAAAGGATATTTGCGCGGGTCGTTTTTCGTGGCTTGGAGTGTGTCAGCGTCATTGTTGACTTTCATGCTTCTGAATTTTATGCACTTGAACACTTTGCCGTTCATACCTGTGCGCTCTTGCTTGAAGTAGATTGGTCCAGGGGATGTCTTTTTAATGATTAGTGCAATGATGACATATATGAACGGGTATATGAATAGCAGGAAGAGGGATGACGTAATAAAATCAAACGCTCTTTTGATGGTTTGGTTGATGGGGTCGGCAAGCGGTTCGTTTCTGCTGGATATGACTGCTATTCTGTCTTTCATCGTTAGTGTGACATCTTTGTTTGGTGTCACGATTGACGGTACTTGGTAGAATCGGATTAAGTTATTGTCGCAGTATTTGTTTATTTGTCTTATGCTGCTTTTGTCAAGGTCGGATGTCGAAGCATATAATTCGTTGATGCCTTCCTGTGCTTTTATCCAATTGTATATGCCTGCACAGTCAGAAACCTTTTTGCTGGCGTACTCTTGATCGTTGCATGTCCCGTCAAAGAAAACCCCTGCAATATTGTATCCGTAGATGGGGTTCTGTAACGTTTGGAATAACTCTATAATTGTAGCGTCTTTCCCGATGAGAATGACGCTTTTGAGGTTGCGCTTCCTTTTGCGAAGATGCATTAACAGTTTTCTGATAATCAGTCTTTCAATAAATAGCACCAACGGGAATGTTGTGATCAACGTTATGAAAAATGTTCTTGGAAAACGTTCGGCTGGGCGTATGAATACAGTCAGTGCAATGGCAAAAAGTGTAAATAGTATGCAGGTTTTTGTTATTCTGCTAATGATTTCTTCAATGTTCGTTATGCGATGCTGTGCAACTGATGGGTAGATGGCAAAGCTTGCAATGAAACTAAATGTCAGCGTTGCTATAGTGGATTTCCATGACAGGTTGTCTGTGGTGGCTGGCGCGAACCACTCGAACAAATAGAATACGAGTGAGCTCCACCCTATTATCAGGGCGATATCCAGGACTAATATGGCTAAAAATAATTTTCTGTCTTTCTTTTCAGATATCATTTCTGGGTTTTGTTTTGAAGTAACGATTGAATGTGTTGGTTTCAAGGTTTTTGCAAATATACAATAAAAAAGAGTATGACGGTTATTGTATTGCGATGTTTTTGAAAAACGCCGTATGTGAATGTCCCTGTTATTTAATGCAAATTTATGGGTTGTGAATGTTGAATTCCTTATATGCGGAATAGAAATTCCTCGTTTCCGCGGCATAAACATTCTGTGTCCTCGGAGAAAAGTATAAATAAAACTTATATTTGTAAGAATAAAACTAATATTTATATAAATAAAACTATTATTTGTACAAATATTACTTTTATTTATAGTTTTTAGTGGGGAGATGTAGATTTGGGACCGGGGAGACGTGATTTTATATCGGGGGTTAGACCGTTTTGCTGTACAGAACATGTTTTTGTTTGAAATAACTTCAGACTTGCAGGATGTAAATTGTACTATGTAGTGACTTTGGAAGTGGCACTTATCGTATGATGTAGTTAAGGTATTGAGGGGGATGATGCGATATGTCTTCTTGTATTTTGTTGTTCGTGAAAAAAAATGTAATTTTGTACGGTGATATAATATAATAATGTCTGAGGGTTGTATATCTTCTTGCGTTGTTTTAAATAAAAACTGTTCATTATGAAGGACTACTCTGAAAGAAATGGTGAAAACACTTATGGGTATGGTAATAGGCCGGAAGAAGAGGATGGAGGTTTCGACATCCGAATACTTTGGGTTCTGCTATTGCGATATAAATATTGGTTTATAGCATCTGTTGCTGTGTGTTTGAGCGCGGCCTTTATCTATTTGCGCTATGCAGTGCCAGTTTATAATGTTACTTCTAAGGTTCTCATTAAAGATAGGGACAATAAGCGTACTTCTTCTTCTATTAGCGCAACATTCCAAGAGCTTGGTATGAAGAATAATAGTGACGGTTTTGCTAACGAAATTGAAATTCTGGCAACAAAGTCTTTGGCTAAGCGTACAGTGCGTTCTTTGAAACTTTACACATCTTACCAACTGGCTGGTCGTGTTAGGGATGCAGAGGTCTATCGCAAGCATTCTCCTTATCTGGTCGATTTGGATGCGAATGAGATTGATTCTCTTAAGGGGGCGGTGTCTATCGTGATTGACAGCAAGAATGCCGGCATTGTGGCTAAAATCACTTATGGCGATACTTCCATGGAGAAGGAAGCCAGCACTTTGCCCGCAAGATTTACTACTACATTTGGAACGATAATTGTAGAGCGCAACCCGATATATCAAAATAGCAATGTTGATTTTAGTGAGATGCGCCGTTTGGAAGCGGTGATAAGACCTCTTGATGCCGTAGCACGTTATTACGCAAGCGCCATATCTGTATCTCCTACATCTGAAGAGACAACTATTGCGCGAGTAACGCTTAGCGATAACATACCAGAGCGTAGCGCAGATTATCTGATGAAACTGGTTGACATTTATAATGAAGATGCTAATGAAGATAATATGTATGAGGCTCGTCGTACCGAGGATTTCATTGCTGAACGTATCGGTGTAATTAGCAAAGAACTCAATATGACTGAAACTGAATTGGAGCAATACAAGAAAAGTTCGGGTATTGTGAATTACGCTGCTGATGCTGCAATGGATGTTTCTCGCAATATGGAGTTTGAAACTCAGATTATAGATGTTAATACACAGCTGAATTTGGTTGACTATGTATTGGACTACGCCCTCGACTCAGACAATTATTTGCAGGTGTTGCCTTCGAATGTGGGACTTAGTGACGCATCGGTAAATGCTACGATTGCAAAGTATAATGAGTTGGTTATGGAACGTAATCGACTTTTGCGTTCGGCGTCGGAAGACAACCCTGCAGTTAGTTTGATTACAGAAGAGGTGGAAACTTACTTTAATAGTATAAAGTCTTCATTGCAGTCATCAAAGCAACAACTTACAATCCGTCGAAACCAGTTGCAGAGTCAGCACGATAAGTATGCAAGTAAAATTTCTTCTGCTCCAAGTAAGGAACGCGCCCTTGCCGATATAAACCGTCAGCAGGAAGTAAAGGCAGGACTCTACTTGATGCTTTTGCAGAAACGAGAGGAAAATGCTATCACCCTTGCGTCATCAGCGTATAAGGGAAAGGTCATAGAGGAGCCAATGGTTTCGGGCCCGATTTCTCCGAAGAGAAATATGATTTTGCTCGTGGCTCTCTTGGTTGGTTTGGCTCTTCCTTATGTGTATTATTTCATTCGTGATTTTTTCCGCTATCGTATAGAGGGACGTGACGATTTGCTCAAACTTACAAATGTGCCAGTTTTGGGCTCAGTGCCTTTTATCAAGGCTTTGGACAAGGGTGACCGAAATGTGGTCGTGCAGGAAAACCGCAACAGCGTAGTGGTTGAGGTCTATCGAGGCATACGTTCAAATCTTCCGTTCGTGCTGTCGAAGGGACAGAATGTAATATTGTTTACATCAACAACTTCGGGCGAAGGAAAAACTTGTATAGCCTCCAACTTGGCCGCAAGTATTGCATTTGCAGGAAAGAAAGTAATTGTAGTAGGTCTTGACATCCGCAAACCGCGTCTTGCAGGACTCTTCAATTTGGCGAACTCGGATAAAGGCATTTCAAACTTCTTCACACGTCCTGCAGATGACTATGCATATCTGGAGTCAATCATTCAAAAGTCAGATGTAAGCCCTAATCTTGATATTATTGCGGCAGGTCCGATACCTCCAAATCCAGCAGAGTTGCTGGAGAAAGAGAACTTGGTGACAGCGATAGACTATCTTAAGCAGAAATACGACTATGTGATACTTGATACCGCTCCGGTAGGCCTTGTGTCAGATACGTTGACAATCGGAAAAGTTGCCGATGCCACATTGTTTGTTGTTCGTGCCAACTACACGCTTAAGGGAGACATAGACCTTGTGAATTCACTTGCAGTCGATAAGCGCCTTCCAAATGTGAACATAATTCTCAATGCAGCAAAGGTGGAGACAGGTTCTTATAGTTATAAGCGTTACGGAGGTTACGGTTATGGCAGACGTTATGGCTATGGAAAGAGCTATGGCTACGGCGGTTATGGCTATGGTGGCGGTTATGGTTATGGCTATGGTGAGGCTGGAAAGAAAATTGAAGAAATCTAATATACTATTATAATTATAAGCATGGTAATTGCTGTAGATTTTGATGGAACAATAGTGGAACATCGCTATCCGGAAATAGGTGAAGAGCTTCCTTTTGCCACAGAGGTGCTTAAAATGCTTATAGCGGATAGGCATAAGGTGATTCTTTATACGATGCGCAATGGCAAACTTCTTGAGGATGCCGTTAATTGGTGTCGAGAGAGGGGAGTGGAATTCTATGCAGTCAATAGCGACGAACCTAATGACTTTCTTGCCGACAGGAACACTAACTTCTCACCTAAGGTTAATGCCGATTACTTCATTGACGACCGCAATATAGGCGGGCTGCCCGATTGGTCAACTATCTATAAGATAATAACCCGCGGCTTGACCTACGAGCAGATTTTGCGCAAGCGCTTCAGAGAAGAAATGTCGTATAGCGAGCCTCCTGTGCCAAAGTGGATGTTTTGGAAGTCAAATAAACGATAGCATAAGAATGAAAATTGTCAATTTCGCAGAATCGAACTCTGTTATCAATAAATTTTTGAGTGAACTTCGTGATGTCAGCATACAGGCAGACAGGGCGAAGTTTCGCTGTAATCTGCAGCGTATAGGTCAGATGATGGCATATGAGGTTAGCAAGACACTTACGTATACGGTAAAGTCGGTGCAGACTCCTCTTGGTGTTGCAGAGATGAGTACGCATGACGACTCAATAGTTCTTGGAACTATATTCAGAGCTGGTCTGCCGTTCCATCAAGGCTTCCTGGATGTGTTCGACACAGCAGACAACGCCTTTGTTTCTGCCTATCGCTATTACAAAGATAAGGAGTGCGAGGATGTAGGCATAAAGATTGAGTATATGGCAACTCCCGACCTCAGCGGTAGGACTTTGATTGTTGCTGATCCGATGCTTGCAACAGGAGGTAGTATGGAGCTTGGACTTGAAGCGTTTTGTACTAAAGGTCAGCCTGCGGTTATACATCTTTGTTCCGTTATAGCCTCGCAAAAGGGAGTGGATTATATAAAGACTATTTATGGGGAGCGCGATGATGTCACTCTTTGGTGTGGTGCAATCGATGCCGAACTAAATGATCATGCGTATATTGTGCCAGGGCTCGGTGATGCGGGCGATCTGGCCTATGGAGGCAAACTTTAGTGCCATGTTTTAGAGGTGAAAACTTTCCTGCCGTCACTTATTTGCACCTGATTATTATGTCCAAGAAAGAATATAAGCAAAAGAATATAGAATATTTTAATTCTCGTTCCAAAGAGGAAGGTATGCACAAACTGCCTGAAGGTGTTTTGTACAAAGTAATACGCAGTGGTAGTGGTACTAAATGTCCGAATATCCGCAGTATTGTTTGTGTGAACTATGTGGGTAAGTTTATTGACGGGGCCGAATTTGACAGTTCTTATACTCAAGGCTATCCTGTGGCTTTTCGCCTTTCCGACCTCATTTCTGGTTGGAAGATTGCATTGAGTCATATGCACGCAGGCGATAAGTGGGAAGTCGTCATTCCTTCTGAACTTGGTTACGGAAGTCGTGCCAATGGAGAAATTCCGGGTAATTCCACATTGGTGTTTGAAATAGAACTCGTAAGCATCGCTTAAGGATGTTCTGGTAATTGGGGATAGACGCATTGGAGTGAATTTATTCACTTCCTTGTGCTTTAGTTTGCCTAAATCTATAAAACTTCTTAACTTTGCATTGTTAAACAATACATTATTATAGAAATGACTGACTCAGACAGTTGTCCCGCGACAAGTTTCGCAACATTTTTCCACGACTATTTATTTGATAAAGAGGTGACTTTGTATTCTTCAAAGTCTAAGTTTTGTAATAATTTTTCTTTCTTGCAAGTGATGCTAAGGTAGTGAGCGTTAATGTCCTCGTTTAATTTGTATAAGTGTCACAAAAGATAATAGATTATTATGGAACTAATCATAACATATATGGCATTTGCCCTTATTGTTTCTGGCATTTGCTCTGTTTTGGAGGCAACATTATTGTCAACTCCTCTTTCTTATATAACGACTTTAGAAAATCAGGGTGTTAATGGGGCTGAACGTCTTAAGAACCTAAAGGTGAATATTGACCGTCCTATTTCAGCGATATTGGTTGTTAATACTATAGCCAACACGGTTGGTGCGTCTTTGGTGGGTTCACAGGCGGCTAAAGTGTTTGACAGTACAGGAGTTGGTGTACTTTCTGCTATTTTTACATTACTCATTTTAGTATTCTCCGAGATATTTCCTAAAACTATCGGGTCTTATTATTGGCGGAAACTCGCCATACCGGCCTCTGCGGTTATCAAGTTTCTGATTATTATTACCTTTCCCCTTGTTTTTCTAATAGAGAAACTGACTCATCTCATTTCGTCAGGAACAAACCAAGTGGCAGTAAGTCGCGAAGAAGTGTCTGCGATGGTAACTGTAGGTGCCGAAGAGGGCGTGCTTCAGAAGAAGGAAAATAAGATGATTCAGAACCTGCTTAAACTTGACACGATTACAGCTCATGAAATTATGACTCCGAGCGTGGTTGTTGAAATGGCGGACAGTTCTATGACTCTTAAGGAGTTCTACAAGACAGAAGAGTTTAATAACTATTCACGCATCCCGATATACGATGATGACAACAGCGACTATGTCACTGGTTATGTGCTTCGCCAGACTATTCTGGAGCGTCTTGCAGAAGATAAGTTTAGCATCCGTTTGAAGGAAATGGCTCGTCCGATTCTTTCTTTCCCAGAGGATGAGCCTGTAGCTAATATCTGGGAGAAGTTGCTTGAAAAGAAAGAGCATATATCTATCATTATTGATGAATACGGCGGTTTTCGAGGAATTGTTACTATGGAGGATGTGATTGAGACTATGCTCGGATTTGAAATTGTTGATGAGAAGGACTCTGTAGTTGATATGCAGGAATTGGCGCGTGCGCAGTGGAAAAAGATGCAGAGTCAGCAGGCAAAGAAAAATCTGTCTTAAAATAGTCGGTATAAATTAAGCTCCCGCAGGATAACTATTGAACTCAATAACTATTCTGCGGGAGTTTTTTTGTTATTCTTATTCAAATTCAGCTTCTTTATAACAGTTCTCGTTATGACACCTACGAACCATAATATGGTCAACTGAGTAACGTCCAGGTCCGGAAATAAAGCAGATGATAAATATTATAAGATATATGAGTGCTAATTCCTTGCTTGCTAGAGGCAAATCATTGTGAACAATGAAGAAGGCCACACTCATGCTTATTATTATCGGGATCAACGCTATACGGAAAAATATTCCGAAAATGAAGGCGAAAGCGCAGAACACTTCTGCGAAAATTACTAAAATTAGCGAGATGGTGCTTCCTAACCATAATGGATCTGGAAATGTTTCAACCATGCTACTGAAATTCATCCATTTTTCGATGCCGTGGTTAAGAAATAGCATGCCAATGATGATGCGTGTCCATAGAGTCAAGAGCGACACCGTGTTTGATGATGGCAGTTTGGGGAATAGAAGATACTTAAACATACGCGGTACTTTTTAGTTGTTAATAATGTTCTCAGGCCTTTCTAATTTGTTTGAAGATTGACTGTTTTCAGACAATTAACAAATCTCAACCGATAAAAGTTTTCGTATTTGTTTATTTTTTTCTTACTCCATTTGTTCGTATTGATATTTTCTTGTACTTTTGCGGTGCATTTTGGTTCGAGGGTTCGGATGTGTCCGAAATCAGTCGATTAATAGGGAAACAGGTGAAAGTCCTGTACAGACCCGCTGCTGTAAGCTCCGAAATCAAAGTTGCCAAGCTAATAGATGATAACCACTGTGGACTCTTGAGGGTCATGGGAAGGTGCTTGGTGATGGAGTAAGTCAGAAGACCTGCCGAAGTGTATTGTTTTTCTGAAGTTCTCGGGAAATAGAACTGGAAGACGCTTTATGGAACGAAGGGTAGGTTAGTGGTGTTGCAAACTATGTGTATTTATCATTCCTGCTCGTCACCAAGTCTTTTATTCTTTTTGCCGAAACTTCTCATAATTAAACTGTTGATGACATGAGAATTTCGGTTTTTTCTTTTATAATGCTTCTTTCCTTCATTGCGCCAATTGGTGCGATGAGCATGCAGTCTGCGTTCTTCAGTCCGGATTCTGCCATTGCTAATATTGATTCGCTATACAATATCGGTGAAGTAATGGTACAGGGGAAAAGCAAAACCCAACTTGTCCGTGAGGGTGCGTATGCAGTCAATGCTATTGATGTGAAATCATTGGCAAACATGACCGTCACCCTTAATGATATAGTAGGGCGAACTACAGGTGTGAAAGTCCGTACAGAAGGCGGACGCGGTTCTGATTTCGACCTCTCCATCAACGGTATGTCAGGTAATTCCATCCGCTATTTTATTGATGGAATGCCGCTCGATATACTTGGTACGGGTGTCAATCTCACCAATCTGCCCGTCAATATGGTCGATCATGTTGAAATCTATAAGGGAGTTATTCCTGCGAGTCTTGGTGCCGATGCTCTTGGTGGTGCGGTCAATATCATAACAAACAAGAGTAAGCGTAATTTCTTGGATGTGTCTTACGGCGTAGGTTCTTTCCATACCCATGAGTTCGATCTGAATGCGCAGTACACAGAACCAACTACAGGCATAGTCCTTAGGCCTACTATTAGTGTTGCTTATTCCAAGAATGACTACTTGATGAAAGATGTTGAGGTGCGCAATGAGGACAAGACTGCTTTTATCACGAAAGATTGCCCTCGCTTCCATGATGACTATTTCTCCCTATTTGGACAATTGGAAATAGGAGTTACTGATAAGTCTTGGGCAGATGCATTCTTTCTTTCGATGTCCTATTCGCAGATAGCAAAGGAAATTCAAACTGGTGCCGTGCAAACTTTCGTCTACGGTATGGCAGAGCGTAATTCCAAATCATTTGGCCTTTCTGCACGTTATAATAAATCCGATTTCCTGTTAGAAGGACTTTCGCTCAATGCGGCTATTTCTCACACATGGGATCATACCGAAACAGTCGATACTACCTATCGCAAATATTCTTGGGACGGAACATATATCAATGGCGGTTATAGCGAAATAAGAGGGCGCGGCAAGTCGCTTCGCCATTACAAGCGTCCGATGACAATGGTTCGTACAAACCTTGGTTATCGTTTTGATGACAACCATTCTTTGAGTTTCAACTACCAGCTCAATCGTACTGGCAATGAGCAGTATGACGATGTGGATGACGAATACGTACCTACCAACGATGTGCTGCTTAAGCATGTATTGGGGCTTTCTTATAATCAGTCTTTCCTTGATGGTCGTCTTAATAATGTGCTATTCTTGAAAGACTACATCAACCATCTTACAACCGAGCAGACGGAACTGGGAACCATTACTGGTGCTAACAATGCCGTGCCTTCCAAAACTCAGAACTTTCTCGGAGGCGGAGTAGGTTCACGTTTCATTCTCAGAGATTATTTGGCGGTCAAAGGCTCCTACGAGCATAGCATCCGTTTGCCCCTCTCGCGTGAACTGCTTGGAAATGGCTCTACAATATACCCTAATGTCATGCTCCGTCCTGAGAGCAGCGATAACTTCAATCTGGGACTTTTCGGAACGGTAACACTTCCTCGCCGCCATACAATCACTTATGAACTTAACGGTTTCCTCCGATTTGTCGATGACTATATTCAAGCGTCTGTGTTAGAGCCGGAAGGTATGATGCAGTATGAAAATGTTGAGGCTGTCCATATCAAGGGGATAGAGGGTGAAGTTCGCTACGATTGGGACCGAAAATTGCAACTGTCCTTCAATGCAAGTTATCAGGATTCGCGCGACCAGCGTAAGTATAAGAAGGACGGAAAACCTTCTGTGACCTACAATAACCGCACTCCTAACCGTCCTTGGTTGTTCTCCAATGCCGAAGCCGCATATACGTTCCAGAACGTAGGATTGCAGGGGAGCAAACTTCGACTGGCGTGCGATTACCAGTGGGTGCATTGGTTCTATCTCACATGGGAAGCCTATGGTTCGGCAAAGACAAAGGCACGCATACCAACTCAGCACGTTACAAATGCCTCTGTGCTCTATACCTGGCACGACGGCCGCTACAACGTTTCCTTTGAGTGTACCAACCTTTTTGACAAACTCACGTATGACAACTATATGCTTCAGAAGCCTGGACGAGCTTTCTACGCAAAGTTCCGTCTATTGCTCTGAAAAGATTGAGATCCAAGAGAGCTGGGCCCGCTCTCTTGGATAATAACAAATTAAAAACAGAATGAAATGAAAAATCTAAGAATCCTTTTTGGTGCCTTTGTGACACTAATGCTGTCGGCAGGATTTGCTTCCTGCTCAGACGATGACGATAATGGTGGAGGTGGAGCGTCTGCCCCTGAGTCAAAATACAAGTTTGACCTCTATGTGTGTGCCGTGAAACACGGTGGTATGAGCCAAAACAAGAACGGTACGTTCGTGCGCAGCGTCGATGCCCTCACAGCTGACCAACCGATGGTTGAGTTCACAGGCAAGGGACTCGAAATCACGCAGTCCTATACGATGGAGAGCATCACAAAGGGCAAGTACTACTATCAAGTGCCACAGTCGCCAGCCGACCGTTTCTCCAAGTTCCAGATTCTCACCGATGCCAATGGCGATGAATATGTTGAAACTGTAGCAGAAGTGCCGTTCCTCAACAACACCTACTATGCACGCAAGTACACTCACGCATGGACAGACGACCAAACTCTTGTTGTCGTAGGCACGGATTCGAAGCATAAGATAGTCTATTGGTCAAAGTTGAAGGACACTGAAACCTCTCTTGCCATTGAGGCAGAAGGAATACTTGACATATCCGTGCCTGAATCCTATGAAGCCCTTTCCACATCAGGCATTCTTACATATAGGGAGAGCGACGGTAAACTCTATTATTTCTATAATGCAAAAACCGATGGTGGAAGAACAGAGTCTGCATCATCTGTTCTATATGCCGCAATATTAAATCCTGCTGATATGTCAGTCATTTCCAATAAGCCGGTAAGTGCCGATTTGGCGGAAGAAACGGCTGGAAGCGCCTATGGTGAGTTGATGCAGAACACTGTCATGCACGATGAAGAGGGAAACCTCTATCTTGCATGTCTCAAGACTATCGATGGAGCAGAGTGCGGTTCGCTCATACGCATGAAGGCAGGACAGACTGAGTTTGAGCCTGGATACAACGCATTCCCTAATCCGGAAGGCAAACTCCTCACCGTGCAGTATTTAGGCGACGGCAAGGCTTTGGCGTATTCTCGCAACAATTCTCTCGGAACAAAGATTGACAGCGAAAGTCATTTCTACACAATTATCGACCTCAAGAACAGCACAAGAGAGCGTGTAGCATACAATGGTGAACCGCTTCGTTATTGCAGCGGCCGATTCTCCCAGCGCAGTGTAGTCTATGACGGCAAGGCGTACATCGGAGTGACTGAAGGCGCTGGTGCAGACGATTATCCTTGCGTCTACATCTACGACATCAAGAAAGGTGAGATGGAGCAGGGAGTGAAACTCTCCAAGGGTTTCTGCTTCGACATCATCCGAGTTATGGCAGAGTGAATGAATAAGTTTCTGATATGTAAAAGTAAGTAGCCTTCAGTCTGTGAAGATAGAGGTTTTCCAAACTTTTGCAAAAGCAAGGGATTATGTCCACATCGGCATAATCCCTTTTTTGAGTGAGTCTATATGTCAGTCAGTAGGATAGAATCCGTTCTTAACTAAGTCATAGAATGCAGATATTAGAATTTGGGATTGAGGATTTCCCCTTCTTAAAAATAAAGACACGTAGAGAGTATAGTCCTCGTCAGACGTTGAAGCATCAAATTTTAAAATAGAACCATCATTGTATCGTGTGTACCATCTGGCGAATAGCAACTCCCTTTTTTCTTCCTTCCCGTCAATGTTGTCGCATATCATAATCATGGCGTGCTCCTTGACTGAGAAAAAACGTCTGAGAATTTCAATTACCGTTTGGGCAATCTTGTTGTCAATGGGGTGAGGTATATCGCTTTCGGCTTCAATATTGAATGTGTATACATCCTTGAAAGCATGGTGGTAATTTGAAAAATCAATAAAATAAGCATGGTAAACAATACCATGCTTAGTAGTGAATGAGTAATTCCACTCTCCGTCTTTTGTGATGTTATAATGGAGTTGCGAATTTGATTCCACGCTCTTTTGCTACTTTTTTAATGTCTCCACCAGTTTGAATACATTGGCGTATAGCACGCTTATCCTCCAAAACCTTTTGGAAGATAGATTTGCTGTTATTTTCTGCTTTTTTATTCATAGATGGTTTGCTGTTATTGTATGTGCAAAAGTAATTATAACTTAACTAATAAACAAGTTGTAGACAAGATTTTCTTTGTGAATCACTTGATTTTTAATCATTTTTCACCCTTTCACGTACACCTTGTGGGAACCTATGCCGCTGCTTTTGATGCCACTTCCTTCCGTTTTGCTAAATCTCTTCAGTTCCGCAGCGGCATACGAATGGTTCAGCCCCGTCATAGCCCTGTAGTTGGCAACTTTAAGGAACGGGTGCGTCTCAAGATACTCCAAAGCCATATTCAAGCGCTCTTCCTCAGAACCTTTCACCTTCCTCAGTTTTATCTCGCCCTTACGCACCAAGTTGCACCTCATGTCTGTCAGGCCTATCAAGTCGCGGTCCGCCTTAAAGCGAATGTTTCTCACCTCAATACTCTGCGCATTGCGCTTCACCTCATCTTCACTTCCCGACTCGTAGTCCTTACCCTCCTTAATGCCGAGCGAAGCACTGAACGTGCCCAATCCTCTGACCTTAACCGTGTAGCCCAAGGCAAGCATCTCCGAAAGTCGGAGCTTAAGAGCGGTAAGTACACTCTCCACCTGTCCGGCGCTTAATCCGCTGCCGCTCATCGACATCTTTTCGATAAATTCATCCTCAGAAAACAACCTGTATCTGTCGATTTGCGGATAATACGTTTTGCTACCATCACCACGCACATCGTTCATTTCTCTCATTACATAGTCAGCCATAAGTATATTTATTTTTAGGAGTTAAAGAAGTTAAATGGAGTTATCGCTTCGCTTAGGAGTTAAGAAAGGGTTAGTGTTTACCGTTCATTGCGTCCCAACTGGCTTAGTTACAAATTTACAAAAACTTCGCTCCAAAGTCAATACCTCCACGCTGGAAAAACAATATCTCTGCACAAAAAACTTCATAACGCACTGCATTATATGCATAACGCACTGCGTTATATACAAAACACACTGCGTTACGTACATAACGCACTGCAATATATAGAATTTTCCTCGCTAAAAACATGTTTAAACCTCAGTGTCGTCATTTATTGTACCATGTTATGGGAGTTTTGATATCGGGTCGTAATATTGACTTATTTCAGGTATAATGCTTAAAAATAAGTCAAAGGTTTGTGTTGTAATTATTTACATCCGTTTGGTTTCATGTCACTAACGAAATCACAGGCCTGCTTGTATATGGTAAGTATACATGCGGGCTATACAGCCTTATTGCCCGCAAATTCGACAAACTTCCATATTGTTTGCCTGTACTATGTCAGTTCCTCCATTTGCAAACCACGAGTTGATACTTTAAACTCGTGTTCTTCTGAACGCAGTAAGATGTTTTTTGAGCTCAAAAAATATTGGGTTATTTCCGAAAACCTTGCGCATTCTGCGAGCTTATCCCCCGAAGTCGGAGGAATTAGTATGTTGGAAATTTTTCCATACAAATATTCTTTTATTCACGATAAAATAAATAACTTTGCGTTAGATTCAATAGATTGATTGTAATGGAAGATATAAATCGTCTTAAAATAGTGCTTGTAGAAAAGAAACGTACAGGCAAATGGTTGGCAGAACAATTAGGTAAAAATCCGTCAACAGTATCTAAATGGTGTTCCAATGTTGCCCAACCAGATTTGGCTGCACTTGTGAAAATTGCGACCTTATTGGAGGTTGGTATTCAAGATTTAGTTATATCAGCAAAGTAAGATAATGTTATGAATGACAATTGGATTGAAATAGTAGAAACTTTACAACCATACGTAAAGTGCAATTCAACAGAACTTAAATATCAACAAGAAATAGAAAACTGCCTAAAGTTTTTAGGTTGGAGAACTTCCAATAAAACAATGCAGTCACAATTAACTCTTGGTTTTGGGGCTGGAAACACATTACGTCCAGACATTATATTATATAAAAACGGTATACCAGTTTTGCCCATTGAAATAAAAAGACCTGATAATGTTTGCAATGATAAGCAAGTCGGGCAGTTGGGTAACTATATGCGACAACTGAAATCTAACGTTGGTTTATATTTAGGTGAAAATATCCGCTTCTACTATGATAATCCTAATGATTTGGATAATCCGGTAAATGTATTGACCATAGAAATTTCTAAAGAAGATTCTAATGGAGATACTTTCTGCGAAATGCTTTCATACGAGAAGTTCAACATAAATAAATTGGAAGAATTCTGCAAAGAGCATTATCATCAAATTATGTCTCGCAACAATTTGCATCAACGTTTCTCGGAATATTTTGCGGAAAACCATGTGACAAGGAACATTGCATCATTAATAAAGGAGAAATTTGTAAAAGAAGGATTTGACGAGAATATATTGGAGGATGAATTAAATAAGCTTGTATGCAAGATTGAATGGAAACATGAATCACGCATAGAAAAACAGATTGAGAAGGCAGTTATAAATATACCTACTACCGAGAACAGTGAAACGGAGTTTTCTTTGGATGGTAATAAATACTGGGGGATAGGACGGTTTGTATTAGCGGTTGTCAAGCAATACGTATCGGAGCATCCTGATATTACTTTAGAGGACTTGGAGAAACAGTTTCCTTCTTTTTTAAGTTGTAATCGAAAATGTGGCGTTATACGTACTATGGATTTTGTAAAATATCGCAAAGATGAAGGTCGTTTTTTTACAAAGGAACCGATGGTATTAAAAGATGGAACTATAGTTGTTGTGTATTCTCAATGGGGAAACACAGGGTATTTAAGATCTTATTTCCAAAGATTTATAGAACACATAAGAGCTTTATATAACATTTATTCAAGATAAAAGAAGACTATAGGCATATCGTCTGAATATGCAGAGCAATTATGTGAAGTATTGCATGAATAAAGATTAAAAGCGTCTCAATGTTGTTCGATACCATAGATAACCAAGTATATATAATAGCGGAGATTGGACAGGATTTAAGAACTGAATACAAGGAGTACTTAAAATAAATGACAAAGCATAGCTCGTTCTTCGGCAAATTCACTCTGAACACTGCTTATGAATATTTTTATTCGTTTCATTCGATAGTTGTCATTATATCCGAACAGATGTTCTGCTGGGTATTGGAATGGTTATATTGAAAATGTGGGTACGGGAACAGAAGACATCATTAACAAGTGTCGTGAATGTGGTTTGAAAACTCCCGAATTTTATCAAGAAGAAGATTTTAGAGTAGTTATTTGGAGATCTGATGAAGGAAAAATCGTGCCAGGGCGTACCAGAGTGTACCAGAGCAACTTATGGCTCTGATAAAAGCAAATCCTTCAATATCAAGAGATGAGCTATCTAAGCAACTGAATATAAGTGTTCGACAAGTAAGAAAGATTATTAACCAATTTAGAAATGATGGCGTGTTAACTCGTGAGGGAGGAGACTCTGGAAGATGGATTATTAATAAGATATAGTTTGAAAAGTAGCCAAACTATTTGCTCAATCAAGGTATTTGGCTACTTTTGTATTAGAGTGTTTGACAAAGTATAATGCAGAAGATTGGTGCAATCTCAAAGCCACCAAATCGTTACCTACAACTTTCTATCATTACATTCGTTATTTATGTATCAATAAGATACGGAATGATTGATTATCCACACCAATAATAATTAAGAAGTGAGTGGAAGCGAAAATTTTAACATATGCCAATGCCTGCGATGAACAGATTCGTTGTTTGTATGAATCTGCTTTCCCTAAGGAGGAGCAGATACCATACGATGATTTGCTGAGATTGATGCCTACGATGGGTCTTGACTTTACGGCTTATTATGATGAAGGTGAGTTTGTGGGTTTTACTATTGTGTATCCACGTGACACATTCAACTGGTTTTGGTATTTTGCGGTAAGGGAAGAGTTGCGCGGAAAGGGATATGGTCAGCAGATTCTGAGTTTGCTTATTGAAAAATACAAGGGGTGCTCAAACATACTGGATATGGAGTCGCCAGATCAGGAGTGTGATAATGCGGAACAGCGTCGTCGCAGGAGCGCATTCTATATGCGCAACGGTTTCAGGAACACAGGTGTTGGCAAGTCTTTTGATGGTGTAGACTATGTGATTCTTTCTAATGGCGATAAAATCTTCACGATGGAAGACTATGAAGAGGTGCTTGCAGAACTCCGTTCTTTCTGGAGTCGCATGCCTGTTTCTAACGATAACGAAAGCGAAAACGAAAACGTGAAACCATAGCATAAACTTCCCCTTTCCTTTGTGGTGGAGTGATAGGGCGGGGCTTACGCATAACTGTGCATTCCTCCAAGCAGGTAGTTTACTCCGAAGTAGGTCATGAGGACAGTGAGGGATGCTAAAGTTATGTAAATGTTGAAATAGCGGTCGGTGCGCAGCCATTTGATAGATGTGTCATGGAATGCAATGCCGTAGACTATCATGGTGATGAGCGCCCACACTTCTTTCGGGTCCCAACTCCAGTAATTTCCCCAAGATACGTTTGCCCAAACGGCTCCGATGAATATGCCTATGGCGAGCAGGAGTGTGGCTGGGTAGAGCATGATGCGGCTGATGATGGTGAGTCGCTGGGCTTGTTCGTGCCCTGATGGTTTGCGCATAAGGATGAGTGATGTCACTCCGTTGAGAGTCATGAAAGCGAAAAGGGAGTAGGATATCATGATGAGGGCGACGTGGCTGCTAAGGAGTGGCGACTGGAGCACAGGCATGAGTGGGGTGATTTGAGGATTCATCTGTGCGAGGTGGCTGACGAGGAGTGTGAATCCGCTTATGATGAGCCCGAAGGGGGCTATGACGGATATGCGTCGGTGGAGGAGAATGGCTATGAGGAGTGTGGCGAGTGCGACAAACACCATAGTCTCATAACCGTTAGTGAGGGGAATAGTCTGACTGATGTACCAACGCAGGAGGAATGCCGACAGAAGGAATGCTGTCGATAGATATAATGTGATATTTGAAATGATGCGCACAGTGGCTACGGACTTCTTGATGTATAGTGTGAAGAGCATTAGTATGAACCCCATTGTCAGGTTTACCATGAAGAGTATTTTGCTGAATGGGATGGAGTTGTAGAGCAGTTCGGCATCGATGCGCATTGACGAGAGAGGTTGTGCGTCGTGTGGCACAGGCTTGATGAGCGTGCCATTAGTGAGCATTTGGATGATTGCCACTTTCTCGTCGGTCTCAATGATGGCTTTCTCAAGTTTGCTGTGTGTGCCAGCCTCTTTTTTGTAGAGGTCGGCAAGGATGTACTGTCCGTCGGTATTGAAGAGGTCGTTGAGGCTTGCATGGTTGGAATTAATGTTAAGCAGTGAACGGAGTTGCTCGCTCTTGATCTTGATTATTGGAGCTTTATTCCAATCGTCGGGATGGAGCTGCCAACTGATTACGACTTGCTCAGGCGAGAGACCGCGGAATGTGCTCTTGCCGTAAAGTTTGGTGACGAAGTCGATGGCAAGGGTGTTGAAGGGTGCTATGCGGTCGTTGTAGATTATCTGTGCGGAGCGGTGCTTGTCCGCTTCCTCAAGACGTATTGCAGGCAATGGACTTTCTTCCGTGCCGGTGGCAAGGGCTGGCGAGGTCATGATGGCCAGCATCGCCATTAGTGCAGACTTTCTGAGTAGCGGGTGCTGAAGAAGCTTGCGTAATTTGCCTCCGCGTAAGAAGAGTATCAATATAGTGGATATGGCAAGCAGGATGTAACCAGTGTATGTCACGGCTATGCCCCACGGGTCATGATTGACAGTGATCCAAGAACCTTGTCTGTCTTCGTCAAATGAAGTCTGGTAGAGACGGTATCCGTCGTGACGGAGAATGTTGTTCATGGATATTCTGCCCTTGGTGATGACTGAACCGTCAGGTGTGAGGCATGTGACGCTGCTGACGTAGTCGGAAGGCGCTTCGGTGCCAGGATAGTGCTTGATGGAAAATGTGTCGAGACGTACTTGGAACGGCATGTGGACGATTCGCCTCTCCTTGGTCATGAATCCCGAAACGGGGATTCCAGTTCTCAGGTGCATCAATCCCTTCTCACCAAGAAGCGAGGTGAGCATTGCTCCCGTGAGTATGACAAGAAAAGAGATATGAAGGAGGAAAACGTTTAGTCTTTGCCAAAGTTTGCGCTTGATGATGAACCACACCGAGAATGCGGTCATGACAGCCCACAGGCATTTCATCCACCATGCTCCATAGATGTTGTCGAGAACAAATTGTGTTCCCATGTGACTCTCGACAATGGTGGCCGCGCCTATGATTGCGGCTATTATGGCAAGTAGAATGAATGGCACGGAAAGAATTAGAAATTATGAGTTGCGAATTAGAAGCGGACTGCCCACGTTAGCGTTGATGTTAACGTTAAAACTCTCTGTACTTGTCGTTTGAGTTTGATGAAACGGCTATGCACTCCATTTCGATGAGCCAAGTAGGGCGGCATACGGGTGCGAGTGTTATGACGGTAGGGGTGTCGGGGAACCGTTTGTCAAACATGGCCTTTACTGTTGAATAGTCAGCTGTGTCGCGCAGGTAGACAATGATTTGCATCACGTCGTTGTAGGTCGTTCCGGCTTCCTCAAGGAGTTTCTCGACATTCTCCCACATACGTTCCGTCTGCTTGATGATGTTGCCGATGTGCATCACTTCGCCCTTGTTGTTGATGGATGCTGTGCCCGAGATGAGCACGTGACTGCGGTCGCCGTATTCCATCAGGGTGCCTCGTTCAAATGTAACTCCGTATTCGTATGTAGGGTTTAGATGTGATGGTGCGTAAAGGTATCGCTGTTGTGCTGGCTCAAATCCAGTGATGGCGTATGTGCCCAATTGTACCAATGCTCTTGTGTCGGCTGGCAGTCCTCCAATTCCTGTGCTGGCGATGTAGTGGGTGCTCTCTGTAAGTCCCTGTTCGATGAAGTTTTCTCTGCGTGCTTTCACCATACCTGCATATTGAGTGTCGACATCGCGCACGAAGAACCATGTGCGTATGCAGTTGCCGGCAAAAGTGGCGTTGAAGTTCTTGAGCTCCTGCTCATAGCCTACGAGGAGGCTTTCTGTCTGTTGGGCCGAGTCGCCGTTGATGTCGTGCAGTCCCATCTTCCACAGGTGTTGGTAACCATTGTGCTCTGCAACGGTCATTCCGTTCCTGTTAGATACATCGGTGCCTTTCTGCAAGTATATCCATACGGCAATTTTGCTTCCGTCGAGTGGCGGCTGCTGTATGAAGGAGACGGCACAATCCTGCTCGTCCCTCATCAGGGGTTGCTGGTTGGTCGAGTCGCTTAGGAAATAGCGCTTGAACACTACCTTTGCTTCGGAAAGAGCATCCAAACCGTAGATTCTTTCTTCGGCCTCATATATTCTGTTCATTTGCCCTTCAAACAGTTCACCTCGTGACTCAACATGAACCATGATGTGAGTCTCCTCAACTTTTCCTTCCGGAGCGAATGTTGCCATTTCTGCCCAAACTCCAAGTTCTTCCCAATATATTTTGTTGGTTGTCATAGTTTGCTATCTGTTTTGCAAATATAGCACTTATTTTTCTTAATGTCATAAGTAATAGCCCGTTTAGTGTCTATGTGGCAGTATATGGGCTGTAAGCGTCATCTGTATCTGTATGGCGAAAATCATACATTAGTTAATAAAAAAGTGGAAGCGGACTAAAAAATAGAAAGATTTATTTGTTGAATAAAAGAAAATAGTTACTTTTGTGCCGTATTTAAAACAAAAAGACAGAATGAAGGCGTTTTTCTATGCATATTACTTTTTTTACTTTTACTTTAGCAATAGAGTAGAGCGGGAAGTTGTATGCGCATAGAAACGCAGATATGACAGAATGATTTGAAAGCAACATAGTTCCCGCTCATTTGAGCGGGATTTTTTTTGAAGGATATAATTCGTAATAATATGAGAAAGGTAGCAATACAAGGTGTGATAGGTTCGTTCCACGATATAGCTTCGCATAATTTTTTCGAAGGTGAGGAACTGGAGCTAATATGTTGCGACACTTTTGAGGATGTTTTTGCGGAGATGAAGGCTGACAGCAATGTTGTAGGTATGGTTGCCATAGAGAATACCATAGCGGGAAGTTTGTTGCACAACTACGAACTGTTGCGCGATAGCGGAATGCAGATCGTTGGAGAACACAAACTGAGAATCTCGCATAGCATAATGTGCTTGCCCGAAGATGACTGGGCTGACATACGTGAGGTGAACAGTCATCCGGTAGCATTGATGCAGTGCAGGGAATTCTTGAAGGAGCATTCTGATCTGAAGGTTGTGGAGGCGGATGATACGGCTGGTGCGGCAAAGCAAATCAGCGAACAGGGACTGCGTGGCCATGCTGCGATATGTTCCAAGTTTGCGGCTCCGCTTTATGGTATGAAGGTGTTGCAGGAAGGTATTGAGACCAACAAGCACAATTTTACTCGTTTCCTTGTGTTGAGTGATCCTTGGAATGCTGAGGAGATTTGCAATCCGAGAAAATCGAACAAATCGAGCATTGTGTTCAGTTTGCCACACAATGAGGGTAGCTTGTCGCAAGTTTTGTCGATATTTTCTTTCTATAGGATAAATCTGACTAAAATCCAGTCGTTGCCAATCATAGGGAGAGAATGGGAATACATGTTCTATGTGGATGTTACTTATGATGACTACACTCGCTATCGTCAGTCGATTGACGCGATGCGCCCTTTGACAAAGCAGTTCAAGATTTTGGGTGAGTATGAAGACGGAAAGTCAACCTTTTGATTTATTGATTAAGAAATGGAATTTATGGAAGTGAAAATAACCCCCGCCGATAGACTGAAACTTGTTAGCGAATATTATTTCAGTCGTAAACTTAAGGAAGTGGCAAAGATGAATGCTGACGGAATGGATGTTATCAGTCTTGCCATCGGAAGTCCTGACATGCCACCGTCAAAGGAGACGGTCGACACGCTGTGTGAGAATGCCCATAAACCGGAAGCTCATGGCTATCAGCCTATCGTGGGCATACCAGAACTTCGGAACGCAATGTCTGGCTTCTATAAGCGCTGGTACGGTGTGGAGCTTGATCCAGCCAAGGAAATTCAACCGCTGATAGGTTCGAAAGAAGGCATTCTCCATGTGACACTTGCATTGGTCAATCCTGGCGAGAAGGTGTTGGTCCCTAACCCTGGTTATCCTACCTACACATCGCTTAGCAAGATTTTGGGTTGTGAGGTTGTGAACTACGACTTGCTTGAGGATGATGGATGGCAACCCGATTTCGGCCAATTAGAGGCGATAGACTTGAGTGGAGTGAAGATAATGTGGACTAATTATCCTAATATGCCAACTGGTGGCAGGGCTACGAGGGAACTTTATGAGAAAATTGTTAACTTTGCACGTCGTCACAACATCGTTGTTGTCAATGACAACCCTTACAGTTTCATCTTGAACGAGGATGAGCACTTGAGCATCTTACAGATTCCTGGTGCAAAGGATTGCTGCATAGAGTTCAACTCGATGTCGAAGAGCCATAACATGCCAGGTTGGCGTGTGGGCATGCTCGCTACTAATGCAGAGTTTGTCAGTTGGATTCTGAAAGTGAAGAGCAATATCGATTCAGGCACGTTCCGTCCTCTTCAACTTGCGGCGGCAAAGGCATATGAGAATACAGACGAATGGCACACTGTGGCTAATGTGGAGACCTACAAGAGTCGTCGTGCCATAGCTGAGGAGATAATGAGGACCCTTGATTGTAAGTTCGACCCTACACAGCAGGGCATGTTCCTTTGGGGACGCATTCCTGATTCATACTCTAATGTGGAGGACCTGACAGAGAAAGTGCTACATGAGGCACGTGTGTTCATTACGCCTGGTTTCATCTTCGGCTCTAACGGCGAGCGCTACATCCGCATCTCGCTTTGTGCCAAGAACGAAAAGATGGAAGAGGCGCTGAGGAGAGTGAAGGAACTGATGATTAATAGTTGAAGCATAGAATTCAGACAATTCAGAATAATCGGAACTATCTGAATATTCCGAATTATCCGATAATAAAAAACAAAACTAAAAACTCAAAATATATGGAACTTAATCTGGAACCATTGAATTTGCCAGGCGTGGAGAATAAGCGTCCGTTGGTCATTGCAGGACCATGTAGTGCAGAGTCTGAAGAACAAGTGATGGAGACTGCCCTTCAGTTGGCTAAGAACGGTGTGAAGATCTTTCGTGCAGGTGTATGGAAACCGCGTACCAAACCAGGCGGTTTTGAGGGACACGGAACTGTTGCGTTGCCTTGGATGAAACGTGTGAAGGAAGAGACAAATATGCTTGTAACTACCGAAGTTGCTACAGCCAAGCATGTTGAGGCAGCTCTCGAAGCTGGAATTGACATCCTTTGGATTGGAGCACGCACAAGTGCAAATCCGTTTGCTGTGCAGGAGATAGCCGATGCTTTGAAAGGTGTGGACATTCCTGTGCTGATTAAGAATCCGGTTAATCCTGATTTGGAACTTTGGGTAGGCGCATTAGAACGTGTCAATGGAGCAGGTATCAAGCGCCTTGCTGCCATCCATCGCGGTTTTTCTTCCTACGACAAGAAAATATACCGCAACCTTCCTATGTGGCAGTTGCCTATCGAGTTGAGCCGCCGCATCCCTAATCTGCCAATCATTTGCGACCCAAGTCATATTGGTGGACGTCGCGACCTCATAGCGCCACTCTGCCAGCAGGCGATGGACCTCGGTATGGACGGACTTATCGTAGAGAGTCATTGCAATCCTGACAGTGCTTGGAGCGATGCCAATCAGCAGGTCACTCCAGACATCCTTGACTACATACTCAACATGTTGGTTATCCGCGACGAAATTCAGACAACAGAGAGCATTGTTGCACTCAGAAAGCAAATCGACGAGATTGACAACCAAATCATGGACATACTGGCTAAGCGTATGCGTGTGTGTCGTGAGATAGGTCACTACAAAAAAGAGCACGGAATGACAATCGTGCAGACCAGCCGCTACTCGGAGATTCTCGACCGTCGTGGCGCACAGGCTTCACTTTGTGGCATCAACCCTGGTTGCGTCCGACTGATATTCGAGGCAATCCATGAGGAGAGTGTGGCTCAGCAGGTGGAGATTATCAATAAATGATGAATAAGCAACTACGACCTTTGATGCTTGTAGGTACAGGCAGCGACGTGGGCAAAAGTGTCCTCGCCACTGCCTTTTGTCGTATATTCAAGCAAGAGGGGTATAATCCTGCTCCTTTCAAGGCGCAAAACATGGCACTCAATTCCTATGCCACTCCCGACGGTCTGGAAATAGGACGTGCACAGGCTGTGCAGGCCGAAGCCGCCGGTGTGCCGTGTGAGACTGACATGAACCCTCTATTGCTGAAACCCAATTCGGAACATACCACTCAGGTGGTCCTCAATGGCCGTCCTGTGGGCAACCGTTCCGCTTATGACTATTTCCGTCGTGAGGGACGTGATGAATTGCGTAAGGCTGTGTGCGATGCCTTTGACCGTCTTTCTAGCAAATACAATCCTATCGTCTTGGAAGGGGCGGGTAGTGTGTCGGAACTCAATCTGCGCGACACCGACTTAGTAAACATGTCGATGGCGCGCCATGCCGATGCCGATGTTATCCTTGTGGCAGACATTGATCGTGGCGGTGTGTTTGCCAGTGTCTACGGTTCTATTATGTTGCAGACTCCGGAGGATCGCCAACGCATAAAGGGTATAATAATCAATAAGTTCCGTGGCGACTTGCGCCTGTTCGATGAAGGGCGCAAACTGATGGAGGAGATTTGCGGAGTTCCTGTACTCGGAGTCGTTCCGATGTTCAACGATATTGTCATCGAGGAGGAAGACTCTGTCGAACTCGCTCAGAAGCGCCGCTCTATGGAAGAAGGTAAAGTCAATGTGGCAGTGGTGCTTCTGCGCCACATATCCAACTTCACTGACTTCGGAGTTATTGAACGCGATGAGCGTGTCAACCTCTTCTACACAAACAACACCGATGATATAGAGAAGGCAGACATTGTCATTTTGCCAGGAACTAAAGCCACGCTCGATGACCTTTACGAACTCCGTCGCAACGGAGTGGCACAATCCATAATCCGTGCCCACAGCAAAGGGGCGCTGGTGATGGGCATTTGTGGCGGTTATCAGATGTTGGGACAGACGGTCAGTGACCCCGACGGGGTGGAGGGGAGCATCCCCCAACTTCCAGGGCTTGGACTTTTGCCAATTCATACCCGTATGCAGGGCGGAAAAGTTACACGTCAGGTCGAGTTTGCCTTCCATGACGGAACGCAGTGGTCTGGCTGCACTTTGCAGGGCTATGAGATTCATCAAGGCGAAAGCGTCGTTGCTGATTCTGAAGCCACCTACACACCGCTTTGCCGTCTGTCTGATGGCACATACGAAGGTTGTAGGTCGGGAAACAACTGCATTGGCACATATATACATGGCATACTCGATAATCCTCAGTTTATCGACTGGATGATAAGAGAGAAACTTGTGGGGATGCAATGCGTTGAGTCCGATGAAATGAGACCTAAATCGGCTTTGCAATCTCACAAATCCTTCAAAGAAAAGCAATACGACCTTCTTGCCGACCATGTCCGCAAGTATGTTGATGTGGAAAAAATAATGAAGGTTATAGGGTTTTAAGGTTATTAGCACAACCTCATACCCCACAACCTCACAACCTCATAACCTCCAACCCCATAACCTCAGATTATGCTAAACGGTCACGGTGACGACATATACAGATACGACGACATTAGGATAAACTTCAGTTCTAATGTCTACAATCATTTTGACCATGAGCCTTTGTTTGCGCATCTTGCAAACAAACTCGACAATGTTGTTGCTTATCCCGAACCATCTCCTGTAACTCTTGAGGCAGAACTCGCCATGATGTTAGGACTGCAGCCCGATGAAGTGAGTGTGTGCAACGGGGCTACAGAAGCAATCTATCTCATTGCGCAGACTTACCGCCGCAGCAAGAGTGCGGTGCTTATGCCAACTTTCTCGGAGTATGCCGATGCATGCCGACTCCACGAACATGATGTCTGTTCTTTCTATTCGCTCGACCAGTTGCCTCCCCGTGCACGACTCGTATGGATTTGCAATCCGAACAATCCTACTGGCACAGTAATAGAGCGCGACACGCTTCTTGAGCTCATCGACAATAACTCCGAACGCATGTTTGTTCTTGACCAGAGTTATGCTCCGTTTACTCAGAAGCCTCTCATTACTCCTGCAGAGGCGGCTCGACGCTCGAACATCATTATGCTCCATAGCATGACGAAGGAATATGCTATTCCAGGACTTCGTCTCGGATATATCACAGCCCACGAGGCAGTGCTGAATGAACTGCGGTTGCAGCGCATGCCGTGGTCGGTCAACCAAGTGGCAATCGATGCCGGACGCTATCTTCTCGCCCATCAGGATGACTATCGTCTTGACCTCGATGCCCTCATGTCGGAGCGTAGTCGTGTGGCAGAGCAACTTCAGAAACTTGGTTGCATTGATGTGTGGCAGAGCGATACCCATATCCTTCTGTGCAAACTACGCATAGGCAAGGCGTCTGCACTTAAGGACTATCTTGCCTGTGAACACCATATTCTCATTCGCGATGCTTCCAACTTCCAGGGACTCGATTCCACATTCTTCCGCATAGCCGTTCAGACTCCAGAGGAAAATGATATGCTAATTGACGCAATAGCCCTGTGGCTGATGGAATGAAAAAGAGCTCGGAATTACCGAGCTCCCAAAACTAATTATTTAATTATGCCAAATTCTTTGGCGTGCGTTATTTTTAGAACTTATATCCAAGAGTGATTGAAGTTGTTTTCATCTTGCAATCCTTAACAATCTCAGTGAAGTCGCTACCATAAGAAACTCCGAGGTATGCCTTCTGGAAGTTTACGTTTACACCAATCTGCCAACCAATCTGGAAACGCTTCCAAGTAGCATCTTTATGTCCCATGTCATCTTTGTCAAAGAGATTTGCTTCTTCTTTTATACCGTATTCATCTTCCATCATTTCCCAAAATTCATCTTCATAACCGCCTAAACCGTCTACTTCGATTTTGCGATTACCTAAAAGATTGAATCTCAGATTAACACCTGCGTATGGAGCAATTGAGATTTTGCTGTTAGGAATAGCAAAAACATATGAGATGTTTACTGGAACTTTTGCAGAAAACAAATTGTATTTTGTTGTAATATCATCATCTTCTTCGCTGTTCCATGAGTATTGCAATGCAGCGCCATATTCGAGAAAAAGTGGAGTGCTTTGTGATATACTTGTATACTTGTTGTATCCAACAGAAATACCAGTGAAGTCAATTCCGTCGCCTTCGTCAGGGTCAACTGTACCAGGATTGTACTGAACGTAAACACTGCTCCATCCGTCAGTTGAAACATCGTTTGTTGCTGTTGCACCTGATGTAGATGAGGCGAACTGTGCAGATGCAGATGTGCAAACTGCAGCCAAAATTGCTGTTGCAAAAATGTTTTTAATTCTCATAATGTCTGTTTTTATAAAAGGGTTAATAAACAAATGTCATTCTCCAAATATTTGCTGTTCCAGTATTACTTCCGCGCTGCGAGATGAAGTAGATGTATTTGCCGTCGCGGCTCCACACGGGACTGAGGTCGTCAGCAGCGTGGTAGGTGAGTTGCAACAAGTCTGTTCCGTCAAGGCGACAGACGAACAAGTCGGTGTTGTGATAGAAAGAGTTTCCGTAAGGTAATCCGTTACTTCCGACAAAAAGAATCCAGTTGCCGTCAGGTGATACTTGTGGTGAAGTGAAACTTTTTGTCGGGTCGGAAACGATACATTCCTCAATGCCAGAGTTGTAGTCCACTTTCCATATTTCACTCTTTCCGTTCGTGTTTGTTCTTGCGCACAATATGGATGTGGTGCCCTTGAGTGGGTATGGATTCATTCCTGTAGTGAAGTTTGAGAGGAAGTTGTTTCGGATGTTATGACTCCAGATGCTTATACTCTTGAGTTCCTGTCGGGCAAAGAAAATCTGCGACATGTCCGATGAATATATTGGCGAATAGTCCTTGTTGGCACTTGTTATCTGGCGGCAGACATATCCTGTCTTTGCGCTTGTCTGGAAGATGTGGCTGTTCTTTCCGCTGGCCTCGGTGAAGCATATGTTCTTTCCATCGGGCGAGTAGGAGAAGTCAAGGACGGCCTGTCTGTTGGTGCGCTGCATGGAACTGCCTTGCTTGTTTAGGTCCTTTATAAAGATGTTTGTGGTGTTGTTGCGAGAAGAAAGGTAGGCTATGTCATTTCCGTCGATAGAGACATCAAGAATTTTATTAGTGTACCAGTTTACGCCACTACTATTTCTTTTTACTAACGGTAGGCATACATAATCATTGTCAGTCGTAATTTTTGTAAAGTCAATACCAGACTCTTCTCTAACTGAAATGACAGAATAGTCTACCTGTTGGGCATGCAGACTAAATGTAATGCTCGATAGAGCAAAGGAAAATAGTATTTTCAGTTTCATTGCTTTTTACATTTGTTTAAATATCTGATTGCAAAATTAAACAAATGTGAAATCCGTGGTGTGAATATGCTGTATATCGAGTGTTACATAAGTGTCGCTTATTTGTTGCGTTTTATGTCCAGCTCTTCTGATATTTCGTTGAAGAAGTTGCGATTGAGAATTTTTGATATTTGTAGTAGTTGCTGAGTATCAATGCTTTGCTTTTCAAATATGCGATATACACTCATACGTGTACAACCGAGCTTTTTAGCAAACCATGTCACACTGCGTTCTTGCAGAAGTAATTCTTCTTTTATCTTTTCCCCAATATTAATCATATTAATAATAGGTGCGCTGATTGAAACCCCGAAGATTCAGCATGTTGTTTTAGATGTATGCAAAAAAGACGTGGGATTCTCCACAGTCCGCTTATCCCAGTCTTCAGGCCTTCGCATTGCCTCCACTCAAAGGATAAGCAACGCAGTTAGCCCACGCCGTGATATATTATATGATAAAATACAGGCTGTGCCTATATCTATATAAATAATACACCCAACGCAGACGTTCCAGTTGCCGTATCTTCCTTGAGTGTCAAGTTTGCGAAGTTTGAAGACTCGAAGATAACGTTAAGTAACGTCCTTTAATAATAAATTCCCCTGTTGCCCCTTGCGGACTAACAGGTCAATGCAAAATTAGAATTTATTTTCTGAACGGCAAAGTGTGGTGGTGTTTTTGTTTATTAACGCTGCAGCGTTTGGAGATTAATGCAGGAGCATTTATTTCTTAACGCTTAAGCATTGTGAAATTTTTGAGAGTTCATTTCTTAACGAACGAGGGCTCATTTGTTTATCAACGAGGGCTCGTTGTTTTTTTAAATGAGGGCTCGTTGACTAGTTTTGAATTCCTTGTCGTTTTGTTTTTGCTGGTAATGCTTTGTGTATGTTTGAGGAATGAAGTATATTTGCACAACTTATTAGAAATAAGATTGATGCTTACGATACCGTTGATATTCGGATGGTTGCTCGACCGCTGGCTGGGTGATCCTGAACGGTGGCCACACCCCGTGGTGTGGTTTGGGAGGATAATCTCATGGATGGAACGTAAGTTTAACAATGGGGGGAATAGAAAAACGAAAGGTGCTCTGGTGGCAACTGGTTGCATTGTCGGTGTGTTCGTACTGACCAATGCCGTTCTGGTGGCAAGTGTGTTGGTGCCTTACGGATTGGGGCTGCCGAACTATTGCGGAATCGGGCTTTACTTTTTGCTCAGTACGGTGATGGTGTTCTTTTGTCTGGCTGGCAGGACTTTGAGGCAGGAGGTGCGGATGACCTTTGAAGCAACAGACAGAAGTGTGGAGGAGGGGCGTAGACAGGTGGCGCGCATCGTAGGTAGGGACACAAGCAACCTCTCCGCTCAGGAAGTGAGGACCGCTGCTCTGGAGACACTGGCAGAGAACCTAAGCGATGGGGTGGTGGCACCGCTGTTTTGGATGCTTCTGCTTGGAGTTCCAGGCATGATGACGTATAAGATGGTCAATACTCTCGACTCAATGATAGGATACAGGACTGAGCGATATGAGAGGTTTGGCTGTTGGGCTGCTAAGATTGATGACTATGCCAATTATATTCCGGCACGACTGACGGCTTTGCTTATAGTCTTTGCCGAGAAATTGATGAGATGGAAACGGACCAGTGTGAAGTGGCTTATGGGATTCGTGGGGCGCTACGGCTCTCAGCATGCTAGTCCCAACAGCGGGTGGCCGGAGGCTGCGCTTGCCGGTGTGCTCGACTGCCAGTTTGGAGGAGGACACAACTATTTCGGGGTGTACTTCTACAAGCCCTTCATCGGCGACTATCCGCGTCTGTTGACATCAGCCGACATGTGGCGGTCGCTCCAGATCGCAATGGCGGTGGAGGTGATGATGGTGGGACTGATGCTGTTGGTGATGTCGATTGGTTGAAAGTAGAAAGTAGAATGTTTAATATAAATGTGATAATAACAATGAAAAGATTCTTTAGTGGTGCGGCTTTGATGGCTGCAATGTTTATGATGCCAATGATGGCAGGTGCACAGGATAAGGTTGAGGCTTCAGTTGGCGCTGACCTCGTGAGCAACTACGTGTGGCGTGGTATGAAACTTGGTGATGCTGCCATCCAACCTTGCATGTCAGTAAGTTACAAGGGCTTCTCATTCGAAGCATGGGGCTCTTACGGACTTACAAGTTCAGATGACACAAAGGAAGTGGACTTGACATTGTCATACACAACTGGTGGATTGACTGTAGCTGTCACTGACTATTTCGTTGAAGGTGCTGGCTCTCCTAAGTACTTCATGTATGAGACTCATAAGACAGGACATACATTCGAGGCAAACGTAGGTTATGATTTCGACATTTTCTCTGTCAACGCATACGTTAATTTTGCTGGCAACGACTTCAAGGCTGACGAGGACAAGAACGCTTATTCCACATATGTGGAACTTGCCGCTCCTTTCCGTCTTGGCGGTTTGGACTGGAGTGCTTCCGTAGGCGTTGTTCCAATGGAGAGCCCATATTATGAGACTGACGGATTTGCTGTTACAAACGTTACGTTGCAGACAGAAAAGGAACTTAAGATTTCCAACACACTCTCATTGCCTGTGTTCGGTGCAGTGACAGCCAATCCATGCACAGAGAATGTCTACCTCACTTTTGGCGTGACTTTCTGATACTATCCGTAGCATAAAGTGAATGGCAGGCAATAAGCAAATAAACAATAACGAGAAGACCTACGACCACGTTTTGAAATATACTGGTCTTTTTGGTGGTGTGCAGGGATTGACTTTGCTCATGGGGGTGGCTCGTAATAAACTTGTGGCTTTGCTTATTGGTCCTGCCGGATTGGGGTTTATAAATATGTATAACTCTGTGGCGAGCCTTATTCATAAGTCGACAAATCTTGGATTAGGCTTTAGCGCAGTGAAGCATATTTCAGAATTGTCGGAGACGGCTGACAGTAACGATTTAACCGAATATGTTAAAACGGTTAGAACGTGGTGCTTCATCACAGCATTGTTGGGCATGACGTTGTGCTGCCTGTTGTCGCGTCAGATAAGTTATTGGAGCTTTTCTAGTTACGAATACGCTTCAGAGTTTTGCTTTTTGTCTCCTATTATCGCAATGATGACGGTGACGACGGGTGAGATGGCAATAATGAAGGGATTGAAACAATTGAAAAAAGTTGCAATAACCTCGGCATGCGGAGCGCTTGCCACGTTGTTAGTTTGCATACCTGTCTATTCGCTGTTTGGAATGGACGGAATTGTTCTTTCTCTTCTTCTGTGTAACGCATCAGTATTGTTGGTTACCCTGTTCTTCTCTTGCCAGGCATTGCCTTGGCAAATCAATTTGCGTTCTGCAGCGGTGCTTGCGAGTGGTATTCCTATGGTGCGTCTCGGCATCGGCTATATTATAGCAGGCGTTTTTGGGCAAGGGGCGGAATACATCATAAGGACGATGATACAGGAGTATAGCGACATAGCGCACGTAGGACTTTATAACAGCGGCTATATAATGACGGTGTCATACGCTTCAATGGTGTTTGTTGCTATCGAGGCCGATTTTTTTCCTCGGCTCTCGGCGGCTTGTAAAAACGTGAAAAGTGCTAACCGTATTATCAACCAGCAGATAGAGATATGTGTATTGCTGATTTCGCCAGTCCTTATAGGTTTTGTCATATCCATGCCTTATCTTATTCAGATTCTGTATTCTTGGGAGTTTAACGCAGCTGTTCCGATGGCTATAAGTGCAACGATGTTTATGTTTTTTAAGGCGTTGACGTTGCCTGTTGCGTATTTGGCTCTTGCCAGAGGCGATTCCAAGATGTTCATGACGACAGAACTTGTTTATGATATATTCATAGCCTTGGCTGTGCCTTTTGCTTTCAAACATTATGGATTAATGGGTGCCGGATGGGCTGTATCTGCCGGAGGCTTCATCTATTTCTTATTAATTCACGCATTGTACCGTTTTAAATATGGGTATGTATTCAGTTCAAGGATTTTGAGCGTTTATGTTCTTCAGTTTCTGTTGCTTTCCGTTGTTATAGCTATATTCCTTTATTTCAAAGATTATATTGCTGAGTTTTTCGGTGTGGGTGATAATGTGGTAAAGTGGACGGTAGGCGTTTCCGCATTTGCGTTGTCTGTTTATGCGTCATTTAGGGTGCTGAAACGAGAGACAACCTTCATATCGGACTTGAAAACGCGTTTTACAAATAAAAAGGAGCGGAAATGAGCAAAATAACAGTCCTTGTGGCTCTATATAATGCGGAAAAGTACCTGCATAAATGCCTCGATTCGCTTGTAGGACAGACCCTTCAGGATATTCAGATTGTATGCATAAATGATTGTTCTACAGATTCTTCTCGTTCTATAGTTGAGGAGTATGCCTCCAAAGATAAGCGTTTTGTCCTTATCAATCTTGACAAAAATCAGGGTCAGGCCGTTGCGCGCAATAAGGGATTGGAAGTATCGGAAGGAGAGTATATCACGATGCTCGACAGTGACGATTGGTTTGAACCTGATTCTCTCGAGAAAGCATACTTTGTTGCTAAGAATAGTGATGCTGATTGCGCTTTGTTCCGTTTGATGCAATACTATGATGAGGATGGACGGGTTGAGGAGTATCATAACAGAACCGATAAGGTCTGCTTTACTGGCGAGGATGCTTTCAGGCTAAGCCTTGACTGGAGTCTGCACGGACTTTACATCGTTAAAGCTGATATTCACAAGGCTTATCCTTATGATACCTCTTGCCGCCTTTATAGCGACGACAATACTACGCGCCTTCATTATCTTCATTCCAGGAAGGTCGTTCTTTCCGACGGATGCTATTGTTATCGAAAACATCCGGAGTCAATGACAAACTCTTGTTCTATTCTTCGTTTCGATTATATGGATGCCAATCTGAGCATGAAGAATACCTTGATAGCAGAGGGACGTAATGGGGGCATTTCGAATATTGAGGAGGTTCTTGACTTCTACGAAAATCATCGCTGGCTTAATGTTGTTGGCGCTTATTGGTATTATTGGCAACATAAAAGCAGTTTCAGCGATGAAGAGCGTTTTGAGGTAGAACGTAGAATCGCAGCCATGCTTCATACTATAGAAACGAAAAGGATAGCACCGTCGCTTAAATATAAACTTGGGTACTATCCTTTTAGGTCTTATGAGATTTTCCGTTTTGTGGAAAACTTCTATTTTCGTCTGAGAATGCTTCTTAAGCGTTAATTGTATCTGTAAGTCACTACTACGTTCTTGTTAGGCACATTGTTTATCTCGGTTGTGCTTGTGTAATTGCAGTATGTGATATTACTGTTAGAACGTCTGTACATGAAATTGTACGACTCGTTCTGGGTGTTGTCTGTGCTATGTGTGATTTTAATGCTTTTCGCAAGATTTGCGGTTGCTTTGCCGAGCATTCCTGAATAATACAGGAACTCTACACCTTCAATACCCATGGCTTTGGAGATGAGTTCTGGCATAACGCCATTGTCGTTGCTTTGGCTTTCATCGTAAGTGAGTTCGTAGGTGTAGAATTTATGGTCGGCCTCGGTAAATGGCACAAACTTGATTGTTTTGATATTCCCGTTTTCCCATACGATGTCTCCGTAAGAATATCTTTCTTCATCGTCGGTTTTTCCGTCAAGTACGAACTTTGATTCCCATCTGATCAGTTTGTTGTCTGAATATGTGTATGTGCATGTTTCGTCACCGCAGGTCATGGACTCTAACAGACCGCTTTTTTTAACGTCAAGCTTTATCGCTTTTCCTGATGTGCTTACTATGACATTGTGTGGTTCGTAAGTCAAAGAATAATTCACAGAAGTTCCTACAGTCTGTGCTGCATCGCCACTTTGCTCAGTTCTTTTGGCTTTTGTCAGGCTTTTACTGTCGTATGTGAGTGTCCAGTCAAATGCTCTTTCAAAGACTCCTGCATACTCAATAGATGTAACTCTGCTTGCTGTTGCCACGTTTGGTGTGTGTATATATTCGGCAAGAGTAGGTTCTGGGGTGCTGTCATCACTTGAACAGGCGGTTAGTGCAACAAGAGGTAGTATTAATGTGAACTTGTAGAGTAATGATTTCATGGTGTTGATTGTTTTTAAATTGTCTTTGCAAATATAGACAAATAAAAGCAAAAACGCAACTGACCTTAAAATCAATTGCGTTCTACTGATATCTTTTAGAGGTGCCTGGCGGATTCGAACCGCCGTGGACGGTTTTGCAGACCGTAGACTAAGCCACTCATCCAAGGCACCATTTCGTTTTGCGAGTGCAAAGGTAGGTATTTTTGATTAACTGCCAAAAGTTTTCCTCGCTTTTTTTGATAAAAAGCAGTCTGCGATGTTAAAATGGTCTTTTATGTTTGTGGACTTGCACATTATTTCATATTTTTGCGTAAAAGAATAGGTTTAATTCCCAATAATCATTTTGAAAATGGTTCATACGATAAGTCTAAAAGATAAAGTAAGCAAATTTATCGAAAATAATACGTTGTTGAAATCGGGCGACAAGGTACTGGTTGCGCTTAGTGGTGGTGCCGATTCAGTGTTCCTTATAAAGATGCTTTGTGATCTCGGATATGAATGTGAGGCGGCTCATTGCAACTTCCATTTAAGAGGCAAGGAGAGTCAGCGTGATGAGGATTTTGTGAGAGAACTTTGCCGGAGTCTGCATGTCAGATTGCATACAAAGGATTTCAATACAGCGATTTATGCTACGGATAAGGGTATAAGTATAGAGATGGCGGCTCGTGAACTGCGCTACGCATTTTTTGAGCAGTTGGCAGAGGAATATGGGGCTCAGGCTATAGCCGTCGGGCATCATCGTGATGATAACGTAGAGACTCTTCTTCTTAATATAGTGCGTGGTACAGGTATTAGAGGAGTCAGAGGCATCCAGCCACGAAATGGAAAAATTATCCGTCCGTTACTTTGCTTAAGTCATGAAGATATTACTTCGCATCTTGAACGTATTGGCATGGAATATGTGACTGATAGTTCTAATAAACTGGATGTTTACAGTCGCAATAAGATTCGTCTGAATGTGATGCCGATTCTTTCTACTGTCAATTTTGCTGCGTCTGAGAATATTGCGATGACTATTGACAATTTGGGCGAGGCTTGCAAAATATATGAGAATGCCGTTAAGGAGTCTATAGCAAAGTGCCTTACAGTCGTAGGCAACACTCAGGTGGTAGACATAAAGACTCTTTTGTGCGAGGTGTCTCCTCGCTCAATCCTTCATGAAATCCTTTCTCCCCTCGGTTTTACCAATGCACAGGTTTTTGATATTCTACGTGCGGCTGAAGGCGGGGAGCCTGGACGTATGTTCGGAGCCAAGCAGTGGCGTTTGCTTATCGACCGCGGGCAGATTATCATAGCCCCTCAGCCTGATGAGTCGGCCGATATAGAGTATAAGTTCCGTTTCGCTTCCCATTCGGGATGTATGCGTTTTGACGGTTTCGGACTTATCCGCTATAACATTGTGGATAATGTGAACTTGGAGTTTAAGACCGACAAGAACTTCGCTTATTTCGATGTTGACAAGATGCATGGACCGCTCACCATTCGCACTGTTCAGCAGGGCGACTCTTTCACTCCGTTCGGTCTTAAAGGCACCAAGTTGCTGAGCGACTTCATGACCGACATCAAGCTTAATCGTTTCGAGAAGGAGAACCAGAAGGTTATGTGCGATGCCAACCAAATTGCATGGGTTATAGGCAAGCGGAGCAGCGACATTTTCCGAGTTGACGAAACGACTAAGAAAGTGCTTATCCTTGAGTTTGTCAGATCTTAAAGATTCTTAGATATATGATTATAAGCGAAGAGCCTCCGAGTTCAGGGGGCTCTTTTTGTTTTGTGATGTTAAGTGCTGCATAATCTCTATGCATATAATTAGCGTCTTTCCTGATTTTTATAGAACACAAATATATTCTTGCCGTCCCTTTTGCGTGTGTGGATTCGGGAATAATAAATAGTCTTACTATACCAAATCATGCGTTTATACAGAGTTTCATCGCATATTCTTTGCGGCAAATTTCTCTGCGTCTTCGGTGGAAATTTATCATCACCGCGCTAAAAACTTCGCATAACCTCGGTGAATATTTGAAAACACCGAGGAGAAAAGTATAAATAAAACTTATATTTGTAAGAATAAAACTAATATTTATATAAATAAAACTATTATTTGTACAAATATTACTTTTATTTATAGTTTTCAGTGGGGAAGTGGTAAATTTAGAGCGGGGTTGTGTTAAGTTTTCAGCGAGGTC
Source organism: Bacteroidaceae bacterium (assembly GCA_045576655.1). GTDB lineage: Bacteria > Bacteroidota > Bacteroidia > Bacteroidales > Bacteroidaceae > RGIG8745. The sequence continues at coordinate 289,812 of JAZNGW010000022.1, forward strand.
GTGTCGAACTATTATCGTAGTGACGAAAAGGTATGTAGGGAGTACTGGGCAGAAAGAGAGTGGGTTATGGCGGTTTTTCTGTAGGGTTTATAAAACTATATTCTTTTATGTTTAGTGTAGATTAAGAATACATCGGTTCGTCAGCATGCATGACGAACCGATGTGGGGAAGGATATATATAGTGGAGATGAAGAAATGAGTCGTAGGCGTGGATAGGACTTTTCTATCTGAAGTCGCGCAGTTCTTTCTGAAGTTTCTGGCGAGTGAAGAATATGCGGCTCTTTACCGTTCCGATTGGCACTCCGAGGTGTGCGGCAATCTCCTTGTACTTAAATCCGGATATGTGCATGGCGAATGGTACTCGGTATTCTTTTGGTAGTGCATGCACGGCCTTATGTATTTCTTTGATGTCGTATGCTTCTTCGGTGCTGTCGATTGAGAAATCCTGGCTTAAGTTTAGGTGGTACTGGTTGTCGGTCTGGTCAACGTATACTTTGTCGCGCGATGCCTTTCTGTAGTTATTTATGAATAGGTTGCGCATAATGGTGTAGAGCCATCCCTTGAAGTTCGTGCCAACTTGAAACTTTTCCCTGTTGTCAAGAGCTTTGAGCGAGGTTTCCTGCATCAAGTCGTTGGCCTCTTCTTCGTCTGCCGTTAATCTGATTGCAAACCTGTGTAGTTCGTTTTGTGCCATCACCAGATTTTTCTCAAAGATGGAAACTGTCATTGTAGTCATAAGGCCGTAAATTTTAAGTTAATATTATTGTATTTATTATTTGCGTCCTTCCGAATCGCGTTGCAATTTTAAAGACTAAACAATAATGGTGAGGGTGGAAAACTGACAAAAAGGGAACCAAAAACTATCAAAAAACAGTTTTCGGGTGCTTTTTTGATAGTTATCAGGTGGTTTGGATGTGGACAGAGCGTATAATTCGGAGGTTTTTTGTAAGTTTGAATGTTGTTTAATATTATTGAAAGGATGAAAATAGTTGTACTTGATGGTTATACGGTGGCTCAAACAGATTTGTCATGGGACTGCCTTAAGGATATAGCAGACGTGGATGTTTATGACCGTACAGCCCCTGATGATGTGGTTGAGCGTTGTAAGGGGGCAGAGATGGTGCTCACAAATAAGGTGGTTCTCAATGCGGAGGTGCTTAATCAGTTGCCGCGCCTTATGTATATAGGTGTGCTTGCTACTGGCTATAATGTTGTAGATCTTGAAGCTGCAAGTCGTCAAAGTATCGTTGTTACTAACATTCCGTCTTATAGTACCCAGAGCGTGGCGCAGATGGTTTTTGCTCTTTTATTAAATGTAGTTAATAGGGTGGAGCATTATGCGGTGGCTAATCGCAACGGATGTTGGTGTAAAAGTGAGGATTTCTGTTATCTCGAACACGACTTGTTCGAGTTGGCAGGCAAACGATTCGGAATAGTTGGACTCGGCAATATCGGTATGGAAGTGGCCCGTATTGCTTCAGCTTTCGGTATGGAGGTGCTGGCTGTAACTTCTAAGAAGGGTGAATTGCCTTATGGTGTGCGAAGTGTTTCTATGGATGAATTGTTTGAGGCCTCAGATGTTGTAAGTCTTCATTGTCCGCTTACGGATGATACGCGTCATTTGGTTTGCGCCAAGCGTTTGGAAACCATGAAACCTTATGCAATAATCATCAATACAGGGCGTGGCCCGTTGGTCAATGATGCGGAACTGGCTGAAGCACTGAATCGTAAACTTATTGCGGCATATGCGGCAGATGTGCTTACGGTTGAGCCTGCAGAGTCTGACAATCCCCTTCTTAAGGCGAGAAACTGCTATCTTACTCCGCATATAGCTTGGGCTACTCGTGAGGCACGTCAGCGCTTGATGTCTATTTGTGTGGAAAATATAAAGGCTTTCCTTGCGGGAAAGCCTGTCAATGTGGTTAATGATTGAATGCTTATTTGTTTGTCGCTGATCTCACTCTGCTAAGAGTTTCGGGCGTCATTTGCAAGTAGGAGGCGAGATAATGGAGAGGAGCACGGCGCACAAGGTCGGGGTGATCGTTAAGCGTGCGCAGGTATCTCTCCTTGGCACTTTCAAAACGCAAGGTGTCAGCTTTGTGTTGCGAAAGAATTAGTGAGTGCTCAAGGAAGGCGAACATCAGTTGGCAAAATTCGTATGACGTGCGAGTCAGTTCTTTCAGTTTGTCATACGGAATGGCGTATATCTTACTAGGTTCGAGCGTTTCTATAACTAGGCGCGAGGGCTCTCTTCGGAAGAAACTTTCTATGCACATCACAATGCCTCCCTCGTATTCAAGATGCTCCGTCACCTCCTTGCCGTTCTTCACATAGTATTGCCTTGTAAGCCCCTTCTCTATATAATAAAGGTTGTCGCACACCTCGCCTTCCTTCACAGGCATTTCGCCACGCTTGAATTTCAACGGAATCAGTATTTCCGCAAATTTGTCAAGGGCGTCCTTGCTTAGGGTTACGTAACGGCGAGCAATTTCGCGTGCGATGTCTTTTCTCTGGTCCATATGCTATGCGTAGTTTCTCATTCCGAAGATTTTGCTTCCAACTCTGACGAGCGTACTTCCTTCTTGCATGGCAATGTGGTAGTCGTCACTCATACCCATGGATAGTTCGCAGAAATGTTCGGATTCGGGGAAGTATTTTTCTTTGATTTTGTTAAAGATTTGCTTCACCTGTTTGAATTCTTGCCTTATCAGCCCTTCGTCGTCGGTGTTTGTAGCCATGCACATTAGTCCGTCAATGCGGATGTTGCTTAGGGCTCTGTATTCCTCGGACTCTAAAAGGCATGTCAGTTCCTCTTCGGTAAGTCCGAACTTTGTGTCTTCTTGTGCTATGTGAATTTGCAGGAGGCAGTTGATGACACGCCCGTTTTTCTTTGCGTGCTTGTCTATCTCCTTAAGCAACTTCAGTGAGTCGATCGAATGGATGAGCGAAATGAACGGAGCGATGTACTTAATTTTGTTTGTTTGCAGGTGGCCTATAAAGTGCCATTCGATGTCTTTGGGCAGCACAGACTCCTTTGCCATCACCTCCTGAGCATGGCTTTCGCCGAATATGCGTTGTCCGGCGTCGTAGGCGGACTGCAAATCCTCTACGGGATGGTATTTGGACACGGCAACCAGCCGGACCCCTTCAGTCAGTTCGCTTCTTACGGATAAAATGTTTTTCCTGATATCATTCATATTCGGGTTTGTCGTCGTTGTCCGAACTTGGAGTTTCGTAAGGGAACACGTCAAGAATAGGTGTCTCTTGAACTAAGGCAATTTCGTAGTCCACCATTGACCCCTTCATGCCCTCGTCAAAACGGCGTACGGCATCACGCAAGTCGCTTGCCTGTACAAGCATCAGTGTTGCTGTCTTCTTTTCTGTTTGTGTCTTCTCGTCCAAGGTAATGAAGTTGCACTTCACCTTATACCACTTGTCGGCACTTTCTGCATCAGCCATGAACATTTCGCTGTATTTTACTCGCTTGATGTCGGCTACTTCCAAACCTCCTGTGCTGAACGGAGTAATTTCTTTTATGATTCTTGCTTCTGCCTCTGTAAAGTTGAGCGCATCAACGAGATAAGGTTCTGTAACAGACTTTGTTACTCCGCCTTCTACTTGTTTTTCAATCTTTACCTTGCACTCAAACCAACTGTTCATTATCATAGTTGTAAATGTTTTTGTCGAGTTAAAATATGATTCTTGTCAATGCAAAATTAGGAAAACTTTTTCTACTTGACAATTTCCATGCCGTCTAAGTTTTCTTATATGTGGTATCTTGAAAATATAGAAGTGTGCAGGTTACCGTGTCGTGGGGCTTAGAACTCGCATGGGGATTGGATTGTCATGCGTAGCCCTGTAGCGGGATGGGTGAATTCGATGCTTTCGGCATGGAGAAACATACGGGTGGATTGGTGTCCGTAGAGGGGGTCGCCAATGATGGGGTGGGAAAGCCCCTCGCTATGTGCAGAATGAACTCTCAATTGGTGGGTACGTCCTGTTTGCGGATAGAAGGCTATGCGTGTAGATTCAGCGTTGCGTTCTATCACTTCGTAGTGAGTTATGGACTGTTTTCCGTGTTCGTGGTCGACCATTTGGCGCGGGCGGTCTTCGTGATTAGGCGACAGCGGTAAGTCGATTATCCCTCTGTCGGTATCAACTATACCTTCGAGCATGGCAATATACTTCTTTTTAACCTTGTGGCGCACGAATTGTTCCTGTAGAATCTTGTGTGTGTCTTTGTCCTTTGAGAGAAGCAAAACGCCGGACGTGTCCATGTCGAGGCGGTGAACCATGAGAGTGCTTCCGTCGAGTTCGGGTTTTATCTGCCTTATTTTACTATAAACGCTTGGTGCGTCATCACGGGCTGGGACAGAGAGCATACCCGCAGGTTTGTCTACGGCGCATATCCATTGGTCTTCGTATATGATACGCATTTTTGATGCCGTGGCCTCCATTCGAAGCATCTGTTGATTTTCTTCTACGTCTAATCCTTTGAGCATGTGTCGCAAGATAGGTTTGCACTTGCTGACGCATGAGGGGTAGAAATCTCCATGACGACGGACTTCGTTTTTGGGCGATGCCCCCATCCAAAACTCTGCCATACACAGAGGATTCAGATGGTGCAGGTAAGCGTGTTGAAGAAGTTTAGGAGCGCAGCACTCGCCTGCTCCAGCAGGTGGGGTAGGACAAGTTTCGTTTTTGAAGATGTCAATCAAGTCTTTACTTTCGCCGATTGCGTTGAGCATAACGAACTGTTCAAACAACCATTGCTGAAGGAGTGCCGAACGCTGTTTGCGTTCTTTTTTAAGCCGTTCTATTTCGTTGGTCAATTCTTGCAATTGCTCCCTTGCTTTTTCGGACGCTTCTTTTAAAGAGTCTCTTAGTCGCTTAAGTTCGGCCTTTTGATGCTGGCTCTCTTTTATGAGTGAAGCCTTTTCTTCTTCTGAAAGTGTTGCTTTAATTCTTAGATTGTCTCGTCTGAGTTTCAGTTCTTTAATATACTGACGCTTTGTTTGAAGTGTACTGTGCTCTCTTAGTAGCGCAGACTTGTATTCTTCTTCTTTCTGTTGAAGTATACCGCTTGTTTCTAACAAGGTTATTCGCTTGTTGATTTCCGAAATGTTCTTTTCTTCTTTAGGGAAATAGCCGTCAGGTTTTTGCAGATCATAAATTGGCGGAACAAAATAGGGGTGGTAGTTGCTTCCGCATAGGATGCCAGAGAATGCGGCTAAAAATCCTATGTTCCCATTTGGGGCTTTGGCAATGAGAACTCCGAACATTTTACCTCGCTCAATTTCGTCAGCCCATTCTGTATGTTCCTTGACATGTTTTTTGAGTTTGTCTGCGGCGAGAATGCAGAGTGGATGGGGTTGGTAATAGAATGGGTTGTTGAAGCGTGAGGGCAAAACAATACCATCCGTTTCAACGGAAGTGAACGGATGGAAAAATGTCTTGTTATATGTATCGGGTTGAGGCATGATTATTCAATGAAGCCTACTTTTTTCCATTCAGAGGCAATGTTTTCGCAGTCCTTCTTTGCGGTAGCTTCGTCTATCTCATATTCATCGATAATGGTTCGTACCATATCCTCTATGCTAAAATCTTTCCCAATGACTTTATTCCAAATTAGCGCAGCGCTTTCGTTGAGAGTTATAATCTTTGTGAAGTTGATGTTTTCTTTGCCATGGGATATGATGATATTTTCTCCGCATATATCTTTGAGTTCAAACCCGTCCTTGATTTTCATGATGCATTTTTTATTAGAGATTATTTATCTTCTTGCAAAGATAGGCAAAAATATTGTCTACACCCCCGATATTATCAATAAAAAGTGTAACTTTGCAAGTCGTTTGGACGTGCTTCAGACGTGATAATGTGTTGAAATAAATATAAATACGATATATGATGACAGCAAAAGAAATCAGAGAGTCTTTCAAGAAGTTTTTTGAAAGCAAGGAACACCTTATTGTTCCGTCTGCTCCTATGGTAATTAAGGACGATCCTACGTTGATGTTTACTAATGCAGGCATGAACCAGTTTAAAGATATAATCCTTGGTAACGCACAACCTAAAAGTCGTCGTGCAGCTGATACGCAGAAGTGTTTGCGTGTAAGTGGCAAGCATAACGACCTGGAAGAAGTTGGACACGATACTTATCACCACACAATGTTCGAGATGCTCGGAAACTGGAGTTTTGGCGATTACTTCAAGAAAGAGGCTATCGATTGGGCGTGGGAATATCTCGTTGATGTCTTGAAACTTGACCCGAAGAATCTTTACGCAACAGTGTTTGAGGGCTCTGTTGAAGAAGGTCTTGAACGCGACAATGAGGCTGCTGCTATCTGGGAAAAGTATCTCCCTAAGGATCATATTATTAACGGAAACAAGCACGATAACTTTTGGGAAATGGGTGATACTGGCCCGTGCGGTCCATGCTCGGAGATTCATATAGACTCACGCTCTGAGGAGGAAAAAGCGCAGATTCCTGGAGCAGAATTGGTGAACAAGGACAATCCGCAAGTTATTGAAATATGGAACCTCGTATTCATGCAGTACAACCGTAAGGCAGACCATTCGCTCGAACCACTTCCGGCAAAAGTTATAGATACAGGTATGGGATTTGAGCGTCTTGTGCGCACTATGCAAGGCAAAACTTCCAACTATGACACAGACGTGTTCCAACCGATAATTAAGGTTTTGGGTGACATGGCTGATGTTAAGTATGGCGAAAACGAAAAGACCGATGTGGCTATGCGTGTTGTGGCAGATCATCTTCGCGCTATTGCATTTTCTATTGCAGACGGTCAGTTGCCTAGCAACGCTAAGGCTGGTTATGTGATTCGTCGTATTCTTCGTCGAGCTGTTCGTTATGGCTATACTTTCCTCGGAATGAAGGAGGCGTTTATGTACAACCTCGTGCCGGTTCTTATCCGCGAAATGGGTGACGCCTTCCCTGAACTTCCTGCTCAGAAAGAACTTATTATGAAGGTAATGAAGGAAGAGGAGGATTCTTTCCTTCGTACTCTTGAAAATGGTATCAAACTTCTTAACGGAGTTATGGACGAGGCTAAGGCGGCAGGCAAGACTGAGATTGCAGGCGAAAAGGCGTTTACTCTCTTTGATACATATGGATTCCCACTTGACCTTACAGAACTTATTTGTCGTGAGAACGGCATGACTGTTGACGAGGCCGGATTCAACGCGGAAATGCAGAAGCAGAAGGAGCGTGCACGCAATGCAGCTGCAGTTGAAACTGGTGACTGGGTGGTGCTCAATGAAGGAGAAAGTAAGTTTGTAGGTTATGACTATACAGAACATAACTGCCGCATCCTAAAATATCGTGAGGTAAAGCAGAAGAAAAATACGTTCTTTGAAGTTGTTCTTGACACAACTCCTTTCTATGCAGAGATGGGTGGTGAAGTAGGTGACCAGGGTGTGCTTGTAAGCGAGTTTGAAACAATCGAAATCATTGATACGAAGAGCGAGAATAATCTTTCAGTTCACCATGTGGCAAAACTTCCTGAGCATCCGGAAGCAGAATTTATGGCTTGTGTGGATATAGAAAAGCGTCGTGCTACAGAGGCGAACCACACTTGTACGCATCTTCTTGACGAGGCTCTTCGCGAAGTGCTCGGTACTCACGTTGAGCAGAAGGGGTCGTATGTAAGTCCTGACGGACTCCGTTTTGACTTCTCACACTTTGAGAAAGTTACTCCGGAGCAACTTCGTGAGGTCGAACATCTGGTAAACGAGAAGATTCGCCAGAATATTCCATTGAAGGAATATCGCGACTGCCCAATTGAAGAGGCTAAAAAGCTTGGTGCTATTGCTTTGTTCGGTGAAAAGTATGGCGATAAGGTTCGCGTTGTACAGTTTGGAACTTCTGTAGAGTTCTGTGGTGGATGTCATGCAAGTAGCACAGGGTGTCTCGGCATGGTTCGTATTATTAGCGAAAGTTCTGTAGCAGCAGGTGTGCGTCGTATTGAAGCTATTACAGGCAAGAAGGTGGAGGAATCAATGGATATGCTCCAAGATATGCTTATCGACCTTAAGTCCTTGTTTAATAATGCACCAGACCTGGTTGTAGCAATTAAGAAGCATATCGAGGATAATGCTGAACTCAAGAAGCAACTTGAAGAGTTCAAAGCTCAGAAAGTTGGTGAGTTTAAGGCAAAGATGATAGAAAGTGCTAGAACAATCAACGGTGTAAAGGTTATTGCATCAGTTGCTCCAGTTGATGCGCAGGGCGCTAAGGATATGGCGTTCCAGTTGCGCAATCAATTCCCTGAGAACCTTCTTGTGGTTATTGGTGGCGTGTCTGCTGACAAGCCAAATCTTACAGTGGCGTTTAGTGACGATCTTGTGAAGGATGGAAAAAATGCAGGTAAGATTATTCGTGAAGCCGCAAAACTTATGCAGGGAGGTGGAGGCGGTCAACCGCATTTTGCAACAGCAGGAGGAAAGAACGTTGATGGTCTTAAGGCTGCAGTTGATAAGGTAGTAGAATTGGCCGAGTTGTAATTTTTGGAGAATAATTTGGTCGGGACAAATAAAAGGTGTAACTTTGCATCCTGATTAAAGCGACCATTACACCTCTTATTGTTACCAGCAATAAAGAAAAAGAAATAATAACGAATAAAGATAAAGAAAAATGAAAAAAGGTATTCATCCAGAAAGCTATCGCACAGTGATTTTTAAGGATATGTCAAACGGCGATATGTTCCTCTCACGTTCTTGCTGCAAGGCTAATGACACTGAAGTATTCGAAGGTCAGGAGTATCCTGTAGTTAAGATTGAAATCTCTAACACTTCTCACCCATTCTATACAGGTAAGGCAAAGCTTGTAGACACAGCAGGACGTGTGGACAAGTTCATGAGCCGTTACGCAGCAATGAAGAAGAAGTAATCATTTCGGATGAAATAGAAATAGAAACGAGGTGCAAGTTCCAGTGGGATTTGCACCTCGTTTTATTTTAATTAGTTTTCTTAGGTCTTATTCAAATCGTTTCCCGTTCCACTTCTTTATGATTGACTGTTTGAGGTATGGGGCAATTGCCTTTCTGTTTTCTTCGCTCAAATATAAAGGCGTGGTTAAAGTTAGGATTAAGTCGGTAGACTCTTCGTTGAATTTAGCTTTGATAAGACAAATATCCAGTTTGTTGTGTAGATTCTTGTAGTCTGTTTGTGTCAAAGTGTCTGTTGGGATGAAGAACTCATCAGTGGAAGGTATTTTAATGAAGTCTTCAGTCCTTAGCTCTTCCCATTTGATGGTGTAGAATCTTAAGCGGCTTTCGCTTGCAGTGGATGAGAATGTGTGGATCGTGCAGATTATACTGTCTTTCTCGTATGGTAATAGCTTAAATGCTATTTCTGAATTTTTGCTTATATTGATGTGGGCGTAGTCGCCAGCTATTTCTGTCATTTCGCTCTTTCCACCCATCTTGTTTGTAACCTCGGCTTTCATGTTGCTGTCTAGGTAGTCAATGAAGTCTAATCGGTCGTTTCTGGTTAGCAAAGGGAGGATTGAGTCGGGCATGGTTCTTACCAGTTCGCGCATGTTTTGTGCAAAAACATTGTTTGTAAATGCTAATCCGATTAATGTATATATGAGTGTCCGTTTCATTTTTTTTGTTTATTGCGTTTTTGCAAAGTTACAGAAATGGGGCGTAAAAAACGAAAGAAATGGTTATAAACGTATGCTTGGTGGTGGGACGCTTATTTGAGATCTGTTATATTTTACTTATCTTTGCAATCATGAGGGTCTAAATTTACACCTTTGCTAAAATGTCGCCGAATAGATATTCTTTTGTTTTCATCTTGTTTTTTTTGTTTAATGCTATCGTCATGGTGGCGCAGGATGATGTGGTGTCTGTCTTGGATGCTGTAATAGATTCGCTTGAAAGCCCCCAAGGATATCAGCCTGTCGATTCTGCATATTTGCATAGCGTCGAGTTGTTACTTGAGCAGGAAGAGAAAAAACGGGAATTGCAGTCGATAATAAAAATGACGGATGATAGATTGTTGAAAAAAGAAATGTCTTTCCGTCCAGACGGTTCATTGCTAGTGTTGCGAGGTTTGTTGACTGGTTATACCAAACGTGACTTTGTGAAGAGTCCTGGTGAGTTTAAGTCTTATGATATGGATATGCAAGACTACGGTGTGGCAGGTGCTCCGTTAGCAGCAAGTTGGATTTTGAAAGTTGCAGGAGTGGAGAGTCGTAGTACAACCCGACGTATGATGACTTCTAATGTTTTGGCCCTAGCCCTTTCAGCGGGGCTTGTCAAAACGCTTAAATTGGCAATTGATGAGTCGCGCCCAGACGGCAAAGGTGAAGATTCGTTTCCATCGGGGCATAGTTCGTTGGCTTTTGTAGGAGCCACGATATTGCATCGTGAGTTTGGGCATCATAGCCCGTGGATTAGCGTCGGCGGATATGCGACTGCTACAGCAACGCAGTTGTTGCGCTTGAAACATAATAGGCATTGGGCGCACGACACTTTTATCGGCGCAGGAATAGGTGTGATGTCTACTAATTTGGCTTATTTCCTGACGGATAAAATTTTGGGAGAAAAGGAAATAAACCGTCCGCGTTTTGCTTTTGACGATATGAAAAGAGTTGCTGATTTTAATTTTCGACCGTCGTCAATCTCTTTTGTTTCAGGGTCAGAAATGGGAAGCAGAAAAATCAAAAATCAGTGTTTGGTTGTTCCTGATGATTTTGCGGGGGAGGCTGAAGTGCGTATTGGTGCAGGTTTTATGGCGGGGGTTGAAGGTTCGTTGTTTGTGAGTCCAAATGTGGCGTTTGACGCGATGTTTAAACTTACAACTTCTGCTGCAAAACTCTCGTTGCCAAGAACGTCGCCTTACTATGATTCTATGTGCGGTTCCAATTTGGATTTCTATCGTTTTTCGTTAGGCGTTAAATATTCATATCCATTTGCTATGTCTCATCGTGTCTCTTTCCGTTTGTTTGCTGGTACTCGTATTAGTGACAGTCTTTGTTTTGAAAGTGCGAGTGATGGCGTGACTCGTTTCAGGGTTCCTGGTGAGATTAAATTTGACAGTGGATTGAGTGTTATGTACGATTTTGTGGATTCGAAAAAGTATTCATCAGGATTTACCTTTGATTATCATCATACAGATTCGGATATTATGCCGCATAGATATAGCGTTAGTTCTGTGTGGCGAATTCTTTTGTGACAAATAGTTTATAAACTGTAACTTTAAAATTCAATTATGAAAGTGAACCTTAAATCAGTATTCTTTACATCGATGTTTGCCTTGTCTGTATGCGCTTTTGCGCAAACCGCGTATTCTCCAGCTGTTGGCATAGATGATGCAGGGTATTATCGTTGGCGTGCCACGGGTAACCCTATAATCACTCATAAGCACAGTGCGGATCCAGCTCCAGTTGTTAAAGGAGATACTCTTTGGCTTTATGCGGGGTGTGATTATGCAGGAAATCAAAGCGGTTACAAAATGCATGAGTGGAATCTGTATTCAACAATCGATATGGTAAACTGGACCGAACATCCTTCGCCTCTTAATATAGATGAATTCAAATGGCAAAATTCTCGTGCTGCATACGCTGGTCATGTTATCGAACGCAATGGTAAGTGGTATTTTTATGTGAGTACGAACTGGTGTGGCATAGGCGTTGCTGTGGCAGATAACCCGCGCGGACCGTTCAAGGACGCGCTTGGCAAGCAACTACTCACAAATGCAGATTGTCCAGGAACAACTCATTCTTGGGCTTGTATCGATCCGTTCGTAATGATTGACGACGAAGGGCAAGCTTGGATTTCATGGGGTAATGGCAAGTGCTTTATTGCAAAACTTAAGGAAAACATGGTTGAGATAGATGGCGAAGTGAAGGAAATTCGTTTGGAAGGAACGAAGTTCACTGAAGCTCCATGGATACACAAGCATAACGGTAAGTACTACCTTACATTTGCGGAAGGATGGCCAGAGAAGATCGGTTATGCCATGAGTGATAAGATTGACGGCCCTTACGAGTATAAAGGCGTGCTCTCTGAAATAGCAGGTAACAGTAACACAACTCATCCTGGCGTGGTGCATTTTCTTGGCAAGGACTGGTTTTTTACACACAACGGAGCCCTTCCTCAAGGTACAAGCTATAGCCGTAGCGTATGCGTTCAACCACTTGAGTATGAGGTTAATGGAGAACTTAAGAAATGCGATATTGTTAGCAACCCTGATTTTTTGACAAATCCTGTAGCTGTTGGTACTCCTGCTCAACTTACAGAACTGGGGATACCTCTTAGTGCTCAGCCTAAAACCGATGCATACCTTTTTGCCTACTTTGAAGGACGAGGCGACAACATGAAGCAAGAACAGATACGATTTGCTGTAAGTGAAAATGGCAAGGACTGGAAAGCTTTGAATAACAACCAGCCAGTTTTAGACTCTAAGGTCATAAGCAACACTGGTGGTGTGCGCGACCCGCATATTATGCGTGGTGCAGATGGCAAATCGTATTATATGGTGGCTACAGATATGTTTACTCACAAAACGGGTTGGGGATTCAATCCAGGCATTATACTCATGCGTAGCGAAAATCTAATAGATTGGACTCATTCAGCAATCGACTTCACCAAGGTTTATCCAGAAAAATTTGGAAACGTACAGTGGGTATGGGCTCCGCAAACATTCTATGATGTGAAGGAGGGAAAATACCTTGTTTATTTTACGGTGAAGTTCAAGCACAATGATTATCTCGATTACTATTGCGCTTACGCAAACAAGGATTTTACCGCTCTTGAGCATGAACCAGTGTTTATGTTCAGGGCAGAGCATGGTGCGATTGACGGTGATATTATTTATAATGCTAACAACGGGCTTTACCACTTCTTCTTTAAGGGCAACACCAAAGATCATAACGGAAAAGAGTACATCAATGGAATCAAGCAGGCTGTAGGTCGTTCTTTGTGTGGTCCTTGGTTTGAAGACCGTGCATACATTGATGCCTATGCAGGCCGTATAGCTGTAGAGGGCTCAGGGATTTTTAAACTCAATCCTAAGGATAGCAAGAGCGGCAAGGATGAATATATCCTTATGTATGACCTTTACCATAATGGTCGTTATGAATTCCAGCGCACTAATGATCTTATGCATTTTACCTCTCAACCAGAGTCATTCACTAAGGACTTTTTCCCTCGTCATGGGACAGTGATGCCGATAACTAAAAAAGAATTGAAGCGTCTAAAGGCAAAGTGGAGTGAATAATATCCAGACACACAAATTAAAATCCGTTGAATGCCTGTAAATGTCCTAAAAGTTTAATGTAAAAAATGCTTAAAAATATTGGAGTATCCCGAAAGTCGATAATTAATTGTTGTATTGCTCAATAAATATTCTTTTTGTCAACTGGGTATTACATTTTTAAGATAATATAGTATTGTAAAATGTTCTAAAGGTTGAATTTGGTAGCTGTTTTACAAAATTATTTGTTGGTGCTAATATTTATCATTTACTTTGCGGTGTAAAACAAAGGGGTATCCGAAAACCTATAATAGAGTAGGACTAATTAAAACTATTTATTTAATTATGAAGAAAATTCTTTTGGCTGCAGTAGTAGCATTTTCATCACTCGCAGCAAACGCACAGATTTGGGTAGGTGGTTCACTCGGTGCTGAGTTCAGCAAGAAAGATGTTGATGGTGCAAAGACTGAGTCAACATTTACTATTTCACCAGAAGTTGGTTATACTCTTAGCGACAAGTGGGATATTGCTGTTGCTATCAATACAACATTGGAGGATAATGGTTATGAGAATTTAACAACTTTTTCAGTAGAACCATACGCTCGTTTCACTTTTGCTCAGATGGACAATGTTTCTTTCTTTGTTGATGGTGGTTTTGCTTTTGGAACTAAAGATGTTATGACTAATGGTAAGAAAGACGATCTGACTTCTTTCACTGTAGGTGTTCGTCCAGGTGTTTAGTTTGCAGTTAATGAAAAGCTCGGTCTCGTTGCTAAACTTGGTTGGTTGGGTTATAATACTGTTAAGGATTCTCATGACGCATACGGTCTTAATGTAAGCGGTGCAGCTCTTTCATTCGGTGCATACTACTGCTTCTAATTAACGGAATTGCATAAATCAAATAAGGGCGCTCTTCGGAGTGCCCTTTTTGTTTTATATCGTTGTCGGTTGCCAGTAGCAGTTTTATGAGTGGTGTAAAGAGCTTTATTTTCGAGGTTCCCGTTTAATAAGGGAGCAATAAAACAAGGCGCATTAGGTTATTCCCAATGCGCCTTGCCTTATTATGTTGTTTTGTTACTTTTCTTGTCCTTGCGGAACTTGCTTACTTAAGAGAGTAGAGGTAAGGATCCTTTTCGTCTGCTGTTTCAGCAACTGCCACCTTGTCCTCACGGAGAAGCCAGCCAAGTCCGAGGTTGAAATCTTTTTCTGCCAATTTTGTAACTTTCTTAATCTGCTTGAATGTCAAGCCTTCGTTTGCTTCTGAGAGCGCATTCCAGATAGTACCTGCAATGTTTCCTGCTTTTTCCTGCAACATAATTTTTCTTTTACCTTTATTAAAAATTAAACATTTTGTTTGCAAATTCTTTTTTTTGCTTTTGCAGTGCAAATTTACGTAATTTGTGGTAAATGGCGAAACTTAATGCGTCAAAAGCGCTTGAAAGTCAATGTGATTGGTGCAATTTTAAAGTTTTTTAACTAAAAAAGCACATCTTCTGTGTGCGAACACAGCGGATGCGCGGTCTTATTAATCTATTTGTGGAACATGTACTTTGGATTTCATCTGCTTGCATTCTTGATCTCTCTACCGATGATTCTGGCGGCAGATTCAACCATTCTGAGGCATGGACGCTGTTTGTAATATTCAGCTGTTCGTGCATCAGGCGTTGACATAATCTTTGCGTCCTTTCTTAGCCCTAAGAGTTCGCGGCAGATAGAGCTGCCATTTTCCTCTTTGAACGTTTCTATCAATTGTTGCACTTGTTTGTAGTTTGCCTGCTTTTGTTGGTCGTCATTTTCTGATGTTTGCCCTGTTTCCAGTCCGGCAAGCATGACCATGCCGCAGACAGCTCCGCACGTTTCACGAGTGCGGCCTATGCCACCTCCGAATGAGGCTGAGATTTTGAGTGCAAGTTCGTTCGGGATTTCATAGATGTCGGAGTAGGCGCAGAATACGGCTTGTGAGCAGTTGTAGCCTTTGAGGAAGAGTTCTCTTGCTCGAAGTACTCGCTCTTCTATATTGATGTCTCTGTTTTCCATGGGGCGTATTTATTTGTTGTTTTCTATTGCCTGTCTTAATGCTTGTGCTAATTGGTCGGGGCATGATGTCCTTCGCATGCCGCATCGTATTCCTTCCAGTCGGTTTATGACATCTTCCGCCTTCTGTCCTCGTACGAGCGATGAAATTCCCTGTGTATTGCCGTTGCAACCGCCAATAAAAGCGACATCGTTGATGATGCCGCTTTCGTTTAGGTCGATTTCAATTGCTGACGAGCATGTTCCTGATGTGTAATATACTGTCCGCATTTTTGTTGTTCTTATTTCATGTTTGTGTAAACGTTCTGTACGTCGTCAAACTCCTCAAGACGCTCAACCATCTTTTCGATTGTTTCGCGCTGCTCGTCTGTAACGTCCTTCAAGTCGTTTGGCACATAAGTGAATTCAGCGCCAGTGATTTCGAGACCAGCGTCTTCGAGGTACTTCTGAATTTGTGCAAAGGACTTAGGGTCGCCGTAGATCGTGATTGTTGTTTCGTCTTTCTCCTCATCAGTTTCTTCATCGTACTCATCGTTTACTCCGAAATCGATAAGTTCAAGAATCATCTCATCCATGTCCACACCGTCCTTCTTCTTGAAAGTGAACTGTGCGTAGTGGTCGAAGAGATAGGCGAGTGAACCCATAGTTCCGAGTGTGCCGTTAAACTTGTTGAAGATTGAGCGAACGTCAGCAACAGTACGTGTTGTGTTGTCTGTAAGCGTGTCGACGAAGACAGCAATACCGAACGGACCGTATCCTTCATAAGTCATTGTCTTGTATGCGCTCTTGTCCTTGCCAAGTGCATTCTTGATAGCACGGTCAATGTTCTCCTTTGGCATATTTTCATGACGGCAAGTTGCAATGATGGCACGCAGGCGAGAGTTGTTCTCCGGTTCCGGACCACCTTCTGCCACAGCGATAGCTATCTGTTTGCCAAGTCGAGTAAATGTTTTTGCCATGTTGCCCCATCTCTTGAGTTTGCGGGCCTTTCTAAATTCAAACGCTCTTCCCATTTGTATGTATGTTTAATTGTTTATGTTTCGTTTATTTGTTTTCGTACTGCTTCATCTTGTAGTAGCAGATGATGAGGCACAATATCGGTAGCATTATGTATGCGTCAAATCCGAAAGCTACGGCCTGTATCAGCACAAGCGCTACAAGAACAAAGTACAACCACTTGAATATGACGTATTTCCGGTTCATTATGAGACCCTTATTTTCCTCTGACCTTAGCTCCGAGCTTCTGGCAGATGCTCTGCTCAATCTTGTTCATGATTGCCTCGATTTGCTTGTCGTTCAGAGTCTTGTTCTCATCCTGAAGCATGAAGTTCACAGCATAGCTCTTCTTTCCTTCTTCAAGGTTCTTGCCTTCATAGACGTCAAAGAGTTTTACTTCCTTCAAGAGTTTCTTTTCGCTTTGATAAGCAATTTGCTCAATCTGCGCAAATTCAATGCCTTTGTCAACTAAAAGCGCAAGGTCACGGCTTACAGCAGGGTACTTCGGAATCTCGTAGTAGCTTACTCCGCCTTTCTTGATGAGTTTCATCAAGTTAGTCCAATTGATGTCTGCGTAGTAGACAGGTGCGTCAATGTCAAGTTTCTTTGTCTGCTTTTTGCTAACGATACCGTACTTGGCAATAACTTTACCTCCGCGATTACTTATTGTCACGGCCTTCGCAAACACGTCGTTGCTCTCTGCTCCGAACACGATAGCACCGAATGGAACGCCAAGGCGCTTCAGTATGTTGAGCACGTATGCTTTCAGTTCATAGATGCTTGATTCCTCGTCAGCGTGAGCCCAACTGCCGCTTACGCGCTTGCCTGTTGCCCAAAGCCCTAAGTGATAGTCCTCGCTATAAGCGGCGAGAATCGTCTTGGATGTTTCAGCGTTGGCCGCTTCTACAGCCTCGTCTGACTTCTTCTCAGGATTGAAGTAATAGCAATTGCCAAACTCAAATAATTTCAAGTCAGGCATTTTGCGGTTGCTATTGTGACTGATACACTCCAGACCGCCGAAAAGCAGAGTCTGTCGCATCACGCCAAGATCCTGGCTTAGCGGATTCATCAGGCTGACAAGGTTCTCAGCCTTGAATGTCTCAAGCCCGTCATAGTATGAAGTCTTAGTCAGCGAGTTGTTCAGAATCTCGTTGAAACCGCAACCCACAAGCTGCTCAGCAATAAGGTTCTGGAGTTTGTTGCTTCGGTCCAGTTCTCCCTTAGTCGTAAGGCTTGACTTGAGTTGGGTAGGGATTTCCACATTGTTATATCCGTATATGCGCAGAATTTCTTCCACAATATCGCAAGGACGCTGCACATCAACACGGAAAGCCGGCACCTCAACCTTCATTCCTTCCTCGTTGCATTCAATTACCTTCATGCCGAGGTCTTTGCAAATAGATTGCATTGTTTCAGCAGGGATAACTTTTCCGATCAAATCATTGCAATACTTATAGTCAACATCGACTATGGCATTCTTAGGCAGACTATCGTCAACCACATCCTTAATTTCCATTGCAATTTCACCGCCAGCAAGTTCCTTCGCAAGCATAGCCGCACGCTTCAGCGCGTAAATCTGTCCGTCAGGATCGATGCCACGCTCAAAGCGGAACGACGCGTCAGTCTGAAGCCCGTGACGGCGTGCGCTCTTGCGTATCCATGTAGGGTTGAAATATGCCGATTCGAACAGTACGTTCTTAGTAGTTTCGTATGTACCCGAACCCTTGCCGCCGAAAACACCAGCGATACACATCGGCTCCTCTGCGTTGCAGATAGCAAGGTCGCGTTCGCTGAGTTTGTGCTCCTCGCCATCGAGGGTGACAAATGGAGTTCCTTCAGGCATAGCCTTTACCACAACCTTATTGCCTTTGACCATATCAGCGTCAAAGCAGTGAAGCGGTTGACCGTAAGCCATCATGATATAATTGGTGATGTCGACAATGTTGTTGATAGGGCGCTGACCAATTGCAGTGAGACGGTCTTTCAGCCACTTTGGCGATTCCTTCACCTCGCAGTTCTTAACAGTCACAGCGCAGTAGCGAGGGCAAGCCTCCGTCTGCTCCACTACAACATCGATGTCAATATCTTCATTGTCAACCTTAAAGTCGTCCACCGAAGGTCTGTGCAGAGAAGTCTCGTAGCCGTTCTGCTTCAAGTAGGCATAGAAATCGCGCGCCACACCCCAATGCGAACAAGCGTCAGAATGGTTTGGAGTGATGTCCACTTCAATCAGCCAGTCGCTTTCAAGTCCGAAATACTTTGCCGCAGGCATACCCACTTCGGTTTCAGCAGGAAGCACCATTATGCCGTCGTGCGAAGTCCCAACACCTATTTCGTCTTCAGCACAAATCATGCCGTTGCTCTCCACTCCGCGGAGTTTCGATTTCTTAATAGTGAAACATTCGTCGCCATCATAAAGTTTAGTGCCCAAAGTAGCAACGATAACCTTCTGTCCTGCAGCCACATTTGGCGCACCGCACACAATCTGTTCTACATAATCATTGCCCAAAGCAACTGTGCATACATGCATATGGTCACTATTAGGGTGTTCTTCACAAGTAAGCACTTCGCCTACGACAAGTCCTTCCAAGCCGCCTTTGATTGACTGGATTTCCTCTACAGAACCAACTTCCAGGCCTACGCTTGTGAGGGCGGCAGCAACATCTTGTGGAGCCATGTCGAAGTCAACATATTCCTTTAGCCAATTATAACTGATGTTCATATTTCGTAAAATCTTTGTTTATTGCAATAAAAACATAGTGGCACATGGAGCATGTGCGCACATATCTTTTGCAAAGTTAATAAATCAATCTTGAAATGAAGTGAATCATAGTCCTAAAAATCAAAATCATGCTCTCGAAAATGAACAAACGAGCCCTCGTTTGTAAAAAAATGAGCCCTCGTTGATATTGAAATGAGCCCTCGTCAACTAGTCGACACTTAAGCGTTTGCATTCAAATGCTGCACCGTTTGTTTTTTAATGCTTTGTTATCCTCATCTTAGAAGTCTGATTTGTTTGTTCGAAAACGCCTACATTTTGGTCTGTTTTGGAGCGCTCAAGCGGATTGTTTTGAAAAATAATGGCAAATGTTTTTTAGTTATGTATTTTTTTTATGATATTTGCATTTATTAGTTATTGCCTTTTTTATTTACTAACCATTTAATACTAAAATTTATGAGAAAAACTTTTACTTATCTCAGTCTGCTCATAGCATTTATGTTTGCAGGCACTATGTCGGGTTGGGCTCAGTTTAGTGGACGCGCTGAACAGTATCCGACAACGGGGTATGAACTTTCTGAAATTAAGTTCAGCCTTACGGAGGTTGCAACAGCATTGGAGACAGATACAACGACTTTGGTTGCTGCGCTTGACGCTTGGTTTGCAGGTGAAGAGGGAGTGACAAATATGATGTCTTTGCTTCAACCAGACGAAACAAAGTCTGAAAACTATACGCAGGGATCTCCTGGCGGTTTCTGGATGACTTCAGAAAGTGCCGTTACAGGTTGGGGCGAGTCTTCCACTTGGTATAATCAGGTTTCTTGGGATGCAACGGAAGACGCTTTCTATTTCTGGGTTGGTCAGTATCCTGCAGCAATGGTTGCTGGTGATGCCACCAGCGCAACATTCTTTCTTAGCTATAATGGCAAAGAAGTGACATTCAATGTGGGTCTTGATGTTGTGGCTCTTCCAGAATATCCAGAACCAACTACAACTAAGCTTTCTGAACTTAATATTGTTGGCGAATGGACACTCGAACTCCCATTCTATCTTGGAAAGAGTTTTGAGGGATTGACTTATTCAACTACATTGGATGGCATTTACGATGCTCTTGGAGTATCTCAAGCCGCGCTTGATGCAAATGTAGCAAACTATGTATATAGTTACGTGGTAGTGGCAGATACACTTAAAAATGAAGAAGGAATAGCAACAGGTGAAATTGCTTACACTTTGTCTGATGACCTTGCCCAGCCAATACCTACAACAGACGGTTGGTTCGGCCGTTACATCAATTATGATGAAGCGACAGCAACGAACTTACCACTTCCTGTCAATGCCTTAATGGCTTGGGGTAATACTAATCTCACTTTCTATGTTCAGGGAATGAGTTTGGCGAATGGTGAATATTCTGTAAGAGCTGGTCAGTATGGAGATGCATTTACTTCCCTTGAGCAGTCAGATTCTACACATCATTATATTATTGCTGGTGATAAGGCTGCTAAGATTAAGATTGTTGTGAAAATGCAGGAGCAGGAAACTCTTCCTCTAACAGAAATGACACAGGTCGGTGAAGAAACAATCGAAATACAGCACTATATTGGCGGTTCTGTTGGCAGCTTCACTTTGGATCTCGCTAATCTTGAGGCTCTCTTAGGTGCTGGTGCTATCAACTTTGAGGTTCTTGCTGATGAATCTGGTACAGCTCTTTCTTCAAATACAACAGCAAACCGTGGTGGTTATTGGATGACTAAGGAAGGCTATCCTATAAAATGGGGAACAGAAGGTTATGCTATCTATGTTGAACCAAAAACTCAGGGTGACTTCTCTGCATTCGAATATGGATTTAATGACGGTGCTTGGACTCTTGGCGACAAGACAACAGTAAAACTTTATTTCCACAACGGAACTCAGTATTATATTGTTAACTTGAATGTAACAATCGTCGAGCAGCCAGAAATTGGCGAGGATGAGTTTGAACTAGTTTCTACTGAGGGTATTCGCTTCCAGATTATTCCAAGTAGTGCTTACACTGAAGACTATATGACAACAGACCTTGATATTGAATATCTTGCAAGTTTGTTGGGTGAGGGTACATACAAACTCTATGGTATGTCTGTACCTAACGCAGATGGTGTGTCAACTATGACGGATGCTTATTCTTGTACTCCTTACCCTGGATTCTGGATGACTACAGATACTCCAGAAGCTTATGTCGGAAATCATGGAACAAACAGTTTCGGTATGACCTATGCTAATGGTGTTATAACTTGGTATCAGATTCCTAATTTGCGTGTAGCTGGTGATACTTACGAGGCGACATTCTATCTTGTAAACGAGAGCAACAACAAGATGGTTAAGTTGGCAGTAGTTATTGAATATGTTGACGCAATTGTTGAAACTGAAGTTGTAGGCGAAGAAGATTTGATACTTGTTGTTGCAGATAGTGAAGATCCGCTTTATACAGCAGTTAACATTAATGCTTTAACTGAAGCTTACGGTGTTGACGTAGACTTGTTGGAGGCTGCTTCTGATATCAAGGTACTCAAGACTCCTACTTCTTTTACAGCAGATAATAATGATTCTTATTATGGATGGTTCCTTAATGAAGAAGGTTGCTGTGTAGATCTTACAAATGAAGAGGCTTGTATGGCTGCTCCTGTTACTCTTGGATATGAGTGGTATAACACAGAAGAGGCTCCGCTCAGTTTCTTTACTACTCCTGGTATTATGGCAGAGGTGCCAGCTGATGGCGTAGTTTATAAAACTAAGTTGGCTGTTGAGTACGATGCTAAGCAGTACATCTACAATATCTCATTGATGAATGCAGGTACTGCTACAGGCATTGAAAAGGTGGAAACTTCAACAGCTAAGGCTGGTAATGTTTACGACCTTACAGGACGCATCGTTCGTAAGAGCGCAACAAACGTTAACGGTCTTGCTAACGGAATCTACATCCTTAATGGTAAGAAGTATATCGTGAAGTAATTACTTTCTCCAACCCTATCTTGGGATGAAGACTAAGTGTATAATCGTAGAGACGTCACAGTGTGGCGTCTCTATGTTTATAAAAAGTAGTTGAACAAATATGAATGGTGCGTTATGAATATTCAGCAATTAGAATATATAGTATCTCTTGACAAGTACAGGCATTTTGTGCGTGCGGCAGAGGCGTGCCGCGTCAGCCAGCCCACGTTAAGTTCGTTGATAAACAAGTTGGAGGAAGAGTTGGATGTTAAGATTTTCGACCGTACATCTCACCCCGTGAAACCTACTGCAATAGGTGAACAAATTATCAATCAGGCAAAGGTGGCTCTCTATAATATATCTCAGTTGAAAGAGATTGCACTTAATGAGAAGTACTCTGCTGTGGGAACGATAAATATTGGTGTAATTCCGACTGTAGCGCCTTACGTGCTGCCTAAGTTGTTCTCTTTCATGCAGGAGAAAACTACGGGGATAGAACTTCGCGTTAGCGAGATGCGTACTTTGGTAATCGTTGATAAACTGAAAAAAGCGGAATTGGACATGGCAATTCTCGCTACTCCGCTTGAGGAGGACGAATTGTTGGAGATACCTCTTTATTACGAGAAATTTATTGCGTATGTATCTCCGTCTGAAGCTTTGTATGCTTGTACAGAGATTGATTCTAAAAGCATGCCTGCTGATCGGCTTTGGGTGCTTCAAGAAGGACATTGTATGCGAAACCAAGTGTTTAACTTCTGCCATCTGCAAAATGCCTTTTCTACTGTCTATGAGGCAGGAAGTATCGATACGCTTGTCAGAATAGTCGATGCTAATGGTGGGTATACCGTTATTCCGGAACTGCACATACCGTTGCTGACAGATGCGCAGCGTGAGAATCTCCGCCCTTTTGTATCTCCTGTGCCGGTGAGAGAAATATCGTTGGTGATTCGTAATGACTATGTGCGTGAACGCCTTATTAACGAGATTGTTAAGGCTGTGAAGAATGTTATTCCTGAAGATATGATTGATGCTCGCCTTAAGAAATTTGCTGTGAAGTTGTAAGTCTTTGTGACGTGTTGTAATGAAAATAGGCGGCATCGGAGGATGTCGCCTATTTTCATGTATGTGCTGCTGCTAATGCGTTAATTGCTGGTGTTGAATTGGCTGTGGATGATTTCAAGTCCGACAGGATCGACACCGCCTACGAGTTTGGTGCTTGACATACTGAAGTCGTGAGATAGCTTGACCAGAATGTTTGAGGAGTCGTATGTCGCTTCCACTGGTATGAGAAGCACTTTGTTCCAGTTTTCTGTTGGACTGCCATATCGTTTTTCGTTCATGCAGTGAATCAGCAACTTAGCGATGTTTGTGAACTCGTATGTATTTTTTTGACTGTTGAAATTAGCGATGTAGGATGTCTTGTTGTCGATAAGGC
Organism: Bacteroidaceae bacterium; assembly: GCA_045576655.1. Classification (GTDB taxonomy): domain Bacteria; phylum Bacteroidota; class Bacteroidia; order Bacteroidales; family Bacteroidaceae; genus RGIG8745. The sequence continues at coordinate 313,184 of JAZNGW010000022.1, forward strand.
TATATTTTTCGAAGAATCCGTTATTGTATTCATCGAGTCTGACCATTAACAGCCTTTGAGGAATCTCAAGTTTGAACTTACTGTCGGTTTTGTCGTTATAGCGTACAAATGTGATTTTCGCAGAGTTGATAGTGTCGTTAGTAATCAGCTCGGTAAGTTCCTCTATCGGTAGTGTGGCGATAGTGAATATTCCTGCTGGGCTTTTGATGTATGTGCCGGAGTTGTCATCCAGAAGAACTTCGAGATTTGAGTTGGTAAAGCGGTTTGCTTGTATAACTTCCTCCGTTGCCGCAAATTGGCAAACTCCTGTTGTGTCCTTTTGGAAAGTCTCATCGTAGTACTTGAAGTGGAGGTTGAATTGTGCGATGTCTATGTAAGCCATTGCGCCATCTCCGCTTTCGAGTTTGAAGTAAAATCCTTTGCTGCCAGGGATGTCGCTTTCTGCCCATGTGCTGGTGTTTATGAATGCTTCTGGGTTTTGCAGATAACCGTCGTATATGGCCTGTCCGAATGATGCAGGGAGCGATATGTTTATGTTGTTATAATAATCGCTATCCCAACGGTCTTCGTCAGAAATGGTGCGATCCGACAGCGTGAACCACTTTACAGCAATAGGTTTAGCATTGGTGTCGTAGTACTTTGTGGGATCTATGTCGGTGTAGTAGTTCTGCTCAGGGTCCAGTATCTTGTTGAGCGGGTAGACGCTCAACTTGAAGCTGGTCAGGGAGTCACCTACAAACTTGTTGATATACAACTTAATCTCCGCTTTAGTGATTTTGTTGTCAACGATTTTTTCTGGAAATGAGAAGTATTCGTTGCAATGAAATTGTGCAAGAAAGTCGCTCTTTACGATTGTGCCTGTTTCGGGGTCGGTGAATTGTCCGAAATATGACATGCTTGTTCGTGCAAGCACAGAGTTGCCTACAGGGTATGATGCGGTTTCTACGTCGAATGAGTCGCAGTGTGAAGTCATGAAGTCTGATTCGGGCATCATGTCAACACCTAATGTTGCTGTGTTGTCATCGCAGGCGGTAAATAGCGCTATAGGGAAAATAAGTGATATGATCGACTTGATTCTCATACTTCAGTTGGTTAGTCCATTAAACTGTCATAGAATTTGCTGTAAGCTTCTTTGTAGTCTTCACCCTGATAGTCTAACAAAGGGATGTTGAGACTCTTGGCGTAGTCAATGATTTCGCTGTTTACGTCTTTGTCGTCAAGAATTACGCCGTCAGAGAATTTTACAGCAATTTTTGAGAGTTCGGTATGTCCCAGGCTCTCTCCGCAAAGTTCTTGGAAATCTTCCATTTTTGCGTCCTTGAACGGGATGCACTGAGCAAAGTGCTGTCCTAAATCGTTCTTCAATTCCGGTGCTGATGCCGAGAATACGACTTTGGCGTCTTGGAATGAAGGCTCATCTTTGTATGCAGTCTTTATATAGAGCGGAGCGAGCGATGTTATCCAACCGTGACAATGGATGACATCAGGAGCCCATCCGAGTTTCTTTACAGTTTCCAACACACCCCTTGCATAGAATATGGCGCGCTCTCCGTTGTCTTTGTATTCTTCGCCGTCAGGAGCCACTGCCATTGTGCGCTTCATGAAGTAGTCATCGTTGTCGATGAAATAGATTTGCATGCGTGCTGCCTGGATTGAGGATACTTTAATGATGAGAGGGTGGTCCGTGTCGTCAATAATGAGATTCATTCCCGAAAGACGTATAACTTCGTGGAGCTGGTTGCGTCGTTCGTTGATAATTCCCCATTTGGGTGTGAATGTTCTAATTTCGTGCCCTAATTCCTGTATTGCTTGCGGCATGTATCTTCCCATTAATGATTTAGAGTTCTCTGGAACAAATGGGACCATTTCACCTGTGATAAATAATACCTTCTTTGCTTTCATTTCTAGTGTGTTGTAGTACTTCGAATTGCAAAGTTAGCGAAAAAAACGGCAAATTGGGAGTTTTTTTAATATTATTAAGATTTTGAGATGTTTGTGTGCGGGGGTTTAGCGTAATAAAACAATAAAAAGAGCATTTTTTACTGTTTCAGAGGGCGGAGCAGCTTATAGGCTGGTGTCTAATTTGATCTCTATTAAAATATTAACGAGCGCTCATTCGCAATTAAATGAGCGCTCGTTGACATGTGTGGTTTATTCTTAAATTTAGTTTGCTGCTTCGAACTCTTTGAGGAAGCGCAAGTCGTTCTCAGAGAACATGCGCAAGTCTTTAACCTGATATTTGAGGTTTGTGATTCGTTCTACTCCCATACCGAAGGCGTAGCCTTTGTATACAGTGCTGTCGATGCCGTTGAGTTCGAGTACGTTAGGATGTACCATGCCGCATCCGAGAATTTCGACCCATCCTGTGTGCTTGCAGAATGAGCATCCCTTGCCTCCGCAGATGTTGCAACTGATGTCCATTTCTGCAGATGGTTCTGTGAACGGGAAGTATGATGGGCGTAGTCGGATTTGTGTGCCTTCTCCGAACATTTCGCGTGCAAAAAGCAAAAGGACTTGCTTTAAGTCAGTAAACGATACGTCTTTATCGATATAGAGGCCTTCGACCTGATGGAAGAAACAGTGTGCGCGAGCAGAGATGGCTTCGTTGCGATATACTCTTCCAGGGCAGATTATTCTGATAGGAGGCTGTTGTTTCTCCATCACGCGGCTCTGTACTGAACTTGTGTGAGTGCGGAGGATTATGTCTGGGCGCGATTCGATGAAGAAGGTGTCTTGCATATCGCGTGCTGGATGGTCGTCGGCGAAATTCATTGATGAGAACACGTGCCAGTCGTCCTCGACTTCTGGACCTTCAGCAAGCGAGAATCCGAGTCTGTTGAAAATGTCGATTATCTCATTTTTGACGATTGTAAGCGGGTGGCGACTGCCGAGTTCTATAGGGTAGGCCGTACGGGTGATGTCGATGTCAGACGAGTCGCTATCGTTTGTTTCGAAAGCAGATTTGAGCTCGTTGATTTTTTCTTGAGCTTTGTTTTTGAGCTCGTTGATTTTCATTCCCACTTCCTTTTTCTGTTCAGCAGGCACATTGCGGAATTCGTTCATCAATGATGTGATGACTCCTTTTTTGCTAAGGTATTTGATGCGAAGCGCTTCGATTTCTTCTGCGTTGCTTGCGCCTAATACGTCAATTTCCGCAAGTATTTCTTGGATTTTTTCTAACATAAGTATTGTTGGATGATTTCGAGTTTTCCGTATTTTTGTGCAAAGATAAATAAATAAGTTTAGATAATTGACCGATGTAAAAAAGAAAGACGTAAATTTGCATCAATTTAGCATGTGTGGGAATGTTTAAGACCTTATTTGTTTGCATTACAGTGCTTGTTCTGCTGTTGTCGTGTGGCGGTTCGGGACGAGGGGAATCGGGCAATTTGTCCGGTACTGATACTTTATATGCGGACAGTATAGAGTTGCTTGCAATGAACGATACGCTGGAGCTCTTTGAGGAGGAAGTGCTACCTAAGTCGGCGGATGAACTTTTTAACGACTTTTTCTATAATTACGCTTCTGACGAGGATTTCCGTGAAATGCGAACGACGTACAAACCTGAATTGGCGGAGGCGGACACAGCTTTGGCGAACTCGGCGTCTTCGAGTGTGGCTTTTCGTGAATTGGTCGTGAAGGATTTCTATGCTGTTGTGTATGAACGTGAGGAAGAACTTGCTTTCCAGAAAGACACGTCTTTGTCTGAAGTCTTTGTCGAACGAATGAATCTGGATGTGGGGCTTGTAGAGCAATTTGACTTTAGACGCTATGATGGAACTTGGGTGATGAGAGGTTTTTCAAGAACAACCGTGGATGATACTCCAAATTCGGATTTTCTCGCGTTCTATTCTATTTTTTCGGCAGACTCGGTAGGGCGTTTTGATAATGTTGCTGAACCGCTGAAGTTTGTTGTGACGGCTGAAGATGATGAGAGCGAGGATGAAGTTGTGGAGATGGACCTTGACGAATGGATGGAGGTCTCATCTGATTTACCTTTGCCTTCGCATGAAATTATAAACGTTAATTATGGGCAGACTTGCATAAGCAGTAATAACAAACTTCTTTTGGTTGTGGGCATCAGTAATGGATTGTCATTGAAATATAGGTTTGTGAAACAAGGTGGCAAATGGATGCTCGTGGAAGTGGTGGTGTGATATGCGCGCGGACTCTTAATTCTTGAAGTAATAATGAAAGACTGGAGGAAATATTCGGTATTGGCGCACAATACGTTTGGAATAGATGTTAGTGCGGAGCGTTTTGTGGAGTATGCATCTGTCGATGAATTGGTCGATTTTGTGAGGAGCGGGGCAAAGAATGAGTGTTTGCCGCTTTTGCATATAGGTGGTGGCAGCAATTTGCTGTTCACTCGTGATTTTAATGGCACTTTGTTGCATAGCGCAATAAAGGGTGTAGAACGTATTGACAGTGGGGATAGCGAAAGCGTGCTTGTTCGAGTTGGGGCAGGTGAGGTGTGGGATGATTTTGTAGAATATGCGGTTGCCCAAGGATGGTATGGAATAGAGAATCTGTCGTTAATTCCAGGTGAAGTTGGTGCGTCGGCAGTTCAGAATATCGGTGCATATGGTGTTGAGGCTAAGGATTTTATTGTCTCAGTTGAAACTGTTAGTTTGATTGACGGAACTAAAAGGGTTTTTGATAATGCTGAATGTGAATATGGTTATCGTACAAGCGTGTTCAAGACAAGGCTAAAGGGGATGTATGCAGTTACTCATGTAGTGTTTAGACTGTCGTGTGAGTTCTGTCCTCTTTTGACTTATGGAAATGTTAGTGCGTGTTTGCCTGAAGGTGAGGATGTGACTCCACAACTTCTTAGGCGTACGATAATAAATATACGTGAGAATAAACTTCCGGATCCGAAGGTGCAAGGCAATGCCGGTTCGTTTTTTATGAATCCTGTAGTTGCGCGGAGTAAATTTGAGGCGATTCGTGCGGAATATCCGAATATGCCATATTATGAAGTAGAGGATGGGGTGAAAATTCCTGCAGGGTGGATGATTGAACAGTGCGGATGGAAAGGCAGGAGCTTGGGACGTGCAGGGGTGCATGATCGCCAAGCTTTAGTACTGGTTAATTTGGGCGGTGCTACGGGCTGTGAGATTGTTGAACTTTGTGATTCGGTAATAGAAAGCGTGAAGGAAAAGTTTGGTATAGATATACATCCGGAAGTCAATATAATATGAGGCAGAACATGAGGCTGACAATATTAGGAAGCGGGACTTCTACGGGCGTGCCTCAAGTCGGTTGTACGTGCCCTACATGTAGTTCTGCAGATCCGCGTGATAAACGATTGAGATGTTCTTCGCTGTTGGAAGTCGACGGCTGTAGGATTTTGTTTGATTGCGGTCCGGATTTCAGGGCGCAAATGATGGGGGTGCCTTTTGCGCAGATAGATGGAGTACTTATTACTCACGAACATTATGACCATGTAGGTGGGTTGGATGACTTGCGCCCATTCTGTAAATTTGGTGATGTGGATGTCTATGCCGAGGATTACTGTATGGAACGTTTGCGGCAACGTATCCCGTATTGTTTTACTCCTAAAGAAAGGCGTTATCCAGGAGTACCAGGTATTAATCTTGTGCAGGTGTGTCCGAATGAACCGTTTATTGTTGGCGATAAGGTTAAAGTGCTTCCTTTTAGGGTTATGCATGGCGGTTTGCCTATCTTAGGTTATCGTATTGGCGGACTTGTATATATAACAGATATGAAAACAATTCCGGAAGAAGCGTTAGCTGCGGTGCGTGGCGCTGAAGTTTTCGTTGTTAATGCGTTGCGACATCTTGAACACAATTCGCATCAAACGATAGAAGACGCTATAGAGTTTGCGAAAAGCATGAAAGTCCGTGAGACTTATTTAATACATATGTCACACCATGTGTTGCCTCATGAGCAGGAAGAGGCTAAGCTTCCTCTCCATTTTCATCTTGCTTATGATGGACTGGTTATAAATATTCCATGTGATAAATAAAATAGTATAGTAGAATATCGATATGGCAGTAGAACGAAAGTCGACAAAACGAAAGAATGCAACAGCGGATGCTCCTGTTGTAAGTGAGTATGGACGTTTGCAACCTCAGGCTCTGGAGCTGGAAGAGGCTGTTGTGGGAGCATGTTTGATAGAAAAGGATGCATTTGGAACGGTTAGTGACATATTGAAGCCTGCGTCGTTTTATGATTCCAAGCACCAGATTATATTTGCTGCAATTCAGTCATTGGCTGCAGAAAATAAACCTGTGGATATTCTCACTGTGACGGATCAGTTGCGAAAGACGGGTGATCTCGATAACGCAGGAGGACCTTTTTATGTGGCAGAGCTTAGTCGCAAAGTTCTCAGTTCTGCTCATATTGAATATCACGCAAATATTATTGCGCAAAAGGCTTTAGCGCGCGAACTTATCACATACACAAGCAATATCCAGAGTCTGGCTTTTGACGAAGGACAGGATGTGGCGGAGTTGATGCAGATGGCTGAAGGACGCCTTTTTGAGTTGTCTAAAACAAATATGAAGAAGGATTTCACTCAAATAAATCCTGTTATTGACGAAGCTTATAAACTTTTACAAAAGGCTGCGGCACGTACTGACGGACTTAGTGGATTGTCAAGTGGATTTGATGCACTCGACAAGATGACAAGCGGATGGCAAAACTCAGATCTTGTGATTATTGCGGCGCGTCCTGCAATGGGTAAGACCGCCTTTGTGCTTTCTATGGCAAGGAATATAGCCATTACCAATCGTGTTCCTGTTGCGATGTTTTCTCTTGAAATGTCGAATGTGCAGCTTGTTAACCGTCTGATTGTTAATGTTTGTGAGATTCCTGGTGAGAAGATAAAGAGCGGACAGCTTGCTCCTTATGAGTGGGGACAGCTCGACTATAAGATACGCGAGATGTTTGATGCTCCACTTTATGTGGACGACACGCCTTCGCTGTCAGTCTTTGAGCTTAGAACCAAAGCGCGTCGTCTTGTCCGTGATTATGGGGTTAGAATTATTATTATCGACTATTTGCAGCTGATGAACGCTAGTGGTATGTCGTATAATAGTCGCCAGGAAGAGGTTTCGACTATTTCACGCTCCCTTAAAGGATTGGCTAAGGAACTGAATATTCCAATAATAGCTCTTTCACAGCTCAATCGTAGCGTGGAGCAGAGAGTGGGGCAGGGAGGTGAAAACAACACTGCGACTAATGCGCGTCCTCAACTTTCTGACCTCCGAGAGTCTGGTGCCATCGAGCAAGATGCCGATATGGTTTGCTTTATTCATCGTCCGGAATATTATAAGATGTATAAAGACCAGCATGGTAATGACCTGCGAGGTGTAGCAGAGATAATTATAGCAAAGCATCGTAATGGTGCTGTGGGTGATGTGAGATTGAGATTCCGTGGTGAATACGCTCGTTTTGCGAATATTGATGAAGGCGGATTGCCACCGTTCCCAGGGGAAGAAGAGGTGATTATTCAATCGCGCATGAACGAGGGGACATCACCGATGTCAGGTAATGAACAGTTTGACTCCATTACTCCGGATATGGCTCCATTTTAAGAAAAATGCCTCGGCATGATAATGAAATAAAAAAAATATTGTAACTTTGCCAAACCGTTACGAGATGACGGAATGTTTAATATTAATTTTATAAACAATTTCATTAAAAAATGGCAACTAAAATTAGATTGCAGCGTCACGGTCGTAAGAACTACGCATTCTATTCAATCGTGATCGCAGATTCAAGAGCACCACGTGATGGTCGCTTTACTGAGAAGGTTGGTACTTACAACCCAAACACTAACCCTGCAACAATTGAACTCAACTTTGAGCGTGCTCTTCACTGGGTTCTTTGTGGTGCACAGCCAACAGACACTGTTCGTTCAATCCTTTCTAAGGAAGGCGTTTACATGAAGAAGCACCTCCTTGGCGGTGTTCAGAAGGGCGCTTTTGATGAGGCTACAGCAGAGGCTAAATTCAATGCATGGAAGGCTGAAAAAGAAAACAAGCTTAATGTTGCATTAAACAAGAAGGAAGCTGACAAAAAGGCTGCTGCAGCAGCTCGTTTGGCTGAGGAAAAGAAGGTTAAGGAAGAAATTGCAAAGAAAGTTGCTGAAAAGAAAGCTGCTGCTGTTGCAACAGAAGAGGCACCTGCAGAAGAGGCTTCAGCAGAGGAAACTCCAGTTGAAGAGTAATTCATTCAGGTTTATCCAAATCAAAGAGGAGACCCCAACGGTCTCCTCTCTTTTTTAAGATATATAATAATATAATATATGTCGTCAAAATTAAGGTTTAAGGTTGTTGATGAGGCTTTCAAGCGTAGGCCTGTCAATGTTGTGGCTCCACAGGAACGTCCGTCTGAATATTTCGGGAAGTATGTCTTTAACAAGCAGAAGATGAGGCAATATCTTAATGCGGACGTTTATGCAAAAATGTGTGATGTTATAGATAATGGTGCGCCTTTTGACAGAACTATAGCCAATGAGGTGGCTGAAGGAATGAAAAAATGGGCTATGGAACTTGGTGTTACGCATTATACGCATTGGTTTCAACCTTTGACTGATGGTACAGCGGAAAAGCATGATGGGTTTGTAGAACACAATGGACTTGGAGGGATGGTTGAGAAGTTTGAAGGCAAACTGCTTATTCAGCAGGAGCCTGACGCTTCTTCGTTTCCTAACGGGGGTATACGATCAACCTTCGAGGCTCGAGGGTATACAGCATGGGACCCGTCATCTCCTGTGTTTGTTTTTGGCGACACCTTGATGATCCCTACGATTTTTATTTCTTACACAGGTGAGGCTCTTGATTATAAAGCCCCATTAAAGAAGGCTCTTAATGCGGTTGATAAGGCTGCTACGTCCGTTTGTCAATTGTTCAATCCTGAAGTTTCTAAGACTTATTGCAACCTTGGGTGGGAACAAGAGTATTTTCTTGTTGATGAAGCTCTTTATGCTGCACGTCCAGATTTGGTCATGACTGGTCGCACTCTTATGGGGCATGATTCGGCTAAGAATCAGCAGATGGATGACCATTACTTCGGTGCTATACCTCCACGTGTCGAGGCTTTTATGCGTGATTTGGAGATTAGAGCTTTAGAGTTGGGTATACCTTGTAAGACGCGTCATAATGAAGCTGCTCCCAACCAGTTTGAGCTCGCTCCGATATATGAAGAGGCAAACTTGGCTGTAGACCATAACATGCTGATGATGTCTTTAATGAAGGAGGTGGCTAGAGAACACCACTTCAGATGTTTGCTCCATGAGAAACCGTTTAAGGGAATTAATGGTTCTGGTAAGCATAACAATTGGTCGCTTTCTACCGATACAGGCATACAACTTTTTGCTCCAGGCAAAACGCCTATGGACAACCTTCGCTTCGTGACTTTTGTGGTGGAGACGCTCAAAGCTGTATATGACCATAATGGGCTTCTTAAGGCTTCTATTGTCAGTGCCACAAATGCACATCGATTAGGAGGGTATGAGGCTCCGCCTGCAATCATATCGACATTCTTAGGAAGGACGGTGTCTGACTTGCTTGACCATGTAGAAAATTCAGCAGATGAGGAAGCTCTTTCAGTTACGGGTAAGACCGCAATGCGTCTTGACATTCCTTCTATTCCGGAACTTCTTATAGACAATACGGATAGAAACCGAACGTCGCCATTCGCTTTTACAGGTAACAGATTTGAATTCCGTGCTGTAGGTTCTGTCGCTAATTGCTCTTCCGCAATGATAACTCTAAATACTGCGATGGCGCATACTTTAACCCAGTTTCGTAATCGCGTTGATAAGTTTGTTGAACAGGGCAAATCTCTGGAGAGAGCAATACTTAATGTTGTGCGTGAAGATATTAAGTACACCCGCCCTATTCGTTTTGATGGCAATGGATATAGCAAAGAATGGTTGGAAGAGGCTGGTTTGCGTGGCTTGGACTGCGAAACTTGTTGCCCGCTCATCTATGACCGCTATCTTGATGATGATTCAGTTGAGATGTTTGAGAGCATGAAGGTTATGACCAAATATGAATTGCAGGCGCGTAATGAGATTAAGTGGGATATTTATACCAAGAAGATTCAGATTGAGGCGCGTGTCTTTGGCGACCTTTGTCTAAATCATATCATTCCTGTCGTGACGCGTTATCAGTCTGTGCTAATGGATAATGTCCGTAAGGTCATGGACGTGTTTCCTGAGGAAAAGGCGCGGAAACTCTCTGCTAATAACATAACCTTGATTGAGAAGATATCAGAACACGAGTCTTTTATCGTCGAGAATGTAAAGCGTCTTATTGACGCACGTAAGGTGGCAAATCGCATAGAGGATGAACGCCAAAAGGCTATTGCTTACCATGATACGGTGGCTCCGATGATAGAACTTATACGTTACCATATTGACGAACTTGAAATGGTTGTTGATGACGAGATGTGGTCGTTGCCGAAATACAGGGAACTCTTATTTATAAGATAATTCCGGCTCTGAAAGTTTTTTTGAGTGTTTTGTGCGATTTTCTCTTGAAAGTTTTTGTGAGTTTGGATAAAAGTTGTACCTTTGCACTCGCTTTCGGAAATGAAGGGGCGTTTAGCTCAGCTGGTTCAGAGCATCTGCCTTACAAGCAGAGGGTCGGCGGTTCGAATCCGTCAACGCCCACACGGCAATGATACATATGGT
>JAZNGW010000023.1:0-8337 GCA_045576655.1 Bacteroidaceae bacterium
ATCTCAACAAATGGAAGACAATCGATGTAATGAAGTTCCAAAAGTTCCCTGAATTTCTCGGTCTTACCTGATATCGAAGGAAGAAGACCATTGCGAAGTATACTCATAAAATTAAAATTTTAATGAGTCAACCTATTTTACAAAAAGACAAGCGCAGAGTGGGCATTTTTTTGTCCTGGAACGTTCGTTTTTGTGTATGACATTCGCTTGAATTGGAGGGATTTTTGTTGTTTTATTCTCTCTATATATAATAATATGTGTATATTTGCATTATAATAACTAATTAGGATAGTATGAGAGCGTTGGTGTTTGCTGCCGGACTTGGCACGAGATTGAAACCTCTTACGGACACTATGCCTAAGGCGATGGTGCCTGTGGGCGGGCGGCCATTGCTGCAGATTTTGCTTGAGAAACTTTGTGCTGCTGGCTGCGAAAGGGCTGTGGTGAATGTGCATCACTTTGCTTCGCAGATAACTGATTGCATAACTCAGAACAATGGGTTTGGCATCGATGTTCGCATCAGTGACGAGACGGATGCGCTCCTTGAGACGGGCGGCGGAATGAAGAAAGCTGTTCCGTTGCTTGCTGATTCGGCAGAGGCGGTTCCTGTGCTTGTGCATAATGTAGATATTTTGAGCAATGTTGATTTGCGCCAATTCTATGCTGATTCCTCCGGTAGGATTGCGAAAGGGGATTTGGGTGCTGTATTGCTTGTCAGCGAGCGTAGCACGTCGAGATATCTGCTTTTCGATGATGATATGCGCCTTGTGGGGTGGACTAATGTGTCTACGGGCCAAGTGAAGAGTCCGTATGCGGATTTGGATGTGGCGAAGTGCCGCAAACTTGCGTTTTCAGGCATTCAGGTGTTTAATCCTGCAATATTGCCGTTGATGGAGTCTTGGGAAGGGAAATTCTCTATAATAGACTTTTATTTGAGTGTATGCGACAAGGTGGATATCAAAGGCTGTGTCATTGAGGGTATGCGCATTCTCGATGTTGGCAAACTTGATTCTATTGGAGCTGCAGAGGAGTTTGTGAAGTCATATTACTAATCCTTAAATTATAATGATAATGAAGAGAGCGGCCTTACTTCTATTTATGTGCTTTGTTGTTTCTATGGCATTTTGCCAGACAAAGCGAACAGGTTTTACGCAACTTAGTGTTTATACACAAATGATGGAGGATGCGGATTATTGGGATGCCATGTATCAGTACTTCATGAAGGAACATCAGTACCGCTATGTTTGCATCACCTGCCCTTCATTCGAACCAGAGTCATGTCTCGTTATAGGTGCAGACTCTACTCTTACCCTGATAACATTGGACAAGCAGGTTTATTCGTATTTGCGCAGCGGTAAAAAAGACGAGAAAAGGCCTACGGCAAGCTTGAAGTCATTGACTGTAAGCGCAAACTTTGTCAAAGACCTGCAAAACCTTATAGACTTGGGGTCGCTGACCTCTAATGCTTATGCGAGCAGCAGAACGCTTGATGGTACCACAAACTATTTCTTGTCCTATAGACGTGGGTATCATTCCTCAAAAACTCATGCAGACGGTAGAAGCGCTAATGGGGGCAATGAGGCTTGTCAATTAATGGCGCTGATAAACGAAATACGCGACGCTGTTGCGGGCAACAAGGATTTTGACGAGGCTGATTTGACAACACGTGTTCGTAAACTGCATAAGCATATTTATACGTTGCTTCCAGCTGATTATGACGATCGTGTTTTATACGATATGTATTGATGCTTTAACGGGATGGTGCAAATCTTGTACCGCTTTCTTGTATAGTTTGTGGCTATCGGTATATGGATTTGCACCGATTATTTTTTACAGCATCTTTTCTGCTATTTAGTTCTTGAAACGTCAAAGAATTTCCATATCTTTGCTAACTAGTTAAATTTGTATTCTTTACAAATAGGTGTTCTGCCGTGTTTGTTTAAATAGCGTTAGCTAAAGATGTGTTTATGGTAAAAAACAGACTTATTTCGTTTCTTGTGATGCTGTTGGCGTTTTGCGGTGTGAAAGCTCAAACTGTGAATGTCAAGCGCTACACTAACCTTCCGGCCGTATATATAGAGACCTTCAATAAGGTGTCGATAACGAGCAAGGAGAATTATGTATATGCTACGATGTGGTATATTGACGAGAATGATTCGATAACTCGCTATGATTCCTTGCAGATTCGCGGAAGAGGTAATTCCACTTGGGGACTTCGCAAAAAGCCTTACAGATTGAAATTCCACAGTAAGGAGAAGTTCCTTGGCAAAGGGTATGCCAAGGCTAAGAGCTGGACTTTGCTCGCCAATGCTGGCGACAAGACGCTCATTCGCAATGCCGTAACATCTGCTATGGGCGAGTTTATGGGATTGAAGTTTAATCCTGCATACAAGTTTGTCGACTTGAATCTGAACGGAACTTATCTGGGAAATTATCAGATTAGCGACCAGGTTGAGGTCAGGGCGCATCGCGTAAATATAGTAGAGCAGGACTATCCTTTGAGCGAATATAGCGATGTCACTGGCGGTTATCTGCTTGAAGTGGACGGTTTTGCCGACGGTAATTGCTTTACCACATCAAAGGCGCAAGTGCCTATTCGCATTCATTACCCTGACGAAGATGAGATTGAGGCGAAGCAGAACACATACGTGCGAAACTATATGCGTGACTTCGAGGCCGTGCTTTATGGCAGTGACTATTTGGATGCTGAGAAAGGCTATCGTCGCTGGGTCGATTCTACGTCGTTGGCAAATTGGTTTATCGGTACAGAGGTCAGTGCTAATATTGACGGTTATTACAGCACGTATTTCTATAAGAACCAGCAGGACTCGTTGCTCTATTGGGGACCTCTTTGGGATTACGACATAGCGTACGACAACGATCAGCGTATTCAGGGCAATGTCAATAAACTGATGACTGATGTGGGGTATGGAAAGACCAAGGAGTGGATTAACCGTATGTGGGGCGATCCGTGGTTTGGAAAATTGGTCAATCGCCGTTTTGCTGAACTGATGGAGGCGGGCATGACTGACTACATGATTAGTACAATCGATAGTTTGGCAACGCTGCTGGATGAGTCGCAGCAGCTGAACTATAAGAAATGGGGCATAAACACAAAGATGTATCACGAAATAGTGCTTTACTCTTCGTACAGTGCGTATATCCGCGACTTAAAGAGCTTTATCGTTAATCATTGCGATTACTTGTCGGATGCCTTTGCCAACAAGAAATCGCCAGAGCCAACACCGCCGTTTGCTCCTGGCAATTACTACTATCGCATACTTAATGCGGGAACTAACGATGCGCTTGACATCGTGAATCAGAATGTAGAACCAGGCGGATTGGTTTGCACATGGAGTAATCTTGAGGGGCGTGAAAGCGAGGAATGGCAGATACGCAAGTATGGTGAGTACTATCATCTGACAAACCGCATGGGAAATGTTGCGTTGTCTGACCCTACTCAGGGCGAAGTCGGGCCTACGGTTAATACCGGAACTCAGCTTGCTACAGCTGAACCAGACACCCTTGATGACCGGCAATTATGGTTGCTAACTCCGCAGGGCACGAATGGATATTATAATTTGACAAACAAATATACCCAGCACACAGCAAACCTTAGTGGAGGAAACGCTGCTGACGGCGCGTCTGTCCTTAGTTATACAACGGACAATCGCAATTCTGTGAGCAACAATCGATTGTGGTATATTGTCAGAGGAGAGGAACTTCCTGTTCCTGACGCGATAGAGGGCGTTGAACCAGAAGAATACGCTCTTGCTTATAATCCGCAGACCCAAGTGCTGCATTTCGGTTCTGAGACTCCGGAGCAACTGACGTTTATGGTGGATGTGTATTCTGCAGGAGGGCATAAGGTTAAGACGTTCCGTGCAGATGAAAATTGTTCTGTTGCTGATTTGTCTTCTGGAGTTTATATCGTAGCATGGAAATGCGGTGCGAAGACCAGAAGCGTGAAGTTTATGAAACGATAACCCCCGTTTAGTAAAACCGTATGCAACGCTATAATGAATTTGGCCCCTGGTTGAAGAACCTGCTCGGAATGAAGGTTCAGAAAATCAGTATTAATGCAGGTTTTACCTGCCCAAATCGTGATGGCAGAGTGGGGGTGGGAGGTTGCACTTATTGTAACAACCAAACGTTCAATCCGGAATACTGCCGTACGGAAAAGTCTGTGTCACAGCAATTGGAGGAAGGCAAGCGTTTCTTCTCGCGCAAGTATCCGGAGATGAAGTATATGGCTTACTTTCAGGCATATACTAACACTTATTCAGGGCTGGATGATTTGAAGCGCAAGTATGAAGATGCTTTGGGAGTTGATGACGTGGTTGGGTTAGTCATAGGCACTAGGCCGGATTGCGTACCAAATGACTTGTTGGATTATTTGTCGGAACTAAACCGTCAAGTGTGCGTAATAGTGGAGTATGGCATTGAGAGCGTTCACGATAAAACCCTTGAAAGGATAAATCGTGGACACAACTACGCTTGCGTTGTAGATGCTGTAAACAGAACTTCGGAGAGAGGCTTGATCACTGGCGGCCATGTCATTTTAGGACTTCCGTGTGAAAGTCGTGATGAAATTCTTGAAGGTGCAGATGTCCTTTCTGGTTTGCCGCTTACGACGTTGAAACTCCATCAGTTGCAACTGATTAAAGGTACGCGTATGGCAGAGGAATATTTTGCTAATCCTGAGGGCTTCCACCTTTTCAGTGCAGAAGAATATGTAGACCTGGTTATTGATTATGTGGAACGTTTGCGTCCGGATATAGTGCTGGAGCGTTTTGTTTCGCAATCGCCATCTTCATTGTTGGCAATACCAGGGTGGGGACTGAAGAACTTTGAGTTTGTCGAAAAGGTCCGTCGTCGTATGGAAGAGCGCAATGCATACCAGGGAAGACTTTATTTAGGAAGTAATAAATAAAACACACGTATATGAAAAAAATTTTGTTACTTGCAATCTGCATTTTTGCATGTTGCATTGCTCCTGCTCAGGAGATAATGTTGGAAGACATTGTTGCGGGACGTTACTCGCAGAAAGGAATCAAGGGCATACGTCCGCTGGCTGATGGCGAGAGTTTCTCACAAATAAGTCCCGACGGAAAAAAAATATTGCGTTGCTCGTTCAAGACCGGCGAAACTGTAGAGGTCCTATTTGACTTGGCTACGGCTCGTGGTCCGAAGATTTCATCTTTCTCAGACTATATAATGTCGCCGGATGAAAAGACTATCCTGATCGAGACGAACCGCACTCCGATCTATCGACGTTCGTTTACGGCCGACTATTATATATATAATGTAAAGAATAAGATTATGGAACCTCTCTCAAAGGGAGGACCGCAGGAGTGCCCGAAGTTTTCTCCAGATGGACATGTTGTTGGTTTCGTGCGTGACAATAACATATTCATCGTCAAGATGCTTTACAATAATGCAGAGTCTCAGGTGACAAAAGATGGCGAGTTCAATAAAGTTATCAATGGCAAGCCTGATTGGGTCTATGAGGAAGAGTTTGAGTTTAATTGCGCGTTCGATTTCTCGTCCGATAGTCAGATGCTTGCATGGATCCGTTTTGATGAGACCGCAGTTAAGACCTTCTCTTTTCCGTGGTATAAGGGAATGTCGCCTGCAATGAGTCAGTATGCACTCTATACGGGCAATTACGAATATAAATATCCGAAAGCTGGTGAAACAAACTCAAAGGTTTCTGTCCATACATTTGATATCAAGAGTCGTGTGACTCGCCAGATGCAGATACCTCTTGATGAAGACGGCTATATACCTCGCATCCAGTTTACAGGCGACAAGGACAAACTGGCTGTTCTGGCTCTTAACCGCCATCAGAACAAACTGGACATTTATATGGTAAATCCTCGTTCTACTACGGCCCAACTCGTATTGCGTGAGACATCCGACACTTACGTGGATACGCAGTTGTATCACAATATTGATTTCTCTCGCGATAAGTTTGTTGTGCTCAGCGAGCGCGACGGTTATCAGCATATGTACCTCTATACTATAGGCGGTTCTTTGGTACGTCAGCTGACTAAGGGCGATTATGTCGTGACAAGCTATTATGGAACGGACGCCTCAGGACAAAATTTCTATTATTCAAGCACAGAAGGCAGCCCGCTTGAGCAGTATATAT
The DNA here is from genome assembly GCA_045576655.1 of Bacteroidaceae bacterium. Lineage (GTDB taxonomy): Bacteria > Bacteroidota > Bacteroidia > Bacteroidales > Bacteroidaceae > RGIG8745. The sequence goes on from JAZNGW010000023.1 coordinate 6,155, forward strand.
ATAAAGTGGATGCCAATGGAAAGAAAACTCTTTTGACAAAGAATAAAGGTTTTAACTCTGCAACATTCAGTAAGGGATGCCGCTATTTCCTTAATGTCCATTCTGATATAAACACGCCAAATGTTTCAGCCCTTTACTCTGCGGCAGGAAAAGAACTCAAGGTTCTTGAAGATAATTCAGAACTGAAAAATTCAATGTCAGGACTCGCTCTTGGCAAAGCCGAACTGTTTTCTTTTACGACAGGAGAGGGTGTTAAACTCAATGGATGGATGGTTAAGCCTGCTAATTTTGAGGAAGAGAAGAAATACCCTGTTCTGATGTATCAGTATAGTGGCCCTGGTAGCCAGGAAGTTCATAACTCGTTCAGTAACGGATTTTTTGGCTCGTTGATTTGGGAACGTCGCCTTGCGCAAAAGGGATATATTGTTGTCTGCGTAGACGGACGAGGTACAGGAGGTCGTGGAGCAGAGTTTCAAAAGTGCACCTATATGACAATGGGCGATAAAGAGTCAAAAGATCAGGTTGAGGCGGCCATCTACCTTGGTTCTTTACCTTATGTCGACAAAGACCGTATTGCTATTTGGGGATGGAGTTTTGGCGGATTCAATACGCTTATGTCTATGAGCGATGGGCGTCCGGTATTCCGTTGCGGTGTAGCTGTGGCTCCTGTTACAGACTGGCGATTCTATGACAGTGCATACACTGAACGCTATATGCGTACGCCTAATGAAAATCCTACAGGATACAACATGTCTCCGTTGCATCGTTGCTCCAAACTTAAGGGTGACATTCTTCTTTGTCATGGTTATGCTGACGACAACGTGCATTTCCAAAATATGGCAGAACTCACAGAGAGGCTTGTGCAGGAAAATATTCAGTTTGAATCGCAGTTCTATGTTAATCGAAATCATAGCATCTACGGAGGTAATACTCGACGCCATCTTTTTACCCGCATCGAAAACTTCTTGGATGCACGCCTGTTGAAGTAAAATCAGATAAAAATTGTTTTGATATGAAGACTTCCGCTCGATATTTGCTTTTGTCTGCATTGTTTTTGCTTCTGTTGTCATGTAAAACAAGCCAACGTGCAGAAGTACTTTTCGAGACAACTAAGGGCAACTTTACCATGTCCCTTTTCAATGAGACACCTCTACATCGTGATGCTTATCTCGTTCTGACTCGTTGCGGCTATTTCGATAGCCTGCTTTTCCATCGTGTCATAGACAATTTCGTGGTTCAGGCAGGCGACCCGAATTCCCGTAACGCCCGTCCAGGACAGATGCTTGGCAACGGAGAACCATTCCGTATACCGGCAGAGATCTGTTTCCCAAAACTATACCACAAGAGAGGAATGGTCAATGCCGCCCGCGAAGGTGACGAGGCAAATCCAAATCGCGAATCCTGTGGTTCGCAATTTGCCATAATGACTTGCGGACCGTTGACCGATGCACAGATCGAGAGAGGGGAGAAGTGGGTGCGCGAGGGCACGAAAGGAAAAGCAGAACTTACAAAAGAAATGAAAGAATACTACAAGAAACATGGCGGTTCACCCCATCTTGACGCACAATACACCGTTTTTGCAGAAATAGTCGAAGGCATGAACGTCGTTGACAGCATACAAAAGGTTAAGGTAGATAGATACGACCGTCCAGTAGAAGACGTACGTATCCTACGTGCCACCGTAGTCAAGGACTATAAATAAGAGGCGTGTCTGTTCGTCTCAGTTTGAGTGTAAGGCGTTCCGTTTAGACGGAGCGCCTCTTTTGGATGAAATGGAATGATTGTAATTCGTTAAAGTGTTTAGTTAACTATAAGACGTTTGCCGAATGCAAATCTTGATAATCCTTGCGGCACCGCTCTTCCCGTTTCTTGCGGCACCGCCCTTCCCGTGCCTTGCGGCACCGCCGCAAGGTTATCCCTCCCGCCTTTTCCTCTGTTTTCCCCGCATTTTTTTGTTTTTCTTGAAAAATATTTGCGTTTTCCCTTGCTGTTTCGGAAAAAGGTTGTACCTTTGCACTCGCTTTCGGAAATGAAGGCGTTATAACTCGTTCTTTGACAGACTGTGGACAACAAAAAGACAAGGCAGCCGCGCCGCTATTTTTATAGCGTCGCAGGCAGATACAAGCAACGTCAACCTTTATATATAGGTAGGAAAAAGATACAATGACAGCGGATAATAAGAA
>JAZNGW010000024.1:0-3313 GCA_045576655.1 Bacteroidaceae bacterium
CGCAGTTTGCCATAATAACGGACACTATCAACAAAGGCAGGCTGTTTCTATTTGCACCCCGTTTGCCAAATACTGGACACTGTCGCTAAAATAAAGGAATGAAAACAATGTCCCGAATGGCTACAAACGAATACATCGGCGCCAAACGCAGGATGTACACTACGGCCGACCGAAAAAAGAGGATCAGAATCCTGGATGAGGTCTGCGAAACAACAGGGTACGAACGCAAATACGCCAATCGACTGCTGACAGGCAGCAGAAAGTTCCGCGAACGCAAAGGACGGGGGAAGACCTATGGCGAAGAGGTTGCCGTGGCACTGAAGAAAGTTTGGATCGAATCCGGATGCCCGTGCCTGCCGTACTTTAAAGCCGAATCCATACGCTGGGTGGACGAATACTCTACGCAAGTTGCACACATAGAGCCTTCCATCCGCGAAAAGATTCTTGCCATGAGCGACCGCACCATGTCACGGATGCTTTCAGGAGAGACAAGGATAAAGCCAGGTTGGGCCAAAGGGAACAAGCGTTCAGGCCGGGGCGGGCGCAATGAAGTGAAAAACAGCACGCCTTGCGCCTCCGGCGAAAGCATCAGGGCCTGCAACGTCCCTCCGGGAGACGTGCAGGTGGATACCTTCGCTCTTGGCGGAGGAAATAGCGCGGACAACTTCTTCTGGATACTTGATGCATCAGACAGAAAAACGCAATGGACGGTCCTTTGCCCGACATGGAACCGTGGACAATACGCCACATTGGAAGCCCTCAAACACATAGAAGGCAAATTCCCCTTTGAAATCGTGTCGCTCCATTCCGATAACGGCGGAGAGATTCTCAACCACCATGTCAGTGCATACCTTGGAAGCAAAGCGAAGCAGACATTCCTGTGGCGATCAAGACCGAGACACAGCAACGACAACGCCCATGTGGAAGAGAAAAACCGCTCGTCAGGAAGGCAGCTTTTCGGGGAAATCAGACTGGACTGCCCGATTCTGCAAGATGAACTTACAAAACTATGCGATGACTGGTCGGACTTCAGGAACTTCTTCTGCCCCTGTAAAATGCTTGTCGAAAAGACGAAGCGCAACGACGGCAAGGGTTATAAGTGCAAGTACGACAAGCCAAAGACCCCATACCAGAGATTGCTTGACGACAATGTGCTCACACCTGAACAAAAAGACTCGCTCAAAGCCTACAGATCAAAGCTAAGCGGGATGGAACTCTACAGGAGAGTCCGCAAGCGACTGCGAAAGATACGTCGCATTCAGGACGCTTACACCATCGACAAACACGCAGGGAAGGACCTTTCTCCCTTCGCGGCTCGTCCCGCCTTGGCGCTTCGCGCCACCCCTTCGGGGACGGCTGGACTTCACCGCGAAGGGACACACAATAGCACCTCCAACCAACGCATAACCATAACAGAAAAGCGAAGATTGAGTGTCCAGTATTTGGCAAATCAAAAAGCACCAAGTTATCTGCAGAGTGTCTTTTCTATTTGACAAACTGGGCCCCATCGCGGGAAAGAGCTGGCGAGGCGCCTCCGAGACGAGAGGTCTCGCAAACGCCCGCCCGCTTTGTCCTGGACTGAATACGACCGTTTTGTGCGCTGAAAGCTATAGCGCCAGTTCCATCTGGCATGTTTCTTCCGGCTCGTCAGGACCGTCTAGGCCATGCCATCTCCCGTGGCGGGCGAACAGACGCCCCACACCGTCCGCTATCGCATAGAAGAAGAACTCAGGAACTTCGAACATTCGCCTGGACACGCTCTTTATGTGATCGGCAAGCACGCCGAGCCTATCCCGCTGCCCCAGCCAGGACATGGCGAAATACGCAACGCCCGACACTATGGCCAGCAAGGACTTCAAACGGGAGAACTTCAGCAGACGAACGTCCTCAAGCTCATACGCCTGCTTGACGAATCGGATCGTCTCCTCAATGCGCCAGCGCGTGAGGTAGCCCTCAACGACCTGACGCAGCCGTCTGCGCGAGCGCACGGCCTCAAGCGTAGTCAGCAGCATCATGGGCTTCTCGCCTCTCGGCCACCTGACGACCACAAGATGCAGCGGAACATCAGGATGCTCCGCAAGGCGCACGGGGAGCGAACCGTATTCCACCGGCACCGACACCTCCTTGCCGCGACTCTTGAACGTCACGTTCTGCGCATATTTCAGAGGACACGATCTGGCTATGTCCTCCGCCAGACGCGTGGCGTTCCAGTGGATGAGGCTGCGGTTGCCGACAAGCCGCACGATGAAGTCCAGACCCTCCTTGATGAAAAAGCTGAACAGCCAGTCTCCGTCGCCACCCCTGTCGTATACATATATGCCTCGACGGCCCAGCGCATCGGCAAGCGACTTTATGACCTCAAGCACCTTGTCGTTCTCGCTGGTGAAGCCGTCCTCCTTCGTGGACCACACCGACATGCGCAGCGGCACGATCCTCCGTGTCATGCTCTGCGTGGCGGTGGCGAAGCACAGGTTGTAGCCGAGGTTGTCCCCTACACGACCCTTGCTTCCATCCCATACTTTGGCGAGAAGCGGCATCCCGTCCTCCTGCGCATACGGCTTTTGGATGTCTGACGGATCGATGCTGATGATGTCGTCGTCAGCGACCCTTGCGGCGGCCTGTGCAAGAACGGCATCCTGCACCATCTTCTCCAGACCGTCCGCATGCAGATGTCTTGAAAGCCTCTCCTCCGTCTTCTTCAGCAGGATGTCCTCCTGCAGTTCGCGGGCGATGCGGCTCAAAACGACGGACTGCCCGGCCTGAATCCCAAAAAACATCTGTCCCAGAAACTCTTTTTGCGCTTTTGGAGCATGGGGGAAGACTATCCCCAAAAATTTCTTAAGTTGTTCTCGCAATCTGTAGGCGGCTGTGGTATCATTCATGGCGGCTTCTTTTTTTGGTTTTGACACCCCGTATTATACGGGATTTCCTAAAAGGAAGCCATTCTCTTTCCTATATTGCATAATCCACCAGAAAACCGATGAAGCAACCCCAAAAACCGGCTACATCATGGCAGAGGGAGGGGAATTACCCGCATTTCGACGCATTCTGACATACCCCCAAACACAAACTGTCTGACATAAATGCAAATATAAGCCTAATTACAGTCGATTAATCAATAACTATAACAATACGCCACGATTTCATCAAAAAATGGGGATAGTCCAGGCGTATCAGGACAGGGAAACCTGATTACTTTTGGGCGATCCTGGCTGCCAGTGAAGTGATGCGCTTGGAAAGGTCCTTATCTGCGGTTTCGACAACGATGCGGGAAACGTCCAGCCCCAGCACCTTTGCGACGTTCACATAGTCG
>JAZNGW010000025.1:0-18040 GCA_045576655.1 Bacteroidaceae bacterium
ACCATATGTATCATTGCCGTGTGGGCGTTGACGGATTCGAACCGCCGACCCTCTGCTTGTAAGGCAGATGCTCTGAACCAGCTGAGCTAAACGCCCCTTCATTTCCGAAAGCGAGTGCAAAGGTACAACTTTTATCCAAACCCACAAAAACTTTCAAGAGAAAATTTAAAACAAGACCTAATTTATCTTCATTTTTCATCCCACAGTTCTTCATTGGTATCCATTTAATTAAAAAAACAGAAAAATATGATGAATCGTACTGTTTTTTATGTACTTTTGTTCACAGAAGAATTAGCATCAATCCATTTTAATTTAAATTATGTACTTATTAGGTTACGATATAGGAACCTCCTCTATTAAAGCATCTCTTATCGACTCCGAAAACGGCAAATGCGTTGCATCCGCTTTTTGGCCAGAAAAAGAAGCTGAAATAATATCAGCCAGAAAGGGATGGGCAGAGCAAAATCCTGAAATGTGGTGGGAAAACCTAAAATATGCCACAAAAAAGATCCTGACAGACTCTCATGCAAAACCTAAAGATATTAAGGCCATCGGAATAGGTTATCAGATGCACGGGCTTGTATGCGTAGACCAGAATCTAAAAGCCTTACGCCCAAGCATTATATGGTGTGACGGTAGAGCTGTACAGTATGGAAATGCAGCGTTTGATAGCATTGGCAAGGAACGTTGCTTAAACCATCTGCTAAATTCTCCTGGCAATTTCACCGCAGCCAAATTGGCATGGATAAAAGACAACGAACCCGATATATACTCTCAGATACATAAAATAATGCTTCCTGGCGACTATATCGCCATGCGAATGAGCGGAGAGATGCAGACTACCGTCGCTGGTTTGTCGGAAGGCATGTTTTGGGATTTCAAGAATAACGAGGTGAGCAAGGACGTGATGGAACACTTTGGATTTGAGAGTTCACTCATTGCTAACATCGTTCCTACCTTTGCAATCCAAGCAGAACTAAGCCCATCAGCCGCTAATGAATTAGGTTTGGAAAAGGGTACACCTATCTCCTACCGAGCTGGCGACCAACCTAACAATGCGCTTTCATTAAACGTCATGAGCCCTGGAGAAATAGCAGCCACAGCTGGTACATCCGGAGTTGTGTATGGAGTACTAGGAGATATCAATTATGACACAAAGAGTCGGGTTAATACTTTTGCACACGTAAACCATACGGCGGACAACACTCGCCTGGGCGCACTGCTTTGCATCAACGGCACAGGCATACTCAACGCATGGATTAAACGCAACGTAGCTCCAGCGGGATGCTCCTATTCAGACATGAACAATATCATTGAGCAGATACCTGCGGGAAGTAACGGACTAAGCATTATCCCTTTCGGAAATGGCGCAGAACGCATTATGCAAAACGAGGATGTGGGATGTTCTTTACATGGCATAAATTTCAACATTCACACCCAAGCCCATCTTTTACGGGCCGCACAAGAAGGCATCGTATTCTCATTCAAACGAGGTATTGAGATAATGGAAGATATGGGAATGGAAATCAGCAACATACACGCCGGACACGCAAACATGTTCCTCAGCCGCACCTTCCGTGAAGCACTTGCTTGCATCACCGGAGCAACAATCGACCTATACGACACCGACGGCTCTGTTGGCGCGGCCAAAGGCGCAGGAATAGGAGTTGGCATATACAAAGACGCCACTGAAGCATTCGCCACACTCCAGCACATTTCCACCACCACACCAGACCCTACATTGTCACAGGCTTATACAAATGCTTACGAACTTTGGAAGGAACGCCTGAATTTGATTAAACATTAAAAAATAACCAATAAATTTCAATATTTATGACTAAAGAATTTTTTCCTGAAATCAAGAAAGTACAATTTGAGGGCAAAGAGTCCAAGAATCCAATGGCATATCGCTACTACAATGCTGACAAAATCATATTAGGCAAGCCTATGAAAGATTGGTTGCGTTTTGCCATGGCATGGTGGCACACTCTCTGTGCCGAAGGTGGCGACCAATTTGGAGGTGGTACCAAACAATTCCCTTGGAACACTGGCGCAAACGCACTTGAGATTGCAAAAAACAAGGTAGATGCAGGATTTGAGATAATGGAAAAACTCGGCATAGACTATTATTGTTTTCACGATGTTGACCTCATATCAGAAGGCAATTCTGTCGAAGAATACGAATCAAACATGAAAGCCATTGTCGCATACTTAAAGGAGAAAATGGCAATAACAGGCAAAAAGCTACTTTGGTCGACCGCCAACGTATTCGGACACGCACGCTACATGAACGGCGCATCCACAAACCCAGACTTTGACGTCGTTGCTCGCGCCATCGTACAAATAAAAAACGCCATTGACGCTGGCATCGAGCTCGGTGCGGAGAACTACGTATTCTGGGGTGGACGTGAAGGTTACATGAGCCTGCTCAACACAGACCAGAAACGCGAAAAGGAGCACATGGCTACAATGCTTCGCATGGCACGCGATTATGCACGCGGAAAAGGATTCAAGGGAACGTTCCTAATTGAACCAAAACCAATGGAACCAACTAAGCATCAGTATGACGTAGATACTGAAACCGTTATCGGATTCCTTAAGGCTCATGGTTTGGACAAAGATTTCAAGGTTAACATTGAGGTCAACCATGCCACACTCGCAGGGCACACCTTTGAGCATGAACTTGCGGTTGCGGTAGACAATGGCATGCTTGGTTCAATAGATGCTAACCGTGGCGATTACCAAAACGGATGGGATACAGACCAGTTCCCTATTAACCAGTTTGAACTTGTTCAGGCTATGATTCAGATAATCCGAAACGGAGGCCTCGGCACAGGAGGAACAAACTTCGATGCCAAGACACGCCGCAACTCAACCGACCTTGAAGACATCTTCATTGCCCATATCAGCGGAATGGACGCAATGGCACGCGCTCTTGAGTCGGCTGCTAAATTCCTCGAAGAGTCACCATACAAGCAAATGCTTTCTGAACGCTACGCCTCGTTTGACTCTGGTATCGGAAAAGATTTCGAAGAAGGAAAACTCACGCTGGATCAAGTTTACGAGTACGGAAAGAAGGTTGGAGAGCCTAAGCAGACTTCTGGCAAGCAAGAACTCTACGAAGCTATACTTGCAATGTATTGCTAAGCGATATAGCAAATGGCTAGTAAAAATAGAGTACTCAATAAAACAACATTAACAATAAAAGCATCTTTTAAAAGATGCTTTTTGTTTTATCTATCTACTACATTAACCCAAACGCTTCCTGTCCTCGCCACAAACTCTGGCGAATATGCACATTGAGCAGTTACAATGCCCGTTGTGTATGTACCCGCACGAGTAACATACATTTCTTGGTCGAAGGTCATTGTTCCCTTGCGCAACACGTCGAAGAAGAAGTCGCAAGACGCATCATGCTGAGCCACGTATGCCCCATTAGCGCCCAACCACTTGTAGCCTGATAGTTGCTCGGTTGGTTCAAAACAAGCAGGATGCGGGGCTTTGACTTGCACGAAGTCCATATCGCGATCTGTAGTCAGGGTGTATCTGATGCGCACCTTGTCACCGACATTGAGTTTATCTTCCTCCGTTATCTCATCCCATACGCTCAGACCTCCGTCGTTACGTTCGACACAGACCGTTCTGTCAATGCTGATTTCTGCCGTTGAAGCCCTGCCTATGTTGTTCACATCCTCCAAGCATTGTCCATACACAGCGCCCCATTTGAGTCCCTGAGTTTCAGAGTTGATTTGCAAAGTCCTCAGGCCGTCAAGTTTGTTTTCCGCATCATTCTCAATTACGGTTTTGGCATATCCAAGATTATCGGCATCAGGGCGCATCTCTACACGCTTGTCGCCATTTATGGCAAAATCGGGCATCTCTACTCCTCCAGTGCGGATTTCTCCATTCGTCAGAAGTTCGTTAACAGCACCAATTGTGTTTATCGGATTGTCCCAGGACTGGGCACGTTTTTGCTGCACTATCCACAGGGTCATGTCGTCTATATAGTTCTGAGCGTCTGGATAAGCATCACTCTGCAGACGCATCGCCTTCATCGATGCAAGATGTGACGGCATACGGTAGTCGCACCATGAATAATAAGCCTTATCCGTATCATAATATCTTCCAAGTTCTGGTCTATAGACAATATATTCCCTCAATGACTCCACAAACTCTTTTGCCTTAGCATTTCTTCCGTGCGCGCTCAGCACGCAAGCAATGTTTGCACGTCCGTATATTGTAAGCCCTCCAACCATCTGCTCCGCTTTGTCAAGATATGCCTGTTGCATAGCCACAACAGCTGAATCAATCTTGCGCTCCACAAGCGAACTAACATAGAGGTATCTCAGCGTGCTTTCAGAAGGAGCGCCATCCCATTTCTTCCCCTCTTTCATCCGCTCATACTTATTGAGTTCTTCATCGTCAAGCCATTTCGTGGCTTTCAGCATAGCGTCGTGTAATCCGCATTCCTTGCCTGTCAGTCGTTCCGCTTCAGCAATATGCTCCACGACCATGCCTGTGACATGCACACTCCCCTTCATTCCCTCAAACCAGCTCCACGAACCGTCCTCATTCTGAAGTTTGCCAAGTCTGCTTTCAGCCTTTTGCCTACGGGTTTCCATATTATCATTGTCCAGCAAGTCAGCCAATTTGTTTATGCCTTCAGTCTCGTTTTCCGCCTCATCCAACCAAGGCGATTCCCGTAGGACGATATTCTTCAGTTCCTCATTCTTCGCAAGAGGAGATTTTCCTTCTGATGCTGATGGCAATCCAGGAATCTCCTTTGCGATGTGACTGGCTGCCATGTTTGCATATAGCGCGGCCGACAAAGATATGGCATTATCTGCTTCTGGCACAGCCACAGAGCGCAATGCCTCAACGGCCATCCATGCAGGATTGCCATAACAGTCTATTGTCAACTTGCGGTCTGATGCCGTCGTGCTTCCGTTGTTGAATACTTTTCCTATGTTTACCGACTTGTTTTCCTGTCCGTCAATGAAAAACGGCACTGTAGTCGTAATTAATTGCTTCTTCGACAAAACAGGAAGATAGTTGCGTTCACCGTCACTGAATTTCTGTCCGTCAGTCTCAATTTGGCATATCAGCAACGGATACTTATCTGATGCCTCAAACACGAAGCCAACCGTTGTCGTCTGCCCTCCTTCCACACTAAAACCAATCTTTTGCGCACCAACAACATCCTCTGTTTCAGCATCAAGCAAAGTCATGACAGCCTCGCCCGATATGTTTGAGTCTGTACGGTTCACGATGCTTGAGGAAATAGTTACCTTATCGCCCACACGCACAAACCTCGGCATATTAGGTTGCACCATGAAATCCTTTCTTGCCACGGTCCTGCCTTCAATCATTCCGTGCTTCATATCAGCAGTATGTGCCAACCCTATAAACTTCCACTCAGTCATACTCTCAGGCAGCGTAAACGATATACTTGCCTCGCCCTTCTTATTTGTGGTTATGTGCGGATAGAAGAATGCCGTTTCCGCAAAATTGCTTCGTAATGACCGTGAATCGCCATACTCGTCTACCGACTCTATGCTTTCTTCCGTAATCACACCGTCAGCTATAGCATCATACGTAGACGCCACCTCACTTCCCCTCAATTTCATTGTCGCCTTTGACGCCAACATCGGAGCATTTGCAACAGCCACTTCCCTCAGCATATAACTTACAGATGTCAACGACGACATGTCTATCAATCTGGCAAACAATCTTCGCTTGACATCGAAAGCAGGGAGTTCAGCCACCAATCGACAGTTAGCGAAAGGGAGGTTAGAGAATGTCATCCGCACAGGCGACACCCTTCTCTCGTAATCTATTCCAAACCTCCATTCATGAGGAGTTATCTTGTCGAGCGAAGCGTCATACATCGTTGCCAGCAGTTCCGCACTCACAGGACGCCCCGTGTTGTCCCTTATGTTCAAAGTCCATGTCTCGTTCTGCCCAGGGGACAATTTATCCCTGAATGTTTTCCAATTAAGAATCAGGTTTTTATCGGGTTTAATCAAAGTAACGGTCTTAGTCAGCGAGTGCACTTCAAAACCTTTCACATAGAATAAAGTCAGAGCCACTCCGTCGCCATATTCCTTCTTGTAGTCAAGGTGGAAATGTTGCATTTCCCCTTCCACACGCCTCACTCCCTTATCCACAACAGAGTCGCCTGCCACAAGCGTCCAGTAGAGCGTTACATCCTTATGCACCGGTATGAAATACACATCCACAGGATGGGTCTCATCCATTTCTTCGCTGGTGACATACATGAAGTCATGCGCCACATCCATAAATCTCTCTTCAGGGTCAAACAAAGTAAATTCCGCACTCGTCCTTACCGTGTCCATCTTCTCATTACCTGTGGCAAAGTCCTTCACTAAGTCCATCGCGAAAAACTCTATACGGTAATCTCCAGGAGTAAGGTCATCAGGCAAGGTCACACTTCCTTTTGTTCGTCCTTTGCACACAGCCTCCCCGTTCCCTGTTCTCTTGTATATGCCATATTCACATTCCTTTTCAATCTCTTTCTGGTCGAGACTCATTGCCTTGACACAGATGTCATAAGGCTGCCCCATGACAATCACCGAAGGCATTTCGGCGGCCAGCCCGAAAGTGTTTTCCGACACAACCATACGGCACTCGCCCTGTTGGGTTTCGCCCGCTCCGCTTGTCACGTCAGCCGTAATGCGATACTCCAGCAACCTGCTGTTTCGGTTCATCTTGTCGGGGTCAAGATATGCTTTCAATCTGAACTCTCCGTCATCATCTGTTGTCAACACGCCACTCTCTGCCATATTCCAACCTGCTGCATAACGATACCAGAAACTCACGTTCCTATATTCCACCCTATATTTCACAATGGCGTTCTGTAACGGCACTCCCGAAAACGTCATCACCCTGCCACTTAACCCTACGCTATCGGCCAGCCCGTATCCCTCTTGGGCGGTTGCTATCTCCACCTTAAACGTCGGACGCCTATATTCCTCTACCCTGAGCGCTACGCTTTGACCCTTACCAGCTCTGACCATATACACTCCTGGCAGCCCTTCCTTTGGCAATGTGAAATCCGTCGCCGCACTGCCCATTTCGTTAGTCTCCACAACTCTTCTGTCAATCTCTTTGCCATTGGCGTCATGGAGAGAGAGAGCAGCCTCCTTGTTGCCCAACACGGTTGTTTCATCGCCATTCCGTCTGAAGACCAGCAATGCCACATTTACCGTCTGCCCTGGGCGATACACTGCACGGTCAGTAAACAGACGGCACTCCTCATTCACTCCGTCACCCTCTTCCACATTCGCCCATCTCGGCAAATAGTTTATCTGAGCAATATCGTAAAGCCCTGCATCGGCCAAAGCCTCCATCCCATAGCCTGTTGACTGGTCCATTTCCGTCTGTCCCCAAACGTCTGTCAGCGAAGTAGTCCAAGGTGTCTTCGAATTGCGTTTCCTCGCCCTGACGCACACGCCCTGCTTTGGTCGTCCGCTATTTCCGTCAACTACAGTGACTATGTTCTTACCCCCTGGCATGCCTCCCGACACAACCATCATGGAAGTTATGCTGACATTTGCAGTATCTTTCAAATCACCGCTTTCCACCGTCATGCGGTAGTTGCCTGGTGTAAGCACAAACGCAACCGTATCGGATTCAGTTCTTTCACTCAGCTTCAGTTTCAAGTCCCTCACAGCCTCCATGCGTTTTCTGCCGTGGTGATAGAACGAAATGCGGCAGTTCTCCACACCGAAATGTCTCACCTCAACCTTCACAGGGTCATAGGTATTGCCTATAATACTTGCACCCACCACTCTCTGGTTCAACCTCGCCTTGACAAGTTCATAGCCAGGTGTGTACACCGAGTTTGGGAATACCCTCAGAGCTTCCTCCACAAAGCGGAGTTTCTCATTTCGCTCATAGTCAGGTATAGCACTGAGCAACACATCGTATGCATCAGCGCCCGCCTCAATATCAGCGTTCATCCTTGCCAGCGTAAGCAACGAATCTTTGAAATCGTCACGCGACAACCGTTCGCCCCATTCGTCAAGATACCTCTTGCTGTTTAGCGCATTGATTTTCATGAGCAACGCACCGTTGCGATTCCCTCTTCCGGCATAGAACCGCGACAACGAATCATAAAGTTCATAAGCCTTCCTGCCCACATAACGCTCTTGCCGGCTTAAACTGAATGCCGCCAGCACATTGAGCATGTCGTTGCTATAAAGGCGCATATCCTCCTCTCTGCCCAAAGTTCTCATCAAAGGTTTGTAGTCAGCAACCGATGCGTCGGCAAGCACATTCCAATCGGATAGAGAAAGCGCAAAATGCTCCTCAGACTTTCTCTTATAATCTTCTCTCATGTCCTTATTCGCTCTCAACTTCTGTGAGAGCATATTGCAAGCATCACCAAGCAGAGCATGGCATATCAGATTCTGAGTCTTTAAGTCTTTAAGATTTTGCGCATGTAGTTCATCCCCACTTAATTCAGCATTAAATCTTTCCACATACACCTTCAAACTGTCAGTGCTGATTCCAGCCCACAGATTCAACAACTCAAACTCAGCCCTCGTCTTCCAGGCAAAGTTGCCTTTGCGCTCAGCCTTCTTGCGCACCTTCTCAGCCTCGTCAATAGCAGAACGCGGCAAGTCCTTCATCTTGCAAGCCTCCACCTCCGCCCACATCTTCTCAAAGTTCTGTGCGTTAACGCCTAACACAGAAAACACTAATGCAGTCAATAACAAGAAAGTCTTTTTCATGCTGAAGTAGTTTATCAATAAACTTAAATCCTCAATAATCTCAGGAATTTTCGGAAAATTAAGTTTCCTTAATCAGAAAACAAAGTATAAGAATCATCGTTCACCTGCAAGCGAACACTCCATAAGCCCACGGACCTCATCTGAAGTATAACCACGCCCAAACAGAACCATTAGTTTGGTTATGGCAGCCTCTATTGTCATGCTACCACCGCTCACCACTCCGGCCTGTTTGAGTTGCACGCCAGTTTCGTAGAGTCCCATCTCCACACCGCCACATTGGCATTGAGTTATATTGACAACAACCTTTCCTTCTGCTGTGGCTCTATTTATGGCGTTAATTAGCCAATCCCTCTGTGGAGCATTGCCCGAACCATAAGTGCGCAAAATATAACCCTTCACGTCAGGCGAATTGAATATATGTTCAATCGTTTCTCTGCGTATGCCTGGAAAAAGCGTTATGGCCAATACACGAGGGTCATATTCAGTGTGAGGAGTAAAAGCCTTGTTATCATCAGGTTTGCGTATGCTTGTAAAATTATAGTTTATGTTAATACCAGTACGTGCAAGTTCTGGATAATTGTAAGACGAGAAGGCATTAAAATTCTCAGAACTCGATTTTGTAGTTCTATTCCCGCGGAATAAATGCTGACCGAAGAAAACGCAGACCTCCGGCACCAACGGCATACCATCCTCATCATGAGCAGCAGCTAACTCGACCGATGTGATAAGATTTTCCTTTCCGTCAGTTCTCAACACCCCAATTGGCAATTGGCTTCCTGTAAGAATTACCGGCTTTGCAATGTTTTCAAGCATAAAACTCAATGCCGACGCTGTGTAAGCCATAGTATCGGTTCCATGAAGAATCACAAAACCATCATATAGTTCATAATTCTCATGAATAATATCAACGAGTTTAACCCAAAGAGGAGGTTCCATATCGGAAGAATCAATCGGCGGATCAAACTGATAGGAGTTGATAATGTAGTCAAACTGGTTCAGCTCTGGCACATGCTTGCGTAAATGCTCAAAATTGAATGTTTCAAGAGCACCTGATTCTGGATTGCGAATCATACCGATAGTTCCACCAGTATATATCAGCATGACTCTCGGAGTGGATTTAGAGTGACATTTATTCATTCGAATGGGATTAGAAAGGAAATGACGTGCAGTCGTCATACAAAAAACCTAATGTGGCACAAAATTACGTAATTTTCACCACATTAGGAAATTATCGAATATCAAGCAAGAGGTATCTTATCAATAGTTAACAAAGAATGTATCCCAGATTTTCAATATTGAAGTCAAATTTTCCGATATAATCTCTGCCGAACGAGTAAAATTACGATATTCACGACGGCGCGACTGGTCTATACGTTTGAGAATATTCTTATCAGTAACTTCAAAAAGTTCATTATTATAAAGGAAATAGAAAGAGTTCTTCAACGGGATTGGTTGCTCTTCCTCACGTTCGCCAGCATTTGCGTCAGCTATGCGGGCAGCCAATGAAGACAGGATTCCGCCACCCTGCAACATGCCCGAAGTCATCTCTGTCGCAGCACGTCCTCTACGGTCTACTTCGCCCTGATCGACCTCTACCACTTGAATTACACGAGCCAACTTTCCATTAAGAGTGTCCTCACGCACGACTTTGCCCATTAACGAAGTGGTAACTGGTACATACACTGTTGAATCAGAAAACTCCACCCGCACTACGGATCCAGGATTAGCCTCCATCAGAGTATCATTCTGAACGTACCAAAGAGTCTGATTACCCAGATGTATGTTACACGGAACTACTGTTTTCTTCAAGGAGAAAAATCCAGTGTAAACATTCGCTGGCAGAAAACGCCTGTGCACAAATGGCCATTCTCCGGTAGGTTCCCAATTGGGTTCACGCTGTGCTGACAACTGGTTAACACAAGAAAACAGCATCAGCACAAGAAGGATTAATCTCATATCTTACCGTAAATATTATTTCACTCTTATGACAAGATACTTAGACACACTCCAGAATGCGCTAGGATCCTTTATTCGGAGTGTATACTCATCGTTTGCTCCCTTTATCAGAGTATATGAATCCTCTGGATGTGTGGTTAGCACTTTTGCAGACTTAGAATTCAGAGGGATAACGATAGTATTGCGAATATCTATTTTTGTAAAATAATCCGCATCGAAACTGCTGTCCTTCAGTACATCACCGTCTACGAGGATTTTGCGCTCCTTAAGTTCTTTCTTTGTTCCATAGACATACCATGCCGTATTGAGCAATTCGTCCTGTTTGCTTGCTATCTGATCTACTTCTTCCTTCGCCTTCTTAATCTCCTCACTCTTTACAACCACAGAAGTAAGAGAATCGCCAAGTTCTGCTATCTGTATATCCTTATTTGCCAAAAGCGTGCGCAAATCTGCAATTTCCTTATCCTTAGCTTTCATCTGCGAAGTAAGTTTGTCTACCGCAGCCTGCAACTTAGCAGCATTGATACCGCTACTCTTAAGACGCGCTTGCAACTCTTCTATCTTCTTACGGTTCTCCTCCATAGTTTGCTGTATGAACTTCATGTTCTCCTGAAGGTCTTTTGAATTTTTCTCATAATTATCCGCATAAAGGGCTACACGTCCTTCTGCTGCATTTATCTGTTCAAATCCATTTTGAATTTCGTTGAAAGTCCCCATAAGTTCATCAATCTCACTATCACGCTGATTTACAACCGCTTGAAGCGAATCAATACGCCCGTTCATCTGAAGCCTTTCACTTTCAGACGGACCACATGAAATCAAAATACTAGCACAAGCCAATACAACTAATAACTTTTTCATAATCGTATGATTTTAAATGTTTTACTCAGTCTTTTTATATTTATTCTTCGATACATTCTTTTCCTTAACGGTTTTTTCGCCATTATCAGAACCTGCCAATATTATTACGATTTCTCCTCGGGGTTCTGTTGCAACAAAATGCTCAACCACCTCAGCCAAAGTGCCTCTAACACTCTCTTCGTGAATTTTAGAAATTTCACGGCAGACACTAACCTGGCGTTCTTCTCCAAATATCTCCGCGAACTGCTGAAGCGTCTTCAACAAGCGATGAGGAGACTCGTAAAAAATCATTGTACGACTTTCGCCCTGCAATTGTACAAGACGGGGCTGGCGGCCTTTTTTCTGAGGCAGGAATCCCTCAAAGCAGAACTTGTCGCAAGGCAACCCTGACGACACTAATGCCGGAACAAACGCCGTGGCTCCTGGAAGAGTCTGCACCTCTATGCCGTTACGCACACATTCGCGCACCAGCAAGAATCCAGGGTCGCTTATCCCAGGTGTACCAGCATCACTAATCAACGCCACTGTTTCACCTGCCTGCAGACGCTTAATCACCGATTGCGCAGTCTGATGTTCATTGAATTTATGATGTGAACGCAGTTCATTGCCTATGTCATAATGCCTCAACAGAACACTTGACGTACGCGTATCTTCAGCAAGTATCAAATCCGCCTCCTTCAACACACGTATGGCACGAAACGTCATGTCTTCCATATTACCCACAGGGGTTGGCACCACATATAATAAACCCATTGTTATTTTTGAATTTAAATTCTATTACCAAACAATATTGTTCCGACAATTGTTCTTAGCAATCGCGAACATCAAATGATTCACAAATATAAGTAATAAGATTTTTTTGTCCTAAAAAAAGTCAGCAAAAGCACCCATTTTCACACACGTTATTATTTTTTTAAAAACATTACGCACCTCAGTTTGTAAAAATGTAGTACTTTAGCAATATAAACAGACTTGACAACTATGAAAAAAGAAATAACTTTTGACAATTTCATCCGAGCATTGATGACAATAGCCATCCTTTCACTGGCTTATTTTCTAATAGACAAATTAAGCAACGTGCTCATCCCCTTTCTCATTGCTTGGCTTATTGCATACATGCTCTACCCCGTAGTTTGCTTCTTCCAATACAGATGCAGACTAAAGAATAGAATAATTAGCATCATTACCACATTGGTCATTATTGTGGGCGTTATAGCCATATCTCTAAAACTCATCATCCCGCCTGTCATGGAGGAGTTCATTAGGCTAAAAGACATTGTCACCGACTACGTCAACACCCATACTGAACAGGGAACCATCGCATACGAAATAGGCCAATACATCAAAAAGAACATTAACTTGGAAAAAATATACGACTCGTTCTCTTATCAAGATATAGCTGCATTGTTAGAAGAGCGAATACCGCAACTATTCAGCATTGTTTCAAGTTCAGTTGGGGCACTAATCGGATTTATATGTTCGCTCATCTCTATATTCTATTTGTTCTTCATCCTTAAAGACTATGAAAAAATGAGTAATGGGATGGTTCGTCTAATTCCAAAGAGCAGACGGCATTTCATCATCGACATATTCCGCGACGTAAAGGACGGAATGAATAAATATTTCCGAGGACAATCGCTTATCGCACTGATTGTTGGCATACTTTTCGCCATTGGTTTTGTAATCATAGACCTTCCACTGGCTATACCTTTAGGGCTCTTCATCGGAATGCTCAACCTTGTTCCATACCTACAAGTCGTCGGATTCATACCTACAATAATTCTCGCATTGCTTAAGGCCCACGATACAGGGGAAAACTTTTGGCTAATAATGCTTGCAACGCTTGCAGTCTTCGCTATTGTTCAAATCATTCAAGACGGCTATTTGGTTCCCCACATAATGGGAAAAATGACTGGGCTGAATGCCGCAGTCATCCTTCTATCATTATCTATTTGGGGAACACTATTTGGCTTTATCGGACTGATTATCGCATTGCCTCTTACCACCATCATCGTTTCATACTACAAACGATTCGTTCTGAATGAGAACGACAGCACGAAGCCAAACGGCTTGCCTACCTCAGATTAATCTGCTCAACCTCCAACTTCTTCGTGTCAATAGAGGCCAAGCCACTTTCACGCTTATTAAGGATATTTGCGACACCCTTCAATTCCATATTTCCAGTACCTGTTGCAGTAGCATTAATTTGCGCACAATCCACAGTTAAATCCACATCACCCGAACCGGAAACAGCAACATCGACATTCTCACAAATCACATCAACATTAAGATCTCCAGAGCCAGCCAGTTCAAAAAACGCATCGCCTTGACAAGAAACATTGTCTATTTTAATGTCGCCTGAACCACTCACAACAGCGTCAACCGATTTGCAAATCAGCCCCTCAATATCTATGTCGCCCGATCCGCTAAGCAATAATTTAAAATCATCAGCAGCAATGCTATCCTTAACATCAATATCGCCAGAACCACTTACTTCTATATAATTCAAATGCGGCGATGTAACCACAAGACGCACAGGAGGCATATTCATTGGTGCATCATCTGTCTTATGATCTACAAGAACACCATTGGCTACTTCTATGTGATGATATGCAACAACCTTCTCATTGCCCTCTATGAACGCACTCGGTTCATCGCTCTGCCTATATACCACATCAAAGTCTTCGGAAAGTTCTATTGAAGTAAAATCACTTACTACAACCTCTTGACGAATAACCTTACCCCATTTGTGTGAATCTCGAAAATCATCATTTGCATTATTAACATTCACATTTGTGCACGATGCAGCTAACAACATTGTTGCGACTGACATTGTTACAATCTGTTTCATACTTCTACTTTTATTTTGTTGATAATGTTTTTTTCATTTCGTGAAGTTTTTCCACAACTTCATCAATACTGATTCCCAACGTATCCATTGAACGAACCAAATCCGACAATGCCACATCGAAAAACTCCTTACGACGAATAGTTTCTATGACAGTTCGTGCGCCATGAGCCACGTAATATCCCAGTCCGCGTTTTGTAAAAATCACATCTTGCTGCTGCAAATAATCATACGCCCTCATAACTGTATTAACGTTCACCTCAACCTCGGCAGAATACTCTCTAACTGAAGGAATACGCTCTTCATCACGATACTTTTCAGTAAGAATTTCATCACAAATCCTATCGGCTATCTGCAAATATATAGCTTTATTTTCTTTAAACTCCATAAATTCAAAGATTTTGTTTCACACCTGCGCTACTTATTCCAAGCGTTTGTCACCTGAGCCCTGCAATAGAGTTTGTAGGACTTTCGCCACATCAGAACCATTAGAGCCAATTGAGCAATGATTAACACAGAAAAGCCTACAAAGAGCAGTACAAAAAAGTCTTCGCTCGAAATATTATCAAACCACGCGAAAGCCCCGCTCAAACCAACTATAAAGAACAGTATGCTCAAAACGAACTCTATAACTTGAATCGCTATCACTGTGAACAAGATGTTAAATTTATATTTAAGAGCATTGCCAAAGGCAAAAAGAGTCACTTGGAAAGGATAAGAAAGAACAGCGCTGAACAGCATCAGCAAGAATAAAAAAACTTTTTCATCACTCGCAAAAGCAGGTACAACAACTTCAGCTGCAAAACCATCGATGGCATTCGCTATAGCCCCTATTAAAGAATGAGTGCCATCCGCACCAAACGTAACCACAGACAGACCGGCATTTATCAAGTCAGCTAAAGCATAAGACACCAAACAAAGAAGGGTACCTCCGCCAAGCATCAACAGAACGTGCCATAGATATCTCTCCCCATTGGATGCAGGCAACGTCAGAGTAGTTATACGCCCTTGCTTATTGCGCAAAGGATGGTTGATACACCCTGCAAAAATAATGATTGCTATCAAACATATTATTAACGCCACAAAAGCCGTGCCATTAACACGGAGCGCATACTCAATCTCTGACATATAATAATCGCTATTTGCAGCATTCATATATCGCATTGACGCCTTAACACCGTTCCATTCTGTCAAGCGGATAAAAAAGCCTAATATGGTGACCATAAACACCAGCGACATGGTCACAATAGCGATAGACCTATAAAAACTTTTGTTGATTGTCATGTCCCACTTGGCGTAATTCCAAAAGCGAGATTTATTAATGCTAATCATATATTTATACTCTAATTTAATTATTAATAATATTGGTTATTAATTTATTATCCACAATTAACGCATTGAACAAAAGTTCAAGATTAACGTTTGTTTCAGCCGTATCAGGAGTCTTTTTTGCAATAGCGCTATAACCATGAATACTATCTTCATAATATAACATATCAGCAGATAGCGAATTACGGTCAACGTCTATGAAACGTAATTTTTCTGACAGCTCAGCCATTGAGGCATTAAGCAGAACACGGTTCTGGTCAATGACAGACACCCTGTCAAGCAACAGCTCAACATCCCTCACCTGATGAGTACTAATTATGATTGTCTTTTCATCAGTCATGCCATTAGCAACAACCTTCCTGAATTGTGATTTGGATGGTATATCCAAACCGTTTGTCGGCTCATCCATAAGCAACATCCTGGTGTTTGCAGCAAGAGCCACACACATATATACCTTTTTCTTTTGCCCCATAGACAACGCGCCAAGATTAACATCCATAGACATGCCAAAACCATCAAGACAACGCTTCAAGATGTCTTCACTAAAACGAGGATAAAACCTACGTATCGCAGTCATGTAGTCAACCAAACTTATTGACGGCAAATCATACTCTTCAGGAACTATAAACATGTCCTCAAGAACGTGCGGGTTCCGCAAGCGAGTATCAACACCATCGTACAACACCTCTCCTTTGCGTGGATGCAACAAACCTGTAATCAGGTACAGCAACGTTGATTTTCCCGTTCCATTTCTTCCAAGCAAACCATAAATTCCGCCTTCATCAAAATTAAGCGAAAAATCCTTGAGTACATCATAATTACTTGTATACCCAAAAGTTACATTTTTAATCTGCAACATATTTCATTTTATTAAATTATGAATATTTGTGTAATAGTTTAATATTGCACTACAAATCTAACACATTAAAACAACCAGCACAACACCTCCCGTTACTTTTAACAGTATTTTAACATTAGAACATAGATCTTTAATTACAAGAAACAATCAAATAAATCATCAAATCCGCAGTTCATAAGATTCAAGACATACCAACAAACTCCATAACGCAGTGCGTTATGTACATAATGCAGTGCGTTATATACAAAACACAGTGCGTTACGTACAAAACACAGTGCATTATAAAGTTTAGAAGCGACTAAAAACAATTTAAAACCTATACTCGGACAGAAATTGATGCGTATTTTGAAACTTTTTCACCTAACCAACAATAGCCAAGCCCTTCCAAATACGTATATTTGCATATAGTTTTACAGTCAGCTCTCGCCCTATCCTGACGCACATAAATAATAATTATTATGTACAAAGCAATATTACTTGATTTCGACGACACTCTTTACGACACACACGGCAATGCGCAGATTGCCCTTGAAATAATGTACAACGAATTCGGACTTGACAAGCACTTCCCAAGCTTTGAGGATTTCTCCATCCCCTACTGGAACACAAACGTGGAGCTATGGTCGCTTTATGCGCAGGGGAAAATAACCAGGGACTATCTCATATTGGAACGTTTCCGACGCCCCCTAACCTTGGGCAAGGGGTTGGATGTGACTACAGAACTTTGTCTCAGCATCGGCGAACGCTTTCTTGACTGTTGCACGGAACAGACTGGCGTGATTGACGGCGCATACCATTTGCTCGACTATCTAAAAGGAAAAGGTTACCCGCTCTACATGGCAAGCAACGGATTCACGGAAGTGCAATCACGCAAACTTGCCCGCGTTGGCATGACGGATTATTTTGACGGCATAATATTGAGCGAAGCTGCGGGAGTAAACAAACCATCCCCGAAGTTCTTCGAATACGCATTAGGTATCGCTGGTCTGGAAGCCGCCGACGTGATAATGATAGGCGACAACTATAGCACCGACATTATCGGAGCCATGCAGTCGGACATTGACCAAATATACTTCAACCCTAAAGGCACTCCGCTGAATGAAAATGAACGGAAACCCACCCACACCGTCTCCACTCTATCAGAAATAGGGCACATACTATAAGACAGAAGTCGTTAGCATCCGGTAAACTGCAAACACCTTGTATGATTTCTACACCACTAACAACGAAACATTGCCCCGTCAGAATAACAGATTATTAACGGCAACGCCGTAGAGACGTTACATCGTAGCACTACTGTCCCAAAGAATCTGTTAACAATAAGAACATCCTTTTTAATGTGACATTTTGTCAAAAATCAAATAGCGACGGAATAAGTGGTTTTCCTTTTTCTTCATTCAGTTCTTGGTATCTAATTATAAGGTCTCTGAC